>NZ_JAUFQB010000002.1 GCF_030409525.1 Kaistella yonginensis | reverse complement strand
AAAATAACAAAAAGAATAACAAACCTATTATAAATAAGCAAGAGCGGAAACGAATCAAAATAAAATATACTATATCGTAGTACGGACAAGTTTTTTGAAAATGATCAACAGCTTTTATATAGTTTTAAAATTGTTGATATTGTCATTTTTGTTCACTCAATATCCGGATTTAGAAAAAGCATATAACTTAAGTGATGGCTTAAGAAACATTTACAATCAAAAAATTATAAAATCCGTCGCCACGTTAAAACTGGCGCATTGGTTTAAAGATGTAGAAAACGCAGGACTTAAATCGTTTACTACTATAGTCAGAACCATTACTCAACATTATAATGATATTCTCAATTATTTTATAAACAGAAGTACAAATGCATCTGCGGAATCCTTCAATGCAAAAATAAAAAACTTCAGATTACAACTACGAGGAGTGACAGATCGAAAATTTTTCTTGTTTAGATTAACACAGATTTTTGCGTAGTCCCCAAGTTTTGTGCGTGATCCTTTATTTAAAGCTGGGAAAAAAATGACAAAAAAAATCTCTTGGAAAACCAAGAGATTTAAAATAGAGCCAACTATGAGATTTGAACTCACGACCTCTTCCTTACCAAGGAAGCACTCTACCCCTGAGCTAAGTCGGCAAGAATTTAAAAAAAAATCACAAGCCGCTGTAATGGTTGTGATTTCTTAGAGCGGAAGACGAGGGTCGAACTCGCGACATTCAGCTTGGAAGGCTGACGCTCTACCAACTGAGCTACTTCCGCATTTTTGTTTCCAAAAATTGATGGTAAACGGTCTGCAAATTTACTATAAATTAACAGGTATACAAAATCTTTTTATGAAAAAATGTGGGGAGGGTAGGATTCGAACCTACGAAGTCGTAAGACAGCAGAGTTACAGTCTGATCCATTTGGCCACTCTGGAACCTCCCCAATTTTTATTTTCAATGAGCCTCCAGAGGGACTCGAACCCACGACCTGCTGATTACAAATCAGCTGCTCTAGCCAGCTGAGCTACGGAGGCAAAGATTTTAAAGAACTTCTTATCTGTTTTTGCGAGTGCAAATATAAGGTAGTTTATTTTAAATCTGCAAATATTTCGTAACTTTTTTTCTATTTATTTTTTAGGCAAGTTCTTTCTTCTTGATTAGCAGTTTTTTAGCTGCATCTGCGCAAAGATCAATACTCTCTTCAAAAGAGGAAGAAGTCTTTTTCACAACGATATCATCCCCTGGCACCTCTAATTTAATCTCTGCGGTCTTGTTTTCTTTTCCCCCGCCATTTTCTACTTTGAGAAAAACCTGACAACCATGGATTTTATCATAAAAAGTTTCCAGTTTATTGAGTTTCTTTTCTAAATATTCTTCAAGTGGTGCATGTGGAGTCAATCCTATTGACTGAACTTTAATTTTCATAATCTACTTTTTTTTCGCTCTAGGGTGAGCATTATTAAACACTTTCTTTAATTGTTCGATATTGGCTGTGGTATAAACTTGTGTTGAAGCCAAAGACGAATGTCCCATCAATTTTTTGACTTTAGAAATTTCAGCCCCATTTTCTAAAACATGAGTTGCGAAACTGTGTCTTAAAATATGAGGGCTTCTTTTCGTCTTCGAAGTGACAAGACCAAGGTAGGAATTTACCGCAGAATAGACAAATTTATCATTGAGTTTTTTACCCTTTTCACTGATGAAAAAGTACATGTTACTCGATTCCAAGGGGTTTCTTTTTGTTAAATAGAATTTGAAACCTTCCAAGAGCTGCATCGAGATCGGAATAATTCGTGATTTGTTTCCTTTCCCAACTACCTTAATTTCATTCTTGCTAAAATCGATATTGCTGAGTAAAAGGTTGGTGAGTTCTGCCTTCCGCATACCGGTTTGATACAGGGTTTCAATAATCAATTCTTTCAAAAAGTTTCCATTTTTAGGTCTAACTTCTAAGGATTGCAAATCCGTCATCTCTGCTGCTGAGAAAGGAATTTGTTTTTCTGCATAAAATTTTAAGGATTGAATTGTTTCCAGCGGCGACACTTTTACCTGGCCCACCTTTAACATAAAAACAAAAAAACTTCGCAAAGAAGATAGCTTTCTGTTGATGCTACGTTTAGAAAATTCAGCCAAACTTAAATCGGTCATAAAATTTCTAATGATTTTTTTATCGACCTTGGTGAAATCCTGATGTGATTCTGTTCTCATTAAAAAAACAGAGAAATCATTTAGGTCTTTACGGTAACTGGTTACCGTATGTGGCGAATAGCGCCTTTCTACTTCTATGTATTCTAAGAATCTTTCTATCATTATACCTTAACCAACAAAAAATCACTCTCCAAATATAAGTATTTGAAAAGTGATTTGGGTATTTTCTGAAAAGAAATTTTCTCTAAGCTTGCTCTTCGATGCTCAAGTTTCTTTGTTTGTAAGCTGCTTTGGTATTCGCTGCTCTCTTCACAACAGAAGGCTTATTGAATTGTTGACGACTTCTAAGAGCTCTGATAGTTCCTGTTTTGTCAAATTTTCTTTTGTACTTTTTTAAAGCTCTGTCGATGGATTCACCATCTTTTACTGGGATTATTAACATAATTTACATCTCATTTTGGATTGCAAAAATAAGATTTTTTTCTGAATTGACAAATTATTTTAGTATTTTTAAACTCAATAAAATAAAACAATGCAACCCGACTATAAAGTAATCAATGCTTCTGCTGGTTCCGGAAAGACTTACGCTCTGGTTCAGAATCTATTAGCTATCTGTTTAAAGTATCCTTCGCAAGCGGATAAAATTCGAAATATTCTCGCGTTGACCTTTACCAATAAAGCCGCCAATGAGATGAAGCACCGAATTATCGATTGGTTAAAAAAGTTTTCGCTGGAAACTTATGAATCCAATAATGATTTGATCAACATTGAGATTAAACTAAAAAATGAGGGTTTTACTATTCCGCTGAAAGAATTACACGAGCGTTCCAAAAAAATGCTGGATTATGTCCTCCACCACTACTCTACCTTAAATATCAGCACGATCGACAAGTTCAATTCTAAATTAGTAAGAAGTTTTGCACAAGAATTGGGTTTAGCTCAGAACTTTAATTTAGAAATTAATGCGGAGCCCTTTTTAATTGAAGCAGTAGATAAAATGCTGGAAGACATTGGTGAAGAAAATAAAATTTCTGAAGCTTTTATGGATTTTGTGAATTATACGCTGGATAATAATGACCGAATTGACCTGAATAAAACCCTTTATAATTCTGCTAAAGAATATGTTCAGGATAAACATTACTTTCAACTGAATGAAAATAAGAATTTTGATTGGGATGTTTATGAGCATACAAAAAAGAATTTGCGGAAAAACATCAAAGAGTTAAGAGAGGATTCCTTGAAAATTGCAGAACAGGCCATGACTTTGCTTCAAGAAAAAGACTTGAATGTTGGCGATTTTGCTGATGGTAAAAATGGAATCGGTGGGTTTTTTGAAAAGTTTATAGACAAAAAAATTCCGCTTTTATATGAAACCATTGAACAAGAATTAGCACGAGAAGAAAAAATTAGAAAAGGAGCTTCTTCAAAATCAAAAAATAGAGAAGCAGAAATTCTTGAAATTCTAGATTTCCTCTTGGACCATCGAAAAAAGATCATTGAAAATCATGTTGAAGCTGAAAAGAAAGAAAAAATTCTGAATGCCCTTCTTCCATTAAAAGTAAATAACGATATTCAGGATAAATTAGCAGAAATCGAGCAAGAAAACGATCTGGTTTTACTGTCGAAATTCAATGTTATGATTCATGAAAATTTACGTAAGGAGCCTACTGCTTTTATTTATGAAAAAATAGGAACGAAATTTTCGCATTATTTTTTCGATGAATTTCAGGATACTTCTTTACTGCAATGGCAGAATTTTTTACCGTTAAGAGATCATGCAATTTCCCAGGAACACATGAGTTTTACTTTGGTTGGTGATCCAAAACAGAGCATTTATCGTTTTCGTGGCGGCGATTCGCAACTGATGCTGGATATTATTAATCATAAAGAAAACGCACCAGTTAAAGCGAAAGTTGAAAACTTAGAAAATAATTATCGAAGTGCAAAAAACATCGTAGACTTCAACAATAAATTGTACGATTATATGTCGCAGTTTACGGAAACTGAGCACCAGGAAATTTTTGGAAAAGGCTCACACCAAAAGGCAAAATCAGATATGGAAGGTCGCGTGAGAATTAATCTTATCGAAAACGCCACCAAAAAAAGCCAGTATTATGAAAGTACCTCCGAGAAAATGCGGGATGATATTGAAACTTGTTTGGCGCAAGGTTTTCGGTTCTCAGACATTACGATTCTTTGTCGCGGAAACTTTGATATTTTTACTTTTTCACAATTACTGGGGAATCAAAAAGTAAATTATAAAGGAGATGATGTTTATATTAAAACGATTTCAGAATCGGGTTTAACGCTTAACTTATCATTGACTTTATTAGCATTGACCGAGTTTTTGAAATGGGAAGAAAATCCAAAAAACCTTCAGTTTGCGGTAAAAATGCTTTATTATTTAAAGGTTTTAGGTAGAATAGAAATGGATGATTTCAGCAATGAAATCATGGAAATATTGGCATTGAAAACGAAATCTAAAATGGAAGTTTCAATTTTTGAAAAATATGGCCTTCAACTTCAATCAAAGGATTTACTGCAACTCAATCTGTATAATTTCATAGAACATTTTTTACAAGAATTTTCTGTCAAAGACAAAGAAACCGATTTTCTTTTCAATTATTTAGAAATGCTTTTCGCTTATTCTCAAAATGCTGGATCTACATTAAAGGAGTTTTTAAAATACTGGGCAGAAGAGGCGAACAGCAAAACGATTCAAGCCTCAGAAAATGTTGATGCCGTTCAAATTATGACGATTCATAAATCAAAAGGTCTGGAATTCCCTGTGGTTCTTTTACCAATGAAAAATGCAGCCGGTTCGAAGAAAAGCAGTTATTGGTTTGAAACCAGCTCCGAGGAACTACTCAGTTCTGTGAATGTACATTTCTTCGACACCACTTTAGAAATATATGATCCAGAAATTGCAACATTTAATTATGAGAACTCTTATCAGGAAAAAATTGATGATTTCTGCTTGCAATATGTCGCTACAACCAGAGCAGCAGAACAGCTTTTTTTCTACATTGAGCAACCCAATAAAACGACTAATCATTTAGAAATTTATGACTTTCTAGCATCTAAAATACCCCGAAATGAAGCGGGTGAACTTCAATTGTCATTTGATTTATACAGGGTTTCTGCTGAAAATTTGAATAAGCAAACCGCGCAGAAAAGCACCGAATTTACAACAAAAGCGATTCACCTTACGATGGACAAAGATAAATATCCCGATGCGATTAAAATTGCAACGCCTACGAAAAGCTATCAAAACCGGGTAGAAAAAGTTAGAATGGGGATTTTTACGCACGAAATTCTAGCTCGAATCAATACGGCCAAAGATGTAGAAAAAGTATTAGAAAGTTATGTTTTGGAGGGAATCATTACCCATGAAGAGAACACTGAAATTAAGGACCGAATTTTCAACATCATTCATAATGAAAATTATGCTACCTATTTCAAAGAAAACCAAACCGTTATTAATGAAAAAGACCTTATGATTTCTGAAAACGGAACCTCATCAATTTACCGGCCAGATCGATTAATTGAAACAGAAAACGGAATGATTATCATCGATTTTAAAACAGGAGATCCGCAGAAAAAACATCAGTTACAATTAGATGAATATCAATCGGTTTTAGAAAAATTAGGTAAAAAAGTGATTCAATCTCAAATCATTTATGTTTAAAAATACCTGTCTCTTCGCCGAGACAGGTATTCAATTTTATAATTTCAAGGATTTATTTCTTCTTAACAGCGGTTACGACTTGTGCTTCCATTTTGGTTACATTATCATAGATCTGTTTAAAAGCGGGATAATACTCTTTCGGAAAAACAGAATCATCGATTTGAACTGTAGTTTCAACAGTCAATTGATTGCCGGTTTGTGTAACAACATAGCTGTATTGCAACGCACTATCTTCCGTGCGGAATTTCTTAGACTTGGGCACATTTTCAAATTCATAACCCTCTGGAAGGGTGATGGTTACTTTCTTTGCCCGATCATAGGCAGAATAAAATTCAATAGCAGCTCTTCTTGGCTCTGTTTGATCATAGTTGTGATTTTGCGAATAGAGAAAAAGCAGTGGATTAAAAACTAGTTTATTGCCTATATTGTCTACAAAAGTGTCTGAACTAAAATCAAAACTCGTTTCAAAATCATTGTTTGGCTGTAATCCATGTTTCAAATTTGTGAATGGAAATTTATACTCATCTTGGTAATTTTTTGCAAAAACCTTTTCGTCATCAGTATAATTTTCATTCGCGATCATGGCATATAATTTTGTGTCTCGGTCTGCAAAATGACCTTCAAAAGTTCCTTCTGGAGTCAATTTCGCGTTGATGGAAAGTAGGGTTTTGCTTACTTCGGGAAAAATTACATTGATCTGTTTCGCATCATCTTTAGACATTACGATTCCGTAATGGTTTAGGGCTCGGGGTGAAACCATGTTGATTTCCGTCAATTTAGAAGTTCCATCAAGTAGAAAAATTTTGCCACCTTCTGTAAAAGAGGCCAAAACAAAATTAAGTTGGGAAATCGAGGGATTATAAGCCAGCAACATTCCTCTTTTCACCGTTGACAAAACCACAGGATCAGCTTGAAAACCAGCATCTCTCAAAAGCATGGTTAAAAGAAGATTAATCTCTGCTGTATTTCCGATTCTTGTGGTCAGTAGGTTTTTAATTCCTTTATCTGTAAAGGTATCATCTTCTTTATTCCAGGTGTAGTTTTTTTGCACGAATTTTAGAATCGCATTTGCCTTTTCAATTTTACCAGTTATTGCTCCGATTTCTGCGGGAAGTACATTTTTTACCAGGTTTTCTTTTTTCAGTTGTAAGCCAAAATCGTCATGTTCATATAATCTTTTTTGAATATCCTTCCACGAAAGAGAATAGGATTTAAATACATTATTGAATAAAGTTGAATTAAGCTCTGCTTTAATACCTGTCTTATAATTATTATTATTCAACACAAATTTTTCATCTTTAAAAGCGGGAAGTTTTTCGTATGCAAATCGGTAGGTTTCATATTCACTACCATATAAAACTTTGGAGCCAGAATCCCGGAAATTTGGTGCTAAACTGCCTTTATAATTAATGGTATAACCCAGTGGTTTGGGGTGATCAAAAACATATTCCACATATTTCACCGGAATTTCTTCTTCAATCAGAATCCGTGGTGTAGAAGATAAAAATGGACTGTAAAGGGTATAGGAATACTCAACTACTGAGCCATTTTTCACATTAGCAAAAGCGAACTTGGTGACCGTATAGTTCTTATCTTCTTTAGACTTAAACTTTTCATCGCGCTCGATTTTAGTCGATACTTTTTTACCATTTTCCCAAGTATGGGTTATTGCTTTTAGATTGCTCAGGGTTTCGCGATCACCTCTACCGGAATCGTAAACAGCAATCTCATGATCTAAATAATCTCCAGCATTATCTTTATTATAAATTTTGACACGACTGACAATTTCTTGAGTTAAAAAACCATTGTAATCAATCATAAAATGTACAGACCGGTATAAAACTTCTGCGGGCGCATCGGCTTCAATTTTAGATTGGGTACTTTTCAAATCCTCATCAGACAGTTTAGGGTCATTTAGGAATTTGTGTTGGGAGTAAAGGACACTCGCCAAGAAGCATCCGATAAAAAGGATCCATTTTTTAATCATATTTTTGAGATTAAGATTTTAGTATTGTCTTTGGAGGCAGTTTTTTTTCTGAAATCTACGTAATCTTTAAATTTCTCTTTCGGATAAATTCCTTTCTTAATGGTTAAAATGCGCCGTACTGATAATTTATCGTCCTTTATTTTATAATTCAGGGCATAAGATCCAAATTCAGTTGAAAATTCTGCAGGTTCTGGGAGTTCGCCAAATTTATAACCTACCGGTGCGGTAAATTCAATTTCATAATCATCTTGAAACGGAAACGCTGTTTCGAACGGAAGTTTTCTCTCGGTATTGGTGGTAAAGGCAACCGCCTGATAAAAAGGCATTACTGGGAAAAATAAATCATTTCCAAGTTTTTTCGAAAACCCCTTCGCTTTCAAAATAAGATCATAGGTTATTTTAACATCATCTCTATTATTGACCAGATTATTAACAGCGACTTGATCAATTTGCAGGTTATAATGTCTGCTTTTCAGGGCTTCTTGAATTTCATCATTTTTAAGACTGAATAAACGAAGGTTCAAATCATACTGTCCACCAGTAAATTCAAAAAAAGCACTTGAAGTTATTGTTCCATCTTCAGCCAATTGCACTTTCGCAGATAAAAACTCTTTACTTTCTTCGGGTTGATAAACGGGCGTATCGATAATTTTAATACCGTTTTCATCCACGGCCAAAACATTTCTATTGTGCGAGGAATATGAAAGATGGTTAAACGCAATCCGTTGTGAAGTATTTTCTAACCATATCGGGTTTTTCTCGTTAGGAACCATTAAAATCACATGATTTCCTGATAATTTCGGAAAATCTTTGTCGAAACTAATAACAGAATCATCGTTGTAAATGACGGCATAATAAGAAGGAATCCCTGCTGCGGTTAATAAAGTGCGCATATAATTGGTGAGTGCTTTGCAGTCTCCGTATCCTTTTTTGCTAACTTCAGCAGCGGGCATGGGTTGCCAACCACCAATTCCCATGGCAATCAAAACATATCTGGTTTTGTTTTGCATGTATTGGTAAAGTGTTTTAACTTTATCAGAGGTAGTACCCGTGAGCTTAAGCGCGGCAACTTCCGCAGTAATTTCGGGTGTGATTTGTGAAACAGGGTCGATCAATTGATGGTAATACCATTTCCCGAAACTGTTCCAATCCGTAAGATTCCCTTCTCTTTCGGCAAGTGAAAATTTCTCGGGCGAGAATTCTACAGTCGGAATTAAATATTCTAAACTTGGTGATAAATCTTCATGTACAATTGCGGGAATATTTTGGTAGGAATACTTCCAGACATTTCCTTCTTTAAACTCCACAACTTTACCCAAAGTTTTATCATTTATTTTTGTTCGAATTGCAATTCCTGAATTATTGGTCACGCTAAAATTACTTTTCTCTAAGGCTAAATTATAAGAATTAAACGGTGAAAACTTACTGAGGTAAACCGTGTTAGAGGTACTTGTATCATAAGTGGTTCTGAGGGTAAAAGGATATTTTGTAGAAATTGTTCTCAGCACCAAAATTCGATCATCTACGTATAATCCTGCACTAGGATTATTGGTATAATCTGAAAAATCTTTCTTCGCAAAAGTTTTAATTACCTTTCCGGCCGCATCAAACATTTCAACTTTGATGTTGTTCACTTTTGTGGTTGGATTGTACGGGATTAAGACGGTTGAGTAAGAATCACCAGCGGAACTTATGATGGTCACCACATGGGTTTCTTTGATGGTCATATCATTGACCGATTTAAGCATATAATCTTCAGAGTGTTCTCTAATAATTGCATTTGCGCCAACCAGAAGATTTTCTGGTATGTTGGCTACTGCATAATCTTGCGCCAAACTCCACAATGATAAAACGGTGAAGCACAGTTGGTAGATTTTGGTCATCCGTAATTATTTTTGAATTGATTAATTTGCCGCTAAGGGAAGCAATACGCGCTGGGCCAATTCCTGATCAAAAAGATATAACGCAGAAGGGTTGTCGGAAACCATTTTAATTTTGGTTACCAATTGAGAAGCGTTGGCTTCTTCTTCTACTTGCTCGGTCACAAACCATTGTAAAAAGGAAACAGTGGCAAAATCACCTTCGTCATTGGCATTTTTCAAAATATTAAAAATACTTTTGGTGACTAACTTTTCGTGTGCTAAAGCTTTCTCGAAAATATCAATTGCATTATCGAATACGTGTGGTGGCTGCTCAATGGCTCCCATTCTTATTTCAGCGCCAACATCGTTCATGTAATCAAACATTTTGTCAGCGTGCATTAATTCTTCTTTGCTTTGAATACGGAAATAATTGGCGATGCCATCTAAATCGCGTGCCGAAAACCAGGCCGACATTGAAAGATAGTATTGTGCTGCGAATTGTTCGTTGGTAATTTGGTCGTTGAGTAAAACTGCTATTTTTGTACTGATCATTATTAATTCTATTTAAACAAATATAATTAAATTTTGTATACCAAAAAAGCGGAACATATGTCCCGCCTAACATTAAAAAATAAATTATGAACGTGTTATTTAGTTGACTGCATGCGCATCATTTTTTTGCTTTTCATCATTTTCCCTTTATCACACATTCTATCTTTTTTCATCAACTGCCACTTTTGAAATTGCTCAGGAGTTAAAATCTGCTTCATTTCTGCCTCATGTTGCGCTCTCTTGGCATCGATTTGAGTTCTTTTGGCTTTCCTTTCCGCCTGCATTTTTGGAGCGTTTTCTTTTCTTTCAGCCATTCTTTGATCCTGTAAAGCTTTGATTTTTAAAACTTGCGCATCAGTAAGCTTTAATTCTGATTGCATTTCTTTCAAATGAGTTGCTCTTTTTTGTTCCATTTGAGCGGGATCCATTTTCTGCATTTTTTGATTTTGCTGTGCCATTGCGAAAGTTCCTAGCGCTAAAAACGCTGCACTTAAAACTAATTTTTTCATGATGTTCTATTTTGTTTGGTTTCTTGTTAACTGTCTATTTGATAGGGAAAACACATGATAGTTAAATAGGATACTCATAAACTTTTGTTAAAACAAATACCAACAAAACGCAAGCATATTCGTTGCTTACTCAATGTTTGATTGCAAACATATAGAGTAGTTAATTTCTAAAATTAGAATTTAAAATATAATCTATGTAAAAGATTATAAAGTTGCTTTATTAGGACAATTATAAAAAAAGAGCAGTTTCAATTTGAAACTGCTCGCCATCATTATTAACATTAAAATCTAAAATTATCGGGTGATAAAACGTTGACCCGAGTTTCTTGAACTAGAACTTGGTGTTCTGGATTCGTTGTTTTGGTTGCTGCGATTTTCTGGTGTTCGCTCTACTTTTCTGGTAGGCACTTCATTTCGCGGCGCGTCCTTTCTGATATTTGAATTATTTCTAATTCCATTATTTTCAGCTGACCTCAGCGGAGTTCTTACGCTATTATTTCTCGTATTTGAATTTTCGCTTCTTATTCCATTATTTCTGGGAGCAGCGTTTTCTGTTCTGAAGTTATTATCTCTGGTATTATTATCTGTTCGGAGCTCCTCATTTCTGAAGCTGTTTTCGGTTCTACCCGATCTCGGGACTGGCTGAAAACCAATATTTTGCCTTGGATTTGTTTGATGATACTCAACTTTGTTTACTTTATACACATTGATATTCATAGATCTGTATCTTGGAATAACGTAAATATTTCTGGCGTAATGTCTTCTATTATAATTCTGATAATACACCACTGGGTTGTAACCGTTGTAATAATTATTCTGAAAAACGATAAATAAGTTAGGCCCTAAAATTCTTTGCATTGCATAAAACCGATCATAATACCACCGGTCCGGATTGTATCGATAATAAGAATTCCAGGCGTTATACGAAGGAAAACTGTCATTCAACATCATAATCTGTTGTACTTGCCAAGGGGATAAGCGGTGCATGGCAAAAAAACGATTCCAATTTACATTATAAATACTTTGGCGATAATCATTATAATATCCTTGGTACAAATCATTATTATAATAGTCGGAAGGATACTCATAATAATAATCATCGGGGAAATAATATGAATCATCTTCGTCTCCATAATAATTGCTTTTATTCGTTGGATAATAATCAGGATAGTTCTGGGCGGAAACCAATGTCATTAGAAACACTGAGAAACCAATTAGTATTTTTTTCATTATAATTTCGGTTTTATATTAATTGTCTAACGATTATCGAAAAATCGTGCCAATTTTTTAACTAGACTTCTTATTTCATGAAAGATTATTATCAATTGATAAAAAGCACTATTCTTTTGATAACAAAACAAAAAAGAAGTTAAAACCTAAGTCTTAACTTCATATCTAAAATGCTGATTATCAGTACTTGAAAAATTAAAAATTTTTATTCATTCTAAATAAAATACGTGTATATTATTTTTAAATTCTATTTGAATCCGCAATCCAGTGTGCAATTTTTTGATTAAAACCTTCATGGTTTAAAAGTTCTTCCACATTCAAATGCATTCTATATCGCCAATAATGTGGAAAAACAGCGGGATTATTGATTCGTTCTTCATCCATATTTGGATTGGTTAATATTTTATCAGTCGCCAGAAATTCCTGAATAGGAAAAATGGCTAACATGGCATCATTATACAGGTGCTGTTTCATAATCATCTCTGCCAAAGGCGGTTCTAAATCATAAGGCGCTGTTCCCTGTTGGCCAAGTTGCTTTTGAAAATACGCATAACTTAACTCTCGATCCTCATGCCACCATTGTCGAAGTGTAGAACTGTCGTGCGAACTGGCTGTCACTACATTCATGTACCCTGCTTGTTTTGGATTGTACCAGGGAATGTTATCCGATGGCATTCGCTGAACTTTCAGCGCAGTAATCCCTAACCGATCCATCACTTGCGGCACCGATTCTGGAACCAAGCCCAGATCTTCACCACAAATCAACATATCGGTTGCATTTAAAATTACAGGAAGTTTTTCCATGGCTTTTTCATACCACAATCCATCTTGTCTTTTGAAGAAATAATCAACGTATAGTTCAGATAGTTTTCTTTTTTCGTCGTCGTGTAAATATTGATAGGATTCTGTTTTTTCAATATTAAATCTCGGGTGGTAAACCACTTCATCAGCGCTCAATTGCTCTTTCAAGAATAGCACGTTTGCAGCTAGTGAAATCAATCTTTCTTCGGCCCAGCCGATCGGATTTTCTTTAAAATAATCTGCTAATTTTCGTTGGGTATCAAATTCCTCTTTTAAAGTATACGTCCCATCAAAATGATTGTTCATAAATAGATTATGAATAGTTTCCCTTTCTTCACCAAAGTAATTCCACAGTATTTGATCATTAATAAATGGTTTACAATATCGATTTTCATTAAAGTAAATTCCTCTTGCTTGAAACTCCTCTACCCGTACCGGAACTGCCGGATAAAAATAGCCCAAAATCCCTTGGGTCGCACTCATCGGCATTCGCCAAATTCTAAAAAAACCAAGAATATGGTCAATCCTCATCGCATCGAAATATTGTTCCAAGGCTTTGAAACGATTTTTCCACCAGCGGTAACCATCTTCTTTCATGGCTTCCCAATTATAGGTTGGGAATTCCCAGTTTTGACCTAAATCTGTAAACTGATCTGGTGGTGCGCCAGCTTGAAAATCCATACCAAACAGCTCGGGTTCTGTCCACGCTTCTACCGAATATCGATAAATTCCGATCGGCAAATCTCCTTTTACTGAAATTCCCAAATCATGGGTATAGTCAATCGCTTCTTTTAATTGTACATGAAGTTGATACTGCACCCACGCATGCAGCATCGCCGTTTCATACTCTTTGTTTTTTGCGGTAAAAAAAGGAGCTATTTTGCCGGCAATATATTTTTTGTGGGTTTTCCAGTCATTGAAATTTGGTGTTTTATACTTGTCTCTCAACACGCAAAAAGCAGAATAAGGAATCAACCACTCTTCATTCTCTTTAATAAACTTTTTAAAGTTCCTGTCTTTTAGAACCTTCTCTTTATTGGTTTCAAAAATTGCTTTAATAAATTTCCATTTCCCGGAGATCATTTGTTCATAATCGATAACGCTTAAATCATTTAAAGCTGTTTTTTCAGTTTTAAACTCCTTCTCTAATTCTTTGGATAAAGGGTACTCTAATTTTTCAATCGATAAATATTGCGGATGTAAAGCGTACACCGAAATCGCAGCATAAGGATAAGAATCCGTCCAAGTGTAATTTGCAGTAGTATCATTGATCGGTAGAATTTGCAAAACAGAAAGTTTTGTTTTCGCTGCCCAATCTGCCAGATTTTTCAAGTCTGGAAATTCACCAACTCCGAAACCGTCCTCTGTTCTTAAGGCAAAAACCGGAATTGCAACTCCAGCGGCGTGATACATTTGATACGACTTGAATTTGAAAAAATGATCGGCTTTTATTTGAAGTATATTTTTTTCAGCATTCGGTAGCGCCCAGCGGTTATCGCCATATTCAATATCGAAAACTTCACCAGAGTCGGTATTCATTAAACCATATTTGTATTGGATCATTTGGTTGATTGGAAGTTCTACTGCAGCTTCCCAAATTCCGAAATCGGTTTGCGACATTGGAACGGTGTTTAAATATTCCCAATTTCCGAGCGCCACACCATTCCCTAAAATAACAACTTGCCAGTCTGGATGGTAAATAGGTGCTTCTAAGCGGAAAAGATGCGTATGTTTTTTTAAAACCGAGACTTTCTTAGGTTTGAAATGACGAAGTTTATTTTTTAAGATTTTATTATTGAGATAATTTTCGGGAAAATTTTTGGCATTCCAAAAGTCAAAAACATTGAATTCATCGTAGTTGTGGGGGAAAGTTAATTGATGCAAAGAAAATTCTTCATCCAGAATAAATCCTTCTTCATTCACCAATTGATATTTGTAGGAAATGGATTTCGAAAAATAATCCACTTCCGCCGACCAGTTTCCGTTATCGGTATATTTCAAGGCGTGCAATTTTTCTTCGCTTCCTTCTTCAATAACGATAACTTGCAGGTTTTCACCAACTTTCGTTCTGAAATTAATGTTAAGATATAGTTTCATAAAAGGTTGTCTTTAATGACTGCAATTTAGGAAATTTCTGAACAATTAAGAAAGAAAATCAGAACGTTTCAAAATTAACAAAACCAGTTTAGCAGTTCATAATCAGATCATTAAAACAGATAATTACAAATATGCGATAAATCATTAAAAATGAGAGTAATGCACTTTGACGAAATGAAAAACCTTCCGAATTTTCGAAAGGTTAATTAGTTCAATAGGGCTTTAAATCAATTACTTAAGAAATCGAATAACTCGTTCCTTCTCTTCCATCTTTCAACTCAATGCCTTCGGCGAGCAAGCGATCGCGGATCTGGTCGGAGAGGTCAAAGTTTTTGGATTTTCGGGCTTGGTTTCGCAAGTCGATGAGAACCTGTAAAGTCTGATCCAATTTCTCATTATTGTTTTCTTCGATATTCTGTAAGCCTAAAACATCAAATACGAAATCATTCATTAATGTTTTCAACGCCTTCAAATCAGTTTCGGTAATGGTTTCTTTTGCCTCCTTTAATTTAAATATGAAGTTAACCGCCTCGAAAAGATGGGCGATTAAAATTGGCGAATTGAAATCATCGGTTAACGCTGTATAACATTTTTCCTTCCAAGCGTTTACATCAAAAGTCGAAACCTCAGCACTTGGAAAATCAGAATTGAAAAGCACTTTCATGGCTTCCATCAAACGCTGGAAACCCTTTTCACTGGCCACCATGGCTTCATTAGAAATATCCAAAACACTTCGATAATGCGCCTGCATAAAGTTGAAACGCACAATGGTTGGGTGAAAAGCTTTCTCGAAGAACTCATTGCTGCCGGAAACAAGTTCCATCGGCAGAATATAATTACCTGTAGATTTACTCATTCGTTGCCCGTTCATGGTCAACATATTGGCGTGCATCCAATAATTTACGGGAGCTACATCGTTGCAAGCTTTTCCTTGCGCAACTTCACATTCGTGGTGCGGGAATTTCAAATCCATGCCACCGCCGTGAATATCGAATTTTTCGCCCAGGTATTTGGTAGACATGGCGGTACATTCTAAATGCCAACCGGGAAAACCTTCGCCCCAAGGCGAGTTCCAACGCATGATGTGCGCCGGAGATGCGGATTTCCAAAGGGCAAAATCTGGTGCGTTTTTCTTTTCATTTTGCCCATCTAAATCACGGGTATTGGCAAAAAGTTCATCGATGTTTCTGCGGGAAAGTTCACCATAATTTAAGCCCCGTTTGTTGTATTCCAAAACATCAAAATAAACAGAGCCGTTGCTTTCGTAGGCAAAACCTTTATCGATTAATTTCTGAGTCAGTTCAATCTGTTCCAAAATATGTCCGGTCGCCGTGGGTTCTATGGTTGGTGGAAGTAAATTAAACACTTCTAAAACCTTGTGAAAATCGACCGTATATTTCTGTACGATTTCCATCGGTTCCAGTTTTTCCAAGCGCGATTGTTTCACGAAACGGTCATTATCCACATCGCCATCATCGGTTAAATGTCCCGCATCGGTGATGTTTCTAACGTAACGAACTTTGTAACCCAAATGACTTAAAGAACGATAAATAAAATCGAAAGACATGAAAGTCCGCACATTTCCCAAATGCACATTGCTGTAAACAGTTGGTCCACAAACGTACATTCCGACGCTATTGTCGTGAATAGGTTTAAAGATTTCTTTTTCGCTGGTGAGTGAGTTGTATATTTTTAGTTGCATTTTTTTTAGTTGATGGTTGAGATTTGATAAAGAACTAATATATTATCTAAAAAACATTTTCATCGAAAGGAATGCTTTTTTCTTTACAACATTTTAGAATAACATCATCATTTTCGAAAAAAACATCACAAAATGATTCAAAGTCTTTTTCTAAAGGTTTATAAAATCGGTCTTGAACACCCATTAATTTCTCGATATGTTCAATAAATTTTTCAAACTCAATATTCATCTTACATAATTTATCTATTGTTTTAAAAGCTTCTTTTTGATTTAGCTTCTTGAAAAACTCCTGACTTACTTTGTTTTTAAGTTGTAAAAAACTAACACCAATCATATCAGGATTTGTCCAAACTTGTCCACTTTCTTTGTTGAATGATTTTTCGTGAAAAATTGTTTTTGAAAAAACGTTTTCTATGTTTCTCAAGTAAGTACTCAAAAGAATGTGTAAATCTCTTTCTTTATAACTCTCCTTTTTAGTAACTGCTACTGGTTTTATTTTAATGATATTTTCATTGATTTCCTCTTCAAATTTAGATAGATAATACAAATAATTCCCACCAGTTTTTTTTATTCTTTTTACCCGTTTATCATTCTTATAAATAAAATCTGTTAAATGTGCAGAAACTGTATTATGAGGTGTTTTCCCTTTAAATTCTGCATAAGACTTGGCCATAATATACTCACATAGTTCGTAAGAACCAATTGGGTTTTTTATCTCTTCCAAAGATTTTAAAACAGCTTCTTTTATAGTCATGCTTATCAGATTTTAGATTATTCCAAAGTAGATCGACTTCCTACATAATGCAGAAATTCCTGGCGGGTAATCGGGTTGGTTCTGAAGAGACCGCTGAGTTCGGCCGTAGTGGTAGAGCTTGCCGTATCTTTGATCCCGCGACAATTTACGCATAAGTGTTTTGCTTCGATGATGCAGGCAACATCATTGGTACCAAGTGCTTTCTTCAAAGCATCTACAATCTGCATGGTGAGGCGCTCCTGAACTTGCGGACGTTTGGCATAATAATCAACTACGCGATTAATCTTTGAAAGCCCAATCACCTCACCATTAGAAATATAGGCAACATGGGCTCTGCCAATAATCGGTAAGAAGTGATGTTCGCAGAAGGAATAGACGGTGATGTCTTTTTCTACCAACATTTGGCGGTATTTGTATTTGTTGGAAAAGGTCGAAATGCGTGGGTTATTTTCAGGAAGCAGTCCGCCGAAAATTTCATTTACATACATTTTGGCCACTCGTTTCGGTGAATCTTTCAGCGAGTCGTCGGTCATATCCATTCCTAATGTTTCCATAATCTGATGAAAATGGTGCTGGATCAGTTCGATTTTTTCAGCGGGAGATTTTTCAAAAGCGTCTGCGCGTAAAGGGGTGTGTTCCTTTCCTGTGAAGACATCATCGTCATTATCTAAATTCTCATTCATAAGTTTAATAATATAAAAACAAAATTAAGGATTTAATTTCTATCCAAAGGTACTTCACAGCAAATCCGATTGAAAGCAGGCCAAATTCCGTAAGCTACTCAACTAGTCCTCAATCAAAATCCCTCTTAACGGAGAGGGACTTTTAAAAACACTATTGTATAATTCAGTTAGAAACCGCCGCTTCCGCCGAAAGTAAATGTGGCTGTTAAACCGGCCCTCACGGTTGAAAGCGGGAACGCGGTAGAAATTTTATATTTCGTCATCAACTGGTCGTAGAAAAATCTAATATTAAAATTCTGAGACATATTATAATCTGCAGAAAGTTTAAAGCTCATCATTCTTTGACCTCCAGTTACCTGCGAATCATCCTGCAAAATATTGGTAATTCTGGTCTGGCTGTCTCGTAAAGAAAAATCTCCACGGATATTTAAATCACTTTTAATGGTTCTTTCTTTTCCTTTGAAACTCATCTTCATTTTCAAATCTTTCAAGATATAACCAAAACCAATAATGTATTCCTTGCCGGTATCTTCGGTTAACGTATGATTCACTAAACCGAGCATCAACAAACGATCGATGTTATATTGTGCACGGAACTGCATATTGTTACGCATGGTAACATCGGCGCCGATCAGCGGGGCAAATGCTTCTACATATCCTACTTGTGAGAAGGTGTAGGGATTATAAATATCGCCAAACGCGTCCCGATCTGAAATGGCATTGTTCTGAACATTATAATAATCAATACTCGACTGTATTCCCGTAGCAGTGTAGGTTGAAGTATACCCATGAAGAATATCAAATTTAGAAAACTGACTATTGACCAAAGGTATATTTTTCAAGCCAGAATAGGTAATTCGCCAGTTCGGAAGTGGGAAGCCTGATTTCTTAGCATCCGTCATTCCAGCAGGTGTTTTTCCTTCGACTGCTGCTTGGAACGCAGGCACCAAAACGTAAGCATTGGCTAAGGAATGACCATCTGTAAATCCATTGGCATCAAGTGGACCACCCATTTGTTGCGAGATAATTTTCGCGTTCGCCAAGATGTTATCATAAATATTTCTGCCATCGGTAAACGAGGTGCCGAAAGTCCACGCTGTTCGGGAATACGTAATCAAATCTGTTCCGAACGAGAATTGGAATCCATTGTTTGGATCAGAATCTGCATCCACATTATAACCTCCCTGAATAAAATTACTGTTGTAATTTTTCATGAAGTTAATATCAATTCTAAAATCATTCACCGGCATAATTTGAACATTGGCGAGGAAGTTCTGGTTTTTCATTTGCGAATAAGGATCATTCATATAATTCGAATTTGAAATCCATCCGTTTTCAATAACGGTTCGCCGAATATCTGCCTGTGAACCCATTAAAAATCCGTAGGTTGGACCACCTAAAGTTTGTCCGTATCCATACCAGTTTGGTGCAGAAAGTAAACCTGGCAAAACCGTTCCGTTGTTTTCATTATAGGTAATATCCAATTGTTTAATTGAAGTCAAAGCGTAGGCAATACTTTGCATCGGATTCAATTTATTTTTGAATTTATAACTCTTGAAGGTCTTCTTCTTATTTTTCTTCTGCCATGCCAAATTATACGCATTATTTAGGGAGTCAACTTCCTGTTTACGCTTTTGCATTTTGGCATTAATATTTTGGAAATACTTAAATTTCCCAAAGAATTTCGGCATATCAACCGTAGAGGTTGCGATGATATTATTGGTGTTTTGCCCAATACTTCCCAAACTTTCTGCAACATTGGTATCAGGATTTACAAAGCTGGTCAGCACGGTACTTCGGGCATTCCAATTGTAGGTAAAGCCGTAGCCCAATTCCGCGTTAATGAAATCCAAATACGGTAAATATTCAAACGGGAATCGATAGTTCAACTGAACACGATGGTTGTATAAAACCGGTCGTCCCGCTCGGAAAGGATCGGCAAAAATAGATTTGCTGTTCATTTCATAGACACTCACATTGTCATTTAAGGTTCGCATCGCAGAATTAATTTCGAGCTTCAATGATTTGGTAAAATTAAATCCGAGACCATATTGCCAGCCGAAATAGAAATTTCTGTTTCTAATGACATCAAATTCTTGGCCTGCGTTTCCACCTAGGATTGCATCAATATTTCTAAATTCCAATTCATTGTAGTTACGGTCAATTTCCGTTCGGAAAGATAATCTCGTAGGAATTGGGTTAATGTTCACTTCCTTTAGCCATCTTAAATATTTATAAGACTTCGCGGTATCGCTCACCATTTTATTAAAAGGCCGAATAACATACGGCTTGAATGAATAGTTGTAATCTACATAACCTCGTAAATACTGTCTGTAGTTCTTTTTAGTATAGACATCTCGGTAATAATCATCGTTGTAAACCGTAGTTAATGAAAGGTTTTCAACATCGTAAAATTTCGCCTTTTTATTTGGATTCATACGGTCTTTACGCATATTAACCACGCCAAAACTTCTTTGCTGCGTAAATGTTCTGGCCACAGTTTTCAACTCTTCTTTATTAGGAGCCTCCTCAAAAGTGACATCATTATCGAGTGGATTATATTTCGGATCTTCGATGGTTTGCGTGTAAGAATAATTCACAGGAATTTTCAATCCTACTTTTTCTGGTAAGAATTTATCTACATTTACCGTGGTATTAATACTGTAAGCAGAAAGAGAAGACTGCGATCTTTCCGAAGGTTTTTCAGCAATCCCACCAAAACCAATCGAGGAATAAGAAGCATTTGCATTTACTAAAGCGAAATCTCCTAGGTTAAAGTTTACACTTGCATTTCCGGCGTACCCTCCTTTATTTTCAATTTCAGAAAGTCGGATTTCATTAACCCATAAAACGACTTCTTTGTTAATCAGGGAATTTTTATTTCGAACTCCCAACATAATTGTAGTTACACTTCCTAAACTAGGACGACCTTTGATATAGATTTTTTTATGAGGATCCTGCGCGCCGTATTCTATATCTTCTCTGCGGATATCGATTCCCGTGGGGAAGTTTACATCTCTTCTTAATTTCGCATCCACAAAATTCTGAATGGCCAAATTCACTGTATTTTCTGATGGCCAAATTTCTAGCGGTGACCTTGCGTTTTTCGCGGTATATTTTAGAGACGCTTCGTATTCATAATAATTATCAGTAGCATCGCTTCCGAAACGGATAAAGAATTTCGCATCTTCATCATAGTTCGAGGAATTAACATCTTTTAAATCTTCAGCGTGAACAAATAGTTCTAAATTTTTATAACGGCGCATATCCAAAGCTACATTTTTGAAAACGCCACGAGAAGAACTTTTTTCTAAAGGCTGCGCTTTCATATACAATGACGCTTCATTTTGTCGTTGAGCTCCGGCATTTCCGCTCAAAACCTGACGATCGATTCCCGGAGGCAGAACATAAGGAGGTTGATTCAAGCCATTCTCTTCTAGGTTTACACTTCCAACATCTAAATTCTGATCGGTGACGAAATTCGTGCCTTCATCTGTATCCGTAGTATTTGTTGCGATGTTTTTGGTGTATTTTCTCCAATCACTTCTAACCAAATCTAACGTTCCGAAACGAATGGTGGATGCTTGATCAAAGCCAGTCATTAACAATCTGGCAAAGCGAACATTATTTAAAATAGAGGGATCCGCTTCACCAGCCGCCGTATCAAACTGAGCAACCGGCACGCGGAATAAGTACCATTTGTTATTTCCGGTTTGTCCGTTTTGAAATTTAGCTTCCACTTCTTTAACATCAACAATGAAATTTTGCCCTAAAACCATTTTACTCTGATCCAGTTCAATGGTATATTGGTTATAATTTTCATTTTGATCCAAATTATAATCACGGTTGATGTCTTCCGCATCTGGAGTTTGCGTTGCAACTTCCAAGGTATTGCTTTGTGAATTACCTTCGGGACCACGGAAGTATTTATAGCGCTCTGTTAAAGAAGACGCTTGATTTCCCTGGAATTTATCTGATAAATAAAAGACAAAATCATCTGACGCTGGATCAGAAACATTGGTCACTGGATTCACAAAATTGGTTCCGAATTTTGCAGCTTCACCTTGAGCATCTAAGCCATCATACCCTAAATCTTGCGCCGTACGATCTTCATTTTCAGATGAGAACGCGTAGAGAACTGGGAATTGATTCGGTTGCACTCCCCAATTCGTTGTGGTGGTATTGGCTGGTGTGCTTGGTGTTGGCAATCCGTTTTCATATTGGAGTTTACCATCTTTTAGAACATCTTCAGAAACATTTCCTAATTGCAGCAGTAATTTTGGGTTTGAGCCCAAAGGATTTCCATCAGCGTAAGGATCCATCATCCAAAACTCCACATATTCAATATTAGAATTGGTAAAGTTGGATACTGAAATTGGCCGCATAATTCCTGCCCATCTTTCTTGGGTAGTTTCGGCATTTGGATTTACGTTATACGGTCCTCTTTCGGTTGGGAAATAGGTAATATCAAAAGTATTGGTATACAACTGCTCGCCCGCTACAAAATCTCTACTGTTGTATAATTCAGAGGTTTGAACCCTTCTGGAAGCATGATTGGAAACTGCTGCGGCATTAATTCCATTCGGTGCTTTACCACCAATACCGTAGAATCGCGGATCGATATTGTACCAAGTTAATAAACCTCTTCCGTTACCAGACGTAATATCATTATTTAAACCTCCATTTAAAAAGAAAGGTTCTGGATTTTTTTCCGGTTTAGAAGCCAAACTCCACATCGCTGGTTCTTTTAGCGAAATCTTGGAGGTGCTTTGTTCGAAATCATCAATATAAGATTGGTCACCAATTCCTTTATTTTGGCCGGGAATTAAGTAAGCACCTTCCGCCTGGAAGTTTAAACTCGAGGGTGCTTCGGTATTGACAAACGGAATTTTATCGGTTAATCTTGTTAAGAATGGCAATTCATTATTGTATAAAATATTGAATCCTGCCATGGTATTGTTCACCGCCTCTTGACCAAAATTCACTTTCTGTGTTAATGGAGTTTCGGCATAATTCACTACGGTTGCACCGATCGTAAGATGCTCATTAAACTTTCTTTCTAAGTTTAAACCCAAAAATCTTTTTCTTTGGGTGTTAAAGGTCAACTGATTTTCAAGGGAAATGTTTATGGCTTGGCCAGATTGTTTCACGGTTTCATTAATAATATTTACCGAGCCTAACATATAATCTACGGTGTAATCAACTCCTTCCTGCAGTTGTACGCCATTAGCAGAAACCTTAACAGAACCTTGTGGAACATTGATCGCACCAAGAGAAATTCCGGCACCTTGCGTGCCTTTAAATCTCCCCTCCATGGTGTATCGTAAAGCAAGGTTGCTTTGTGAGGCGACCTGTTTTTGTTGGTCATATAATTCATTGAAAACAAATTTAGGATCACTTGTTCCCAAGACATTTTGCAAATAAGCACCGAACGGTTTTGCTTTGGTGAAAATTACTTTTCCGTTTTCTGGATCTACGGTAATTCCCGGTACAAAATCAAAAATACCGTCACCGGCTTCGCCGCCACTTTCTTGTAAATCGTTGTTCATATTCAAACGATCCCAGTTCAATAATTTTAAAAGGTTTGGATTTACCTGCGGAGTTGGAGTATTAACCGTTGTGGGTAAATAATTTACTTTTCCACCATTTTGCGGATCGCGGTAATATACATTGAGTAAAAACCCATCTGGATTAATTTGATTGGTATTTAATGGATAAATATTTTTCATCATCAAATCCCACATCGGTGAAGTGGTTTTTACGGTACTGTTGGGTTTTAATACTTTGGTAATCAAAACCGGACTTTCTTCTGAAAACTCACCGACTTTGTACACTTTATTATCACCATTCAACGTATAACTGTAGGAAACCGCCAAAAGTTGATTGTCATTTAATCTTTGATTAAGAGACATGTATCCCAATTGCGGATTAAAGGTGAATTCATTTTGGTTTAATCGTCGGGCTTTTCTATTGAAAATATATTGTTCGCCATCTGCATAGGCCTCTGGTGATCCGTTGGCATTAGGAAATAATTGTCCTTTGATTATATTGCCATAATCCGTATCAGAATTCCTAGGGGTTCCAATGGCGGTCATTATGCTTTGATAGAGATTATTCTGGGCATTATCCGGATAACCAGAAATGCCTTCTCCTAAATCACGAATCCCCAAAATTCCTTTTTGATCCTGAAGATTACCGGAGCCCTGATCTAAAACCCAAGCTTCAATTCTGGTAATGTTTATTCTTGAATTGATCTGTGGGTAATTCAAAAGTGCTTTATCGTAATTGTTGAGGAAATAGTGGTCTAAATAATAATGCTGATTATCTTCATAATCAATCGCGTTTAACTTAAAGGTGTTCATCACACCACCACCTTGTGCTACAATAGTCCGGGCCTCTCCTTGCTGCTGTGAAAACACCAAAGTTCCATAAGTTTTACCCAATTGAAACTCGGTTTTTAAACCAAATAATGATTCTGAACCTCGAATTAAATTGGTGGAAAGCGGCATATTAACATTGCCAAATTCTACTCTTTTAATAATTTTATCTTCGCCGCCGGTAGCTTTATCGGTCAAACCTTTGGACTGTAAATCTTTCCATGACCCTTTTGCCTGCCATACCAAATTCATTCGGTTTTCAAAAGCGAAACCGCTTTGCGTATCATAATTGGCTTTCAATTGTAGATTTTCTCCTACTTTTCCCAGCAATCCCATTTGAATTCTCTGTTGAATATCGATGGCAAAGTTGGTTCTGTTCTGTGGTAGGATTAAAGGATTATCAATCTTTTGATACAGCCCGCCAATATCGAAAGAGGCAAAACCTTGTGGAATAATCTCAATTTTATTTCCCCCGAATATGGATTCGAAAATCTTATTTTTAATACTAACGCTAGGCAGCAAGCCCTTTTTGATGGCTTCGGTTTGATCTTTTCTATATCCCAGCGCATTTGCTGCAGATTTCTCTTTGTAATAAGCACTCAACTGATTGGTGAGCATGTACTCATTATATTCAGCAGAAGTCATGGAAACCGGATTTCCGACCACCATATTTCCGATCTTAGGATACAAAATATACATCCCGCTGGAGACATCGTAAAAAGCATCATAACGAAGTGGATTCGGCAAAGAAAAATCTTTCCGAACCGAAGTACTGTCTGATGGTGTTTGTTGTGCAAAACTAATTGCAAACGAGAAACACGTCAGTACAAAAACCAAAAATTTATGCTGAAAAAAACTATTCTTCTCCAAATGTTAAATATTTTTTAAAATTTGCTTCACCAAATCTTCGACACGAAGATCAGGATTTTGCTTTAGGATTCGGTCTGCAATCTTCTCACTCATTTTCTTAGAAATTCCCAAAACCTCTAATGCAGATAACGATTCTTCTTTCACTTTATTATTTACAAATGTAGAAATATTTTCCTCAGAAACACTGAATCTTTGGACTTTATCCCGTAAATCAACTACAATCCGTTCGGCTGTTTTCACACCAATCCCTTTTACTTTTTGCAGTAAGGCGCTGTTGTTTGAAAGAATACCAGCAGCGATTTCGTGAAGGGTTAGTGAGGACAACATAATGAGGGCAGAGACTGGCCCTACTCCGTTAACGCTTATTAACAGATTAAACATTTCTTTTTCTAAAATTGTGTTAAAGCCAAAAAGTAAATTGGCATCTTCACGAAGAATTTGTTGAATGTTTAAAAAGGTTTCTTTTCCTAAAACCAATTTCTCTGAGGTTTGCAGACTGACGCCAACTAAATAGCCAACTCCCTGTACATCGATGACGACAGAGGTTGGATTAAGTTGTTGTACCATTCCTTTTAAAGAATAAATCATTTGGTGTGTTTTTTAACAGACGTTTTTATTACTTCTACTTTTAGCCTTGCTCTCTTCGCTGCGCATCAAGAACAGCAATGGTCGCTAAATTCACGATTTCATCTACACTTGCGCGCATCTGTAAAACGTGAACAGGTTTTTTCAAGCCCATTAAAATGGGTCCGACTACCTGCGCTACCTTCAATCCTCTGATAATTTTATAGGAGATATTCGCACTTTCAAGATTTGGAAAAACGAATACATTGGCCGGCGTGGTGCCTAGCTTCGAGAACGGATAATCTGAAAGATGATCGCTATTTAAAGCAAAATCAGGTTGAATTTCCCCATCAACAATCATTTTAGGATAATCTTTATGAAGAATGGAAACTGCCTTCGCTACTTTTTTGGAAGTCTCTGAAATTCCGGCGAAATTCTCAAAAGATAACATGGCAATTCGTGGTTCAATCGCAAAGGTTTTCACAGTCATTTCGGCCATCCGGGCAATATTAACCAAATCCTCCGAGGTCGGATTTTGATTAATCGACGTATCGGTAAAAAACAAAGGTTTCTTTTCGGTCATAATCATCATCATGGATGAGATTTTATCTACCCCTTTTTCTTTTTCAATTACTTTTAAAATCGGTTTCAAAGTTGAAGAATAGTTTTTGGAGAACCCCACGATTAAAGCATCTGTATCGCCATGGTGCAACATCAAGGGACCGAAATAATCTCTTTGGCGAACATATCTTTTCGCCTTGTATTCGTTCATTCCTTTTCGCTGGCGCAGTTTCCAAAGTGTTTCACGATATTTTACACGATTTTCTTCCTGGTCTTCTCCCATCGGATCTACAATTGGAACATCGATTTCGATACCGTATTTTTTCATTTGCTCTTGCACATATTTTTTCTCACCAAGTAAAATAGGTTGAGCAATTCCTTCTTCATAAAGAATCTGTGCGGCTTTCAGCACGTTATATTCTTCAGCATTTCCAAGGGTGACTCTTTTCGGATTAGAACGCGCTCGATTCTGCATCATTCGGAGCAGTTTTTCATCGCGACCCATTCGGTCGAGCAGTGCGTTTTCGTAATCATCGAAATTTTCGATTGGTTTTCCAGCAATGCCACTGTCCATTGCTGCTTTTGCGACTGCTTTGGAAACTTTAGTAATCAAGCGATTATCGAAAGGTTTTGGAATGAAATATTCACGTCCAAAATTCAAACCTTTTAAATTATAGGCTAAAATTACGGCTTCAGGAACAGGTTCTTTTGCTAAATCTGCAATTGCTCGAACGGCCGCAAGTTTCATAGCTTCGTTGATTCCGGTTGCTTGTACATCAAGTGCGCCACGGAAAATATAGGGAAATCCGAGAACGTTATTCACTTGATTAGGATAATCACTTCTACCCGTCGCCATGATGGTATCTTTTCGGGTTTTCATGGCAAGCTCATATTCTATTTCAGGATTTGGATTTGCCAACCCAAAAACGACTGGATTTTCGGCCATCGTTAAAAGCATTTCTGCGGTCATCACATCCGCTTTGGAAAGTCCAATAAAAACATCTGCTCCAACCAATGCTTCAGCAAGGGTAGAAAGCTCGGTATCTGCAATGAAATCAATCTTTTCCGGAGTAAGGTTCTCTCTTTTAGTATTGATAACGCCTTTAGAATCACACATCAAAACATTTTCTTTTTTCAGTCCGAGTTCTAAGTAGAGTTTTGTACAAGCGATTGCCGCTGCTCCGGCTCCATTAACAACCACCTTTACCTCGCCAATATCTTTGCCTGCAATTTCCAGAGCATTGAGCAAGGCTGCGGCAGAAATAATCGCCGTTCCGTGTTGATCATCGTGCATTAAAGGAATATTTAATTCTTCTTTCAATCTTTTTTCGATGTAAAATGCTTCGGGAGCTTTGATGTCCTCCAGGTTAATTCCACCAAATGTAGGCGCTATTCCTTTAACAATTTCTATAAATTTATCGGGGTCTTTTTCATCGATTTCTATATCAAAAACATTAATATCTGCGAAGATTTTAAACAAGAGTCCCTTTCCTTCCATCACAGGCTTTGAAGCCTCTGCACCAATATCGCCCAAGCCCAAAACTGCTGTTCCGTTTGAAATTACTGCAACTAAATTCCCTTTTCCCGTATATTCGTAGGCTAATTTTGGATCTCTTTCGATTTCTAAACAAGGAATGGCTACCCCCGGCGAATAAGCCAGCGATAAATCCCTCTGCGATGAGTGCGGTTTTGATGGGATAACTTCAATTTTTCCTTTTGGTTCAACACTATGATAATCAAGGGCTGCTTGGTTAAAATTTCTTTGATCTCTATTGTTTTTTTTGGACATATTGTATAGGTTTTTATCAACTCGTAAAGGTACGGAACCTCTACCGATGTATGCAATGAATAGTTTTAGTCTAAAATAGGTCTATTTAGTCAAGGTTCAGGATGTACTTTTTGTGGTACTCTACTAGACTTTCGATGGGTTTTTGCACCACTTTCCCGATGGTTAAATTAAGTTCTGCGGCGGCAGACCGCAAAATATCTTCATAGATATAAGCGATATATCCGATAAAATTAATTTCAATTTCACCTGCTTCCGGATAAGGCAAGACTTGGTAATCGAGAAAATTCTTCATCTCATCGAACACCATATTTTGAAAGTAAGAATGACTTTTATGTTCCGCAATAAATTTATTAAATTCCCCCAAATACGCATTGGCTCTAGGATTATGATACATATTCTTAATTGCGTCTTCTATGGTCAAATTATATTTTTTGATGAAAGCCCGTTCCAAATCTGCAGGTAGTTTTTTCATAAAAAACCTACGCAGCAAATGTTTACCTAAGGCGCTCCCACTTCCTTCGTCACCAATTAAAAAACCGAGGGAAGGCAAATCGATGCGAATGTTTTCTCCATCGAAAAAACAGGAATTAGAACCCGTTCCCAAAATACAAACAATGGCTGGCTTACCGTTGTACGCAGCATAAGCAGCGGCAGTCATATCTTCTTTGATGCGAACTTCTGCTTGTGGAAAAGTTTTTGTAAACTCTGTTTCTACTTTTTTCGCATTGGCTGGTGTACCGCACCCCGAGCCGTAAAAGAATACTTTTTCGATATGATTTTTAAGGAAAAACAGCTCTTCATTTTTATCAATTTCTTGACCGATGAAATCAACATTGATAATATTAGGATTAAAACCCAAGGTCGTTGTTTTCAAATGGGGCTTCCCGGAGTTGTCGAGGATCACCCAATCACATTTGGTAGAACCGCCGTCTATTATGGCAATCATATATTAATCGTTTAATCTGCTAAAATATTAATTTAATTTCAATCCCTTTTAGATTTAAAGAAATAATTGAATCATGGATGAGCAAGTTTTTCAAATAAAAAACGGACAAATGCCCGTCTTTTATAAAAAATAAATCATCTTTTAAGTAGAATTACTCCACTGCTATGACTTCCAGAATTTCTGGAGCAAATTGTTTTACGGTGGTTTCAACGCCTAATTTCATGGTTGAAAAACTCATTGGGCAGCCGTTGCAGTTCCCATGAAGTTTTACCAAAACGGTTTGTCCTTGTACATCGATAAGTTCGATATCGCCACCATCTTTGTTCAGAAACGGACGAATACTTTCGAGCGCACTCATCACTTTTGTTACGGTTTCTTCGTGTTTAATTTCTTTGTTCATCGTGTTAATTGAGTCATTAATTGTAAAAATCAACCTTATACAGCAAGCTCATGCTCCCTTCTATTTTTTCGGAGAGCACCCTGCCATGGTTGTAATTTTTACCGCTTCCGTTGCGGGAAGATTTTTATTTCTTTCGACCAAACTTTCAATTATATTTTGAGTCGTTGTGTTATAAATTTCTGCAATTTTAGAACCTTCTTGTAAGGCTGCCGGTCGGCCAACATCGCCAGATTCACGAATACTTTGGATCAAAGGGATCTCACCTAAAACTGGAATACCCAAATCTTCTGCTAAAAATTGCGCTCCCTGATTTCCGAAAATATAATATTTATTATCCGGTAATTCTTCTGGAGTAAAATACGACATGTTTTCGATTAAACCTAAAACAGGAATATTAATACTCTCCATCTGGAACATTGCGATTCCTTTTCTTACGTCAGCCAGAGCTACGTGTTGTGGCGTACTTACAATCACGGCGCCGGTTACGGGAACCTCTTGAATAATGGACAAATGAATATCACCCGTTCCTGGAGGTAAATCGATTAATAGAAAATCCAATTCTCCCCAAGCAGCATCGCGAATCATTTGATTGAGTGCTTTAGAAGCCATTGGTCCTCGCCAAACGACCGCTTGGTTAGCACCAGAAAAATAACCAATAGAAAGCATTTTCACTCCATAATTCTCTACGGGTTTCATCATGCTTTTACCATCAACTTGCACGGTAATTGGTTTTGCGCCTTCGGTATCAAACATGGTTGGAATTGATGGCCCGTAAATATCTGCATCTAAAACCCCCACCTTAAAACCCATTTTCGCTAAAGTAATCGCAATGTTTGCAGCGACTGTAGATTTCCCTACACCACCTTTACCAGAAGCGATAGCGATAATATTTTGAATGCCTTTGATCTCTTTTCCTTTAATCTGACTTTGTTGAATTTCAGAGGGTTCGGGCGAAGCAATTTTTAATTTTAAAACGATTTGCTCGCCAAATTCTGATTCGAAAGCCTGCTTCATGGCAGCTTCTAGCTTTTTCTTTTCATGCATTGCAGGTGAATGCGCAGTCATATCGATATAAACATCATTTCCCATCACCTGGAAATTCTGAACCAAATCTGCCACTTCTATTTCTTTCAGAAATGCCTGAACTTTATCTTTTGTCAACATAATTTTTTCTAATAAATTGATTGACAAATTTAGGCAAATTTTTCTTATTTAGAATGAGTAAAATCTATGACAAATGTTTGATTTAGAAAAATCAAACGCGTGAGCCAGAAAACCAACAACCCTAAGGTCTCATTTTTTATTCAAATTTCAGCAATAATTCACTCGGACTGCTGGAACAAGGTTAATCTTCATATTCTGAAATGAAGATGGGAGTTTCATCAATTTTGATGATGCTATTTTTTTTGCTAAAATTCTCGACTTTATGGTATTCAAAAATGATGTTTACTTTATGATAATCATTGTCTTCTGCCAATTCTTCATCATTTTTATCATTGAGAATATTTAGCCAGGCATTTTTTTGTGCATTAAATTTAAAATTCAAAACCAAATCTTCGTCGCTTACCTCAAAACTATTGTACAAGGGTGTGGAAAAAATTTTCTTTGGAGAAAACGTAGGATTAGAGTTTTCTATTAAATATCGAAAATCAGTTTCGATGGCTTGAGTTTCGCTTTCCAAATTCCGTTTCTCACTATAGTTTTCTTTGTCATAAAAAAGCTTTCCATTTTGATATTTATAGTAAAATGGCTTAAAATCTTCTTTCACTTCATGATAATATCCAATAAAATCATTGAACTTTTGATTATTAATAAAGGTATAAATTTCTGGCGTTTTAGTTCTTTCTTCTTCGTAGCTATAAGGGAAATAGGTAAAAGAAACTTCAGCAGAATTCCCGTTCTTTGTATAAACATACGGAAAGGAAATATGGCGGTGACCGGGTTTAAAGATTCTTTTGAATTCGGGAACAGGATTTTTCAATGGGCCAAAATGCAGTAATGTTTCATCTTCATAAAAGCCGTACGAAAGCAATATTTTTGTACTGTCAGCGATGTTTTTATTATGTCGGCCATAGAGGGTGAATCTGTTTTTTTCGTAATTTGGCACAAAATACACCAACCCTTTATCTTGTAATTCCCATGTTCCCGTCATGAGCGTAGCATACGCTATAATCACAAAAGTATGATCTGGCTTTACAAAATGAAGGCCACCACGCAGATTATAAGCGCCCACAATATCTTTTGGCGATTGTGATTTCACAGCGTTTACAAAACCAAAGGTGAGCAAATAAAGAAGAAATATTTTTTTCATAGCTGTTTTTTTTTGATGCTGATCATCAAGAATTGTAAAGCTAAACTTAATCTTTTACGTAAAAATTAACTGACCTCAAAAAGACATGTTGAAATAAAAAACCCAACTTAAGAAAAAATTGGATTTACAATACTGTTCAAAGAATATTAATAATTCTCGTAAATTTCTTTTAAAATTCTCTGATCCACTTCAGTAAAGGGAACTTTTCTTCTAGCCATGGCTAATTCCGCAACTTCATAGGCTTTTTCTAATTTGAATTTTTCATCGCCTTTCATTCCGCCCCAAGAAAAACTATCGATTAAGTTTGGGGGAAATCCACTTTTGAAAATATTGGCTGCAACACCCACCACTGTTCCGGTATTAAATTGAGTGTTGATCGCTGCTTTCGAATGATCGCCCATAATTAATCCTGCAAATTGCAATCCTGTAGAGGAGAATTTTTTCGCTTTGTAATTCCATAATTTTACAATCGCATAATTATTTTTAAGATTTGATGAATTGGTATCTGCACCCAGATTACACCATTCACCAATCACTGAATTGCCAATAAATCCATCATGTCCTTTATTGGTATAACCAAAAATGACGATATTATTCACTTCACCACCAACTTTGCAATGTGGCCCAATCGTTGTTGCCCCATAAATTTTTGCCCCTAAATTAAATTTAGAATCCTCGCAAAGAGCGATTGGACCGCGAAGATTACAACCTTCCATCACTTCTGCATTTTTGCCAATATAAATTTTTCCTGTTTTGGTATTTAATGTTGAAAACTCTATCTCTGCGCCTTCTTCGATAAATAGATTTTTTTTATCGCCCATAAAACCATTCGTTTCTGATAGTTTGGCGGAGCTTCTTCCGTTTGTCAACAGTTCAAAATCAAAATCTATCGCCTTTTCATTAAAGGAAAATAAATCGGTTGGCTGCTTAAAAAACAAAACTTCTTCTTCGATATCGGTCATTTTTTCGATATGGCTTAACGAAAAATTCTGCATATTAATTCTTACCGCCAGCAGTTCATCTTTATAAACGAGGGCTTCTCCTAAGTTCAATTCTTTGATTAGGGTTAAAAGCGAATCACTCGGCAAAAAATTAGGAACGATGAAAAGGCTTTCTTTCAGTTCATATTTTTTAAATTTCTCTTGCAAATAATCTTCAGTGAGGTAAGAAACATCGGTAGAGCCCAGCAATTTTTGCCATCTTTCTGAAAAAGTTAGAATACCGCAACGCAATTCTGCTACGGGTCTGGTAAACGTAAGGGGTAAAAAATCTTCCCAAAATTGGGCATCTGAAAAAACGAGTTGCATAATTTAAAGACTTAAAGACTAGAGACGAATAGATTAGAGATATTAGATTTTGAAAAATTTATGATCTACTTTTTAATAAGTTCAAAAATACGAAGAATTATTCTTTCGCTGGTCTCTTTTTCTCTGGTTCTAAATGAAAAAAGTCTTTCAGAAAACCTGAAAGACTTTAATTATCATTACAATTCGAAAATTACTTTGCGAATTTTTTGTACTTGTTCATGAATTTATCAACTCTACCTGCGGTATCAACTAATTTCACTTTTCCGGTATAGAAAGGGTGAGAAGTTGAAGAGATTTCCATTTTAATTAATGGGTAAGTTGAACCTTCATAATCAATTGTATCTTTTGTATCTGCAGTAGATTTGCAAAGAAACATCTCGTCGTTACTCATATCTTTGAAAACAACAAGTCTATAATTTTCTGGGTGGATTCCGTTTTTCATAACTTATTTTATTATTAATAATTAAAGCTTTGCTTTCGAAATAGTAATGGTATTTCTCTGCTAAATTTTAGACCGCAAAAGTACAAATAATTTTCTAATCTCCAAATACTATATCAACTAAATTAATAATTTTTCCGTTCAACAATTTTAATTAAATTTGAAACCTATATCTATGCCCACTTCAATGAACAAATTTAAACTCATACTCGCTTTATCTTTTTGGACTCTTTTAACCGCAATGAGCTGTAATAGAGACGACATCAACTTTGAAAGCCCCACGCAACTGCTGCGTTTTTCAGCAGACACGCTTTTCTTGGATACCGTTTATAATCAAGTTCGGTCGGAAACGTATGCGGTAAAAATTTATAATAACGAAGATAAAGATGTTTTAATCCCAAAAATCACCCTGGAAAAAGGCGCTGCTTCACTGTATAGAATTAATGTTGATGGAAAATCAGGCACCGATTTTAGCAATATTCCTTTAAGAAAAAAAGACAGTTTGTACATTTTTGTAGAAATCGCACCCATTGCCAATGCGCCAGAAGCGATTGCCGAAGACCGTATCAATTTTGAAAGTCCGGCCGGAAAACAACACGTGACCTTATTTTCTGTTGTTCAGGATGCTGAATTTTACATTGAAAGCAAAACCAACCCCAATATTTTAAGTTCGAATACCAGCTGGTCCAACGATAAAGCCAAAATTATTTTTGGAGATTTAACCCTTGCAGAGGGCACCACCTTAAATATTGCAAAAGGCACCAACGTATATTTCCATAAAAGTAGTGGTCTAAAGATTTCTAAAAATGCTAAACTCAATATTGATGGGGATTTAGGAAGTGAAGTAATTTTCCGTGGTGACCGCAATGACCCGAGATACGACACCATTCCGAAAAACTGGCAAGGAATTTCGATGGAGGTAAATTCTACCTTGCACATGAATTATGCGAAAGTTATTGGAGGAACGGTAGGTTTACAAATGAATCAAACGACTGCAATCATCGATAATTCGATCTTCCATACGCATCAAGAATTTGGAATTTTGGCGATTAACTCAAATGTTACTGCTAAAAACTTAGTGATGAATAATTGTGGAAATGCCGACTTTGGGATTTTTAAAGGTGGCACCTATAACATCACTCATTCCACGCTAGCGAATTACTGGAATCTGAATTCTGCACTTCCAGGGTTAGGATTGTATGCAACTAATGAATACGAAAACGGAAATTCGATCGAGCAAGGTGCTTTGAATTTGACTGTTAAAAATTCAATTATTTACACCGATAATAGCAACGCGGTTCTGTTCAAACCGACTGCGGGACAGGTATTCAATTACAGCTTTCAGACTTCTTTACTGAAATATGGTGGTTCGGCAAATTACACTTTAGATGCAGGTTCCCTTAAAAATCAAGATCCAAAATTTCTGAATTATTTTACTCAAAAAATGAATCTTAGGTTGAAAGTTGATTCACCGGCGAAAGGAAAAGGAAATGTGGCGGTAGGAGCAACGGTACCGCTTGATATTGTAAAAGTTTCCAGAACGGTAAATCCAAGCATGGGTGCCTACCAATAGAATTGCGTCTTTAAGATTTAGAAACATGTAGTACAATATGCAAGGATTGCAGCCCGACTTGAATGGAGCTCTTTTTATTTTTAAGAATGGCTAAAAGGTGGGAAAAATAAAAAAGCGGGAATGGAAGGCGGAATTGTCTGCCATAAAAAACAATAAAAAATTAGAAATGATTCGGCCTCGCCTATGGTCTGCCCAACTAAAAAAAGAGATAAATTTTCTCTGACTTAATTTTAACATATGGAAATCACAAAACTTCAGCAGGAGGTTGACGAATGGATTAAAAATATCGGTGTTCGCTATTTTAACGAACTCACGAATATGGCGATGCTTACAGAGGAAGTTGGTGAAGTTGCCCGAATTATTGCCAGAAGATTTGGGGAACAAAGTGAAAAAGAATCCGATAAAAACAAAGATTTGGGCGAAGAATTAGCCGATGTTTTATTTGTTACTTTGTGTTTGGCGAATCAAACGGGAACTGACTTGCAGATGGCATTTGACCGCAAAATGAAGACAAAAACGGTACGCGATAAAGACCGGCATCAAAACAATGAAAAACTGAAATAAGAGTTGGCCTTTCTTATTTTGAAGGACAAAAACAGAAAAATGAAGCTTGAAAAATCAGAATTAAAAGACAATGAAACCATTGAAATCAGCGGTTCGAAAAGTATTTCGAATCGGCTTTTGATTTTGAGTTATCTCTTTGAAAATCTAATTATTGAAAATCTCTCAAACGCTCAGGACACCCAACTTTTACAAAATGCTTTGGAAAGCAATACAGAAATAATAGACATTCATCATGCCGGAACTGCAATGCGTTTCCTGACTTCTTACTTTGCGATTCAGCCAGGAAAAACAACGATTTTAACGGGTTCTGATCGCATGAAACAAAGACCGATTCTATTTTTGGTCGATGCGTTACGTAAGCTGGGTGCGAATATTTCTTATGTTGAAAAAGAAGGTTTTCCTCCTTTAAAAATTATTGGCAAAAAGTTAGAAAAAAGTTCGGTTACCATTCCGGCGCATATTTCGAGTCAGTTTATTTCTTCTTTAATGTTGATTGGTTCAAAATTAGAAAATGGGTTGCAAATTACTTTGGAGGGTAAAATCACCTCGCGACCTTATTTAGAAATGACTTTAAAAATTCTACGAAATATTGGGATTTTAACCCAATGGGAAGGTCAGATTATTCAGATTTTTCCCAATATTCAAAGTGATAAAAGTTCACAAATCACCAAGTGTATTACGGAAAGTGACTGGAGCTCTGCGTCCTACTTTTATTCGTTGGCCGCCATCGGCAGGAGGTCGATTAATTTGAAAAGCTTCCGACCTCATTCACTTCAAGGCGATTCTGTGCTTAAAGAGATTTATTGGAATTATTTTGGAGTCAACACAATTTCGCAAGGTTCTGAGAGTAAAATTTCCTTAATGCCAGAAAGCTCCTTTGTTTTTCCCGAGCAGATCTCTTTGGACATGAATGACTGTCCGGATATTGCGCAAACACTCTGTGTAACAGCTACGGCTTTGCAGATCCCGTTTGACCTTTCGGGGTTATCCACTTTAAAAGTGAAAGAAACAGATCGTTTAGTCGCTCTAAAAAACGAACTTTTTAAAATCGGCTGTATTTCTGAAATTACAGAAGACCGTATTTATTCAGTAAAATTTTTTGAACCCAATGAAAACATTTCGATTGAAACCTACGACGATCACCGAATGGCGATGAGTTTTGCACCGTTTTGCCTGATAACGCCCTTAACCATCGAAAATGAAAAGGTGGTCGATAAATCTTATCCACAGTTCTGGGCAGATTTAGCCCAAGTTCTCGATTCTAATTAAATGATAAAAATGACAATACTCATCACCGGCACCTCTGCCGGAATTGGTTTTACCCTGGCCGAATATTTGGGTAAAAAAGGACATACCGTATTCGGATTGAGCAGAAAAAACATAGACTCTCCCTATTTCACAACGATACCGACCGATATTACAAACAATACGCAAGTTCAAAATGCGATTGCCAAGGTTTTATCGACCGAAAAAAGAATTGATGTCCTGATCAATAACGCTGGTATGGGTATGGTTGGCGCGGTAGAAGATTCTTTGCAGGAAGAAATTCTGCAATTATTTAACCTAAATCTGGTAGGATCGGTGCAAATGATGTCGGCGGTTTTACCAAAGATGCGCGAACAGAAAATGGGAAAAATCATCAACATTTCAAGTATTGGAAGTGAAATGGGTTTGCCGTTTCGCGGATTTTATTCGGCCTCAAAATCTGCTTTAGATAAAGTTACAGAAGCCATTCGCTACGAAGTATCGCCTTGGAATATTCAAGTTTGTGCATTGCATTTGGGCGACATTAAAACAAATATTGCAGATAACAGAGTGAAAACCAAAGTTTCTGAGCCGTATCAATCTACATTTAATCAAGTATATTCTCTAATGAATACTCACGTGCAGGATGGCACAGAGCCACTTGAAGTTGCGGAATACCTAGAAAAACTGCTTGCAAAAAAATCATGGAAAGCGCATTTTTATTTCGGAAAATTCGGACAGCGAATCGGCGTACCCTTAAAATGGATTCTGCCGCAAAATTTTTATGAAAGTTTAATGAAGAAATATAATAAGCTGGATTAATTTGCATTGAAAATAAAAGTATATTTACCTGACCATTATATTAAAAAAAATGAAAGCACTCATCACTTTTATACTCGCTATTTCAACTGCGGCATCCTTCAGTGCGCAAGCCAATATTTTCAATGAAGCCTATCGCTTCACGAAATTCATGGATAAAATCACCACACCGAAAGGTCAATTTACGTATGGTGACATTGACGGCAACGCCTATTACAACACTAGTTTTCTAGCGGCAAATATTGAAAATGCGAACGCTGTTATCAATATTCGTTATAATAAATATACCGACACGGTAGAGATTTTGAAAGACGGAAACATTTATGTTTTGCCGAAAACAGAAAAATATGCAAGAATCGCTTTTGTAAATTCCCCGGAAATTTTGGTATATTTAAATTCCGGTGAAATGGAAGGGTATTATTTTGAGTTCATCCCCGGGAAATACCGTCTGCTGAAAAAACTAAAAACGGAATTCCGACCAGAAGTTCCTGCGGTGAACTCTTTTACTTCAACGGTACCGCCACGATTTGAAAATATAAATCCGGTTTATTATTTCGAAATCAATAATCAGTATGTTAAAGTGCCCAAAAACAGCAAAGATTTGGCGAATTTGTTCGGTGAGCAGCAAGCAGAGATTACCACATTCATCAAATCTAATAAACTGAAAATCAACCAGGAAATGGATCTGATCAGACTGGCTCAATTTATTAATAAATATTTTTTTTAACTTCGATAAAACCTTCCCATGAAAATTCTTCTCACGCTACTTCCACTATTTTTTGCTGGCGTTTTTTCACAGGCGCAGCAAATCAGTTTAGGCGAAATTGCTCGTAATGCCCGGTTCGACAAACAAATTGATGAATTTAATAATGGACAAACCAAGATTAAATATTCAGATATCAATGGAATACCCTACTACTATCCACAATTTACGACCGTCAAAGTAGGAGAAGGTACAGGCACTATTTCACTTCGATATAATATTTTTTTAGACACTATTGAAGTGGTTGAAAAAGAAGATGTGTATGAACTTTCGAAAGAAGAGCCGACGCCAGATTTTACATTTCTGAGCACGAAGGAAAAATTAGTTTATGTAAAAACCAATGACCAATATTCCGGTTATTTTTTCGAACTAGCTCCAGGTAAATTAAGAATATTAAAAAAGGTGAGCACTAAATATCAACCAGCCACACCAGCGCCAAATAGTTTAATTTCTGGAACCCCTGCCATGTTTATTTTGCAAAAACCCATCTACTTTATTCAGGCGGAAAATCGTTTAATTAAAATTCCGAAAAACACCAAAGAATTAGCAGCGGAGTTTCCGGCGCAAGCCAAAGAAATAAAAGATTTTATTGATCAGCAAAAGATCAAACTTAGCCGTGAAGAGGATTTAATAAAGCTGGGACAATTTTTGAACAAGTAGGCTTTTCAAGAAACCTATTCTCTATTTCTAATCCAACGGATACTTTAATCTGAAATAATAAATCAGTAAAAACAACCAAAAATAGCCGAGACAAAATCCTGCCAAAACATCACTTGGATAATGTACCATCAAGTAAATTCTACTCACTCCGATACTCACAGAAAGTCCCAGTAAAAATAACATCAACAGTAGTTTTATAGATTTTGGAAGGTGACTTAACCAGACGAAATACGCTAAAGTTCCGTAAAATATAAAACTGAAAGTCGCATGACCACTGGGAAAGCTATAACCTGTTTCGATCACCTCTAAAGGATATTGAGGCCGTGGTCTCTTAAACAAAACTTTGGTCAACCCAATCAAAATTAACCCTCCAGCGCCTGCCAAAAAAGTAAAAGCTGCCTTTCGGTAATACTTAAAAAGAATGAGCAAGACTATCAGTGCAGGATAGGCAATTTTAATAAAAGCAGGTGAACAAAGGTTGGTAATATCGATCATTAAATCAGTCAGCCCCTTTTGAATAATATGAGATTTGAAAAATTCAAAAATCAGCAAATCATCGTCTTGTTCTTTTTCTAAAAACACTTCATGAAGAATGGAAGCAAACAAAACCATTGCTCCAAGCATTAAAAAAAGAGACAGCAAAAGCTTCCAAGACCAAATCTTTTTAAAAAAAGAAAAATTCATCCTGCAAATTAATTAAAAAAGTTCACGCGCAATCTTTTTAATATTATCGCTTTTTCCCATCGAATAGAAATGCAGCACTGGAACTCCAAAATCCAGTAATTCGCGACATTGATTAATTGCCCATTCTACTCCAATCTGCTTGATGGCAGCATTATCCCTTGCTTTTTCAACCGCAGAAATTAAATCTTCTGGCAAATCGATTTTAAAAACTTGAGGTAATAATTGCAAATGTCTTTTGGTAGCGATTGGTTTTATTCCGGGAATAATTGGAACGTTTATTCCCATTTCTCGCGCCTGTTTTACAAATTCTATGAACTTTTTATTGTCGAAAAACATTTGCGTAACCACGTAATCTGCACCTGCATCTACTTTTTCTTTCAGCCATTTCAGATCGTAATTCATCGAGGGAGCTTCAATATGTTTTTCTGGATAACCCGCCACACCAACACAAAATTTGTTATTCCCATCAGCAATTTGTGCATCGTGTAGATATTTCCCACGGCCCAAATCATTCATTTGCTTAACCAAATCGACTGCGTTTTTATGACCACCAATTGTTGGTTCAAAATATTGTTGTCCTTTCATCGCATCACCTCGCAAAGCCATAATATTTTCGATTCCCAAATACATACAATCCACCAAAAGATATTCGGTTTCTTCTTTCGTAAAACCGCCACACAGAACGTGCGGCACGGTGTCAACATTATATTTGTGCTGAATTGCGGAACAAATTCCTAAAGTTCCGGGACGCATTCTTGTGATTTTTCTTTCCATTAAACCATTCCCTTTATCCAAATAAATATATTCTTCCCGAGAAGTGGTAACATCGATGAACGGTGGTTTAAATTCCATCAATGGATCAATATTTTTATATAAATCTTCAATCCCAATTCCTTTTTGTGGTGGTACAACTTCGAGCGAAAAAAGGGTTTTTCCGTTGGCGTTTTTTATATGATCTGTTATTTTCATGTTTTAAAAATTCATCGGGTAAATCCCGATTTTGATGATTTTAGATCATCGGACGTTGTCCGATGCTATTGATTTCGGTCTTTCAGACCTTTGATTTTAGTCTTTCTAATTAATCGCACTTCGTGCGATTTTGATGATTTTGGTCTTTCAGACCTTTATATTTTTTTCAAATCCACCTTGAATTCTAAAAAATTCATTTGTGTTCTTTGTGTAATTCTTTGTGACTTTATGGTTAAATCAAGCCAAATTAGGGCTCAACCATTTTCTAGCAAACTCCAATTCCACACCTTTTCTCTCTGCATAATCTTGCAATTGATCTTCAGAAATTTTTCCAACCCCGAAATATTTGGATTTTGGGTTTGCAAAATAATAGCCAGAAACTGCAGCAGTTGGAAACATCGCCATACTTTCTGTGAGTTCTAAACCGATGTTTTCTTTTACTTTTAGTAATTCCCAAATCGTTGGTTTTTCCAAATGATCAGGACAAGCAGGATAACCTGGAGCAGGACGAATTCCTAAATATTTTTCTGCAATTAAATCTTCGTTTTCTAAATTTTCATTTTCTACGTAACCCCAAAATTCTGTACGAACTTTGTGATGCAAATATTCTGCAAATGCTTCTGCAAGACGATCTGCTAATGCTTTTACGATAATCGCGTTATAATCATCGCCTTCATCGTAATATTTTTGCGCCAATTCTTCGGTTCCAAATCCAGTAGTTACGGCAAAAGCACCGACATAATCTTGAATTCCAGAAGTTTTTGGAGCAATAAAATCGCTTAAAGCGTGATATTCTTTTCCGGCAGATTTTTTTAATTGTTGTCTTAAAGTTCGGAATTTGGAGATTTCATTTCCTTGTTCATCTGAAATTAAAATATCATCATTTTCATTAGAATTCGCGGGAAAAATTCCGAAAATTCCTTTTGCAGTAAAGAGTTTTTCGTCAAGAATTTTATTTAATAAAACTTTGGCTTCTTTATATAAAATGGTGGCTTGTTCTCCAACAACTTCATCGGTTAAAATCTGTGGATATTTTCCGTGTAATTCCCAACTTCGGAAGAATGGCGTCCAATCCATAAAATCCAACAATTCTCGCAAATCTTGATTTTCGATGATGTGAATTCCTAAATTTTTTGGTTTCGTGATTTGCTCATTTTTCCAATCAATTTTGAAATTTTGTTTTCTTGCTACATCAATCGTCACGTACACTTTCTCAATTTGACGATCTAAAAATTTCACGCGAAAATCTTCGTAATCCACTTTTAAATCTGCTTTATATTTTTCATTATTGTGATCTAAAAGTTGCGAAACAACACCAACTGCTCTGGAAGCATCATTCACGTGAACAACCGTGTGTCCATATTTTGGAAATATCTTTACCGCAGTATGCGCTTTTGAAGTTGTTGCACCACCGATTAATAAAGGGAAATTCAAGTTTTTTCTTTGCAATTCATCGGCAACGTGAACCATTTCATCTAAACTTGGGGTAATTAATCCGCTCAAACCGATGACATCAACATTGTTATCAATTGCTGCTTGAATAATTTTTTCGGCCGGAACCATTACTCCTAAATCTACAATTTCATAATTGTTACAACCCAAAACTACACTCACAATATTTTTACCAATATCGTGTACATCGCCTTTTACGGTTGCCATCAAAATTTTTCCGTTGGGTTTTTGCTTCTCATCTTTTTCTGCTTCGATGAAAGGTTGAAGATAAGCAACGGCTTTTTTCATCACCCTCGCAGATTTTACAACTTGTGGCAAAAACATTTTTCCGCTCCCAAATAAATCTCCAACAACTCCCATTCCGGTCATCAAATTTATTTCAATTACATCTAAAGGTCGTGTCGAAATACTTCTCGCTTCTTCTACATCTTCGATGATAAATCGGTCAATTCCTTTTACCAAAGCGTGTGTAATTCTATCTTGCAAAGGATCTTTACGCCATTCCAATTCTTCTACGAATTCTTTTTTGGTAGATTTTACACGTTCAGAATAATCTAAAAGTCTTTCTGTTGCATCTTCTCTTCGATCCAACATCACATCTTCCACCAATTCTAAAAGTTCTTTAGGGATTTCGTCATAGACTTCCAACATCGATGGATTCACGATTCCCATATTCATGCCCGCTTTTATGGCGTGATATAAAAAGACAGAATGCATCGCTTCTCGCACATTATCATTTCCACGGAAAGAAAAGGAAACATTGGAAACGCCGCCACTTACGGAAACATTTGGTAAATTTTCTCGGACCCATTTTGTGGCTTCAATAAAATCTAAAGCATTTCTACGATGTTCGTCCATTCCGGTTGCAACTGGGAAAATATTCAAATCGAAAATAATATCTTCGGAAGGAAATTTTACAATCTCGGTTAAAATTCGATAACTTCTGGTACAGATTTCGATTCTACGATCGTAATTATCGGCTTGTCCGTTTTCATCAAAAGCCATCACTATTACTGCTGCTCCATATCTTTTGATGGTTTTTGCGTGATGAATAAATTCTTCTTCACCTTCTTTCAAACTGATGGAATTTACTACAGATTTTCCTTGAACAACTTGTAATCCGGCTTCCAAAATTTCCCATTTTGAGGAATCAATCATAATCGGAATTCGGGAAATATCTGGTTCGGAAGCGATTAGATTTAAAAATTTTACCATCGCATATTTTCCATCGAGCAATCCATCATCGAAATTGACATCCAGAATTTGCGCGCCACCATCAACTTGATGCCGAGCAATATCAAGTGCTTCAGAATAATTGCCTTCTTTAATCAATCGCAAGAATTTTTTGGACCCTGCGACGTTGGTTCGTTCTCCAACATTGATAAAGTTGGATTCTGGAGTTATAATTAATGGTTCTAAACCTGATAATTTTAAGTATTTCATAATTTTTTTTTAATTTTAAAAGTCCTGAAAGGACTTAATCACTAACATCGGACGAAGTCCGATGAATATTAGAGGGCAAATTAACTAGCCCTGAAAGGGCGACATCACTAACATCGGGCAAAGCCCGATGAATAATACACAGCGAATCAGAAAGCCCTGAAAGGGCGACATCAAAATTCACCACTCAATCCCAAACATATTCTTCATTATATTCTATTTTATATTTTTTCAAAAATGCTCGGAATTCATCTTGAAAAGTCTTCGTTTTGTGATGCTCATCTTGGTTTTCTATATATTTTTCCACTACATCAATCTGAATCGGATTTACCGAAAATGCTCCATAACCATCTTGCCAATAGAAATTCTTAAATTCATTTCCTTTTGTTTTAATCCATTTCGAGGAACTCTGTTTTGCCTCTTGAATCAACTTCATTAATGCTATTTTCTTGGATAAAACACATAAAATATGAATGTGATCTTGATGCCCACCAACAATTATAGGATTGCATTCCAATTCTTTACAAATTCCACCGATGTATGAAAATAATTCCTCTTTGATAGAAACTGTAATTAATTTTTCTCTGTGTTTTGTACTAAATATAATATGGACATATACTTTTGCTAAAGATTGTGACATAATTTTAAGTTTTAAAAATAGTAGATTTTCATGTTTTGGTTTTCATAGGAATTCGTCCTACTTTGTTTCATAGGACTTCATCCTACGTTGTTGATTTTGTCCTTTCAGGACTTTTTCGATTATTCGTTTTTCTTTTTCATTTCGATTATTCGTTTTTCTTTTTCATAGGACTTCGTCCTACGTTGTTGATTTCGTCCTTTCAGGACTTTTTCGATGATTCGTTTTTCTTTTTCATAGGATTTCTTCCTATGCTGTTGATTTTGTCCTTTTAGGACATTTTATAAATCTCTTTCCAATCCATTAATTTGAAAAATTGATAAAAAGCGAATTCTTTTTGTAGTCAATTTTCAAATTAGCACATTATCAAATTAGCACATTGATTTTCCTCGGTTCATAATTTTTCACCAGATCTGCAATTGCTTTGATGTGTGGTGGCGTTGTTCCGCAACAACCTCCGATAATGTTGATGAGCCCTTTTTCTGCATATTCTTTTATTTGTTCTGCCATGAATTCTGGCGTTTCATCGTATTGTCCGAAAGCGTTTGGTAATCCTGCATTTGGATAAGCGGAAATATAAAATTCAGAATTTTTGGATAAAGTTTCTAAATAGGGCGTTAATTGTTCTGCTCCTAATGCACAATTTAACCCAACACTCAAAAGATTCAAATGCGAGATGGAAATCAAAAATGCTTCTGCAGTTTGTCCGCTCAAAGTTCTTCCGGAAGCATCGGTAATCGTTCCCGAAACCATAATTGGAATTTGGATATTTCTTTCTTCCTGTATTTCATCAATAGCAAAAAGTGCGGCTTTTGCATTCAAAGTATCGAAAATAGTCTCTACCAAAAGTAAATCTGATCCGCCATCTAATAGTGCTTTTGCTTGTTGTTTGTACGCAATTCTCAATTCATCAAAAGTGATGGCACGAAAACCGGGATCATTCACATCTGGACTCAAGCTCGCTGTTCTGTTGGTTGGTCCCATTGAACCTGCTACAAATCTTGGTTTTGCAGGATTTTCTACAGTAAATTCATCACAAATTTTTCTGGCAATTTTCGCAGATTCATAATTTAATTCATAAACTAATTCTTCCATGTGGTAATCCGCCATTGCGATGGTGGTTCCAGAAAAGGTATTGGTTTCGATAATATCTGCGTCGGCTTCCAAATATTTTCGGTGAACTTCTTCGATAGCATTTGGTTGCGTCAATGATAGCAAATCATTATTTCCTTTCAAAGAATGCTCCCAATCCTTGAATCTTTCGCCACGATAATCTTCTTCGGTGAAATTGTATCGTTGCAGCATTGTTCCCATCGCTCCATCGAGAACGAGGATTCTTTCGTTTAATGCTTTATAAAGTATTGCGGTATTTTTCATTTTATTAATAATTAATAAGAGGTTTACTTATTTTCTGACAATCTTAAAATATCTCCAAACACGCCACGAGCTGTTACTTTTGCTCCGGCTCCGGCACCCATAATAACAATTGGATTCTCGCCATAACTTTCAGTATAAATTTCGAAAATGGAATCTGAACCCTTTAATTGTCCAAGTGAAGAATTAGCGGAAACAGAGATTAACTGAACATTTAGTTCCCCTTTTTCCTGTTGTAAATCTCCGTGTAAGTCGCCAACTAAACGTAAAACATGATTTTCTTTTAGGTTCTTTTTAACTTTTTCGAAATGTGCATCTAAAAGATCTAAGTTTTGCACAAATTTTTCTGTGGAAAGATTAATCAATTCTTTTGGAATTAGGTTTTCAACTTTAATATCGGAAAACTCATTGCTTAAATCGAGTTCTCTTGCTAAAATCAATAATTTTCGGGCAACATCATTTCCAGAAAGATCTTCGCGAGGATCAGGTTCTGTAAATCCTTGCTCCATCGCTTCCTTTAAAATAGTGGAGAATTTTTCAGCTCTAATTGAAAAATGATTAAAAATATAAGAGAGAGAACCCGAAAACACCCCTTTGATTCTGGTAATGTTTTCTCCTGAAAGATGCAGTAGTTTTATCGTATCAATTAACGGTAATCCTGCACCAACATTAGTTTCATATAAATATTTTTTATTTTTTTTATTTAAAACATGACGAAAATTTCGGTATTCAGAAATCGGTAGGGTGTTGAAAATTTTGTTGGACGATACCAAGTCGAATCCGTTTTCTGCCAAACGCGTGTAATTTTTTACAAATTCTGCACTCGCTGTATTATCAACAACGATTAAATTTTCTAATTGATTGACTTGTGAAAACTGAATGAGGGAATCCATATTCGATTCGTCTTCTGCCACCAAAATATCATCGGCCCAAGTCTCATTAAATCCATTTTTATTAAAAGCAATTTTTCTTGAATTGGCCACTGCAACAATTTTTAAATCGAGCTTTTTCCGATTTCGGATTAGTTCAGAATTTTGTAAAACCTGATCAATCAAAGTTGAACCTACTTTCCCATGACCAATCAGGGCCAAATGAACCGTTTTTGGTTTTGAATTGATTTCGGCTTCGATGATGTTTTTGGCTTTCTCATCTTGCGAAGAAGTGACCACAATATTAACCCTATTTTCGGCTGCAACATGATTTAGAATTAAAGGGAAAATATTATTCCTCGCCAATTCAGAGTTAATTTTATTAAAATCTTTAGTCGTAAATCCCAAGACAGAAACATTATTTATACTGAAAATCTGACTTACTTTCCCAGATTTTCTTTCATTTTCAAATTCATCGATCAAGCAATTGACCGCTTTTTCAGAATCGTTTTCATTCACCAAAACAGAAATTCCGTTTTCAACGGCTTGCTGAGAAATTACACCCACGCTAATTCTGGCGTAAGTGAGTGCTTTAAAAATTCTACCGTCGATTCCGACTTCACCCAAAAAATCTTGACCTTCAAATTTAATGATTGATTTATTTTTTAAAATTTTTATTTCGTTTTTATTTTTCATGAAAGATTGTATTTAAAATTTGATTGAGTTGACCATATTCCATTAAAAAAGCATCGTGCCCGTGAACGGATTTAATTTCGTGATAAAATGTCTTGGAATTAATTCCCCGTAAAAAAGCGTAAGATTTTCGCATTTCAACCGCAGGAAAAAACAAATCAGAATCTACGGCGATTAAGTGAATATGGGCGCTAATGTCTTTTAGCTTTTTTTCTTCTGTATTAATGGACATCAACAAATGATTCATTAAGTGATAAGCTTTTAGACTAAACCGTTCTTTTAATTTTTCGCCATGAAAATTGAGCCAATCGTGGGATTTTAAGATTTGTTTTTCGGGATGAATTTCATTTTTAAATCTTTCATTTAAAGAGAGTGGTGTTCTGTAGCACAACATGGCGTGGATTCGGGCTTTTTGCAAAGGTTGATCTTGATGATTCAGTAGAAATTGTTGAACCAAACACTGCGCATGCAACCAATCTGTGGTTCTGTAATCACACGCAATCGGAATGAAATTTTCAGCCAGGTCTGGATTTTCTGCCAATAATTCCCAGCCAATCGCACCGCCCAATGACCCACCGATTAAGGTGTGAAGTTTTGAAATATTTAAAAGACTTAAACCGTTGAGGAAAATAGCTGCAATATCTTTGGTCGTAAAATCTTCCACATTTTCAACCAACGTTCCATCAAAACCATTTCCGGGAATGTTAAAACAAATAACCGTAAAAATTGTAGTATCAATCACTTTGTTTTCACCGATTACAGATTTCCACCAACCATTTTCTCCTGCAACATTCGAGTTTCCGGTCAAGGCGTGATTCACCATAACAACTGGCGCAGAATGTAGTGCCGGTCCGAAAATCTGATAGGAAAGCTTAATATCAAGAATTTTTCCTGATACTAATTTCTGAGTTTTGAGTAGGAGGTGTTGCAGCGAAGTTTCCAATTTTATTAAAAATTAAAATTGAAAATGCTACCTGAGAAAGGTAAAAATGGTTCTGTTATCTTCACCCAGCGAGGGTAAGAATGTAGCACCTTCTTCGTTTCCGAAGGGTTGCCAAGGTTTCATAGAGTCTTATCTCTCCACCTTTCTTAATAACATTTTCAATATGTAAATGAACTTATTTCGATGCAAAGAAAAGCATTAAATTCAAATATAACAAATATTAGGAAAATTTTTTATTCCTTAATTTCGCAGCAGAAAATTATTTAAAATGATGACGGAGAAAGAAAGAATGCTCAATGACCAATGGAAAAAATGGGGGCCATATGTAAGCAATAGACAATGGGGAACGGTTCGCGAAGATTATAGCTCAAACGGAAACGCTTGGGGATACACCACCTACAACAGTGCCATCAGCAGAGCTTACCGCTGGAGTGAAGACGGAATTGCAGGAATCTGTGATTCTAAACAAAGGTTATGTTTTGCTTTTTCCTTTTGGAACCGAAAAGATAAAATGATCAAAGAACGATTTTTCGGATTGAGCAATTATGAAGGAAATCATGGTGAAGATATTAAAGAAATTTTCTATTATCTTGATAATACACCCACCCATTCTTACATGAAAATGGTGTATAAATATCCCATCAGCGAATTTCCCTATGATGAATTAATTGCTGAAAACGGCAGAAGATCAAAAGAGGAGCCGGAGTTTGAATTGATCGACACCGGAATATTTAGTGATAATAATTACTTTGACATCTTCATTGAATATGCTAAAATCAATCATGACGACTACCTTATTAGGGTCACCGCCATCAATCGAAGTATTGAAAAAGCACCTTTGGTTATTCTCCCAACTTTGTGGTTTCGGAACAATTGGAGCTGGGGTTATGGAACTTATGAACCCCAACTAAAATCTTCGTCTAACGGCGATATTGAGATTCATCATGAATCTTTACCCGTCATAAAACTCTATTCTAGAGCTCAAAACACAAAGGTTCTTTTCTGCAATAACGAAAGTAATCCCGCGGTAATTTCCAACGCAAGCAACGCCCCAAAATATTACAAAGATGGCATCAATAATTATTTTGTTCATGGTGATTTTAATGCAGTAAACCCCGATCAAAACGGCACAAAAGCATGTATCGTAATAGATACTGAGCTGGAAGCTGGTGAAAGTAAAACTTTTGATTTCCGTTTGAGTCCACACGATATGGAAAATGCTTTCTTCGACTTCGACGATATTTTTAGTTTAAGAAAAAAAGAAGCGGACGATTTTTACGGCGGAATCCAAAAAGAGATTGAAAATGAAGAAGAAAAAAACATTCAGCGACAGGCATTTGCAGGACTACTTTGGAACAAACAATTCTATCATTACAATGTTGCTAAATGGTTAAAAGGAGACCCGAAGTTTGATGCCCCACGAAATTTTGACCATCACGTTCGAAATAAAGAATGGGAACATATGCTAAACAAAGACATTATCTCAATGCCGGATAAATGGGAATATCCTTGGTTTGCAACGTGGGATTTGGCATTTCATTGTGTCCCATTTGCAATTTTAGATTCGGGTTTTGCCAAACATCAGTTAAAATTATTGACCAAGGAATGGTTTATTCATCCCAATGGGCAATTGCCGGCATATGAATGGGATTTCAGCGATGTAAATCCGCCTGTTCATGCATGGTCTACCTTTCGGGTTTTTAAAATTGATGAAATGATCAATGGGAAACCCGATGTTCCTTTTCTGGAAAGTGTTTTTCAAAAATTATTATTGAATTTCACTTGGTGGGTCAACCGAAAAGATAAACAAGGGAATAACATTTTCGGTGGTGGTTTTTTGGGTTTGGATAATATTGGCGCCTTCGACCGAAATATGCAATTCAAAAATGGTGACCACTTAGAGCAAGCCGATGGCACAAGCTGGATGGCCATGTTTGCTTTAAATATGATGCGAATCTCCATGGAACTTTCGCAATATAACCCGATTTATGAAGATATGGCAATTAAGTTTTTTGAACATTATTTATATATCGCTGAAGCTATGGAAAATATCGGCGAAACAAAAAACGGTTTATGGAATGAAGAAGATGGTTTTTTCTATGACCTGTTACAGTTGAATAATGGCGATTCTGTTCCTTTAAAATTAAGAAGTATAGTGGGTTTAATCCCGTTATTTGCTGTAGAAATTGTAGAACATAGCATGCTAGAAAGACTTCCGAATTTCCGAAAAAGAATGCACTGGATTTTGAAAAACAAACCCCATTTGGCTGACTTAGTTTCCCATTGGGAAGTGGAGGGTAAAGGCGGAAAACACCTGATGAGTATTCTGCGTAAAACCCGACTGAAAAGAGTTTTGTGCAGAATGGTCGATGAAAATGAATTCTTGTCTGATTACGGAATTCGATCCATGTCTAAAGTATACGAAAAAAATCCTTTCAATTTTTCGGTCGATGGCAAAAATTTCAATGTGAAATACACCCCAGCAGAGAGTGACAGCAGCATGTTCGGCGGAAATAGCAATTGGCGCGGTCCAATTTGGTTTCCGATTAACTTTCTTATTGTAGAAAGTTTGCAACGTTTTCATTACTATTACGGCGACAGTTTACAGATTGAATATCCTACCAACAGCACCCAAATGCGCAATCTGGATTTTGTAGCGAGTGATTTAAGCAAACGCCTCTACTCGATTTTTAGTAAAGATGAGCAGGGAAATCGGGCTTTCAATGGTGAAAGTGATTTGATGAATGACAACGAATTCTTTAAAGATTACATCATGTTCCACGAATATTTCAACGGAGATACCGGTAAAGGAATTGGCGCCTCTCACCAAAGCGGTTGGACAGCGACGATTGCAAAATTGATACAACCAAGAATGGGTTCGAGACCACAATAAATTTTAGACACGATCAAAAAAGGTTCAGATATAATCCTGAACCTTCTTTATACGAAAATTTTAATAAAGTAAAAGAGCATGTAGCCCATTGCACTTAAAAATATATTTTAGATTCTAATTTGAGGCACCACTATTTTCAATCGCAAAAGTCCTAACGCCTGGCGCGCTAATTTTCGGATTACGAAGGGTAATGAGAATATTTTTTACAATATTTTTAGAAGCGAAATACTTCTCTTCACACATATTGCTGCTCAATTTGTAATTTCCTTTTTTAATAACCAAAAAATTCTCCCCATGAGCAGGGATGGCAAGATTATAATGGTCGATTCCCATAATTCTAACAATCATATTGCAATTCGATTTATTTTGTATCATGATAATTGCATCTTTTCCCTTTTCGTCATTATCGAAAAGTTGGTTGAGTAATTTTACAGTTTTATCTTGATGTTTGGCTGGATTTTCTAAAATAAGTTTCTTAAATTCTTCTGCTTCATCAGCACTCCATCGGTTAATATAAGTACTAGAAACTTCTGCAGTTTTTCCCTCAGCATCTTGATAAGGCTTAAGACCTGGTTTCATCCAAGAAGATTTATTATGGGAAGCCAACTTGGGTTGAACAACTTCTTTCTTCGGTTTTTCCAAATTCATCTTTTTTAAGGGTGTCAATGTACTCTGATTGTCGCTAAGATTGGTAAGCAAAACCACTTTTTCTTCACTTTTAAATGAATTATTAGCAATTGGTTGCACCACTTCTTCCGTGGTTTTTGCAACTGGTTTTTCCGCAATTTGAGAAACTTCCGCAGTTTTTCCCTCAGCATCTTGATAAGGCTTAAGACCTGGTTTCATCCAAGAAGATTTATTATTGGAAGCCAACTTGGGTTGAACAACTTCAGAAGCTTTCTGTTCCGTGATTTGATAAGGCGTTAGACCCGGTTTCATCCAAGCGGAAGTTTTGAGTGTATGCAACTTTGATTTCAGGGTAAAGACTCTAGAATCACCCGGGTTTGCTGTTTTTAGATAGGCTTCAATTTCCTGAATATTTGTACTATTTAAAATGTCGCCCGTGTTTTTTTGAGCAATAAGAAATAAACTACAAAAAATCGTGACCAAAAAAATAACTTTTTTCATGAAAAACTATAGGATTATTTTATTCTAAATTTAATATAAGTAATGGTTTTTCCTTTTGCTTCAAATAAACCTTCGTAGTAGGTTTTTATTTCTCGCAATAATGGAGTTCCGGGATCAAATTCTGGCGCTCCATAAATATCATGATTTGCAAAAAGAATCTCGTGATTTAAACCTTGAAGCAAACCCAACGTATAACCATGTAGAAATTCAGAATCTGTTTTTAAATGGACGATTCCTTCTTTTTTAAGAATTTTCTTATAACGTTCTAGAAATTCCGGATGCGTCATTCTGTGTTTGGTGCGTCGGTATTTAATTTGAGGGTCGGGAAAGGTAATCCAGATCTCATCTACCTCATCAACTGCAAAAAAATGATCGATTAATTCAATCTGCGTGCGAAGAAAGGCTACGTTGCTTAAGTTGTTTTCTAAGGCATCTTTTGCCCCAAACCAAAATCTTGCACCTTTAATATCAACACCAATGAAGTTTTTCTCTGGGAAAGCGCGTCCTAAACCAACAGAATACTCTCCTTTTCCACAGCCTAATTCCAAAACAATAGGATTATCATTTTTAAAAAAATCCCGTCTCCAATTTCCCTTTAAATGAAAATCAGCTAAGGCTTCTTCTCTTGTTGGTTGAAAAACATTTGAAAGTGTTTTATTTTCGGCAAATCTTGCCAATTTATTTTTACCCATATTTTTTTTTAGCAAAACGCTAGACTTATCAACCGAATTAAATGTTGATTTTAAACTAAAAACGCAGTCAATTAATAATTATTATTTAGTAGGCATGGATAAAGACACCATAATAGCTTGTTTTACAGATTTTTGGGCAGCATATTGCGCTCCACAAAGTTTACTAGTAAATAAATAGTCTCCTTTTAGAACCACTATCGAGTTGTCTGAATGAGCAGCAACAGGTACACTATAGTTTGCGTCTCCTGCTCCCACAATTCTCACAATCATATCGCAATCTGATTTGTTTTCGATCATCACAATACTTTCCTTACTATTGGGATCATTGTCAAAAAGCGAATTTAGAATTTTAACTGTTTTATCTTTGTGTTCTTTAGGCGATGACGCCATCAACGTAGTAAATTCTTCTTGTTCTTTGGCATCTAAGGTTGCTAATGATTCACTACCTGTAAAAGATGCAGCACCAGAATTTTGTTTTGCTGCCCCACCTTGAACGGATCCGAAATTACCCATCCTTAAATCTTCTTTGTATTTAGCAATTTGCTTCTGCTTAATAATTTCAGTCATTTCAGCATAGCTGATTCTGGTAGATGGTTTCTTGCGTAAAAGCGCAATTTTTTCTTGAAACTCAGGGATCTTGGGGTCTGCTGGATGCGCATATTTTATATATTCATAAAGCATTTCTACTAACCGCGGTTTTAGAATTGCTCTTTTGGGATCATCCGGATGTGCAATTCGCAAATAGCCATCAATTTCATAGATGCTGGTACTGTGCATGATTTTCCTGAAGTCTTTCTTTTTTTGCTGCCCGTAAAATTGGGCACTGAATAAAAAAAGGCTGAGCAGTAAAAAAATGTTTTTTAACTGTAACATAAGGTGATTCAAAATTTTGTGTTTATAAATAATATACTTTTTTTACCCAATTCATCTCATATGATAAAAAGTATAAAGAAATATATTTGCAAATATAAAAAATTAATCACAAATGTTATTTTATCTAATGAATCTTTATTCTGAGATATTCATCAATTGCGAATTTCTTACCCTTCGCTGATAAATCGGTAAATATTTATCAATATACACCGCAACTGCCTCATAATTATCAGTTTGTACAAAATGATTAAGATCATCGGAAGTATACACAAATTGCAAAAAGTTCTCGATGAGATGTGCTGGTATTTTAAGATTAGTGAAATAGCTTTCGCCGTAATAATTTTTAATATTACGTACCGCGAAATTCATCCGTTCGTATTGTTGAGCCCGTTCTTGTTTCTTTCTCTCACCTGATAGAATATCGAAAATACTTTCAAGATTAAAGGTCAGTCCGCCACCACTAAGTCCAGCAACGGGTAAATGGGGTGAAGTTCCGTCGCCTTTAGGTGCGGGCAGTCCGATCATTCTTTGTAACGCGAGTGCTTTTTCACCGGTTTTCAAAGAGTTAACATCTTTTCGAAGGTTTCCGGTTGGTTTAAATTTACTAATCACCACTTCTTGTATATCGTAGTAAGCGATTTTTAATTCTACGACATTTTTGTTTGTTTGCAGTTGATCTGCAGTAACTTTTACATCTGTTCTATCGGTAACGATTGAAGTAAAGCGAATAATATCGCCTGCTTTAGCGGGTATTTTAAAGGTACCAAAATAATCAGTATACACCGTTTTTTGAGCGGTAATATTGGTTACATATACTTGATTCAGATAGTAAACCGATTTGTCTCTAATCAAGATTTCTCCGGCAAAGAACTGAGACTGAACTTTAATCAAAATAAAAAAAGTGAGCAGTAAAAATAGTTTCCTCATACAGTGGACAAAATAAATGAATTTTTAGCTAATAATTCTTTTTTAGATCAGAAATCAAGGTTAAAGTTTGGTTAAAGCCTCAAAAAAAATGTTAATTGATTTGAAATAAAAAATAAAAATGGCTTAAACAAAAAATCCCCGGGAAAATTCCCAGGGATTATCAACGTAAAGTAGGTTGATTATTTTTTGATAAATTTCACTTTCGTTAACTCACCATCGTTATCTAAGGCAATAATATATACTCCTTTCTGCAATTGAGAAACTTGTACTTTACTATTGACTACTTTACCTTTGTTCACCGCTTGTCCTGTCATATTATAAATAATATACGTGGTTTTGTCGGTAACTTTAGAAATATTTAGAATATCTGTAGCTGGGTTAGGATAAACCTGAACATTTACTTTGTTCCCGCTTTCACCAACAGCAAGGCCGCCAATATCTAAGGTATAATCTTCAACTTGACCGTAAGTAGAAGTGCCGCACGGGGTAATGTTTCCACCGATAGAACTGTCATGTAATCTTACTCTCATTCTGGTCAATCCTGATTTTGCAGTTAGTGGAATATCAATTGTTCCAGACCAAGGAGACTTGCTCTTATCTGTTAACACTACAAGCTCTGAGTCATCAAAGTTTTTATCTTGATTGAAATCAACCCAAACTCTTACTTCATCACTAGCATAAGATGAGGGACCTGTCGCAGTGAAAGGATAACTCATTCCTTTCGTCACATTTCCAACGACGGTGGTGAAATCTTCATAACCTGCAGTACTGGTTGAATTGTTATTAATGTTGGCAACAGTTACGTTCCCTATTTTCTCAAAACTGGTTGAAGTTGCACCCGCAGTACAATAAGTCGGAACCGTAGTTGTAAAGTTCACGGAAGCACTATAAGAACCAGTAGTTCCTGAACAAACGGCAGCCACTTGAACCTCATAAGCAGTACCTTCATCTAATCCAGTAATGGTATAACTATTTGCTGGCGCAGTCATTTCTATCCAAACCGCATCAGCGACCTTTTTATATCTTACTTTATAAGAAGCACTTGCAATTGGATCCCAATTTACATTTGCCGAGGCATTCGTAATTGCAGAAACTGCAAGACCTGCAGGCGCAGTTCCATCACATGCAATAATTGCAGAAACGGTAACTGGAGCTACGGTATAGAACACATTGCCAATCGCAGAAATTCTCACCTTTAGGGTAGCGTTCGTTGCAAACGAGGCAAAGCTAAAATCTTCCGTTCCGTCGTTCGGGGTAGAGGCTGCTAAAACCGTCCACGTTGCCCCATTATCTGTTGTATAATCAATTTTCACATCCGACACATTGAAAGGAGCGGCGTTGGTACCGACTACATCCCAAGTTAGCGGGCCAGGTGCATTGTTGTACACTTTATTGCTGGTGATTTTAAATGGACCATTGGCACTTACGGTAACTTTCTGCAAAGCAGATTGTGTTTGTTGTTGTTGCGAATCTGGATGATTATCTCTCACCGTAATTCTAAAGTTAGAAACTCTTGCTACCGATGACACGGCTTCCCAACCATTAAGATCGGTGACAGAACCCGCCATTACCGTTGCGAATTTCGGGAAATATCTTGTTGGATTGGAAGTTCCCATAATTGATCTAAAACTGGCACCACTGGTTGTTTGTCCTAAATTGGTTTTAGAAATAGTAACCGTGGCATTATCAGCTTGTTCCCAAGTGTAAATTAGCGGGTCGTTTTCCAGATCAGTTGCTTGCGCCGTCAAAACAAACGCCGTTCCTTTAGGAATGGTAACATCTGGCATTGGTGTAATCACCGGTGCGTTATTGCTTACGTTTTTTTCGACATCACATGTTTTAGAAACCAAGTTATTTTGAACTTGAATAATTGAACTGATGTGAAAATAACCATCAGAGTGAGGTTGTACATCAGTAGCGCCCGTAATACCAGCATAGCTCATCACGGTAGATCCAGATCCTGGTTCCACATTTGTTCCTGTACCGGATTCAAGATTCATTGAGAAAGTATGGTTAGCCCCTAATTGGTGACCGATTTCATGGGCAACATAATCAATGTCAAAATTATCTCCGAATGGCATACCATCAGCAGGAGAAGTAATACCAGAACCTTTTCTTGTATTCGTAGGAACTCCACTACCATTTAGTGAAGGGCTTATACAAACACAACCAATACAACCTGCATTACCGCCACCACCAAATGCTCCAAACATATGGCCGATGTCATAATTATCTTCGCCAGCAACTGCAGTAATTATTTTCTGAGTTTCTAAATTCCAGCTTCCAGGAACACCACCAGCAGTAGCAGTTGCAAATGGATCTGTTGCTGCATCAGTATAGATTAAACTTGGAAAATCCTGAAGAATCAAGTGAAGACCGAAATCTTTTTCGAAAACCCCATTACAACGAGTCAAAGTAGCATTAATAGCAGCCATCGCTCCAGAAACACCTCCAAAGTACGTGGTGTATTCACCATTCGTTGTCATTACCAATCGCATGGTTCTGTACTTCTGATCCGAAGCTCTTTTGAAATCGAGTGGATTATTGATAAAACTGCTGCCATCTCTATAGAGCTGATCTATTTGCTTTTTTGTTAATGGCTCTTCGCTTGTTGAGCAAACAAAAGCTTTATCTGCTTCCGATTTATTGGTTTTTGGGTGAACACCGTAAATTGATTTTGCAGCATTTTGTGGTTCAATGAATTCGTACGCTCCATTTCTAATAATCATTGACTGAAAGTCATTGGGTGCCACACTAAATCTTACATAAGCCGTAGGATCATCAATTCCAACTCCTACATAAGAGCCTAATTGATAGCGTTCTTGTAAAGATTTTACAACTACTGGCGCGCTATATACCGCAAATCGCTCAATTTTTCCATCAAGCGTAGGCAGTTTTATTTCTACTGGTTTTGCATTTTTACCGGTCTCTTGCGCATTGGCAAGTGTAGATCTCATCATGGTAAGATCTAAGGAGTAGTAACTCTTAACATTAGATGTTGTTCGGATTCTCTCACCTTGCATTGATGTTGGGCTCCATTGCGCAAAAGCAGCCGTGGACATCAATCCACAAAGCAAAGAAGTAAAGATTTTCTTCATAAGGCTAATTTATTGATTAAAATTATTAGCCAAAAGTAATTTTTTTTTGTTAGTCTTCAAAATAAAATTGATACAACTTTATCAAATTTACAAAACAATTGATATTTTTTCGAAGTAAGAATTAGAATATTGACAAAATAAGAGGGCAAAATATAAGAATAAAGAATTAGGATGAAAACATTTAAGAATTTATTATGAAAATAACTTGCAATAAAAGATTCAAAAACCATTTACCACATCATACTTTATTGTTAGAAAGAATAGGCAATGTTCCAAGAAAATCCAATATTAAATTTTGCAGAACTTTTCCCAAATCCTGGTACAATCATCGGTTTAATTTCATCCTGTTTTGAAGTAAACATTAAATATTTTGGTTGTGCGGTCGCTTCAATATATAAAGGAGTTTCAAAAAGTTGTACTCTCCCTCCTAGGTTCAATTCCATCCAGTAGGAACTTTGCGTTGATTCGGGGAAGGCCTGTGAAACCTCACTGCCTCCAAAGCCACGAATTGGCACGGCTCGGTATTCTTGATTATAAAAGGAACCCGCCACTTTACCGCCCACAAAAAAACCATTCATGGGGTTTTCTTGGTCATTTGCCAACATGTAAAGCGAACCGAGTTTTAGAAATAGGCCGCTTACCACCGCATCATAAGCGTTTTTCTGATAAGTATTTTTTTCAAAACCAATATCTGCAATGGCATACCAATTCCCTTTCACTTTAGTAGACACAAAACCTTGGAACAATTTTCGATCTGAAAAAGCGCCAATTCCCGCATTCAAAACATCAAAACCCACTAAAAAATTAGGTTCATATTTCCATTGTACACGCAGGGAATCTTGCTTTTTTTGAGCAAAACTCATCAGTAGAAGGAAACTAAAAAAGAAGGTAAAGATGCGTTTTGCTTTCATCGATAATTTGGGTTTGATTTTGCTCCACTGCTAAAACAGCGTTCGGGACGTTTAGAACAGAATTTACATTTTGATACAACTTCTTGATGCCGCACGCTGGCGAAACGTACTCTGAACTTGTTGTATAATTAACTTGAATTTCAGAATTCACGGATGTTCGGGACACACCGACCAACATTTTGGTAAAAGGCTGCTCGTCAACCCGCAATGGAATTAAAACGGAATCTGTTTTGGCCACCGTCCCATAAACGGCAATCGGGCCTTTTCCATAATCTACGGCAATGAACAATGAATCCATCGTTTTCATTTTTCCGGTCGCTTTGGTTTTGAATTTAATTTTCATTCGTGGCGTTGCTTCCCCACCAATGCAGATATCATCATCACTTCCGCAAGAAAAAAGCGAAAGCAGGAATATGGATATCATAATTATTTTGAAGAACTTCATTAATCAAATTTAATTAAATCTTTACTAAAAGTGCAATATTTTCAACGTGATGTGTTTGCGGGAACATATCAACTGGTAATATTTTCACCAATTTATAATGATCTTTCATCAAGGCCAAATCTCTGGCTTGCGTTGCCGAATTGCAACTCACATATACAATTTTCTCCGGTGCGATTTTTAGAATTTGTTCGACCACTTTTTGATGCATTCCATCTCTTGGCGGATCGGTAATCAATACATCGGCTTTGGGATGTTGGCCAATAAATTCATCGTTGAAAATTTCTTTCATATCACCACAATAGAAGGTGCAGTTGGTTAACCCATTGAGTTCTGCATGTTCTTTGGCTGCGTCAATCGATTCTTGCACAGACTCAATCCCGATGACCTGTTTTGCTTTTTGTGCAACATATTGGGCGATTGTTCCCGTTCCGGTGTATAAATCATAAACAACCTCATCACCTTTCAGATCAGCAAATTCTAAAGTTTTTGCATAAAGATTTAACGCTTGCTTGTAATTCGTTTGAAAGAAAGATTTTGGACCTATTTTAAATTTCAAACCTTCCATTTCTTCCATTAAAAAACCATCTCCATGGTAAATTTGCACATTTTGATCGTAGAGCGAATCGTTTTGTTTAGAATTAATGGCAAAAAGCAAAGTTTTAATCTGTGGGAATTGGCTCAACAAAAAGTCGAATAATTTCTGTTGATTTTCTTTTTGTTCACGGAATAATTGAAATAAAACCATCCATTCTCCTTTAGAATTTTGCCGAAACATCACGGTTCTCAAAAAGCCTTCTTGATTTCTCACATCGAAAAATTGCAGCCCGTTCTCTACGGCATGTTTTTTAATAGCCAAGCGCATTGCATTAGACGGATTTTCTTGCAGGAAACATTCGTTTAAATCTAAAATCTTGCTCCACATTCCAGGGATATGAAATCCTAAAGCATCTCTATTTCCAAAGTTTTCTTCAGAACTGATTTCATATTGGGTGAGCCATCGCGCGTTAGAAAAAGAAAACTCCATTTTATTGCGATAGAAATATTGTTCCTCGCTTCCTAAAATGGGCAAGGTTTCAAAATCTTCAATGCCTGCTATTCTTTTGATATGATTAAAAACTTCGTCTTGTTTAAATTCGAGTTGTTTTTCATATGAAAGATTCTGCCATTTGCAACCGCCACAAACCCCGAAGTGCATACATTTTGGCTCCACACGGAAAGGAGATTTTTCAACAATTTCAATCATTTCTGCTTCGAAATAATTTGATTTTGATTTCTTTACACGGGCATTTACCACATCACCAGGAACTGCTCCAGAAACCAAAACGGTTTTACCTTCATCGGTTCTTCCTACGGCAAAACCTTTTGACCCAGCAGAAACCAATTTGATATTTTCTAAAATAATATTTTTATTTCTCTTTCTCATGACAATTAATCTGACCGCAAAAGTAAGGTTTTAAAATAAAAAAACGGGAATTAACCCGCTTCGTGTTTCGTTAAATTATTGAATTTCTTTCAAATACAGTTTAATTTACATTTGCCAGGTATTGATCGCGATTCCTTAAATAAAATAGTCCAGACAAGGCTCCTAGAAAAAGAAAAGACAAGGTCCAAATATATTTTGAAGAGAGGTTATTTTTAAACACGTCAACGATAAGAATGACGGAGGCTAAAAAATTTGCAAACAAACCGGAATATATTAGAATCAATCCCATATCAAAAGGAATCCCGAGCGACTCTAAATTAAGCGTCACCGAAAATGCTGTGAATACTAATCCGAAAATAGCAATGGGGTACAATATTTTTTTAGAAATAAGTAAATCTGATTTCATTTTAAAAAGTTTTGTCAAATATAAAAAAATCCCACCCGAAAATTCGGGCAGGATCTAATTTTTAAATTCTAATTTCCGTTATTTGTTTGCTGCAGGTGCTTCAGCAGGTGCTGGCGGTGCAAGCAAGTCATTCTGTAAAGTTGCTTCTGGTGCGACAGGCGCTTTCAAACCAGTTACTTTATCAAGAACGGTTACCAATTCTGGTTCTCCTAAGTTGTAGAAAAATTTACTGGCCACTTTTCCATCTTTATCGATTATTATAAACGAAGGAAGTTTGAAACCATAAATCCCTAAATCTTTTGCTATTTGAGAATTCATTCCATTTTCAGCATAAGCACTTGTCCCAGGAAGTCCCATTAACATTGCTTTGCTGGTTTTAGAGAACTGATCTTTGGTATCGTCTAAATTCACATAAATAAAATCCAATTTAGATTGGTAGAATTTGGTTACCTCTCCTAAAACCGGAAGCGTTGCTTCTGAAATATAGGGATTCCAAGAGGCGTAGAACATTACCAAAGCAGGTTTTGCTTTATTATCTACCAATTTATAAGCGCTCCCATCTTCTTTTACCAATTTCGCCGAGGTAATTGCTTCGCCCATTTTTGGACCAGAAAGCACGAATTGAATACGCTCTAAATCTTTTTTAATTTCTGCATCTTTAATTTTCTCCTGAATAACTTTGCTAATTTTCTCTGCATTTTCTGGAGTTGTTGAAGGATTAATGTCGCTGTTAGACATTACAAAAGCCAATAAATAGTCCTTTTCTAACTGCGGCATTTCTTTTTTCGTATCTAAGAACTGCGAAAACAATACTGAAGAAGTTTCTTGTCCTGATTTATTATTCGCATCAGCATACGTTTGGAATTCCTGGCTCAGTTTACCGAGCAAATAATTTCTATAGATGGGTTGATTTCTCAACATTCTTTCGCTGTCTTTTTTTAATTTTGCTTCGGCATCGGTAAAGTTTTTAGAAACTTTGAAACCTGCTTTTCCACTTGCCTGGCTATGATTCATTTCATATTGGTTCATCAATCCAAGGATACTTGCATTCATTTCATCTTTTTTCCACTGAACAGCATCACTGTCGGGAGAGAATTTCTTGGCAGCAGCATCGATACGTTTTTCTAACTCACCTCTAATTTTTTCAACTTCTTTAAGGAAGGCAGCTTCCTCTTTGGTTACCAATTCCCCAACATTAATCTGACCTGCATAGGTTTGAATTTGGGTTAAGGCTTCTTGAATAAATTCATTGTTTTTCTTTCCGTCGCCCGCTACGGTGAATTTCGCTGGGAACGTGTCCGCTTGCGCAGAAATATTAACTTTTTGGCCGCCCTTTAAGTAAACCATTGCTTGCTTACCTGCGTAAGTCATGATGTACATTCCGTTTTTTGGGGCCTCAAAACTACCGGCAAAGTTTCCTTTGCTATCGACACCCATGTTCACTAAAGGAAGTGTTGCTACTCCAGAAGCTTCTATAAACTCTATTCTTTCTAAAGGTGAACCTCCGGCAAAATTACCTGTTACTTCCACTTTTTTTGAACATGACATTGCAACAAAAGCAATCATTAGCATGAAAAAATACTTACTCATTTTTATTGTTTTTTCTTTTTAAATTAAAAATTGATGAAATTTAGAACCCTTGGTTTCCAAATCGGTGCAAAAATAAGGTTTTCACCGAGTTATTAAAAATTTTATTTTAAGTTTTGTGAAAGTTTAACAAAGAAAAACTGCCTTCATTTCTGAAAGCAGTTTTTATGATTATCAAATTTCTATTAACCTTGGTCAATATTTGCTGAGATATACTCTCTGTTCATTCTGGCGATAACGGATAAGGTAATTCCTTTCGGGCATTCTACTTCACAAGCTCCTGTATTTGAACAGTTACCAAAACCTTCTTCATCCATTGCAGTGACCATATTGAGTACTCTTCTTTTTGCTTCTACTCTCCCTTGCGGAAGTAAAGCAAACTGTGAAACTTTAGCACCTACAAATAACATGGCAGAACCATTGACACAGGTTGCCACACAAGCCCCACATCCAATACAGGCTGCGGCATCCATGGCCTCATCAGCATCATCTTTGGGAACAGGGATTGCGTTGGCATCCAAAGTATTCCCAGAGGTGTTTACTGAAATGAATCCACCGGCAGCCATCACGCGGTCAAATGCGCTTCTGTCTACCACGAGGTCTTTAATAATTGGGAACGCTGCACTTCTCCAAGGTTCAATATGAATGGTTTCGCCATCTTTAAACATTCTCATGTGCAACTGACAGGTGGTGATTCCGGTATCTGGTCCGTGCGGGCGACCATTGATATACAGGGAACACATTCCACAAATACCTTCTCTACAGTCGTGATCAAAAGCAATCGGCTCTTGACCTTCATTAATTAAGTTTTCGTTGAGCATATCCAACATTTCTAGGAAAGAAGAATCCGTAGAAACATCAGAGATTTTGTAGGTCTCAAACTGTCCTTTTGTTTTATTGTTTTTCTGTCTCCAAATTTTCAGAGTCAGGTTTAATCCTTTATGTGTACTCATTTTTATTACTTTTTTGGAGATTATTTATAACTTCTTGTCTTAACTTCGATATTTTCATAAATCAGATCTTCTTTATGCATCTTCTCCTGATTAATATCATCTCCCTGATATTCCCATACCGCCACATACTTGAAGTTTTCATCATCTCGCTCAGCTTCACCTTCTGGCGTTGCATGATCCCAACGGAAGTGCCCACCACAAGATTCTTCTCTTGCCAAAGCATCTTTCGCCATCAATTGTCCTAACTCCAAGAAGTCTGCAACACGAAAGGCTTTCTCTAATTCCATGTTCATTCCGTTTGCGTCACCCGGAACTTTTACCTCTGCCCAGAATTCTTTTTTAACTTCTTCGATTTCATGAATTGCTTCTTGTAAACCTTCAGGAGTTCTTCCCATTCCTACTTTGTTCCACATGATGTGACCCAGTTTTTTATGGAAATAATCAACACTGTGTTTCCCATTATTCGTCATAAAGAAGTTTACTTTATCTTGAATTTCTTTTTCTGCTGCATCAAATTCTGAGCTGTTCGTAGGAATCGCTCCGGTTCTAATATCCGCTGCAAGATAATCTGCAATTGTATATGGAAGGACGAAATAACCATCAGCTAAGCCTTGCATTAAAGCAGAAGCTCCTAATCTGTTGGCACCGTGGTCAGAGAAATTGGCTTCACCGATAACGAAACATCCTGGGATGGTAGACTGTAAATTATAATCCACCCAAACTCCACCCATGGTATAGTGAACCGCTGGATAAATTTTCATTGGTGTTACATAAGGATTGTCGGCAGTAATTTTTTCGTACATCACGAAAAGGTTACCATATTTTTCTTCAATCCAAGCTTTTCCTAAGTCATAAATCTGTTGCTCGGTAGGATTATGAATATTTTTTTCAATCGCTGCTTCCTTCCCTTTCTTCTGAATTTCAGTAGAGAAATCTAAGTAAACTCCTTCTTGAGTGTCATTATTTTCTATTCCGAAACCCGCATCACATCTTTCTTTCGCTGCTCTGGAAGCAACGTCTCTTGGAACTAAATTCCCAAAGGCCGGGTATCTTCTTTCTAAGTAATAGTCTCTATTTTCTGGTGCGATACTTTCCGCTTTTAATTTTCCTTCGCGGATTGCAACGGCATCTTCGATGTTTTTAGGAACCCAGATTCTGCCTGAGTTTCTTAAAGATTCTGACATTAAAGTCAGTTTTGATTGTGCAGTTCCATGTACCGGAATACAGGTAGGGTGAATTTGCACATAACAAGGATTTGCGAAATAGGCTCCTTTTTTATGAATTTTCCAGGCTGCAGAAACATTAGAACCCATTGCATTGGTGGAAAGGAAATAAACATTTCCGTAACCTCCAGACGCAATAACTACAGCGTGAGCAGAATGTCTTTCGATTTCGCCAGTCACAAGGTTTCTAGCGATAATTCCTCTTGCTTTTCCGTCAACTAGAACCAAATCTAGCATTTCATGGCGGTTATGCATTTTGATTCTGCCTTTACCGATTTGTCGGCTCATGGCAGAATAAGCTCCTAATAGAAGTTGTTGTCCTGTTTGGCCTTTTGCATAAAACGTTCTTTTAACCTGAACTCCACCGAAGGAACGGTTATCTAACTGACCACCATATTCACGTCCGAAAGGAACGCCTTGCGCAACGCATTGATCAATAATAGCTGCAGAAACCTCTGCAAGTCGATATACATTTGCTTCTCTCGACCGGTAATCTCCACCTTTGATGGTATCGTAAAATAATCGGTAGGTTGAGTCACCATCACCTTGATAGTTTTTAGCAGCATTAATACCACCTTGAGCAGCGATTGAATGCGCTCTTCTTGGTGAATCCTGGTAACAAAATGCTTTTACATTGTACCCTTGTTCTGCTAAAGTTGCAGCGGCTGAACCTCCTGCTAAACCAGTTCCTACAACAATGACATCGATTTTATCACGGTTGTTTGGTGAAACCAAGTTCATATGATCTTTATGATTTTTCCATTTGTCTGCTAAAGGACCAGCCGGAATTTTTGAATCTAATTTGCTCATTTTTAGAAATTTTAAATTTTAGATTTTAAATTTTACTTTTGCTATAAAACTTAAAATTTATTGAGTGACGTAATGAAAAACGGCTACAAGAATAAAACCTGCAGGAATAAGGATGGAATACCAAGTTCCGATTGCTTTAATTACCGGCGTATATTTGGGATGCCGCGCTCCTACCGATTGGAAAGAAGACTGGAAGCCATGAGCCAAGTGTAATCCCAACAGAATGAAGGAAACCACATAAATAATTACCCGCCAAAGTTCAGCGAATTTCCCGTGCAACTCTCCCCAGAATCTTGTAAGATCGTTGGCATCTCCTTCACCCGGAATATACTTGTATGTCATTTCGTGTAACCAAAAATCATACATGTGTAATCCTAAAAATGCTAAAATCACTGCTCCCGAAACAATCATATTCCGAGACATCCAGGTTGAATTAGCTGCAGCTCCGTTGACTGCGTATTTCACTGGACGTGCATTTCTGTTTCTTATTTCCAGAATAAAACCCATTACAAAATGAAAAATTACCCCTATCACTAAAATAGGTTGCATCACAAATTGAATTAAGGGATTATAACCCATGAAGTAAGAAGCTGCGTTGAAGGGGCCATTTTCTCCACCAAGCGAAAGTAAATTTACCGAAAGGTGCATAATTAGGAAAATGAGCAAAAACATTGCAGATAATGCCATTGCGTACTTTCTACCGATAGTAGAACTAGTTAATCCTGCCATAATAATGTTTAAATTTGAATTCTCACAAAGTTAGAAAAATGCGCAGTGATAACCACGTGAGAAATGTCAGAATATTTTAGTTTGTAATCTTTCTAAATAACATCGTTTTCAATACAAAAATTAGTCTTTGTTAAATAATTATTTCTGCTTATGAGCTTCTAGAGATTTGGTGTTTTTTGGCAAAATTTTCAGCGAAAATTCTTTTGTTCGCCTGGAAGTTAAATAGGGCTCTATAATATATTGTTGTATTTTTTGCTGATTCGCTTTTTCTGAACAATAAAAACTGACCTTCTGTCCTTCTTTGACCGAAACTATGTGCTCTTTGAAAAATTCATGAACCAGAACTTCATTGCTAATTGAGGCCTCATAATTTAACAATAATCGAAGTGAAATAAAAATTAGAAAAAAGTAAATTACCCTGAAAACGTTTTTTATCGAAAATTTCTGAATCGCAAAACGTAGGAAATAAAACAAGAGATACAAAAGCAAAACCTCTATTAAAGTTAGAGGAATCATCTTTTGCATTAAAAAATCCGCCTCGGCAAATTGATGAATAACTTTTAATGTGAAATGTATAAGTTGATCATATAAATAATTAAGTTCTTTTAAATTAATGGAAAGTGAAACTAAAATCACCATTAACAATGAAAAAACAATTACGATTTCAGCAAAAGGGATAATCACCAAATTCGCAATAATCGAGATCGCAGAATATTGATGAAAATAATAAATCACCAACGGAATCGTCCCAAGTTGCGCAGATAAGCTGATCGACAAAATATTGACCAGAAAGTTTTGAAATTTATTTTTCGGTTTCGGTAAGTATTTTAAAATAGGTTGATTGAACCAGTAAATTCCAAAAACTGCAGCGAAACTTAATTGAAATCCCACTTCAAAAAGTTGATTTGAATTGCCCATCAGAATGATTAATGCCGCCAACGCCATTGAATGCAGTAAATCGGTTTTCCGTTGCAATAAAACAAATGTGTAATACGCAGAAATCATCACACAACTTCGCACCACAGAATTCCCGAAATCTATAAAAACGGCGAATGACCAAATTAAAATTAAAGCGACTACGATTTTATGTCTTCTAAATTTAGGCGGAAAAATAAAATTTAAAACCAGTAAAATCACCCCGAAAATAATTGCCATATGGGTTCCGGAAATTGCCAGAATATGCATCATCCCCGAATCACGAAAATCACGAACTGTTCCTTGATCCATTTCTGTGCGGTCGGCAAGAATAATCCCTTTTGCAAATTCGCGGGTGCGTTTCTGTAAGTTCGTTTGGTCAATTTTAGCCAAAGTTTCTAAGCGCCGTTGTTTCACTTTTTCAGCAAAAGAAAGATCTTCGCGTGGTGCAAATTTTAAAGAATTTGGCAAGTAACTCTGAAAGTAAATTCCTTTGCGGGATAAGTATTTTCCATAATCAAATTGAAAATCATGGTAAGGCTTCTGCATTTTGTTGACATACACTTCACCTTCATAATAATGACGATAATCCAGCTCGTCAAACGATTTCGGAAAAGATAAAACGCTCTTAAAATGTTGATTTTCCTTCCACGCATCAATTTCATATCGCCGATTTTTCTCGTTGGAATTGAGCTTTTTAGTCATTTTAAAAATGAGGGTTTCTTTTCCTTTTAATAAAGGAAGATCGGGCTGTTGTGAATGTATATTATGAATAAAAACACCACCAGTAAAAGCTAAAACACTAAATAAAGCCGGACGAAATTTATAGAAATAAAAGTTTTTAGCCGCGATTAAAAACAGCGATAACAAGCTTAAAATCAAGGAGACATAAACAATCCGATCAGACAGTGAAAAATAATCTTGAAAAAAAATCCCAAGGGCGAAACAGGTAACAAGGATAAGTAAAGGCTCTTTGTGCAATTTGATTTTTATGTAAAATTATCAACTTTTGCCGATAAAATCACGGGTAAAATCACCCTTTAACAATTAAATCAGCGGCTAAATCACTGGCGCCTTTACCCCCTAATTTTTCACGAAGAAGTTCAAAATCTTGAAGCATTTGTTCGCGCCGGTCGCCTTTTAAAATCGAGCGGAGTTCTTTTACCAAATTCTGCGTATTTAGACCACTTTGAATAAGTTCCGTTACGATTTCCCGATCCATAATTATGTTAACCAAAGAAATATATTTAATGTTTTTAACGACCCTTTTCCCAATTTCATAAGAAATTGTACTGCTTCGATAGCAAACCACTTCTGGAATATTAAGAAGCGCAGTTTCTAAGGTTGCCGTTCCTGAAGTTACCAAAGCTGCTTTGGAACAACGTAACAAATCATAGGTTTTATTGGACACAAAATGCACATTTTCATCAACGTATTGTTGGTAAAATTCTTTTGGTAAGCTTGGTGCGCCTGCAATCACGAACTGATAATCTTTAAAAGCTGGGCGTACAGAAAGCATTAATTCCAGCATTTTGGTCACTTCCTGTTCTCTGGAACCAGGTAAAAGTGCGATAATATCTTTGTCGGTCAGGTGGTGATCTTTCTTAAATTGCGTACTATCAATTTCGCGTAAATCAGAAATCGCATCTAGCAAAGGATGACCTACGAAATGAGCCTCAACATTATGTTTTTGATAAAAATCTTTTTCAAAAGGAAGAATCACTAACATTTCATCCACGAACTTTCTTATTTTCTCTACTCGACCTTCTTTCCAGGCCCAAAGTTGCGGTGAGATATAATAGACCACTTTAATATTTAAGCTTTTGGCAAACTCAGCAATTCTTAAATTAAAACCAGGATAATCGACTAAAATCAAAACATCCGGTTGATTATGTTTAAGATCTTCTTTGCAAAATTTAATATTTTTCAGAATTGTCCGCAGATTTTTTGCCACTTCTAAAAACCCCATGAAAGCGAGTTCTTTATAATGTTTCACGGGTTCAAAACCTGCAACAGCCGTCATTAAGTCTCCACCCCAAAAACGAAATTCGGCGTGAGCATCTTTTTTGAGAAGTGATTTCATTAAATTTGAAGCATGCAGATCTCCGGAAGCTTCACCAGCGATGATATAATATTTCAATTGATGTTTTGGATTTTGGATTTTGGATTTTGGATTTTGGATTTTTCAACCTTCCCTTAAAAATCGATTATTTACCTTAATTTTGTGTAAAGATAAAAATAAAAATGTCGCAAGATTTAGAAATAAAAAATAAAATAGCCGAAAGCGGATTGGTAAATTTTGACCTTTCACAATTGGTGCCCAAAGGAAAACGGGTCGGTATCGATCTGAAAGATTTTCTGTTTCAGGAATTAATTTTAAAAGAAAAAGATTTTCGCGAGAAAATAGCCGCGCTTAATCCAGATGAATATAAAGATTCTTATCTCTACATTTATAATTCTGCAGACGCTATTGTTCCGCTTTGGGCTTACTTTCTACTCACCGCAAAATTAACCGAAACCGCAAAGAAAATCGTTTTCGGGAATCGAGAGGATTTAGAGGTTCTGCTAATGCACAAAGCCATTCAAACGTATGATTTTTCAGAACTGACGGATAAGAGGGTTTTGGTAAAGGGCTGTAGTGAAGAATCAATTCCCGAGAATGCGTACATCGAATTGGTAGAGCAATTGAAACCACTGGTAAAATCGCTAATGTTTGGTGAAGCCTGCTCCAATGTTCCCATATTTAAAAAATAAATTATTCGTATTCTAATATTTATATTTAACTTTGGTTGAAAATTTATTAACATTTTATAAAAACACTATGAGTTTAATTGACCTATTAACAGGAAGCGCAGGCAACCAAGTCGCATCCGAAGCCGGAAACAAATTCGGAATTAGCAAAAATCAAGTAATCGCTTTATTGGCTGTGGCAGCACCTTTGGTTATTTCTTATTTAAGAAAAAAATCACAAGAAAACCCCAACGAAGCTGAAGCATTAAATAAGGCTTTAGATAGAGATCATGATGGAAGCATTTTAAATGACCCCTCACAAGCGATGGCTAGACAGCAAGAAGGAGGTTCTATTTTGGACCACGTTTTCGGCGGGCAAAAAGCAACCGTAGAGAACCAATTGTCACAAAACACTGGAATTTCAATGGATAAAATAGGACCAATCTTGGCCATGTTAGCACCACTAATTATGGGCTATATTGGTAAAGAAAAACAATCAGGCGGCGTTACGTCTGGCGGTGGTTTAGGAGATTTATTAGGAGGAATCCTGGGAAGTGCTCAAAATCAAGCGCAAGCACAAAATTCAAACCCGTTAAATGACATTTTAGGATCCGTACTTGGTGGAGGTTCACAGCAATCTTCTGGCAATCCTTTAAATGATATTTTAGGAAGTGTACTTGGTGGCGGTAACCAGCAGCAACAATCCCAAGGCGGCTTGGGCGGATTACTAGGCAGCATTTTAGGCGGCAAATAATTCACTTACAAATACCATTAAAAAAAACCGAAGATTAATCTTCGGTTTTTTTGGCTTGAGCCGTTTTGGGTTTTTCCTCTTTCTTATCGTCGGTTTTTTCGGCTTTGGGTTTTGGGGCAGTTTTGGGTTTTTTATCTACTTCTGCATTTTCAAGTTTTGTGGTAGATTTCTGTACCTCTTTTTTTACTTTTTCTTTCGGCGCTTTTTTATCATCCTCCGCCAAAGCTTTTACGGGAATATGATTCGGTGAGCTTGCTTTTCTTGGTCTTTTTTTACCGTAACTTCCAGCGATAATTTTTCCTCTTTTCGATTTTTTATCTCCTTTTCCCATAATTAAACTATTTTTTTAAAGTTGATTCCCTCAAAGTTAGAAAATATTTTGTCAAACACTTCTTAAATAATCATAAATTTTTGGGGCGTGTCCCTTTCCCGCGCTTCTCAAAGAGTTTCCAGCACCTCGGGTCGGGCTTTCCGTTGCAATTCCTCATTCCGCTGCGCTTCATTCCGGGATTTCCTCTACAATCCCTCACGCGAGATACACTGCATACGGTTGGTCCGAAAAATCTCACAGAATTAGAATAAATTAGGATTAACATTCTTTTTGACGCTCGCTTCGCTCGCGCCACCCCTTTCCANGACGCTCGCTTCGCTCGCGCCACCCCTTTCCACAACTTTCACAACAAGCAACCTTTCAAACTTCCATCAATCATCCAAAAAACTTATCTTTGCCATCTGTAATTTAGACCATCAAAAGTCTAAAATCTAACGTCTAATATCTAAAATCAGAAAATATGTTTCGTACGCACACCAACGGAGAATTAAATATCCAAAATCTTAATGAAAATGTCACCCTTTCTGGTTGGGTTCAAACCATTCGCGACAAAGGATTTATGATTTGGATCGATTTGCGAGATCGATACGGAATTACCCAATTGGTTTTTGATGCGGATCGTTCTTCCGCAGAATTATTGGAAAGTGCAAATAAATTAGGACGAGAATTTGTCATTCAAATCGAAGGAAAAGTCATCGAAAGAGTGAGCAAAAATCCAAAAATTCCAACGGGTGAAATTGAAATTCTCGTTGAAAAACTCACTATTTTAAATGAATCTGAAGTTCCACCTTTTACCATCGAAGATCAAACTGATGGCGGCGAAGAACTTCGCATGAAATATAGATATTTGGATATTCGAAGAAATCCAGTGAAAGACAAATTGATTTTCCGGCACAAAATGGCGCAAAAAATTAGAAATTATTTGTCCGAAAAAGATTTTATCGAAGTAGAAACTCCGGTTTTAATTAAATCTACTCCTGAAGGAGCGAGAGATTTCGTGGTTCCAAGCAGAATGAATCCGGGACAATTTTATGCACTTCCACAATCGCCACAAACTTTCAAGCAATTATTAATGATTGGTGGAATGGATCGGTATTTTCAGATCGTAAAATGTTTTCGTGATGAAGATTTGCGTGCAGATCGACAACCAGAATTTACCCAAATCGATTGCGAAATGGCATTCGTAGAACAAGAAGATGTTTTGGAAATCTTCGAAGGTATGACGGGAACTTTATTGAAAGACATTACGGGGAAAGATTTCGGAAAATTCCCCAGAATGACTTTCGATGATGCCATGAAAAAATACGGAAACGACAAACCCGATATCCGATTCGGAATGGAATTCGTGGAAGTAAATGAACTCGTAAAAGGAAAAGATTTTAAAATATTTGATGATGCAAAATTGATTGTTGGTATCAATGCAGAAGGTTGTGCCGAATACACCAGAAAACAAATCGATGAATTAATCGACTGGGTAAAACGTCCGCAAATTGGTGCTTCTGGAATGATTTGGATTAAATTTCAACAAGATGGAATCATCACTTCTTCGGTTAATAAATTTTACAATGAAGAAGATTTAGCGAAAATAGTAGAAAAATTCGGAGCAAAAAAAGGCGATTTAATTTTATTAATGAGCGGAAACGAAAATAAAGTAAGAACCCAACTTTCTGCCCTGAGAATGGAATTAGGAAACAGATTAGGATTAAGAAATCCGAAAGACTTTGCGCCACTTTGGGTCATCGATTTTCCACTTTTGGAATGGGATGAAGAAACAGAAAGATTTCACGCAATGCATCATCCATTCACCGCACCAAAACCAGAAGACGAATATTTATTAGAAACTGAACCTGGAAAAGCTAGAGCAAATGCGTATGATTTAATTCTGAACGGAAATGAAATTGGAGGAGGTTCGGTAAGAATTTTCGATAAAGATTTACAGGCAAAGATGTTTCAATTATTAGGATTTACCCAAGAAGAAGCAGAATCACAATTTGGGTTTTTGATGAATGCTTTCAAATACGGCGCTCCTCCTCATGCTGGTTTGGCTTTAGGTTTTGACCGATTGGTTGCAATTCTGGATGGAAATGAGGTCATCCGAGATTATATTGCTTTTCCGAAAAATAATTCTGGAAGAGATGTGATGATTGATGCGCCTTCGAAAATTGCGGATGAGCAATTGGAGGAGTTGGAACTTAAATTGAATTTGATATCTTAAAAGTTTTGTTTTTTAAAATATAATCTTGTAATTCAAAATATTGTTTTTAACATTAGAGGAAATCATTATCGATTAGTTGCAATTATTATTTTTCAATCAAAAAAAGTTTACATAAGATTTATTGGAAATCATAAAGATTACGACAAAATTAATGTTTCAAATATTTAAAAAATGACAAAAACACAATATAAAGTTACTTGTGAAAGAATTGAAGAATTGTTGAAAGTTTTTGGTAATGAAACTTCTACAGATGATAAAAAATTTATTGAATTAGACTTTTTATCAGATTTGGTTGCAGATTATGAAGAAAAACATTTCCCTATTGAAACTCCTACTTTGCAATAGATTGTAAAACTAAGAACATTTGAATTAAATCATTGATTTCAAGGCAACTTCGCCACCAAACTTTCCGGCAATATTTTCAGGATAAAATAAATGATTTTCCATTTCCAATTGGGAACGATGGTGAAAGAATTTCCTGCGTTAACAACGAATTTCGCAACATAATCAGGCTCCATGATTAAGGATTGATTGAGTTCTAAACCTTCATTAATTTTTGTGTTGATATAACCAATCACCAAAACATTGACGATGATTTTTCGTTCCGCTAATTCTTGTCGAAGTCCCGCCAAATATTGGGTGAAAGCCGCTTTTGTACTCCCATAAATAAAATTACTTTTTCTTCCACGAACTCCAGACAACGAAGAAAGTCCAATAATTCTTTCTAAATTTTTGTTGGTTTTATCTGTCGCGATACTATTTAAAATAGAAACCGCACCGATGTAATTGGCTTTCATCATTTGAAAAGTTCCTTCGAAATTTTTCAATGCTTCCTGATTATCCACCAAAAAACCTGCAGCATATAAAACAATATGAGGTTTTTCGGAAAGTTCGTCGTAAAATTTCTGGTGAGAATCGAAATCTGCAGCATCGAAATAAACCACTTCAATTTGAGTAGAAAATTCCTGATTTTGAGTAACGAAATTTTTCAATTCTTCGGTGTTTCTGGAAGCAGCAATAACATGAAAACCCTTTGATAGATATTGTTTCATGCATTCTTTCGCTACATCGGAATTTGCACCAAGAACCAAAACTATTTTTTTAGAAATCGTTTTCATCAATTTATTTTGAACGCAATCTTTCCTTAATCATTTCAATATTTCTCTTCGCAGAATCTTCTAAAATTAAACTTGCACTCATCAAAATTCTTTCGGGCATTAATTGTTCGAAATGTTCCGTTCCTTCCCAGGAAACTATTTTAATTAATGCTAAAGCATCGTAACTTCTGGTTGATAATTTCTTTAAAAAACCATCGATTTGTTGGTCCATTTCTGAAATATTTTCAGAAACATTTTGATAAATATCGTGTTTTTCGCACCATTCTGCATTTCGGAAATCAGCGTCAATCGACATTGCAGAATAAGCAGATTTCCCAATTTTTCTTTCTACAAATGGTCCGATTACAAATGGTCCGATTCCGAGATTAAGTTCCGTTAAAGCCAATGCAGAATCTTTCGTGGCGAAACAATAATCGGCTGCACAAGCAATTCCTACTCCACCTCCTGTTGTTTTTCCTTGAACTCTTACGACGACTAATTTTCCACAATTTCGCATTGCGTTAAGAACTTTAGCAAATCCTCCGAAGAATTTTTTTGATGTTTCTAATTCTTCAATTTCTAAAAGTTCATCAAAACTTGCACCTGCACAAAAAGATTTTTCTCCGGCAGATTTTAATAAAATTGCTTTTACATTTTCATCTTTTCCGCATTCTAAAATAGTTTTCGCGAGTAATTCTAAAATTTCACCGGGAAGTGAATTGCTTTTCGGTGTTCCGAAAGTGATTTCGGCGATGTTGTTTTTTATTTCTGATGTTACAAATCCGTTGTTCATGATGCTTTATTTAGGGCCATTAAATATTTGTCGATGTATAATTGTTTTTCTTTGCTTTTGTATTGTTGAATAAATCGTGGATGTTCCAAAACGGTCATCTTGTCGAAAAACTTTTCTTCTTTGTTAATTTTATCAAGAAAAGTCGCATTCTTTTTTCCAAGAATAAAAACTTCCGAAGTATCTAAACCTAATTTAATATGATCTTTTAAACTTTTAATCATAAAAGGTTTTACGGCTTCAAAAAGATTTTTGTCATCATAATAATTGGCGTTTAATCCACCACGAATTGTTCGTCTTGTAATCGCCAAAGGAAAAGGAGAATTAATGTAAAATTCTTTATAAAAAAGTTCTGGTCCACCAAAATTTTCGATGACATCATATAAAAAAACAGAAGAAATTTCGTGGGTATGTGCAGATTTCATTTCAATTCCGCAAACGCTTTCCAGCCGTTTTGTATCGGTAAACGGAACACCTGTAACTCCGGCTCCATGACGACTCGGATTAATTCCGATGATGAATTTTCTTTGTGAATAATCGTTGTAAAATTTTTGATAAAACTCGGTCATCACCACTAAAGTTTCGGGGTTATCGAAAAATGGATTGAGTACGTCGAAACCTTCGGGAAGATTTCCGGAATATTTTAATTTTTTATTAAAAGCGACTACTTTTTCGCCGATTTTTTTTTGTTTTTGCACACAGATTTCACAGATTTTCACGGATGATGTGTTTAACTCTCTACAGATAGATTTTACAAAACTGCATCCAATATTTTCTATTAATACTTATAAGGGACTTTTTGACAGATTTTTTTCTTTTTTTGCACACAGATTTCACAGATTTTCACGGATGATGTGTTTAACTCTCTACAGATAGATTTTACAAAACTGCATCCAATATTTTCTATTAATACTTATTAAGGGACTTTTTGACAGATTTTTTTTTGAATTTTTTTTGCTCTTTTTTTGCACACAGATATTACGTTATTCTTTGCGCTGTATTGCACACAGATTTCACAGATTTTACTTTTATTTTGATTTTGATTTTTAATATCCGTTTATAATTCTAAAAATATTCTTATTTATTTCTGCGGTGTTAAAATTAACCAATAATCCTAAATGAAGATCTGTTATTTTCAGATAATTGAGTAATTGTTTATGATGAATTGGTAATATTTCTGTCACCGATTTTACTTCAACAATAATCCTATCTTCAACTAAAATATCACCTCGAAATGCAATTCCCAAATCAATCTCTTTATAAATTACAGAAATGGGAAACTGGCTTTTATTTCTAAACCTTGACTTTTAAGTTCAATTATTAATGCTTTTTCGTAAACACTTTCCAATAATCCTGAACCAAGCGTATTATACACCTCAAAAATTCCCTTTCGAATTGCGTAAGTTAATTCATTTTCTGTCATAACATTTTATATTAAAAACATTTTAAAAAAAATCTGTACAAATCTGTATGCCATTTAAGTACAATTAATCCAAGTTACTCTTTGCACTTTTCATTTTCATTTATCTGTGAAAATCTGTGAAATCTGTGTGCCAAAAATCAGTGATTAAGACAATCCAAATTGCTCAAAATGATGCGTCACATGTTTTTGATGAAAAAGTTCCATCATGTCTTTATTTAATTTTCCGAAGATAAAATGTAAATGCTCTGCTTCTGGATTTTCGCGGTAATAAATTTGATAGTTTTTTACGGATTCTAAAAAATTGGTTTTGGCTTCTTCCAGATTTTTATATTTTAATACGGGTAATTTTCCATCTTCAAGAAAAGGAGCGGGAAAATCTTTCGGCATTTTTCTAAAGTTGTAAAGCGAATCTTGAAAAGCTTCAATTTGTTCTTCGGGAGTTTTACAAGAATCGGTTTCTAATTCTCCGGTACTGTATTTCATGGTGGTTTCCAGATGTTCCAACATTTCTTGTACATTCATTCGACCCCATTTTGGTGAAGTTTCTTTGTTTAAAAGTTGAAGCCGCTTTGTAAAATCTTTGTAATCAATTTTAATGAAAGGCGATTTCTTCGCCACTAAGGTTAAGATCGTTGCAACACAAACTGTCTCTTCTCTTTGATTCACTACTTCAACCAACCACTTTACAACGCCACTTGGAATATTTCGTCCTTTTACGCCTTTGTTAATTTTTTCTTTTGCCGTTAAATAAACCGTAATCGTATCTCCTGCATAAACAGGTTTGAAAAAATTCGCGTTTTCTAACCCATAATTCGCGATCACTGGTCCTTTTTTACCGGACACAAATAATCCGGCCGCGGCGGAAAGGATGAAATAGCCATGAGCAACCATTTTATCGAAAATAGTTCCGTTGAGCGAAGTTGCATCAGTATGTGCATAAAAATGATCCCAAGAAACATTAGAAAAATTCACGATATCTGCTTCTGTTACGGTTCTTCCGGCAGTTTCCAAAGAATCGCCAATTTCAACTTCTTCAAAATAACTTCTGAAAGGATGTTTATCTGAAAAATTTTGTGTCGCGCCAGTTTGATAAATTTGTGTAATCGCCGTCAGAATATCCGGTGAACCTTGGATTGCTGTTTTCTGTAAAAAGAAATGAAGCCCATTTAACCCACCCATTTCTTCTCCACCTCCCGCTCTTCCGGGACCGCCATGCATTAAGGTTGGTAAAGGTGAACCATGGCCGGTTGATTCTTTAGCATTATCACGATTTAGGACAAAAATTCGTCCGTGCGAAGAAGCCATTTTCCAGGAGGTTTCTGCGACGAATTTTTCATCTCGGGAAATGATAGAACCGACTAAACTTCCTTTTCCACGTTTTGCTAAAGCTGCAGCTTCGTCGGCATCTTTGTACGGCATTATGGTTGAAACCGGGCCGAATGCTTCTACTTCATGAGAAGAGTTTTTTTCAAAAGGTTTATCGTTGTAGAAAACTTTCGGCGTCATGAAGGCTCCTTTTTCGTAATCAGCATCGATTAATTCCTGTTGACCGTCGTAAATTAATTCAGTTTCAGCTGATAATAAATCTATTTTTCCCTGAAGAACTTCCATTTCTTTTTTACCAACGATGGAACCCATTCTGGTTTCGCGGCTTAACGGATTTCCTATTTTGGTTTGATCTAAAGCTTTGCTTAACGCATTCTGAACGTCACCCACTAAATTTTCCGGAACGATTATTCTTCGGATTGCCGTACATTTTTGTCCGGCTTTGGTGGTCATTTCGGTGCGAACTTCTTTAATAAACAAATCAAATTCTGGTGTTCCGGGTTTTGCATCAAGACCGAGAATGGAACAGTTCAAAGAATCGGCTTCCATATTAAAACGGACAGAATTACTAGAAACTGAGGGTAAAGATTTTAATTTTTTCCCGGTAGAAGCAGAACCAGTGAAAAGTACTGAATCACCGTCCTGAACGAAATCTAAAATGTTTCCAGGTTCACCGCAAACCAATTGGATTGCTCCTTCCGGAAGAATTCCACTTTCAATCATATCCTGGAACACTGCGTTTGTCAGATAAGAACCTGGCGTTGCTGGTTTTATGATACTTGGAACTCCGGCTAAAAGAGAAGTTGATAATTTTTCTAACATTCCCCAAACCGGGAAATTGTAGGCATTAATTTGTACTGAAACTCCTTCGCTTGGCGTTAGGATGTGGGTTCCGATAAAAGTACCGTTTGCGCCAAGCTTTTGCGTATCACCATCAACCCAAAATGGCGTGTTGGGCAACATTCTTTTTGCAAGTCCCGAATAGGTGAAGAAAGTTCCGAAACCTCCTTCGATATCGACCCAGGAATCTGCGTGAGTTGCACCTGTTTTATAGGATAAATCGTAATATTTTTTCTTTCTTTCTAATAAATACAAAGCTACTTTCTTCAACATTTCACCACGATCGTAGAACGTCATGGAGGAAAGATTTTTGTAACCAACGGTTCTTCCGTAATCTAAAGCTGCTTCAAAATCGATTCCTTCGGTATCTGAAATTGCGACCAATTCACCATTAACTGCATTATAAAGTGGGACTTCATTTCCTGAACCTTCGATCCATTGTCCGCTGATGTAATTTTTTAGTTTCATTATTTATTAGATGTGGATTTTTTTAAACTTTTGAACAGCATTTTAATTAAGACATAGCATAAGAAGAAAATTAGAGCAATGTCAATGGTAAAAACCAATGATGGTAAAACATCACTTAAGATCTGTTTTTGCTCCAATGATTTTAAAGCCTCTTTATTTTCTGTATCATTAATGGCTTTCGAGATGCCGATTCCTTTTTGAAGAATATAGAAGGCTATAATATTAAGTGCAACCAAAAATATTCCTGCAGCTGCGAGTATCTTTTTACTTTTTGAATTCATTTATAATTTATATCGTTGATTGGAAAAACATTTACTCTTTCTTTTATTCTAAAATGACTTTTCCAGCAAACATTTTTTTCACTTCGTCAAGGGTATAGATTTTATACTCAAAATTTTCACCGTAAAGGTCCTTCGAATATTCTTCTACGGTTTGCGAAAAGCCTGCTTTTTTCCTTAATTCATTAACGTTAACAGGATCTTTTATCGGCCAAATAATAGAAATACCACCCATTTCCAGACCTTGAGAACCATATATTTGTTCTTCTTCTTTTCCCATAAGATATCGATCCAGCATTAAAGCATAACTTTGAAAAGGTAGCTCTTTTTTCTCAGCGGCAATTTTGACTATTGGTAAATATTTCGAAATCTTATCAGAATGTTGAATGACTAAAAAAGCGGCACGATTTGTTGGCTCGCCGACTAATGATTTTCCGGGGTAACCATATTTGGCAATGATGGTTTCAATTTTTTTAATGTTTTCTGCATCATATTTATTCATCAGTCCTAAAAGATTTTTATGCATCTCGTCGTAATCCATATTAAGACTGTCTGCAATATCCCGGCGTTCTTTCTCTGACATAGTAGGATCATATTGTCTGCGGAAGGCTTGATCTGTAAACATTATTGCATCCAATTCTTTCTTTAAATCAGTATTGATGCTCGTTCGGGAGTTACACGAAAGTACTGTAAAGCCGGTGATGAGGAAAAAAAGAATTTGATAAAAGAATTTCATTTGGCAAAGAATATCTATAGTGATTTTTCTAGGGGTTAAGATACTGAAATTTTCAATTTCGTTAAAATTTTGTTTCGGGGACGAATTTGCGCCCCGGCTTGAGTGGAGCTCTTTTTATTTTTTAGCGATGGGAAGAGCCAAGGGAAAAATAAAAAAGCGGGAACGGAAGACGGAAATGTGCGCCCAAATAAAGCATAAAAAATCCCTCTCAAAATGAATTGAAAGGGATCTTATAAATATGGTTAAGATTATCTTGCGCTCATGTCAACGTAATCACGTTTTGGTGAACCTTGATAAACCTGTCTTGGTCTTCCGATTGGATCGTTGTGTAATCTCATTTCTTTCCATTGAGAAATCCAGCCTGGTAAACGTCCTAAAGCGAACATCACGGTGAACATTTCTGTTGGGATTCCTAAGGCGCGGTAGATTATACCGGAGTAGAAATCTACGTTTGGATAGAGTTTTCTTTCGATGAAATATTCATCTTCCAAAGCTACTTTTTCTAGTTGTAAAGCGATGTCTAAAGCTTTGTCTTCAATTCCTAAGGCTGCAAAAATATCATCAGCTGCTTTTTTAATGATGCGTGCTCTTGGATCGAAGTTTTTGTAAACTCTGTGTCCGAAGCCCATCAAACGGAAATTGTCGTCTTTATTTTTTGCTTTTTCTACATATTTTGCAACGTCGCCACCATCTTTTTCGATCATTTCCAACATTTCGATTACTGCTTGGTTTGCGCCACCATGAAGTGGTCCCCAAAGTGCAGAAATCCCTGCTGAAACGGAAGCGAATAACCCTGTGTGTGCAGAACCAACCATTCTTACCGTAGATGTAGAACAGTTTTGCTCGTGATCTGCGTGAAGAATTAATAATTTATCTAAGGCATTTACAACCGTAGAATCCAAGTGGAATTCTTGGTTTGGACGACGGAAGCACATTTTGTAGAAGTTTTCTACATAGTTTAAGCTGTCATCACCGTGGTTGATGGGGAATCCCATTTTCTTGCGATACGTCCAGGCGCAAAGGTGAGAGAATTTAGCGATCAACATTTCTGCGGCGTGATCCATTTCTTCTTTTGAAGTTACATCAACTGCTTTTGGATTAAAAGCTGTTAAGGCAGAAGTTAGGGATGACAAAACACCCATAGGATGAGCTGAACGAGGGAATACGTCGATCAATCTTTTCATTTCATCTGCAACGAAGTTGTATTTTTTGATTCCTTTTTCGAACCCCGCAAACTGATCTGTTGTTGGTAAATCACCATTTAGCAAAAGATACATGACCTCTGTAAAACTTGATTTTTCTGCAATTTGCTCGATGGGATAGCCTCTGTAATACAATTCACCGTGGTCACCATCAAGATAAGTGATGTCGCTTAAAGTAGCGCCGGTATTTTTATATCCTAAATCTAAAGTAATCAGACCGGTTTGGTCTCTCAATTTTGAGATATCGATTCCTCTGTCACCGATGGTGCTTTCTATGATTGGATATTCAAAGGCTTTACCATCATAGTTTAATATAACTTTATTATCTGACATTATAATTTAATTTTTTACTAATTTATAAATATTGGAATGAAACCACAAGTGTTTTCAGCCCCAATCCATTAATTTTTTCTATTATCTTTTTATTTTGAAGGCATCTAAACCAGGGAACACTGCAGTTTCTCCTAAGGCTTCTTCAATTCTTAATAACTGATTGTATTTTGCCATTCGGTCTGAGCGTGAGGCTGAACCTGTTTTGATTTGTCCACAATTCATAGCAACAGCTAAATCTGCTATGGTAGCATCTTCAGTTTCACCGGATCTGTGAGACATTACAGAAGTGTAACGGTTATGCTGCGCCATTTGAACGGCATCCATTGTTTCAGAAAGGGTTCCGATTTGGTTTACTTTCACCAAAATTGAATTGGCAATTCCCTCTTTGATTCCACGAGCAAGTCTTTCAACATTGGTTACAAATAAATCATCACCAACAATCTGAACTTTATGTCCTAATTTATCTGTTAATAATTTCCAGCCTTCCCAATCATCTTCGTGCATCCCATCTTCTATGGAGATAATTGGATATTTCGCGGCTAAGTCTGCCAAATAATTGACTTGTTCGCTTCTGTTGAATTTCGCAGAATCTGGAGTTTCAAATTTACTATAATCGTAAATTCCATCTTTATAAAATTCTGAAGCGGCGCAATCTAAGGCAAACATAATGTCGTCTCCTACTTTATAGCCTGCTTTTTCTACTGCTTGTGAAAGGGTATCCAAGGCGTCTTCAGTACCTTTGAATTTTGGTGCAAAACCACCTTCATCCCCAACTGCTGTTGACAAGCCTCTATCGTGTAAAATTGATTTTAAACTATGGAAAATCTCGGTTCCTTTTCTTAATGAATCAGAGAAAGATTCTGCTTTAACCGGCATAATCATAAATTCCTGGAAGGCGATTGGTGCATCCGAGTGTGAACCTCCATTAATAACGTTCATCATTGGAACTGGAAGCGTGTTTGCATTTACACCTCCAACATATTTATATAAAGGCATTCTTAATTCAGTAGCGGCAGCTTTTGCAGCGGCTAGCGAAACTCCTAGGATTGCATTTGCGCCAATGTTTCCTTTATTTTTAGTGCCGTCTAATTCGATCATAATTTGATCGATAAAGTTTTGGTCATAAACGGGCATTCCGATTAATTCTGGAGCAATCACTTCTCTTACATTTTCAACTGCTTTCAGAACTCCTTTGCCACCAAACTCTTTCGCACCATCGCGTAATTCTACGGCTTCATGTTCACCTGTTGAGGCTCCAGAAGGAACAGCAGCACGACCCATCGCACCACTTTCTGTGAAAACATCAACTTCAATAGTAGGATTTCCTCTGGAATCTAAAATTTGTCTTGCTTCAATGTAAGAAATGTAACTCATTGTATAATTTTTTAGTATTATTTATTCTGAATTACAAATTTAGTTAAAATTGAATCATTGTAACGGTTTTAAACAATGATTTTAGCTATGTTTGAGTTAAAATTTAGTTAATTCTACCGCGATGATGGGAATTAGAAAAGTAATCATTAAATTTGATTAAACCCTAAAACTTTACCAATGAAAAATACATTGATTATTGCGCTAACTTCTATGCTACTCCTTAGTTTGAGTTGTGAAAAAAATACAGAAGGAAATAAAAGCGTCATCAAACAGGAAAATGAATATTCTGAAGATTTGCCTAAAGACAGTTTAGCAGAGATTCCGACGACCGTAGATCAGACCGCAGCAGAATACACGGAACGTTATGTAGGAGATGATGGCTCATCAGCATTAGTAACTTTTAAAAATACCGATGAAGAAAAAAGCATCAGTATTCGCAGTAATAATAAAACGATTTCTGCGCCTCAAAAAGAAGTGGGTGTTTATGGCAATTTCGACATTACCATTGAAACTAAAAATGACAGCATTATGATTACGCAGGAAAACAATGTGATTTATTTGAAAAAAGCGCGAGGTCAGTAATTGTAAGAATCAAGAAAAAATAGCCCAATAAGGAGCAAAAAATTAATGAAACTTTTTATTAAATGTGAACTTACTGCGACTTGGAAGTAAAGTGAGATTCTGTTATGAAATGAACCCTCCTTCATAAAATAAAAATCCGTCTCATATAAAAATGAGACGGATTTTAGTTTATAAGCTGGGGTAAATTATTCTCCCGCTTTTTCTTCTGTTGAATCAGCAGCCTCAGCTGTAGGCTCTTCAGTTTTAGCTTCTTCTTTAGCAGGAGTTTCTTTAACTTCAGCTACAGCTACAGCTGCTTTTGGAGTTGCTCTTCTGCTTCTTCTTGTTGCTTTTTTCTCGTCAGCATTCGGGTTGTAAAGATCATTGAAATCTACAAGTTCGATCATTGCAGTATCTGCAGCATCTCCCGGTCTGAATCCAGTTTTGATGATTCTAGTGTACCCACCATTTCTTTCTGCGATTTTAGGAGCAATTGTTCTGAATAATTCAGTAACTGCTTCTTTGCTTTGCAGGTAAGAAAAAACTGTTCTTCTGTTGTGTGTTGTATCTTCTTTCGCTTTTGTAAGGATCGGCTCAACATATACTCTTAAAGCTTTCGCTTTAGCGACCGTTGTGTTGATTCTTTTATGCTCAATAAGAGAACAAGCCATATTAGAAAGCAACGCACTTCTGTGTGAAGCTGTTCTAGATAAGTGATTGAATTTTTTACCGTGTCTCATTGTTTGTTATTTATCAGCGTCTAATTTATATTTAGCAATGTCGAAACCAAAGTTAAGACCTTTTGCATGCACTAATTCTTCTAATTCTGTTAAAGATTTTTTACCGAAATTTCTGAATTTCATCAAATCAGACTTGGTATACGAAACCAGTTCTCCTAAAGTTTCCACTTCAGCAGCTTTCAAGCAGTTTAATGCTCTTACCGACAGATCCATATCTACTAATTTAGATTTAAGGAGTTGTCTGGTATGTAAAGTTTCTTCGTCGTATTGGATTGATGCTTTTACGGCTTCAGTTTCTAAAGTAATTCTCTCATCGGAGAACAACATGAAATGATAAATTAAAATCTTAGAAGCTTCTGTTAAAGCATTTTGAGGGCTGATAGACCCATCAGTTTCAATATCTAATACGAGTTTTTCGTAGTCTGTTTTTTGCTCGACACGATAGTTCTCAACACTGTACTGAACTTTTTTGATTGGGGTATAGATTGAATCTATTGCGATGGTTCCGATTGGAGCGTTGCTAGATTTGTTTTGTTCGGAAGGAACATAACCTCTACCTTTCTCAATATTAAACGTGATTTCAAATTTCACATCTTTGTTCGTTGAACAGATAATCAATTCAGGATTCAATACTTCGAATTCCTGCATTGTTTTACCTAGATCAGCGGCAGTTACAGTAGTTTGACCAGACACTTTCGCAATCACTTGTTCTGCCGTAGCATTTTCAGATTTTGCTTTAAGTCTTAATTGTTTCAGGTTCAGAATAATTTCTGTTACATCTTCAATTACGCCTGGAATTGTTGAAAATTCGTGCTCTACGCCTTCTATTTTGATAGATGAAATAGCATATCCTTCTAGAGAAGAAAGTAAAACTCTTCTCAAAGCATTACCGATCGTAAGTCCGAAACCTTGCTCTAAAGGTCTAAATTCAAATTGCCCTTTGAATTCATTAGAGTTAAGAAGGATTACTTTATCGGGTTTAATAAATGTTAAAATTGCCATATAATATAGGTTGAGCAAAAATTTGAAAAATTATTATTTAGAGTAAAGTTCGACGATCAATTGTTCTTTGATGTCTTCCGGGATTTGGATTCTCTCGGGTGCAGATACGAAAGTACCTTCTTTTTTCTCATCGTTGAACTGCAACCACTCATAGTTTGATTTATAAGCTAAAGAGTCGGCAATTACTTCAAGAGATTTTGATTTCTCTCTCACTGCAACTACGTCTCCAGCTTTCATCGAATATGAAGCGATGTTTACCAATTCACCGTTTACGGTAATGTGTCTGTGAGAAACCAATTGTCTTGCTCCTGCTCTGGTTTTTGCAAACCCTAATCTGTACACTACATTGTCTAATCTAGATTCACATAATTGTAAAAGAACTTCACCTGTAACTCCTCTCGCTCTTACTGCTTTTTCGTAAAGATTTGCAAATTGTTTCTCCAAAATACCATAGGTATATTTTGCTTTCTGCTTTTCCATTAACTGAACAGCATACTCAGATTTCTTTGATCCTCTTCTTTTGTTAACACCATGTTGTCCTGGTGGTTGGTTTTTTCTTTTCTCGAAGTTTTTGTCGTCTCCGTAGATTGCAGCTCCAAACTTTCTTGCAATCTTTGTTTTTGGTCCAATATATCTTGCCATATTTTTTAAGATTTTAGATTCTAAATTTTAGATTTTAGATTTAAAAATGAAACATTCAAAATTTAAAATTCAAAATTTAAAATTTTAGATTATACTCTTCTTCTTTTTGGTGGTCTACATCCGTTGTGTGGCATTGGCGTCACATCAATGATTTCACTAACTTCAATTCCTGAATTGTGGATTGTTCTGATTGCAGATTCTCTACCTGCACCAGGACCTTTCACGTAAACCTTTACTCTGCGTAGTCCAGCATCGTGTGCTACGGTTGAGCAATTTTCTGCAGCCATTTGCGCTGCAAAAGGAGTATTCTTCTTAGAACCTCTGAAGCCCATCTTTCCGGCAGATGCCCAAGAGATGACCTCTCCACTTTTATTTGTTAAAGAAATGATGATATTGTTGAACGTCGCTTGGATATGTGCTTCACCAATTGCTTCAACTTTTACTTTTCTTTTCTTAACTGCTTTTGTCTGTTTTGCCATAATTCTTACCGATTATTTACTTGCTTTTTTCTTATTAGCAACCGTTTTTCTCTTTCCTTTTCGGGTTCTAGAATTATTTTTCGTTCTTTGTCCTCTTAAAGGTAATCCTAGTCTGTGACGTATTCCTCGTTGGCAACCAATATCCATCAATCGCTTGATGTTTAGTTGTGTTTCAGAACGCAATTCACCTTCCACTTTGATGTTTTCAGTGATGTAGTTTCTGATTAATGCCAATTCATCGTCATTCCATTCGTTGACTTTCTTGTCTTCGCTGATACCGGCTGCTTTCAAGATCTCAGAAGAAGTACTTCTTCCAACACCATAGATGTAAGTTAAACCGATTACGCCTCTTTTGTTTTTTGGTAAATCAATACCGGAAATTCTCGCCATAATTTAATTTTAGCCTTGTCTTTGTTTAAATTTTGGGTTCTTCTTGTTGATTACAAACAGAACGCCTTTTCTGCGAACAATTTTACAATCAGCACTTCTTTTTTTGATAGATGCTCTAACTTTCATTTCTACTTTGTTTAAAGTTTTTTAAAGGTAAAATGCAATCGTATGATTTCATTTGATCCTTGTTAATTTTCCAACGGTTAAATGCTTTCTTTCGATTACATTCCCTATCGTTTAAATATTTAAATGACAGTAAAATCAGATGATTTCACTTTGTTTCCTATTATAATAATCTTCAGATCACTCTGAAATTAGTATCTAAATGTTATTCTTCCTTTTGACAAGTCATAAGGAGATAGTTCTAATTTTACCTTGTCTCCAGGTAAAAGTTTAATGTAATGCATTCGCATCTTACCAGAAATATGTGCAATAAGTACATGCCCATTTTCTAGTTCAACACGGAACTGCGCGTTCGAAAGTGCTTCCGTAATTACGCCGTCTTGCTCAATATGTTTTTGTTTTGCCATTGATCTACTTACAGATTATTGTTTGTTCTGGATAATTTAGACTGCATTAAACCATCATAATGATGATTCAACAAATACGTATTGATCTGTTGCACCGTATCTAAGATTACTCCGACCATAATTAAAAGTGATGTACCCCCGAAAAACAGGGCAAACCGATCGGTCTGAACAAACGCTCCATACACAAGTGCTGGAAGGACTGCAAAGATAGCTAAAAAGAGCGAACCTGGCAAAGTTATTTTTGATAAAATATCATCCAGATAATCAGCAGTTTCCTTCCCAGGTCTTACCTTCGGAATTAGGCCTCCGTTTCTCTTTAAATCATCCGCCATTTGATTCACCGGAATTGTAATTGCGGTATAGAAAAATGAGAAAATGATAATTAAAATCGCAAACAATACATTATACTGCCAGCTGAATACATTTTTGAAACCTGCTAAGAAAGTGTTGGATTCATCAACCTTTGTTAATAATCCTGGCACGAACATTAAAGCTTGGGCAAAGATGATTGGCATTACTCCAGAAGCATTCACTTTTAGAGGAATCCATTGTCTTGCACCTTGCATTAAGTTTCTATTAACACCGCCTCTTGCTTGGGCTCTACTTACATACTGAATTGGAATTTTTCGCACCGCGACCGAAAGAACAATTGCTAACAGAACAACAACCATCCAGAATAGGACTTCAATCAGGATCATGATGGTACCAAAACCACCTTTACCTGTTTGTGTCGCAACTTCTTGAATGAATGCTCCTGGGAAGTCAGCTAGAATCCCTACCATTATTAAGATAGAAATACCGTTTCCGATTCCTTTATCAGTAATTTTTTCTCCTAACCACATGGCGAAGACAGAACCAGCAACCAATATTACAATACTTGGTAACCAAAACATAATAGACTGCGGATGTACATAGTAAGCCGAAGCGAACTGCGCATGTGGCAAGAACATTTGTGTGATTGAAGTAAGGTAAGAAGGTGCCTGTATCAAACAAACTGCAATAGTTAACCATCTTGTAATTTGGTTCAAAGTATTTCTACCACTTTCACCATCTTTCTGCAATTTCTGAAGGTATGGAATTGCCATACCCATTAACTGCACAATAATGGAAGCAGAAATATAAGGCATAATACCCAGGGCCATAATAGACGCCCGGCTAAATGCCCCACCTGTAAACGAAGAAAGCAAGCCAAGAAGTCCTGCTCCTTGCTTGTTGCCTCCTTGGTCTTTGTAAATATCCAAAAGATTTCCTACTTCTGCCATGTTAATAGCAGGTAGAGAAATATAAGATGCGAATCTATACACGAGGACAATCCCAAGAGTAAAAAGTATTTTTTCTCTTAGCTCCTTAAGACTCCAAATGTTTTTTAGTGTTTGTATAAATTCTTTCATTGTAAATATTAAAGAGTAATTGCTTTACCTCCAGCTTTAGCTATTGCTTCTTCTGCTGATTTTGTGAATTTATGTGCAGAAACTGAAATACCTGCTTTCAATTCTCCTCTACCCATAATTTTCACGATTTCGCTTTTTTTAGCTAAACCATTTGCTACCAATACCTCTTGGGTAATTTCAGTGATATTCTTAGTATCCGCTAAAATTTGAAGGGTATCAATATTAATTCCTCTATATTCTTTTCTGTTGATGTTGGTAAAACCGAATTTCGGTAATCTTCTTTGCAAAGGCATTTGACCACCTTCGAAACCGATTTTTTGCGAATAACCAGCTCTTGCTTGCTGACCATTGTGACCTTTCCCAGCTGTACCCCCTTTACCACTACCTTGTCCTCTACCGATTCTTTTAGTACTGTGAGTAGAACCTGCTGCAGGTCTAATATTATTTAAATTCATTATTTTTAGATTTGAGATTTAAAGATTAGAGCTAAGAGACCATGATAATATAGTCTCTTATCTCTTTGTCTAATTTCTATTTTTGTACTTCTAATAAGTGACTTACTGCCGCTACCATTCCTAGAATTGCAGGAGTATCGTCATGTTCTACCACTTGGTGAAGTTTTTTCAATCCTAATGCTTCAAGCGTTCTTTTTTGGGTTTTGGTTCTACCAATAGCGCTTCTTACTTGTTTTACTCTAATTTTTGCCATTGCTTTACTTATTAACCGTTAAACACTTTATTTAATGAAATACCTCTCAACCTTGCGATTTCTTCAGGTCTTCTGATGTCCAATAATGCTTTGAAAGTTGCCTTTACTACGTTATGTGGATTTGATGAACCTTTAGATTTAGAGAGAATATCTTTGATACCAGCAGATTCTAATACCATACGAACGGTACCACCAGCGATTACACCGGTACCGTGCGTTGCAGGTCTCAAGAAGATATCTGCTCCACCGTATCTTGCAGATGTTTGGTGAGGAATGGTATGTTCTTTCATAGGAATTTTAACTAAATTTTTCTTAGCATCTTCTACTGCTTTTGCAATAGCTGAGGCAACTTCTTTAGATTTTCCTAAACCGAAACCAACAGTTCCTGCTTCGTCTCCTACAACCACGATTGCAGAAAATCCGAAAGCTCTACCCCCTTTGGTTACTTTGGTAACTCTGTTTACTGAAACGAGACGATCTTTAAGTTCTAATCCTCCCGGTTTTATTTTTTCTATATTATCTAGTCCTAACATATTATCCGAAATTTATTGATTAGAATTTTAGTCCGCCTTCTCTCGCTCCATCAGCTAAAGCTTTCACTCTACCATGATATACGAAACCGTTTCTGTCGAACACTATTTTTTCAATTCCTGCAGCTTTAGCTTTTTCAGCGATTGCTTTACCAACTTCTGCAGAGATTTCTACTTTGTTTCCTTTAGCAGTCAGCGCTCTTGATGAAGCTGAGGCTAAAGTTTTACCATCTTTATCGTCGATCAATTGCGCGTAAATTTCTTTATTGCTTTTATAAACTGATAATCTTGGTAATTCTGCAGAGCCAGAGATTTTTCCTCTTACTCTACTTTTAATTCTATTTCTTTTTTGTACTTTGCTTAGTGCCATGTTCTTAAGTTTTAAAATTAAGCAGATTTACCAGCTTTACGTCTTACAATTTCTCCTACGAATCTAACTCCTTTTCCTTTATATGGTTCTGGTTTTCTGAAAGATCTGATCTTTGCAGCTACCATACCTAATAATTGTTTGTCGAAAGATGTTAAAGTAATGACTGGGTTTTTACCTTTTTCAGATAATGTTTCTACCACGACTTCTTTCGGGAGATCCAATACAATACCGTGCGAGAATCCTAAAGCTAAATCTAATCTATTTCCTTGATTAGATGCTCTGTATCCTACTCCTACAAGTTCCAATTTTTTTGTCCACCCTTCGGCAGTTCCTTGAACCATGTTATTGATTAACGCTCTGTAAAGACCGTGTAATGCTTTGTGTGATTTCGATTCAGAAGGACGGTCTAAAGTTAAGATTCCGTCTTCTTGTTTAAGAGTAATTCCCTCTTGTAATTGCTGTGTAAGTTCTCCTTTCGGTCCTTTCACAGTTACCAATCCGTCTTTCTCGGTTACGGTAACATTAGCGGGAATTTCTATAATTGATTTACCAATTCTTGACATTTTCCTTTGATTATTAATTAAAAAACATAGCAGATTACTTCTCCACCCACTTTTTCCTGACGTGCTTTTTTATCGGTCATCACTCCTCTTGAAGTTGAGATAATAGCGATACCCAAACCATTCAATACTCTTGGCAGTTCACCTGACCCTTTGTATTGTCTTAAACCTGGTCTTGAAGCTCTTTGGATGCTTTTGATGATCGGTTTGTTGGTTGTTTTGTCGTACTTTAAAGCGATTTTGATGTTTCCTTGAACAGCGTTATCTTCGAACTTGTAGTTCAAAATATACCCTTGATCAAACAAAATTTTTGTAATCTCCTTTTTGATTTTCGATGCAGGAATATCCACCACTTTGTGGCCTGCGCTTTGTGCGTTCCTTACTCTGGTTAGGAAATCTGAAATTGGATCTGTTACCATTTTTCTATATTAAATTATTGGTTTGTGATAGTTAGTATTGCTTCTGGCTTCTGGCTTCTGGCTTCTGGCTTTTTGCAAATAGCTATTCGCCAAATGCCATAGGCAACTTTACTATCTCGATTGTTCTAAATTATTACCAACTTGCTTTTTTCACTCCAGGGATTAGACCGTTGTTGGCCATTTCTCTGAAAGTTACTCTTGAAAGACCGAATGTTCTCATGTAACCTCTTGGTCTGCCAGTTAATTTACATCTGTTGTGTAGTCTTACTGGTGAAGCATCTTTTGGTAATTTTTGTAGGCCTAGATAATCGCCCGCTTCTTTCAAAGCTTTTCTTTTCTCTGCATACTTCGCTACCGTAGCTTCTCTTTTGCGCTCACGCGCTTTCATTGATTCTTTAGCCATCTTTTAGTTCTTTTTAAAGGGCATACCGAAATGCGTTAATAATGCTTTAGCTTCTTTGTCTGTTTTGGCAGAAGTTACAAAAGTAATGTCCATCCCTTGGATTTTTTTCACTTTATCAATTGCAATCTCTGGGAAGATGATTTGCTCAGTAATCCCTAAGTTGTAATTTCCTCTACCATCAAAACCATCCGCTTTGATCCCATTAAAATCACGGATTCGTGGTAAAGCTGAAGAAGTAAGTCGATCTAAGAACTCATACATTTGGTTGGCTCTTAAAGTAACTCTAGCTCCTACTGGCATACCTTTTCTTAATTTGAAAGCTGCTTCATCTTTCTTAGAAATAGTTCCTACTGCTTTTTGCCCGGTGATTGCGGTAAGTTCTTCTACTGCATAGTCAACAATTTTTTTGTCAGCTGTGGCAGCGCCTAAACCTTGCGATACAACGATTTTCAATAATTTAGGAACCTGCATCACAGATTTGTACCCAAATTCTTCCATCATTGTAGGAACAATTTTCTCTTTATATTGTTGTTTTGGTCTTGCTATATATTCCATCGTCGTTTAATTATAAAGTTTCACCGGTTGATTTAGCAACTCTTACTTTTTTATCACCTTCTACCTTAGATCCTGTTTTGGTTGCTTTACCGTTTTTGTCGATAAGCATAACGTTGGAAATATGGATTGATGCTTCTTTTTCTACAATTCCGCCTTGTGGATTTCCTGCAGATGGTTTGGTATGTTTTTTAACAATATTTAAACCAGCTACAACAACTCTTGCGTCTTTGCCTTCTTTTCTGATCACTTCAATAACTTCACCTTTTTTACCTTTAATTTCTTTCTTGCCGGTAGTGATGATTACGTTATCTCCTCTTTTGATTTTAACTTTTGTCATTTTTTGTAAATTTTAAAATTAAAGTACTTCAGGAGCTAATGAAATGACTTTCATATATTCTTTGTCTCTTAGTTCACGTGCAACAGGGCCAAAAACACGGGTTCCTCTCATTTCGCCGGTAGCATTCAAAAGAACACAAGCGTTATCGTCGAATTTGATGTATGAGCCATCTTTTCTGCGTACTGCTTTTTTCGTTCTTACCACTACTGCTTTAGAAATAGTTCCTTTTTTTGCTTGTCCTTGTGGTGTAGAATCTTTGATAGTAACTACGATTTTATCACCAACTGAAGCATATCTTCTTCTGGTTCCTCCCAGAACTCTGATCACGAGTACTTCTTTTGCACCTGTGTTATCAGCAACTTTTAATCTTGATTCGGTTTGTAACATTACTTAGCTTTTTCAATGATTCGTACTAATCTCCATCTCTTACTTTTACTTAAAGGTCTTGTTTCAGTAATTAATACTGTGTCTCCCTCAGTACACTCGTTGTTCTCGTCATGAGCGGTATATTTTTTCGTTTTTAGAACGAATTTACCGTACATCGGGTGTTTTACTCTCGTCGTTTCACTTACAACAATGGTCTTTTCCATTTTATTGCTAGAAACGATTCCGATTCTTTCTTTTCTTAAATTTCTATCCATGATAAAAGGAAAATTATGATTGTTGTTTTAGTGTTAACTCAGTTTCAAGTCTTGCGATTGTTCTTCTCAAGTCTTTAATTTGAATTGGATTTTCAATCGGGCTGATGCTGTGCGATAATTTCATTTTATAGAAATCTGCTTTTACTTCAGTCAATTTGTTTTGAATATCTCCTGCGCTTAGATTTTTGATGTCAGCTTTTTTCATTTTAATTAAATTATTGAGGTTGAACAAAATCGTTAGCTACTACAAATCTTGTAGTTACAGGAAGTTTTTGTGCTGCTAAACGAAGAGCTTCTTTGGCTACTTCGTAAGATACACCACCTACTTCAAACATAATTTTACCAGGTTTAACTACAGATACCCAATATTCTACAGCACCTTTACCTTTCCCCATCCTTACTTCGGCTGGTTTTTTAGTAATCGGTTTGTCTGGAAATATCTTGATCCATAACTGACCTTCTCTTTTCATATATCTTGTTGCAGCAATACGCGCTGCTTCAATTTGTCTTGCAGTGATCCAAGCTCCTTCGTTAGCTTTGATCCCGAAAGTTCCGTATGCAAGTTGACTGCCTCTTTGGGCAATCCCCTTCATCTTCATCTTGTGAACTTTACGGAATTTGGTTCTTCTTGGTTGTAACATAATTTCTAGGAATTTTAGATTTTAGATTTTAGATTTTAAAAAAGTAACGGTCATTTAAAAAATATCCTCCAAAATTTCATTAATTATTTTCTATCTCTTGGTCTACGGTCGTCTCTGTCTCTTCTGTCATTGCGATCGTTACGATCTCCTCTTCCTACAGGTCCTTTTTTCTGTTGTCCTACTAGTGGGCTAAGGTCTCTTTTACCGTACACTTCCCCTTTCATAATCCAAACCTTCACTCCTAGTTTACCGTACTGAGTAAGTGCTTCACCGATATGGTAATCTATATCAGCTCTAAAAGTTGACAATGGGATTCTTCCGTCTTTGAAAGATTCGCTTCTTGCCATCTCCGCTCCGTTTAATCTACCAGAGATTTGAACTTTGATTCCTTCAGCTCCCATTCTCATGGTACTTTGAATGGCCATTTTCACAGCTCTTCTATAAGAAATTCTATTTTCGATTTGTTTAGCTATACTGTCTGCAACTAAAACTGCATCGAGTTCAGGTCTTTTGATTTCGAAGATATTGATTTGGATGTCTTTATCCGTCAATTTTTTTAATTCTTCTTTTAATTTATCAACTTCCTGTCCTCCTTTACCGATGATTAATCCCGGTCTAGCAGTAGTAATTGTAATGGTTACTAATTTCAATGTTCTCTCGATGTAGATTTTTGAAATTCCACCTTTAGATAATCTTGCCTCAAGGTATCTTCTGATTTTGTAGTCTTCTGCGATTCTGTCTCCATAATCTTTACCACCATACCAGTTCGAATCCCATCCTCTGATGATACCTAATCTGTTACCAATTGGATTTGTCTTCTGTCCCATACCTTGATTATTTATTATCTTTAGTTCCTAAAATTAAAGTGATGTGGTTTGATCTTTTTCTGATTCTATGCCCTCTACCTTGTGGTGCAGGTCTTAGTCTCTTCAATTGTCTTGCACTGTCAACCATAATTTCCTTTACGATTAAGTTTGCTTCTTCGATATCAGCGCCTTCGTTCTTTGATTGCCAGTTTGCCATGGCAGAAAGAAGTACTTTTTCTAATTTATTAGAAGCTTCTTTTTTGGAATATTTAAGGATACTTAACGCCTTATCTACTTCTACTCCTCTAATGATATCAGCTACCAATCTCATTTTTCTTGGCGAAGAAGGGCAGTCATTATGCAACGCTTTGGCTACATCTTGATTTGCTATTTTACGTGCTAATGCACTTTCTCTTTTTCTTGATCCCATGATTATCTACCTCCTTTATTTTTGTTACCGCCGTGACCTCTAAAAGATCTTGTCGGAGAAAATTCGCCTAACTTATGACCTACCATATTCTCAGTTACATATACTGGGATAAAAGATTTCCCGTTGTGTACTGCGATGGTTTGTCCTACGAAGTCTGGAGAGATCATTGATGCTCTAGACCAAGTTTTGATTACTGTCTTCTTACCAGACTCTATATTTGTCTGAACCTTCTTATCTAAAGTATGATGAATGAAAGGTCCTTTTTTAAGTGATCTTGACATAATTATTTTCTTTTAGATATGATATGACGGTTAGACTCTTTATGTTTCTTTCTGGTTTTGTACCCTTTTGCTGGCATACCATTTCTTGATCTTGGGTGACCTCCAGAAGATTTACCTTCACCACCTCCCATTGGGTGATCTACCGGGTTCATTACTACTGGTCTTGTTCTAGGTCTTCTACCCAACCATCTGCTTCTACCTGCTTTACCAGAAACGGTAAGCATGTGATCGTGGTTAGATACTGCACCAATCATTGCCATACACTCTCCAAGAACCATTCTAGATTCCCCAGAAGGTAATTTAATGATCACGTATTTTTTATCTCTTGAAGTTAACTGTGCCGATGATCCTGCACTTCTTGCCATAATTCCACCTTGACCAGGTTTCAATTCGATACAAGAAATAACAGTTCCTAAAGGAATGTTTTTCAACTTCATGGCATTACCAATGTTTGGTTCTGCAGTTTCTGAGGAAATTACTTTTTGGTCTACTTTAATACCGGTTGGAGCGATGATGTATCTCTTCTCTCCGTCTGCGTATTCTAATAGCGCGATGAAAGCAGTTCTGTTTGGATCGTACTCAACAGATTTTACCGTAGCTTCAACATCAAACTTGTTTCTTTTGAAGTCGATAATTCTGTATTTTTGTTTGTGTCCACCTCCGGTGTAACGCATGGTCATTTTACCAGTATTGTTACGACCACCTGACTTACTAATACCAACGGTTAGAGATTTCTCTGGTTTGTTGGTAGTAATTTCATCAAAGTTGTTTACAACTCTGAATCTCTGTCCCGGGGTGATAGGTTTTAATTTTCTAACAGACATTACAATTATTTATAATTAATAAAATTTTATTGTTGTCATAAGGTTATCCCTTATGCGATTTTAGTTGGTTGCAAAAATATCAATCACTTCTCCTTCTGCAAGAGTCACAACTGCTTTTTTCAATTTGCTTGTTTTTCCAACTTGTAATCCTTTTTTGGTGTGTTTCGAGGAAACTTTAGGCGCATAAATCATGGTTCTAACGTCTGAAACTTTAACACCATAAGCATCTTCTATCGCTTTTCTGATTTGGATTTTATTCGTTTTAGGGTTAACTAAAAAAGAATAATGTCCTCTCAAATCGGTAAGATAATTTGCTTTTTCTGAGATGATTGGTTTAATAATAATAGACATGATTTATTTTCTTAAATTTTCTTGAAATTTCTCTAGAGCACCTTCTAAAAATACGATCTCTCCAGCGTGTACCAAATCGTAAGAACTGATTTCGTTATAAGTCAAAACTTTAACTTTCGCTAAGTTTCTTGAAGACAAATAAACATTTTTGTTCGCTTCTGGTAAGATGTAAAGAGATTTTTTACCTTCAAATCCTAACGCATTGTTTAAGGTGATAAATTCTTTGGTTTTAGGAGCTTCGAAATTGAAGGCTTCTAATACTTTAATAGAATTATCTCTCATTTTTTGTGAAAGAACTGACTTTTTAGCTAATCTTTTCAAAGCCTTATTCAATTTGAATCTGTAGTCTCTCGGTTTTGGGCCGAAAATTCTACCTCCTCCTTTGAAAATTGGGGATTTGATACTTCCGTATCTTGCAGAACCCGAACCTTTTTGTTTCTTAAGTTTCCTGGTTGATCCTGAGATTTCGTTTCTTTCTTTTGATTTGTGCGTACCTTGTCTTTGTGCAGCAAGATATTGCTTAACCTCTAAGTAAACCGCGTGCTGGTTTGGCTCTATTCCGAAGATTGCTTCGTCTAGAGTTACACTTCTTCCGGTTTCTTTTCCTGATGTATTTAATACTACTAGTTCCATTTTCTGATAATTACATAAGAATTTTTCGCTCCCGGAACAGCACCTTTTACTACTAAAAGATTTTGTTCTTCATCTACTCTTAACACTTCTAGGTTTTGTACGGTAACTTGCTTACCACCCATTCTTCCTGCCATACGCATTCCTTTGAATACTCTAGAAGGATCTGATCCTGCACCGATTGAACCTGGGGCTCTTAATCTGTTGTGCTGACCATGAGTCGCTTGCATTACCCCACGGAAATTGTGTCTTTTCACAACCCCTTGGAAACCTTTACCTTTTGAAGTTCCTGTTACATCAACATATTCGCCTTGAGCAAATAGATCAACTTTCACTTCATCTCCTACGCTTAGCTTCTCTACGAAAGCATGATAGAATTCTACCAATTTAGCTTTAGGATTAGAACCCGCCTTTTTGAAATGGCCGGCTAACGCTTTACCAACGTTCTTTTCACTCTTGTCATCGAAACCAAGTTGAGCAGCTTTGTACCCATCCTTTTCTATGGTTCTGACCTGTAAAACCGAGCAAGGACCTGCTTGGATAACGGTACAAGGAATATTCTTCCCAGCCTCGTCAAACAGCGATGTCATCCCGATTTTTTTACCAATAATACCTGACATGTTTATATATATCTAATTAAGTTCTTGTTGATCAATCAAGGTTTGGGTGATTTCTACGTTTGAAATAGGCGCACTTCTTCCTTAAATTGAGTGTGCAAATGTATGAAGAATATTTGAATTGACAAATAATGATTAAAAATATTTTTAACTTTTTTGCTTGAACGTAAGAGACTTGCAATAAAAAAAAGATCCGCAAACATTGAGAATCTTTTTTCAGAAACAATTACTAGAAATTTAATTTAAATAATTATTCTTCTTTTTTCTATTTTCTACAATCCTATCTCGCATTTCTTTAGTTAATGGAGTATTTAGAAGTTTTTGAGCTTCTGCTGCAGGATTTTCATCTACTTGTTTTCGCTTCTTAATAAAGTCAGTATAATTCGTTTTAATGAATCTATCTATTGGCTGGATTACTTCTGCCAAGTTTTGAATTGATAGTAGTGTAATCAAGAAATATTTTTCAGAATCGTAAACTTCAAGAACCAACCCGGGTAAGTCTTTAAAAGTGTAGGGTCCTTCTGCTATAGGAATTTCTGTAGTAAACCATGCAGTATAAATACGATTGTTATAAACTCCTGTTGCTTCTGCACACTCATAATCTCCAATTCGTTTTTTAGATTCACCAATCTTCCAATTAATTTTATGATTAGGTGAATAAACAAACTGGTCTTTACCTATTCTATCGAAAATCTGCAATTCTTGGTTATTTTTGTAAACCTCGTGAACTAATTTAACCGTGGGAATTTTGGAAAAATCTACCACCATTGAACCGGTCGTTTTCAGTTCGGCAAGGCTTTTATTAAATGCTAAATGCCGCAATGAATCAAAAGACCGTTTTTGTTGACTTTTATATAAAGAAACTTGATCCCCTATTTGCAAAACCATTATTTCATTGCCTTTACTTTCAACATTCAAAGTATCTTTCAGAAATTCAACATTATATTTACAAACCAAATGAGAATTGTTTGTTGAACTTTTATTCTGCGAAAAAGAATTCCCGTTTAATACTAGAATTAAAATGAGTAGAATAGACTTTTTAAACATAAAACTTAAGTTTAAAGAAATTAATCATAATTAAATATTAAAACTACACTTATAAACTAAACTATGCAAATTGTTAAATCTAATTTATAAACTTATGTTCGTTAAGTTTTATCAAAAAAAAAAGCAACTTCATTAAAATGATATTTAATAAATTTAAGCAATGAAAAAATTTTTCTTCCTCTTTTCGATTTTAATAATGACTTCTTGCAACCAAGAAAGTATAAAATCTTATACTTTTTATTATTGGCGAACTCACCTTTCTTTAAATAAGACAGAAAAAGCCGCTTTACAAAAAGCAACCAGTCCTTATATATACACTCGGTTTTTTGACATCGAAAAAATAAATGGCAAATTTCAGCCGATTGCAGTGATTACCAAAGATTCTACCTTTGAAACCGATAAAGAAATCATACCCGTAATTTTCATTAAAAACGATGTGTTTTACGGAATCACCATGGAAGAAATAAATTTCCTGGCCGAGAACATTTCTACACTCATTAAAAAAAAGCAGGCTAATCTAAAATTTATAGAAGCCCGCGAAATCCAAATTGACTGCGATTGGACTGCAGGCACAAACAAAGAATATTTTGCGTTTCTGGGAAAGCTGAAAGAGTTTTCAGGAAAAACAATCACTTGTACCCTTCGACTTCACCAGGTGAAGAACAGTAAACTGTCCGGAATTCCGCCCGTGCAAAAAGTATATTTGATGTGCTACGCCACTTCTTCCCCTCTAGAGAATACTAATCGGAATTCTATTCTTGATATTCCGACTTTGAAAAATTATCTGAAAAATGTTGATCTATATCCTTTGGCGATGGATATTGCTTTGCCCATTTACTCCTGGGGAATTGTGACCAACCATGTGGGAAAACATAAATTAATCAATGCGATGTCTGTAAAAGATTTAGAAAATGTTAACTTTAGAAAAATTTCTGAAACCGAAGTTGAAATTATGAAAGACGGTTTCTATTTCGGAAATTTCCTGAACAAAGGTTTCACTCTTAAAGTTGAAGAAATATCAGAACAACAATTAAAAGAGGTCAAACGTTTCTTAGATAAAAAATTGCCAAAATATTCCACTATATATTATCAGTTAGATCATCGTTTTATTGACCAACACCAATTTTAGTTATGAAAAAAATTATGCTATCCGCCGGTTTCTTTTTCTTGATGTTTTCCAAAGTAAATGCTTGCGCTTGGTACGATCCAGATTATGAATATTTTAATCTGTTCACCCAAAGCATCATTAAAGATAAAACCTATTTGCCGTTTCTGCACACCTTGTCGAATCGGTTTTATGGACATGAACATTACGAAATCCCAAATGAAAATATAGAAGCTTGGCAAAAATATTTTGAGAATTCGCTGAATTATGCTGAAACAAAATTGCTCGTAGAAAAAATGCCGATGAGCGAGTTGAATGCCTTTAAAAAAGGGAATTCTAATAATCCTGTGCTGAAAAAATTAGGAAATTACCAAAAACATTTAGAAGCGATTGACTATTTGATTGAAGCCAAATATTTGGAACCCTTTATGAAAATCAGCTATGGTGAAAATACAGATTCTTTTTACAATGATAGCGACCAACCTATTAAAAATGCAACTAACCTTGATTACAACAAAACGATTTCCGCTTTAACATCTTTATATAACGCAGCGAAAAATCCTGAAATTAAATTAAGATATGGCTATCAACTGGTGCGATTTAACCATTATGTTCACCAATATCAAAAATCAGTCGATGCATTTAAAACTTATGTAGAACCCTTGCAATTGAAATCTGCTCCATATTATTTGGCGTTAGATCAATTTGCAGGAGCCCAACGTGGCTTACAATTATTTGATGAAGCCAATTGGAATTTCTTTCAGGTTTTTATCAACAGTAAAAGCAGAAAAGAAAACGTATTTACCTCCATGAAGTTATCGGATTCGGTGAAGTTTGATCATTTATTAGAAAGAGCAAAAAGTCCGCAGGAAAAAAACATGGCCTACTTTCTTTTGGGTTATGAGGATTTCAGCAATCCAATCCCCATGATGGAAAAAATGTACGACCTTGATCCAAACTCAGAAATCCTAAAAGTTTTAGCGGCTAGAAGCATCAATGAGCTCGAACGAAATTATTTGCCAATTTATCTAAACAATGATAACCCGGACAACGCGGCCCAAGGTGCGACCAATCAAAAAAACCCTTCAGATAAAATAAAAAATGAAATTGTAAGTGAAATTGGTTTTTGGCAGCGTGTAAAAAATTTCTTCCAAAATTTATTCAAATCAGACCAACAGAGTTCACCCGGAAAAGCGGCCGATCAAAGTGACAAAGAATTACTTAACAACCCCAACCGAATTCCGTTTTACTCTAAAAACAATTATTTGTGGTCAGATGAGCCGACCGTAAATTTTCTAAATGATTTTGAAAAGCTGACTTCGAAAATTAAAGAAAAATCAGACGATGAGTTTTGGCAAATTGCAGCTGCCTATCTCTCTTTTCTGAAAAAGGATTATGAAAAAAGCGCAGAAATATTAACACAAATTAAAACCGCGAACCCAGAATATCAAGGTGAAATCGACCGCATGAAAATGCTCAATGACATTTCATCTGAACCAAAAATTACGGCAGAATATGAAGCATATTTAATGAAGACCTATCCGCAGCTCTTTACTGAAATCACTGCCAATGAGGAAAATCATCCTTATACGTATGGTGAAGACCAACCGTCGACCAAGGAATTTATTCGCGATGTTTTAGCCAACCGGTATTATATTCAAGGTGAAGAAGGAAAATCATTTTTAATGAGTAACCGATTATCTGATCTGCAATACAATCCCAACTCGAAATTGGTAAAAAGTGTGCAAGATTTTTACAAAAAAGAGCACAAGTCGACTTTGGAGCAAAAAATAATCGCTAAAAATATTGATGATGTTGGCAATATCGATGCCTTCTTTAATGTAATCTATGGCGACCGAGAAATGCGCTTAGCCAACTTCGAGAAAGCAAAAAAATTCTACGAACTGGCGCAAGATTTTAGTGGCATACCACGGATTGAATATTTATGGAATGATGCTGATCAACCAGAAATCAAGAAAATGAAATTTGACGAATCTTATAATGGATTTCATCAAATCTCCTCCTTAATCTTCGGGCATAACATTTGGGAAAGTTTTGAAAGTCCGGAAAGTATAAGTATGGAACCGGTAGATTTTGCCACATTCCCATTCATTAAAGATAAAATGAATAAACTCGAATTGGCAACGGCATTGATTCAATTACAAAAAATTGGACAGGCTAAAGATGATCAGGCTGTGCAGGCGAATCAAATGATTGGCAATGTGTTGTACAACACCTCTGTTTTAGGTTATTATCGGGAAGTTTTCGTGATGGATGTTGACAATTCCAATGGCCCTAAATTTCATTTTTACAATAGTGATCAGCCTACTTTTCAATATTATTATAAAAACTTCAGCTCGACGAGTTTTATAGAACCCGACAATTTTGATCTGTCGATTCACTATTATCAAAAAGCCTTAAACTTATCAAATAATGCGGAACAGAAAGCCAGAATCCTCTTTCAAATGGCGAGTGCAGAACAAGGGAAATTTTACCAATATCAGGAAAAACAAACCTTTGATTTAAGTTATGACGATCCAGATTATTCGACAAAAGAAGCGGCGTATATAAAAAATGTAGATCACACAAAAAATCAGAAATACCGAACGTACTTCGCTGAACTGAAAAACAAATATGGCAACACGCAGACTTCAAAAGCTTTGCAGGGAAGTTGCTCCTACTATGACTACTTTATGAAAAAACAATAAATAATAAAAAGGAATCAATTCGATTCCTTTTGTTGGTTTTGAAGCCATTCTTCGTGTCGGGTTTGAAATTTAGCGTATTTGAAATTTTGGTTTCTTTTGGCGGCGTCAATAGAATGCGAGGAGTGAATATCAATATCTTCTTCAGCTTCATCGGCTAACTTTGCGTAAAATAAATGAAGTTGATCAAGTTCTTTTTCGGTAAGATCTTCAATATCTACAATCCGATTGCTCGCACGTTCATTGGAAGCAATGATTTCATTTAATTTTATCTGAATAGCCTTGGAATCCTTATTTTGAGATTTCTGAATAAGGAAAACCATCAGAAAAGTAATAATGGTAGTTCCGGTGTTAATGACCAGCTGCCATGTTTCGGAATAGTTAAAAATAGGTCCAGAAACTGCCCAAATAATAACTATTGACAGGGCGCCCAAAAATGCGAGGGAACTTCCGGTGAAAGTTGTTGCCAGATTGGCGAACTTTTCAAAATATGATTTTTTCGACTGTGCCATTTCACTTATAATTTGTACAAAGGTAAATTATAAATGAAAGAGAAATCTATTTTGTGGGATATTTAATGGCCCTATCCAATTCGATGGGATTGTTTTCTTTACGCATTCTTTCCTGGGTTTGGAGCGTAAGATCTTTGAACTGCTCTATCGATTTCACTTGTGTTCCCATCACGTAGTATTTTGTGTCACCAGAACCTGATTTAAAATCTTCTTTGAAATCTTGCAAAGGATCATTGAATAATTCTAATTGCTTTTTTAGCAACATTTTTTCACTAACCAAAATCGGTTTATCCCCCGCAAATGTTTCTAAAATATCACGGGTATCATACGTTTCTTTGAGTTGATAACTTTTGATTAAACTGAATTTAAAATTGTTTTTATCATCGGAAATCTCAAATACTAAACCTGGTAATCCTCTAAATTTATACGGTCCTTCATTTAAATTCACTTCAGAATTAAACCAAGCGGTCCAGTTTCTACCGCCGAAATTGGTGGTTGCTTTTTGTAGTTTGTAATTTCCAACATTTTTTGTTTCTGAGGAAAGTTTCCAAGTCATTTCGTCTTTGGTTTCTATTTTAAAAAAATCGTTTAATAAGACGAACGAAGTATTTTCGTTGGTATTTCTTTTTCGTGTGAGCGCGGGTAAAACTTCTTCCCAGATATAACTTCTTGTTTTTTGTACTTTATTGATGGAGTCTTTTTCCGCGTAGATGTGCGGATAGAATTTTACCTCGTCTGGATTGACATCGAGAATCATATTATCCTTGGAGAATTCTTTTGCTAACGAATCGCTTTTGAATTGGTATTCGTAGATAAAACGGTGGGTTTGTGCGGAAAAGAAAAGGGGAAAGATGAGAAGGAGAAATAGTTTTTTCATTGATTGGGTTTTCTAAGCCAAAAATAGGGATTTTTTATAAACCTTCAAGGTTTTTAAAACCTTGAAGGTTTGAGTTTTGAAAAAAATTCTTTGGTTAGAAAAACTGCCTGAATTTCTAGCCCCGATTGCAATGGAAATCCTTTTTCTTTTCGCTTCGGCGGGAAGAAAAAGATTGGAATGAAAAGCGGGTACGATTCTTCGAACAAATGCGAAAATTTGGTTGCTCCCAAAAAAAATCCCTCTTCTTTCGAAAAGGGATTTGCTATCATAGCAAAGGTGATTTTATCACACTTTAATTTCTACATCAACTCCTGAAGGAAGCTCTAATTTCATTAGGGCATCTACTGTTTTGGAAGAAGAAGAATAGATGTCCATCAATCTTTTGTGTGCAGATAGTTGGAATTGTTCTCTTGCTTTTTTGTTAACGTGAGGAGATCTCAACACGGTGAAGATTCTCTTATTCGTTGGCAAAGGAATCGGACCGTTTACAACAGCACCGGTAGCTTTTACCGTTTTTACGATTTTCTCAGCAGATTTGTCTACCAAATTGTAATCGTAAGATTTTAATTTTATTCTGATTCTTTGTGACATTTTGATCTAATTTAAATATTAACCTCTTGCTTTTTCGATTACTTTTTCAGCGACATTTTGAGGAGCTGCTTCGTATTTTTCGAATTCCATTGAAGATGTTGCTCTACCTGAAGACAGGGTTCTCAATGAAGTTACATAACCGAACATTTCTGAAAGTGGAACGAATCCTTTGATTACTTTCGCGTTGTTTCTGTCATCCATACCGTTTACGGTTCCTCTTCTTCTGTTAAGGTCGCCTACGATATCTCCCATGTATTCTTCTGGAGTTACTACTTCCAGTTTCATGATTGGTTCCATGATTACTGGTTTCGCTTTTTTACCTGCTTCTCTGAAGCCCATTTTTGCTGCAAGCTCGAAAGATAATGCATCTGAATCCACTGCGTGGAAAGATCCGTCTTTCAAAGTTACTTTAATTCCTTCTACTTCAAATCCTGCTAAAGGACCGTTTTTCATAGATTCTTTGAAACCTTTTTCTACCGATGGAATAAATTCTCTTGGAATGTTACCACCTTTGATTTCATTTACGAATACTAGACCAGCTTTACCGTCGTCGGTTGGGCCTAATTCAAACTGAATATCTGCAAATTTCCCACGTCCACCTGATTGTTTTTTATAAACTTCTCTGTGGGCAGCAACTTGGGTAAGGTTTTCTTTGTATTCTACTTGCGGCTCACCTTGGTTCACCTCAACTTTGAATTCTCTTCTCATACGATCGATCAAGATATCCAGGTGAAGTTCACCCATTCCTGAAATAATCGTTTGACCAGAAGCTTCGTCAGTTTTCACTTGGAAAGTAGGATCTTCTTCTGACAATTTTGCCAAAGCGTTCCCCATCTTATCCTGATCTGCTTTTGTTTTAGGTTCTACAGCGATACCGATTACTGGATCTGGGAACACCATCGATTCTAGAACGATTGGGTTTTTCTCATCACACAAAGTATCTCCTGTTTTGATATCTTTAAATCCAACTGCTGCACCAATATCTCCTGCTTCAATATATTCTACAGGATTTTGCTTATTAGCGTGCATTTGGTAAATTCTAGAAATTCTTTCTTTGTTACCTGATCTTGTGTTTAACACATAAGAACCTGCATCAAGTCTTCCTGAATATGCTCTAAAGAATGCTAATCTTCCTACGAAAGGATCGGTAGCAATTTTAAATGCTAAAGCGGAGAAAGGCTCAGTAACTGAAGGTTTTCTAGAAACCTCTTCTTCTGTTTTTGGGTTGGTACCGTAGATTGCTTCTTTATCCATTGGTGAAGGCAAGTATTTACATACTGCATCCAACATAAATTGTACTCCTTTATTCTTAAATGAAGAACCACAAGTCATTGGGATAATCGACATATCGATGGTTGCTTTTCTTAAAGCTTCGTTGATTTCGTCTTCTGAGATTGAATCTGGATCTTCGAAGAATTTCTCCATCAAAGTATCATCATAATCAGCAACTGCTTCAACTAATTTTTCTCTGTAGGCGTGTACTTCTTCCAACATATCTTCCGGAATTGGAACAACGTCGAAGGTAGCACCTAAAGTATCATCATGCCATTTGATAGCACGGTTTTTAATTAAATCTACAACTCCAGTGAAGTTTTCTTCAGCACCGATTGGCAAAACGATTGGCACTGCATTAGATCCTAACATTTCCTTTACTTGGTTTACAACCATAAGGAAGTCAGCACCTTGTCGGTCCATTTTGTTTACGAATCCCATTCTCGCAACATTATAGTTGTCTGCCAACCTCCAGTTGGTTTCAGATTGAGGTTCAACACCATCAACCGCTGAGAATAAAAATACCAAACCATCTAATACTCTTAATGAACGATTAACCTCAACGGTAAAATCTACGTGTCCTGGGGTATCGATAATATTAAAGTGGTATTCGTGAGAACCTGGCGTAGGCTCACCTTCATGTCTTGGGAAAATCCATTTACAGGTAGTTGCTGCAGAAGTAATGGTAATCCCTCTTTCTGCTTCCTGCTCCATCCAGTCCATTTGTGATGAACCTTGGTGAGTTTCTCCTAATTTGTGAACTTTACCTGTGTAAAATAAAATTCTTTCTGTCGTGGTGGTTTTACCGGCATCAATATGCGCGGCAATACCAATATTTCTTGTGAATGTAAGATCTCTTGCCATTTCAGATTAGAATTTAAAGTGTGAAAATGCTTTGTTTGCTTCAGCCATTCTGTGAGTGTCTGTTTTCTTTTTGTAAGCAGCACCTTCTTCTTTAGCAGCAGCGATCACTTCAGAGGCTAATTTCTGAGCCATTGATTTATCGTTTCTTGCTGTAGAATATTTGATTAACCATTTCATCGCCATAGAAATTTTTCTATCAGCTCTAATTGGCATTGGAATCTGGAAGTTTGCACCACCGATTCTTCTTGAACGTACTTCTACGTGTGGCATAACATTAGTTAGGGCATCTTTCCAGATTTCCAAACCTTCTTTTTCGTTATCCCCTTTTTTACTTTCTACAATATCTATTGCATCATAGAAAATTTTGAATGCGATTGATTTTTTACCATCAAACATCAAATTGTTTACAAATCTTGTTACCAGTTGATCATTAAATTTAGGATCCGGTAACAACGGTCTTTTTTTCGCTTTTGTCTTTCTCATTGTTTCGCTTCTTTACTAATTAATGATTACTTTTTCTTCCCTTTTGCTGGTGCTGCCGCAGCTTGACCTGGTTTTGGTCTTTTTGCTCCGTACTTAGATCTTCTTTGAGTTCTTCCAGCTACACCTGCGGTGTCCAAAGCTCCACGAACAATGTGATAACGTACTCCCGGTAGGTCTTTCACCCTTCCGCCTCTAACCAATACTATCGAGTGCTCTTGAAGATTGTGTCCTTCGCCCGGGATATAGGCGTTAACTTCTTTACCATTAGAAAGTCTTACCCTTGCCACTTTTCTAAGTGCAGAGTTAGGTTTCTTTGGAGTTGTGGTGTATACTCTTGTACATACACCTCGTTTTTGTGGACAGGATTCAAGGGCCGCCGATTTGCTCTTCTTGGCAAGCGAGACTCTTCCTTTTCTTACTAATTGTTGAATAGTAGGCATTAAATTGCTTTTTATTTTAGGGGGCAAAAATAGGAAATTATTTTGAATTGACCACCCTAGATTCCGTAATATTTTTAACTAATTTAAAAAAATATGGAGTGAAGCTAGCAGCAGAACCATTTTCAGGAAAAAATTAACTTCATATTTTAAAATAGTATTTTTAAAAATTACTGTAATTATACTCGGTTTTTAGTTCATTCACGAATATAAAATCACGGGTACGGCTAATTTTTATACGAGGTTGTTTAAATCTGTTTTAAAAATAACAAATTTGTTTTTCCCTGACCCTAAATAAAAAAACGGCAATTTTAATTAAAACAGCCGTTCATATATTGATGTAAAGAAGTTCATTTGAAAATGAATTTATACGCAGATCATTTGAAGATAATCAACACGGCAAGCGCCAATGACTATTGACCAAAGTTGATTTACGACTTACTATTTTTCTCGAATTTTTTTTCTTCTTGTTGGATGGAATTCATGATCAGATTGCCGTTGTATTTTCCACCCATTTCTATTTCGATCGCCTGCACGATGATATCACCATTAACAAGGCCTGTTTTTTTAATTTGAACTTCGGCTGCTTTAATATTTCCCGTAATTTTACCAAAAACAATAATCTTCTTGGTTGAAATATCACCAGACACTTGCGCCTTCTCGCCGACAATCACTAATTTCTGAACGTCTACATTACCATTTACTTTTCCATCAACACGAATGCTAGCGAGAGAAGTTAAGTTTCCTTCAACCACCAAATCTTCACCGATAATCGTAGTGATTGCTTCATTGGTTACTTTAGAATTGGTTACGTTGGAGTTTGAATTAAATTTGAACATCAGTCTTTATTTAAAATTTAGATATAATTCTGGGTTGATTCTTTCCCCTTTAAAATGCACTTCATAATGTAAATGCGGTCCCGTACTCCTACCCGTACTTCCCACTGCACCGATCACTTCACCCGACTGTACTTCTTGTCCTGCTTTTACTTTGATTTGAGAGAAATGTCCATATAGCGTTTGTAAATTGTAACCATGGTCGATGATTACACAATTTCCATATCCACCTTTCACGCCTGCGAAACTCACTTTACCGTGCGCTGTAGACTTAACTGGGTCTCCGGTATTTCCTCTGAAATCCATACCTGAATGGGTTTCTGCACCTCCTCCCGAGAATGGATTTTCACGAGTTCCAAAATGAGAAGTGATTTCTCCATGATGTGGTTTTCCCAAAGGCACATTGGTAATTGCGTTTTCTATTTCTTTTATATAACCTACATAGAAACTGCTGACTTCGTTAACATCTTGAATATCAAAACCTTCTTCACCTCCAACATTTTTCATTGAGAATTTTTGCAAGCCACGTTCTTGCATAAATCCGTTAATTTTCAACATGCTTTGATTGATGGATTGAAAGGATTCCTGTAGTTTTTGCATATCAATTTTACTTTTGATATAATTTGCTCGGTGCAACTCTTCTTTATATATTTCACTCGTTTTTTGGTAAATAAAAACACCTAAAACAAGAAGAAGAACAGATAAGACACCACCGATTACGAATATAAATTTCTTCCAATAAAGCAGTACGAAGGTAGGAATAACCATAATTCTGTTACCGTTACCTTCCGCATTTATAAAATGAACAGAAGTCGTTTTTTTAAACATAACATTTATTTGGACGACAAATTTAACTATTTTTAATTAATTACACCAAAAAACAGAGATATATTTCACAAAACAACCGTTTTCATGACTCAAATCATAAAAATAACGACTAAAATCAAACAAAAACACATCTACATATTTCTAGTTTTATCCCAATAACAGTACTTTTCAGCATTAATAATTTTTAATAACTAATTCTCTTTACCAATTGAACAAAAAAAACCGCCTCTTCAAATAAATGACGAGACGGTTTTAAGTATTTAAAAAAACTTTAGTGTCCTAAGACTTCTTTTACTTTATTGGCTGCTTCTTCCAAAGTAATTACAGAATGCACTGGCAAACCAGACTCATCAATCAATTGTTTTGCTTCAACTGCATTGGTTCCTTGTAATCTCACAATCAATGGAACTGGCAAACTTCCCATGGCTTTATAAGCATCTACGATACCTTGTGCTACACGGTCACAACGAACGATACCACCAAAGATGTTAATCAAAATAGCTTTTACATTTGGATCTTTCAAAATAATCCCGAATGCTTTCTGAACTCTTTCCGCATCAGCGGTACCACCAACATCCAAGAAATTCGCTGGGTTACCACCAGATAATTTAATGATATCCATAGTCGCCATTGCAAGACCAGCACCATTTACCATACAAGCGACATCACCATCTAACTTCACGAAGTTTAATCCAGCTTCACCAGCTTCAACATCAGTAGCATCTTCTTCTCTTGTATCTCTTAATTCTGCCAAATCTTTATGACGGAATAATGCGTTGTCATCTAAAGAAACTTTAGCATCAACGGCAATAATTTTATTGTCAGAAGTTTTTAAAACCGGGTTGATTTCAAAAAGCGAAGCATCAATTCCTACGTAAGCACTGTATAAATTGGTAATAAATTTCACAAAATCTTTATGAGCAGTACCTTCTAAACCTAAGTTGAATGCAATCTTTCTTGCTTGGAAACCTTGTAATCCAACACTTGGATCTACGGTTTCATTATGAATTAAATGAGGAGTAACTTCTGCCACATGCTCGATGTCCATTCCACCTTCAGTAGAATAAACAATCATATTTTTACCTTGGGCTCTGTCTAAAAGAATAGAAACGTAAAATTCTTTGGTTTCCGTTTCTCCTGGATAATATACGTCTTCAGCGACCAAAACGAAATTCACTTTTTTACCTTCTGCAGAAGTTTGTGGAGTGACCAACTGCATTCCAATGATGTTTCCAGCATTTTCTTTCAGCTTATCCATGTTTGGAGAAAACTTAACACCGCCACCTTTTCCACGTCCACCTGCGTGAACTTGTGCTTTAACGACCCATCCTTCGCTACCATTCATTTCAGTCAGTTTTTTCGCTGCTGTTTCTGCTTCTTCCACAGTGTTTGCGATAAAACCTCGTTGGATGTTAACTCCGTATTTTGCCAAAATTTCTTTGGACTGGTACTCGTGAAGATTCATAATATTTTAATTAGATATTTATTTTTTTTAAAGATTGACAAATTTAAGAAAATTTGAGAAGATAACCGTTGAACGCCTTAAAATTTTTGCCGAAAACCTTTTTAAGGTTTTTAAAATTACTGAATTGCAGGTTTTGCCTTTTCATAAAAAGTCGTAGCAATCCCCACCAATATTATAATACTGCCGACCATTTGTACCACCGTTATTTTTTCATTGACGAATATTGCAGCCAGAATCGTCGCGAATATTGCTTGGCTCAATAAACTCAAAGAAACCCTTGTCGCTCGCATGTTTTTTGTCGCATAACTAATAAGCAACCAGGCAATTAGCTGACAAACAACACCCTGAACCGCGAGAGAAACCCATGCTTGAGATGAAAAACCAACGAAACGCTCAGCAAAAAAAACATTAATAATGAAAAGAAAAATAGTGCTGAAAATCATGCTGTAAGTCATAAAAGTAATGACTTCTAGATTTGCCAGCACTTATTTACTGGCTAAAATATAAAGCGCATAAAATAATCCGGAAAGAATACCGAGAAAGAAGGCAAAATCTAAACTCAATTCTAAAATCGTATCGATTCCCACAAAAACCATCATTCCCATTAACGCGATTAAAGTGCCGATCCAGAAGCTTTTTCGGGGGCGATAACTCAAGAATACAAAAGAAAAAATGCCGACCCAAATCGGTGACAGATTCGTAAGTAGGGTTGCCTGCGTAGCAGAAGAATTTTGAATTGACACATTCCAGACTGCAATATCTGAGGCAAACAAAACGCCACAAATCATCATTGGCAAAAGCATTTTGATGTTGTCTACCTTAAGCTTTTTCTGGTAAATCGCAATCGGAAAAATAATTGCCGTGGCAATTGCCATCCGATAAAATGCCGAAATAAGTCCCGAAGTAAGATTCATTTTCACAATAACCGGGAAAATAGAAATGCACAAAATTCCGATGAATAATGCAATTCTGGGTTTAGTCATTTTGAATAAGTTACTTTTAAATTGTTACAAATAGTTAAATCCCACATTATTAATTCAAATACCCAAATCTTCTTAAATCTTGTTGACCATTGACGATCTTGGTTGCACCATCTTTTAAAAGCAATACTCGATCAGAAATTTCTAAAACATTTTGATATTGATGATCTGTAATTATAATTCCTTTATGTTTTGCTATCTGTTTGATCAGCAATTTTATTTCTTCAATAATTTTCGGCGAAAGAGAATGAAACGGTTCATCTAAAAGCAAGAATTTACAATCTGAAAAAAGCATAATTAAAATTTCTACCAAACGATTTTCTCCACCAGAAAGATTTTTTGGCTTTTCATTTAAAAAATTGATAATTAAATGGTGCCGTTTCAATATTTCTGCATCCTCTTTATTACAGAAAAGTGAAATGATGGTTTTTATTTTTAAATGTTTTGGTAAAAAATGATCTTGTGCAAGATAATGGATCAAATTTCTATTATCAATAACAGATTTAATTATTATTTTCCCTACTCTAACAAATTTATTCTCGGCTTTCACTGTTCCAAAAATAATTTCCATAAGGGTAGATTTTCCACTGCCATTTCTACCAAGAATTCCTACTATTTCGCCTGTGTTGCAAGTAATAAAAATATCCTGAAGCAATTTCTTTTCTCCAAAGGATTTCTCTATACTATCTATGTGCAAATTCATAATTACTATGCAAAAAAGTGAAGAATAAAACTTATCAACAGTGTCATTACCCAAAGAAACATTCTGCTTAAACCAAAATTTGCGTAAAAATAATACTCATTTTTATTTCTGATCTCATAAATCATAAAATGAAAAAATGGATTAAAAAGCAAATAAGATAATGCAAAAGTCTTAAAACTAAAACCCATTAATACTGCAACAACGGTGCTTAAAACGGTTGTGACAACAAAAATATTTTTATAGAAATACCAATATGCTGATACGACCTTCAATCTTAAAATTTGTTTTTAATAAAATAGAAAATCAACATTGCCCAACTGATGATCATCAACAAACCACCTAAAGGCGTTATTGGACCTACTATTTTGGAAGGAATACTGGCAACTTCACTGAAAGCCAATAAATAAATACTCATTGAAAAAAGGAAAATTCCGCCGATCATCAATATAGAGATCCATCTTTCTGCGGAAGTTTCAAATTTTAAGATGTAACCCACAATCAACAAAAAAAATGCGCCATACATTTGGTATCTCACGCCAGTTTCAAAACTTTGAAGTTTGTCCAAAGAAATTACTTTCTTCAATGCGTGCGCACCAAAAGCGCCTAAAATTACAGAGACCAATCCGTAAACTGCTCCGAAAATTAAGGTTGTATTTTTCATAGGTAGATTTTTATTTAATTAAGATGATAGGGAATCGCCCATCTCAAAAGCTGTTTGTTTGCAATTGTAATGAAAGGCGAATTCAATTTATAATTTTCCTGTTTGATAAATAATGACAAGTTTGCCGATGATCGACAAAATGCCAATGGCAATAAACATCCAAGAGAATTTTTTGGACTTGGCAAATCCTGGATCTTTGGTGACTTTTAGAAAAATACCAAAAATGAGTAGCAAAACGCCTAAAAAAAGTTGAAACATTTTATTTATTTCTCAGGTTATTAAATTCTGTAATCACTTCGTGATGGGTCACCGTTTTGTCTTTGAAATAGGTAACGAAATGATTTTTTTCTTCATCGGTCGCTCCCAATTGATTCAGAATATTGAACAAGTGCATTTTCATGTGACCTTTTTGAATTCCTGTGGTTACCAAAGAGCGTAGCGCTCCAAAATTCTGCGCTAAGCCCGAAACCGCTAAAATACTCATAAGCTCCTGTGCAGATGGTTTTCCCAACAAAGCCAAAGAAAACTTAACCAGCGGGTGAAGATTCGTTAAACCGCCCACAACTCCTACAGAAATCGGTAAATCGATCCAGAATCTAAAAACTCCGTTGTCGATGGTGCAATGGGTTAAGCTGGAATATTTTCCATCTTTTGCGGCGTATGCATGCGCGCAGGCTTCAGTTGCCCGAAAATCATTTCCGGTAGCAATTACCACTGCATCTACTCCATTCATAATTCCTTTATTGTGGGTAGTTGCACGGAAAGGTTCAATCTCGGCAATCGTTACCGCACGTTTAAATTTGGTTGCAAATTCTTCATTAGAGATACCACTATCGTCTTTCAAGTCTTCAATTTTGCAGGAAACTTCGGCTCTTACAATACAGTCTGGTGTGAAGTTAGACAGAATATTCATCACAATTTGCAAAGAATCTTTTTCCTCTTGTGTGAAACTCTCTTCTCTTTGCACTTCTTCTGTTAAAGTTTTTCCAAACTGCTCCAAACAGGAATTGATAAAATTGGCACCCATGGAATCCACGGTATCGAAACTCGCTTTCAATTGGAAATAGTTTTCTAAATCTGCAGTTTTATCGATGAGTCGGATGTTTAAAATCCCACCACCGCGATTCCGCATGTTTTTGGTAATTTCTTCCGTAGCTTCAAATAATTTTTTCTTTAAATTAAAATTGAAGAAATGTAAGATTTTATGAGGTTCTACTTTCATCATAAAATGAGTGTGACCTAATTTTTTCGTGTTGATGATGGTTGTTTTGAAACCCCCTTTATCAATCCAGAATTTTGCTGCTTTCGAAGCTGCCGCTACAACCGAACTTTCTTCCACCGCCATCGGCAAAGCCAGTAGCTTCCCATCGATCAAAAAATTGGGTGCAATTCCGTAGGGCATATAAAAATTAGAAATCGTGTTTTCTGAAAATTCTTCGTGCAATTTTTGCAAAGTAGGATCGTCATTCCAATACTGTTGAAGAACTTGTTCGTAACTACGGTCTTCATTCAGATATTCTTTGATAAGCCAATCGATTTTTCCTTGTTTCGAGCGTTTAGAAAAACCTTCAACCGGTTGGTGATTCATAAAGATAAATTTTTGAATTTCAAAGATAGGAATTTTTTAGAGTCCTATCGGTTATTGAGCTGCTGAGTTATGGCGAAGGTATCATAAAAAAATATTTATCACGTTGTAGAATTAACACCGTTTAATAATGAAAAAAATATTCTTTTTAGTTTTTTTACTTTTTCTTTTTAATTGTAAAAAGACGGCCGAGTTTATACCGGAAAATAGGGACGTAAAAAATCCTGAAATTTCAGAAACAAAAACTTCAATAAAAATTAATCCCGATAAAAATAGCATCAAAGAACGATTATATCCGCCAGAAGACTATATTTGGGTGGAAGAAAAAGCAGGAAGCTTTGGTGAATATCTGGAAAAACATAAACTGAAAAACTACAATTCACCCATCTTAAAATATGATGGAACCGAAATTGCCACCCAAAATCTTCACGAAGCGATCTTCGATATCGACATTGGAAGCAAAGATTTACAACAATGTGCAGACGCATTTATACGATTAAGAGCCGAATATTTATTTAAATCGAAAAACTTCGATGAAATAAAATTTCATTTTACAAGCGGAGATTTAATGACTTGGAATGATTACAAAAATGGGGTTCGCGCGGTTGTAAATGGTAATAATGTCAGTTTCAGAAAAACGCAAAATTTGGATGACTCCTACGAAAATTTTAGAAAATATTTAGATTTAATATTTACCTATGCAGGCACAATTTCTTTAAACAAAGAAACAAAACCTGTGCTAAAAACATCAGATTTAAAATCTGGCGATATATTAATTACCGCCGGAAGTCCCGGTCATATCGTTTTCATTGCAGGAGTTGCAGAAAATAAAGAAGGGAAAAGATTATTCCTTTTGGCCGAAGGTTTTACGCCGGCTCAATCGATTCATTTATTGAAAAATCCTATTAATAAAAATATCTCACCGTGGTATGAATTGGATGTAAATTCCCCTGCAACCTTTACGGCAAGATACATTTTTAAGCCAAGTAATTTTCGTAGGTTTTAAGCTTCCAACTGTGTTCCCAAAAATTCCCATTCTTGCAAAGCCAAATCCAATTCTTCTTTTTTTGTATTATAGATTTCCAAAGTTTCAGCCGAGGGATTTTCAGTAGCAAAAGTGGCTTCCATCTCTTCGATTTTTAGTTCGAGTTCAGAAATTCTTTCTTCTACTTTTTTGATTTTATTCTGAATATTTTTTTGATCTTTCGTAACAAGGGTGGTTTTCACTTCCACCGGTTTTTCTACTTTCTTTTCAACTTCAGGCTCTGATCTTAATTCTTGTAGTTTTGATTTTTCTGCCGAAATTTCGCGGATACTTTCTTTCTGACGGAATTGCAGATAATCATTGATGTCGCCCAAAAATTCTTTCATTCTTCCATCACGGAACTCGAAAATTTTATCGCTTAATCCTTGTAAAAATTCACGGTCGTGTGAAATCACTATTAAAGTTCCTTCGAATTTTTGTAATGCCAGCTTGATAATTTCTTTAGACTGAATATCCAAGTGATTTGTAGGCTCATCCATAATCAAGGTATTGAAAGGACGCAGTAATAATTTACACAAAGCCAAACGGTTTCTTTCACCTCCAGAAAGCACTTTGGTTTTTTTAGTCACATCATCACCCTGAAAAAGAAAACTTCCCAGTAGATCACGAACTCTCGGACGCGTTTCTTCGGTCGCCGAATCTTCTGCTTCTTCTAAAACGGTTTTATTCGGTGTTAAAACTTCCTCTTGGTTTTGAGCAAAATAACCAATATTTACGTTGTGACCCAAATTCCATTCGCCAGTATAATCGGTGATTTCACCGGATAAAATTTTGGCTAAAGTTGTTTTACCTTGACCGTTCTGACCCAGTAAAGCGATTCTTTGGCCACGTTCGATGAAGAAATCTACCTTATCAAAAATTTGTTTTTTACCGTAGGCTTTTCCAAGATTTTTCGCTTCAAAAACTACTTTTCCAGGAGTCACCGCAGGTTGAAATCGAATATTAAATTTTGAAACATCATCCGTATCAACTTCAATTCTTTCGAGTTTATCTAATTTTTTAATTAAAGACTGCGCGAAAGAGGATTTGGTTGCAGAAGCGCGGAAACGGTTAATATTATCTTCCATTTGCTTAATTTCCACATCCTGATTTTTCTTGGCTTGGATTTGCTTCTCTTTTCTTTCTAAACTTAATTCTAAATATTTGGTATAATTGGCTTTATAATCATCAACTTTTCGGTTATTTATATCAAAAGTCCGGTTACAAACGGAAGTCATAAACTGTTTGTCGTGGCTCACCAATACTATGGAGCCCGGATATTCTTTCAAAAAACTTTCCAGCCAAATGATGGATTCCATGTCCAGGTGATTGGTTGGCTCATCAAGGAGCATCAAATCATTTTTCTGCAAAAGAAGTTTCGCCAGTTCAATTCTCATTCGCCAACCTCCTGAAAATTCATCGGTTATTTTATGAAAGTCATCTGCTTTAAAACCTAACCCCAGCAAAATTTTCTCTACATCGCCTTCCAAATTGTAGGCATCATGGTGCATCAAAAGATCGTTAAGCTCCGTCATTCGGTGAATAATATTTTCGTACGCCTGACTTTCATAATCGGTTCTGGTTACCAATTGGTGATTCACCTCATCCAACTCATTTTTCATGGCATTAATTTGTTCAAATGCCTGCATGGTTTCATTCCAAACCGTTCTTCCTTTCACGAAATCTAAATCCTGTTTTAGGAAGCCCATTGTTACATTTCCTTCGGGAACAATACTGCCTTCGTAGAAATTAATTTCGCCAGTAATCATCTTTAACAAAGTAGATTTACCTGCTCCATTTTTACCGACCAAACCAATTTTATCATCTTTTTTGATGGTAAAATTTACATTTTGAAAAAGGTAATTCCCGGAGTGATGAAGGCCTAAATTTTGAACAGAAATCATATTATTGCATACTAGTTGATAAGTGAATTTTCGAGGTGCAAAAGTAGTGAAACTAATTGAATTACAGCCTATGTTGAGACCCGACTTACTTAAAATTTCAACATAAATATTTACCTTTACCTTAATTTTAAAAAATCACCATGAAAAAATTAATTGGCCTGTTTACGTTCTTATGCTTTATTTCTGCGCAAGCGCAATCGTTAAAGGTCATGACTTACAATATTCGTCTCTCCTTAGATTCTGACAAAGAAAACTCTTGGACCAACAGAAAATCTGAAGCATTGGATTTATTGAACTATTATCATCCTGAAGTGTTGGGCGTACAAGAGGCGGTTCCGCAACAAATGGTCGATATTAAAAAAAGTTTGAATCATTACGATTTTGTAGGAGTTGGTCGCGATGATGGAAATAATAAAGGCGAATACTCGGCAATATTTTATGATACAGAAAAATTAAAAGTGGTAGAATCAGGAACTTTTTGGCTGAGTGAAACCCCTAATATTCCCTCGAAAGGTTGGGATGCTGCTTATCCTCGCATTTGCACCTACGCATTGTTTAAAATGAAAAAAGGCGGTAAAAAATTCTGGGCTTTCAATGTTCATTTTGATCATATTGGAAATGAAGCACGTAGAAATTCAGCATCTTTAATTTTAGATAAAATCAAAAAAATCAACCCTAGAAACTTTCCTGTTATTCTTACAGGTGATTTTAATTTAACTGAAGAAACGGTGCCTATTCAAATACTTTCCACAAATTTAAATGATTGCTATAAACATTCTGTGAAAAAGCCATATGGTCCAAAAGGCACCTTCACCAATTTTGACACAAACACGGTGCCTACACAGCGAATCGATTATGTATTTGTAAAAAACATGACCTGCGAAACCTATCGTGCCATAAATGATCGGCGAGAAAACCTACTTTATCCATCTGATCACTTCCCTGTTTTGGTAGAACTTCGTTTTTGATATTGAGGTTATGCTCTGCATGAAATAATTTCGAATTGGTGCTTTTATAGGAAGGAGTTTGCAACTTTTTTCCCGCTTACTGTACTGATTTTATTAAAATTTCTTTGCAGTTAAAAGATTGTACTCCTTATTCTTTTATTATTGAGTGATTCTCCTATTTGAAATTCTAATCTATTATCGACCTTCTAGAGCAATTTGTAAGTAAAATTCATTTTGCAGACGTGCTATATTTTTGCAGACCGATAAGTTTCCTAAATATTCTAATTAATTTGCACTATGAAATCTTGGGTTAAATCACCTTGCGCAATCCCGTCATTTCCCTTATCGTAAAAGTAATTATTAAAGTAATTTTGTATTGTTAATTTACTAAAAACTAAAACCTTACAAAATGAAAACACTGAAATCAATTTTAGAAAAAGATCAATCTAAAAAAACAAAAACCCAATTAATTGACATTTTAACTGGCGTTGAAAAATTACTTTCGCCGTCGGTTTACGAAAAAATAAGTGGGATTTCTCCTTCGGAATTAGAAGAGGTTTCTAAGAAAGAAATCTTGGAAATTTTTAACACCTTTAAAAGCAAATACGAAGACAAATGGGAAAGCTCCTTGGCAGGTATTTCTGCCAGTACTTTAAAACTAATCTTTGGACAAATGGCGGCAGACGATAATATATTTTCAACATCCGACGCTTCCGACGCTAACTTTGCCGCTGAATTGGGAAGCATTGATTTCGCAACAATTATTGGCGGCCCACTCGACGCGTGCGTAAAAGCACAATCCAATGCCTCGATTAGCACCGTCAATTTTATTAATGAAGTTGGTTTTGAAGGGGAAGGCGCGGAGAAAAAACTAAGAATGGCAGAATTTATTTACAAAAAAAATGCGCCGAATCCAGCTTATATTTCGGAAACAGAGACTCCTGATGAAGACCCGACCATCCCTACAGATATGGAAATTAAAGTTCCATTCATTGCTTTGCTAAATGTTCCAAGTTTTCGAATTGAAAGTTGCGAAGTGGATTTTAATGTAAAATTAAACTCTACTTACACGAAAGATGTAAGCAGCGAATTCGGTATTAATGCTGGAGTTTCAGGAGGATTTGGCCCCGTTAAGTTTAAAGTTGATGTTTCTTACAAACGTTCATCTAGCACGGGCATAAAAATAGAAAAAGAGTATTCCCTAGGTGTTAAAGTAAGAGCCACCAACGACGAAATGCCCGCTGGTCTCGAAAAAGTTTTAGGTCTCTTGTCACAATAAATTTTAAACAATGGTAAAGTTATCAGATTACCTGGATTATCTCAATACGGAGATTATCCAGGCGCGAAAAGCAGCGGATGAATACGCGGTAAAGATTGCAAAAGAATATGCCGATCATGAATATCTAAAATATTTTAAAGTACCGCGTTATACGATGCAAACCATAAAAATGGACATCCCACTTAAAATCACAGACATTGATGCCGATTCAAAATTTAATTTTAAAAATGAACCTCAGGTTTTTTTAAAGGAGGTGAATGACAAAATAAGAGCGATTAATCTTTCTAAAAATCTTCAAATATCAACCTTAGAAGATAAAGATTTAAGAACAAAAGAATTTCAAACCCTATTTAAAACATTAGAAAATAAAGATCAAAAGTTCACTAAGAATCTCGGAACAGATATTAAAAAAATAGATTTTACGAGCCAAATAAAATCTTTAAACCTGAATGTCTTTAAACCACAAGGGAATGAAAATGAGGTTGAAAACAATGCACTCATCAATATTTTGCAGGAGTCGATCCGGGACCGATACAATCTGGTCAGTTCAAAAATTAAAAATATTTTTATAGACCCAAATACGACAGGAGCCGAAGATAAAGAGAAACTTTTTATAAACCTGCATGTAGAAATGGAAGAAGAAGGCATCCGGATTTTGACTTTCAAAGATAGAGATGGTAATGAAATTGAGGAAATAACTTTTGAATAAATGCAAGAATTCATCCATCATAAAGTACAGGTTTATGAAAATTTCCTAAAAAATTTTAATGAAATCCAAATTTTATTTGGAAAGAGGTCTTATGATTTTGAACGGCAATTCGAAGATTTTGCGGATCAACTTTTATCCTATTTTAAAACCAATGGAAACACCACGATTGAAGCTGAAATTCTAAAAATCACCAATATGCTTTCACTGGTGAAAAAAGGATTTAATCCAGTATCCCTACAGAAAATACAAACTGGGAGAAGAGAAGCTTTTTGGGGCTTTGCGTTCAATGCCTTAGAAAACGTATATGAAATACTGATGAAATTATTCACTACAGAGCATATTAAATTGGAAGAGGGAGAAGAAATCATTTCTAATCTGATGATTGGTCTTATTCAAAATGGTTTACTGAGTGACCCTACCATAAAAAGCCTCAACTCTATCGAAAAAATTGAAGTTTACTGGTTAAATATCATGAGTCAGAATGAAAGTTTTTCAAGTATAGATAAAAAACTTAAGATGTCTTTAATGACCGAAGATATTTATCTTTTATTTGAGAAAAATCTTTCTAAAATAAATACCTAAAATAAAGAAAAATGGCACAAGAAAAATACATCGTTCTACTAAAGAACCAAGAGAAATCTTCTTTAAAAAAATTGGAAAAAGAGTTTTCAGTCAGTTTTTTTCTTTCCGAAAATCTTTCCAAAGAAAACCGATCCTTCGATATTATTAATGAAAATCAAGGAGTGCTGTATCAAAATTTAAATGTTATGGTTGTTGATGATTTAGATCCAGATCAATTAAACGCTGCTATAAAAAATGACAAAAATCCCATTATTTACTATGAGAAAGAAAGAGATTTTTACACCGCCACAGAGTTGGCTATGTTACAAGATTTAAAATTAAAGGCAAAAATTCTTACTGAAAAAATTAATGAACTTGAGGATTATATCCTACACAAACCTTTACCACCAATTTCACTTACCAATTTCGAATGGGGCTTAAAAGCAATCGGAATCGATAAAACACAGTTTTCCGGAAAAGGAATTGATCTTTGTATATTAGATACTGGTTTTGAGGCGTCTCATCCCGATTATATAGGGAGAAACATCGAGGGTAAATCATTTATCGAAGGAGAGGATTGGGACAAGGATCCTTTGGGTCACGGTACACATTGCGTAGGAATTGCGGCGGGAAACTGCAGGTTAGATAATCAAAAACGCTATGGTATAGCAAAAGATTGCAACATTAAAATCGGAAAAGTTCTAAATAATAATGGCAAAGGCTCTACTTCTAGCATCATCGATGCGATTGATTGGGCAATTTCTAAACAGTTTAAAATCATTTCACTTTCGCTGGCATCACCAGTTAAATTTAATGAATTTCCTTCTCCATTATTTGATGTGGTCGGAAAACGAGCCCTAGAGAGTAATTGCTTATTAATTGCTGCTGCTGGTAACGATAGCAAACGACCAGCTTTACCTTTACCGGTTTCTGCACCTGCAAATTCTGAATGTTTTATGGCTGTTGCGGCGATTGATAGCCAAATGAGAGTTGCTTCATTTTCTAATGGTGGAATTAATGCAGTAAACGGTGGAAATATTAATGTAGCTGCTCCAGGCGTTGATATTTTTAGCAGCTATACGCAGAAGAAAGGCAATCTGTCTGGCTATAAGCTGATGAGCGGGACAAGTATGGCAACACCCCACGTTTCTGGCATGGCAGCTCTTTATATGGAAGAATTCCCGCAACTTTCTGCGCTTGAAATCTGGAAACTTTTAGAGGATCGTGCCAAAAGCATTACTTCTCTGAAATACCGAGATATTGGGAATGGTTTAATTCAAAAAAATTGAGTTATGATTTATTTTGCCACCTTAAGATCTACAGCTCAATTCAGCTCAGTAAAAAAAAATCTACAAGAAAGAGGCTTAGAAATTCTAAAATATTATCCGAAATTAAAAGTTTTGAAAATAGAGAGTCAAAAAAAATTAAAACTTATCGAATTTCCCGACTTTGTAACTTTAGAAGAAGAAAAAACTGATTTTTCTGTATAAAAAAAGAATCCACCGATGAAAGTGGATTCTAAAAACACAAATGATGAAAAAAAATTTGTTCTATCGCATTTGATTGCTTTAGAACGCAGCAAAGAAATATAATATTTATGAGACTACAAAATTTTTAAGTGATTTTTTTCTATTTTCATTATAGACATACTCCTATAACAAGTAAAAAAAAAGAATCCACCGATGAAAGTGGATTCTAAAAACACAAATGATGAAAAAAAAATTTATTCTTCTACCTGTTACAGTTTTAGAATACCACAAAGGAATATCTTTTTATTTGAAATTCAAAATTAAATACGATAGTTTTTCATAATATTTATCATAAAAATTTATATCACCTTTTTGAAATTTCAAATTACATAATTTTTAATTCAGCTCAACCTAATTATTCCATTGCCCGAAAGACCAACCCGCTTTCATCGAAATAATCCAAGGTGATTCTATCGCCGTCATTAACGGCTCCTGCCAAAATTTCCTTTGATAATTTATTCAAAACCTCATGCTGCAAAACCCTCTTCAGTGGTCGTGCACCATAGCTGGGATCGTACCCTTTGTTGGTAATATATTGAATTGCATCTTCTGTAGCGGTCAAAATGATTCCACGTTTAGCCAACATTTCATTAAATCCACGCAACTGATAATTAACAATTTTACCTATTTCTTTTTTATTCAGAGGTTGAAAGAGAACAATCTCGTCAATTCGATTTAAAAACTCTGGTCTTAAAGTCTGCTTTAATAATGCAAAAACCTCTTCTTTTGTTTTTTCAACGACCTCAATAACATTATCATCGGTAAGATTTTCAAAATTTTCTTGTATTAAATGAGACCCTAAGTTCGACGTCATGATTACAATAGCATTTTTAAAATTCACCACACGACCTTTATTATCGGTCAATCTTCCATCATCCAAAACTTGTAAAAGAGTGTTGAAAACATCGGGATGCGCTTTTTCAATTTCATCTAAAAGTACGACAGAATAAGGTCTTCTGCGCACCGCTTCCGTTAATTGCCCACCTTCATCATAACCAACATATCCTGGGGGAGCGCCAACCAACCGCGACACAGAGTGTCTTTCCTGATATTCACTCATATCAATTCTGGTCATATTATTTTCATCATCAAAAAGATATTCTGCGAGCGCTTTTGCGAGTTCCGTTTTACCAACACCGGTTGTTCCAAGGAATAAAAATGAACCAATTGGTTTTTTTTCATCGCTTAATCCTGCACGATTTCTTCGGATTGCATCTGCTACTGATTCTATGGCTTCTTCCTGGCCAACAACTCTTTTGTGGAGTTCGTCTTCTAAATGGAGTAACTTTTCTCGTTCAGACTGAATTAATCTGGTAACAGGAATTCCCGTCCATTTAGAAATAACTTCAGAAATATTCTCCGCCGTGACCTCTTCTTTGATGAGTTCATTTTGATGGTTTTGCATTTCGAGCTCCAATTTTTGTAAATCAGCTTCTTTTTCTTTAATTTTTCCGTACTGAATTTCGGCAACTTTTGCATAATCACCTGCTCTGGAAGCGCGTTCTGCTTCCAATTTTAGTGCTTCAATTTCTTTCTTAATGGAAGTTAGATCCTCTGATTTTTGTTTCTCTTTGAGCCATTTCGCATTGATTTCATTTCGCTCTTCCGAAACCTTGGAAATATCTTCTTTCAAATGACCCACTTTAATATCATTTCCCTCCCTAGAAATAGCGGCTAACTCAATTTCCATCTGCATTAATTTTCGGTCTAAAACATCCAATGCTTCTGGTTTTGAATTGATCTCCATTCGTAATTTTGCAGAAGCTTCATCAATTAAATCGATGGCTTTATCCGGTAAAAAACGATCCGATATATAGCGTTGAGATTGCTCTACGGCAGCTATAATCGCTTCATCCTTGATGCGAACTTTGTGGTGCGCTTCGTATTTATCTTTAATTCCACGCAAAATTGATATTGCAGATTCCGTATCGGGCTCTTCCACCATTACTTTCTGGAAGCGTCTTTCTAAGGCTTTATCTTTTTCAAAATATTTTTGATATTCATTTAAAGTGGTTGCACCAATGGCACGAAGTTCACCTCTCGCTAAGGCAGGTTTCAAAATATTCGCTGCATCCATTGCACCTTCTCCACCACCCGCACCAACTAAAGTGTGGATTTCATCGATGAATAAAATAATTTGTCCATCAGACTTAATCACTTCATTAATCACCGATTTCAATCGTTCTTCAAATTCACCCTTATATTTTGCACCCGCAATTAGTGCACCCATATCTAAAGAATACAAAGTTTTATCCTGGAGATTTTCAGGAATGTCGCCGGAAATAATCCGGTGGGCAATGCCTTCTGCAATCGCAGTTTTACCCACGCCAGGCTCTCCGATTAGGATGGGATTATTTTTCGTTCTTCGGGATAGAATTTGCAAAACACGGCGGATTTCTTCATCCCGACCAATCACCGGATCCAATTTTCCTTCTGCGGCAAGGTCATTAAAATTTTTGGCGTATTTATTTAAACTTTGGTAGGTTTCTTCGGAACTTGCAGAAGTTGCTTTCGACCCTTTGCGCAGTTCTTTTATGGCCATTTCTAAACCAGTTTTGGTGATGCCCATATCTTTGAGCATTTTCGAAACATCAGCACCCACCTCAAAAAGCGACAGCCATAAATGTTCGATGGTTACAAATTCATCGCCCATTTTTTTTGCCACATTTGGCGCATCGAGTAAAACTTTATTGGCAGATTGGGACAGGTAAATATTTCCACCTTCTACTTTCGGTAGTTTTTCGATATTCTCGCGATTTCTCTCTCGTACCAAAGCCAATTCAGCCTCTGATTTCTTTAACAAAAACAGAGAGATATTCTCATCGACTTGAAAAATACCTTCCAATAAATGTTGGGGCTCAATACTCTGATTCCCGAATTCCATGGCGATTTGTTGGGCTTTCTGAATAGCTTCCTGTGATTTTACGGTATATTGATTTAAATTCATCGTAATTATTTTTTAATTTGTAGAAACAGTAAGAATCCCTATAAAGTTACGAATTCTCACTCTTCTTATTCAATTATTTATTTATTCTAATTCCTAAGCTTCAAAAAGTATTCTTTTACCAATAATTAAATAAATGCGGTCATAATTTCCGAAATTCACAAACAAAACGCTTTTTATTCGGTCGAAATTTCCGCATTTCAATTATTTATGATTTTGAACAGAGCGAAATGGCAGAAAATACCGTTTTAATCATTCGATTATCAACAATGAAATGAAACCTTTTCTTCGCTTTCAAAAAATAAGTATATTTGTTGAACTCACTATTATCGATATTTTAAAATAACATGCATCATTTTCATCAACTAAAAGCAACTAAAGTATCCAAGGAAACCAACGATTGCATTCATATTGCCTTTGAAATTCCCGAGGACTTAAAACACGAATTTTCGTTCAAGCAAGGCCAATATCTAAATGTGCGGTTTATTTTTGGGGAAGAAGATTTGCGCAGAAGCTATTCGATTATCAATGCGCCAAGTGAAGAAAATGCTACGCTTGAAATTCTGGTTAAACACTTGGATCAAGGAAAAGTGTCAACTTATCTTAATCAAAAATTAAAACCAGGTGATTTGGTTGAAGTAATGGCGCCCTCTGGACATTTCCATACCCATTATCACGCTTCCAACCAAAAAACGTATGTGGGCTTGGCTGCGGGAAGTGGCATTTCTCCCGTTTTATCGAATATCAAAGAAGCACTTTATCAAGAACCTTTAAGCTCGGCTTATTTATTTTTCAGCAATAAGAGCTTCACCGATATTATTTTCAAAAAGGAAATCGATCATTTGGTTGAGAAATTTGAAGGAAGACTTAAAGTTATTTTCCTTTTATCCAGAGAAAAACATTTTGAAGACGAGCTTTTTGAAGGAAGAATTTCAGCAGAAAAACTAGACCTCCTTTTCCAACGATTTACGGATATTCCTGTGCAGGAATCAACGTATTTTATTTGTGGCCCCTCAGAAATGATTAAGGGAATTTCTGAGTATTTGAAAAAAGAAAAAAAAGTTCCTTCGCTTCAAATCATGTACGAATATTACGCTGCGCCTGATGAAGAAGGTAATGCGGAAATGAGCGATGAATTCAAAGCGATCCCTAATTTAGAAAGCATGGTTACTTTAATTATTGATGATGATGAATATTCATTTCACCTTAATTCGAAAAAGAAAAGCATTTTGGATCAAGCATTGGATGAAAAACTTCCGGTTCCTTTTGCCTGCAAAGGTGGCGTTTGCTGCACGTGTAAAGCACAGGTGATGGAAGGAGAAGTGTTTATGGAAAAGAACTTCGCATTGACCGAGGACGAGGTGGCGCGAGGTTTTGTGTTGACTTGTCAATGTCACCCAACGACCAATGTGGTGATGTTGAATTACGATGTATAATCGATGAAATATTAAAAAAAACAGAAAATGGCAACTTATAAATTTACGTCACTCATCGAAATTGACAAAGAATTTAAAATCGACGGATTAAATATCTGGAATTATTACTGGCACTGCTCCGAACGTAAACTCGAAGTCAGAGGTCCATTTGAAGGAAATATCTATTTCTTTAATGAATATGAAATTCGAACTCCCGAAAAAACAATAGTTTTTGTGGCAGGCGAATTTTCTACAGGTCAAATTGGAATTTATTTGAGAGAAGAAAATGCCATGGCGGCAACTCCTCTAAAATAGCTCATATCACGAGCAATAAATCAATCAACATGAATCAAGAAAAATTTTTAGAATACGTACAAGCAGAAAATAAAGTAGAACCAAAAGATGTAATGCCCGATGATTACAGAAAACTGTTGGTTCGCCAGATTTCACAACACGCCCACTCCGAAATTGTGGGGATGTTGCCAGAAGCCAACTGGATTTCGCGAGCACCAACTTTAAGGCGAAAAATGGCACTTTTAGCCAAAATTCAAGATGAAGCAGGTCATGGATTATATTTGTACGCCGCAACCGAAACTTTGAACAACGGTGAAAACGGTGCAGATCGAGATTCCACCTATAATGATATGCTTTCTGGAAAAGCAAAATATTCCAGTATTTTCAATTATCCTGCACTTTCTTGGGCAGATATTGGTGCGATTGGTTGGCTGGTTGATGGTGCTGCAATTATGAATCAAGTAATGTTGATGGGAAATTCTTACGGACCCTATTCCCGCGCGATGGTCAGAATTTGCAAAGAAGAATCTTTTCACCAAAGGCAAGGTTATGAAATTCTGATGACACTTTGCCGTGGAACAAAAGAACAAAAAGATCTAGCACAAGAAGCGTTGAACCGTTTTTGGTGGCCTGCTTTGATGATGTTTGGACCGAATGATGCTGATTCTCCGAACTCTCAAAAATCGATGAACTATCGCGTAAAAAGAGAAAGCAATGATGATTTGCGACAGCGTTTTGTAGATGTTACCGTTTCTCAAGCAGAGTTTTTAGGTTTAAAAATTCCCGATGAAAATTTGAAATGGAATGAAGAAACGCAACATTACGATTTCGGAGAATTACCATGGGATGAATTTATGGAAGTTTTGAAAGGAAATGGACCGTGTAATAAAAAACGATTGGAAACGAAAAGAAAAGCACAGAAAGATCATTCTTGGGTAAAAGATGCGGCGATGGCTTTTGCGGGGAAAGAGAAAGAATTTGAATTGAAATAATTCTTTAGTGAGAAGTTCATTACACATATTTTTTATTTTATTCGCTTTGATTTGTAATGCGCAAAAAGGAGCAGATTTTTGTGCGAAAATTCCAGAAAAAATTCAAAATGAAAAAGAAATAAGAATTTATAAAATTTATTCAATTCTAAATGGTGGTGAAATTTTTAGAATTTATTTCCAAAATAAAAAGTGGAATGCTGAATTAATAAGTTGGAACTTTCCTTCAGAGTATGGTGCTCATGAATTCAAAATAATTGAACCAAGAATTACTAAATTAAAAGCAGATGAAACTGATTTCATGAATTTTCAAATCAGAAATATCCAATATTTACCAGATGAAAAGTCCTTTCAATATAAAAAGGAAAAAAGCGAAATTATTTTTGATGAGGATATAAAGGAAAATGCCATTTTAACTGCGAAAATTATGGTAATGGATGGAACTGTTTATGATGTAAAATACAAAAATGGAAACTTCATAAATAACTTCATGTATTCTAATCCTAAATCCTATTTAGAAAAATTTCCAGAAATTGATGAACTGAAAAGTTTTGTTGAAATCTTAAATTACATAGAAACCCAATTTAAAATAAAATTCTAAAGAATGATTTGGACAGGACGTTTCGATGGTGATGAACCACTCTATCATAGAATTTTTCAAAGAGTTTCTTTGGAGGAAAATTATGACAACATTTCAACGAACGATTTCGTGTTACATGGTTTTGGGGTTGATGAAGGCGTGAAAAGAAACAAAGGAAGAATCGGTGCGAAAGATGCTCCAGATCTTATTCGGAAAAATATTTCTAATTTTCCGGTGATCAATCCTCAATTTAAATTAAAAGATTTTGGAAATGTTTCTTGTGAAGATGGAAATCTGGAAAAATCTCAAAACGAACTCGCTGAAAAAGTTCAAAAAACTTTAGAAAAAGGCGGAAAATCAATCGTTTTCGGAGGCGGTCACGAAGTAATGTTCGGTCATTATTCTGGAATTAAAAACACATTTCCGACTAAAAAAATCGGTATTATTAATATTGATGCGCATTTCGATAATCGAGAAATCGACCCGGAAATTGGCGCAAGTTCTGGAACAGGATTTTGGCAAATTACGCAGGAAGGCGATATTCATTCTTTGCATATCGGAATTCAAAGAAATTCAAATACGCTTAAACTTTTTGATACTGCACATCAATACGGAATGAAATATATTTTAGCTGAGGAAATATTCTTTGAAAACCTTCCGACTATTTATACGAAAATCGATGCATTTATAGAAGAAGCAGATCTAATTTACCTCACGATTTGCATGGATGTTTTCAATGTTTCGATTGCTCCAGGAGTTTCTGCCTTGGCTTATAATGGGATTTTTGCAGATGCTGCTTTTATGCATGTCTTAAAAAAACTGATGAACTCGGAGAAGCTTCTCGCAATGGATGTTGCTGAAGTAAATCCCGCATACGACCCGAATGAAATTACCGCCAGACTAGCTGCTTCTTTGATTAATGAATGGTTGATGCTCAAAAATTAATTAGCATCAGGATCATTTCATAAAGATTAATCCGCATTTAACATGAAAAACAAATCAAAATACTTTGTATTCTTCTACAATTTTCACAGTGAAAAAATTACATATCTAAAGTAGTAACTGCCTTTCTACCACAAAACAATCACTCAAAAAAGCCGGCATTGTGTGATAATAACATTACATTAGCCGCATTAAAAATAATGTGAGGGAAATTCAAGCATCATTAAACACCAATTCACCAATTATTTAAATTTTGGTAAAAAAAGTTCAAATGTTAAAGAATTTTATATCTTTGCAGCAACTAACAATTAACTAAAATAATTTACTATGTCAGACATTGCATCAAGAGTAAAAGCCATTATCGCTGATAAACTCGACGTTGAAGAAACAGAAGTAACTCCAGAAGCTAGCTTCACTAACGATTTAGGAGCTGATTCTTTGGATACTGTAGAATTAATCATGGAATTCGAAAAAGAATTTAATATTCAGATTCCTGATGATCAAGCAGAAAAAATTACTACGGTAGGACACGCTATTGCTTACATTGAAGAAGTAGTGAACAAATAATATTCTATCAACAAAGAAAAAATTTATGGAATTAAAAAGAGTAGTTGTAACTGGTTTCGGCGCGATTACACCTGTTGGGAAAAACGCCAAAGATTTCTGGGAAAGCCTTGTGAAAGGTGAGAGCGGAGCCGCTCCTATTACTCTTTTTGATGCCACAAATTTCAAAACCAAATTTGCCTGCGAAGTTAAAAATTTCGATCCTTTGGAACATTTCGATAAGAAAGAAGCCAAAAAAATGGATAGAAATACCCAGCTAGGTGTAGTTGCAGCAAGAGAAGCCGTAACACACTCTGGAATTATGGAGGCCAACGTAGACAAAAACCGTGTCGGCGTAATTTGGGGTTCCGGAATTGGCGGTTTAGAAACTTTTGAAAAAGAAGTTTTGGGTTGGGCAAATACAGAAATTCCCCGATTTAATCCCTTCTTTATTCCAAAGATGATTGCCGATATTACTGGGGGACAAATTTCAATAGAATATGGATTTCATGGTCCCAACTACACTACGGTCTCAGCCTGTGCTTCTTCTGCAAATGCAATTATCGACGCAAAAATGCTCATCCAATTAGGAAAAGCAGATGTGATCGTATGCGGCGGATCGGAGGCAGCAGTAACTGCAAGTGGCGTAGGTGGATTTAATGCAATGATGGCACTTTCAACCAGAAATGATGATCCCACAACAGCATCAAGACCTTTTGATAAAGACCGAGATGGTTTTGTCTTAGGCGAAGGAGCAGGAACCATTATTTTGGAAGAATATGAACATGCAGTAAAAAGAGGCGCTACAATTTATGCTGAACTAAAAGGCGGTGGAATGAGTGCTGATGCCTATCACATGACGGCACCCCACCCTGAAGGTTTGGGCGCTTATCTTGTCATGAAAAACTGTTTAGAAGATGCAGGACTTTCTGCCAATGATGTAGACCACATCAATATGCATGGCACCTCTACTCCATTGGGAGATATTGCAGAATCGAACGCAATTTCTAAGCTATTAGGAGAGCACGCTTTCGACATTCAGATCAACTCAACCAAATCGATGACAGGCCATTTATTGGGTGCAGCCGGAGTTATTGAAGCAATAGCTGCAATACACACGATTATTCATAATATCGTTCCTCCTACCATCAATCATTTTACAGATGATGAAAGAATTGACAGCAGATTAAATTTCACCTTTAATCATGCCGTAAAAAAAGAAGTGAAGGTTGCGATGAGTAATACTTTCGGGTTCGGCGGTCACAACGCTTGTGTACTCTTTACCAAATTTTAAGCCTCTACATTCTATGGAGTTAAAGAAATACATTTCTAAATTCCTAGCCAAAAGAAAAAAAAATCTATCGGAGAAAGACTATTATTTAAGCAATGAAATAACCAAAATTACCGGTTGTTCAGTTTTAGATATTAATCTTTACCGCGAAGCATTTTCTTTAAAAACATCAAATAAAAAGACGCAAACCAAAAACTATGAACGACTAGAGTTTTTAGGTGATTCGGTATTGGGAACCATTATTTCGTGCCATCTTTTTGAAATTTATCCGGGAGCTAATGAAGGATACCTCACCCAAATGAAGTCGAAAATCGTCAATAGAAAAAATCTTAATAAATTAGGTACAGAACTTACATTGACTCGTTTTCTACAGAATGAATCGAAGACTGCGCTCAGTGAAAATCTTACCGGAAATCTTTTTGAAGCACTTGTTGGCGCAATTTATTTGGATCAAGGATATGACATCTGTAGAAAAATTATCTTAGAAAGATTATTAACGCCCTCAGAAATTAATAAACTTGAACATAAAATCGTAAGTTATAAAGGTCTTTTGCTAGAATGGAGCCAAAAGAAAAAAGTAGTCATTAAATACGAGACTTTAGAAGAAACACAGCCAAATAAACATTTGGTTTTTAGAACCTATGTATGGCTTGATGACGAAAAAATTTCTAATGCTACCGAAACATCAAAGAAAAAAGCCGAGGAAAAAGCTGCGCAAAGGGCTTTTTATATGTTAAACAAAAAACAAAGTATTCTTGAAAACCCAAAAGTTCACCCTCGAGATTGATGAAGATGATACCATTACTTTAGGATTGGTTCGTCTGGTTAAAGAAGTTGCAGACTACGAACTCTTTTACCATATCAATGAATTGAACGATTTCAAGTTTAAGAGAATTTCAGATTTAATTTTCCAAGGGGTTTATTTTGACTACCATTTCGCCCGATTTGAAGCTTTTCATCACGACTCCAAAATTTGTATTCACATCATTGCCAACCGATCCCATCACAGCATTCAAAAAAAGAAAATAACGGAACTGTTTAATACAGAAGAAGATACGAAGTATTTACTCGGAAATTCACCCGATGTTGATTACCTTATTAAAACATCAGAACCATTTGGCGATTTTTCAGTAATTTTGCTCCCTGAAAATCTAATGTTTCAAATACAGGATTTTCCTTTAAGCCCGAACGAGGAGCTTTATCAATTAATTCAATATTATGAATAAATATTTAAAAAAGACAAAAATAATCGCAACCCTTGGACCTGCATCTTCTGACAAAGAAACCATGATGCAACTGGTACAAGCTGGAGTTGATGTTTTCAGAATAAATTTTTCGCATGCAGATTACGATATCGTACGAAAAAATGTAGAGACGATTAGGGAAATAAACCAAGAATTGGGGCAATCTGTAGGAATCTTAGGAGATTTACAAGGTCCGAAACTTCGGGTAGGCGTGGTGAAAGAAGGATCTTATTTGAATCCGGGAGACATCCTCACCTTTACTAATGAAAAAATAGAAGGAGATTCTACCAAGGTGTATATGACCTACCAGAAATTCCCGCAAGATGTAAAAGTTGGCGAAAGAATTTTGATCGATGATGGAAAATTAGTCTTAGAAGTTACCGAAACCAATAACATTGATACCGTAAAAGCGAAAACCATTCAAGGTGGACCGTTAAGTTCCAAGAAGGGAGTGAATCTTCCCAATACGAATGTGTCATTACCGGCTTTAACAGAGAAGGATATCGAGGATGCCAATTTTATTTTAGATCTGGAGTTGGATTGGATTGCACTATCATTCGTACGCCATGCACAGGATATTATTGATTTGAAAGAAATCATTAAAAACCATCCGACCAACAAGCAGAAAACACCAATCATTGCAAAAATTGAAAAACCAGAAGGAGTCAAAAATATTGACGAAATCCTGATGGAATGTGATGGGTTAATGGTTGCACGTGGCGATTTGGGGGTCGAAGTTCCTATGGAAGAAGTTCCTGCCATCCAAAAAAACCTGGTAGAAAAAGCCCGTAAATATTCAAAACCCGTAATTATTGCCACCCAAATGATGGAAACAATGATTACCAGCTTAACACCCACCAGAGCCGAAGTAAACGACGTTGCCAACTCTGTGCTCGATGGTGCCGATGCGGTGATGCTTTCTGGGGAAACTTCAGTGGGGCGCTACCCGGTAGACGTGGTAAAAAACATGTCTAAGATCATTAAAAATATAGAACAATCCCATTTTTACAGAACAAAAAACTCGCCCATCGAGCATGATTTCGACTGTATCGATGAGCGTTTTATTACCAAAAGAATTTGCCTGGCAGCGGTAAGAATTGCCAAAACGACCAATGTAGAAGGAATTATTACTTTAACCTATTCAGGGTATACGGCCTTTCAAATTGCTGCCCACCGACCAAATTCTAATATCATCGTGTTCAGCTCGAACAAGCGCGTAATCACGATGTTGAATTTATTATGGGGCGTTCGGGCGTTTTATTACGATATGCAAAAATCTACCGACGAAACGATTATACAAGTGAACATGTTGGCGCATACCCACGGGTACGTGCAGCAAGGCGATTTTGTACTGAACCTCAACGCTACCCCAGCGTACGAAGATGGCAAAACGAATACTTTACGATTGACGACGATTTAGTGAATCATCAAGCGATGCACTTGCCCTATACTACTGCCGGAGTTTTTCTTCGGCAGTTTTTTTTGGGAGAATAATGACCCTGCTTTATAGATGAATCATTTGCCATTAATCCAAAAAAAAATGGGTGAATTGACGGTAAAATATGAGCAAATAACTTACTACTTTTGTCTTAATAACCATAAAAAAAATAAAAAGTTATGCCAATTAACAACCTCAACAACAGCCATCTGACCGAAGCTCAGATTACGCAAATTCATGATTCACTTACAGATTTAGAAAATGCGCTTGCAATGCTTACCGTAACTTTAACGCCCGAAGAGCGCCAATCCTATGGGAGCGTCAACGAGCAAAATAAACTGTTCGTAAACAAAGTGCGGGATTACCGTAAAACCAGCCCCGGTCTCTCCGTTCCCGATCTTGATTGGGAAGAGTTTGAAAAAGATTACCAAAGCCGCGAGCTGATGGAAAGTATTCAGAATCGTTTGGGCGCACTGCAAGAACGCATCAAGAATACCAAAATCTTGCACGATTACGACAATTACCAAAGCGCACTGGATGATTATGCGTATACCAATTACAAAGCAGGTTCGCAATCACCCGGTTACGAAACGAAACGGGCAGAGCTGAAACAATTCTTTGCGCGCAGCGGGAAAACGAGCGGTGGAAACCCAACCGAACCCAACCCATGAAAGGGTTTTTCTAAAAAAAAAGCAGTCTGCGGTTTCGCAGGCTGCTTTTTTTAGGAACGGGGAGCATGGATTTCTGTTGATGAGCCGAAGCATTAGGTTGCGAACCCGAAATTTCCGGTCTCAAACCCCATCATTGAGGTTGCAGACCGGAAAATTTAGGTTGGTAAGGGTAATGGTTGAGGTGGCAGACCTCATCTATGAGGTCTAAGACCAGAAATTATAGGTTTGCAAATAGGTTTGGGCGGTTTGCTGCAAATAATTATCTTTGGGCTATGGCAAATTCACTGAATAACAACTTGCGAAAAGATAAAAAAATCTCGATATTTTAAACAAATGAGTAAAAAAGAAAAAGATCTAGATCTATTCATCAGTAAGCTACTAGACATTGCAAAAATAAAATATAGTGCGGATGGAAGCAGCATAAAAGAAATTAATGATGCTTTGAAAACAGCTTCTAAAAAAGGAACTGGTAATGTGGGATTTCCTGAATTTGTAGGAATTTCCAAAGATTTTATTATCGTCGTAGAAGATAAAGCAGATCTTGATAAACAAGCAAACTATGCAGATGATGAAGAAACTAAATTAGCAGGTGACCTGAAATCTTTGAAAGATTATGCTGAAAATGGAGCATTGCATTATGGTAAACATATCGTGAACAATACAAATTTCAAAAAGATATTTGCCTTTGGTTGTTCTGGAAATGTAAAACACCATACGATACGTCCTATTTTTATAGATGAAAACGGATACACGCTTCTAAAACCCGTAGAAAATTTTGAAAACTTCTCGGAAATGAATATAGAAAAATATTACCGTGAGCAAGTGCTTGGCGAAACCCCGCCAGAAATTTTGGAAAAAGATGAATTGATTACAAAAGCAAAAGAACTGCATGAATATTTAAGAAATTATGGGCAATTAGGTGACGATGAAAAACCACTGGTAGTTTCTGCAATACTTTTAGCTTTAAGCGACCCTAATTTTAAGACTGTAGATTTAACAGGTGATAATGTAAGAACAGACGGACAAAAAATATTTACTGCCATTGAAGATTACATGAAGCGTGTGGAAGTTACGCCAGATACAAAAAAAGAAAAAGTTCTCAACCAATTTATTATTATTAAAGACAGAACTCTTCTTAATCAAATTGATGATCGACTCAAAAACACCAACCAAACCAGTGAATTAGCAAAAACACCCCTTAAATTTTTTACTGAATTTATTGAGAAAAATATTCTTGCTTCTGTAAAAGCAAATACAAATGAAGATCTGCTAGGTTTATTTTATGGTGAGTTTATACGCTTCAGCGGAGGAGACGGCCAAACGCTTGGTGTGGTTTTAACCCCAAGTCATATAACAGATCTTTTTTGCGATCTAGTAGATATACAAGCAAAAGATAGGGTTTTTGATCCCTGTTGTGGCACCTCTGCTTTTCTAATTTCTGCCCTGCACAAAATGTTACAGTTGGTGAAATCAGAAGATGACCAACATGAAATAAAGAAAAACCAATTGCACGGTATTGAAATAAGAGAAGATATGTTTTCCATTGCTACAACCAATATGATTTTGCGTGGTGATGGTAAAAGCAATCTTGAAAATAAAGATTTTTTAAAAGTTTCTATTGAAGATTTACGAAGTAAAAATTATTCTATAGGTTTTATGAATCCTCCTTATTCACAAGCAAAAGGAAAAGACATGGCTCACTTGTCTGAAATTCATTTTATAGAGCATTTATTAGATGGTTTGGCAGATAACGGGCGTTGTGCTGTGATAATTCCACAGTCAACAATGGTAGGTAAAACCTCTGAAGATAAGAAAGTGAAAAAACGCATTCTTACCAAGCATACTTTGGAAGGTGTAATCACATTAAACAAAGAAACTTTTTACGGGGTGGGCACCAATCCATGTATTGCAATTTTCACCGCACACAAACCACATTCTAAAAAGAAATTCTGCAAATTCATCAATTATGATGATGATGGCTATGTGGTGCGTAAACACGTAGGTTTGGTAGAAACCGAAAGAGCCAAAGAAAGAAAAGCGCATTTGCTCAACTGCTGGCTACACGACGCACCTGCTGAAAGTAAATTTATGGTAAAAACCACCATAGAACCCGAAGACGAATGGTTGCACTCTTTCTACTATTTCAATGACGAAATACCGAAAGCAGAAGATTTTGAAAACACCATAGCAGATTATCTAACATTTGAGTTTAATATGATAATGCAAGGCAAAAGTTACTTATTTGAAAATGCTGAATAATATGAACTTAAAAATGTCGGATAGAGAGTGGAAACAGTTTAAACTCGCTACGATTTTCAAAATTGAAAATTGTAAATGTTCAAAGGTTTCAGGACTTAAAAAAGGCACAACTCCTTACGTTGGTGCAACCAATCGTAATAATGGAGTAATGAACTTTGTTAAAGCAGACAAAAAATTAGTTACCAAAGGTAATTGCATTGCATTTATTTGCGATGGGGAAGGTTCAGTTGGTTATTCAATTTATAAGTCCGAAGATTTTATTGGTTCAACAACAGTGAAAGTCGGTAGAAATGAAAACCTTAACAAGTACAATGCAACATTTATCACAACAATTGCAGACACTGTTAGGAGTAAATATAATTTTGGTTTTAAACGAAATGAAACGCATTTAAAAAACGAAATCTTAATGCTTCCAGCAAAAATGATAAAGGCGCACCCGATTTTGAGTTTATGGCAGCCTTTATGCAGCAGAAAGAGCAAGAAAAACTTGAGCAGTACAATAATTATATAAGCAAGAGAATTACAGAGTTAAAGGACTTTATAACTGTTGTGCCACTTGAAGAAAAGGAATGGGGAGAGTTTGAAATAAAAAAGCTCTTTAAAGTTAAGGCAGGCAAGCGTCTGACAAAAGCTAGTATGAAAAAAGGAAATAAACCATTTATTGGTGCTACTGATTCTAATAATGGAATTACTGGATTTGTTTCCAATACAAATAATTCTGAAGATTCAAATGTTCTGGGTGTAAATTACAACGGCAGTGTAGTTGAGAATTTTTATCACCCTTACAGAGCTATTTTTTCAGATGATGTAAAACGTTTAAGTTTCAAAGAAATTGAAGGCAATAAGCACTTATTTCTATTTGTGAAAACCCAAATTATAAAACAGAAGGCTAAATACCAATATGGTTACAAATTCAATGGAATACGAATGAATAGACAAAAAATAATGCTTCCAATAAACGACCAAAATGGACCTGATTATGAGTATATGGAACACTATATGAAGCAGTTGGAATATAAAAAACTAAATGAGTATTTAGCCATAAAAGACAATAGAATGAAGGGCGGGAAGTAAAAGAATCACTTGCAGAAACCCTTCTTGTGGGGTATGGCAAGCAAGGAAAAATCCGTTCAGAAGGCTCTGAACGGATTTTATAATTAGTTTGGGATTGCTTCGCTATGCTCGCAATGACGCGGCAAACCTCGCAGTGACGAATAAATTACATCATTCCCGGCATTCCGCCGCCCATTGGCATGGCTGGTTCTGCGCTCTTTATTTCTGTAATTACACATTCTGTGGTGAGTAACATTCCTGCAACTGAGGCGGCGTTTTCCAGGGCAACACGAACTACTTTTGTAGGATCGATAATGCCGGCTTCGTACATCTGAACGTATTCGTCGTTTTTTGCATTGAATCCGAAATCGCCTTTTCCTGCGGCAACTTTCGCTACCACAACAGAACCTTCTCCACCTGCGTTTGCAACGATTTGTCGCAATGGTTCTTCGATGGCTCTTTTTACGATTTTAATTCCGGTATTTTGATCGGCGTTTTCGCCTTTCAAACTGTCTAAAACTGGGATACTTCTTACCAAAGCAACGCCACCTCCTGGAACAATTCCTTCTTCTACCGCTGCTCTTGTCGCGTGAAGTGCATCATCAACCCGGTCTTTTTTCTCTTTCATTTCTACTTCAGAAACTGCTCCTACATAAAGTACTGCAACGCCACCGGCTAATTTCGCCAATCTTTCTTGCAATTTTTCTTTGTCGTAATCGGAAGTCGTGGTTTCCATTTGCGCTTTGATTTGGCTAACTCTACCTTTGATCAAAGATTCTTCGCCACCACCATTTACGATGGTTGTATTGTCTTTATCGATTACTACTTTTTCCGCAGTTCCCAACATTTCCATCGTTGCGTTCTCCATGGTGAAACCTCTCTCTTCGGAGATTACCGTTCCGCCCGTTAAGATTGCGATATCTTCTAACATTGCTTTTCTTCTGTCTCCAAATCCTGGAGCTTTCACTGCAGCGATTTTTAATGAACCTCTTAATTTATTCACTACTAAAGTTGCTAAAGCTTCTCCTTCAACTTCTTCGCAAATAATCAATAAAGATTTTCCTGCTTGTGCAACTGGTTCCAAAACGGGAAGCAAATCTTTCATCGAAGAGATTTTTTTCTCTACCAAAAGGATATATGGATTTTCTAATTCCGTGGTCATTTTTTCAGGATTGGTCACAAAATATGGAGATTGATATCCTCTGTCGAATTGCATTCCTTCTACAACATCTACGGTTGTATCAGTTCCTTTTGCTTCTTCCACCGTAATTACTCCTTCTTTCCCAACTTTCCCGAAAGCTTCGGCGATTAATGTTCCGATGGTTTCATCATTATTTGCAGAGATTGAGGCAACTTGTTTGATTTTTTCAGAAGAATCTCCTACTTGTTGCGATTGAGATTTTAAGTTGGAGACCACTTCTGCCACTGCTTTATCGATTCCTCTTTTTAAATCCATTGGATTTGCTCCGGCTGCAACATTTTTCAAACCTTCGCGAACGATTGCTTGGGCAAGAACTGTTGCCGTAGTTGTTCCGTCTCCTGCAATGTCACTGGTTCTAGAAGCAACTTCTTTTACCATTTGTGCACCCATATTTTCTACCCGGTCTTCGAGTTCGATTTCTTTTGCAACAGAAACTCCGTCTTTGGTTACGTGTGGAGCACCGAAAGATTTTTCGATGACCACATTTCTTCCTTTTGGACCTAATGTTACTTTTACTGCATTTGCTAATGCATCAACGCCTCTTTTTAAAGCGTCTCTTGATTCTATATCGAATTTAATTTCTTTTGCCATAATGTTTTGCTTTTGGCGAATTGCTTTTAGCTTTTGGCTTTAGTAATTCGCAATTTTTATTTTATATTTTTAATTTATTCGTAGCTTATTCCACAAAGAAACTAGCTTCTTTTTTTAGTAGTATTAATTCCTCTAAAAGATTATTAAAATCAATTTCGTTGATGTATCCTAAATCTTTTGCTAAAATTAATTGGTTTTCAGCTTCATTCGAAGAGCCTAAAGCAATATTGATAAAATTAGCAAACTCTTTATCTGAATTTCTACCGCTTCCCTCTGATATATTATATCCAATTGAGGCGAAAGATCTTCTGATTTGGGAAGTTAATCCGAATAATTCCTCTTTAGGAAAATTTTTCGTTGATCTATATATTTTTAAAGTTATTTGATGACTCAGTTGCCAAACTTCAAATTTTTTAAAATCTCTCATCGCTAATATTTACTATAAAGCCAAAAGCCAGAAGCTAAAAGCTATTAGCCAATAATTCCTAAAATATCACCTTCTTTTACGATAAGGTAATCTTTACCATCTAGCTTTAATTCGGATCCTGCATATTTTCCGTAAAGGACTTTATCTCCTACTTTTACGGTAGTTGGTTCATCTACTTTTCCGGGTCCAACTGCAATGACCATTCCTTCTTGTGGTTTTTCTTTTGCAGTGTCGGGAATGATAATTCCTGAGGCGGTTTTGGTTTCAGCAGCAGTTGGTTCAATTAGAACGCGGTCTGCTAATGGTTTAAAATTTACTGACATATTATTTATTTTAAATTATTAATGTGATGTTCTCAGTTTCACTAAAACGATGCCATGGAAATTTATGGGAAAAATTGTCATTTTGGCTTCCAAACAATCAGAAATTTTGGCAGTAAAAAAGCCATTCTTTTTTTCGAATGGCTTGTATGAATGTTTTTAAATCTATTTCTTTTTCCCCGCTGCTTGCATCGGATTTATTTTTCCATTGGCGGCACCTCTGGCAGCTCCTTCTTGCTTTTGTTTGAATACTTGGAACTTCGATATTGGTTCGGCGATTTCTCCCCAATAATTATTGGAGGTATCAATATCTGCCGTTTCACGCATTGGATCCAGTTGAACCGATTTTAATTTTTTATCAAAATAATAGGTTTTAGAAATTTTCTGCTCATTCTTTCTCCAAATTTGTGCAGACGATTTATCATTTAATTTTGAGCCGTCGGCAAAAGTAAATTCTAAAATTATCGGCATGACCAAGCCGCCTTTATTTTCAAAATCTATTTGGTAGGCGTAGACGTGTTCTAATTTTGATTGCTCTTTTTGCGACACTTTCGTAAAATCACCGCCTTTCATTTTGTATTCTTTCTTATCATCTACTTTCTCCAGGCCGCGGTTATAGCGCCAATAGAAATCTTGGGTTTCTTTATCGGTATCGGTATAAAAAGTAATGTCTTTATCATTCTTGTTTCTAATTTTAGAAATATCTTCGAACTCATTTTGCAAAGGTTTATCAACGGTGTAGGTAAATTCTCGACCTTGGGGAACCGCCTCAAAATCTGGCTTCACCGCAGTGACTTTGCTAATGGCAATATCCACAGGATCAATACCATAAAACCAACCTCGCCAAAACCAATCGAGGTTTTCTGCACTCGCATCATTCATGGTTCTGAAAAAATCTGCCGGTTCAGGGTGTTTGAAAGCCCATCTTTTGGAATATGTTTTAAAGGCTTTGTCGAATAATTCCCGCCCTACAATTGTTTCGCGCAGAATATTTAAACCTGTGGCTGGTTTGGAGTATGCATTTGGGCCAAACAGAATGATATTTTCTGAATTGGTCATGATCGGTTCTAACTGATCTTTCGGCAATTTCATATAATCAACAATAGTGTGCGCAGGGCCACGGCGGGAGGGGAATTTATTATCCCATTTTTCTTCGGTCAGGTATTCTACAAAGGTATTTAAACCTTCATCCATCCAGGACCATTGTCTTTCATCTGAATTAATGATCATTGGAAAGAAGTTATGTCCGACTTCATGAATAATTACGCCGATCATTCCGTTTTTTATTCCTTCAGAATACGTTCCATCTTTTTCAGTTCGACCGAAATTGAAACAAATCATCGGATACTCCATTCCATTTGCTGCTTCAACAGATTGCGCTACAGGATACGGGTACGGTATCGTATATTCGGAATAGGTTAAAATGGTATGGGCAATAACTTTGGTCGAAAATTTACGGTAGAGATTGTAGGCTTCTTTTGGATATAAACTCATGGCCATCACGTGATTGTTATTTTCGGGAATAATTACTTTCATACCGTCCCATATAAATTTACGTGATGAGGTCCAGGCGAAATCACGAACATTGTCCGCTTCAAATTTCCAGATTTTTCTTTCTTTTGATTTTGATTTTTCGGCTTTCTTGGCTTCCTCTAAAGTTACAATTTCTATGGGTTCTTTGGCGTTTTGCGCTTGCTTCCATCTCGACCATTGTGTGGGTGTTAAGACTTGTTCGAAATTTTTGCCAGCTCCTGTTGAAGCCACAATATGATCTGCGGGCACATTCATCGATACTTTGAAATCACCAAAAGCCAGGGCAAATTCTGCACGCCCGGTAAATTGATTATTTTGCCAGCCCTTGAAATCGCTGTAAACGCACATTCTAGGATACCACTGCGTAATGGTGTATAAATCGTTGCCATCTTCTGGGAAGAATTCGTAGCCGCCACGTCCGCCCATTTTAATTCGGTCGGGGATATTATAATTCCAATCTATTTTAAAGGTAAATTTCTCTCCTTTTTTCAAAACTTTAGGAAGATCGATTCGCATCATGGTTTTATTCACCATATAAGAGAGTGGTTTCCCCGCTGCATCGGTTACTTTTTCTAAGTTCACGCCATAGCCATTATTTTTTGCGGGTAAGTCGGTTACTTTTAATTCATCTGCATTGGCTCGTTTCGGAAGAAATGATTCGCTGTCATAGCCTGCATTATTTACAGATGACTGTTCGTTTTCATCAAGTTGTAACCATAAATAATCTAAATCATCTGGTGAATTATTGTAATAGGTGATGGTTTCTGAGCCTCTTAGATTTCTTTTGTCTTCATCTAAATATGCGGTAATATCATAGTCTGCACGATTTTGCCAATAGCCCTGTCCCGGTGCTCCGGAACCCGTTCTGTAATAATTCGGGGTGGGAAGAATCGTTCCTAATTGTTCGAATTTATTACCATGATTGCTGGTAGGATTGTTTTGAATATTTTGCCCGAAAAGGAAAACCGAGCAAAAAAACAGTGCAAGTATTTTGAATTTCATTGTCTTAGAAATTGTTAGCTGTTAATTTTCAAATTTAATTAATTTATTCGAATGGAAACTTATTTTATTTAAAATGATTTTTATTCTTATAATGCTACCGCGCCCCACCCTGAGTGGAACTCTTTTTATAGAATTTCTGGGAGCTGCCGCAGCGCTTGCAAATTCTATAAAAAAGTGGGAACGGAGGGTGGATCAGGCGCCCAAATAAAAATCTAAATCCGCTCCAAAATCATTTGTAATGACAGAAGAATTGCGACGATTGAAACGCCAATAATCCAGTATTTTTGATTGAATTTTAGGAATGTTGATAGCAAATAAAGAACTCCCATAATGATTAGCACGACGGCGATTTGCCCCAGTTCTAAGCCGATATTAAAACCCAAAAGTGGCAGCGCGATGTTTTGCTCAGAAGCCATGGTCATTCGGGCCAAATTGGCGAAACCCATCCCATGAATTAAGCCAAAAACCAAAGCGAGCGCGTAATTAATTCTCATTAATTTCTTTTGATTTTTGCGGAATAAAATATTGTCGACTGCGGTAAGCAAAATGGTGATTGGAATAAGCGTTTCTACCAAATCAGACGGCAAACGGAAAACATCCAAAACACTTAGCGCCAGCGTGACCGAGTGCCCAACGGTAAACGCAGTAATCAAAATTAAAATTTTCTGCCAGTCTTTGTAAAAATAAACGGCTACTAAAACCAAAATAAACAACTGATGATCCAGAGCGTCCCAAGAAATAATATGTTCCCACCCGAGTTTTACATAAAATAAAAAGTCTTGCATAAATTTTTTTTGTAAAAATAAAAAACTTATCTCAACAACAAAGCCCATTAACAGTTTTCATGCAATAATAGCTGATCGTTAATAATTTATTAGTTTATTTATTTTTTTATTATGAATTAAGAAGTTTATTTTATAGTTTTGGCAAAAATTAAATATATCGGCTATGACTAAAAACTTATTTTTTACGCTGGGAAAGATTTATGAACAAATTTTTCTGTTGAAAAAAATGGAAAAACAAGAAATTCCTTACCGCTGTTTTTATATTATTTTTTGGACTTTTCTTCGGACAATTTCAAAAGCTAGATTATAAATTTGAGACCCTGATCCGAGAAAGCAAAAGCACTTCTCAAAGGACAGACGCGGCAGAGAGATTATCTAAATTTGCGAAAGAACTGCAATTAGATGAGCATCTTGTAGTGACTGCAAAGGGTGCAAAAAATATGTATTCTGCAATTGTATACACCGAGAATTCGGCAAGCTTAAAAGCAAGAGGAATACTCGTTCAAAGTTCGTATCCAAAATTCGTAACGGTTTTGGCGACCATTGAAGATCTTGAGAAAATGGCAGAAATGAATGATGTTATTTCTATCATCTCGCCTGAGTTTGAAGAAGCAAATAACGATATCAGCCGAATTCAATCTGGAGCACATTTGCTACAAACAGGAGCATTAAACAACACCAGTTTCACCGGAGAAGGTGTTTTGGTTGGAATTTACGATTCTGGTATTGATTGGAAACATCCAGATTTTCGCGATCCAATGGACCCAACGAAAAGTAGAATTGTAAGAATTTGGGATCAAACTCTTAGCCCAATTGGTTCGGAAGTTAGTCCCACCGGATTTGCGAAAGGGGTTGAATACACACAAGAAGATATCAATGATGAATTGGATGGAACGCCGACGAATTTTGTAAGACAACAAGATATTGGCGGACATGGTACTCACGTTGCGGGAACAGTAACAGGAAACGGTTCCGGTTTGGCTGATTTCAGACATCAAGGATTTGCGCCCAAAGCAGGAATTGTCATTGTAAAAGGTGGCAATGGATCTTTCCCCCAGACCAACACGATTGATGCCGTGACGTATTTTCAAAATGTAGCCACTGCCATGGGTAAACCAATTGTGGTCAATATGAGTATCGGGGGACAAACTACCGCACACGACGGAAGTGGCCCACACGAAATCGCCATCGATGCGTTCACCACTTCAGGTCCAGGACGAGTAGTTGTAATTTCTGCAGGAAATGATTACGGTAAAAATTTGCATAGAAAAGTAGATATTAACCCCGGTCAAAGTGGTAATTTCAGTCTTACGGCTGGGAGTAACACAACTCTTTCTGTATTTTCTTTTTATATGTACAGCGATAACGATAATGATGTTGTCGCAAAATTAACAACACCAGATGGCATCGAATATTTATCGCCGCCTGGAGCTACAACAACACACTCAATTTTAAATAATAAATTCACTGCAGTGGTTTACAACTGGGTTTCTTCGGTTAATCTAAAAAGATACATTCAGGTTGTTATTAGTAGAAACTCTGGAACGACAGAAAATAGCCAAGGGCTTTATAAAATAGATTTACAAAATGACGGAGCCACGCCGACCTTATTTCATGGTTGGAAAGCAAGCGAAGGTGTAGCAACGGTTCTACAAAACGGAGACAACGAATATATTGTAGGTTCTCCGGGAAATGCTACTACAGCAGTAACCGTAGCGTCGTACGTTGGAAGACTAACCTCTTACCGAACTACTCCACCGGCAGGATATACGATTTCAAACACCACTGCGGAAGGGATTTCTTCTTTCAGTGCACAAGGTCCGAGAGCAGATGGTTTTCAAAAACCAGATATCGCTGCATCTGGTCAATCGGTAGTTTCATCGATGTCCGGGGATGCGCTTTTGGCACCAACTTCAACGGACAATGTTGATGGAACGTATTACAAAAAAAATCAAGGTACAAGTATGTCTTCTCCAGGTGTTGCGGGAGCAATTGCGCTTCTTTTGCAAGCCAATCCAAATTTAACTGCTGCAGAGGTGAAAATTAGACTCACTGGAAATGCAAGACAAGATTTTGTAACAAGCGTAGTTCCTAATCCACGTTGGGGTTTTGGTAAGTTAGACATTTACCAAGCCGTGGCTGACGAATTGGGTTGCCAAACTTCAGAAACAGAAACGATTGGTTATGATGAGCAATTTTATATTTCTTCGCAAGACCTTAATCAAACTTCGGCTAATCAAATTTTTGCGGTTAAATTTACCTCGAAAAAAACAGGTAAATTAGGTTCTGTTAATTTTTATACCGGATCGGGAACCCCAAGTGATATTCCTATTACGATTCAAGTAAGAGGAGTCGATACCAATGGAAATCCTGGAGTAGTATTGGCCTCGAAAACAATTAATTCATTATTAAATGATGTTCAAAGAAGTGCTTGGAATGCAATTGATTTTACATCTTTCGGGATTCCCGTAACAAATGGCGAAGATTTCTTTGTAACCATCGATGCCTCAACCGGAACAATGTCAATGAGAAGAGAAAGCATAAATGTGGACAATAGAAGTTCATTTTCTACTGATAATGGAACATCATGGACCGCTTCAACTACTGATTACAGAATTAGAGCAATGATTTATGAAGACATGCCTCAGATTAAAGCCTTAGCCACTCAAAATGAATCGGTAACATTCGCAATTGCAAACGGAAAAAATTATGCAACTACCCTCTGTAATTTTGTAGCGATGGTAGAAAAAACAACAACGAGCAATCTGACCGGAAACATAACCGCAAAAGTATGGGTAAATAATGCAGAACCAACTTATGTAGGAAGAAGATTTGAAATCACGCCAGCTACCGACCCAACTACTGCAACGGGAAGAGTTACTTTGTATTTCAACCAATCTGAATTTGACGCTTACAATGCAACAAATGCAATAAAATTACCGACTTCGCCATCTGATGCTGTCGGAAAAGGAAATATCTTAATTGATAAGTTCTCGGGCACAAGTTCTGATAACTCGGGAACAACCTCTTCTTATCCGAACGGCTTTGTAACGATTTCACCAACGGTAGAAAATGTAAAATGGAACGCTACCTATAATTATTGGGAAATTACGGTAGACACAACAGGATTTAGCGGCTTTTTTGTGAGAACAAGTTCTTCGAATATGGCAACAGCTGTTGTAAATAAAGACGAAATTTCCATGTATCCTAATCCAGTGAAAGAGGTTCTGAACATTACCGTAAAATCTAAAAATGGTGCGGTAAAAATATTTGATATGTCTGGCAAAGTAGTAAAAACCGCAGCGATCAATACCGCAGGAACAATCAATGTTTCAAAACTTTCAAAAGGTCTGTATATTGTTGAAATCACTACAAATGGAAATAATAAAGTAACCAAAAAAATGATTAAAGAATAAACCATCTTTATTTAATTTACCTTAAAGTGGCAGTCGAAAGATGGCCACTTTTTTTATCTTTGTTGAAAATAGCATCTTCATGTGTCGTAACCGCTTTCTTTTATTTCTTGTAAGCACTTTTTTAATTGTTGCTTTAAGTTCTTTCACAAGTGCTTCAGTAGTTAAAGTTCATCCTTATCATGTTGGTTCGGTAGAATTTAATTACAATTCTACATCGAAAACTTTTGAAATAACGGGGAAGTTTTTTCTGGATGATTTAGAAAACGCCCTCAAGAAAAAATATGGCAGAACCATTCACTTTAATGATGAAAAATATAAAACCCAGATTAATGAGCTGCTGAAAAAGTATTGTGACGAATACTTAAAATTAAAAGCAGACAATTCCTTTTTGAAAATTAACTATATCGGTTTCGAGGAAGACAGCGAAGCGGTGAATATTTATTTGGAATCAGAGACCACAAATCCCCCAAAAAAAGTAGAAACGGCGGTAAGTTTTCTTTATAATTATTTTGATGACCAAATGAACATCATCCACATCATTGTCAATGGAAAACGCCAAAGTGAAAAGTTAAATTATCCGAATCGGTACTTGTATAAAGTTTTTTAAAATCTGAAATTTACTAATTTTGCATGCGCTAAAAGCTCCGGAAAGAAAACATCAAAATGCTTTTGAAGCTGAGGTTTATTTCTCAGAAATATTTCGAAAACGGGTAGGTCTTTATCTAAATATTTTGCTTTATTCAACACATTTTGCATAGAATATTGAATCCCCCACTCTTCTTTGTAGTTATACAGCCATTGATCTTTTTCCATTCCGTTAACCATGCGAATTAATTTTTCGGGGAGAAATTCTTGATATTTTCTCAAAACCAAATATACTTTTTCTGCATGATTTTTTAAATCTTGATCATCGAGAGAATTCGCCAGAAAAAAATCCATCGACACATCAACAAATGCACCCGCATATAATCTCACCAAGGGGCTGAATATTTTCTTGGCCTCACTAATTTCAGCGTGTGAATCGGTAAAAGTATCGATTTCTCGATGTAATGTGATTCCTTGCTGCATTTTTTCGGGGTAGGAAAAGCGGTCTCGGTTTGGGATCACATCTTCCAAAAATTGCCCAACGATCTGTTCGTCGGAAAATGCAAGATAAGAATGGGCAAGGTAATTCATAAACGAATATAGAAATTCTTAATTGAAGTATATGACTTTCTTCTTGAATAACATGCAAAAAAATCCTTCAGATAAAAATATTTGAAGGATGGTTTACGAATTCATTTAAATTACTTGACCAAGAACTTTTTCGTTCCGATCAATGTATTATCGTGAGTATATATACTTAAGAAATATTGCCCAGGACTTAAACCTTTCAATTTAATGTTTCTCTGCTCGCTTATTAAAACCTGCTGTCCGGCGAGATTGGTAATTCTGAAACTGTAACTGCCTTCTTTTTTCAGACGAATATTCAATTCTTCTTTCGCTGGAATGGGATACAGGGTAAAGTCTTCGATTTGTATTCTATTATTTTCAGTCGTTGCCAGGGTTGAGGTTGGCATAAACTCAGAAACCACACAGGCAAACCGTGCATACGCAGACGCTTCATCCGCTGGTTTGGTGTCTCCAATCGCAATTCCCGTTGGTTCTGTATTGTAATTCACCATAGGATTGGCCCATCTGTTTATTCTTGTACAGCTAAAACCTTTCGACGAACATTCATCATTATACGCCATAATCGTACGCCATCTTTGACTGCTTACGCTGGTGTTTCCCAATGTAATCGCAGTTTTATTTGTATAACCGTGCGTGTGGTCGCATGGTGCCGTACTTTGGTTCACGTACCAATCATGATTCAAGCCCATATTATGTCCCATTTCATGAGCTAAGGTATAATTAGAAACCACACAGCTAAATATCCCGACTGAGTAAGCAGCGCTTGCCGAGTAATTAGTTGGATTGGTATTGAGATTACCTAAGCCGCAGGTATTGGTGGGCGTACTGGTTATCAAAGCACAAAGGTCAGCGCCATACGCCGATCTAAGAGAAGCCACGTCATCCATGTACGTGTCATTTGCAGTTCGGAACCTACTGAGATCAGTGCTGATATTGCCAGATTCAACGTAGGCTATTTCTTCAGCATATACCAAATTGATGGTTAAATTAGAAACCCCAGAATTGATTAACGAAGTGTTGAAATTAGTAATAGCAGTAGTTATAAAAGATTTACTTTGTGAAACTCCACCCCAGGCTGTTTTTGCTTGCGGGGTAAAAACAACCATCACATCAACCGTTACAGAAGCACATGCTGGCGTAGTGGCTAAACAAACATTTGGATTGGCTTTTTGCGAGAGCAGTGTTTCATCTAAATCTACAATAGGCCTAGTATCTTTATTAATCAATGCCGACTCGCTGACCACCGATAAGGCAAAAACGCTCTTGTCGGTTTGATGAAAAATAATCTTTTCACCTTCACTAGAAACATACATTCCTGTAACAATATCATCTACTGCAGATAAGACCAACTCGGCGTGCGACTCATTTTGAATGTCATAAACAAACGATTTGCTTCTATTGCTGTATAAAAATTCCCGTTTAAATTTTGCCTTAATCACTTTACCATCGGGAAGAGCAAATTCTAGGGCAGACGCTAAGTTAAAAGATGATTGTTGATAATACTTCGTAGAAATATAGGTATCGGACAGCAATTTGCTGACTTTTTGGTTCTCTGCCAATTGATTTTCACTGATTGTTTGCTGAAAGATTCTATTCTGGGCAAACGCCATCAACACGCAAAATAATGCTAAAAAAGATAATTTTGTTTTCATGACTACATAAGTTTTCTGGTTAGTTTAGAACAAATGTAAAAAAACGAGCCAAATAAATCACGGGTTAAATCACTCAATTTACACCAAAACCGCAAAGTAAACCCTTAAAACAAATACTCATGAAAATCTTCAATCTTAGCAACTTCCACAATTTGGATTCCGTATTTTTTCTTCGGAATTTTATTTAAGTTAGAAACAAAAATCTTTTCATATCCTAGTTTCTCTGCTTCAGAAATCCGTTGCTCAATTTGTGGAATCGGGCGAATTTCGCCACTCAACCCAATTTCACCGGCAAAACAAAAATGTTCTGAAATTGCAACATCTTCATTTGAAGACAAAATCGAGGCAACAACCGCCAAATCCAAAGCCGGATCGCCGGTTTTTATTCCACCTGTAATATTCAGAAAAACATCTTTCGCACCCAGTTGAAAACCTGCTCTCTTTTCTAAAACTGCCAGAAGCATATTTAATCTTTTTGAATCAAAGCCCGTACAACTTCTTTGCGGAGTCCCGTAAACCGCTGAACTCACCAAAGCTTGAATCTCAATCAACATCGGGCGATTTCCCTCTAAGGTAACGGCGACCGAATTTCCGGAAAGTTCTTCAAATTTCTTGGTAATTAATATTTCCGACGGATTTTTTATCTCTTTCAAACCTTGAGAAACCATCTCATAAATCCCAATTTCTGCGGTGGATCCAAATCGGTTTTTACTCGCCCGCAATAATCGGAATAAATGATTTCGATCGCCATCAAAATTCAAAACCACATCCACCATATGTTCTAAAACTTTTGGCCCTGCGATTTGTCCGTCTTTGGTAATATGACCTACCAAAAAAACCGGTGTATTGGTTTCCTTGGCGTATTTAATGATTTCATTAGAGGTTTCTCGAATTTGTGAAACCGTTCCAGGAGAACTTTCAATCAACTGACTTTGAAGCGTTTGTATAGAATCGATAATCATAAAATCGGGTTTCAATTTTTTGGCTTCATGCAAAATCTTTTCCACTGAAGTTTCTGTAAAAAGAAAGCAGTTTGGGTTTTGCAGCTCGGTTAAACGATCGGCGCGCATTTTTATTTGTGACGCACTTTCTTCACCCGAAACATAAAGAATTTTCTTCTTCATTTTCAAGGCAAGCTGCAACAACAAAGTCGACTTTCCGATTCCAGGTTCACCACCGATTAAAGTGACTGAGCCTAAAACAATCCCACCGCCGAGCACGCGATTTAACTCTTCAGAAGGCGTGGTAATACGGGGCTCTTCAAAAGTTTCAACTTCAATAATGTTGATGATATGTTGTTTCGATTTATCAGAATATGATTTAGTGCCCGATTTCTCCACAATTTCTTCCACCAAGGTATTCCACTCGCCACAATTTTTACACTGCCCAAGCCATTGTGGATGCTGTGTTCCACAATTTTGACACAGATATGCTGTTTTAACTTTTGCCATGTTGCGAATTTCCTGAAAAAAAATGAGACTTCCATAATTTAAATTTTTAAAAACAAATGGTTTTTGGCCGAAGCCAGTTCCTAATTACAATTAAAAAAATGCACTAAAGTCCGCTCCTACTATTAAATAAAATCATTGAAATTCTATGAAAACTTACTTCTTTTTTATTTTCTTATAGAAAAAATAACCCACAAAAATTACAATCAAGCCTAATAAAATCCATGGCAAGCCGAAAACAACAAACATGATTGCAGCTGGTAAATAACTCAATAGACTGCTTGAAATTTCATACGGATTCTGCGCTTCAAATTTTTCATACACCAATTTCGATAGGGCCATTTTAGAAAATTCTTCCATCACCGTTTCGTAGTTTTTTTGATTTTTTAAAATCGTGGTAAAATCGAAAAGCTCTAGTCGTTCGAGATAGGTAACAGCTAAATTATCAGTGGGTGTTGGACTGAAATTATTTTTAAAACCAGAAAACACTTTATTTGCCGCATTATATTGAAAATTAAAAGAATCGGAAAGCCCATGAATATCTTTTTCACTCAGTCCATCCCTCAGTTGAATGTAAAAACTCCCTTTTTCGATGGGATTTTTCCAAACACTCCCACTTTCCAAAAGATATAGAAAAGCATTATAATGTTCTTTATTGTACCCTCTGCTAACACTTCCATCATTGGTAGAAACGATGAAAAAAACCTCTACTTTCTTTATTTGGTTCGGCTCAAAAGTCATTTCCCAAACCTTCCAATTATCAGAAAAAGATTGAAAATTCCCCACATATTCTTCTTGCGGTTCTTTTAAAACAGCAAGTGGAATTTGATCTGCATAAATTTTAAAAGCACTTAATGAGTCAATATTTATTTGATTCAAACTTTGAGCACCCCCGCTATAAATCCCGTTAACGGGATAGCCCATTTTAAAGTTTAATTTTTCATTGGAATGATTTTTAAAAAAATACACGCCTTTTACAACCGCAAAACCTTTGTACAATTGAATGAAAATTTGCTCGCTTTGCATCTGCACTTTTTTAAAGGTCGCAGAATCTTCCGGGTAAAGCATCGTAAAGGTAGTTCCACCAGCGCTCCAAATGCCAGGTTGGGTGGCGTTTGCATGCAAGATATTTCCATAGAATATAAGAAAAGTGGCCGCCAAAAAGTTTTTCAGAATTTTAGAAATGTTATTCATTATTTCATTTTATTAAGTTCATTATAGATGAAAAAATCAAAATCCTCTGTGCCAGACTTGGTTCCATCCGCATATTCTATTTCGCGAAATGCAATATTTTGCAATGGTTTTTTAGGGTCATTGGTTGTTCCGGTCGCAACATAATCTTGATGTTCATTTCTTTTAAAGACGGTTATATTTTGGGTTTTCATTTCGGCATCATTTAGAAAATTCTGACCGATCAACATGGAGAAGTCTTTGGCCACGTCGGAATCATTTTTAGCCAATTGCTGCTCAATTTTTTGTAAATTTTGTATTATTTTATTGCCTTTTATTAAAAACTGTATTTTCATATTAGGCTCTTCATGATACAGAAAACTGCTGTGGCCTTGGTGATCTCTCTGAAAAAGCAATTTGTCTTTTAGATAGGCTTCGGTGGAAAAATAATTTTTCCCATCCGATAATGTTTCAGTAGATTTTATGAGGTATAAGTCTCCTTTAGCATTATAAAAAAACTCCTGAAGCAATTTTGAATCTGACTCAAAATCGGCCACAACTTGATCCAAACGGTCGTTTTTGTAAGCATAAACCGTTGTTTCTGTATACTCATTAGATTGCAATACTTTTTTAACCAACTGCTTTTTATCATTATAGGTATAATCAATACAGCGCGCGAGGCTCAAGGTTTTTTGTAACTGTGCACATTCCTTCGTCAACAAACCATTCTGGTAGGTGTAGCTGGTTTCTGTAGTATTATTATCCATATAATTAACCTCAACAATGGAGGAGATATTTCCCAATTCATTAAAGAGATAAGTTTCTTTGGATTGATCAATCACCACTTTATCCTTGAACTCGTACTGAATTAAGGATACTTTTTTGGGTTGCTTTTGAAAACCAAAGTCTTGGTAAGTCTTGTACATTTCCTTGGTGTCTTGCGAAAAACAAAAGACGCCTGGTAGAAAAAGAAATAATAAGAGTTTTTTCATGATATTAGCCGATTAGTTTAAACAAAACTATTGATTTTTCCATTTAAAACCAACAAAACAACAATATTATAAGCCAATTTAAGAATATTTCGTAATTTGGACACCTAGATCATTCTGCCCTATGAATAACAATCAACTCACTGGATTAAATATTTTAGGAACATTTGCCTTCAGTATCATTGCTTTGATGAACAAGGAAATAACCGTTTTTTATATGTTGTATTTATTTTGGTGGCAAGCAGTAATCGAAATCGCCGCCAATTTCATTCAACTGCTTCGCCTGAAACTTCCCCTGAGAATCGCTTTTGCTCATCTAAAACATGTTGCATTTTTATTAGGAATTTACTTCATCTTTATCATGGTCATATTCGGGATTATTTTTTCATATTCCAATTCAGACTTATTCACCATTAACGTTCAAGTTTTCGCCTTCAGAAATACGTCATTTGTAATCAACATTCTTTTATTTTTAGGACTTACCACCTTTAGTTTATTGAGAAGTAAAAACCCTGAAGTTTCGGTAAATGCTGGTATTTTTACACCAAAACTCATTATCCTGCATATGTCCATTGTCTTGGGTGCATTTTTACATTTCGGCATTCGTCATTTCTACCCAGAATCATTTAACGACAGTATTTATCCGTATTTCCTATCTGCGATCCCATTTCTTTTACTGCAAACCTATTTCGCCTGGAAAACAAGAGAAGTAACCAGCTAAAACATAAGAATTCTCTGGAGCAACCCCATTTTTGCTTCATACCAAACCAGTCCAGCTCTTCGCTATATCTTTTTTTTCTGAAAAAAAAGGATACCGCTTCGCTCTGGGCTAGAATAACTTTCAGTTTCTATTTTCATAGCTTTGATTTGTTTTATAGCTACCTTGATTGTAAATAATGATTCCTAATGATTTACAGACTGATCGGGTGTTTCGCTCAGAAAATAATTTATAACATCTTATTTGCCCTGTCTTATAAATTCACTTAACTTTGCCCAAACCTAATCTAATGAGTAAAAAGAACACGAAATACATCTTCGTAACAGGCGGTGTAACTTCCTCTTTAGGCAAAGGAATCGTCTCGGCTTCACTTGGCTTACTGCTAAAATCCAGAGGATTCAATGTCACCATCCAAAAACTTGATCCTTATATTAATATTGACCCAGGAACACTCAATCCATACGAACATGGCGAATGCTACGTAACCGAAGATGGTGCAGAAACCGATTTGGACTTGGGGCATTATGAGCGATTTCTAGATTCTAAAACTTCCCAAAACAACAATGTAACCACCGGTAAAATTTACCAAACCGTCATCGAAAAAGAAAGGAAAGGCGATTTCTTGGGGAAAACTGTTCAGGTGATTCCGCATATTACGAATGAGATCAAACGCCGGATTAAAATTCTGGCCAAGCAAAATTACGACATCATCATCACCGAAATTGGGGGAACAGTTGGCGATATAGAATCACTTCCTTATATTGAATCTGTTCGTCAGTTGAAATGGGAATTGGGGGAACATAACTCCATGGTGATTCACTTAACTCTATTGCCTTATTTGGCCTCCAGTGGAGAATTAAAGACAAAACCCTCCCAACACTCTGTGCGCCAGTTGATGGAGTCTGGGATCCAAGCTGACGTTTTGGTCTGTAGAACCGAGCATGTTATTCCAAAGGAACAACGTAATAAATTAGCACAATTCTGCAATGTCGCCTTAGAAAATGTAATCGAATGTAAAGATTTAGAAACCATTTACGAAGTTCCTCTTTACCTACAGAAACAGGATTTTGATGACGTGGTCTTAAAGGAGCTCAACTTAAAATCAGACAAACAAGCCGATTTAAAAGATTGGAAAACCTTCCTTAAAAAATATAAAAACCCAAAAAGAAAAGTAGAAATTGCTTTGATTGGAAAATATGTTTCCTTACAGGATTCTTATAAATCAATTGCTGAGGCCTTTATTCACGCAGGCGCCGATCTAGAAACCGAGGTGAAAATCCGCTGGGTGTATAGTGGCGAACTCGAAGAAAGCAATATGGCTGAAACTTTAGAAGGAATTGATGGTATGCTCATCGCTCCAGGATTTGGTGACCGCGGAATTGAGGGGAAAATTGCGGCGGCAAAATACAGCAGAGAAAACAATATCCCTTTGCTCGGGATCTGTTTGGGTATGCAAATCATGACGATTGAGTTTGCCAGAAACGTTCTTGGCTACAAAAAGGCCAACTCGATGGAATTCGACACTTCGACTCCAGAACCGGTAATTTCCTTGATGGAAGACCAGAAAAATGTGGTTGAAAAAGGCGGAACCATGCGCTTAGGAGCTTGGAAATGCTCCCTAAAAAGCGGTTCAAAATTGCATGAAATTTATGGTGCAAAAAACATCTCCGAAAGACACCGGCACCGCTACGAATTCAATTCCGAATACCGCGATGAATTTGAGAAAAATGGCTTAGTGCCAACCGGATTTAATCCCGAAACCGACTTGGTAGAAACCTTGGAGTTGAAAGATCATCCGTTTTATATTGGTGTTCAGTATCATCCAGAATACAAGAGCACGGTGGCTTCACCTCATCCTTTATTTAAGGCGCTGATAAAAGCCTCAACTGCAAAATAGAAAGAAGAAGATCAAAGACAAAATATATTTTTTAGTCTTTGTAAAAATTTCATCAAAATTAATTTCCCAATCTCTAAATGGTTTAATTTTGATGCTTTTTTAAGAAATTATTCACCCTTTAGGGAAGGGGAAAAGAAAATTTGTTAAAAACTCTTCATTGCAAAAAATTTCAGTATTTTTGTCACCCAAAATTAAAAGGTACAGCACTGCAAAATCTTGAACCTTCAATTTTAAAATTCAAATAAATTAAAATGCAGCAAAATAACGGTTTAGATAAAAATCAATTGATCATTTTCGCACTATTTTCAATGATTATTATGGGTGCAATGTTTTATTTTCAAAATAAGCAGACCACCGAACAGCAATTAAAGGAAGCTCAAAACCCCACCCAAGTCACCACCACTGCTCCGGTTACCAAACCAGCGATTGTAACCAACCTTAACGATAGCGTAAAAGCCACCTCAATTCAGCAGGTAGAATTGAAGAACAAAGACTTGACTTTGGCTATTTCTACATTGGGAGGTCAGCTTTCAACCGTTGAACTGAACGCGTATAAAGCATACAACAAAAAAACCGATGTTAACGATAAGAAGCTTCTACTTTTTGATAAAAACAATTCATCGTATGGCTTTCAGTTTAAAGATAAAACTGGAAAAACCTTCAATACCAAAGATTTAATTTTCACACCTACGCAAACCGGAAATACCGTCACCATGCAAGCCAATGTAAATGGTGCGGTTATTCAATTTATTTATACTTTATTAGATAAATACACAATCGACTTCAATGTTAAAACCCAAGGTTTAGCGCAACTCGTAACAGATTCTAAAGCAGATTTTGTTTGGGATTTTAGTGCCCGTCAAATGGAAAAGGGTCGCTCGCAGGAGCAAACGCACACCGAATTTAATTATGTGTTCGACAATTATAGCAGTTTTGACTATGATGGAAGAACCGAAATGGAGGAACCAAAAGAAACACTCAACTGGCTTGCGATTAAACAACAGTTTTTCTCCATGGTGATCGAGCCACAACATGGTTTCAAAAATTCTCACGGCTCACAGGAAATGATCGATGAAGGCGAGTTTGTAAAAAAATTCAATTTTAATGGTCAGGTTGATTTGGCAGCTGGTGAATTGAACCAAAATTTCAAATGGTATTTTATGCCCTTGGATTTGCCATTATTAAAATCATACGATAAAAACTTCGATGAATTGCTTCCTTTAGGTTGGTCGTTCATCGGTTCTTTGAACAGATGGTTCTTCATCCCGATGTATAATTTAATTTCCAGTTGGGGGCTGGCTGCTGGGTGGGTTATTTTTTTAATGACCATTATTGTAAAAATAATTTTGTCACCCGTAATGTTCAAGCAACATAAGCTGAGTGCGATGATGAAAGTTATTCGGCCAGAAATTGATGCCGTAAACGAAAAATACAAAGGCGCAGACGCCATGAAAAAACAGCAGGAAACAATGGCTGTTTATCGAAAAGCCGGCGTTAACCAGATGGCAGGCTGCTTACCGGGTTTAATACAGGTCCCGATTTTCTACGCCTTGTTCCGTTTCTTCCCGAATATGATTGATTTACGAGGCAAGAGTTTTTGGTTTGCAAAAGATTTAACGGCGTACGATGATGTGATTAAATTGCCTTTTAACATCCCATTATTAGGAGATCACTTAAGTATTTTCGCTATTGCGTGTACGGTGGTTATTTTAATTTACACCGTGATGACGGCTGGAAATATTCAGCAACCCACGCAAGAAGGAATGCCCAATATGAAAGTGATTATGTACATCTTCCCGATTACATTTTTATTCTTCTTAAATACTTCAGCTTCTGGACTTTCTTGGTATTATTTTGTTTCTAATGCAATTAATATATTAATTATTTTAGTTATTAAATACTGGATTTTAGATGAAAAGAAAATCCATGCTCAAATTCAGGAAAACAAAACCAAAGGTCCAAAACCGGAAGGAAAATTCCAGAAGAGAATGCGCGAAATGATGGAGAAAGCACAAGAGCAGCAAAAAGCACAACAGCAACAGGGAGGAAAGAAGAAATAATTAAGCAGTTGAGCGAAGTTCAATTTATTTATACATAATAAAGAGTGGAAGAGTTTTTTTCCACTTTTTTATTGCTTTTGTTCTGTTAATAGTCATCAAAAATAATTACCGATTCCTATAAGATATACTTTTGACGAATTTTTATATCCTTTAAAGACGGCTAATTGTATGTTGATTTTTTCAACTCCATTGCTTATTAAAGCTCAGTCATACTTGAGTCGAAATGATTGCCGGTGATGAATCGTTGGTCCAAATTTGATAAGAGCCTCACGATGTTGCTTGGTAGCATAGCCCATATTTTTATTCCAGCCATACTCCGGAAATTCTTCATGCAATTGGATCATCATTTGATCCCGATAATTCTTGGCTAAAATAGATGCACATGCAATGGATAGGATTTTAGAATCTCCTTTAATAATGCATTGATGAGGTATATAATGATACGGATGAAACCTGTTTCCATCAATTAGTAGCAGTTCTGGTCTAATTTTCAGTTGATCCAAAGCCAAATGCATGGCATGAAAACTCGAATTCAGGATGTTAAATTCATCAATATGAGCTGGCGACCGCTCAGCAATAGCAAAATCTTTAACATTTTCTTTAATATAAAAATCGAGTTCGAGGCGTGTTTTAAATGTTAATTTTTTAGAGTCGTTAACCAAATTTTGGTTAAAATTTTCATCGAGAATAACGGCCGCAGCGACCACTGGTCCGCACAAACAACCTCTTCCAACCTCATCGCAACCAGCTTCTATAAATTTCCCGGAGACCGTTTTCAATAATTCCATTAATGATATTTATAAGTTAAAATTACAAATTTTTTAAGAATTAATTAACAAATAGTTTGGTTGTTTTACAAATTATTTGCACTTTTGTTGTAATGAAAAAATTTAATTTGATATGAAGAAACTAACAACAAGCGTTTTAGCGGTAGTTTTGACTGCGTCATTTGCTTTGGTAAATGCACAGAAGAAAGACACGATTAAAACGCAAGATATCGAAGGCGTCGTAGTAACGGCTTTAGGTATCAAAAGAGAGAAAAAATCTATTGGGTATGCAGCTCAAGAGGTTTCAGGTGAAACCATTTCTGATGCAGGACAAAACAACGCTCTAAGCGCTTTGTCTGGTAACGTAGCAGGTGTTACCGTTACTTCCCCTTCATCAATGGGTGGATCTACGCGAATTACAATGCGTGGAATAAGTTCAATCATCGGTGAAAACAGACCATTAATCATCGTGGATGGTGTACCATTGGATAACAGTAACATCAATGACACAAACACCCAAAGAGGTGCTGGTGGTAGAGATTATGGTGATACTACCTTTGACATTAATCCAGATGATATTGAAACAGTAACCGTGCTAAAAGGGGGTCCTGCGGCCGCTCTTTATGGTTCTAGAGCCTCAAATGGTGTAATTATTTACACTACCAAGCAGGCTAAACGAGGAAAAACCTCTGTGGAATTAAATACTGGTGTTTCTTTTGAAACAATTTACATTCGACCTCAGTTACAAAACCAATATGGTGGTGGTCTTGCCGACACTTTACCTACAGCAGTAATCAATGGCCAGACCTACAATATTGCTGATTATGGAATGGATGAATCATGGGGTCCTAAATATGATCCAAATTTAATGTATTTGCCGTGGAACGCATTTGACCCAGAATATGCAGCGGATTATATGAAAACAATTGCTTGGGTTGCACCAGAGCATGATGTTGACTCATTCTTTGATGTAGGAGTTACCCTTACCAATAACATCTCGGTTTCAAAATCATTTGAAAAATCCAACCTAAGAGTATCGTATACCAATACAGATATTTCAGGAATTGTACCTACAAGTAGTATTAAAAAGCACAACTTCGCTATCAATATGAACAGTGAACTAAGCGAAAAACTTAAGGTAGAAACCGGAATTAATTTTGTGCAAACTCATGGATTTAATAGACCAGAACAGGGCTATGGAGACAATTCTGTTGCTCAGAAATTCTATCAGTGGGGACAAAGACAGCTTGATTTTTCAAAATTGAAAGATTATAAATTGGCAAACGGCATGCAGAGAAGCTGGAACAGAACAGGTTGGGATGACGGAACACCTCTATACTCTGATAACCCATATTGGACCATCAACGAAAACGTATCAAATGACAAAAGAAATCGGTTTTTCGGTAACGCAGGACTGACTTATGACATTTTAGATAATTTATTTGTAGTAGGTAAGGTCTATGCTGATATCTATTCTCAGGACAATGATTCAAGAGTCGCTATCGGTTCACAATCTACATCTGGGTACGCTACAAGTACAAGAAATTTCTCAGAATTTAACTATGAAGCGAGACTTCACTGGAACCCAAGAGTATCTGATGATTTTACAGTGCAAACTTTCGTAGGAGCAAACAGAAGAAATTCAAAAATCAGCAGTTTATTTGGACAAACCGTTGGTGGATTAATTATCCCGAACTTTTATAACTTAAGAAATAGTATTGAAACTCCTTTAGCTCAAAATACAGATTCTGAGAGAAGAGTGAATTCAGTTTTCGGATCATTATCATTAGGATTTAAGGAAACTTTATTTGTTGAAGCTACAGGAAGAAATGACTGGTTTAGTACAACAGTACATGATGGCTTCTACCCATCAGTAACTGGTAGTTTTGTATTTTCCAATGTATTTAAGGCAAATTGGTTATCTTTTGGTAAGTTAAGAGCTGGATGGGCAAAAGTTGCGAGTGACACTAATCCTTATCAAGTGGTTAACGTTATGAATCAAGCGATTAACTTCAATGGTCAACCAAGATATACATTAAGTACACAAAATAACAATCCTGATCTGAAGCCTGAAATGAAGGAAACCAAAGAAATTGGGATTGAAGCAAATTTCTTTAAAAACAGATTTGGTTTTGATGTAACTTATTATGATGTAAACGTGCAGGATGCGATCTTACCATTAACGATCGATCCAGCAACTGGGTTTAGAAGTAATGTTGTAAATGCAGGAGAAATCAGAAACAAAGGAATCGAGGCAATGGTATTTGTAACTCCAATAAAATCTAAAGATTTCTCTTGGACTATGAACTGGAATTTTGCTAAAAATGAAAACGAAATCGTAAAACTTTACGAAGGAGTTTCAACCTACCAATTGACCAATGCTCCATTTAGAGCTCGTTTACTTGCTGTAGAAGGTGAAGCATATGGATCAATTTACGGTACCGACTTTGTTTACGATGCAAATGGCAACAAAATAGTTGGTTCTAATGGCCGATATGTAGCATCTGCAATCAAAAATCTAGGATCCACTTTGCCAGACTATAACATGGGTTTAAGAAACTCTTTGAAATACAAAAACCTAAGTCTATCATTCTTGTTTGATATGCAACAGGGAGGTAAGTACTTCTCAACTTCACACATGTGGGGAATGTACTCCGGTATGATTGAAGAATCTACACTTGATGGAAATAGAGCAGGAGGAATAGTATTGGATGGAGTTTTAGCCAATGGAAATCCAAATACAAGAAATATTTCAGCGCAAGCTTATGGGGCAATGCACTATAACACGGTAGATGCACTTAATGTGTTCGATGCCAGCTATATTAAATTAAGAGACGTTACTTTAGGTTTTGATTTACCTAAATCATTAATCGGTGGATTCTTGGAAGGAGTTAGAATTTCTGCATTTGGTAGAAATCTAGTTGCTTGGAATTTAGATTGGAAAGGTATGGACCCAGAGAATACATCATATGGCTCAGGTAATATCCAAGGTTTAGAGGGTGGTTCATTGCCATCAACAAGACAATATGGATTTAATGTTAACTTTAAATTTTAATTAAAAGATGAAAAATATAAAAAAAATTGCTTACGCTTTTGCCGCAGTTTTAATCACCTCGACGGCAACTTTAGTAAGTTGTCGACAAGACTTCGAGGAAATAAATACAAATCCAAACTCACCAGAGGTAGCTTTAAGTTATGGAATTTGGAACGCAGCGAATAAAATTGTAACTGATGCAACTAGAAATTCCTTCGAATCAGCAAGAGTTACTTTACCATGGATGCAGTATTCTGCACAGACTGCTTACACAGAAGAAGATAGATACCAATATCGATTAACAAGTGGAGACGCCTTATATACACAGCTTTATACTGCGGCATCTAACTACAAAGAGATTATTAGAATGAACACTGATCCTAAAACTGCAGGACCAACAAGTGCTTATGGATCTAATAAAAATCAAATTGCGGCATCTAGAGTGATGTTATCTTACATTTTTCTTAATTTAGCAGATACTTTTGGAGATGTCCCTTATTATTCTTATGGTAGCAACGATCCTGATTTTCAGGCACTAAATGTAAACTCTACCTTTAAGCCTAAGTTTGCTTCTCAAGCAAAAATCTATGCAGACATAATGAAGGAATTGAAAGAAACAGCAGAAATGTTGGAACTGGATAAACCTGTATTTATTCAAGGAGACGTCCTATTTGATGGCGATGCAGATAAATTAAGAAAATTTGCAAATTCATTGAGATTAAGAGTTGCAACGAGAGTAAAAGGTGTTGTTCCAGGAGCAGAAGCACATATAGCTGATGCGATCGCGAAAGGAGTAATGACTTCTAATAGTGATAACGTAGGAGTTAAATATGAAAACAGTTTGGTGAATCCTTCACCGATGTACAATGATTTCTTAACCCGTTCAGACTTCTCTGTTGCGAAACCATTTATTGACTTATTAAAAGGAACTAACGGTAATTTTGGATTAGATGCAAGATTATTTAGATATGCTGCTCCTATGGGAACATTAAAAGCAACGATTTTAGATGGTTCTTATGCCGTATCTACAAATCCGGCTGATTACGTGGGCCAACCGTACGGATTAGACCAATCAATGTCTACTTCTCAATCTGGTCAGTCAAATTTCTTTAGTAAATTTGTATATAAGAAAGACTATACAGAGATTCTAATGGAATATTCTGAAGTACAATTTCTTTTAAGCGAAGCTAACGGTTGGAATCAAACCAACTATGTGAATGGAGTAAGAGCTTCAATGGAAAAATGGGGTGTTAGTGAAGCAAATATTGTTTCGTTTATCGGCGCCTTACCAGCAGCAAGTAAAGCAAATGTTCTAACCCAGAAATACGTAGCATTATTTATGCAACCGTACGAAGCATGGGCGGAATATAGAAGAACAGGATTCCCAGACACAAGTATTTTATTACTACCAGGTGAATCTTATGCTTTAAATGTACCAGTTGGAGGAGCGACTACATACGTTTTCGAACCACTAATCGCTGATTTAACTGACCTTCCGACAAGATTGTATTATCCAACGGTAATCCAAACATTGAATAAGGAAAATTACCAGGCTGCTTCTACTGCAATTGGAGGAGATAAAATGAATACCAAATTAATTTGGGATAAAAACTAAAATATAATATATATTTTAATTTAACCACTCTTCGGAGTGGTTTTTTTATTTCCGTATATTTGTAGAACAAAATAATACCATGAATATTAAAGAAATCATCCAAAATAAACTTGCAGAAATCATTCAAACCGTTTTTCAAATTGACGATGTAAATCAAAGAAACAATCTGACCCTAGACGTTCAGCAAAATAAAACCGAATTTGAAGGAGACTTTACCATTGTGACTTTTCCGCTGGTTAAAATTTTAAAAAAAAGTCCAGATGCCATAGCCATTGAATTAGGCGAGGCATTTACCACGCAATCCGATTTCGTGGAAAGCTATACTGTGGTAAAAGGGTTTCTTAATCTAAAAATAAAAAACAATTTTTTTCTAGATAATTTAAAATCGATCTACCAAAAATTTGATCAAAAAGAACCAAAACATCAAACGGTTATGGTTGAATATTCATCGCCAAACACCAATAAACCATTGCACCTTGGCCATATCCGAAACAACCTTTTGGGATATTCTGTTGCGCAGATTTTAAAAGAAGATGGTTACAATGTAATCAAAACCCAAATCATCAACGACCGTGGAATTCATATCTGCAAATCGATGCTTGCCTGGGAAAAATCTGGAAAAAATGAAACTCCAGATTCAACAGGGCTGAAAGGTGATAAACTCGTCGGAAACTATTATGTTGCCTTTGACAAAGCTTATAAAAAAGAAATCGCAGAATTAGTTGAACAGGGTTACGAAGAAGAAGTAGCAAAAAAACAGGCTCCAATCATTTTAGAAGCCCAAAAAATGTTGCTCGATTGGGAAAAAGGCGACGAAATTGTAAAAACCCTTTGGACAGAAATGAACGCTTGGGTTTACGCAGGTTTTGCAGAAACCTACAAAAGATTGGGCGTAGATTTCGATCAAGTTCTATATGAAAGCAATACTTATTTGTTAGGAAAAGATTTGATTCAGGAAGGATTAGTTAAGGGAATTTTGTACAGAAAAGAAGATGGCTCCGTTTGGTGCGATCTTTCTGAGGAAGGTTTAGATCATAAATTACTGCTTCGCGCCGATGGAACCTCAGTTTACATGACTCAAGATTTAGGAACAGCCGTTCAGCGATTTAAAGAAAACGCTCTTCAAAAATTAATTTATACGGTAGGAAATGAGCAAGACTATCATTTTGATGTTTTGTTTAAAATCCTAAAGAAATTAGGATATGTATGGGCAGAAAACCTTTTTCACCTTTCCTATGGCATGGTTGAACTTCCGGCTGGTAAAATGAAATCCCGCGAAGGAACCGTTGTAGATGCTGATGATTTGATGCAGGAAATGTACGAAACAGCTAAAGAAAAAGCACAGGAACTCGGCAAATTAGAAACTTTGTCTGACGATGAAAAAGAAAAATCTTACGAAACCGTAGGCATAGGAGCACTGAAATATTTTATGCTGAAAGTGGATCCCAAGAAAAAAATGCTATTTAATCCCGCGGAAAGTATCGACTTTGCGGGAAATACCGGACCTTTTATTCAGTACACGTACGCCAGAATTCAATCATTATTGGCAAAAGCAGCCTACCAAAAATCCACCGTGACCGATTATGAGCTCAACTCTTCTGAAAAAGAACTGGTTATGAATCTTTCCAATTTCAAAGAAGTGGTTTCCAGAGCGGCAGAAACGCTATCTCCGGCACTCGTAGCCAATTATGTGTATGACGTCGTAAAGTCGTATAACTCTTTCTATCAGAACAATCCAATCCTCAATCAAGAAAACGAAAACGCCAAAAATTTCCGTTTAGAATTGTCTGAATTGACGGGAAGAACGATCAAGAAAGGATTAGAACTTTTAGGAATCGGCACGGTGAATCGAATGTAATCTTTGGGTGTGCTCTTTTAATCCTCACCTTAAATCCCTCTCCAGCGGAGGGGGACTTTTCCCTTCCGTCTTCGCATAGTTCTTCGCATCTCCACTTTTTTTAAAAGATCCATCAAAATGATAATCGATTTTTCTACACAACACCTACCCACCCCTAAAACCGAATTTGAAAAGCAAGTTCTTTCTTACTTAACGACTTGGTTTGATGATTCTGCAACCGTTAAGGTTCAAACTTCAGGCTCAACTGGAACGCCCAAGGTATTCGACGTTGAAAAAAAAAGAATGCGTCATTCAGCAAAAAAAACGAATGATATTTTAGGTTTAAAAAATGGGGATTCTGCAATACTCTGTCTGCCAGTTGATTATATTTCGGGGAAAATGATGGTCGTGCGGGCAATCGAAAGAAACTTAAAATTGGTGGTAAAAACGCCTTCTATAAATCCACTCATCGATTTAAACGAAAAAATTACATTCTGCGCAATGTCGCCACTTCAGGTAGAAAATGCACTGGACAAAATTCATTTGATTAAAATTATCATCATCGGTGGAGCAGCGGTTTCTGAAACTTTGAAAAATAAAATTAGAAAACAGCTCAATTCTCAAATTGAACCAACCCGTCTCTATGAAACCTACGGCATGTCGGAAACGCTTTCCCATATTGCTTTAAAGGAAATCTATCCCACCCAAGTGAAGTATTTTAGTGTTTTAGATGATATTGAAATTTCAATAGATGAAAGGGGTTGTTTACAAATATTTGCGCCGAAACTCAACCCAGAACTCATTATAACGAATGACTTAGTTGAGGTAAAAAACCGAAAATCATTTAAATTTTTGGGAAGAATTGATCACGTTATTAATTCTGCTGGGTTAAAGATTTATCCCGAACAACTAGAATCGTTGGTAAAACAAGAAATTGACAATGAACTTGTTTTTCTCGGAATTGCAGATGAAGTACTGGGACAAAAATTAGTTTTACTCATTGAAGGCGAGGAAAACGAATCTATTACAAAACGATTAGACCACATCTCCTATCCTACAAAAAACCATCAGCCCAAAGAAATTATCTTTATTAAAAATTTTCCCAGAATTCCGAATGGAAAAGTAAATCGTAAAGAATTACTACATTTGCTTTAGACCTTATCGTTGTTGCATGAAAGATTTTACCAAAGAATTGATGTACAAGACCTCCCGCAGCAGTGGTGCAGGTGGTCAAAACGTGAATAAAGTCGAGACATCTGTAACCGTGATGTGGAATGTTTGGGAGAGTGGCAGTTTTTCAATTGAAGCAAAAGAGATGATCTGCGATAAACTCAAAAACCGCATTAACAGTGAAGGAATTCTGCAACTGACGGTTTCTGAAAGTCGCACGCAACTTCAAAATAAAAAAATGGCCACAGATCGGATTTTATTGCTCGTAGAAAAATCGCTCTTTATTCCAAAATCTCGCAAAGCAAGCAAACCTTCCCGCTCAAAAATCGAGAAAAGGATTAAAGCAAAAAAGCAACTTTCTGAGAAAAAAGAAAATCGCAGGTTTAAAGGAGACTAATCTAAAGCCTATTTACCAGTCACACTCATTATATTTTAATGGTGTCAAGATTTTAAACTTTGACACGGTTCTGCTCGTTGCAAAAACAGGAGTTTGTTTTTAATCTTATAAATAGAGATTTGCTCGAAAGACAAACTACGCTTTATTCTAGCCCAGATTGCAGCGGCATCCTCTGGCTCGTCTTTCGGACGAGCCAGAGATAGAGCGGAAAGCTGGACAGGTCTCTATAAAAAGCATAAAAGGCAATGCTCCTAAAGAAATTCTTAAAATTGATTATCTTTGCTAAAATCAAAAAATTATGAGTAAACCGATTACGGAATTTATCGAAAAATATTACCTGCATTTTAATTCTGCAGCTTTGGTAGATGCTTCAAAAGGATATGTTGCCCATTTAAAAGATGGCGGAAAAATGATGATCACTCTGGCGGGTGCAATGTCCACCGCGGAGATTGGAAAAATTTTAGCTGAAATGATTCGCGAAGATAAAGTGCATATTATTTCTTGTACTGGAGCGAATTTAGAAGAGGACTTAATGAATTTGGTCGCACACTCTCATTACAAACGTGTACCAAATTATCGTGATTTAACACCGCAGGAAGAGTGGGATTTAATGGAAAAAGGATTGAATCGGGTGACGGACACGTGCATTCCAGAAGAGGAAGCGTTCCGAAGATTGCAAGAGCATATCGTGAAGATTTGGAAAGATGCGGAAGCCGCTGGCGAGCGTTTTTTCCCGCATGAATATATGTACAAAATGATTTTGTCCGGAGTTTTGGAGCAGTATTATGAAATTCCGAGAGAGAACTCCTGGATGATTGCTGCGGCAGAGAAAAACCTACCGATTGTTGTTCCAGGCTGGGAAGATTCCACGATGGGAAATATTTTCTCAAGCTACTGTATCAAAGGTGAATTAAAGCCTTCTACCGTGAAATCTGGAATTGAATACATGATGTATTTGGCAGATTGGTACCCTAAAAATTCAGGTGGAAAAGGCGTTGGATTCTTCCAAGTTGGTGGTGGAATCGCTGGAGATTTCCCAATTTGTGTGGTCCCGATGTTGTATCAAGATATGGAAATGACGGATACACCATTTTGGTCGTATTTCTGTCAGATTTCTGATTCTACGACTTCTTACGGGTCGTATTCAGGAGCTGTTCCGAATGAAAAAATCACGTGGGGAAAACTGGACATCACTACACCGAAGTTTATCGTTGAAAGCGATGCAACGATTTGTGCACCGCTGATGTTCTCTTATATATTGGAGAATTCTTAAAATTTAGATGTTAGATGTTAGATGTTAGAAAACTAAATTTTAAATTATAATTATAATTACGCCTTTAAATAGGCGTATTTTTTTTGTCGTATTTTCTTGTGCTGCTTTTAGTTTCCTGCTTAAAGTATGATGAAGATAAATCAACTAATCCAAAGAATTAATCACCACATAATACCGATAAGCCAATATTCCTTTTTGAAATTTGTTCATTTTCAAGGGATCTTGTCCCCCTAGTTTTGGTAAAACTTTCTTATTGATTTTATTAAGAATTATAAAGAATTTTTTTTTCATAACTTTTATATTTGTAGATTCTAATGTACAAAATTAACATTAAATTAACAAAGTGAACGAGCTATTCAAAAAACAGGTTTTTGAAATCATCATGCTGATTCCGGAAGGAAGAGTGACGAGTTATGGCGCGATTGCAAGAGCGGTTGGGTATCCGAATCATGCAAGACATGTCGGAAACGCTTTGCGGAATTATGAGGAAGATTTTCCGGCGCATCGCGTTTGCAATGCGTCTGGGAGAATTACAGCAAGTTGCCTTCGCGATTTTGTAGGAAAATTAAAAATTGAAGGCGTGGAAGTGAACGAGGGAAAAATTCAGAATTTTAAAGAAGTATTTTGGAATCCGTTGGAAGAATTGTAAAAATACACGAGCCACGAAGTGGCGCCTTAACAAAGCATAGGATAAAATCCTATGAAATTCAACCAAACTCACAATGAAAATCATATGAAACAGGACCATGGAAATTAGCCTTAAAAAACCTTGTCAGGGTTTTAAACCCTGACAAGGTTATAAGTTATAAGTACCAAACAAAAAAATATTTTAGTTTTTGTCTGCTATCCAATTACTTACTCAACTGCTGATAACTTCTCTGAATAAATTCTGTCAGATCTTTTCCTTTCAGCAAATTCTGAGAAAGTTTCGCCAAATCTAAAGCATATTTAATTTTAGAATTTTTCTCTTCTGCATTATCATTTTTCAGAATTTCTGCGGCCAATTCGCTGTTAGAATTCACCACCAAATTATACATTTCCGGGAAGCCGCTCATTCCAAACATTCCGCCACCACCCGTCGCCTGCATATCTTTCATTCTGCGCATAAATTCTGGTTGTGTAATCATGAACGGAGCTTCCGAACTTCCCAAGTCTTCTACTTGAACAGAGAATTTAGTGTCGTTGACTGCTTCTTCGATGTTTTTCTTCAATGATTCTTTTTCAGTTTCATTCAATTTAGAAATCGCAGCATCATCTTTTTTAATTAAATTATTGAGGTGATCGGCATCAACTCTGGCAAAAGAAATTTTTTCCTTGCTTTGTTCTAGTTTTTGAATCAAATGAGGAACGATTGGCGAATCCAACAGCAATACTTCATAACCTTTATCTTTCGCAGACTGAATATAACTGTGCTGCTCATCTGCGTTGGTTGAGTAAAGAATCACAAAATTTCCATCTTTATCAGTTTGCATTGGTTTTACTTGCTCTTCCAATTCTGACCATAAATAATATTTTCCTTCGGTTGTTGGGTATAATGCAAACTTGTCCGATTTATCAAAGAATTTATCTTCAGAGATCATTCCGTATTCAATCACGATTTTAATGTCGTTCCATTTTTTCTCGTAATCTTCACGGTTTTCATTAAATAAAGAAGCCATTTTATCTCCAACTTTTTTGGTGATGTACGAAGATATTTTCTTCACCGCACCATCAGCTTGTAAGTAAGAACGCGAAACGTTCAACGGAATATCCGGAGAATCGATCACACCGCGCAATAGCATTAAGAAATCAGGTACAATTCCTTTCACCTCATCGGTTACATACACCTGATTTTGGTACAATTGAATTTTATCTTTCTCAATATTTAAACCGTTGGTCAATTTCGGGAAATAAAGAATTCCAGTTAAATTGAACGGATAATCAACATTCAAATGAATATTAAATAAAGGCTCCTCAAATTGCATTGGATACAACTCATGGTAGAATTCTTTGTAATCAGCATCAGAAAGTTCGCTAGGAGTTTTTGTCCAGGCCGGAGTTGGATTATTAATGATATTATCAACTTGTACCGTTTCTGCTTTTGCATCTTCAGCAGCGTCTTCCGCTAAAGGTAAAGTCTCCGTTTTCGTTCCAAATTTAATTGGAACGGGCATGAATTTATTATACTTCAAAAGCAATTCACGAATTCTTGATTCCTCCAAAAATTCTGTAGAATCTTCGGCGATATGAAGAACAATCTCAGTTCCTCTGTCCGTTTTGTCGTTTGTATCTTCCAAAGTATATTGTGGACTTCCATCACAGATCCAACGAACTGCTGGCTCCTCTTTGTAAGATTTAGTAAGAATCTCCACTTTCTCAGCCACCATAAAAGCCGAGTAAAATCCAAGACCAAAATGACCAATAATTCCAGAATCTTTTACCGAATCTTTGTATTTTTCTAAAAATTCTTCCGCTCCGGAAAAAGCAACCTGATTGATGTATTTTTCAACTTCGGCTCCGGTCATCCCAATTCCCTGGTCAATGATGGTTAAAGTTTTTGCGTCTTTATCAATTTTCACTTCAATTTTCGGTTGGCCGTAATCCGTTTTAATTTCTCCAATGCTGGTTAAATGTTTCAACTTCAAAGTCGCATCCGTTGCATTAGAAATCAGTTCACGCAAAAATATTTCGTGATCGCTGTACAAAAACTTCTTAATTAAGGGAAAAATATTTTCCACCGATACATTAATATTTCCTTTTGTCATGTTAATTGATTTTTAAATTATGCAGTTGAGTTCTCAAATAAAACACCAATCTCCTCAAAGTGACACATTGTCAATTTTTTTTGGGCAAACCCCGATTTGATTGAAGAGTAAGTTTTTTGAACGAATGAAAGCGCTTTAATTTCTTCGTTGAAAAGAATAAATGCCTGATCTTTTAGCCCCGATTGAACGGTTTGTTTGAGCTCTTTTTTGCGAATAACCACTTTTCTTTTATGCTAAAGTTTTGGTCGCAAAAAAAGCGAGTAGTGAAAGCGGGACCGGTTTGGAAAGAAACCAAAATCTAACTGCTCCTCATTCAACATAAAAAAAGACAGCGTAATCGCTGCCTTAAATCTAAGTCTTTCAAATATCAAATCGACATTTTATGCTTTTTTATTTTTAATCTCTTCTCTGATTTTTGCTTCCAGTTCATCTGCAAGTTCAGGATTATCTTTCAGCATATCTCTTACTGCATCACGACCTTGACCCAATTTCGTCTCTGCATAACTGAACCAAGAACCACTTTTTTTAACGATTCCCATGTCCACGGCTGCATCTAATATTTCACCAGTTTTAGAAATACCTTCCCCGTACATAATATCAAACTCTGCAATTTTAAATGGAGGTGCGACTTTGTTTTTTACAATCTTCACTTTTACACGACTACCTACTGCCTCATCGCCTGTTTTAATCGGCGCACTTGCTTTTCTAATGTCAATCCTTACCGAAGCGTAAAACTTCAAAGCATTTCCACCCGTAGTCGTTTCTGGATTTCCAAACATTACTCCAATTTTCTCTCTCAACTGATTGATGAAAATCACCGTACATTTCGTTTTAGAAATTGTTCCTGTTAATTTTCTCAATGCCTGAGACATCAGTCGTGCATGAAGACCCATTTTAGAATCGCCCATTTCGCCTTCAATCTCCGCTTTCGGAGTCAAAGCTGCCACCGAGTCAATCACCACAATATCGACCGCTCCAGAACGGATTAAGTTATCGGCAATTTCCAACGCTTGTTCCCCATTGTCTGGCTGAGAAATTATTAAATCGTCTAAATTAATTCCTAATTTTTTAGCATATCCTCTATCAAATGCATGTTCAGCATCGATAAAAGCAGCAATTCCGCCCGCTTTTTGCGCTTCTGCAATGGCGTGCAAAGTTAAAGTCGTTTTACCAGAAGATTCGGGCCCATAGATTTCAATCACTCTTCCTCTTGGGTAACCACCCACTCCTAAGGCTAAATCCAATCCTAATGACCCAGACGGAATCACCTCAATAGAAGTATCCGCAGAGGCGTCTCCCAAGGTCATTACGGTTCCCTTGCCATAGGTTTTATCCAATTTCTCAAGCACCAAAGCCAGTGCTTTTTTCTTATCTTCGATACTGCTCATTTGTAAAATTATTTTTTCAAAAATACGGAATTAAAATTTGAAAATAAATCATTTAAAATTATAATTCTTACTTTTTTCAAATAATTGTTTAGAATTAATTGTTTGATAAGAAAATATTTTTTAGATTTGCACCACCAAAATAATGACAGACCCATGGTGTAACGGTAGCACTCCGGTTTTTGGTACCGTCAGTTGGGGTTCGAATCCCTGTGGGTCTACAAACAACGCTGTAAATCAGCAACTTAACATTATTAGGGACTAAATCAGGGACTAACGTTCCTGATTTTTTATTTTAACAATTTTGTGCATCAAAATATTGAATGCTACCTCCGAGCAGAATTTCTAAAATAATTGTCTGTATTTATGTAATTGTTTTTTGCTTGATCATTCTCCGTTTGCTTTTTTGAATCTATTTTTACATCAGAAATATTATTCTGAAAAAGCATTTCATTTTCAAGTTTCCTTTCTTTTACAAAATCCATATTATCACTCAATTCCAATCTCAATTTTCTCTCCTCTTCATATTGTTCAATTAAATCTGCTTCCGTAAAAGGTAATGCTTCCAGTTTTTCATCTATTTTGGCGATATTTTCGGCGGTAGTTTGAGTTTGCTTTTCTATTTCAGTTACATTTACACCTTTTTCAGATAGTTTAAAAATAGTACTTTGTACTTCTGCTTTTGCTAAATCTATATTTCGTCGGTAAGATACCAATTGCGTTTCCCAATAAGACGCATTTACGTCTTCGCTATTTTTGGAATATTCTAAAATTCTCTGATACGCATTTTCCGCTTTATAGACCTCTGATTGTACTTTTGTAAAATCTTCGTATTTCCGTAATACAAAAGCATTATCTGCAAGAAATTTATTCTTCTCGCTTTCTAACTTTTTCTTCAGCAATTCAATTTCAATTTTGGCTCTAGTTTCCGGATTGGTAATGATAGAAGTTTTGAGTTCTTGGGTACTTATATCCGAAATATCTAAAACATTAGCACCTTTTTTCATTGCTTCCAAATATCTTGCCTGTTTTGCTTGCAATTTTTGCAACATAAAAACATCAATACTATCATTGGTCAGCATAAAATTGATTCTCACATTTTCATTTTTGTTACCTTGTCTCCACGCTCTTCCTTCTACTTGTCTTAAAGAAGTGAAATTGTAAGGTAAAGTTAGGAGATACACATCGGTTGTCTTTTCTTGCAAATTCATTCCTTCTTGAATGGCTTCACTTCCAATTACTATTTTAATTTTTCCTGAATTGAAATTATCTTGTATTGCTACTCGCTGTTTTTTAGGTGTGCTTCCTGTAATTATTCCTACTTCTTCAGGAGAGTAATTCAATTCTTTTATTAAATATTCTTTCAATTTCGGAAATTGTGCTACGGCTAATTCAGAATAAATAATCTGTCCAGAATCTGGAAGGTCATTTTTATTTTGCCGAATGAGATTCATTGTTTCTTTTAATTTTGGAGAGTTTTCTATAAATTCTTTCAAGGTTGGTTCTACCCCTTCATAATAGATTGATAGATAGGGAGAAAATGCAATTAATCGTGCGTTGAGAATATGAGTTAGAATTGCACCTTTTGCATCATCATCGAAATTTTGATTCAATAAATCATATTGTTCTTTTGTCAAATCATTTTGCTCAATTTTGTATTCTTTATTTATTTTGTTTGGACGAATTAACTCCAAATTATCTTCCTCCCCTTTAATATCGATAAATTCAGAAAGCAATTGTTGGAATAATTGATTGTTTTTAAATCTTCGCACATTTGGTTTGAACTTAACATCACCTTTCGCATCAATTTCCATATCGTTATCCGCTTCCATAAAGGTTTCAAAGAATGTATTCACGTTAAAATAACCTGATTCTTCTAATCTTTTATTGGCGATTAATGACAAAATAGAATAATATTCCAAAGGTTTGTTGGTAAAAGGTGTTGCTGAAAGTAGCGTTACATTTCTGCCATTTTGCTTTTTTTGAATGTATTGACAAGCCATCCAAGTATTGATTCCCAATTTCGAGGTTTGTTGGTTTTGATTTCGAAAATCTGAAGAAAATCTACGATCTTCAATTCTGACTTTTCCAATGATGTGATTGGCATTATGAACTTCATCGTAAGTCAAATGGTCAAATCCAAAATCTTCCCAATCGTAAATTTTCCCACGTTTCATTTTGCCTTCAATTTCTTTTTCTTTCTGTAATTCAATTTGAAAATCTCTTTCTGTGTTGGTTACACTTTTGAGTTCATTGGCAGAAATGTAATTGAATTTTGACGATAATTCTTCGGTGATTTCATTTGAAAATCCAATATTATTAAATCCTTCATAAGTAACAATGGTAATCTCTCCTTTTTTATTATCAAATTTTGACAAGTCATAATCTTTACCAAGATTGCCTAAAACATTCACTTTTGCATTTGGAATGGTTTCAAAAATAGTTTCTACCCATTGTTTTAAAATACTATCATTTGGGACTACAATTAATGGTTTTTTCGCATTTCCCCTTTCCATTGCTTCGTGCATTGAAAGAATTCCAGAAAGAGTTTTTCCAAAACCTACTTCGTGTGCTAAAAGTCCCACTCCTTTTGTAGTTTGCCGTCCAATTCCTGATTTTTGAACTTCCGTCAATCTTAATGCTACACCTTTAAAATTTTGATGAATTTTAGAAAATAATGGAAATTTTGAATAATCTGGAACGTGAATATTATTGTAATTCCGGTTAAAGTCTTTCACAAATCGCTCTCTTAAATCATCAGAAAGTTCTTCTCTAATAAATTTTGAAAACAAATCATTTGCTGCGGCTTTTCTTCGTTCCCGAACTAATGCATTTCTTTCTTTATCGCTTCCTGTAACGCTTTCGTTATCCACGAAACTTCTAACTTCCCAGGATGAAGAACCTGCAAAAGCATCGCTCGGAAGATTGCTGACAAAATCTTTGAATTTTTCTGCAAGATTATATTCAACAATTACCGTTTCAGTTTCTCTTTTTTCATGATTGTATTGCTCTTTTTCAATATTGCCCAATTTAAATTGATGAACAAATTCGTGATTTGGATTCACAGATATTTCATCTAAATTTTTATGTTTTGGTAAAACATTTTCTAATAGTTTTTTTTGTTTCTGGTATTGTAGCGGATTTAAGTCAGTGTAATTCTTTTTTTGAAAATCTGCTTCTAATTGCTCCAGTTTAGAATAAATATTTCCTTCTGCATAATAGAAATCGTGAATCCATTTTCCATCGCTAAAATTAGCAAATTGCAAATGCTTTTGATGATTTTTCAATGTTCCATCATAGGAAGTATCTCTAAATGCGGAAATTTGTTCCGGAGAAATATTCGGATTATTTTGCAGCGAACTTTCTACAATTGGATCTTCTTTGCTAAATTGATATTTTAAAATACCTTTCTTGATTAAAGGTTGCGATTGAACTTCATATTCAGCACTTTGTATATTTTGAGATTGTAGAATTTTGTCTGCTTTTTCAACAATTTCTTTAAGTTTGACATCGGAAAATGTTTTAGCGTTTTCTGCAATCTGATTTTTAAATCTTTCAAATTTTTTGATCTCACTATTGATAGACGGAGATTTGAATTTAATCTCATTGAGTTTTAAAAGCACTTCCTCTATTTTGCCAATCACAAAATTCGTAGAAGTTTCAGAAGTAGTTTCTAACTTTTCTAATTCTTTTTTAATCTGTTCTGGTTGAATATTTTTAGAATTATTCTCCTCTATATTGAATTCTTCATTCTCTAAATCATCGAAAAGATTTCCAATTCTATAGGTTTCTTTTTTGTTTTGAAGGTTTTCCAACAAAATAAGTGCTTCATCCAAACTACCATAAACGTAGTTTTCTAAGCTCCCAAATCGATTGGTTTTTTCTCTGATTTCCCCTAAAATGTTTTGAGGATTTTTCTCGAAATAATTAGATAAATCTTGATTGCGATTTTGTTGATTTTTTTTGAGAATAATGATATCAACGCCGATTTGTGTTCCCGCAAATACACCACTTGGTAAACGGTACGCATTTATTAAATCGAAATTATTTGATTTCGATTGTCGATTGAGCCATCCAGAAGGTAAAACCATTGCTAAAATTCCGCCCTCCTTTAAAGAATCCATTCCACGTTTTACAAAATAATCTTCATATTTAGAAATTTTTGGTTCTTCTCCTAAACCTTTGTATAAACCGCGATGTTCGCCATAAGGAGGATTGCCGAGAATTAAATCGTATTTCTCAAGATAATCTGCTTCTTCTTTTTTTGTTCCGTTTTCTTCAATAAATTCAGTTTCGAAAGAACGAAGATTGATGTCTATTTTTGGATTAAATATTTTAGCAATTTTAGCAGTAACATCATTAATTTCAAAAGCAGTAATCTCAATTTTTTTTGCTAATCCTACCGAAGCATTGATGAAATTTCCTGTTCCTACACTCGGTTCTAAAACTGAAATTTCATCTTTATTTTTAAAATGAACTTTAATTAAATTTTGAACGGCATCTACAATTCTGCTATCCGTATAATATTCATCTAAAATTCCACGTCCATCTTTTGCTATTCCACCAGATTTGTATTGATTGCAAATGTCTTTTAAATCATCTGTGATTATTAAATTTTCTAAAAGCAAAATTTTCTTATCATCCGAAACAAAACAAGCCACAGAAACTACTTCTGCGACTTGCACATTGGATAATTTTTGACCTTTATATTTTTGAATAAGGTCTTCTAATAATTGTAAATTTTTTGAAGATTTTAATAATCCTCCGTCCAATTCGTTTTCTCTGCCTTCATTTTTTTCAACATCATTTTGTTGTGAATTTCCAATGGATTCATTTCCGTTTCTTGTTGATAAATCGAACCCGTTTCCGCTTGTAAGTCCATTTCCAACATTGTTGCTGCCCAAAATTTGTCGGCTTCCAGAATTTTCGCTTTGCTCGGATTGGCTGCTTTTGCCAGATTCTCCAAAATTTCTTCTAGAAAATTGGGATCCCAAGTGCTGAGCGTTGGAAATTCTTTCTGATTGAGTTCTATCGTTTTCATTTAATGGAATCTTTTGTTCTACTAAATTAAGATTTTTATTTTGAATTTTTATTTTATTTTGCAAATAATCATTCAGGTCATTATTTCCTTTTTCTGAAATACTGTACAACAATCGAATATCTTTTATTTCTTTACCAATAAGGGATTCGGTAATTTTTTGTGTTGCCAAATCTCCAGCTCGATCACCATCAAGGCAAAGAAAAATTTTTCCATCATAATTTTGATACCTATCCAGAAATTTATCAAGATTTGTTACCGAATTGAGCGTGACCAAAGTTCTATTATTTTTCTGATTATTGGCTTTCAACAATTGTATAAAGGATAAAGTATCAGTAATTCCTTCAAACACAATTACCTCGTTTTTCTCACCTTTTAATTCAATAATATCATTGTCGCCAATTTTGCTTTTCATCAATGGATTTCGGACTTCAAAACCTCCTGAAAGATTTTCTATACCAATTCCAAAATATTTTTTATCTCCAATTTGATAATGAACTTGCTTGGTATTGTCCACCAAAACTTGTTTAGAAATACCTCTTTCTTCAAAATAGGAAAGCAGTTTTTCATTATTTGGTCGAAGTATATTAGTGATTTCTGCTTTTGAGGATTTTACATCAAAATTATCTAAATTCATTTGCACTTCTTTTATATTATTTATTGATACTTGAGACTGGCCATTAAAGTTTTTTAAAAATTTTATGGCATCTTTCCAATCTAATTTTTCAAATTCCATCACTGCTTTTATGATTTGTCCTCCTTCGTCAGATTTAAAATCAAAATAGCCATTATCCGAAACCGAAAACTTATTGTAATCTGTTTTAAAATAAAATTCATTACCAATTTTCTTATCGAAAACGACCTTCTTTTTAGATTCTAAATGTTGGAAATAATCCAGTACTGAAACCTCTTTTGAAATTTCTACTATTTCAATGGGTGTGAAAAAATTAGAATTGGTTTGCATTATTTTTTCTTTTTAACAAACTCATTAAAATCAAAGATTTCTTTGGCTTCAATGTCCCAATTTTTTCTTGATAATAATTGTAGTGTTACGAAAACATCTTTCTCTTTGTTGTAAGAATCTATGCGTTCCAATCTTCCACCATAGTCTTTTTCAACGTGACGATAAATTGAATAAGGCAAAATGGTATCGGTCGGGTAAATGTAAAATCTGGAAAAACTTTCTTTGGAATTGATCTCAAACCTTTTATAATTTTTCTTGAATAAAACCGTATCGCTGATGTTTTTTCGATGTAAGTAGTTTGGAATCCATTCATTAGAAAAAATTGCTCCTGTTTGTTTTTTTACTGTTAAAATTGACTTCTGCGTTTTAAAAATTTCTGAAAGAATGGTGCTTTTACTTTGCTCGGGATTAATTTTGAAGCAGAGCGAATCTTTTATATAAAAAATTTGGGCAGTTATTTCTGGAAAAGTCAGATCGGGTATCACTTCAATTAAATCATCATGCAAATAATTCAATCGAGAAATATGAAAATTTTGCACTTTATTTAAACCTTTTGAAGCATCTACATAAACATTCGAGATGAGATCTATCCCACCTTTTTCTGGTTTAATTTCTTTATTACAAGCGATTACTAGAAATAAAAAAGAGGAAAATACGATAATCTTATACTTCAAAATGAATTCTTCTCTTTTCAATTTGCTTTTAAAATTTTTAAACATAATTTTTTGAATTAAATAAAAAGCGATAAATCTTTCAAAAATTTACCGCTATTCTGTTTTGTTTAAGGATAAATTTCTAACGTTTAATACTTTGTTCCTTTACATTGCTTTTGTCGTGTTTATTATCATTTTCTAAACCTTCAAGTGGTTTGTTGGTATTGATTCTGTTCATATCCTGATCATAAATATTCAAGTTTTTGTATTGCGGATTGAGCACGGCTTTTCCCTCTAAAACCTGATCATCGATTTCATATTTCACTTTAACAATATTTCCTTTTTCTAAAGATTTTATGGTACTTTCTCGATATTCTGGCTTGTCAAAAATCAGATTAGATTTTTCTACAATTTGGTCTGTATCTACTCCGTAATTTTTATAAAAATTCTGAAAAATATAATTTCCCTTCTCGGTTTTTGGTTCGTCAAAGTTTAGTTTTACAAAGGCAGGTTCTAACTGATCTGACTTTGGATTGTGGAATTCAATTTTTACCGTGCGACCTTCCAATAGATTAACTGCTTCTTTTGCTGTAAAAGTGTTTTCTCGGTTTACAGGAAAATTATGAGATATTTCTTCTCCTCTATCGTCTTTTAAAACTGCTTGATATGAATTAAAAAACACACCGCCACTTTCAGTTTTATTGAATTTTAAAGTGAAATCTACCTCATTTCCTGGCATTGCTTTATCTGATTTCGTTTTGATTTCAAATTGTTGTTCCACAGAATTTATTCCTGCCTCTAAATCTTTGTGAAGTTTTTCACCTTCACCAAAACCAAGATATTTCAGTTGATTTTGTAAATACTCTTCTTGATTGAATTCTTTCTTTTCCATAATTTTTGGGTTTAAATTGTTAAGTTCTTTATTTTGTTGATTGGGTTTTACTTGAGAATAGGATTTTGTATTATTTATTTTGTTGCCATATTGTGAGATTGCTTCATTACTGATATTGCTTCCTTTTGACATATCTTTTAGCAAACCTTGGTCAGCAAATGAATCATATATTTTTCTACCATTTGCGCTTTTAAAAAGCAGTGCATCTATAATTTCGATTCCTGAATAATTCAACTTTTGATTGTAGGAATTGATTTCTTCGGGCGTGATATTGTTTCCGTAAAGAATACATTTTGCACCACCAAACTTCACCACTTTTCCTACGATAAAATCTGCTTGATTTTCTGGTGGCATTATGAATTTTCCAACAATATTCAGTTGATTATTGATTAAAAGCAGTTCCGTTTTATCGGAAACTCCGAATTTTTGAGACGTGATGAATTTTGCAATATCCGCAGAACTTGAAATGCTTTGTGGTTGAAAATTCTCTACCAATACTTGTTTACTGAAGGAATATGGTTGAATTGGTTTGAATGAATCATGGTTTGCTTTCATGTGTCTGTGAAATAAATCCAATTCATTGAAAACCACATATTTTCCACTTCTTAAGTTGATGATAATCCCATCATTTACCGTAATATTCGTGTCTTGCAGCGCATTTTTTAATTTTTCTAAACAGTTGATATCCGCTTTTGAAACCTTCAAATTTCCACTTGGATGATTGTGAACAAGTGTAATAGAATCTGGCTGAACTTCTAAAACATTTCCGATCATGAGTCGGTTATCTACAAATGCTGCATCAAAAGTTCCTGTAGAAATATGCTGAACAAAATAACCTTTATCCTTAAAATCATACACTAAAAAAGCATGTTCTACGGCTTCATCTTCCAGAGATTTAAAAAGCCAAGCAACATCATCGATACTCGTAATTTTTTCATTTCCAAACAGTTGCAACGTATTATTTTCTGCAAATCTCCTTTCAATTAATGCAAAATCTGTGGATTGAAGTGAATCTTGCGGTTCCCGTAAAATATTGGATCCGGCAGCAAAATCGCCAGACTTAAACAATTTAAAGGGTAATTTTTCACCTGCAGATGTTGTAGCATACCTTGTGCTTTCATCTTCCTCAAACGCAAAATTCGAGTTTGCAGATAGTTTCGTTTTCTTTTCTTGAGATGTATTATTTGATTTTTCATCATCTTTTAAAATTTGAGGAAATGCTATTTCAAGTTCTTTTCTAATTTCGTTGATTGGTACAACGGAATGGTAATCTATGAGATGAACTTTCTCGCCTTTCTTTAATCTTACCATTAAAGAATCTCCCGTTTTGAAATGATCATATCCCATTTTCATAAATTCCAGATTGGCGATTGCTTCATCTATGGTAGAAAAATCCATTTTTTGAAAACCTGCTGATTCCCGATTTTCATTGTATTTGCTAATTTCTAATGTGATGCTCATTTTAAAATATTTTATCTTCTAAAACCTCTAGATTTTTGAACTTCTTCCTCTTGTTCTTGAGATTCTTCTTCCCGATTTCGGCTTGCATCTTCGTATAAATCAGGATCATTTACGTCTAGTTGAATGTTAGATTTTTCCTGTTTTTGAGAACGGTTTTCATTTCGAGAAATACTATTTACAGAATTGATTTCTCTTGAAACGATATTCAAATCATTGGTGATTTCTTTCCCAATTTCTGGAAATTGGTCAATTTTGTCTTGTAAAAAACTTTTCAGTTTTAAAAGTTCGGTTTTGTATTTATCAATTTCTATTGCATCTTTTTTGTCCAAGATTATTGCAGTTAATTCAGTTGAGTTTTTGATTAAATCAAATTCCACCACCTTATCCGTTTCTTTATCAAAAACAAATGCCTTTTTTTCAAAATTCATTTCGTTTCCTTCTTTTGAAAGGTCTTGAATGTTCGAATATTCAATACCATTTTTGCTATTGGCAAGTATTTCTGAAATATTTTTATTTCTTTCCAAAAAGATGACTTTCAGTTTGGAATTACTTTCAATCAGTTGAAAAGTTGCTCTGTTTTTATCATTATCGGCTACGATTGTGTACCCTTGAAGGAATTTCTGAATATCTTCCGCAGAAAGTTTTTTGGAAAAGGAATTATCTGGCTCTACAATTCCGTATTTTTTTAAATCGTCGGTTGGTAAATTGTTAGTTTGCATAATGTGTTGCTATTAAATTGTTTGCTTTAATTAAATCGTTTAGAAATCGTATTGGATTGATATAGTTACCGTTTTCACTCACTGAAAAATGTAAATGTGGACCAGTGGAATTTCCAGAATTGCCACTTTTTGCAATGATAAACCCTGCATGTACCCATTCTCCAACTTTGTAGTAGATTTCGGATAAATGGAGATAAGAAGTGACAAATGAATTGGAATGTTTTATTTTAATGTAATTTCCGCCACCTTTGGAATCATAACCTGCATCAATTATTTTTCCATCTAGAACTGCATATACTTTTTCATAGTTTGCTTTTAAATCGGCTCCTTTATGAAATTTTTGTCCACCAAAAATGGGATGTGTGCGATTTCCAAAGGGAGAAGTAACCCAAATTCTGTTCTTTAATGGCATAGAAATTTTGGATATTGTGTTTGAAGGATTATCGTCCAAAAATTCAAATGTTTTTATATTTTTAGAGGTTGTTGATTTGCTCTCAAATTCAATTTTACTTTTGAGTAATTGTATCAAAGAATCTTCTATTTTTTTTAAATTGAATTTATCTTCCTTGTTTTGGCTGTTTTTACTTTCAAATACAACTGTTTTTAGAGAATCAATTTCCTTCTTTAAATCTCCTTTCGTTGTAATATTGAAAAGTTTTTTGAAGGAAGTATTCTTATTTTTTTCATTCTTAAAATCCCTTCTTGTGATTTTATTTTCGCTTGGAAGTACTGAAATGGTTTCCTTTTGACCTATATTTCTTGTCAGTGTATTAAATTGTCCTTTTGCAATTGAATAGGAGAAAACAACTGTAAGAATCAGCACGAATTTTTTTTTAATATTCATCATTCTAATTTTTAACGGTATCATTTACAATCAGTTCTACTTCTTTATTTATCTTTCTAAAATTGGTCATGAGAACTTCTTCTTTTCTATCAATGCCGCGTTTGTCGATAAATGAGTAATAATTGGGCATCGGAACATAGTTTTCTTCCTCTATTTTCAGCGCTTTCATATCTAGATTTATTTTTCCGCTGATTGCAGATGTTTTATATTCTTCAGTATTATTTTCTTCACCTTGTGCAATCATTCCAACCATTTCACCAGTTTTCAATGCTGCAATTTTTCCTGCAGGTATCATAAAATCCATTTTTTCATTGATACTGGTCGAAGTTCCTTGTTGGGAAATAGATTGGGAATAACTTTTCTGTTTGATTTTTCCGAACATTTTTTCCATCCAATCCAAAGTGTTTTTATCTCTTGCAGAGCCAGAAATTATATTTCCCACAATTGCTGAAATCGTATCTGCAACTTCTTTTTTATAGAACTGTCTTAATTGAGGAATCTCTTGAAGTCCTAGCAAAACAGCAATTTTATTGCTTCTTGCAGTTGCCACTACATTGTCAATTTTATGAATGTAAATGGTGGGAAATTCATCGGCTATAATTCCTCCTGGTAAATTATTTTTAGAATTGATTAATCTCAAAGTTCTGTTTAAAACTGAAGAGTACAAAGCGGAATTTATATCTTGTGTACTTGGATCAGATGCTAAAATGATGATGGAAGGATTTTCTGTATCTGTAATTTTTAATTGAACTTCATCACCAGAAAAAACCCAAAAACTTTCTTTGGTTGCCAATCTTGAAAGGAATATTTTTAAAGTTCCAACCTGACCTTCCAATTGATCAAACGCTCTGTTATCATAAGCAGTTTTAAAAGGAGAAAGCAAAGAATAAATTTCTTCGTTGGAAAATAGTGTATCAAAAATATCCTGATAACTTCTATTCATAAATGAGAGAATATGTGGCAAATCTGAATATTTTCCATTCTCAAATTTTGCAAAAAAGTAGATGCAACTGGAAAGAAAATTGATGGCAGATTGCGTGAAAAATGCTTCCGAACCACCACCAGAACTGGAACCTCCCTTTTGCAAAGATGAAACCATAGATTCTGCCATTTCTTGTGCTTCCGCTAATGTTTGAATGTATTCTTGCTTGAAAGGATTGACCCTTTTGGATTTTTCAACTTCATTCAAATTAATAACGTGGAATTGATGTTGGTAATTTTCATCTTTATTTTTCTTCAATAAATAGTGGTAGTAAGCGATTTTTGCCAAATCAGGAAATTTGAAATCATAAATACAAAGACAGAATCCTTTGTCAATCATCTGACGAATTGCAGGATTGATTACACCGAAAGATTTTCCAGATCCTGGTGTTCCGATGACCATTGTTCCTCTGAAGGGATTAATGTTAATCCAACCTTTATTTGTTCGTTTATTAAATCTGAACAAATAGGGAATATTTACCGAAGTATCCGTTTTTACCAATTCTTGATTTTGTGCAAAACTCTCTTCTTCTATATTCCATCGGTCTTTACCCATTTTTTGTTGCATCAATTTTGAAATATTATCGGCTCCCACTTGTGCGATTAATGCACCTAAAAAAGATAATATTGTGTAGATTATTTGGAAGAAATTTAAAGGCGGAATAATCTTGGGCAAATTATTATTTCCTGCTTGCGAAGTGAAAATGAGTGAACCGAACATCAATCCCAAACCAATCAAAATTGGTGTAATGATTTGTTTACCGATATTGAGATCGATTTTCTTTTTCGCCCTAGTTCCTATTGCAACTAATGTGATGAGAATTATCGTGCAAATTTTCGCATTTAATGGTGGATAAAACAATCCCATCTTTGAAAATTTGGTTAATAATTCTGTTACGAATGGAATTTTTGCAGTGATGAAAAACAAAGAAGCACAGTCCAATAAGACGATAAAATAAACCATCTTTTGGAAAAAACGACACTATCCCGTAAAGTGTGTAAGTTGAAAAGTTTGAGGCTTGAATTTTTATAATTTGAGCCTTTCTTCAAATATAAGCATAAATTGATTTAATACAATTCCCC
>NZ_JAUFQB010000019.1 GCF_030409525.1 Kaistella yonginensis | reverse complement strand
CAAAAACAAAGCTCCCTTAAATCGCTTTAAAAGAGGTCGTTTTTTGTTATAAATTTTGGGTAATCTCGAAAATATTGGGGTTGTGCAACGGTTACCACTGTTATATGCTTTTGCAAGTATTCAGTCCAAATATAGCAAATTATATGCAATTGCATATATTAATAATTAAAGCGTGCTTTATCTGTGATCTGATGTAAATCACACAAAACTATTAAAGCAAGTCTTAATGAAAATATTCAGCAAAAAATCGCGCACCCCTACTCGCTTTTCTAATATTATCAACTATTTTACTATCAAAACTTTACGTCATTATTTTCTATTAATTCTGTCGCAAATTTAGGATATATTTGCGACAGAATATGGTATTATGTGCAAATTTTAGATGCAGCAAGACAGTTGTCTATTTATTTCTATTTAGTACACTAATTACTAATCGTTTCACGGTTTCCATTTCGTCGGGTTTACTTGATGCAATAAATAGTGTTAAACTCGCCAAAGTGTCATTGCTAATAATTAATTCTTTTTTAGCGTTGTAAAGCATTTGATTGGTTTGCAAAAATTTCAGGAAACACGCCGCTGCAATTCTTTTATTGCCATCTACGAAAGAATGATTTTTCACCACGAGATACAAAAGCATCGTGGCTTTTTCTTCCAAGGTTGGATAAAAATCGTTGGTTTCAAATCCTTTTTCTATTTGAGCAATTGAACTTTCAAAATTTTGATCTTTTTCTTTTCCAAAAACCTGCGAATCAAAATCTATCACCATTTCATTGATGAGTTGCTGATAATCTTCTCTGGTGGGATAAAGTGCTTGCTTTTTCGTTAAACCTTTAGAGTCTAATTCTTCGTGATCGTAATCGTCTAATAATTTTAATCCTTTAGAAAATACAGATAACCATTTATTCTCATCGGATTTTTCTTCAATGGCTCTGGTTAAGATCTGAATTCCATTTTTCAACAATTGAACTTCCTGCTCTTTTTGCGCTAATCTTTTTTCGTTTATAGAGTAACCTTTTACCAAATATTCTTTTAGAATTTTGTTTGCCCAAATACGGAATTGGGTTCCTTGTTTGGATTTTACTCTGTAGCCAACTGAAATGATGACATCTAAATTGTAAAATTTGGTCTTATATTTCTTTCCATCTGCTGCAGTTGTCAAGGAATCCTTGACAACTGAATTTGAATCCAACTCGCCTTCTTTAAAACAATTATTTATATGCAGACTTATATTTTGTTTCGTTTGCTTAAATAATTCACTCAATTGATTTTGCGACAACCAAACGGTATCTCCTTCAAACTGCACTTCAAGTGAAACACCAGAGTCTATATTTTCGTAAATTTCTATTTGATTTTCTGTTTTCATTAAGTGTAATTGTTCTGCAAATTTCAGAAATAATTTTGATTTTATAAATTATATTTTTTCATTAACCACCAGATTTAATCTCATTTTAATTGTAATGCTCAATTTCACTTTCAATAGTTCTTTTACCTTCCGTTCGAACTTGTCGGAATTTCCGACATGTTGCTTCTTGAACCAGTTCGTTTTCCGAAAACACATTTAGAATGCATTCTGTAATAGTCGTTCTTGCTTTCCCAAACAATTCCATCATCTGAACTTGAGTAAGCCAAACCATATCCTCCTCAAATTGGACATTGATTTGAGTAGAGCCATCACCGGCTTGATAAATTTCTATTAGGTTTTCTGTTTTCATAAGATGTAATTGCTCTGTAAATTTCCGAAATATTTTTAGTAATTGAAAAGTTTTAAACCTGTTTAATAAAGAATTATTACGATAAGATATAATGGAATTTGAACAAATGCAAAAATCCCCAGTAATTTACTGAGGATTAAATATTCTACTATTTTTTATTCTGATTCGGGTTGAGTTGTTTTCCTATGTTTCCGTTTGCTTTTGCATTTTGCTGATTAACACCGATAGTTCCCTTGTTAGAATTTTGAGTGTTGGCTTAATTTTGTTGTGGTGTCATTTTCTTTGTCATTTTTATTAATTTTTAAAAGTTAAATTTTTAATTATTTACAAATACTTTTTTACAAAAGTGCCCTTACTCTTTTATACATTTCACTACCATTTATAAATTCCTCCTCTCGCAACAAACTTGTCGTAATTATAATTCATTTGCTGAAACGAATTTCTAATTCCATTCTGTAAAATCGCCTCACTATATTCCTGAAAACCATTTTTATTGGTATAGAATTTCCCTGCAGGATCAATCATTACGTAACTATCTTTCATTTCAGAATTATTTTCCGTAATCATTATTCCCTCCTCTTTTAATGCTTGATGTGTAGTAATAAAATGATTAAATTCTGACTCATCAATTACAAATTCATCGATATGTTCATCATTTTCTCCTTTGATTGGCAAGACCTGAAATACTTTCCATCTTTCTGGTTGAGCATATTTCATTAGATCCATTAAAGATTCGCTGTAATTGTGACGATGCACTACTGTATTAATTTTTAATTGAAAACCATACTTTTTAATGCTATCAATAATCATTTTGTAATCATCTTCTATAATTGGGTTTTTTCCAGTAATTGCTCTTCCTGATTTAATATTCGTTTCTGGGTGAATACTATCAATGCTTAAAATAATCCAATCTAAATTTTTTTGATTTTCAATTAAAAATTCTTCACTAAGTTTAGAACCATTAGTAACAATCATGGTTGTTAATCCATTTTCTTTCGCCAATTTTATCAATTCTGAAATCCAAGGACATAAAGTTGGTTCACCACCTGCAAAAGTGATCTTCACGAAACCGAAATCTGCGATTTCTTCTATCAATTTCATCGATTCCTCTTTGGGTAAATGACCTTTAGGCAATTGTATTTTCACGTCTTGAAAAGTAGCAAAGCAAAATTTGCATCTCATATTACAGGGTTCCCATAAATGATAATTAACAGAAGGAATCATTTTATTCCCCTCAATTGTTTTCATAATTCTTTTTAATGTTTTATTGTTAAGTTTATTATACTTCAAAACAAAATCCAAAAAACAAAAAAAAGCGTTCCCCAATCATAAGATGGAAAACGCAGTAATAAAAGCGGTAATATGAGGAATTAGAGCGTTTAGCCGAAGTTCTTTTTTATGTCATTTTGGTAATTTTCAGACACAGACAATTGATGACTTCTTGTCTTACCAACTTCATCAAAAACATTAATTTCGATGGTGGCTGATTTTTTATGATAACATTTGATGTGTTTTTTATTCACCCTAAAAGATTTGTGAATCGTTACAAACTGCGATTTCAGCAAACCCTTCTCTTCCATTTTTGAAAATGAAAAATCGATGAGATTTTCATTTTTCCGAGTGGTGAAATATATTTGCTTGTTATTAGATTCAGATCCGGCTTGTTTATCTGCACACAAATAGACGATGTCATCTATGAAAATTTTATTCCTTTTCGTCTTATTGAAATCCAAATGAACATACTTCAAGTTCGAAAACAGCTGCACTTCTTTCAAAAATCTTTTAAAACTTTTTGCAAACTGCTCTTCGGTAAATGGTTTCGTAATATGATCTACGCAAACTTCCGAATCTCTTTTGAGATGTTCCATATCTTCAACATAATCTGCTGTATTGATACTTGCAAAAAAGACTGGCATTTTCAGTTCTATGGCAACTTCCATTCCCGTCATACTATCATTTCCTAAATCTAAATCTGCAATTAAAATCTCCGGAGAAGAATTTTTTAATTGTTCAAAAAAATCATCAGAACTTCTACTTTTTAAAACCAATTCCGCATTTGGAATTTTTCCGATGTAATCTTCCAGTTTTTCCAGTTGCTTTGTATTGTCTTCTAATAGCGCGATTTTGTAAATTTTTGTCATGGAAAATTTAGGTTTACAATTTTATAAGGTAGATTTAATTTCTTTGATCTTAAAAATAAGCATAACTATAAACATGCTGATAGACCGCCAAACTTTTCAAACTCACTTCCTCATCAGTATATTTATCTTCAGGTAACCAAAGCAACTGATCGTAAATCGTAGTTTTGATACCAGCTTTCATTTCCCGGCTTTCTTTCCAGTTCGGAATGTTTAATTTTTCGTTCTGAAGTTTTTCCAAAGTGTCTTTTGCAACTTTTTTGACCTGCTCTCTTTCTGACTTTGAAAGCTCTTTATTTTGAATGAGTAAATCGAAAATCGATAAAGTGGGTTCATCCAAATTTTCTGTAAAAGCTCTTTTCTCCTCCTTAGAGAGGGTTTGAACAAAAGCTGTCAATTGTTCAAAACTTCGCTTTAATTCCGCTTCTGATTTACCATTATTATAGGCTTCTACAATTTCTTTATAGCGGTCGTAAAAATCCATTCGTAACGGATTTTCTTTCAGCATCTGCTCCAGTTTATTCTCTACTGCTTTGTTAAGATCATAAACCAGTTCATTTTTGCGCTGTACTTTTTCAAAAGCTTTTCTTAAAGCATCTGCGTCTAAATTGGATAAATCAATGGCAATATTTATAGGTTCAGAAACGGTATCGATGACGATGGAATCATTTACAACACTTTGCAGTTTCATAATGATTTCTGTAACATCGGCACTTTTTGTTTTCTGATTGAGTTTATTGTAAATCGCATCAATCGCATTGTACTGCTTCGTAAATTTCCTGGCTTCTTTTTCGGGAAATAACGCTTTGTATTTGCGAAAAACATTTCGAGCCGCGATCTCAAACTTCGCCCGTGATTCCTCATTTCTGCAAACGGCATTGGCTCCATTATTTACCGCTGCAATTTTTCCCATCGCTGTTGCTTCTATCAAAGCAGTCAAACTAAAATCTTCTTCCTTCAACATCGTTTCCACCTCCTCAATCGCGGATTGAATTTCGGCAGCCATTGCTTTTAATTGCTCAAACGGTTTCGTGTCTTTTTTTCCATCGTCGCTACCCTTTCCTTTCTGACCTTCACCATAAATGGCATAAGCTTTTTCTAACTGCTGATAAACATTACCGTAATCAACGATCAATCCGTTTTCCTTTTCATCATCATACACACGATTGGCACGGGCGATTGTCTGCATCAAAGTATGTCCTTTAATCGGTTTATCTAGGTAAACGGTAGAAACACAAGGTGCATCAAAACCAGTAATCCACATTGCACAAACGATTGCCAAACGAAATGGATTTTCTTCATTTTTGAATTCTTTTTCCAGATTTCTTTCCACCATTTTTCTGCGGTGTGGTTCAATTTCTAAATTCATTTTTTTGAATTTATCAATTTCATTTTGCTCAGAACTTATCACAACACCAACTTCGGTAGATTGTACCAAATTGTATTTTCGCTGCAATTCCATTTCTTCTTGACTATCTTTGGCTTTCGAGATTCTTTGTTCTAATTCTGCTAAATATTCTGGCCAATATTCCATCACAAAATCATACATTCTCACTGCAGTTGGCTTGTCTAGTGCCACAAACATTGCTTTTCCTTGATAACCGCGCTCATTGAAATGCCATACCAAATCTTTCGCAATCGCACGAAGTCGAGATTCTGAAGTTAAAATTGGATATTCTTTTTTAAATAAATATGCCAGTTTCTTTTGTTGATCTTCGTCTAAATCTTCTTCTTCTAAAATCTCCGCCATTTGCTCATCTAAAACGGGATTTTCTATATTTAATTTTTCGCCTCGATTCAAATATTTCAACGGAAGCGTTGCTTCATCTTCAATCGCTCTTTTGAAATCATACACTGAAACATATTCCCCAAAAATATTTTTGGTCACTTCTTCTTCATCTTTGATAATCGGTGTTCCGGTAAAACCTAAATAAGAAGCATGTGGCAAACCAAAAAAGCGCATATTTCTTGCATATTTCCCGCCTTGAGTTCGGTGTGCTTCATCAGAAATGACGATGATATTTTTTCGGTCCGTAATTAATGGATATTCGGTTTCCAAATTCGGATCGATGGAAAATTTATGTATTAATGAAAATACATAGCGGTGGTTTTCACTCAACAATTCTCTTAAATGATCTCTTCCCGTAACTCCTTTCTTTTTTCCTGCGATTACGTTTTTATTAGTCACCACACCAACTCCAGAAAAAGTATCATAAGCTTGATTTTCCAATTCGGTGCGATCTACGACAATTAAGAAAGTATATGAGCCGCCAAATTTTCGGTGGATTTTTTCACACAGAAAAACCATGGAATAGGTTTTTCCCGAACCTTGCGTATGCCAGTAAACCCCTAATTTCCCTTCCAGATCCTCGATGTTGGAAACATTATCCAGTACTTTATTAACACCAATAAACTGGTGGTTTTTAGCCATCAGTTTTACAATATTGCCATTGCTTTCATCGAACAGCAAAAAGTTTTCAAAAAGATCCATCAAATTTTCAGGAGCGCAAGTTCCACGCAGCATGGTATCTAAACTGACTATCCCTTCCGCTTCTTCCGTGATTCGTTTCCAGTCCAGGAAATATTTATAAGGACTTGTAATCGTACCAACTTTTGCATCAGTACCATTAGACAGAATTACGATAGCATTGTGGTAGAACAAATGCGGAATGGTGTCTTTATAATCCTTAAAATTATCATCGTAAGCAGATCTTAAATCATTTGCATGCGATTTTAATTCAAAGAAAACCAAAGGAATTCCATTTACAAAACCAATGACATCTGGACGTCGGTTATGCAATTCTCCACTGACTTCCAACTGACGAACCGCCAGAAAATCATTATTGTGGTAATCTTTAAAATCAAATATTCTTAAAGTTTTCTTTTGCGATTTACCTTCTGCATTCACAAACGAAACCTCTACGCCATTTTTCAGAAACTGGTATTTGGCTTTGTTTTGTTGCGCAATGGTTTTATCTGCTTCGTGCTGCACCAATTTTTCAATGGCTCTGGAATAAACCAATTCCGGCAAATCGGGATTCAGTCTTTTCAGAGCCGCCAAAAGATACCGTTCCAAAACCACTTCCGTTTTGTTATCACGACCCAACAAACCCTGCTCGCCAAAACTTTCATTTTGCCAGGCAGTTACCACTTTCCAACCGAGTTCTTTGAGAACGTCTTCGGTGGCTTGTTCTATAAGTGCGTCTTCTGAGTATTCGTAGGACATTAGTTTATTTGGGGTAATTTAATGGGTTGTTTTGTAAATTTATAAAATCCTTTGATACTTTCACTTGGATTTTTTTCTAATTCTTCATTAGCTAACATATTAGGATAAATGATGTGGCAATCAACAACAGGATAAGCACCTACCTTAATATCCGGATAAAGCTTTTTCAGAATCGTCAAATCTCTTGAGTATCCACTTAACTGTCGGATATCATGCATATCGTAATCACCCTTTGTCCATCCAACTTTATACTTTGTATCTATGATTATTTTTTCATCATCACTGTGTACCAAAAAATCTACAAATGTTCCTTTTCCTGGATACTGAAAACTTAAATCATTTCCATATTTTTGCTTCAATTGTGCCAAAACATAAAGTTCAAAAAGTTTAGACATATCAATCCAAAAAGGCGGTGTTTCGATCATTTTCTTTTCCATACTGGAAATATTATAACCAAACCTTTTTATGATCATTTTAGCAAGACGCAGTGCTTGATCATATTCTTTATAAAAAGAATTATTCTTCAGTGCTTTTATTTCTGATATTTGAACCTCATCTGAGACATTTTCAAACGCCGGATTCACAAAATTATAAATCCTTCCAGTAAATTCGTGATTCTTCAGATTCGGAACTGAATCAAGATAGCGTTTTACGAAATTTAAAGCCTTTTTAAGTAAACGATTTTCAGGATGATTAATTCCGTATTCCTCGTAACTACAATAAACATTCAGAAATTTATTCTGAACGTGATTCTTTTTGATGTTTTTTGCAATAAGAATCTTTCCTTTTATCATAGAATTAAGGTTATTTTCTACACGATAATATGAGCGTTTCACTCCTTTTTTTACAATAGTCTTCAAAAGATTCAGAAATACGACAATGAGAAGTGGAGTAAGATGATCCTGCTTTTGCTCAATGCTTATTACAGGTTCATCCCATTTTACAAGAAACAATTCATCTGTGTACTGAACTACATCTGCGTTTCCTAATGCCTCGAAAAGCATTTTCAAATAATCCGTTTCCTTTTCTCCATCATTATATTTAGGCGAAACATATATAGTTTTACCAGTTTCAGGAATATGATCAACTCCTATAAAGTATGAAACCTCAATATAAAAATCATTCTCCGTTTTCAAAATATTATAGCAAAACTGATTATCATTATTTCGATGATTTGGAAAAGTAAACGAGTACGAAAGTTCGTTCCATCCATTAAAATTAAAATGAGAATGGCGAGTTGTAATACTGTTTCTATACTGCTCAGGGAAATCAAGTGGTTTCATTATAAAATAATATCCAGTTTCAAAAGATGCATTTTAGTTTCCTCTTCTAACAAAATTCCATCACTTACATATTCTCGCAAAATCGGCAAAATTTCAGTCTCAAGTTTCTGTTCCATCTGTTCCTGTTCGCTTGGAAGTTGATTTTCTTCGGTTGGTTCTTTTGTGATGAAGTAGCTGTGACCTAGCCAAACCTGCTCCGGTTTAAAATCTGAAGCTAGACATTCTGATTTAGTCCGGCGTGTTTTATCAGTTTTGTAATCCTTGATAAAAAGTCCCGAGATATGATTGAAATATTCTTTTCCAGCCTCATGAATTGGAGCAGGATCAGGGAGAATATCTTTAAAAGCAAATCGTCTTCTGATAGCATAATCAATATGACCAACACTTCGATCTGCTGTGTTCATCGTTCCGATAATGTAGAGATTTTCGGGAATAGTTATTGACCGGTCTCCTTCACTAATTTCATAAAGACTGTTGATACTTTCACCCCGATATTCGAGAGCATAAATTAATTCACCTAAAACCGTTGGTAGATTTGCCCGGTTTATTTCATCAATGATCATAACATATTTTCTCTCCGACGCAACTGTAGCATTCCTAGATTCAGAATATTCTGTTGTGAGGTTAGCTCGAAATTTCTCCAAAACATTATAATAATATCCGTAGTGCTGTTTTGCAGAACCAGAAATATTATCTAATAATTTAAAAGATTTTTTATCTACGGGATTTGAAAGATAGGCTTCAACAATATCATTAAATTTCATACGGTGTCGAATGCCATCAAACCAATTATCTCCAGTGTAATAAAAAGCATTTTCATCGGTATCAATCAATTTCACTTTGTCAGTAAGACGGTATTCTCCTTCGGAATCAATTTTCTCCTGTACGATTTCAGCATAATCTGCAAGCTTTTCCCTTGCCCATTCTTTTTTTGAAATAATTTCCGTGCCTTTGGTTGAACTTACATAATTCATAAAAGCCTTCTTTGCAAATGATGCTAGAATACGATCTTCTGTAACATATTCTATTTTATCCCCTTTGCTTTTTGCAGTAATTCCGCGGACAAAATCTTCATATGAGTAAGATGGATGAAATTGTACCAGCTCGAACTGTCCGCTTTCCTCTAGTCGTTTTTTCTGTTCTTTTTTAATTGAAGTTATATTACCAAAAATTACCTGCTCCGCTAAATCTTTTGCAGTATAGGTTTTTCCAGTTCCAGGAGGACCTTGTAGAATAATTTGCTTTTTATGTAGCAATGCTCTTTTTAAATTATCAATTTTCATAGTCGTGATTTTATCAATATTTATCCCATCAATTATTTTAACATAAGTATCAAATAAAATTCCTGTTAAATCATTTATAATTTGGTTAAAACCCTCATCAGTTATTTTGAAACTGCCATTTTTACTAATTTCTATTTCTTTTCCTATGAGTATATATTTATCATGAGTTATGTATTGTAAATCATTCTTATCACCATAAATATAAGTGAACCCTTTATTCAGTAGTGCGGTTTCTAAATTATGTTGCGATAAGTAACTCTTTGCATAGGGCTCCATATACTCAACAGTGCTTTTGTCATTTGCAAATGGAACATACTGTGTATTAAAACCTAATCCATAGCCAAGCAAATCATCTCTCAAAAAAACATGATATTGTAACTCCGTTCCTCCTCCTTTATTAATAGCCCAATTTCTTTCCTCGTCAGTATAACTGTATAATTGATTAGCAGCTGCAATTCTTCCTAAACCAAGTAATTCTTTCCTTTTATATTGGAACTTACTACAAAATTCCCCACATTCATTATTAATCTTATTTACAAGATCTTTTAGATTTTCAAAATTCATTTTAATTTTTTATCTAGTTTAATCATTCCCAAAAATATTCATACTATCCTCATCAAAATCATCATCATGCCGATCGGGGAACATCATATCGAGTTCTCCTTCCTGATCATAAAATTCGAATTCTACTTTTAAAGCTTTCAAGGCTTTGAGAACCTTTTTGTAAGGAGCTGCATCTTTCTCTTCGAAGCACATCTCTATATCTCTTTTTAAGTTTTCCTCCAGATCTACTACGTCCTGTTCTACATCATGATTGCCATTGTCCAGCTCTTCTCTGTAGTGGTCTAATTTTTCCTGATAAAATTCCCAAGTTTCCATATTTGTTGTTTTTATGTTATGTTATTTTACATCAGGATTACCCTGATTTTTTTGATTGAATTTACTATTGAGTAAACGTTTAAACTCTAAACTTTTTGCTCCAAAATTGATTAATAAACCGACTTCCAAATCGTAGGCTTCCAGATAATTAATTGCCTGTGCAAAGTGAACGTCTTCTAATTTTATAAGTGCTTTCAATTCCACCGAAATCACTTCTTCTACCAAAAAATCAACTCTTCTTGTACCAATTTCCTGATCTTTATAATAAACTGGCATTACATGTTCTCTGGAGAAAGACAGATTGTTATCGTTCATCTCGATCTGTAAAGCTCGCTGGTAAATCACTTCCTGGAAACCGTTTCCCAAAGCACTGTGCACTTTCATGGCACAGCCAATAATTTTAGAAGTTAGCTCTGAATATTTATACTGCTCGTTGATCATGCTGCTTTTATTTTGGATTAATGTTTCCCTAGATCTGAATAATGTCTGAATGTCTGAACTATGATTTCTATGATTAAATGATTTCCATGATTTCAGGTTGCTTGTCTTCTGTGATCTTATTTTGCTTCATCATAAAAAATCAAACTAATCACAAAAATCAGCTTCATCAAAGTTCAGACATCCTCACACCTCCACAATCCCCATCATCAACCGCGGCAACAAAAGATCACGTGCCTCGCGTAAGCGCTGGTTTTGATCTTTTAAATTCCAAATATTATCTATAATAGGATTTGCAAAGTCTTCCCATAACATTAAGATTTTTTCTTTAGGCAGTTTAAAATTGATGGATTTTATAAACTTCGGATTTGCATGCGGAATTGCAGCACCTGTATTATTGATTTGTAACCATTCTAGATTATTTTGAAAATAATAAAACATAAAGCTAGATGGAATTTTCTTCAAATCTACTTTAGCAAGTGTAGAACCTATTATTCCGTTATCTGCTTGAAAAACATAAGAACTTCGCGCACCGTCCATTAACATTAAAATATCACCACGTTTTACAAGTTCATGTTTTCCGATTTTTGTAAAGTTAAATTTTCCACTTTCTAACGAATCTAAAAGCAAAACCTTTTCAGTTCCAATTTCTTTTGATCCACATATTTCTTCGACTTTTTTCCCTTTTTTAAAATTTAAATATTCCCCCAACTTCACCTTCTCCCAACCTTCCGGCAACCCCGTTTCTTCATTCATTACCGCACTATCATAGCCCGGAAAACGCATCCGCACAAACCATTCTTCGTAGGTTTGTTGTGCCATTTCTTCCAGAATTTTGATGCGCTTCAGGTTGTTCTCTATCAAATCATCATAACCCGATAATATAGAAGCAATTTTTCGCTGGGTTTGGATGGGCGGGATATCAATTTCAACTTTAGCTAAACTTTCTCCAGTAAAATGCTTAATTGTAGAGCCTGTAAAATAACCTTCAAAATATCCGCTTTTTCCTCGGTAAAATAAGTAGTAATATAAAAAGTAACTATTCACTTCACTTTTCGCCCTAATTCTGTGTAATGCCTTTTGTATCATCATTACCTTTCTCTGTCCTTTCCAAATAGAACAACGCCCAGGTTCGCCACCTTCACACATTACAATATCCCCTACATTCAAACCATAACGATCAAATTCGCTAGATTCAAATTTCATTTGTTTTAAATTATCTAAAATAATTTCTCCCCATTGTACATTTACATTAGCCAAATAATCATAGAATTCCCCTTTATTTTTATTTTGATCTAACATTTTACCTAATCGCATATCTGCTAACTCATTCAATTTATGTCTTTTCCAACCCTCCTTCATAATTTAAAAGATTGAATTTGGTTCATCAAATCATTGGCTTCGGTATTCAGTTCAGCCAATTCGCTGTGCAAGATTTCCATACGGCTTTTGTAATCAAAATCCATATCAATATCGATGTTTACGCCTACATATCTTCCCGGCGTTAAACTGTAATCCTGCTCGGCTACTTCGTCCAAATTCACCACTTTGCACAATCCTTCAATGTCGCGGTATTTTCCGTCGGGGAAATGTTCGTTGAACCAGGCATTATCTTTGGCAACTTTAGGTGCTTCACCACGGTGCATTGCCATGATTGCGGTTAAACCTTCCATCTGCTCTTCCGAGAAATCATTGATGGTGGTGCTTACTTTCCGATAGACATTCCGGGCATCGATCATTAAAATTTTGTCGCGGTTGCTCTTCGATTTCCGTTTATCGAAAAACCATAAATGACACGGCAAAGAACGCGTATAAAAAAAGTTGTTGCTGATGGAAACAATACAGTCCACATTACCCGATTTGACGAGTTCTTCCCGAATGCGTTTCTCCGCATTTCCGGCATCTGTCGCCGAAGAAGCCATTACAAAACCCGCTCTTCCGGTCGGATTGAGGTACGACATAAAATACTGAATCCACAGATAATTGCCATTCCCAATCATTCCTTTCCCCGTTAAAGGCGCACCAAAAGGCAAACGCTGATCTTCTGCCAGAAATTTATTTTTCGCATCTACTTTATCCACATTAAAAGGCGGATTCGCCATCACGAAATCGCATTTCCCAAACAGTTCAAACGGATCGGAATAAAAGGAATTGTTGTTCGCAATTTTCCCTTCGATGCCGTGAATGGCTAAGTTCATTTTCGCCAAACGCGTGGTGTTCGATTTATATTCCGTACCATAAACGGTGATGGCTTCGTTGACACTTTTGTTTTCGGTGTCTTTGATGAAATGCGCGGTTTGCACAAACATTCCGCCCGATCCACACGCCGGATCATGAATAATCCCGTGATTCGGCTGTATAAAATTGACAATTAATTGTACCAAAGAAGGTGGCGTAAAAAACTCGCCACCTTCTTGCGCACCAGCGCCCATCATAGACAATTTCATCAGGAAATATTCATAAACGAGACCGAACACATCGCCTTTTGCATTCCGCACCGAATCGGAATTAAAAATCCGAATCAGATTTGCCAACAAATTATTATCCGAATCATCTTCCGGCGTTAAATCCTGATAGTTTTTAGGTAAAATTCCTGCGAGTTCTTCGTATTCCGCTTCGATGAGTTTCATGGCGGTATTTACGGCTTCTGCCAGATCTTCACTTTCGGGCAAAGAAGCCAAATAGGTATATTGCGCTTTCTCGGGCAAAAGCATAGAACCTGCCGCCGCAAAATCTTCTTTAGTGGCTTCGCGTCTTTGTTTCGTCCGCGGATTGATCGGTAAAGTCTGACTTAAATTTTCTTTGGCTTCTTCGTATTTGTTTTCTGCAAAACGCAGCAAAATTAAACCCAGCAAGGGATCTTTATATTCAGAGGCCGTGAGTTTAGAGTTCGCACGCAGTTCGTCTGCGGCTTCCCAAAGTTCGATTTCGAGTTTTTTGATATTGGATTGGGTCATTTATAATTTTTAGGATTAATGAGAGTTAGTAAAATTTAATTTATTTCGCTCCTTTCACCATATTTTCTGCTCTTGTTAAAAGTTGAAGATTTTCTAAAACAGTTAAACCACCGTTATGCATCGGCTTTATATGATCTACTTGAAAACTTAATCTGCTTTTGCTTTTAAATCCACTTGCTGCACTAAAATAGTAACCATTTTTGTCAGTATATTTTTTGAAAACCTGATCTCTTAATGCTTTCTCGTATGCGGGATCTGCACTTCTAATATCATACAAAGACATATTTTCAAACCTTCGTAATTCTTGAGTTTCTGTGGGAGAAGTGCGTTCTTTGGAATACAAATCCGGATGGAGGAGTCTACTTTTTGCAATATTTATTTCATTTAAAAAGATTCTTTTGTCATAATTAAAGAAAGTTTGCCATTCAATTTCACTTCCGATCCAATAGCTATCAATTAATTCTTTTTCTGAGCGTGGCCCTAAATCTTTATCATAGATTTCGTGAGCTATTCTATCAATATCAAAATTCTCGCGATCTTTTAGTTCTATATATTGTGGAATTTCATCTTGTACAATATAATATTGTAATAAGCTTTTAATGTCCTCAATGCTATACGCAGGATAGCGGTCAACACCAGAGAAAAATTCATCTTCTATTTGTTTAGAGTATAAAACAAGTTCCTGCTCATCGAGAATTTCTCTTTCTTCTAAATTGTTATCCTTTACAAAGTATGGCAACGTTTCAACAAGATTTTTGTATGAATTTTCGATATTATCATAAACCAGAATTTCACAGTTTTTTTCAACTTCCACTCCTTCAGATTTCACCAGATATCTAAATTGATAAATACCTTTTGGTATTCTTTGAATGAAGTCTAGCTTCTCCAATTGCATTTTAGTTTCAGGATCTATAATGCTATTCGCCAAAATTGCAAATTCTTCAATTTTGCTAATGGATACTAATCTGATTAATTGTTTTTTAGTTTCTTTATCTGTATCATTAAAATCTACATTTTCTTCAATAAATAATTTTTCTGGATTTATCCAGGCGATTTTATCTTCCCAATCGTCCAGAAAACTTACTATATAAGCTTCTTTCGTTCCTCCAGCTTTTGGACCACGCAAACCACGACCAATCATTTGTGTCATTAAAATGGTAGAAATCGTAGGTCTTGCCAGGAATATAGATTGCACATTGGGAACATCTGTTCCTTCCGTAAGTATATTTACATTGATTAGAACTTCAAGTTTTCCTTTTCTAAAATCTTCTATTTTTTCTTTGTTCTCTTTAGTAAAATTTGAGGTTATACCAGTAACTGAATCTCTCACACTTGAAATTACGTAATCGGATTTTATACCGTGTTCCTGAAAAAGTTTGTTAAGTGCAATCGCATTATCCACATTTAATGCAAACACTAAAGTCTGCTTATATTTCTCTTTATTTGAAACATAGGTATCAACAATCTTGAAGTTTCTTTCTTTATTTTTTGCGATGTTTTCAGCAATTTTATCTCCGATGCTATTTATATCAAAGGTTTTCAACAATTCAATTTGCTGATCCGTTAAATCTCTAATAAAATTTTGTCCGGTAGGTTCTTCTTCAAAAACTGGATTAGATAAAATTCCAAATCTAATAAGGGTTTTCAAATCTATTTTGAAAATAATATCATCCGCAAATACTTTTTTTAATAGTCCTTTCTCGTTTTCTGCAGTTCTGGTTGGTGTTGCAGTAAGTCCTAACAATCTAAATGTTTTTACATTTTTTTGAATATTATCAATGAGTTTTCTATACGTTTTTGCGGTTGCGTGATGCGCTTCATCTATCACTAAAAAAATTTCGTCGGTATTATTTTTAATCCAGTTTTGAAGTAAATGTTCAAAGCCGGCGTTCAAACTATCTTTGCTGGCAAAAATTATATCATCTGTTTTCTTAATGTTAATCGGCTTATCGTGAATTCCTGAAATAATCCTGTAATTAAAATTATCTTTCTCCCGAAATACATCCGAGTAAGCTAAAGTGTTTGTGAAAGTTCCTTTTGCTTGTTCCAATAATTCATGTCTATGTGCAATCCACAAAACTTTTTTATTTTTATCAAGAAAATTTTTCGCAATCCACAACGCGGAAGTTAAGGTTTTCCCTCCACCAGTTGGTAACACTAAAAGTCCTGCAAAAGGATTTTTTCCACTCTTAATTATTTCTTTCTGTAGATTATAAAATGCATCTTGTTGGTGTTGGTATGGAGTTATTCCGCTTTCAGATTTAGAAATATTTATTTTTCCAGCATGTTTTACTTGAGCCATGTTGTTGTCTTCCGAATTTTCTTTCATCAAAATTTTCTTAAATGTTATCGTTGAGTTTTTTTTAAATTTTCGCAGATGTTTTATTTCTTTTTCTTTATCCCAAAAAGTTATTCCAAAATTTTTGAATTGTCTCTCGTATCTGGTTAATTCATCAAAATTCCTTCTGGTCGACATTCCAATTTCGGTAAGAAACAAATTATATTTCCGACTTACTTTCTGACTTCTATTTTCAATGATGCCCCTATTAATCTTACTGACAATTATTTTAATCTCTTTTAAAGCAGTTTTCTTCTTGCGTAAAATTTTAATATTCATTTCTGGGAAATATTTTGATTATCTTTAAGTAGACTTTTAGATAGGAACATTTGTATCTTAAACATACAATAGATTTTTTAATTAATCATTTTCCTTCTGATTTCTTTTAAAAAATCAAATTGGATTTCCTCCTTTGTCGACAATTTTAAAACCTAGTTTTTTAAGCGGGATATTAACCTGTCCACCAGCAAAACCATCCTCCCTCAAACTGTATCCCATTATCTCCGCTGTACATCTCATCAATTCTTTGGGCGGAAGCGTGTTACCATTTGGTAAAAGCACATCATATTTGGTAGAATTTATCAAATTGTGTTTTCCTTTCGATAGATATGAAACTGCCTTATCGACATCTTCTTTGGTAATAATTATATATAAATCTTTTGCAAAAATTTCGTTGGACATAGTAATATTTTTATGTTTAAAGATTATTCAGTAATATTTTTTATTTTTTCATTGAGCTGAGTAGATTCCATTTTGATACTATTGATCTCTGAAAGTAGAGAGCGCTTTTCATCTTCAATTTTTGTCTGACTATTTTTAAGACTATTCATTTCTGCTTCACTATCCGAAATTTCTAAACCGATATTATTGATTTGTTTTTCCAGTTGAAGTATTTCTATTTTAAGATCACTGACTGATGATTTCATTTCCAATACTTCATTTTCAACTGAAGAAATTTTTGACTCCAAGTTTAAATATTCGTTTTCTAAATTTTCCCCCTCACGACCAAACGCTTCTATTTTATTTTCATTTTCTTCAATTTCCTTGGCATAATTCGTTTCTAAAACAATTCTGGAGGCCGCAATGTATTTAAAGATCTGCGTTCCTTTTGCAAAATCACCTTTTACGAGTGTTCCCAATTCATTCCAACTTGCCAGCAATATTTCCTGAGCTTCACTCCAGCTTTTAACATGTTTGAAACTGCGGTACAGCATTACACCCATTACCAGAAAACCGACAGGACCTATGACGAAAGAAATAGCGGAAGACATTCCGGTGTATAAAGCGAAGGGAAGCGTAATCCCCAAAAGAGAAGTAATGGCACCGACCGTAGAACTTGCTAACATGTAAATACCAAAGCCAGAGAGTTGAGCTGCGCCCAACGCACCAATTCCGCTTAAGGAAGCAATTTGATTTTTATCTAATCCCGCTTTTCCCAGCTCTTCAACGATTTTGTCTTTTTCTTCCTGACTTAATTTTTCAAATTCGTTTTGAAATAATTCTAAATAAAGTTCTCTTTCAGCATGAAGAATTCCTTTGGAAAAATCAATGTTTTCATTATTCTTTTCAGCAATAGAAGTAATAAACTGTTTGTAATTTAAAGGATCCTGAAACAATCCCTTTGCCGGAAGTAAAAGCTTTGAGATTTTAGAAACAATTTCTTTATCATCATTTTGCTTTAAACCTAATATCTGAACGAAAGCTTTTTTTTGCTCCAGGTTCATTTCCTGAAGTAGGGTGGAAATATGATTCATTTGGAAGTAAATATTGAATTGATAAATTATTTATTAGAAGTTGAAATTTAAGAAAAATTAACGATTTTTTTAAGGTTTAGCTAAATAAAACTTCCGTCCATATTAAAAGCTACTTTCTCACCGAAACCCATTCCCATTTCTTCGCACTATATGTCAAAGGATCAACCGTGAATTTATATTTATCAGCGGCTAAAACATACCGGACATCACCATCACTGTCTTTGAGAACGATGGAACTTTCGGCGATCTCTAAATTACCCACAAATTCGAAAGATTCTGCATTGAAGGTTTCCCATCTTTCCACTGTGCTCAGCAATTTAAATTTCTGCCCGATCTCTTGCGCGTAAGAATCTACAAATTCCTGATAATCATAGTCGGTTACTTTGTTCAGGCTTTCGACATCAATTGAAAAAACGCCCGTTTTTATCTCTACATCTTTGGATCTTAAATGGATACCTAAAATTTCTTCAAACTCCTTTTTTTGCGCATTGCGAAAGAGTCTGTTGCTGTGGTTGATCTTCTCTACCAAAAGGTCTGCGACATACTCCGAAAAATCTTCATCAATATTTACGGGTTGAAAATCATGCCAGGGAAAACGCTCATTCAGCTCATCAAATGCACCGTAAAAACTGTCGTGCATCTGGTTTTGATCTGTCGGTATTTTTTCCAGTATATTGCTGATTGGCGTGAATTCCAGAAAATAATCAAAACCCACTTCATTTTCCTTTTCGCGGCATTTGATCGCTACGAGAATTTCATTATTATGCATTTCAAATGCACTTACTGCCTCTTTTTCCATTTTATGTAATTTTTTATTGAGGTAAAGGTAAGCTGGCAATCAGACAAATTGCGTCGCAGAGTAAAATTAAATATTCTCCATCAAAAACTGATAAATGACCACCATTGCCAAAGTATCTCTTTCGCAATATTTTAGAAGATTTTCTCTCAAATTTTCATCTGTGAAATTTCCATTTTCGATCGATTGATGAAACAGAGAACTGGCAGCTCCACCATCCTGAACTTCTAAATTTTCATAAGTAAAATCGGGAGCAATTGCCGGCAAAACCGCTTTGATGGAAGCCGAATTTTTCATTGCAGGAAAATAACAATATCCACCTTGAAAAACTGGGAGTAAATCTACAACTCGTTCTACTAAACTATATAGAAAATCTGAATCTTCCGGGAAACGTTGTGCTAATTCTTTTAGTCTTAATATTTCAAAACTTTGGTTGTACGTAACAATATTTCCTTTGCTGCCAAAATCTTTTTTCAATTGCTGAACCAAGTGCTTTAGAGGATTTTCACCATTGCTGAAATCTTCGGGATTTGCCAAAAACTCTTTGTGAGAAAGGTTTCCGTATTCATCTAAAATATGCAGGGAATATTGAAACGGAACCTGTTGATAAGGTCTTGTACCATCTAAAACTGGAATGGCAGGGAAAATAGTTTCAAAATCAAAGAAATACAAAGGAAATTCCCAAGGAGAAATAATATTTTTAATCGCAATTTCATCAATATAACTTTCATTATTTTGCAAACCATTTCGTTGTAGATTTTGAAAATGAGTTAAAGAAAAATCATCGGGAATTTCATCAATTTTTAAAATATTTTGTTCGTACAAATTCCAACCTTTATTTCCACCGCGATATAGTTCAAAAACCGAATTTTCGGGAATATGTTTCCAACAATGATGGGCATAATCGCAACCAAAAGGATCGGAACAATGTCCGCCAATTTTCACTTCTGGTTCTTCATTAATTTCCAACATTTTTAGTAATCTTTCCAAATTTTCTGCAACCCAATCTTGATTTGCAATAACTTCTTCGGTAATGTCTTCTAACGCAAAAATTTCGCTCGTCAATTCACCTTGTTTTACGTATTGATTATTGATGTGCATCATAAAAAATCGATCTGGAGGAAAACCTGCATTTTTCATCACAAAATATTGCAGGGAAGCATCCGTAAGATGATAATCTTTCACAGAAGTGCTATTCTTCACTTCTATTGCCCAAACTTCCTCATCTTTTCGGTGTAAAATATCGAGCATACAAAATGCATTTTTGGCGCTGAAAGTGGCTTCATAAATAGTTTCCACTTTTTCGTAAATCCATTTTTGGGTATTTTCTATAGAAGGTTTTAAGTTGGAATAATCTTCGGGAGTTGCATCTTTTCCGTTGGGAAACATGTTCTGCGCCAGTATTCCGATGCGATGTCCAAGATCAAAAACTGCCTGGGTTTGCTCATCGGTTGGCAATTTTAAATCTTTACGGTAGAAATCAAACCAGATTTTTTTATCACATTGGATGCCAGAAACGAAGCGTGATTTAGAGAGGGTTTTCATATTTGTAGCAAAGATTACAATTGCGGTTGAAGATTAAGAAAAGTTATTCATCATTTTTTCTACCTCTGATTTTAAATGATTTTTAAAACTTAGGGGCGAAATAATTTTGACGGAACTACCATGAGAAAGTATTTCCCGTTCAAAATCATAGGTTGGAACGAGTGTTAATTTGATTCGGAATTCATCGTCATCATCAATCAAAATTTCCTGAGAATGATGCAGCGGAAGCGTTTTTATGTACTTCCCCTGATCAGCATCGAAGGAAAGTACAATCTCTTCCGGCGTTTCATTTAAGGTTGAAATAATGCCAAACGAATTTTCAAAATCTTTTTCGGCGTCATATTTCTTGGGTTTAAAAGTTGAAGGTGCAATTTCCAGGTCGGATATACGGTCTAAACCAAAAGTTTTGAGAAAATATTTTTCATCATTTTTTTCGTGAGCTAAAAGATACCATCGATTTTTAAATTCTTTCACCGCATAAGGTTCCAGAACTTTTTTGTGTGAAACGCCTTCCCAAAATTTAGTGTATTGCAAAGTGATGATTTTTTGATGCGTAATCGCGTGGACCAAACCGCTTAACCAATGCAAACCTCGGGATTTTCTTTGCTCAAAAAGCATGATGTTTTTTTTACCTTTCATGGTGCGAAATGCTTCTACCAGCAATAAATTATCAAAAACATCTTCTTGAAATTCATCGTAGTTATCGTCATCAATTGCGTAAGTATTGGTGGAACGACGGTAAATTATATTCGTTTTCAAAACTTTGGAAATCGCTACTTTGTCGCGTAGAAAAGTGCGTTTTGTAAATTTTAGATCATCCAAATCGATATCATCTTCTTCATATTTCTTTTCCAAGTAATTCTGAATTTCGTCGTAGGAAGCGCCTTTGTTTTTTCTGCTCCGGAGGAAATCTTCAATAAATTTGAGCCGAAGCATTTGTTCTATTTTTGCCATATTGATATTGATTTATTTCAAAATATTGGGAAATTAACTGGTGCCATTCCCATCAAATGTCTTATAAAATTGACTTTCGCGGTTTCGGATTCATTTTCTTTCAAATCTTCTGGAGCGTATATAATTTCTTTACTAATGCTGTCAAAAATGAAAAATTCCTGTTTTTCATAATCGAAACACATTGCTTTTCCTTCAATAAAATTATTGATTGCTACACTGCTGATTGCGGGAACCACAATATTTCCTTTAGAATCCATAATCCCGTGCATCAGTAATTTTCCTTCTTTTACTTTATAGAGGTTTATAGAAGTGTCGATTTTGGAGCCATCTTTATCGCTGATTTCTGCAAAATTTAAAAACGCTTCATTCGTATTAAAAAATCATATTTGAAAGGAAGTATGGTTTTGTTATTAAAATCTACGACACCATATTTTAGTTTGTCGTAAGAAACACATAAATATTTCTCATTATAAGAACTAATTTCTTGATAGATGAACGGGAATACAATTTCGTTCTGCTTGTTGATGATTCCAATTTTACCATCTTTACAAACAAAAGCATTATCTTCAGAAAAATAATCTACTGTTCCAAGCACTGAATTATTTTTCATCCAGAGTTTTCCATCTTCAAATTTATAATCTGAAATATTGTCGTATTCGAACGGAATTACAATTTTGTGATGAGAATCAACATAGCCCCATTTGTTATTTTTCTTCACGGCAAGTAAACTTTCGGAAAATCTGATCATTGCATAATCATAAATAATTGGGATTACCGTTTCACCATTTCTGTTGACCGCTCCATAAACTCCATCAACTGAAACCACCGCTAAACCTGTTTCTTCATCAAAAAAAGTAACTTCTTCCCAATCTGTTGGATCCTCGCCTGTATTCTCGAAATGCATCAATAAATCATCGTCGATGTCTTTTGGTTGGAGATTTTTCATTTGAAATATTCTTTAAAATAGTTCATTTTCAAATCTAAATTTAGTCCGGAGTTAAATTTTTGATTCATCGAAGGATGATGAACAAGGAAGTGATTAATTTCATTAATATATTTTGATTGAATTAAGAACAGATTATCAGGTGTTTCTAAAATTGTATCTTCTTCTTTATTAAAATTAATTTTCATCCATTTAGGAGCATCCATACCTAACAATAAAACATTCTTGGGTTTCAAAATTTCATATATAAATTCCCTAGTTTTATCTATACAAAATTTAAACATTTCTTTACCATTTTCTAAAGATTTTAATGCCTTTACATCACCTGTATTGAAGTAAATAGCATTCATGATAACCGATTCGGATAAGACATTTCTTAATCTACCTTCTGGAAACATTTTAAGAATTGGTTTATTTATATGCCAATTTTTATTGAATTCTTCATCTATATATTGATTTGAATTATAACCTAAATCATTCAAATCTCTACAACCTTTATTTTTAAAAGGTTCAGAGTCTCTATATTTTCCGGCTCCTCCCGGATTTGCACCAATAATTAGTAATTCTGGTGAATATAAATCAGATCTGGATTGAAATACATAAAAATCAGGACCGTCTGGAAATTCAGTAGCTAATTCGTGGCAACCCTCTGCAACTTCTTTTAACCATTTTTCTCTTTTTAACTCGAAATCATTCATACATCAAATTTTTACAATTTCAAAATAAATTTCCATACATCTTGTTTCTCCAACTTCAATATTGTATTTGGATAAAATTGCTTGTGCAATTTCTTTTGCACGTGGAATTCCACTTCGCTCGGAAATGGGTATTTCTACACTCATTCCTTTTACTAATTTCCCGCTTTCTCTTTTAGCGGTTACTTTCCAGAGATTTCCCATAACTACAGTTTTTTGTTTAAGATTATGTTAATACATAGAAGTTTTCACGTTTTTATGAAATTTCCTTTCAATATATTCCAAAGATAGATAAGTTGTACGACAATCCGTGACGGTTTATAAATTTTTAGCAAAAATTTTAAGTAGAGAGAAAGTGAAATAACGATCAATAAATATCTTCAACTTAAAAATTGTGCGAATTGTTTTTCCGACTACCCGTTTTTGGAAGTCGCTCCGCTTTTCTTTGCGTAAGAATTTAAAACGAAAATTATGTCATCAACTACTTACACGGTCGAAATTCCACCCATCCATTATTTACTTTTGGGTTTGGAAACAGCTATTTTTAAACATCAAGATCCACAAGGTGCAAAACTGGAAGCGCTTTCTTACTTGACAAAAGTATTGAGAGCAGCAGTGGAAAAAGAAATCATTGAAATTTGGGACTTTGAAAATGAAGTCAGTGCAGATCTAAAAAAAATCACTGATCTGGAAAGTTCCATTTATAGAGAAGAAAATGGAATTCTCAATTTTGAAAGAATTCTTCAATGTAAAATTAAATACACATTTAACAATTACATTATAAAAAATGCGGTGTTCAATCGGCACCGTCATGGAAGTCCCTCCCAAAAAATAGCATCCTACGGTTTTTTCGCTTTGATCGAAAATCAATCTGACAAACCTTCCAGATCAACAGTCATTAAAATTAAAAATGAAGAAAGAGAAAGCAGTGGCAATCCTTTCGTGCGCAAAAGAAACGAAAATATGAACCTCAATTATTTCGAAAAACTGAAAATACAGGAAGCTAAACAATTATATTTTGATCAAAATAATAATTATCAAAAGGAAATATTAAATACAAACTCATTTTTAGCGCTTGAAAGGATTTTCTTATCCTTTCAAAATACGTTTATCATTACTAAATATCTTTTTGTACCAGAACATTTTCATAAAAATGCAACGGCTGTCATTGATTTACTGGTACAAACTTTTTCGCCTGAAAATGAATATGAATTTCATACTGCTGTAGAAATTGAGGGAGTTAAATTTTATGTTTATAAGCACGATCCTGTTTCTTGCGCACTCACCTTTTCGAAAACAGGCAAACTGTATATCAGAGATCAAAATGGCGTAAAAGAAGTTGATGAAAATACCACTTTTTCCGACCTGACCGACATGCCGGCTATTGACCAGAAATTACAAAACATTATCGAAATCATTTAAAAATAAGAATTATGGAAACCAAAAAACCGCTCCTGAGTTACGTTGTAAAAACGCAGTATGTCACTAACAAAGCCGGCTTAAAAACTTTATATCAAAAAGTATTTACTGATGAAAACATTTTGACTGCCCGACAAAATGCATTTGAGTATTATGAGGCAGCCATCGGATATTTAAAAAGTGAAAACGAGATTGAAATCGATGAAAATTCTGGTAAAATCACTTATAAAAATCCCGAAAAGTATGATCGGGGAATTGCAATTTATATGCGAATCAATGAGGATGTCAATAAGTTCGGTATTGTAGATCAAGCCGAGACTCTATATATTATTGGCGGGCATTTCGACCTTTCAAACCGGGATAAGAATCGACTAAAAGTGGGAAAGAACACAGAAGAGAAATATTTCAAATTATTAAAAATAAAATCTGACGCCAACCAAAAAGCGAACCTCGCAGGTACAGCAAAACGACTGCAATCAATGGCGGAACTTAATCGAATTAAAGAAACGTCTTTAGAAAAAATAGATTTTATAGGTAATGTTAGCGCAAAAGACAGTCTGGAGCAGCTCTTAGAAAGCAGCTGCGCCTTCTTAAATACCGAGGGAGGAACCATAATTTTCGGTCAAAACCAAGCGATGGACGATAAAAAAGATGAGCATCTCGTTCAGGGAATGGCTTTTATCATGGAGCTATTACTTCCTTTATCTTACCCATTTGAACAGGATCATTTTACGTTTAAAAAAAGAAGTTTGCTGGGGCGTCAATTTTTAGAAATTACTATAACAAAAAGTGGCAGAGATTGCTTTTATAATGAACATTTCTATTATCGGTGCGCAACGGGTAATGTTTTAGATTTAGATAAGACCTTTTCTTAGCTGGACATTTTGAGTTAAAATATATATTTAGAAAAAGAAAACTTATGGAAAAATTTTTCGAAGTAAAAAAACACACCTATCCTAAAGTGCAAAAAGGAAGTGCTAACTCGTATGAAGATCTAGTTGATCAATTAATTAAAAATCAATTTGAAAATAAAATAACAATTGGAGAAATTCATAATACTATAAAATCATATATTGAAGAGGAAAATTTATTTTTTTTGAGAAACTATAATACCGCATCAAAAGATAATTATCATAGTCTTAGAAGAGGTTTTAAAATATATTTTGAAAAGGAAAATTTGAATATAGCTTTCTGTGATGATACATTTGTTATGTTATTTAATGCAATGAAACTTTTTGATTTAAGCTATTCTACGGAAAACCTAAAAAATTTATTTAATCAAAATAAACTAATATGTGCTTTTATAACAACAAACGAAGAAAGAGAATTATCTTTCTACAAAAATAAAGGAGCAATTATTACCAACTCTAAATTTAACGCAAACGGATGGCAACTTTCACATTTACACACCGTGAATTTTTGCAATTTTAGTGAAATTATAGTTAATTCTGATAGAAATGATTGGAGTAACGACCATAATACAAGAATAGATTTAAATACAGAATTTGATGATGAAAGTATAAAAAAAATAAAAGCACACTTTGTCAGATTAATACATCCATTAAACTCTTTTTTGATACCAAAAAATAAATTGATAAAATATTTTGGGAAAAGACTTGGGGAAGAACAAGAATTACTACAACATGTGGAAAATTATATATCTAAAGAGTTTCCAAAAATTTACGATGAATTTAAAGATATGGCAATGATTAAAGATGTCAATACTCCAAATTTTAATTCTAATAATATTCGAATAAATTGGAAAAATAAGAATTAAATAAATTTAAATCTGTATCAGTATATTTGGAAAAGCCACAAGTTATTGGCTTTTCCTATTTATTTCTCTTCAACGCAGCTTTCCAATACTCCAGGAATTTGTCTTTTAAAAACTGTGGTTCTACGACTTTTAGAGACCAGCTTCGTTTCATGATTTCCATGATAAAATCTTCATTGGGTTTTACGAAAAACTCAAACTGAATGGTTTGCTTATCTTCTGAAAGCACTTCTTGGGAAGGATGAATTGGGTTAGCTTTCAGATAATGTCCATCGCGGTGGTCGAATTCCAGAATCACTTTTACGGCTTCTTCATTGGTGAACATTCCTATTGCGTATTGAAAAGGTACGACAAAGTCAATTTCTTTTGGTCTAAATTTTCCTGAAGTTTCAATATCACGAATTCTTTCCAAGGCATAACTTTTGAACGGAACTTCACTCGAATCCGTGGCTAAAACATACCATTTAAAATCTTTCTGTTTCAAACGATAGGGTTGAATCGTTTTATTTTTTTCTCGTTCGGAAATATAATCGAAATAGGAAATTTTGAGTTCGCTCTTTTCTTCAATTGCTCTCGAGATTTGATAGAAATGGCGTAAGCCTGTATTTTTTCTGGTTTCAGGAATAACAAAGCCCGGCAACAACAAATCTGTATTTAAAGAGGCTAGAAAGATGGTAGAATTTAATAAGTCATTTTGGAAGAGGCCTTCAAAGTCTGAATTGATATAATATCGATTCTGGTTATCACATTCAAGATCTATTTTCCAGGCTTCTTTAATTGCTGATTTATCTTTATTAAACGTTGAAAGGGAATAACTTTCATACCGTAGGTCAGCAATGTCAGCATAAGCCTCAAATTGTTTTTCGACTTTCTTAAGAATCTCTTCAACACTTAGCTTTCCATTTTCATTTAAAATCGTCCGAACCAGTAACGTCATTCTCAAAAACTTTCTATTCATTCTATTACATTTTGAACAAATTTAGGCAAAAGAAAAGAGCTATTCTTTCGGATACTCAAATTCCCAAGGACTATTCACCAAATTGTAATATTCATTCAACAAACTGCCATTGACAAAAGTGGTTTCATTTACTTTTTCTTCGCCATAAGCTTCATGAATATGACCAAACAAATGAAATTTGGGTTTTACTCTATTTACCGTTTTCAGTAAATCATCACAACCTGCATTGATGTTGGATGTCGTTCCATCTAATATCCCACCTACCGGACCATGGGTTACCAAAATATCGGTATTGGAGGGAATCATGTTCCAATATTTCTGAATGGGTTTTCCACGATCTACGTTGAAAGCCCAATTAAAAAAAGTGGGCGTAACCGGTGATCCCCAAATTTTAACACCTTCAATTTCAACGCCGCTATCGCAAAGATAATGACAGTTTGAAGTTAGTTTTTTCTGGATAAAATCGCGAGAATAATCTTCAAAATAGAAATCGTGATTTCCCGCGATAAAAATTTTGTGAGCATAATCTAATCTAAGAAACCAGTGGATAAAATCTTCCACTTCATGAGCTTGTCCCAATTTTGAAACATCGCCACCATGAATAATCAAATCCGCTTTTGGGAGATTCTTAAGTTTGCGATGCTGCCCATGAGTGTCGGAAATAAAAACGATTTTCATTAAAGTTGTTTATCTTTAAAATTAATAAGATTCTTCTTACATTTATCCTGGAAGTTTAGGTCTAAAAAGTGGAATATTCACAAAAAGATCAGGATTAAAAACTAAAGTTACACCTTCTTGTTCAAGAATTTTAATCGCTACTAAAATATCGTTCCTACAATCTTGATCGCTGTAAACAACTTCAGAATCATTACAATAAAGTTTCACCATTTTGAAAACATCATTTTGTTGTAAAGAAACTTTATAAACATAATATGATTTCACGCTAAAATCTAAAAAATCCTGAAAATCTTCATCCTCACTATCCAAGAGATCTTGATATTTCTCGGGGAATCCTTCAGTTGAATATTTATTTTTCAAACAGTAATGGAAAATAGTATTCATAATTTGAAACTCGTAGAATTCGGCTTCCTTCACGTCATCAAGAGAATCTGTACTTTGAATATGAAGAATATTTTGTTTCAGTTCTTTAATTAAATCAATCGTTTCCACAGCGTTTCTATTGGTTTTTGTTTTGAATTAAAGATAGTTTTTTCTTTCCATTTTAGTCTTTTAAATTTCGTAATCAGTCTTTAAATCTTCAAGCTGTTGTCGATCTCTGATTTTTGTCCAGACAATTCCCGACTTGGAAATAAAAAAACCTTTATTGCAAAATAATAGAATGATCGTATTGTCAGCAGCAATTTGCATTATTGAGTTCATCGTTTCTGATCCATCATAGAGCAAACTCCACGATTTTCCACGATCTTTCAATTGAAGCAAATGCGATGGATTTGTAGGGCAGATTCTAATAAATGTTCCTTTAAATTCTATAAGTTGCGACATTTTCCTTTTTAAAATTAGGAAGCAAATTTAATTGACTGGTAAGACAAAACAGGACACTTAAAAAAGAAATTCATTAAAATTGATGAAGAGAATAATGACTCATTTTGTCTTAGAAGTGTATTATTTTTGAAGCAATATGAACTACCCAATTTTAAAAATAGAAAAGCTGGATGACCAGACACCACTTACAGATATTTGTTTATACGAAGGAGTATTCGTGTATTCCTCAAAAGGATTATTCGGTCTAATTGCAGACGATTTTGGATCTATCATTCCACCGATATATGAAGAAATCATTCCCGCGTTTGATTTTCACTTTTGGGCTCGAAAAAATCACAAATGGAAACTTTACAATTTTAAAAACATTGAAATAAACGGAATAGAATTTAAGCATGTTACTACTTTTTGTAACGAATACGCCTGTGTAAGTAGAAATGGAAACAACTTTGGATTTATGAACCGAAAAGGTGAAATTAAAATTACAGATTATTATCTGAAAGGAAAACATTTAGGAAAATCGTTTTTTGCTGTGGGAAAAAACATTCGAGGAAAGGTAAAATATGCAGTTATTGATCTTCAAGAACATGTTATCATTCCATTTATTTTTGATGAAATCCCAACTTTTACGGAAGTGATTCTTTTGCTATTGAAAAGAAGAAAGCCACTGCGGGAGTGGCTTCAATTATGATTTATTTTCCAAATTTAAGTTGCCAATTTTTAACCGCATCTAAAATCAAATTGCAGTAAGTTGAATGCTTAATAACACGATTATTAGGATGATATGCATTTAAAAGTAAATAATCCTGGTTCTGATAAATATGTAAAGAATTATTTTCTACATCTGACTCAAGTTCTCCGAATAATTCAAAAAAGTCATCATCAAAAAAATTATAAGTGCCGCCAAAAATAATGATCTCCGGATTAATCAATTGTATTTGTTGATGCAGCGCAGTTTTATTTTCAGAATAATATTCTTTAATCAAGTTCCAATCTGCATTACTTCCGCCGGGAACTTTTTTCACATTAATGTACGCAACTTTTTGCAACACCTCAATAATAGATTGATCTTGATGAAAATTACCCATAGAATCCCAATCCTCGCCAGTAAAAATACCGTTTGTAGTATATATTATTGATGTGAAAGTATTTGCCCATCCAGTCTTAAGTCCTCCAGATTTTTCTTTCAGATCATTAAGTGCTTCACGCATCGTCCAACCCGACTCTGAACTATTCGCCTCTTTTAAAATCCAAAGAATTTTAGGGGATGTTTTATTGTACTGTGTAAAATCCACAATCCCGTCATGAATAACGTTTTCACCTGAAAATAGTTGATCATTTTCTTTTTCAGCCAATTCAAATTTTTCTAATGTCATATTATTTTTTTTAAAATTACGTTTATTTATCAATAAAATCAGTTACTACAATTCTCGTTTATTTCTTTTTAAATAAGCATGAAATTCTAATTTAAAATAGTTTCGAGTAATATTCCTAGCCTATCTTATTTTTGTCCAAGTTCTACCTCCCGTGACGGATCGAAATTTCCCGTTTGAAGTTTTGGCAAAAACAATTTTTCCTTTCGTTCCCAATTCAAAAAACTCTCCTGTTTCATTTGATCCTTCAAAAATGATTTGCCAGGAAATCCCTGCATTATCCGAACTTATTAACTGAAATCGATTTTCAGCTGGAATTTTGATGAGTTTAAGTCCGATGTAAATAACTTGTGACATGCTTGCAATTTTTAAATTTGATCTATCTTATTCTAAATATTATCGCTACAATAATTGATAGTGGGACCAGCATCAAAAATGTAAAAAATACGAGAATGATTATTTTGAGAAATTTTAAACCTCCATTTTCTCGTGACTTTGGAAGCAAGATTTTCCAGGTCAATGTTCTTTCTTGAATTAATTGCTCAGTGGGAATTTTTTCAAAAAAGATTTTAAATACTTTTTTCATTATTAGTGTTTTTAGAATCCAATTTTGCGTTTCTCTTCTCCACTCCATTTTTCATTTTTGCACAAACCTTCGATGTCTGTAAAATTCAAAATATCTCCATGCATAATTTCCTGCATTGCACATTTTCGGGTAATATTTTCCATTTCACCACCGGAGAATTTGAATTTTTCGGCGAGAATTTGACTTTCCTTTTTAGAGAGAATAGGGAGTTTTTCCTGCCAAATTTTAGCAGAGTTTTCTGTAGATGGTTGCTCGAATTTTACTTTAAATAAAAATCTTCGCTCAAAAGCAGCATCCATATTTTCGACAAGATTTGTGGTGGCGAATAGAATTCCGTCGAAATTTTCCATTTCTTCCAGGATTATATTTTGAATCGCATTTTCGGTGTCGGCAACATTGGAACTTCCTGCAGATTTTCGTTTACCGATGATTGCATCTGCTTCATTAAAAAGTAAAATAGGACAAAGTTTTTCGTTGCTTTTCATCTCTTCATATTCGGTGAAAATCTTCTTCACCAATTTCTGACTTTCACCAAACCACATGCTTTTGGTCTCGGAAATATCTACTTTAAAAATATTCCGGCCCGAATTTTTTGCCAGTTGATAAACGCTTTCTGTTTTTCCAGTGCCGGGAACGCCATGAAGAATTACTGTAATTCCGATCGGCATGGTCTTTTCTTTCAAACGTCGCTGCATTTCTCTAAATTTATCATCCTGCAAAACATTTGAGATCTGTTGCAGCTGAGTATTTTCATCCGCATTATAAAAAAGCTTTTTTGTTGAAATATCTTTTGCTCTGATCAATTTTGAATCGTCTTTAGAAATATCGTCAATTAGCAGATCTTCATTATCCTTTAGAAAATCGACGACTTTTTTAGTCAATTTGGCCTTATTCCGATCCTGAAAATTTTCCTTTGAGATTTCAATTAAATTGAATTTTGATAGTTTAGTTTCTTTGTTGATAATTAATTTCTGAAATTTCATTGCCTGACTTTTCCGGTTAAAATACTCATTTACAGTAATCTGTATGTGGGTATGAAAATCATTGTCGCCATATTGAATAGCATCCCAGATCGTATCTAAAAAGAAATAAGTTTCGAAAGCATTGAGCTGGTAATTTTTGATTTCACGAAATATAGGCAGGTCTAAATTTTCCTCACACAGAGTCGAAATATATTCTCTGAAATCGTAAGGACTAATTAATCCTTCGTTCAACTGATCACTTTTTTTATCGAAGTCTTCTAGCAGATCTACGAAGTTTTTTTCGTCTGAAGATTCTTCTATTTTAGCATATTTAATAACTTCATTTTTAGAAATACTATTGATGATATTTTGCGAAAGTTCAAAACTGGAAATTTGCCGTTTACGAGCATTTTTATTCATCAAAAGATTTCTACAGTACAACATCTCAATGGCTTCTCTATATTTCAGAACCTGGAATTTAGTTAAGCCAAAATGCTCAAAAACATCTGTAAAATCGCTATTTTCAAACCAAAGAACAAATGCATTTGCAAACAAAACCGTTTCAATTTCTTTAAGTTGCAAATATTTTGAAAGCAAATTGATTTCGTTTTCTACAACCTCAAAAAGCGGTTGCCGAAGTTTGCTATCTTTAGAAAATTGGTAAATACTCTCGATGCATTCCATTGCGTTGAAATTCTCTTTTGTCTCCATATTCTTTTGTTTTAGAATACAAAGATGAAAACTAGCTACGCCGAAACGTGACGTAGCGAATAATTATGATATAATTTGTGAAAATTAATTTCGAATTTGATATAGATTCAATACAGAAAAGCGCCTTTCATCAACTCTTGTTCTCCTCTCGGAATCCCGATTTCTGTTGCAATATCTTTCCAATTGCGAACAACATTTTGAACTTCAAGAATGATAGCATCCATTTCAGTATCACTTAATCGGAAATAAATCCCGACATTTTTTGCTAATTCGAGATCCAAAGAATTATCGTCCATATCAATATTTAAAGCTAATCCCTCTTTCTCAACAGACGGATTTAAGTCATAAGCAGGAGATAAAATCCAGCCATTATCCGTCAAAATAAAGCCGTGATTCCGAAGATGATCGTCTGTATTTGAAATACAAATATTGAACACGATTCTTCGCCATAATTGATGAAGATTTGTATTGACATTCGACCCGATATTCATTATAAATTCGGCTATATCTAGATAACTTGCGGTGTGAAATCTTAAATTTTCTTCACTATTTCCGGTCATGGTCATTGCAGATGCAAAATGAATTCTGCTATCGCCTTCTCTGTCGAATCTTTTCGTGAAAAAAGTATGGTATTTTCCTGCAATTTTTTCAATTTTACATTCGGTCATTTCAACGCCACTTTTCAAAGCTAATTGATACGCCAAAAATTCCCAAGCTCCTTTGTCAATAGTATCGTTTTTTGAAGGAAATTTAGCAATCCACAAATCTCCTTTTTCATCTTCAATATTGGCTTTTGGTCTTGCTCCACCTAAAGAAGATCCAGGTGCCAAAAGAATTGCTAACCATTTTTTGACGTCTGCATTTTCATCATCTTCCAAATTTTTTGCTGCTGCTTGAAGTTCTCGAATGGACGACCAAGGTGGTGTAGAATGTTCATGATCGTCATCAAGAAAAGAGCCATCTAAAGAAGTTTTGAACCTCAAAGCACCCATTCTGGTTTTGTCGAAAACACCAAGAAGATAATCTATATCATAAAGCGTTTGTGTCTTTTCTCCATTTTCTCTGGCTTGCTGAGCGGTTTTTCTTTTCATTAAAGTTCTTCCCCAAGTATCGGGCATACTGTCTAAAAAAACGCCGAAATTTTCTTTATTATTTGGAAATTGGGCACCTGAAAAAAACTGAATATCAGGATCAATTAATCGTTGAGACCCTGTTTTAATCCATTCTTTATCGTATTCAAAACCAAACGCTTTTTTTCCTTTTCCGTAATGTGCGGAAAGAACTCCCATCAGTTTTGGTTCAGCCATTCCCTTCCAATCGGCGAAAACATAGATTTCAAATTTCGCTTGTTTCATAGTATTAGACGTTTATTTGAGTAATTCCAAATCCTGCAATTTTCTTCCAAACTCGTCATCTGCAGCTAATTTCAGAAAATCATTTTGCAATCCCAAAACTCTTAAAACATTAAAATAAGCACCCAAAGAAACGCTGGAATCACCTTTTTCTATTAAATACAATGTTGAACGAGCAATTCCTGCCCTTTCTGCAACTTGAATAGCTGTTAATTTTCGCCGTTTTCTGGCAAGTTTAATATTCTCTCCCATTTCCTCCAATAATTGAGCGAATTTCGGAAGGATGATTTGTTCTTTTGTATTCATAACGTTCGTTATTTCATACAAAAATATGTTATTTGTTTGAAATAACAATCATTTTAAATAATGTTAAACATTCATTTTTGAAAATTCACCTCCTTCCCTTCCTTTTCTTTTTCCACCAATCATCTTCCTGTTGTGCAACATAAGTTGGTTTCAAAATATCTTCAATCAGCTCTTCTGCAACTTCTAAAATGGAATCTTCTGCCTTTTTGGAACCACTTGTAATAGTTTTATTGCGTGAATTTGCGCCGATTAAATCAGAATAATTACTATCAATTGCAGAAAGCGAAAAACCATCGAATTTCTTATAAAAAAAGCCATCTTTTGGTTGGTTTTGTATATTGTGATAGATTTTATTGATCCAAACATCTTGCACTTCATTGCTTTGATTGGGTTTAAATTCTCCTTTGTATTGAAATCTCATTTTGAAACCATCTTGGTGCATTTTAATTTGTAGATCATTCAAACTTCTAGCAATGTTTAGATTTTTTTTGAACGATTGTTTAATCTCAAAAGCCATTTTTACTTCCGAAATTTTCAATTTATTTGAAATTTGAGAAAGCGTGTAACCTGCTTTGTATTGTCGTTCAGTATTAGGATTCTTGTCTTTTTCCAAAATGATTCGCATTCCAGAAATTCCATCTTTTACATTGGATGAAAGTTGCACATCAAAACCTTTTGCACGCATTTTTGAAATTAATTCTTCAAAATTATTGGATGTTCGCAAAGATTCTGTGAGGTTTTTCAGCATTTCTGCTTTTTTCTCAATTCCAATTTCTACATCGGTTTTTAGATTTCGTTCCTGGCAAATCTGTCGGACTGCTTCTCCGAATCTCTCTCCAATTCTATGCGATTTTACCGTGCATTTCCCATGAATATTCATTCTATTCACCACAAAATGAATATGTTTTTGCTTCGTACTATTGTGAATATCCAAGCGAAATTGATTTAAATCCGTAACGCCAACTTTCCTTAATGCTTCAATCGCAATGTCCGACAATTCCTCATTGGAAAGCGATTTGCCAATTTCTTCTGGTGGAGAAATATAGCCGGTTAATGCCCATTTTTTAACCTTGTGATTTCGATCAGCTACAATTTTCATTTCGTGAAATTGATCTTCTGAATTGCTGCTCAAAAGAAAATTTACTGCCGCAAGTTCTGCCATTCCTTTGTCGTTTCCATTGTATTCTAATGCGATCTTGGAGATCAACCTGGTTGTTGCAGAGTTGTTCATTTTAAATTTTTATTTTTCATTTTTGAATATAAATATTCACGGATAAGGTCAAGAAGTTCTTGGATTTCCTTCAGAATTTGCTTCTTATTTTGGAACATATTCCATTCTCTATTTCGCAAAAGGTTAGTGATTCTCACAAAATTATTTCCGTAATTTAACAGCGTTTTATCGGTTGTAAATTCATGAACTTTTAGTTCTTTTTGCAGGTGAACCATTCTCGAATAAGCGGATAATTTCAGGTTAAATTCCTGCGCTTTTTTCTGGCTATCTTCATATTCCAAATCCGTCAATCGAAACGATATTACTTTAGATAATTGAGGTTCAGATTTCTTTTTCAAACCTCCTTTTCTACCAATTTCTTGGAAGTGTTTTTTTCTTTTTTCAGCATTAATTTTTTGCAATTTTTGCTCATTTTCTTGAGCCATTTTATCAATAAATATTTTCAAATTACCTGCTTTCATCTTTTATTATTTTTCAATCTAATTGTATTTCTGACGATAGGAAGAAATCAAAAACTCCCATTTTTATAAAAAAGCGTCACGCGCTTTTTGTAAACAATGGGTACTTTTTGCACTAAAATTCTACCATATTTTACCGTACCTTATTTTACGCAGGCGTATTTATTCTACCTGTACTTAATTTACGCAGGTGTATTTAGCTTAACTTGCGTTCATTTTACGCAGATCTAAAGCCTGAAATCACTTCAATAATAATTTTGAACATGCTATTATTTTACTCACCATCGTCTGAAATTAACGACTCTCTCATTAGATGGATTTTCATGAATCAACCAATCATTTAAATCTTTAAAATCAGAATACAAAACCCTACAATCTTCTGCTTCATTATTTTCATTTTTAATGATTTCAACGGCGCGATTTCCGGCATCGTCATTGTCAAAATAGAGATCTATTTTTTCATAATTTTCAAGTGAATTTTTAATCTTATTTATCATCGAAATTGAATTCAAAATCATGTAATCTGAAGTTTCATTTTCTAATGATTTTTCAATATTTTTAAAGGCGAGAAAATCAAAAAAGCCTTCAAAGATCTGAAGCGATTTTGAGTTATTTTTTATGGTGGTAATATCTTTTTTGCCCAAACAAATTTTAGAATAAGCGTTCCGGATTTCATAACCATCGGAATCATTTTTAAAACCAATTCCGAAATATTTTTTATCATTCATTTGATAATGAATTTCAGAAACTAAATGTTTTTGATTTTCCACTTTTCTGCTTTTTAAATATTGTAATAATGCAGGATGTTGAATTTCTTTCACCTCTACTATTTCATAAGTTTTGGGAAGGTTGAATAATTTCTGATTATTGGTTTGATAGTGAAAAGAAGAAAAATTTTGGTTTTCTGCCCAAGCCAAAACTTCGCTAATGGAAGCGTTTAAATATTTCTTCATGAAATCGGTATTGTTCCCTCCAATTCCTTCTGAAAATAAATACCAATAATTGAGGTTTTTATTGATTTTAAAAGAGGCATTGTTTTCTTTGGAAAATGGATTTAAAAACCATGCTTCTTTTTCATTTTGTTTTGTGGGAAAATGTCCGAGAGATTGCAGGACTTCTTCCACCGATATTTTATTAAATTGTGTGCAGTTCATTGCTGTAAAGTTTAGGGGTTGAGTTTTGGGAAAAGTTTGATGATTTGATGAGGGAACGTTGTATTTAATTGTATATCAATTAGTTATATACTCATCAAACGCTCATCGTCTCATCAAACTTCAATTTATTTGCTCATCAATCTCTCATCAAAAAACAGTGTTTTTAAATTTGATGAGTACTTTGATGAGTTGTAATTCATTGATTTTCTTTTCATTATCAATTATCTCATCATTTCATCAAATTTTTCAGAAATAAAATTCCTTTCTATGGAAAAAAAGCGACCTGTCTTATTTTGCTGAAAAAAACTTCCGCCATAATCCATGTCGTATTTGATGTAAGCCAAAGAATTTTGTTGCGGTTCGAGTTTCCAGATTTCCTTTAATAATTTTCGCACATCATTGATGGTCCAGTAACTGCTTTTGAACATTTTATTGAGCATATTCAAAATATCTTGTGGAACTGCATTTATTTCTTGATCTTCTACACTTTCAAAAAATTCAAACAGTAATTCAATTATCCGGGATTCAAGTTTATTGTTATTTTTCCAGACTAATTTTTGCAAGGCAGTGGTTCGTAGTTCCGTGTGCGTAAACCACATTCTTGTTTTCTTCTGGCTATGAAATGGTCTTTGTATCAAGTAGGTTAAGAAATGTGGAATTTCAGTATTTAGATCGCGTAGAAATTCTGTTCTTTCAGATTTGATTGGTTTGATTTTGATAATCCAGAAGCGTACTTCGTTTTCATCTATCTGAATAAAATTATCTTCATTGTTGGAACATAGAATAAACTTCGCAAAAAAATCGACTTCCTCCCGGTCTTTTCCTTTCGCTTCTTTTTTATCTTTATCTGTGGTGGAAAGATATTTTAAACGTTCAGTAATCTCTTTTTTATCAAAGAAAACTTCATCAATTGCCACAATTAGCATAGAGGTCCAATCTGCATTAAACTGGCTTCCAAAAGAATCTCCTTTGATGTACGTCATATTCAATCCGAAAATACATTTGAGCCATTTTATAAATGTCGTTTTACCGGTCACTCTTTCTTTGCTGACCAGACAAAGTATCGGAAGAATTTGCGTGGGATATAAAAGTAAAATTTTTAAATAATCTAATCCCAGTTCTATCTGCTCTCCGAAAATATGCTGCATAAAATCCAGAGAAAAGGGAATTTTTTCTTTAATTGATTGAAGGTCGGCTTTTTCACCATTTGGTTGAAAAGGCATTTCATTGTACACGTTGTAAAATCCTTCAATTACTTGTTGATAATTCAAATGGTTTGGAATACAGCAAAATCCATCAAATTTAGGAACGCTTGAAACGTATGTTTTTCCGTGGTCGCTTATGATCGTTTCTCGATTCCATCTGACAAGAATTGAGATTTTATCTCCTGATATTAATGGCTTTTCGATGGTTTTATAGTAAGTTGTTCCAACTCTTAAGTATGGTATTTTGTCGCTCATGATTTTGATTTTAGATTAAATTCTGCTGAAGTTTTTCTAAAATTCTTTTTGAAATCTGCGTTTGCTTCAGATTCGATTTCCTGCAAAGTTTTCTTCCTCCCTTTGGAAATCCATTCTAATAATTCGTCTTCAAAAAAATAGAGTTTCTTACCATTTTTGTAGCAAGGAATCAATCTTTTCCGCACGAGAGTGTAAACAGTGGGTTTGGCCTTTCCAATAATTTGGCAGGCTTCCGTTATATCTATTGGAATTCTTTTTTGAGGAAGTTGCTGTGGTTGCTTTACTTCTACCAAAAGTTTGATTATAGCAATTTCGCTGACCAGATGCGCCACTGCTTTTGGTAAATTTTCAAATGAGATTTCATTACTCTCCATAACTGTTGTTTTTGATTGTTATGGTGCAAAGAAAAAAAGTGATTCCTCTGTGATGAACGTAAACACGCAATCACAGAGGAATCACTTAAAATACACTTCGTTTTGTGATTTTTTATGTCTTTTGGTAGTCTGCCAGGTTTTCTTGAATTTTTATAATGCCTTTTTTAGGTTCATCTTTCAGGTGTGATTTGATACTTTCTAAATCAATATCATCAAGCGAAACGAAAACATTTTTTAATAATTTTGAAACCTCCTCCTGTTTTATGGGTCTGAAATGATTCCAGATATTCCAGCCGAAGTGATAAAGGTCTAGATTTGTTAAGTCCTTTGTGTAAACAGAATTATTATTAAGAATATCTTCTTTTATTGAATATAAATTTACGGCGTCGCAAAGTGCATCAAGATCTTCATCCTTTAAATATAATGCAAATTGATTTCTAGTGTAATCTACAGCTACTTGCAATTTCTCACTTTCAAACTGTTGCTTTTGCTGAAGTTGTGTTTTTCTTATAGACTCAAGATTTACCTTTTCAATAGTTTGCTCCTCAATTTTTTCCTTTGAATCTTCAATTAACTGATTTGCTGTATTGTCATCAAATATTTTTTTTTGCGCAATTATAATATTCTCATGATTATTAGTTTGAATAAAATCTACAGTAGAATTTTTAGAATTATTCTTCTTGGGAAAAATTTTTCTGAATAAAACTATTATACCATCAAGAAATAAAACTATAGATGCGTAAACAACTATAAATAATGCACTGACGCACCAAAAAATAATGTTTGCCGTATAATCATCAACGCCTTTATAAAGAAAAGCCACTCTAGCCAAAGCGCCTAATAATACACAAGCAAAAATGACCGGCAAATGTTTTAATATATGATCAAAATATTTCAAATTCATTCTAGAAGTTTTTTAACTGAATTGCTTTTGATGCCGTATTTTTCTTTTCATCAACAACCTTTGCATAGACCTGAGTAGTTTTCACGTTTGTATGTCCTAACATTTTACTGACGGTATAAATATCAGTTCCGCTAGAAAGTTGCAATGTCGCGAATGTATGTCGGAAATTGTGGAAAGTTATTTTTTTGGTAATTCCTGCACTTTCAATCCATTTTTTAAGTGGTCGGGAAATCCAAGCAGGGTTCGTTAAATCTTTAAAAACCAATTCATTTGGTAGACCAACTTCTCCACATAGTTGTAATGCTTGTTTAGACATTGGCATATATTCTACACCTTTCGTCTTTTTTTGAGTGAAGTTTATTCGTGCCTGATCGTTTTCAATCTTGATTTCATTCCACGTTAATTTTTGAATATCGGAATGTCGTAAACCTGTCAATGCAGAAAATAGCGCTGCACGTTTTAGAACATCAAGTTCGCATGGTGTTTCAACTAAAGTATTCAATTCTTCCAGCGTTAAATATTCTCTTCTCGATTCTTCATGCGGAATTGATTTTATCTTAGCCGCAATATCAGTCGTGAAATAGCCATCAATAAAAGCTTCTTTCAGTGCAGCTTTGAAAACAGAAAAGTAAGTTGAAGCCGTATTTTGAGAAATTATCGCTTCTTTATTACTACCACTTTTTGCAGTCAACAAATAAGATTTGAAATTTTCACAGAATTTTGTGTTAATCTGTGAAAACATGATAGTTTGTCCTCCGAAATCTTTTAGAAATTCTATCGAGCGATACCAATTCACTCTTATGGATTCTGAATTATTTTTATGTCGTTTATCAATAAGTAATTCATAATACCTCAAAAAATTCTCCTCGGATTTTTCTTTTTGCTCCTGCTGAATTATATCAAGCTCGTTATAAAGTTCAATGTTATCGTATTCTCTCTGTCTCAATTTTCGCAATGAATCAGCGTAAAACATGGTCTCGCGGTCATTTTCACTTTTGCAAACGATAATTCCATTATCATCTCTTTTGGGTTTGAATGAAACTGAACTCTCTGTTGTCCGTGCCGGTCTTTTCTTGTCAAAATCTACAGTTGTTATACTTCGGTTCAAGTATTCCCGAATTCTTTGAGGATCATTTTTACCTGGAATCATCACGGGATAACTTTCCAAATAAATGAACCATTCTTTTCGGAACTCGGCTTTTCGCAGTCTTACGGTAACTTTGGTTTTTAATAACTCTTTCATTTTCCGTCAAAAATTTTGTCAATTAAATTTTTAGGTGCGTACACAAAACTTCCCACCTTTTTAGTTGGGATTTTGTTTCTTTTAATGACACTATTTACCGTTCCCGGATCAGCATGGTATTTTGCACTAATTTCTGAAATTGTATAGCAAGTACCAACTTCAAAATTTGGTTTTTCAGCAATTTCTTTTGATTTATCTGGCATTTCTACAGATGAAAATAAATCTTCTAAATCGGATCGCTTTACGCGAGTCAATCTTGAACCCAGATTAACTCCAGTAATAATTCCTCTTTTTATATATCTGTGCACCGTATCTTTAGAAATCCCAAACATGACAGTTGCCTCAGACACTGAAATAAATTCCCGAGATTGAACTTCTGCGATTTTAATTGCATAATTTTTCAAAAGTGTTAATTTTTCAATCCTTTCTTTTTCGATTTTTTTATTTTCTTTTGCTGCTTTATTATTGCAAGAAATAGAACAAAAACGGGTCATAACTGTTTTTGCTTCAAATGGTTTTGAACAATGCTCACAAACCCTCGGTATTTTTAATTTACTAAATCCCATACTGTAATTACATCCTGCACATTCTCTCTTTTTACAAGTTTAAATTCAATTACGGCGCATAAGGCGCACCTACTATTAAAATATCGCTCGGTACAAGTAAGATACAAAAATACGATAAAAATTGATTAAAATCGACTATTATAGAAAAAAGTTAAAAACAAAAAAATCGCTGTAAACATTACGTTTACAGCGATTTACTAATTTATTTCAATCGATAATAATCGATGATAATTGCTAATTACTTGACTTCTTCGAAATCAGCATCCTGAACATCTTCCTGTCCTGCATTTCCTTCTGGATTTCCTTGAGCCTGATCAGCTCCAGGTTGTCCGTTTTGTGCGTACATCTCTTCAGATGCTGCCATCCAAGCTGCGTCTAAAGCTTCTGTTTTGGTTTTTACGCTGTCCATATCTTTCGCTTCGAAAGCAGTTTTCAATTCTGCATGTGCAGTTTCGATGGCGGCTTTTTTATCAGCTGATAATTTTTCACCAAATTCTTTCAGTTGTTTTTCTGTTTGGAAAATCAATCCGTCTGCTTTGTTGAAGATTTCAACTTCTTCTTTTTTCTTCGCATCAGCAGAAGCATTTTCTTCCGCTTCACGTTTCATTTTAGCAATTTCTTCTTCAGAAAGTCCTGAACTTGCCTGAATTTTGATGGTTTGTTCTTTTCCAGTTCCTTTATCTTTCGCAGAAACGCTCAAGATTCCGTTGGCATCAATATCGAAAGTTACTTCGATTTGAGGAACACCTCTTTGTGCTGGTGGAATATCTGATAAGTCAAATCTTCCGATTTCTTTATTGTCATTAAACATCGGTCTTTCTCCTTGTCCAACTCTAATGGACACTGCAGGTTGGTTATCACTTGCGGTTGAGAATACTTCTGATTTTTTGGTTGGAATGGTTGTGTTGGCATCAATTAATTTGGTAAAAACAGAACCCATTGTTTCAATTCCTAATGAAAGTGGCGTAACATCTAATAAAAGAACGTCTTTTACATCACCTGTTAAAACTCCACCTTGAATTGCAGCTCCTAAAGCTACTACTTCATCTGGATTCACTCCTTTGGAAGGTGTTTTACCGAAGAATTTTTCTACTTGTTCCTGGATGATTGGGATTCTGGTAGAGCCACCAACCAAGATTACCTCATCGATGTCTGAAGTTTGCAATCCGGCATCAGAAAGCGCTTTTTTACAAGGTTCCATAGAACGTCTTACTAAATCTTCAGCCAACTGCTCGAATTTCGCTTTAGTTAAAGTTTTAACCAAGTGTTTTGGACCAGTCGCTGTTGCTGTAATGTAAGGAAGGTTGATTTCAGTTTGTGAAGCAGAAGACAATTCGATTTTAGCTTTCTCTGCAGCTTCTTTCAATCTCTGTAAAGCAATTGGATCGCCTTTCAATTCAACACCTTCTTCGCTTTTGAATTCATCTGCCAACCAATTGATAATTACATCATCAAAATCGTCACCACCTAAGTGTGTATCGCCATTTGTTGACAATACTTCAAAAACGCCGTCTCCTAAATCAAGGATCGACACGTCAAAAGTACCTCCACCTAAATCATATACTGCGATTTTTTGGTCTTTATGGCTTTGGTCTAACCCGTAGGCTAAAGCTGCTGCGGTAGGCTCATTGATAATTCTTTCAACCGTCAAACCAGCGATTTCTCCTGCTTCTTTTGTCGCTTGTCTCTGCGCATCATTAAAGTAAGCAGGCACCGTAATTACTGCTCTGGTCACTTCTTGACCCAAATAATCCTCTGCTGTTTTCTTCATTTTCTGAAGAATCATCGCAGAAATTTCTTGCGGCGTATATTCTCTATCGTCGATTTTTACTTTTACAGTATCGTTTGGACCTTTAACTACTTTATAAGCTACACGTCCTATTTCGGTCGCATCATCTTTAAAGTGTGTTCCGATAAATCTTTTGATAGAATAAATGGTTTTCGTAGGATTAGTAACCGCTTGTCTTTTTGCAGGATCCCCTACTTTTCTCTCACCATCTTCTGTGAAAGCCACGATGGATGGTGTTGTTCTTTTACCTTCTGCGTTAGGGATAACTACTGGATCTTTACCCTCCATTACCGCAACACATGAATTGGTTGTACCTAAGTCAATTCCAATTATTTTGCTCATTTTATTTATATTTTAAGTATTAAAGTTAATTTTACAACCTGAACTTCTCCAATTTTATACCATGCAAAAATTTATGACAAATTGACAGATTGGCTAAGTCTTGGAGCAAAAAAAAAGACACCCTATATATTAGATGTCTTTTATTGTACTTAAAATGTCTGTTATTTCTTAAGTGTCATAATATACTCTACCATTTTCTTTGCATTTTCTTTGCTCATTCCTGCATGTGGAGTCATTGGGATTTCCCCCCAATTTCCTTTCCCTCCTTCAATAATTTTATCAGCAAGCATATCCAGATCTCCATCTGTATATTTATCGGCAACCTCTTGATAAGATGGACCAACTACTCTCACATCGTCTTTATGACAAGTAAGGCAATCTGCTCCTTCAATTAGGGCCAACCCCTCATGTTTACCAGCTGCAGCTGAATCAACTACTTTTACCACGGGCTCTTCTAACATTACGTTGGAATCCATATTAGGATTCGCTTCTTTTTTATTACATGCTACAACTACTGCGGCAATTCCGCAGATCATCAAATACTTTTTCATTCGTTTTTTATTTTAAGAATAAGTGTTAATTTTGAAGTACAAATTTCACGATAATTATCATATGATGTATATGATTACAGTCATAACGAGATTCGACCAAACCTTAGTACTTTTGAACATACAAAAAATCAATACAATGAAATTATTAAAAACTATTGCACTCGCAACACTAACCTTCGCTTTATTCTCTTGTGGAGGAGACAAACAAACAGATTCAATCCCTTCTGGTTCTACTGAAGCTGGAGCCACTGCGGCAGATGAAAGCACTGCTGATGCTGCAAAGAGTCCTGCAGACTACGATCCAAATAGGGGTCTTGGTAAACATGATAATGTAGACGTGTCTAAATTTGATCCTGCAATGGCAGCAGCTGGTAAAAAACTAGCAGAGGTGAAATGTACTTCTTGTCATAAAACAACAGATGAAAAACTGGTTGGACCAGGTTGGGCAGGTGTTACTAAAAGACAAACCCCACAATGGATTATGAACTTTATTTCTGATCCAGATCCAATGATCGATGTAGATCCAGAATTACAAAAACAATTGGAACTTTGTTTGGTTAGAATGCCAAATCAAGGCCTTAATGATACAGAAGCAAGAGAAGTTCTCGAATACATGAGAGAAATCGACGGCGCTAAATAAATTTCTTTTTGATGAATGGTATGTAAAAAACAAACTTACCATTCATCATCTATACCTTTCCATTAAGAAAGAATTAATCAATATTATATGAAAACTTACAAGAAAATTGGACTCGCAGCGTTTGCTGCGGTGAGTATCGTTGCATGTAAGCCCAAGGGAACACAGACTGCTGTTTCCGGTGATGCAGCTGAGAAAGTGTATGTCGCTCCTGGAAAACATGACGAAGTAATGAATTTCGTCAGCGGTGGTTTCAATGGCCAAATTAGTGTTATTGGATTACCGAGCGGCAGAACATTAAAAATTATTCCCGTATTTTCCGTTCACCCGGAAAATGGCTATGGATTTAGTGAAGAAACAAAGCCAATGTTAGAAACTTCTCACGGTTTTATTCCTTGGGATGATCAACACCACCTTGCTTTATCACAAACAAATGGTGAAATTGACGGCAGATATTTATTTGCAAACGCCAATAATACACCACGTGTAGCAAAGATTGACCTGAAGTCATTCAAAACAACAGAAATTCTTGAAATTCCGAACTCGGCAGGGAATCACTCTTCTCCTTTCTTAACTGAAAACACAGAATATGTAGTTGCTGGAACACGTTTCGCAGTGCCTGTGGATGGTGAAGGCGACGTGCCAATTGAGTCTTTTAAAGAAAACTTTAAAGGTTATCTTTCTTTTATCGGAATTGGTAAAGAAGATGGAAAAATGGACATCACTTTCCAAATTGAAGCGCCAGGATTTAACTTTGACTTATCTCACGCAGGAAAAGGAAAATCTCACGGATGGTTCTTCTTCTCTTGTTATAACTCTGAACAAGCAAACACACTCCTTGAAGTAAATGCTTCTCAAAATGAGAAAGATTTCATCATGGCAGTAAACTGGAAAAAAGCCGAGGAATATTTGAAAGCTGGAAAAGCTAAAAAAATGGCGGTAGAATATGCGCATAACACCTATGATGAGACTACTCACATGGCGAAGTCTGAAATCTTAAGAGAAGTATCCGTACTTTCTGCGAAAGAATTGAAAGATATCTGCTATTTGATTCCTTGTCCAAAATCTCCTCACGGTTGCGATATCGACCCTACTGGAGAATACATTATTGGTTCTGGAAAATTGGCAGCTTTAATTCCTGTATTTAGTTTTGATAAAATGATCAAAGCAATCGCTGACAAAAATTACTCAGGTGAATTTGATGGAATTCCAATTTTGAAATATGACGCTGTATTACACGGTGAAGTTCAAAAACCAGGTTTAGGCCCACTCCATACTGAATTTGATGGAAAAGGAAATGCTTACACTTCCATGTTTGTATCGTCTGAAGTTGTGAAATGGGATATTAAAACATTGAAAATTTTAGACAGACAACCAACTTTCTATTCAACAGGTCACTTAATGGTTGTTGGTGGAGACACTGCAAAACCTTATGGTAAATATTTGGTAGCATATAACAAAATTACCAAAGACAGATACTTACCAACAGGTCCAGAATTGGCGCAATCAGCACAATTATTTGACATTAGTGGTGATAAAATGAAACTTCTACTGGATTTCCCAACGATTGGGGAGCCGCATTATGCACAAGCAGGACCAGCAGAATTGTTTACTAAAAACCAAATTAAATTCTATAAATTAGAAGAAAATAAACACCCATATGTAACGCGAGGTGAAGGTGAAAGTAAAGTTGTGAGAGAAGGAAATAAAGTACATGTTTATATGACCTCTATCCGTTCTCACTTTGCTCCAGATAATATTGAAGGTGTAAAAGTAGGTGACGAAGTATACTTCCACGTTACGAACCTAGAGCAAGACTGGGATGTCCCTCACGGATTCGCAGTTAAAGGAGCACAAAATGCTGAGCTTCTTATTATGCCAGGTGAAACAAGTACCTTGAAATGGGTTCCTTTGAAACCAGGAATGTATCCGATGTATTGTACAGACTTCTGTTCTGCTTTACACCAGGAAATGCAAGGATACGTGAGAGTATCACCTGCAGGTAGCAACACTCCATTAATTTATTCGTTGAATAATAAAAAGGATAATGCGCAAAGCCCCGTAAAACAAGGTGAAACAAAGTAATTTATTTTTAATTAAAGGGCAGTTTTACTGCCCTTTTTTCGTTTTATGATTGATGTCATTTTGTGACAAACATTACAAAAGCCAATCAATAAAGTGACTAACTTTACGAAGTCATTCACTAAAAAAATAAACACTTAAAAAAATCAAAATGAAAACAAACTCATTACATCAATGGAGTAAAATACTTCTCATGCTTTTAGGCGTTGGGTTGGTTGTAGCTATTTTTGTTCCGATCTGGTCAATCTATCTAAATGCACCACAATATCCTGAAGGATTAGCAATGTTTATACATTCTAATAAAGTTTCTGGGGAGTACGAAATTATTAACGGCCTTAACCACTATATCGGTATGAAAGAAATACATGCTGATGAATTTTGGGAATTCAAAATCCTACCGTATGCATTGGGTATTTTTGCCGCACTTTCTTTCTTAGCTGCATTCTTAAACAGTCGTAAAGTTCTTTATATCTTAACCGGTATTTATTTACTTTTCGGTATAGGATTCGTAGTTGACTTCTACAGATGGTTATACGATTATGGACATAACCTTAATCCTCAAGCAGCGATTATCGTTCCTGGCATGACGTACCAGCCGCCATTAATTGGTTACAAGCAATTGCTAAACTTTGAGGTATGGTCTTATCCCAATATTGGGGGTAGTATTATGCTTGTTGCTGGCGTTATTTTTATTATCTTAGCATTTATGGAAAATCGAATCGCTAAAAAACAGCTTAAAAAAGTTTCCACGATTTAACTATTTTAAAATTACTATTATGAAATTATTTGGTAAATTACTTGTAGCAAGTAGTATGATTGTTTTAGCGGCCTGCTCTGAAAGTATGCCACAAGAAATTGCAGTTGGCAAAGATCAGTGTGCGAATTGCAAAATGACAATCTCTGAACCAAAATATGCAACACAACTCATTACAGAAAAGGGTCGTCTTTATAAATTTGATGACATTAGCTGTATGAATGATTACGAAGTTTCTAATACAGAATCAACCGGAAATGCCAAAACATACGTCGCCGATTTCCCCAGTGGAGAATTTATTGAAAAAACCACCGCTACGTTTATTAAAGGTGGAGATATAAAAAGTCCAATGGGAGGTAATACGCAAGCATACAAAGATAAAGCAGCAGCTGAAAAAGCTGCAACTGAGCTACAAGCAACCTTAACACCGTAATTAAAAATCTGCACACTTGCAGTCTTACAAGATTGCAGTTGGTATGAAATATGAAAAATAAAATATCCTATTTACTGTTAGTCCTTTTACCGATTTTTACTTTTTCCGCCGTGCTAAAAGTCGGTAAAAGTGAGCAGTATAAAACCATAAAACTAGCTATCGCCGCAGCACAAAGCGGCGATACTATTTTAGTTCATCAAGGAATTTATCGCGAAGGAACCATTATGCTCGAAAAATCATTAACCCTAATAGGAATCGACCGACCGATAATCGATGGAAATATGGATGGCGAAATTATCACCATTTACGCGGATCACATCACTTTGAAAGGATTCAAATTTATCAATAGCGGTAGAGATGAAATTAAAAGTGTAGCCGCCGTACACATTTACACCAGTGCCGATTCGGTGATCGATAATAATATTTTCGAAAATAATCATTTCGGGATTTATGTTCAAAGAGGTTTGCGCTGTTTAATCAGCAATAATAAAATTACAACCAACCGTGGGACTTCCGAGGAAAATATCGGCGATGGAATTCACCTTCTCGGAAGTCGTGAAATTTGGGTGAAAAACAACTATATCAGTGGCCATAAAGATGGTATTTACCTGGAAAAAAATGCAAAATGTTTTATTTTCCATAACCTATCCCGACATAATCTACGGTATGGCTTACATTTTATGTTTTCTAATGACAGTGTCTATACCGGAAACGTATTTGATAATAATGAAGCTGGCGTGGCCGTAATGTATGCAATGAACGTGAGCATGTACGATAACAAGTTTATCAACAATTGGGGCGATAGTGTTTTCGGTCTTTTATTAAAAGAAATTTCTTACAGTACCATCAAAGGAAATATTTTCGAAAACAATACCACTGCAATCTTTGCAGATGGCGCGACTAAAATAGATTTCTTTAACAACCAATTTGAAAACAACGGCTGGGCCATTAAAATTAATTCTAACTGTATGGAAAACAAATTGATGAGAAACAATTTCATCAATAATACTTTTGATGTAAGTACCAATGGCACCGTGGTGATGAATGAGTTTCGATATAATTATTGGGATAAATATGAAGGCTATGATTTGGATAAAGATAAAATCGGCGACGTTCCCTTCCATCCTTTGAGTTTATACTCTGTTTTGGTAGAACAAAACGCCTCGGTCATGTTGCTTTTCCGAAGTTTTCTCGTAGACATGCTGGACCGAACCGAAAAAATAATCCCCAGCATTACCCCAGAAAGTTTTGTGGATGACCAACCGCTCATGAAGCCTGTAAAAATTTAAGTAATCCGTCTTTCGGATTTTTATTTAAAGTTTTGAAATAAATAAATAATTAATGAAAGTTGATGTTGACTTTTAGCATCTCAATGATATGATTCAAATTAATAATTTAACCAAAAAGTTCCAAAAGTTCACCGCACTTGATGAGGTTAATTTGTCCTTTGAAAATGGGCATTCTATTGCACTTATAGGACCAAATGGCTGTGGAAAAACAACCATGATAAAATGCATTTTAGGCTTAAATGTGGTTGTAGAAGGCGATATACTAGTCGATGGTAAAAGTGTAAAAGAAGATTATAAATACCGTGAAATCATTGGTTATATGCCACAAATTGGTCGCTATCCTGAGAATATGACGATCGAGGAAACCATTAAAATGATCAAGGACACCCGTAAAACAAGTGGTGACAATCTTGATACTGAACTTTTAGAAGCCTTCGAACTAGAAAACATTTACGATAAAAAAATGCGTACCCTGTCTGGTGGAACCACGCAGAAAGTGAGTGCTGTACTGGCTTTTCTGTTCAATCCAAAGGTTATTATTCTTGATGAGCCTACGGCTGGCCTCGATCCCTTGGCGACGGAAATCCTGAAAAATAAAATCATTAAAGAGAAAAACAAAGGAAAACTCATCATCATTACCTCTCACCTTTTAAGTGAGCTGGATGATATTATCAGCGAAATTGTTTTCATGAATGAAGGCAAAGTCGTGGTGCATCAATCGGTAGAAGATCTAAAAAAAGAAACCAATACTGAGAAAATTTCCGATGGAATTATTTCGATCTTAAAAGCAATGAAAAAATGAACAAAATAGCTCGCTTTATCTTATTTGATATTTTAAAAAATAAAATCGTCATTCTTTATACCATTTTACTTTTTATCATTTCTTGGTCAGTTTTAGGCTTAGATAACAATTATACCAAGGCCACCCTCAGTTTATTGAATGTGGTATTGTTGGTTGTCCCTTTGGTCAGCATCATATTTTCTACCATTTACGTGTATAACAGCAGTCAGTTTATAGAGTTGCTGCTGAGTCAACCCGTGCCGCGGGGTAAAGTATGGTTCAATCTTTTTTTAGGACTTTCAACCGCCTTGATCCTAGCATTTCTAATAGGCTGTGGCATCCCAATTCTCTTATATTCCTCGATTCAAACTGGGATTTCATTATTGATCACAGGCGTATTTTTATCGATTATCTTTACCTCTTTGGCCATGTTAGCAGCCATTATGAGTAGAGACCGTGCGAAAGGAATTGGCGTTTCGATTTTCATCTGGATGTTTTTTGCCATTATATATGATGGGATTTTATTGGTTCTAATGTTTCAGTTTGCAGATTACCCAATTGAGGGCATCATGGCAACCGTTGCAGCGGTTAACCCAATCGGTCTTTCGCGAATATTTGTATTGTTGCAATTAGATGTTGCAGCCATGCTGGGACAAGCTGGTGCTATATTCAGACAGGTTTTTGGTTCTGGAGGAGGGATGATTATTTCGATTGTTATTTTAGCGATATGGACGTTGGTTCCTTTTTTATGGTCATTAATCATGTTTAATAAGAAGGATTTGTAGCGATTTAATAAAATTTTAAATAAAACCTGATAAAATTCACTTAAATACTTGTTTAAGATGTGATTACAGTCATAGCAATTGCTCATTGGTTTGTCTTACTTTTATATCAAATTAAAAAAGAGGGTACTGCCTCTTAATTGTTTGAAATAAGTTAACAAATAAAATAAAGCCTATGAAAAAATCAATTATGATTCTTGCGGTGCTAGCACTCGCTTTTTCTTCTTGTGCAAAAAGTGAAACAACCGCTGAAGCAACAACTACAGAATCCGCTGGTACAGAACCTGTTTCTGCAGGAGGTCAAGAAGCAGTTGTAGATAATGACAGCGCACCAGACATCGTGAAACTTGCCGTAAGTAATCCAGACTTATCAACCTTGGTAAAAGGAGTACAGGCTGCAGGACTGGCTACATCGCTGAGTAATGCAGGTCCATTCACCGTTTTTGCCCCAACAAATGAGGCTTTTGACAAACTTCCAGCTGGAACCTTAGATGAATTGCTAAAACCTGAAAACGTTGATAAATTAAATGATATTTTAAGTCATCATACTTATGTTGGTGTGATCAAAACCGACCAACTTACCGACGGACAAAATCTTGGTATGGTTGATGGAAAGCCAATCAGTATTAAAATAGTCAATGGAAAACCAGTGGTAAACGGAACTATCAACATTATTGCTTCTGTTCCTGCTGCAAACGGCATCGTACATGTAGTTGACGCTGTTATCCTACCTGAATAAAAATCCAGAGCATAATAATTTGAATTTAATGTTGTAAGCACTTCCTGAAAGTAATTTTCAGGAAGTGTTTTTTTAACCTTAACCTAGAATGAATTTCTAAAAAACACTTCTTCTAACAGTGGAAAAAAATGTGATAAAAATGAAATGACCCTTACACTTTCTTCTTTAAACTAACCAAGATGATGAAAAGTGAAACCATCATTAATAAAGAAACTGCTAAAAGAATTTCTGGAGTAAATGGAATTGAAATATATTTAATAGAAAACACCCCCATTAAACCAAGAAATGCTTCATTTAAAAAAATTCCTAAAAGTAAAAGTTGAAGTCCAGTAATCACGGGTTTGGTCATTCTGAATACATTCGTTGCTAAAATCTGATTGAGCAGAAAAACCGATACACACATGAGCAAGATTAAATGCAGATAGGCGATTACTACATTTCTGAATCCAAACGCAAACTGACTTAATGCAGGGATATTGGAGCCCAATTGCAGCGCGATTTTTGCAAAAAAGGCAAAACCCACATACATTAAAACAAATCTTTGTAATGCTGAGAAATTAAGCACCAATTTCGCCCAATTTCTTTTGATTAACAAGTATAATTTTACAGAACCAACCGTTTGTGCGACGGTTGCTAAAATGATTGCAATAAAAATCCAAAGCGGCATTTTCATCCAAAGTACCGACAGGCCAAAACCAATAATACAGCTCACAAACATCAGCCAGAAAATCATCTTATTTTCTTTTTCAGAAATTTCAGCACCAATTTCCTTTAATGAGAGAAGTAGGAAGCCAATACAACTAAAAATGAAGAAGCCATTATACTGAAAATGAAGATAATAATAGGTAGCCGATAAATATAAGTTTTGGGTCATATTTCCAGAGGACATCATATAGCTCAAGCCAAAAACTCCTACTGAAGAGATTACCGCGAAAAATAATCCTGCCAAAAACCATGGTTTGATCAAGTCGCGGTGATTCTTTAAATCCCGTATCAAGAAATAGAAAAACACAAAACTTGTTAATAGCGCTGCCGTAGAGGCTGCAATAGAAGCCCAATAATAACCGCTGTAAATAAAACTCGGAATCATGGCATAGGCTGAAATGGCATTGATTATCAGTAAAGTATGGTATTTTTTCAAGTTCTGTTCTGGAATAATCCCATGCAAATACCGAATCATCAAGACGTAAATAATTTGGGTGATCCAGCCATAGAAGGCAAAATGCGAATGTGCTTCTTGCACATGTTTCTGATCGACCATCGGCAAGGAGTAGGCAATTTTATAACGCATTAAAACACCTAAAACAGCTACAACCAGGAAATTAAGCACAGAAAACCGAAGCCAAAAAATAATATTTTTCATTCTACAAATATAAGTTGGGAGCATGATTTAGCACTATGACCATCGTCATGATTTAAATAAAAATTTTACCATTGATGATTTCTAACTTGCCATCTTTTTCAATTTTTTTAATCGTTCGAATTACGGTCTCAATCCGAAGTCCAGTCATATGAGAAATTTCTTTACGGGTAAGTTTAATCATAAACTTTTCCTGTGGAGTATCACTTGATTCTCTTTTAATATCACGGAGTTGATGCATAATTCGCTCCTCTGGATTGAGCAAAACAATTTGCTTGAGCAAGAGACTTTTTTTCAGAGACTTCTGCGCAACTGAAATCATAAATTGAAATAAAAAATCAGAATGTTCTTTTAAATAAGTGAATAATAATTCTCGGTTCATTTTTATCACATGAGCTTTGGCAGAGTACACTTCTACATTACCCGGAATCGCTTGGCCCAGAATGATTGCAGGTTCGGCAAAAAAATGACCGCCCGTTACTTTATGTTGCAACAGTTCCTTGCCTTTTTCTGTAAAATTAAAAACAGATAATTCTCCTTCTTTCAAAAAGTAAAAAAACTGCGAAATATCGCCTTCATTTAAAACGATATCACCTTTATAAAAAATCTTTTTCTCAGCTCTGGTTGCTTTCAATAGATCATCATCGAGTAAAAATTCCATCTTATTTATAGTAATTTCTCAAATATAATAAATTTTTTATGAAATTTTTCATAATTACACCATCTTCTGGGCGATTTATCAGTAAAAATTACTTGAAAAGACCCATTTAAATTGTTATTTTTGAAAAGACAATAAATCATCATGGCAAATCAATTTAATCCCCGAGATATTACATGGCTTTCTTTTAACGAAAGAGTTTTACAAGAGGCAATGGATCATAAGGTTCCCCTGCATTTACGAATTCGTTTTTTAGGAATTTTTTCTAATAATCTGGATGAGTTTTTCAGGGTTCGTGTGGCTGGCTTAAAGCGTGCAATGGATTTTAAAGATAAATTTATCACCGAATCATTTTACCAACCGCCAACTAAAATTTTGCAAAAAATAAATGAAGTCGTCATTCAGCAACAACAGAATTTCGCTAAAACCTGGAAAAAAATACTGGTTGAAATGGCTGATCAAAAAGTTTTTATTAAAACAGCAAAGAATTTAAATTCTGCACAAAAGAAATTTGTCACTTCCTATTTTGACGAAGTGGTGGAAAGCAATGTAATTCCCATTTTATTAAATGACAATTCGCCGATGCCATATTTGCGTGATAAATCACTTTACCTTGGCATCGCCATGCGTAAAAAGGAGTTTCAATATGAAAGTAAGTTTGCCATCATTGAAATTCCGTCGCGCACCTTGGGAAGATTTGTTTTGCTCCCTTCTAAAAATAAGGACGAGAAAAATGTAATGCTGCTAGAGGATGTCATCATCTACAATTTACCTCATATTTTCTCTTATTTCGGATATGAGGAATTTGAGGCCCATTGTTTTAAAGTAACCAAAGACGCAGAGTTCGATTTAGACAATGACATTAAAACAACCCTGGCAGAAAAAATTGAAAAGGGAATAAAATCCCGTAGAAAAGGAAAACCTACCCGTTTCGTTTTTGATAAAGCAATGGATAAAGCCCTCTTGGAATTTTTAATAAAAAAACTTCACCTCACCAAAAAAGACAGCATTATTCCCGGTGGCAAAATTCATAATTTCCGCCATTTTATGGAATTTCCAGAGGTATTTGAAACCTATCAAAAACCGATCGAGAGAACTTCTTTTGACCATCCCGAATTTATCGGTAAAAGAGTGACTGATGTTCTTCAGAAGACTGATGTTCTGCTTACTTTTCCTTACCATCAATATACACCGGTTATTGATCTATTGCGGGAATCTGCCATGGATCCTGATGTGAAATCAATCCAGATTACCGGTTACCGCTTGGCAAGCAATTCTAAAATCATCAATGCGCTTATTAATGCGGTAAGAAATGGCAAAGAAGTCACCATGATGCTCGAACTTCGGGCTCGATTTGATGAAGAGAATAATCTGAAATGGAAAGAGATTCTGGAGCAGGAAGGGGTAAAAGTATTAACAGGAATCCCTAATAAAAAAGTGCATGCGAAACTCTGCGTTATTAAGAAAAGAGTCCAAAATAAGACGCTCCAATACGGTTTTGTAAGTACGGGAAATTTCAATGAGAAAACTGCAAAAATCTATGGCGATCATTTACTGATGACTGCTGACCGTGGAATTATGGCCGATATCAATAAAATATTTACCGTACTGAGAAAACCAAAACAAGATATTGTCGCGGCTTTAAAATCGTGTAAAAATCTGTTGGTATGCCCCGATTATATGCGCGAAAAAATCATGAACCATATTGATAAAGAAATCGCAGAAGCGAAAGCGGGTCGAAAATCTTTAATCATTATCAAAGTAAATTCACTGAGCGACCGGGATTTAATATCAAAACTGTATGATGCCGCGAAAGAAGGCGTTGTTATAAAAATGATTGTTCGGGGAATATATTGTGCGATTAATCAAAAAGATTTTAAACAAAAAATTACCGCCATCAGTATTGTTGATGAGTATTTAGAACATTCCCGTGTGATGTATTTTTATAACAAAGGCCATGAAGATTTGTACATTTCCTCTGCAGATTGGATGACTAGAAATTTAGATTACCGCATTGAAGCTGCCGCAAAAATCACCCAGAAAAACCTTAAAAAAGAAATCAAAGACCAACTCGACATTCAGTTGAGCGACAACGTAAAAGCCAGAATTCTGGATAAAAAATTGCGAAATGAATATGTAAAAACAGATGCTAAAGAAATACGCTCACAAATTGAAACTTATCATTATTTGAAAAACAAAGCCTCATCTTTCTAATTAAATAGGATTAGTTTTTATCAAAAACAATGCTCCACATTCCACGAACTTCACTTTCGCTATAGCCAATTGCCAAATCTTTGGGATATAATTTTAAAATTTGTTTTGCGACTTTTGGTTGGATTGCTTGCGGTTTCCCGTGGCATTGTAGACACATTGTATTGGTTTCAATTGGATAATAAACGTGTACTTTATTTTCCTTTTCTACCACCAAAGGTTTTATCTCCTGCTTTTCAGAAGTTTGTTTTTTGAATTGAGAAATATAGGTTAATTCCTCTGTATTTGCTCTATTATTCGGATTTCTGTTTTTGTCTGAGACCCTTTTGATTCTAGCATTATAATGAGTTGACATGCTATCTGTTAAAGGCATGGCTTGCATATTACAAAAATCCAATGCTTCCAAAGTTCCTTTTTTTTGAATGGCACCCATCAAGTTTTTACCTAAAATCTTTTTTGTGCCCAGCGCATATCTTAAACCAATATCTGCATATGTTTCTTCAGTCTTCAGCACCTCTAATTTCCGACCGGTTTGCAACCATTTCTGTCTTGCTCCTGCTTCCCACTGTTTCGCAAACCAGACCGGTTCTTCAATTTGATATTGATACATATAATTTGCAATCTGCTGCAAAGAATTTTTTGGAAAATCTTGCTTCGGCATTATCCCATGTTTTTTCACAGCATCAACCATTATAGCGTGTTCACTGGTGGGGTTTTCTACAAACTTCACCACCGCAGAGGTAAATGATTCCTGCGAAATATAATGCTTTAAATACTTCGCTTTTACTGCAATCATAGGCGGCGCAATTCTGCCTTCAACTTCGGCGGCAGTTGGACTATGACATAAATAACAATGGGTTTCCATGGCTATTTTTGCCAAGACAGCAACGCTATCGGTCATTAACTTGTGATCAGATGTTTCTTTATAACCATTTTGATTGTTTTGGTTACAAGAGAAAACAAGAAATAAAAGGAGTAAGAATAGAGCGTTCTTCATTTTAAAAAATTAACCCGTAAAGAAACAAAGAGGCCGGCATATTTAATGTGATCATTATCACTTATGGTGTTTTTACTGTTGCAGATTGCTTTGTTAGATAAATAATAAATGATACCTTTGCAGAGCTTTTAGAAAAGGGAATTGTGTGCGAATCACAAACTGTCCCCGCAACTGTAAATCACCATTAGTGAAACTGCAATACAACCACTGAGCAATCGGGAAGGTGCAGTTTTGTGAAAGTCAGGAGACCTTGCTGAAAGTCTTAACTTAAATAAAGCTTTCGGAGGAAAGGCCTGAATAATGACTAAAAAATTCCAATTTTCTACGGTATTTCTATTTTGTTTTTTGTTGAGTTTTGCTCAGGAGAAGACAATTGATACGGTTTATATTTTCGACAACCAGTTGAAAAAATCGAAAGAATTTCAAAAAACAATCCAACTCAATCAAGTGGATTTACTCAAAAACACGACGAACCTTTCTGAAGTTTTGCGTTTTCAATCTCCAGTTTACATCAAAGAAAACGGTCGTGGAATGGTTTCCTCACCTTCTTTCCGCGGAACAACAGCACAACAAACCGCTTTTGTTTGGAACGGAATTAACATCAATTCTACTTTCTTAGGTCAAGGCGATGTTAACAATCTAAACCTTCTCGGCTACGATCAATTAGAAATAAAATCTGGCGGTGGAAGTGTGATTTATGGAAGTGGTGCAATCGGTGGAACCATTCATTTGAATAATGAATTGAGCTTTAATAAAGGGTTTAAAAATAATTTATTTTGGGAATACGGTTCCTTTAATACTTCAAATACTTTTGTTAAAAGTGCTTACAGCAACGATAAATTATCGGTGAAGGTTTCGGGAAATTTTGTTAAAAGTGACAATAATTACGAGGTTTCGGAAAAAGATTATCTCAATTTAAATGGGCAATATAACAACCGTACTTTCAATTTGGGTGCAGCTTATAAAGTAGATTCTAAAAACATGATTTCGTGGCAAACGCAGCTTTACGATGGAATTCAGCATTATCCAATTCGGTCGGAAGATTACTCGAAAACAAAATATTTCTCTGATAGTTTCCGAAGTTTAGCGAACTGGAATTATCATTCTAAAAAAATTCAGAATAGTTTTAAAGTTGCTTATCTGCAAGATGAATTTCAATATTTCGATCATATTGATTATCCTAAAAGCAGTGGTGGCTCCGGCGAAACGTATTTGACAAAAAATGATTTTAATTATGTTTTTAATGATGAAATTGCACTGAATTTCATTGGAGAATATCAACTGAATAAAGGCGAAGGTTACCAATCAGGTATTCAATCAGTTCGTAGAAATACAGGTTCAATTGCAGGACTATTGAAATGGAATCCCACAAAGAAATTAAATTTTGAGGCCGGAGTAAAACAAGATTTTATAGAAGAAATAACCGCTCCAGTTCTATTTTCTCTTTCTGGAAAATTCAAGGCTTCGTCCTGGTATAGTACTGTGCTAAATATTTCTAAAAACTTTAGATATCCTTCTTTCAATGATTTATATTGGCAACCCGGTGGAAATTTGGATTTAAAATCTGAAACCTCTCTTCAAGCAGAATTAGGAAATCAATTCAAGTATAAAAATTTTAAATTGAATGTTACTCCTTATTATATCAACATTCAAGACTTGATTCGTTGGTTGCCAACTTCCAATGGATATTGGTCGCCAGTGAATACCAACAACGTAGAATCTTACGGACTAGAATCGCAACTGGATTTTGAAAAAGAGTTAGGAAATCATAAAACGAAATTATCTGCCGGTTACGTTTACACTCATTCTAAAGACACTGATGCAGACCGATTTCTGATGTATGTACCTCAACATAAAATTTTTGGAAATGCGACTTACAAATATAAAGTTGCAGAGGTTTTTCTTCAAGGAATGTATAACGGGCTGACCTATACAACCAGCGACGAAAAGCGAAGAGAGGCACTTGACCCTTATTTTGTAGTGAATGGTGGCTTGAACTTAACGCTGTTGAAAATCTATAAATTAGGATTTAAAATCAATAACATTTTCGACGAAATCTACGAAACCACCGCTTACTTTCCTTTACCGAAAAGAAATTACAGCGCCAATCTTTTAATAAACTTTTAAATAAAAATAAAATGAAAATTTCAAAACTGATTGCTTCCGCTTTCGCTCTAACTCTACTTCTTAACATTGCTTGTAGAAATGATGACCCTGTTGAAGAAGAGCTTCCCAAAGGTGCGTATGAAAACGGAATCATTATGTCTAACGAAGGAAACTTCGGCACTCCTACCGCCACGGTTTCATTTATCTCCAATGATTTAACCAAGGTAGAAAATAACATCTACAGTGCAAATAATGGAAATGCGGCCTTAGGAGATGTTCTTCAAAACGTAGCAATACAAGGGGATAACGCTTATTTAATTCTTAATAATTCCAATAAAATTGAAGTTGTAAACCGCTACACTTTTAAAAAAGTAGCAACCGTATCTGACCAGGTTTCTCAGCCAAGATATATGGCATTTGCAAATAATCACTATTACGTAACCAACAGCTCAGGTTCTGCAAAATTTGTAAATGTCTACAACGTTTCAACCAACACCCTTGTTAAAAAGATTGATTTGGCAAACAACGGCGAGCGAATTGTAGAAGCCGGCGGGAAAATCATCGTGCAAAATGCCTCGTTTGGATCAGGTAAAAAGCTCACCATAATCAACCCGACTTCAAACACCGTAGAAAGTATTGTAACCCTTCCGAATGGGAATATCCAAAAAACAATTTCTAATGGTGGTAACGTTTACACTATTGCTAAAACAGCGACCGATTCCTATATTTACAAACTCAGCCCAACAGGAGACATCACTTCTACGATTACCCTTACCGGCCTTGCAAATGCAACTAATTTAGAAATTGATGGCTCGAAATTTTTCTTTACAGCGGGTTCAAATGTTTATACGATGGAGATGAGCAGTACCACAACACCAACCACTCCAATCATCACCATTGCAGATAATTCTTGGTCAGCAATGTATGGATTTAATGTGATTGATGGGAAAATTTATATTTCTAATGCGAATGGATTCACGGCAGACAGTACCGTAGAAATCTATACAACCGCAGGCTCATTACTTAAAACAGTAACCGCAGGAAAAGGAACCAATGGTTTCTACAAAAATTAAAACATTCTTTCATATATTTAACACAAAGCCCTTTTCAAATATATTTTGTAAGGGCTTTTTTATGATTTATTTCTCATTTATGCCAGAATCAAACCGATGGCTTGACCTTCTTTAATCACAAAATTTCTGGCTTCTTCTTTATCGTTGGCGATGTCACCTTCTAGAATTGCTTCTTTCACTTTTTCCTTTAAAACCCCAATTTCTCGACCTGGTTTTAGATTAAACAATTCCATAATTTCTTCGCCGGATATCGGTGGTTGAAAATTCCGAACCTGATCTTTCTCTTCGACTTCTTTAATTTTTTGTGCTACTTCTTCAAAATTCTTTTTAAACTTCGCTTGTTTTGAGGAATTCTTGGTGGTAATATCTGCTTTATTCAAAATAAATAAATCTTCCAAATCCTCACCAGCATCAAACAAAAGACGTCGTAGTGCAGAGTCTGAAGTATCATCATCAATTAAAGCAATCGGTCTGGATGAAAGTTTTACCAATTTCTGCACATATTTCATATCGCTTCCGAGCGGAAGTTTTAAACGATAAAAAAGGGATTTCACCATTTTAGAGCCTAAAAATTCATGTCCGCGGAAAGTCCAGCCACTTCCTTCTACAAACTTTTTGGTCGGGGCCTTTCCAATATCGTGGAGCAAAGCCGCCCATCGAAGCCAGAGATTATCTGTGTTTTTTGAAATATTATCCACCACTTCCAAGGTGTGCCAAAAGTTGTCTTTATGGGTTTGTCCTTCCACTTCTTCAATGCCTTTCAAGGCAGTTAATTCAGGGATTATGAGGTGTAAAATTCCTGTTTCCTCCAATAATTTCAAACCTACAGAAGGTTTTTCAGAAAGCATAATTTTATTAAACTCAACCATAATTCTTTCCATAGACACGATTCTGATCCTTTCTACTTCTTTCTTTATCGATGCTAAAGAATTTTCTTCAATCTTAAAATTTAACGTTGCCGCAAAACGAATCGCCCGCATCATTCGCAAAGGATCATCAGAATAGGTTTGACTTGGTTCTAATGGTGTACGAATAATTCTTTTTTTAATATCATTTATTCCATCAAACGGATCGATCAGTTCGCCAAAATTTTCTTTATTTAAAGAAATCGCCAAGGCGTTGATGGTAAAATCACGGCGTTTCTGGTCATCATCTAAATTACCGATTTCCACGGAAGGATTACGGGAATCTTCGGCATAGCTTTCTTTTCTAGCCCCTACAAATTCTAAGTCGAGTCCGTTATATTTAAACATCGCGGTGCCATAGTTTTTAAAAATAGAAACTTTGGGAGCAGGTTTTAAGACATCTGCAACAGATTTTGCCAAGGTCATTCCGTTGCTTTCGGTTACAAAATCAATATCCGTGGGCGCTTTTCGGCTCATCAATAAATCCCGCACAAAACCACCCACGATAAAAACGTTTTGGTTAGTATCGGAAGCGACTTCTGAAATAAGTTTAAAAAGTTTGAGATTTTTATTTTGGTTAAGATTGATTTTCATAAGAATGGCAGCGAAATTTTATACAAAGATAAAGTTTCTCAGTCAATCACGGTCTTATTCCGCATGAAACAAAGGTTTTTTAAAGGTTTCTAAATCAAAAAAACTCATTATTTAATGAGTTTAAATATCTGATAATTCCTATTATTTTGATGGATTTTCTAAAAGCCAATCATCGATTTCTTCTTCCAAATATTCTGTCTGTAATTTAATGGCCTCGATAAAGTCATCGGGAATATTAGAAGTATCGGTGTTTTCAAGATTCCACAATTGATCCGCCATTAATTCATATTCTGAATACACTCTCTTAAAACGAGGACTATTTTTCTCTAACTCCTCAATTTTTTTCTGTTGTGGATTGAATTTCCTATAGGTTCTTTTGGTGATCATGACAATTAATAGATTTTAAGTTTAGACACGTTCTTGAAAATTACACTGCTGATTAGGATCCAAAAACACATTCAATAACTCATTAAAAATGACTAAGTAACCCTATACGATCTACATTGAGAAATTAAAATTAAACAATAAATCGATGTAAAAAAATATTTTAACAAGTTTTTCTGATTGTTTAACATATAGTTTTAAATTTGCATCACCTATCTATGAAAGAAATTATACTAAAACAAAAACAGGTTTTACTATTTGTGCTTGCCGGCGCACTAAGTGCCGTGGTAGAAATCGGTTCATTTAAAACATTTAGTGTTTATTTGCCGCAGATTTTTTCGCAGGAAAATAATTTTCACGGGATTCACTTTCCTTTAAGTAACATATTCTCTACGACTTGCGGTATCATCACCAATTACTTTTTAAGCATTTGGTTTGTTTTTGAACGTGGCAAACATTCCAAAAGGAAAGAGTTTGTTTATTTTATGTTCGTTTCTTTTTTCTCTACAATCATTAGCCTTGCTTTCTTTCAAGTTTTCTTTAGATTTGTGTTTAAGGAGCACATCGACCTCGGCTTTTTCGTTATCAGCCAAGAGATTTTGAGTAAAATCGCAGCAATTCTGTTGGTTTCTATACTAAATTACTCGGTTAAGAAAAAAGTGATTTTTAATGGTTAACCGTAAAAATTTACACCAAACTATTTTCGCAATCTTTGTAAAAATAATTTTTAAGAGTACATGACAAAAATATTAAATTATATCTGGCGTGGCTGGATGATCATTTTGGGCGCAGTTTTAACCATCATTTTAGGAATTCCTGTTTTACTTTTATCCATAAAAAAGGAGCATTATCCTTATGCCTATTTTTTTATTCGTTTGTGGTGTCTGGGAATGTTCTACGGCATGGGCTTTCGTTACGAATTAATAAAGTTGACGGACAAAAAAATTGACAAAAATCAGCAGTACGTTTTTATTTCTAACCACACCTCGATTATGGATGTGATGTTGCCGTGTATTTTAATGCCGCAGCATCCTTTATGCTATGTGGGAAAAAAGGAACTTGTTAAGATTCCAATTTTCGGGATTATTTATAAAAGAATTTGCGTGATAGTCGATCGAACATCTCCCCGAAGTCGCGCTGATGTTTATCGCCGTTGTGCGGAGCGAATGGAAGAAGGGCAAAGCATTGTTATTTTCCCAGAAGGAGGCGTACCCGATGACACGACCCTAATTTTGGATTCATTTAAAGATGGTGCTTTTACGCTCTCTTCCAAGCATCAATCACCGATTGCAGTATTTACTTTTGTTGGGTTAAAAGAAATGTTTCCTTTTGACTATTCTAAAGGTCGCCCAGGGAAAGTGAAAGTTTATTTCAATGATATCATCGCACCGAATCAATCCATTGAATCGCTAAAGGCTGAAGCCCATCAGAAAATTAAAAATATTTTGAAAATCTCAATTTGAGAAATTAAAATAGTTATATTTGTTTCAAGAAATAATTAAAACATATGAATGCTAATCAGCAACAGACCAAATGGTCACAGTTTTTATCCTTAATTGTAGTGTTCTTTTTTTGGGGATTTGTCGCCGCTAGTAATGATATCTTAATTCCCGTTTTCAAGAAATGGTTTGTTCTTTCCCAAGTTCAGAGTCAACTTGTAGCTTGGGCGTTTTATGTGGCGTATTTTGTTGGCTCAGTCATCTTTTTTATTATTTCTATTAAAACCGATATTTTACAGAAATTTGGTTATAAGAAAACACTTGCTGTAGGATTGGTAATATCCGCGATTGGAGCATTCTTATTTGTTCCGGCAGCTTCTGCGGCTAGTTTCTGGTTTTTCTTAACTGCTTTATTCATCGTAGGTTTAGGTTTTTCTGTTCAGCAAATCGTTGCCAATCCGTTGGCGATCAAAATGGGGAGTCCACAAACTGGCGCACACCGTTTAACAATGGCCGGAGGAATTAATTCGTTAGGAACAACAATAGGTCCTATTTTAGTGGGTATCGCGTTATTCGGAATGGGCAACAAAGAAGACTCTGCACCCAAAAACGAAAATTTAACGAAAATTGAAATCGTTAAAAACGAATATCAAGTTCATCGTGAAGAACTCACCAAAAACATACTGGACTTAAGAAAAGACAATCAAGATGATCCTATAAAAGTTAATGAGGTTGTTGCAACCGTAGAAAAAAACATCAGTGATCTTGAGCTGCAAATCGCTTCAATTGAAGAAAATGCGGCTGCAAATGATTCCCAAATTGATGCATATTCTACTAAACTTGGTGAAATCAAACAACGGTCGACTAATATCAGCTACCCAATTGGGTTCGTTAAAGATCATTTAAAATTAGTAAAAACTCCTTTTATTGTCCTAGGGCTCGCATTTATTTTAGTTGCTGTATTTATGCTTTTTTCTAAAATCGAAGATCCAGCAAAAGAAGAGGAAGCTGTCATAGAAGAAGGAACAACAAAATTTAGAATTTTAGACTATCCCCAACTCTATTTAGGAATGCTCGCAATTTTCCTTTATGTAGGGGTAGAAGTTTCGATCATCAGTAATCTGCCCGCTTTGTTGCATACCAAAGAATTCGGAGGGATTTTAGAACATAATATTGCGCCATTCGTCTCGCTCTATTGGGGAAGTTTGATGATTGGACGATGGAATGGAAGTATCAATGTTTTTAATATTTCTAAGATAACGAACATGATTTTGAAATTCATTGTTCCGTTTATAGCATTTTTAATTATCATTGTTGCAAACGAATTGAGTGGCAAAGATGTTTCATCGTTCTATATTTACGCCATTTGGATTATTGCCTTTGTTATCATGAGTCTTATTGGAGGTAAAAATGCAGGCAAAACTTTAATGATTTTCGGGATCGCCGGAATTGCAATGATGTTTTTGGGATTGGTTTACCCTGACAAAGAAATGGCTAAATATTTCTTTATTTCTGGTGGTTTGTTTTGTTCGATTATGTGGCCATCAATTTTTGATTTAGCAATCGCAGGTCTTGGTAAAAACACGGGAAAAGCATCTTCATTTTTAGTGATGATGATTTTAGGTGGTGGGATCATTCCATTAATTCAAGGTTATATTTGCGATTTTGATTTAACCAATCCTGCTGGAATTATGGGAATTACCTGGACCCATTTTTCTTATGTTATTCCTATTCTTTGTTTTGCATATCTTGCTTTTTATGGTTTTGTAACCCCAAAAATCCTTAAAAAACAAGGCATTGTAATGGGAGAAGAACCAAGCAGCAATCATTAATCTACTAAAAACATATAAGAAAAAAAGATTTTGGGCTGGTTTATTACTTGCCCAATTTCTTTTGTTTTTTACCCTCTCGAAAATCAAATATGCCAGTAATTTCTTTGAATGGTTTTTTGAATTTCAGAAATATTTCCATCAAAAATTATTTTCTATCGTCCCATTTTCAGTTGGTGATATTTTCTACATTCTACTGATTGTTAGTTTTGGTTACTTCCTCTTTAAAATTTCTTATAAAAACAGTCGGCGAAAATTTTTATTGCGAGGATTAATAGCCCTCAACATCCTTTATTTAATGTATCAGGTTTCTTGGGGAATGCTATATTTTCAACAACCCATACTCGACAAACTTCCAGAAAAGGAAATAACAGTGGAAGAGGTGAAACGACTTACTTTGGTCTATTTAGAAAAATGCAAGAAAACGAGAACTTTAGTAAATGAAGATGATCGCGGTGTCTTTATCATAACAGATCTACCTTCGATTAAAGCAGAGGTTCTCTCCAATCAAGTCAAGATTCCCTCGTATTGGAATAACAAAAAAGGCACAGGAGTTAGCACCCTGAAACCCAGCCTGTTTGAACCTGTGATGAGTTATACTGGGATTCTTGGGTATTACAATCCTTTCACCGCAGAAGCGCAGTACAACGCCACACTGCCATCAACGTATGTCCCGTTTACGCTTGCACATGAAAGCGCTCATCAACTCGGTTACGCCAGAGAGCAAGAAGCAAATTTCATTGGTTTTTTAATTGGTGAAAAGGCAAGAAATACCGATTTAAAATACAGTACTCAATATTTTGTTTTAAAAACATTACTTCATTCACTTGCTGAAAATGAAAGAGTTTTTGTTAATGAAATTATCATGCAATATTCCCCAGAAATGAAACGTGACCGGCTTGCCGAGAAACTTTTCGTAAAAAAACACGAAGGATTATTGGATGATTTTTTCGGATTTACCAATGACCTATTCCTGAAGAGTAACCAACAAGAAGGCAGCATTACCTACTCCTATTTCATTGATTTCCTTATCCGTTATCAGCCATAGAGGATTTTATAAAAAAAAAGAATCGCATCTTACGACGCGATTCTAAAAACACAAATGATGAAAAAAAATTTATTGCTTTAATTTGACAAATGCCAATATTAAAGCGTTGTAAATGTACCACTAATAATTATAATAGCAAAACCTTTTGCCATAAAAAATGTTAAAATTGACCTATAAAAAATTATCGTTACGTTTCCCGCATTTAAAACGCATAAATTAAAATAAATTCACATCTAAACAAGCATAAACATTCAGATAACATAAATTATGATTATTAATCACAAATTACATTATTTCGATAAAAAATAGAGTGAATTGTAAATAGAAAAAGTCCAGTATAATACTGGACTTTTGTAGCCGAACCCGAACAAATCTCGAAACATTTTTTGGAAGATTTGGAACGGTTAAACTCGTTAAGTCACGAAGCTACTGCCTAAAAGCATTAAGTAGAACCCTAATGAAAAAATATATTTGTTGATACTGTTTTATAATGTTAAAGTATATGTTGGTACATTTTTTTGACTAAATTTATAACCTATTTAAGCCACGAAACCGAATTATCAAGCATTATAATAGTTATCTTTTCGTAATTTGTTACCTTTGTAATGTAAAGAAGTAGTATGAAAACTATACAAAAGTTGAGAGTATTATCACAAATTTTCTCCCCGCCTATGTTCCAAAAGATAGTACGGGAAGACGATTATGTGCTTTTTCAAAAACAAATAGATAAATACTTCAACACTACCTCATACGAAACCAACTTAGACATAATCAAGTCTTTATATAAGTCCTTACAAAAGCAATATAGATGTGAATACATCTATAAGAATAATTTGATTATTGATATTATAAAAACTCATAGCTTAAAATCAACATTAACACTTAATGAACTAAAAATTGGTGCTTCAAAAGCTGACTTGGTTATGTTGAACGGTGCTGTAAGAGTCTATGAGATTAAAACGGAACTTGACGGATTAGAAAAATTGGCAAAACAAATAAATGACTACCAAAAATTTGCCAATGAGGTACATATTGTTACAGATGAAAAATATGCTAAAAAGCTCCAAGTTGAATACGAAAATACAAGCATTGGTATTATCGCATTAAATGCCAAAAATAAATTGGAAACAATAAAAGAGGCAGATGCAAATAAATCTTTCTTCGACTTTGAAACTATTTTTAAAATATTGAGAAAGCAAGAGTATCTTGATTTAGTTGCTGTTAATTTTGGTTCTGTCCCTGATGTTCCTAATACAAAGATTTTTAGAGCTTGTTACGAACTACTTGCCACAATTGATATAGTTGATTTTCAAAAGCAGGTATTAAATAAACTAAAAGAGAGAAAACTATTGAACCCCGACTTGCTGAAATCATCTAAAACCCCAAGAGAACTAAAGCACATTTGTAATTCTTTGGATTTTAATGAGCAGGAATATCAAAGATTGTATAATTTTTTAGCAACCAAAAGCGTATGTATCAACCGTATATAAGAGGAAAGCAGTTTGAGTTGATAGGAATAAGAGAATTAACTAAACCTGTTCTTTTGCCAAATAAAGAAAAAGTATCTCCTATTATTGAACCTGTCAAGGATTCTTCTACTTTAAAGACTACGATAAAAGAATTAGCAAGTAATGATATCAACTTTACAGTTGTTGTTAATCCACAAGTAGGAACATTCAAAGATACCAATGCAATCTTTAATGCTATTAGCAGTTCAGTTGGAGATTATACAAATTATCAGATAGGTGTTATTTTCCATAATAGGATAGACCATTCAAAAGCTATTGGCATTTTACAACAATATGCAAAAGTTATTCCTGCTCTAAGTATTATTCATAATGCCGTGTTTGATAACATTTCAGATGTTCTTAAATCATATCAAGAACATTTTGCCATTCGATATAATGTAATCAATCTATCATCGACAAGTAGAAGATATTTTAGAAATTTTGAAAGAAATACCTTAATTGAACTTGATGATTATTTCAATGCTCAAACAAAGAATGCGGATTATTTGCAAGTAGATGAAAGCAATTTTTCAGAAGAACATATCTATTACAAAGAAGAAGGGTTTGAAGGTTTTTCGGACTATCTTTCTATTGGAGAGGAATATTCGGAAACAGGGTTTCTTCCCTATGCTGTTGCGATACATTTATCTTATGCGGAAGCACAGACAAATAGAATAAAAGTTAAACATTTTGTTTCTGACTCAAATGATGACACATCAGATATTGCAGGAAAGTTTGCTGAGGCGTTAGATAAACTTATTGCTTGGTGTGACCAAACAGGCTATGACTCTATTGCTATATCTGAATTTAGACGATTTCACGAAAACGGACACTTTCCAGGATTAGGGACATTGAAGAAACTTTCCTTAATGAACCATATAGATTTAGTATTGAAATTGATTTAGTATGAATTGTTGCACAAATTGTTTTGAGAGCAGTTATATAAATGCTATCATTTTGGGTAACAAGATAACAGATAATTGTGATTATTGCCTGTCCGAAAATGTGAGTGTCTATGAGGCTTCCGAATTAAACCCTTTCTTTCTTGGGATTATTGACTTGTATGAAGTTGATACCGTCAATGGAAAACCATTAGAAAGTCAAATCATTACGGATTTTCATAAAAAGGTATTTACCCAAAAACTAATTGATACAAATAATATAAAACAGCTCATTGCTGAGATTATTAAAGATGACATTGCCAATTATCAAAATGTTTTAGACAACCCTGTAAGATTAAGGTTTCATAATACAGGAGCAGAGGAAGACGTTACTCAACCGCTTTTCCTTTCTTGGGATAAGTTTTCCGAAGAAATAAAAACCGTAAATAGATTTCATTTTGTAAATGCTTTGGATTTACAAAAATTAAAATCCTTATTCAAACATTTTCAGAAAGATTACAAAAAGGGAAAGAAATTTTATCGAGCAAGAATTAGTAATAATCCACAGGGGTATCCTTTCGAACAAATGGGTAATCCTCCTAATGAATTAGCTAAAAGCGGAAGAGCCAATCCAAATGGTATTTCTTATCTCTATATTGCTAATGACATAACAACAACTTTATATGAAGCAAGAGCAAGTTTATTTGATTACGTTTCTGTCGGTACATTTAAACTTGAAGAAGACATAAGAGTAGTTAATTTAAGTCGCTCCACATACGATGTATTCAGGCTTGCAGAATTAGAGTCTTTAGAAGAAGTTATGTTACACGGTTCTTTCATTGATAAATTAGAAGAAGAACTTTCAAAGCCAAGAAGAAAGAATGACAGCGAATTGGATTATCTGCCAACACAGTATCTTTCAGAACTGATAAAATCAATGGGATTTGACGGTATAGAATTTAGAAGTTCATTATATTCGCAGGGTTATAACGTTGCAATATTTTATCCTGAAAAATTCAAGTGCATTGAAACTAATGTCTATGACATTGAAAATATAAATCTTGAATACACCCAATTAAATACTAAATAAACCCTACCTCCCGTCCTGTTTATCCATATATTCTTCCAAAGAAGATTTCAGTTGGTCTAAAAACGAGGTGCGGGAACCGGCACGGTATTTCATTCGATGGAAAGAGTTATGCAGATCTCCTAAAGTAATCCGGAATAGTTTTTCTAAAACTAAACTGACTTTTCGTATTCCTACTTTACCATAGGAAAGAGAGCCATTCGCATAAAGAGCATAAATAAGTTCTATCAAGGCATTTTTGCTATCCGTCCAAAGAATACCATCGGATGAAATATCTCTTGCAGAAAGAGAGCCTGCTATTTCATCATCGTTAATTTTTTGGAGTATGTAGGTATAGAGTAGCTCATTTGCTATTATCCGAGCCACTTTGTTGTCATAATAAGTTGAAAAAAGTGGGTCAATTTCAAAGACGAAACTGTTCAGACCATCGTGGAAATTAATGTTGCCTAACCTAAAGTAGGTTTCATCACGATCGGTTCTTCCCGAACGATAATACCTGTAAAAATCAGAATAGTAGATATGCTCTTTGTATTCCTGTTTTAGTTCCTGCAACTGTTCTGAAAAATAACTTGCATACATTTTCCCTCCGTCAACAGGACAACATGTCTGTATGCGAAATATCTTATTGTGGTAAATGAGTTTAGAGAGAATATACGGTTTAATGTTGCGGAAGAAATTGATTTCCTCCCATTGGTTTTTAAAGCCTTGTTTTGTAACCACCTCCCTCATCGACCATAAATATTCTTTCAGGAATATCAGCATTTGGTACGCTTCATCAATCGCATTGGTGGCAGACACAGAAATTTTATTTTCTTTTCGCTGTATCTCCGAGATAATATGATTTAATGAAAATACCATTTTTGTTAGTCTGTTTTAACTATTTTCTCTTTCATTTCCTCGCCTTTCTGTTTTATAGATTCATTAGTTTTTGGAACGAAAAGTCGGAGCTGAACATTTCCGTTTCGTTTATTATTGATTCTTCCTGTGCTTCTCTTCCATAAGCAAACATTTGCTGTTCATAATTTTCAATAGCCTCTTCAATGCTGTTAAATTTCCTATCGGCCAGATTATCAGACAATATAAAGGCGTCCATCAACCCACTGTTTACGCCTTGTCCTGCAAAAGGAGGCATCAAATGTGCGGCATCCCCAATCATTGTTATGGGTAATGGGCGCTTGCTTTTCCAAGGCTTTTCTAAAGGAAATATCCGTGTAGCCAATCCTACAAATGACAACGTCGTATGAATCAATTCTTTGTAGCGTTCGTCCCAATCGGAAAATTCTTTCAGAAGAAAATCAACGACACTATTTCTGTTTTGAAAATCTACCTGCGTTTGGTTTTTCCATTCATCAGGTGTTTTAAAACTTATTCCAAAATGCAATGCACCATTATTATTGGGGTTAGCAAATAATAAATTACCTTGGTGAGATGCCATTAGCCGGTTTCCATTGCATAGCTGAAAAAATCCAGGACAGTTTATCTCTGGTTGATGAATATCGGCTTGTATATTGAAAGTACCTGTTTCTTCAACTTCCGTGTCGGTAACAAATTTTCTTACCTTGGACATCCCGCCATTGGCAAGAATAACCAAATCTGCTGTTTCACTCGGTTTATTCTCAAAAGTTAGTGTCCACTTCTTCTTACCAGGTTCAAGCATAACAAGTTTTCTATCCCAAATAACCGTGTCGTTTTCTAAACTATTCAACAAGATAGCCCTTAAGTCATTTCTGTTTATTTCAGGATTGTCAAATCGATTTTCGGGCTTTACATTTTTTGTGGATAAAATATTGCCTTTTTCATCAGCAATATTTACACCCATTGGTAAGGCTAAGTCATAATAAGTTTGTAACAATCCCGCTTTTTTCATTGCTTCCTGACCTGAACCTTTGTGTAGGTCAAGGGTTCCACCAAAAATTCTTGCCTCTCGGTCGTTGTCTCTTTCGTAAACTGAAACGTCTATGCCGTTTTGCTGTAATAATTTTGCCATAGTCAGTCCAACGGGTCCACCACCAATTATTGCAACGTTCTTATCACTAAGTAAATTCATTTGTTTGTCTGTATCTATTCGCATTGTCATTCAAAAATGGCACATAACGGGAAACGCATTGGCGAAGTGGCGGATAAATTGGACAAAAAGTTCAATTTAGCGAGAACGTAGCCGATGTGTTTCCACAGAGCTAACTTACAAATAAAAAGCGAATGTGGAACACATTCGGCGGAATAAAATGCAGAAACTTTCAATTTAGCACTTAACCTGCCATTTTGCCAATGCGATGTGCTTGTTGCACAACCAAATGTAATAGAAATAAAATACATAAAAAAGCACTTTTTTATGTATTTAAGTGTTTGATATATAGAATA
>NZ_JAUFQB010000018.1 GCF_030409525.1 Kaistella yonginensis | reverse complement strand
TTTCCCACTCTCCCTCAAACCCTGGAAATCTCAAATTTGGAAAATTATTTACACTTTTATCTTGTTTTGCCATCTTGGTTATCTATTGTTACTGCTATAAACATTGAGGATTTTTTACCTTGTTGTCCTATTTACCTTTCTTTTTATTTTCTTTCAATAGGTTTTTCTCATCACTGTTCATTTTTCGTTGTAGTTTTTTTACATCTTCAGCTGGCGGTAGGTTCTCGGGTACAATTCCTCTTTTGGTAAGCATATCTCTTACGGCAATATTATTATCTATATGTTCCTTTTCAATTTTTGTTTGTCCTTTTAGATCTTTGTTTTGTACATTTAATCCTGTCATTTCAGCTGCCAAATCTTTTGCTTTGATGCTGATTGTTGGAAGAAAATCCGCAACAGGACGATTAATAGGCATTCCCATTTTCTTTTTTAGCATAAGCGTACTCAAACGGAATAATGCTTGGTCTCCCTTACTTCTTATTATCGCAAAACCTTGGTTGTCAACTCCACGTTCGTACAAAATTCCTGAAAGTTGTTTTTCGGTTTGGCTTAATTTCTCTCTCGCTTTTATACGTTCATATTCCAGAAGTCTTTGCTCTACTGTTTCGGCTCTACGTGTTTGTACTGCAAAATAATTTTGCGCAAATGCAATTTGTTCTTTCCTACTGTCACCATTTTGCGCAATTAGATAACAAGCATATCTGGTTAATGCAATATCCGAAATAGCTCTTTCTGCTTCTGATCCTATCTCTACCATTTTCCTGACATCAGGAAAATGGTTTTCCACTACTTCTCCTGCATTTTTGCAAGCGTCTTTTGCTTTTTGAATTACTTTCTCAAAGTTTTCCCACTTGCTATAGCCAAGTAAGAATTGTAATTCTCTCGCACTCCAACATTCCACACCTTCTAATTCAGAAGCTACCGCTTCAAATTGTACGAATAATTGTTGTATTTCTTCTGATTTCATAATTCAGTATTTTATTAAAAAACTAATCCCAATTCTTTTAGATAAACATTTATTTCGTCATCAAGTAGAGAACGTTTGGCTTCCAAATCTTTGATTTCAGCCATTACTGCTTGAATGTCAATTTCCTCTTCCTCCTCAAAAGTATCTACATAACGGGGAATATTTAGATTATAATCATTCTCGGAGATCTCCTGCAAAGTTGCAAGGTGAGAGAATTTTTCTTCTGACTTTCTATCCTGGTACATATCAACTATTTTATTGATATGCTTTGGAAGCAATACATTTTGATTCTTCTGTTTTTCAAATTCCTTGCTTGCATCAACAAATAGGACATCTTCGTTTTCTTCGCGACATTTTTTAAATACTAAAATGCACGTGGGAATGCTTGTTCCAAAGAAAATATTGGCAGGCAAACCAATCACCGCATCCAAATAATTTTTTTCTTTAATTAAATATTTTCTGATTTCCAATTCTGCAGCACCACGGAACAAAACTCCGTGTGGCATTACAACCGCCATTATTCCGTTTTCATCAAGATGATGAATCATGTGTTGAATGAAAGCGAAATCTGCTTTGGAAGCAGGCGCTAATCTCCCGTACTGGGAAAAACGTTCATCTAAAAGCAACAATTCATTACTGCTCCATTTTGCAGAAAAAGGAGGATTGGCAACAATTGCATCAAAAGTTTTGTCCAGATGTTGCGGTTTTTCGAGTGTGTCTTCCTGTTTAATATCGAAATTACTGTAATTCACACCATGCAAAATCATATTCATCCGAGCCAAATTGTAAGTGGTTCGATTCATTTCCTGTCCGTAAAAATCGCTTACTTTGGCTTCGCGAGCAACACGAAGCAATAACGATCCACTTCCGCAAGTCGGATCATAAACTGATTTTAACTGCGTTTTTCTACTCGTAACAATTCTCGCCAAAATAGTAGAAACTTGTTGAGGTGTGTAAAATTCTCCCGCTTTTTTTCCTGCGCCACTTGCAAATTGGGAAATAAGATATTCATAAGCATCACCTAAAACATCTGCATTGCTATCGGAAAGATTAAAATCGATTTCATCAAGATGATACAAAACTTTAGAAATTAACGTATTTTTTTCTACTTCTGTTTTACCAAGTTTCGAAGAGGTTAGATCCAAATCTTCAAAAAGATTATCAAAATCATCTTCACTGTCGGTACCAAGTGTGGATTGCTCAATATTGGTAAGGATTTTTGAAAGTTCGGGAAGTATAAAATTAGATTTGCCCTCTTCCTTTCCAGAACCTTTTTTAGCAATATTACTGAAAAGTTCAGAAGGTTTCAGGAAATATCCCAAATCTTCTACCACTTCATCATAGATTGCTTGTACAATTTCTTTGCCTGCTTCAGTGGATTCATCCACATCATTATAGTCGATTTCTTCCCCAGAATCTATTAAGATTTTATTGGCTGCAAAATGAATTTTTTCTGAAAGGTATTTGTAAAAAATAAATCCTAAAATATAATCCCGAAATTCATCAGCATCCATTTTCCCTCTGAGTGTATTGGCAATGTTCCAAAGTTGCTGCTGCAACTGTCTTTTTTGTTCTTCTGACATGTTTTTTATTGAGATTCCCAAATATAGAGAAAATTGGGGCTAATTAGGTAAATTAGGTATTTCAGAATGTTTTTTTATTTTGAAATACTAAAGATTCTTGTATACTGTCGTTATCAAATTATGTTATAATGAACTTTATGGGGCGCTTTTCACAAAATTTTCAAAGTAAAATCGATCCTATTTTATCATAACCTAATTTCATTTCCAACCATCTTCTTCCTATTGCGATATAAAGTTTAGATTCAAGTGCAAATCTCCAAACAAAAACTGAAATCAGATTCTACTGAAATTCTGCAAGCTAATACTCAATAATACGCTATAGAAAATCAATAGAATTTGAGATGTCAATTATAAAATTTTATTAATTCTTATTTGAGTCAATTATATTATTTTTCATTTCTTTTTCCTTTTTTCATCACTTATTTTTTGCATAAAACTTGATTTTTTAGATTTATCTATGTAGCCCAATTCTTGCCTTATATTCGCTAATATTTTCAAATAGAAATCATCCAGCGTTTTTCCGTTATTTCGTAAATGGAAGTATGACATGATCTTGATGAAAGATAAATCTTTAGTATAATTAAATTTTGTGGTTTTTAAATACTCTTCGATTATTATCGGATAATCCGCACCTCTTATATCGCTATAAATATAAATAGATAGAAATCGTTCAAAATCTGAAATATTCACTGTTTTTTTATCTTCCTCAATTTTACTAATTATTACTGGTCGTAGTTTTTGTGTGCCGAGCCAATTATAAATGACGACTTGATGAATTAGTGGAATTACTCTGATAAAAAGATTAAAATTTATATTTTTAGGAAAATTCTCTGGTTGTTTTTGAAATTTTAGATAATGCATAATTAAAGAATCTCTATACAGCATCAAAAAAGAAATTGAACTTAATAAAGTTGTTTTATATGCCTTTTTCTTCGAATCAAAACTATCTACGTCTTCACTATTCTTTAATACATTACATGCTAGTTTTAGAATTTTATCGATCTGAATATTATCCTTTTGTATATTGGTCTCTTTTTTTTCTATCGTTTTAGAGACAGGGATTTTAGATAAAGTGTTATCAAAAACATCTTCCAATTGTTTTTCTGTTAATTTTTGATTAGACTTTTTTTCATCAATTTGAAAAGTAATAGATGTTTCTTTTTTGGACTCTAATACTTTATCAACTTTTTCATGATTCTCCCTAACATCATCATTTATATCACCAAACGCATCAACAAGTTTAGCTTGAACAAAATTCAATATGTCTTCATCATCCCTTTTTAATCCCGTATAATAAGTGATTTCATTAATAAAACTTAAGTAATTATCATCGGTAAACACATGTTTTTTGAACTTACTGTCATAATCAAACTGTAGCGATAAAAAATAATGAAAGAAAAACGCAGACTTAAATTTGATTTGATTTTCATCTTGATAATTTAAAATACCCCTTTTGATAAAATCTCCTAAAACTTTTTGAGGCTGTCCCGGAAATCTCGATTCTAAATACTCTTTAAAAAACTTCAGTAATTCCACATAATCAATTGAATAATTATAATCTTCATCTCCATTTTCGTACATAAACCGTGCAACAAACGAAAGTAATCTCTTTTTATTTGTGAAGTCGAAAGTTTCACTGTAAATGTTTTCAATATTTGTTTTTTCTAAAAGATTTTCAATAAATAATTCTACTAAAACAGAGTTATTTATTGGTTTCTTTTCTTGTTTTTCAAAAATCCATAAAAATAGCGTTACAGATAATGGCGTTTTTGGAAGACCAAAATCTACAAAACTCTTTATCAATTTTTCCATTTTATCTTGTAAATCTATCTCTTTACCATGATGCCATTTCTGAATAAGTTGTTTTATTTCTTTACTAGAGAAATTTTGAATAAACGCAATGTTTGCATTGAGTATATCATTATGATCCAGATATTCTGTAGGAATAACATTCTCTAATACTAAATCACATGAAGTTATAAGTTGTATTTTGGGAAATTCTATTAATAATTTTTTAAGATTTTCAATTTTTTCTGAAAATTTATCATTGAAATTTATATCATCTATAAATAAATATACTTCATTATTTTGTAAAAATTCTTCTATTTCTTTTGGTGATATAGCAAGAAATTCTCTTATTATTCTCAAAATTTCATTTGACTTAAAATCACTAAATTTAAGCAAAACTGGAAACTTCTTGAAATAATTAAATCTCTTTATAGATTCAAGAAACATTTTATCTAATAGTAAAGTTTTCCCCGACTCTTTAACTCCGAAGATTATAAAATTCTCATTACTTCCTAAAATTTTGTCGATGGAATATGTAATTGTTTCCTCTTCACTTAATGTTCCTTGAGGGTTATTTAAAATTGTAGGCTCAACAAAAAGATTATCAATAGAACAAATGACATCTGTACTACTTGATGACATAATAATATCATCATTTAATTTTTCTACAAATCGACTTTCTATAGTTTGTATAATTTTTTGTTTTTCTTCAAAAACAATAAGTTTTTCATCTTTTAAAATTTGAAATTTTTTTGAACCATCCTCTGTACCAATATCAGTATTTGGTACAAACTTCTCGTGTATTTCAACGTATTTTCGATATTGTGTTGTAATTTCTTTATTTGGAATTAAATCTAAAATTGTATAACCATTGACAAACTTTCGTTCAATTGGACAATCTCCAATTGTTGAATTGGCTATTGAAATAAATATATTCCCTAACAAATCTTGTGTGTATAATGATGATAATTCATGAACATGACCCGTGAAAAGAGCATCATAGTTTTTATATAATGATAACTTTAAATTCTCTTTATCAAATTCTTTTAGAAATTCAATTGGATGATGACAAAGCGCCAGTTTTACGTTACAATGACGAATCTGCTTGAGTGAATTATCAATTTGATTTTTACCAATAAGTAAACTCTCCTTATCTGCATCATCCTTACATAGCCAAGAAGAATTTATACAAGTAATTCCCACTTTAAGATTATCTATGGTCAATATAAAAGAATTTTCAAAATTGGATACATCAATAGTATTATATTTACTATAAAAACTACTTTCCCATTTTTTATAATCTTCTAAACGCTCTAAATGTTTTGAATTTACTCTATTTTCAATGACAAAATTATCTAAACTTTGGGTGTCAATTAGTTTACTTTTTATACCAATTTCTCCAAATTCATCTATCTTGTATCTAAAAACATCATGATTTCCAGGCGTCAAAAAGATCTTTCCTTTTAAATTGGGGTTTTCAGATATAATAATATCTAAAAAATTTTCTTCAAAAAACTTGAAAGCGTTTGGCTTATCCTCAAATAATACCGCGCCTTTATCAATCAAATCACCAGTAAAAAAAAGTAATGTTTCATCATTTACAAATTTTTTTAAATCAAGAGCCAATGCAACTATCAAATTTTCTTTTTCTGTTGAGAGCTTTTCACTTTCTAGATGTAAATCAGATATATGTATAATTCTTATCATGTGCTTTTAAATTTTTGGAAGAAAACATTTTAGTTAGCCAAATATACGACTTTACTAAAATTGTATGTAATATTTCTACTCAGCACTAGGAATAAATGTTGAGCAGCAAGTTTTGGATTTGATTAAAGATGATTCGAAAATTACTATTGGTCAAATGGGTTAAAGCTTAAGTATTTCAGTTCGCACGATAAATAGGATTCTTACTGATTTAAAAGATCAAAATATCATTAAAAGATCTGGTAGCAAAAAAGAAGGGTTTTGGGAAATACTGTAGTTTTTGGCACATAAGTGGCACAAAAGAATTTCGATAAATTGCTTAATGACAGGCATTACACGCCATACGATTTTTATTTCACATAAAGTGCCACGCTAAAATGGCACATAAGAAATACTAATTTATTGGGAAGTAAGTCCGTTGTAAGTCCGTTCACTTAAATCATTATTTCTTCTTTCAAAAAGATCTCTTACCGCCTCCTCTTCTTTTTCCACCAATCATCCTCCTGCGGTGCAACAAAAGTTGGTTTCAAAACATCTTCAATCAGTTCTTCTGCAACTTCTAAAATAGTATCTTCTGCCTTTTTGGAGGAAATTGTTATGGTTTGATTACGTGAATTTAAATCGCCAATATCAGCAAAATTACTATCAATTGCAGAAAGTGAAAATCCACCGAATTTCTTATTAAAAAAGCCATCTTTTGGTTGGTTTTGTACATTTTGATAGATTTTATTTATAAAAACATCTTGAATTTCATTTTTCTGATTTGATTTGTATTCTCCTTTGTATTGAAACCTCATTTTGAAACCATCTTGCTGCATTTTTTGTTGGAGGTCATTCAAATTTTTAGCAGTCTGTAGATTTTTCGAAAACGTTTGTTTAATCTCAAAAAGCAATTTAATTTCTGAAATTTTTAATTTATTTGAAATTTGAGAAAGCGTGTAACCTGCTTTGTATTGTCGCTCTGTATTAGGGTTCTTGTCTTTTTCCATAATGATTCGCATTCCAGAAATGCCATCTTTTACATTGGATGAAAGTTGCACATCAAAACCTTTTGCTTTCATTTTTGAAATTAACTCTTCAAAATTATTGGATGTTCGCAAAGATTCTGTAAGGTTTTTCATCATTTCTGCTTTCTTCTCAATTCCAATTTCAACATCGGTTTTCAGATTTCTTTCCTTGCAAATTTGGCGGACTGCTTCACCGAATCTTTCTCCAATTCTATGCGATTTTACCGTGCATTTTCCATGAATATTCATTCTATTCACCACAAAATGAATGTGTTTTTGTTTTGTGCTATTATGAATATCCAAACGGAATTGGTTAAGTTCTGTAACGCCAACTTTCTTCAATGCTTCAATCGCAATGTCGGTCAATTCTGAATCAGAGAGCGATTTTCCAATTTCTTCTGGAGGCGATATATATCCTGTTAACGCCCATTTCTTCACTTTGGAATTTCGATCTGCTACGATTTTCATTTCCTGAAATTGATCTTCTGGTTTGCTGCCCAAAAGAAAATTAACTGCCGCAAGTTTAGCCATTCCTTTGTCGTTTCCGTTGTATTCCAAAGCGATTTTTGAAATCATTCTGGTTGTTGCAGAATTGTTCATTGTTTGTTTCTTTCGTCCATTTTTGAATATAAATATTGATACATCAAATCATTTGTAGCTTCAATTTTTGCTAAAATTTCTTTCTTATTTTCAAACATATTCCATTCTCGATGACGCATAAGATTGGTGATTTTTTTAGAATTATTTACATATTGAAGCAAGATTTCGTCAATTTTAAATTCATTGATTTTCAGTTCTTTTCGTAGGTGAATCATTCTTGAATAAGCAGATAATTTCAGATTAAATTTTTGTGCTTTTTGCTGGCTATCTTTATACTCCAAATCCGACAATCGAAATGAAATTATCTTAGATAATTGCTGTTTAGATTTCAATTTCAAACCTCCTTTTCGACCAATTTCTTGGAAGTGTTTTTTTCTTTTTTCAGCATTGATTTTTCGCTCGTTTTCTTGAGCCATTTTTTCAATAAATATTTTTAAATTGTCTGTTTTCATTTTTTTTTATTTTTTACTCATTTTTATTTTAATTGTATTTCAGACGATAGGAAGAAATCAAAAACATCCATTTTTTGCAAAAAAGCGTGACGCGCTTTTTGTAAACAATGGGTACTTTTTGCACTAAAATTCTACCATATTTTACCCTAATTCATTTTACGCAGGTTCCGTACAGTAGACCTGTATTCAAATTACTCACGTTTTTATCCTAGTCGTATTTTACCATTATTTTTAACCTGTTACTATTTTGTTCACCTTCGACTGTATTTTATTTCTCTCTCAATTAATGGATTTTTATGAATCAACCAATCATTCAAATCCTTAAAATCGGAATATAAAACCCGACAATCTTCTGCTTCATTATTTTCATTCTTAATGATTTCAACGGCGCGATTTCCGGCTGCGTCATTGTCAAAATAGAGGTCTATTTTTTCATAATTTTTAAGTGAATTTTTAATCTTATAAATCATCGAAACTGAATTCAAAATCATGTAATCTGAAACTTCATTTTCTAATGATTTTTCAATATTTTTAAAAGAGAGAAAATCAAAAAAACCTTCAAAAATCAGAAGTGATTTTGAGTTATTTTTTATGGTGGTAATGTCTTTTTTGCCTAAACAAATTTTAGAATAAGCATTCCGAATTTCATATCCATCGGAATCATTTTTAAAAGCAATTCCAAAATATTTCTTGTCATTCATTTGATAATGAATTTCCTGAATCAAGTGTTTTTGATTTTCCACTTTTCTGCTTTTTAAATATTGTAACAAAGCAGGATGCTGAATTTCTTTCACCTCTAATATTTTATAAGTTTTGGAAAGGTTGAATAATTTATAATTACCGGATTGCTGGTGAAAAGAAGAAAAATTCTGATTTTCTGCCCAGTTTAAAACTTCAGATATGGAAGCGTTTAAATATCTCTTCATAAAATTGATATTATTTCCACCAATTCCTTCGGAAAATAAATACCAGTAATTGAGGTTTTTATTAATTTTAAAGGAAGCGTCGATTTCTTTAGAAAAAGGATTTATAAACCATGCTTCTTTTTCATTTTGTTTTGTGGGAAAATGTCCAAGAGATTGCAGGACTTCTTCTACCGATATTTTATTAAATTGTGTGCAGTTCATTGCGGTAAAGTTTAGGGGTTGAGTTTTGGGAAAAGTTTGATGAATTGATGAGGAAACGCTGTATTTAATTGTATATCATACAGTTATACACTCATCAAACGCTCATCATCTCATCAAACTTCAATTTATTTGCTCATCAAACGCTCATCAAAAAACAAGATTTTTAAATTTGATGAGTACTTTGATGAGTTGTAAGTCATTGATTTTCTTTTCATTATCAATTATCTCATCATTTCATCAAATTTTTCAGAAATAAAATTCCTTTCTATGGAAAAATAGCGACCTGTCTTATTCTGTTGAAAAAAACTTCCGCCATAATCCATGTCGTATTTGATGTAAGCCAAAGAATTTTGTTGCGGTTCGAGTTTCCAGATTTCCTTTAATAATTTTCGAACATCATTGATGGTCCAGTAACTGCTTTTGAACATTTTATTGAGCATATTCAGAATGTCTTGCGGAATCACATTGATTTCTTGATCTTCTACACTTTCAAAAAATTCAAACAAAAGTTCTATAATTCTGGATTCGAGTTTATTGTTATTTTTCCAAACTAATTTTTGAAGTGCAGTTGTTCTAATTTCTGTATGAGTGAACCACATTCTCGTTTTCTTGTGGCTGTAAAATGGTCTTTGAATTAAATATTTAAGGAAATAAGGGATTTCACAATTCAGATTTTTAAGAAATTCTGTGTTTTCAGATTTGATGGGTTTTATTTTGATAATCCAGAACCGGATTTCATTTTCATCAATCTGAATGAAATTATCTTCATTATTGGAACAAAGAATAAACTTGGCGAAAAAATCGATTTCTTCTCGGTCTTTTCCTTTGGCTTCTTTTTTATCTTTATCAGTTGTGGAAAGGTATTTCAGTCGTTCTGTAATCTCTTTTTTATCGAAAAAAACTTCATCAATAGCAACGATCAACATTGAAGTCCAATCTGCATTAAACTGACTTCCGAAAGAATCTCCTTTGATGTATGTCATATTCAAGCCAAAAATCGCTTTCAACCATTTGATAAAGGTCGTTTTTCCGGTTGCTCTTTCTTTACTAACCAAACAAAGTATCGGCAGAATTTGCGTTGGAAACATCAATAAAATTTTCAAATAATCTAAACCGAGTTCTAATTGTTCACCAAAAATATGATCCATAAAATTTAAAGTAAATGGAATTTTTTCTTTTAAATCATGAAGTTCTAAATTCTCATCATATGGTTGATACGGGATTTCATTGTACATATTATAAAAACCTTCCACCACTTTTTGATAATTTAAATGATTCGGAATACAACAAAATCCATCATATTTTGGAATCACAGAAACATAGGTTTTACCGTGATCGCTCACAATGGTTTCCCGATTCCAACGAACTAAAATTGAAATTTTATCGCCAGAAATCAACGGTTTCTCTATGGTTTTGTAATACGAAGTTCCGACTCTTAAATAGGGGGTTTCTTGTGACATTTTTGTAGGTTTAATTCGTCCGACTATTGCTAATTCGGATTTTATTGAGGAAAATTTAGGTGTGAGTTTTAGGAATTAGATGCGCTTGTTTTTCCCGTACTGAAGTAGTTCTTTTTTAGAATAAAAGAATCTTCCATTGAAATTGTAGTGCGGTAAATCTTTATTTTTTCGCCAATCAATGATTGTTGGCATTGAAATGTGCAAGAATTTTGCAGCTTCGCTTTGAGAAATTAGATCTTCTGGTTTTTCACCTTCAGATTCTATTGGTAATCTAAAGTCTTTTGCTTTGTTGAGAATTATTTCCACAGCCTTTTCAAGATCGCTCTTGGAATGTGAATAAAGTTGTACCGACATATTATTGTATTTTAAATTTGTTTAAATTCTAATGCAATATTATCAGTTTAATATCTATTAATCAAATGGTTACATTTACTTTCCAACCATCCAGATGAGTCCAGATTAATCCAGACTAGACTTTTTTATTTCTTTTCTAATCCAGATTAAGCCAGATTAGCCTTTTTTAGAAATTAAAAGTTTAACTGTTTTTAACTAAATAGATTAAAGTTTAACTCATTTTAACAGTTGAAATAAAAGATTAAATTCAATTTATTATCCCCATGCTTTATCCATTTGTTCATCCGTAAATGCTTCGGTAACTTTCATATATTTATCTAAAACCGCATCTTTTTTAATATTTGCAATTTTCTTGATGGCTTTTGGTTCCATTCCTAAAAGAAGAGAATTGGTAATGAAAGTTTTTCTTGCAGTATGGCTTGTGATAAATCTATGTTTCGGTTGGGTAAGAGATTTTTTCTGATTTCCCACAAACCAATGAATTGTAAATGACTGGTTGATTTCTGCCAGTTCGCAACAATCTTTGATGTATTCATTAAATTTCTGCGACGAGATTACCGGCAATGGTTCGTAGATCGTGCCTTTATATTTATTTAAAATCTCTTTTGCGTATTTGTTTAGTTTTATAGCGTGATTTTGTGTTTTAGTTTTCTGGATAGAGATCACAATATGATCATCAGAAATATTAGCAAGGTGTAATTTCGAAAGATCTGAAAAACGTAATCCTGTAAAACAGCCCATGCAGTAAAAATCCCGAACCTGAGATAGTTTATCGCTCTTCATATCTTTCTTATAAAGTTTCATCAATTCTTCGAATGACAAATAAATGATATCAATATCGTGATCGGAAGCTTTAAATTTCTCAAAATCTCGCGTGGTATTGTATCCTTTATCAGTCGCCCAGTTCAGAAAAGACTTAAGAACCTTGATTATTTTGCAAAAATAATTTTGCTTAATTTCTTTTGTTTTGTAAGAATAATCGCGTAATAAATCAAAAAAATCTTCATCAATAATATCAAATGTTATTTTAAATCCTTTCTCTCTAGCAAAAATCTCAATGTAATTTCTGACAGTAACTTGGCCTTTGATGGTATTGTAAGTTTTAATTGGTTTTCCCTTGTCAATATAATCATCAAAACATTTGAAGAAATCTAATTCGGGAGAAACTGTTATCTCTTCCTTTGATTCATATTTTTCCAGAAAAAGTTTCTTGGAAAATTCCAGCTTGTTTATTCTAAGAAATAAGAATATGTCACTTACTCTACCCTCTAATTTTTGTAATTCATCATTTATAACTTGATAATTATTATCTTCTCTCTTGTTTCCAGGCTTAACTCTGGAACCATTCCAAAAAACTTCTTTCGTGCTGAAACCTGTATTTTTACGAATTCTTATTCCTTCAGCCCTCACAACGATCTGGATAGGAATTAAACCATCTTGTGTTACTTTTTCTTTTCTTAATTCAAAAGTGATCTTCATTATCTAATAAAATTAATTAAAACTGGTTAAAGGGTGGCTAAAAGGGTGGTTAAAACTAAAATAAAACAAACTAAATGTGATGAAATAATTTAAAATTAACCACACTTTATATCAATAATAGCGTACTATTATAACGTAAAGGTAACTAAATATTATGAAAAAATAAATGCACCTCCGTCCGAGGTACTTTAAAGCCTTGTTAATCGATTGATTAGCAAGGCTTTTCTATTTTTCATACCACTCTTTTTGGGCAATATTCCATTAGATAAAAAAATCAAAGCCAAGGGTTCCGCATTTTTAATCTGCTAATGGTACTTTTTTTGTTGGTTCTAATAAAATCAAAAATCATGGGCAATCACAATTTAAAGACTTTATCAGAAGTTTTGACCATTTTGGCAAAACGGGGAATCACCAAAGAAATTTGTATGAATGACGAAAAGCAAATGGTATTGGGAGAAAATGAAAAAACCTATCTACCGGAAGATTTATGCATAATAAAATCGTACAGATTTGAAGGAGATAGCAACCCGGATGACAACGCTGTGCTTTATGTACTCGAAGATAAAGAGGGTCTCATTTCGACCATCTTAGATTCTTATGGCAGTGAAAGCAATTATACCGGCGAGGAGTTTGATGATTTCCTCCGAAAGATACCCGTAGAAGATAATCCGGAATACGATTTTCAGTAAAATTATAAAATCCGAATCGCTTATGTCGAATCGGATTTTTTCTTGAAAAGATTATTGAAAAATCCCGTTTCTTTCTTTTCCTGCACTTTTCCTTTAATATTTTGAATCTTTTTTTTCACTTCCGTTTTCGTTTCTTTCAGCTCAATTTTATTTTGTTCCAAGGCAGATTTGGTATTGCCAATCGTGTTTTTAATCGACTGTTCTGTTTTCGGTGCATTTTTACCGATGAGCGTTTTCTTTAAGCCCTGTTCAATTCCGCGCCAAAATAAATTAAAGAAGGATTTTGTTTTGTCCCGTTCTACAGGCTCAACTTCTGCCGATGCTGGGAAATTTCCAGAATTGGAGGTCACAAAAATGTTCGTAATTGCAGAAAGGATTTTGTCTTTTTCTCCTGTCTGTTTTAAAATGGTAATTTTTAAATTTTGGTGAGCCATTTTTAAACTACCATGGATATCATGTTTTGAGCCTTTAAAATCGAAAATCAAATCAGAAATTAAACCTGTCGCACGAATTTTCAAGTAGGGTTCAATAAAAGGATTAATACGTGATGCTGCTAAGTCAGAAATATTTCCGGAGATTGCAAACGCATCATTTCTATTCGCCGTATCAAAGCTCCATTTCACCTTCATTGGCGAAACGTCCATAAACTTACATTGTATCGTGATGGGAACAATCGTAGGCTTTCCAGCCATTTTCGCCGAGTTGATATTTTTAGCGTTTAAATGAAAATCACTAAAGCTTAATCTTCCGGGACCATCACTTTTCTTAGTATCTTCTTCGTAGACCAGCAGTGCGTTTTTAATATCTAAATTTGTAATGAAAACCGGGAATTTTATGGATCGCAATAATTGCGAATACATTGGCTTTTCTGTTAAATCATCGGCAGGAATTTTACTGCGGAAGATCTTGGCGTCTACTTTATTTAACGTTACATTTTCAAGATTTAGAAATTTACTTTCTGCAAATAAATCCCATTTTCCTTTGGCGGTAATTTGACTCGCTTTCAGATCATATAAATCTTTTTCAGTAGGAATCATACGGATAAATTGCGCGCGCGAAACGGAAGGTTTCATCGCAAAATTAGAAACCTCGACTCCATTTTTATTTAATTTTAAAAGCGAAGCAGAGAGGTTATAGAATTTGGTTTTATAAGTAAAATTTCTGGTAGTTAAACTGTAAAAACCTGTTTTAAAAGGAATTTCATCTTTGATGGTTTGCGAATTCATTTCGATGTTTTGAATATTCGCATTCAAATCTTTAAAAACCAATGGTTGATTTTTATGGTCTACAACCAAATTAGAATTCTTTAAAACCACATTTTTAACCAGCAAAGGAAATTGAATCTCCTCAAAAGTCGGTTTCCTTTTTTGGGTATGATCAGGAGTTTTAACCGTTCCGTTTAATTCATGGACGAAAAGCTTTTGAACATTTAATTTCAATTTATTATCAATAAATTCCCAATCATTTATTTGAAGTTGAACGCGCTGTACCTCAAGATTCAAACTTGTTTTTTGCGCACGATTACCCCTAGGTTTTACGGAAATCAATTGTAAATCTGCAGATCGTGGTTGAAGAGATATGCTGGAAGCTTTTATAATTTCATGATCTGAATTATAATTGATGTTTTTTCCTTTGATCTCAAAATTTTCATATTTAAAAGGAATATTTCCTTTTGCTGTTTCATCATTCATCACCAGCCGGCTGATGTTCATCGTAAGATTTTCAACCGAAAATAAAGGCTGATTAACGGATTTTAAAATACTAATTTTTGCATTATTCAGCAGTACATTGCCTAAATCGACATTATAAGTGAAGCTTTTCTTTTTTTCCTTCGATTTTTCACTTGTGGTAAATATCACCACTTCCGGCGTTTCAAATTTTACATCACTAAGAGCAAGCTTTTCATTTTTAATAAAGAGGTCTTTAAAACTCATCTCCATGGCTTTTACATCAAAGAGATTTCGCTTTTTAGGATAATATTTTAGAAAATTCTGATAAGATAATAAGGGAACCATGGCAAATCTTTTGACTTTCATTTGTCCGTTTTCTGTTGAAATCGATTGAGCGGTAAATGCATAAACGTTATCTGGTCGAAAAAAGATATTCTTTCCTTTAACATGGTATTTTTCAAAAGCAAATGGCAATTGTTTATCAAGGGATTTTTCGGTCATTTTAAGATTCTGAATATTCAAATCCAATTCTTTTACCGATAAAAACTTCTGTTTGGTATGTCTAAAAATCTGAATGTTCCCGTTGCTGATTTCAATATTTTTAAAACGAATTGGATTGGTCTTCTTCCCGGTTTTTTCATCAATGGGTTTCGCCAGAATTAGATTAAGGTTTGGGTTCTTGAGCGATACATTTTCTGTGGAAATCTTGTTTTGGAAAATCAATTTATAAATTCCCAAGCGTGAAATCGCAAGTGTATCTACAGTTCCTTGTAATCCAATTTTATCGGTGCGGTCTGGATTCTGAGTGTTAATGGTGATTCCGGTTGACCGTATGTTGCCGGTACCAACATCAATATCCAACGATTGATAAGTAATGATATATTCCGAATTATTTTTGATGTATTTTGGCAAGTTATTTTTGAGCCAGAAATTCAGTCCAAAGTTAAAAATGAGAAAAAGCAACAGCAGAATCCCAAAAATGATTGAAAATAAACGGATATATTTTTTCTTCATCTATCTTAAAAATTACATTAGTATTTGGCCGGTTTTGGAGGAAGTGACGGTTCATTAACTTGGTTGTAAATTACAGCAGGCCTTTGACTATTTTCGATTACTGTTTTTTTATTGATGTCTGATTTTAATACTTTTCCTTTTGCATCAATCTGAAAATAGGAGTTTCCCTTTCTAGCATAAATTCTGGGTTCATCTTTATTATATCCGTAGAAATCACTTGCATTGGGATAAATTTCATCATAAATAAAATCGCACAAAACCTTTCCGTCTTCCGTTATGATTCCTTCTTTCCCATTTTTCTTAGCGAATATTAAGCCATTCAAATATAGAAACTTATCATAAACTGGTGGAATCGTTACTTTAAAAGATTCGTGATCAATCAAACCTGTTTTTTTATTCTTTACAATAAACTTAGAATACCCGTTGTGCATTTAGAAATATAGGAAAAAAGATTGTTCATTTGATTAAAAAATCGTATATTTACCTGACTACCAATCACTTAAATACATGAACAATCTCAT
>NZ_JAUFQB010000017.1 GCF_030409525.1 Kaistella yonginensis | reverse complement strand
TGAGATTGTTCATGTATTTAAGTGATTGGTAGTCAGGTAAATATACGATTTTTTAATCAAATGAACAATCTTTTTTCCTATATTTCTAAATGCACAACGGGTAAATATATTATTTTTAGAATGAAAACCCTTCCGAAATAATTATATTGGCCAGATTCATAATAATTTGTTAAATAAATCAGTTTTAAGAAATTTTATACAATATTTTGGCCTTTCTTTTGTTGTTATATTCTTAAAATGAGTAATTTTAACAATTCATTTTTAAAAAGAAATAATGAACAATAAGTTTATTCCATTCATTTCGGTATTGATGACCATTTCGATGATTGTCTTTGTCACCCTACAATTATATTGGATTAAGGAACTCTATGGGGCGTTGAATCAAGACTTTTCGAATAAAGTCTATTCATCCATGGAATCTTCTGTCTCGAAAGTTTCACAACTGGAACAATATAAATATTTAAATAAAGATTTTAAAAACTTTGGGAAGAATGTTATTGATAGTAGCAATCAGCCTACGCAAACCTATATTCAACAAAACACCGATTCAGCTAATATTTCTACGATGACCTTCCAGAAAAGTATCGTAGAAAATCAGAACTTTCCGATTTCGAAAAAAGGGGACAGTCTGCAAGTGACCAATATTTATACAGACGAAGGTATTTTGCAAATTAAAAAGAACGAAAACTCGCTAGAACCGCTTACACTTCAAATGAGTAAGGATATAAATAACAATACCTATGCGCTAAAACAATTCGTAAAGCTGAGTGCCTCCAATTTGCCGATTGAACAGAGAGTAGATGTGAAAACACTGGATTCGGTCTTGGCCAAAGAGTTGAAATTAAGTGGTTTAGATACTAATTTTGGTTTCGCTGTTATGGATAAAAATAACAAAGTAACCAATGTTCTCAGCAAAACTTATAATGACGAAAAAGACAAGAGCAATTACACCTATCCGCTTTTTACGGATAGCAAAGACCGTACTTTATATACACTAGCACTGGTTTTTCCACGGAAAGATTATTCATTGGCAAAAACAAATTTGCCAATGTTATTGGGAACCTTCATGTCTTTGCTGACGATTTTGGGGATCTACATTATCTCCATTAATTATATGATGCGGCAGAAGAAAATTGCAGATATAAAAACCGACTTTATCAATAATATGTCGCATGAGTTTAAAACGCCTCTGGCCACGATTTCGGTAGCAACAGATTCTTTAGCCAATGATAAGATCGCGACCAATCCCGAAAAAGTAAAATACTATTCTGGTTTGATAAAACAAGAAAATCTGCGAATGAAGAAACAGGTAGAAAACGTGCTGAATATGTCTAAATTAGAAAGAAATGAAGTTAAATTATTTTTAAAGGATACCGATGTGCGCAACCTTATTAAAAGAACAACCGAATCATTTGGATTAATTGTCGCGCAAAGAAATGGAACCTTAACCCAAGAATTTAATACCGAAAAATACCAATTCAAAATTGATGAATTCCATATTTCAAATGCGCTGGTAAATCTTTTAGATAATGCCAATAAATACTCGCCAGAAGCGCCAGAGATTACAGTAAAAACTAGAAATGAAGGCAATTGGTATGTTATTGAAATTTCTGATAAAGGAATGGGGATGGAAACCGATAGCAAATTGCGGATTTTCGAGAAGTTCTTCCGCGAGGAAACTGGGAATATTCATAACGTAAAAGGTCAGGGATTGGGCTTGTCTTACGTTAAAAAAATTATCGAATTGCATAAGGGTTTAATCATCGTAGACTCTACGAAAGACTATGGCAGTACGTTTACCATTAAATTACCGATGTCGTAGCTAAGCAATAAACAATAAAGATCAATCATCAATAATTAGTAGATAACAGAATTTAAAAATAAAAAATTATGAGCAATAGAATCTTATTAGTAGAAGACGACCAAAGTTTTGGGGCCGTTTTAAAAGATTATTTATCGATAAATAATTTTGAAGTAACCTTAGCAACCGATGGTGAGCAAGGTTTGAAAGAATTTACGGAAAACGAATTTGATATTTGTATTTTTGATGTCATGATGCCGAAAAAAGACGGTTTTAGCTTGGCAGAAGATGTAAAAAGAATTGATAAAAACATTCCGATTATTTTCCTTACCGCGAGAAATATGCGCGAAGATATTTTGAAAGGCTACCAGCTGGGTGCAGATGATTACGTAACGAAGCCTTTTGATACAGAGCTGTTGTTATATAAAATTAAAGCGATTCTGCAACGAAGTACAACGATCGAAAATGATGAACAGGAACAATTTAAGATCAGTAATGTTTTCTTCGACTCCATGTTGCGTCAATTGCGAGTAGGTGAGGTTGATTATAAACTTTCACCCAAAGAAAATGAATTGCTGAAGTTGCTTTGTCAACATCGCAATGATTTCATGCCGAGAGATTTAGCGTTAAGAAAAATTTGGAAAAAAGAAAATTATTTTACCGCCAGAAGTATGGACGTTTACATCGCAAAATTGCGAAAGTTATTGAAAGAAGATGATGGACTGGAAATCATCAACGTACACGGCGAAGGATTTCGCTTGCTGGTGAAAAACTAAATTAAACCTGTAATTACGTACAAGACCACCCCGTAAAATGGGCAAAAATAGGTAATAAATAAAGCCGCTCTCAATTTGAGAGCGGCTTTATTTATGAGTTCTAGGGCTTTATTTTGCTTCAACACAAAATACCCTGTATTGAATTGCGATTGCATCTTTAAAATATTGTTTAATTCTGCCTAAATCACCTGCCGCACTTTGTTTGCTAAAATAACTTCCCGCCATTACTTTGTAGTTAGGTCGTAAAGACGCATCTATTTCTACTTTCATATTGGGGAATCTACGGCGAAAATACATTCCAACTTCTCGTGCTTCCTCATTGCTTTTTACCACAGCGAGTTGAATTTTGTAACCCATTATTCTAGGATTTTTCCGGCAAATTTCTGCATTGCTGAGTTCTTTTTCTGGGACAGAAATTTTTGGAGTTGTTGTTTTGGGTGAATGATCGTAAAATTCATTTTCCGATTTATTTATTTCAGTCGCACATTTATCTTCAATATCATTGAGGAGGTTGCTGATTTTCTCATCCATCATCATCGATACTGGCGTTCCGCTCAAGGTGTCTTTTTTTACAACCTGTTGTGCTTCAAAGACATTTGCAAACAACAAAGAGCAAACCACGAGTATTTTAAAAAGGTTTTTCATTAAAAAATATTTTTACAAATTTAAAACAAATAAAAATTATACCAACATTTGTTATTTAGAAACATTACAAATTAAGTCAAATGCAGGAATGCGAATTAGAACGGTTGTTAAATTTATCTTAAAAGTCTTATTTTTGCCAAGTTGAAAGTAAACTCAATATAATTTACTAACCCAAGATTTTATAAATGATTAGTTGGAGAAAGCATTACAAAAGAGGTCTTATCGCAATTGGTTTATTGCTGGCGACCAGTGCTTCTATTTACGCCCAAGGAGATGCTAAGAATGGTGAAAAACTGTTCAAAGCAGATTGTTCAGCCTGTCACGCTTTAGACAAACAGCTTGTTGGTCCAGCGTTAGGTGGTGTTGTAGACAGACTTAAAACGGAGCAAAATTTAGATACAGATTGGCTTCACAAGTGGATCAAAGACAATAAAAGTTTAATAGCTTCCGGCGATAAATACGCTGTTGAGGTTTTTGAAAAATTTAATAAAACTGAAATGACTGCATTTCCTAATCTAACGGATCAGGATATTAATGACATTTTAGAGTATACCACTAACCCACCAGCACCAGAACCGGTTGCGGAAGCAGCAGGTGCAACAGATGCTAATTCTGTTGATGCTTTACAAGCTGAAAAAATGCAATCGATGAATTCAAAAATTATTTTGCTTTCACTGTTGTCGATTGGTGGTCTTTTAATTTGGTTGCTATTAAGATTGAAGCAGTTGGTGAAATTGCAACAAACGGATGAGCTAACCGGTTTAAATGCGACCCGAGCAACCTCTTTTGCAGATCTATATAAAAAATACGATTACATCGGAAAAGGTGTTTTGGTTGTATTGGGAGTTCTAGCTGCTTATGGTTTGTGGAACTGGCTCATGTGGATCGGCGTTTATAAAGGCTATAAACCAGAACAACCGATTTATTTCTCTCATAAAATTCATGCCGGCGAAAATAAAATCGACTGTCAGCTTTGTCACTCTTCAGCGAAATACGGAAAAGTTTCCGAAATCCCTTCAATGAACGTTTGTATGAACTGTCACCGTAATATCTCCGAATATAACGGAAAATACATGGAGCCAGGAAAAGATAAAGCTTTCTATGATGGAGAAATTCAAAAAATCTATGCGGCCACTGGCTGGGATCCAGCGTCACAGCAATATACCGGTAAAACAAAACCTGTAGAGTGGACGAGAATTCATAACATGCCCGATTTTGTGTACTTTAATCACGCACAACACGTAGTGGCAGGTGAACAGGCGATCATCAGTTCTTACAATCAAAAGAATCCTAATGCAAAAGTAGACATCGTTTGTAAAGCTTGTCACGGGCAAGTTGATACCATGAATGTGGTGCAAATGGCAAATGATTTTACCATGGGTTGGTGTATCGAATGTCACAGAACTACGGAAATCGATATGAACAATGGTTATAATAAAGAATACTTCAAAAATCTACATGACAAGCTGAAAAAACAGTATGGGTCAGGTGCGAAAATTACCGTAGATGCAATTGGAGGTCTTGAGTGTGGTAAATGTCATTATTAATAACAAAAATTAGAAGTATCAATGGCTTCAAATAAAATACAATTCAGAAGTATTCAAGAACTGAAAGATCCAAGCTTAAACAGTAAGTTGGCTCAAAAAGAATTTCAGACTGAAATTCCGGTGGGTGAAAAGTTAAGCGGAAATCAATCAAGCGAATCTGGCTCTTCTAGAAGAGATTTCTTGAAATTATTAGGCTTTTCAACAGCCGCAGTTACGCTTGCCGCTTGCGAAGCGCCCGTGATTAAAACCATTCCGTACGTGGTAAAACCGCACGAAATTATCCCTGGCGTTCCTAATTATTATGCCTCAACTTATTTTGACGGCTTTGATTTCGCCAGTGTTTTAGTTAAAACCAGAGAAGGTCGACCAATTAAAATTGAACCAAACCCTCTTGCCAAACATTTAGGAAATACAAGTGCCAGAGCACAAGCTGCCGTTCTTTCATTATATGATAACGAAAAAGTAAAACAACCAAAATTAGACGGAAAAGATGAAACTTTTGATAAAGTGGATAGTTTTGTTCTAAAAGGTTTATCTGAAGCACAAGGTGGAGGAAAAAAAATAGTGGTGCTTTCTCATTCATTTCCATCACCAACATTTAAAAAATTATTTGGTGAATTCAAAACCAAATTTCCAACGGCGGAATTGGTTACTTATGATGCACTTCCTCACACTGCCGCTTTAGATGCAGCACAAGAAGTTTTCGGGCAAAGAGCTTTGCCAGTTTACGATTTATCAAAAACACAACTGGTCGTTTCTTTCCAAGCAGATTTCTTAGGCGAGTTTAATGGAGGTTCTTTAGAAACTTCTTATGCTGCTGCTAGAAAACCGGGTCCAGATATGTTAAGACACATTCAAATTGAATCGAATATGTCTTTAACTGGAGCAAATGCAGATACAAGAGTTCCTTTAAAACCAAGTGCCGTAAATAAAGTTTTGGTTGAGGTTTATAACGGACTGAATGGTGGAAGCGTAAGCAAAGAAGCGGGTGAGATCGTAAAAGAACTTCAAGCAAAAGGCAGCAATGCGGTTGTTTTTGCTGATGGTTCCAAAGCTGCTCATGTTTTAGCCAATTTAATTAATCAAAAATTAGCCTCAAATGCTTTCACTGGCAAAGCGAATTTTTTAAAAGAGTTTGATGCTGCAAAATATCAGGAATTCTTAGGCTGGATGAATTCGGGCCAAGTTGGTGTACTCATCGCCAATAATGTAAACCCAATTTATTCTAGCAACAAAGGAGAAGCTTTCAAGAAATCTCTTGAAAAAGTTCCTTATGTAGTTGCCATTGCCGAGAAGAAAAATGAAATGTACAAAGCAGCGAAAGCTGTAATCCCAGTGGCAAACTGGTTAGAAAGTTGGGGAGATATGGCACCACAGACTGGTGTTTACACTTTAATGCAACCAACTATTCAGAAAATTTTTAAATCAAGACAGATTGAAGAATCTTTACTGGTTTGGATGAATGGAAAAGATAATCCAGCGAACAATTATTACGATTATTTAAAAGCCAATGCGACCACACTTATCGGAGGTACGACTTTCAATAAAGCACTGTATAGCGGTGTTGTAGATGGTGGAAACGCTGGAAACCTTGCCTATGCTGGTGGAGATGCGGCAAAAGCAATTGCTCAGTTATCAGCATTTAAATCTTCAGATTTAGAATTGGTTTTATATACCAAAACCGCAATAGGAGACGGAACACAAGCAAACAATCCTTGGTTGCAAGAATTGCCAGATCCTATTACTAGAATGACTTGGGACAATTACCTAACAATGTCACCAAAAGATGCGGCCAAATTAGGAATCGAAAACGATCTTAATGGGAGAATGCAATTGGATGGTTCTGTAGTAAACCTCACGGTGAATGGTGTTACCATTAAAGATGTTCCGGTATATATTCAACCAGGTCAGGCTGATGGAGCTGTGGGACTTGCTTTAGGATACGGTAAAAAGAATTCCGGAAAAGTTGCTGAAACGGGTGTTAATGCTTATCCTTTATTTGATGGATCCAACTTGAATCTTTCAAATGTAAAAATTGAAAAAACAGGAGAAGAACATGAATTTGCAGGAATGCAACTTCAAAATACGCTCATGGGTCGTTACGAAATTGCCAGAGAAGTTTCTTTAGATACCTTCTTAAATGTAAAATTCGATGACGAAAAACTAGGCTGGAATAAACCATTGGAATACCATACCATTGGTGGCGAAGCTACCGCAGCTGGTAAAATTGACCTTTGGGATGCTTTTGATGATACTGATGGGCCTCACTTCAATTTATCAGTTGATTTAAATTCTTGTACAGGTTGTGGCGCATGTATAATCGCTTGTCAAGCAGAAAATAACGTACCCGTTGTTGGTAAAGAAGAGGTTAGAATGTCCAGGGATATGTTCTGGTTAAGAATCGACCGTTATTATACAACCGATATTCCTGCTGAGGTAGATTTGAACAAAGATGGCAAACTTTCTCAGGAAGAAGCCGTTGCAGCAGATCTGAATGTGCCAGGAATGTATGGTCACTTCATGGATAAAGAAAGTGGAATATTAAACCACCCAGCGACCAATCCAGATGTGATTTTCCAACCGGTGATGTGTCAGCACTGTAACCACGCTCCTTGTGAAACGGTTTGTCCGGTGGCAGCAACTTCTCACGGTAAGCAAGGCCAGAATCAAATGGCTTACAACAGATGTATTGGTACAAGATATTGTGCGAACAACTGTCCGTATAAAGTTCGTCGTTTTAATTGGTTTACATATAATTTGAATGATAAATTCGACTTTAATCAAAATAATGATTTAGGTAGAATGGTTCTAAATCCAGATGTTGTTGTGAGAACAAGAGGGGTGATGGAAAAATGTTCAATGTGTATTCAAATGACCCAGAACGTAATCCTCGAAGCTAAAAAAGAAGGAAGAGTCGTAAGAGACGGTGAATTCTCTACCGCTTGTGTGGATGCTTGTGCTACGGGAGCGATGAAATTTGGTGATATGAATGATAAGAGTTCTGATATAAGAGCGCTTTTCGGCACCAACAGAAGATATACTTTGCTTGAAGAAATTGGGACCAAACCAAATGTCTTCTACCATACCAAAGTGAGAAATAGAAAAGAAAATAATGTTTAAATAATAAATAGGTAAAAAATGTCAGGACACTACGAAGCTCCGATAAGGGAACCTTTAATTATTGGTCACAAGACTTATCACGATATAACAGAAGATATCGCTAGACCTATAGAAGAAAGAGCAGGAAAACTCTGGTGGGTTTCTTTCTGGATTGCATTGGCGCTATTCATTTATGGATTTGGCTGTATTGCATACACCATTGGTACCGGGATCGGTGCTTGGGGACTTAACAGGACCAATAACTGGGGCTGGGATATTACCAACTTTGTTTGGTGGGTAGGTATCGGTCACGCTGGTACATTGATCTCCGCAGTACTTTTATTATTTAGACAAAGATGGAGAATGTCTGTAAACCGTTCGGCCGAGGCGATGACCATTTTCGCGGTAGTTCAAGCAGCGATCTTCCCTGTAATTCACATGGGTAGAGTATGGGTAGGATATTGGGTATTCCCTTTACCAAACCAATTTGGTTCTCTTTGGACCAACTTTAACTCACCACTTCTCTGGGATGTATTTGCAATATCCACCTATTTCTCAGTCTCCAGTGTATTCTGGTTTATGGGATTGATTCCGGATTTTGCCATGATCAGAGACCGTGCAAAAACACCTTGGACTAAAAGAATTTACACCTTCCTTTCATTTGGCTGGGGTGGTAAAGCAAAACACTGGCAACGATTTGAAGAGATGTCATTGGTATTGGCAGGTTTAGCAACACCATTGGTATTCTCAGTACACACCACGGTATCTTTTGACTTTGCGACCTCGGTAATTAAAGGATGGCACTCAACTATTTATCCGCCATACTTCGTTGCAGGAGCAATTTTCTCCGGATTTGCAATGGTACAAACTCTATTATTGGTTGCGAGAAAAGTAGCCCATTTAGAAGATTATATTACCATGTATCATATCGAAATTATGAACATTGTAATTATTGTAACAGGTGGTATGGTAACGGTAGCCTATGCAACTGAATATTTTATCGCATGGTATTCTGGTTCAAGATATGAAGACTTTACATACCTTTCGCCAGGTGCAGCAACCGGTCCTTACTGGTGGGCATTCTGGGCCTTGATTATTTGTAACTTGGTTGTTCCTGCCTTATTCTGGTTCAAGAAAGTACGAACCAATATTATGGCAACGTTTATTATTGCTCTAATTATTAATATTGGAATGTGGTTCGAAAGATTTGATATTATCGTAATTAATATCGCCAGAGATTACTTACCAAGTTCTTGGACGATGTTTAAGCCTTCCGTTATTGATGTTGGAGTATATTTAGGAACAATTGGTTTCTTTGGAGTCTTATTCTTATTATATGCAAGAACATTCCCAATCATTGCACAAGCGGAATTGAAGACTATCTTGAAAATATCAGGTGAAACTTATAAAGCAAAAGAAGAAGAAGATGAGCACCACTAAAAGAATATACGGTATTTATGCCGATGATGATGAATTATTAGATGGCGTTAAAGCGTTTACTGATAAAGGAATCTCGATTGCCGAAGTCTACACACCCTTTCCAGTGCATGGGCTTGATAAAGCTTTAGGATTAAAGAAGACAAGACTCTCTGATGCAGCTTTTATCTATGCAGTATATGGATTGTTGGTGGGTTCTTTGGTGACATGGTACACAATGAACCACGATTGGCCGATGAATATCGGAGGTAAACCTGCATTTAGCTGGGGGACCAATATGCCGGCATTTGTAGTTCCAATGTTTGAATTAATGGTTTTCTGCGCCGCGCACATGATGTCACTAACATTCTTGGTGCGAAATAAAATGTATCCTGGTTGTCCTCCCCAGAATCCAGATCCGAGAACAACGGATGATAAATTTATGATGGAGTTTGTTACCGACAATGTTGATGCAGTGAAGCAAATTCTGATTGATACCGGAGTGGAAGAAATAACTGTAAAAGATGCTTAAAATGACAAAGAATATATTAAAAATTACAGCGATCTTAGGATGTGCCGCAATTACTTTAAGTTCTTGCAGTAAAGGAAATCCACCATTGGTTTATTTTCCAGATATGTACTTTCCTGTCGCTTACGATCCTTTGATGAAGGCAGAAGATGCTTATTCAAAACATGATAATGAAATTCCTGCTTTTGTAAAGCTGGACGGAGCTACTGGATTAGGTCCAGTTGACGGTACCGTTTCACAAAATCCAGAAGGGCTTGCAGATCCTGCAGCGAACAAAGCTATGGTACCCTTGGAATATAATGAAGGATATGATGCGTCGAAATTAATTAGCGCTTCTCCACTAGATCCTGCGAACCAAGAAAAAGATGTCGTAAGAGGAAAACTGTTATACGATCAAACGTGTGCTGCTTGCCACGGAACAGGAGGTGACGGTCAAGGTTCAATTGTAGAAAGCGGAGCGTACTCAGGTGTTCCCAAATTTGCAGACCGGCAATTGACTATTGGATCAGTACATTATGTATTAACCCACGGAAGAAACTCAATGGGATCTTATGCCGGACAATTAAAACCGGGTGATCGATGGAGAGTTTCACTGTATATTATGAATGAGTTTAAAGGTGGACTTTCAGCTGCACCAGCTGTGGTTGCCGCGAATGCTCCATCGGTAACAGAACCGGAAGCATCTAGTACGAGTCCTAAAAAATAAAAAAGAGTAAAAAAAATGTATAGTTTTTCACCTAAATTAAGATTATATTCAGTCGTATTCATCGTTCTGGGATTGGTTCTGTTTGGAGCTGGTTACTTTATGAATCATGGAGTTGACGAGGCCCAGATTGAACATATGATGGAGGCAGCTCATGCCGGCGGAAATCATGCACCCTCAAATTCTAGCGAAATAGTGGGGCCACAAGATAATGCTGCTCATTTAAAGCATGCAACAATGCAGTTTAAAAATCAACCGTTAGCGGCAATCCATACCGTGTCGGTCTTTCTTTTTGCATTAAGTTGTTGTGCCTTATTCTTCTATGCAATTCAAACCGTTTCACACTCTGGATGGTCAATTATCATTTTGAGAGTAATGGAAGCAGTTGCATCATTTATCCCTTGGGCTGGTGCAATCATTATTATTATTATGTTGATGAATGTTAGCCATTTAGGTCATATATTCCATTGGATGGATCCAGAATTGACAGATCCTAATAATGCCCATTTTGACCCTATTCTTTACGAAAAGAAAACATTCTTAAATATTCCTTTCTATATATTTAGAACCTTACTTTATGTAATTGGAGCATCCTTCTTTGCTTGGAAATTGAAATCACTTTCTAAGAAAATTGATGAGACCAAAAGCAGAGCTGTATACGCCAAATATTACAGTTGGAATGTTGGTTATATCGCATTCTTCGGATTTGCTTCAGCAGCTTGGGCATGGGATTGGTTAATGTCTATTGATCCACACTGGTATTCAACCATGTACATTTGGTATGCGATGGTAAGTGCCTTAGCAACCTCAATTGCGGTAATTATGGTCATCAGTGTTTATTTAAAGAAAGCAGGCTTTTTACCTGAGTTTAATGATAATCACTTGCACGATTTAGGAGTTTTCCTTTTTGCATCCACCATGTTATGGACCTACACCTGGTTCGCACAGTTTATGCTTTATTGGTATGCAAACATCCCGGAAGAAGTAAACTATTTCTACGGTCGATTTGAATACTACGGATGGGCATTCTGGTCAATCTTACTTTTGAACTTTGCAATTCCGTTAAGTGTTATGGTAAGTTCAAGCATCAAAAGAAATTACACGGTGATGTCCACAATGGCAGTTATCATTATTGCAGGACATTGGTTGGTATATTATAATATGGTAATGCCTGGATCGGTAGGTCCTTACTGGCAAAATATTACAGGATTGTTAACCAATGCAGGTGCAGTATTGTTCGGATTAGGTTTATTTATCTTTGTGGTAATGACAACCTTATCTAAACTGAAATTACTTCCTGAAGGAAATCCTTTCCTACACGAGTCTAAAATTTACGAATATCCTTTTTAATTAATAAAACTGTATTCAAAAACATAATCCCGGCCTTTGTCGGGATTTTTTTATAAATTTGTTAGAAACCAAAACATGATATGATTAAGATTAGTTCCGAAAACCTAATGGCTAAAACTACTTTTTTTACACGAAGTAGATTTTTTCTTTTTGCCTTATTGCTTTTTTTTATAAGCTGTAAAAAAGATGCTGCAGATGCTACTACTACGAAATCTTTGCAGTCTAGTATCAATGACATGGCGTCTAGTTTAAATACACTTCAGCAAGTTAAATTTAATGAAGCGCTGTACATTTTGAAAACTTTTGGGGTCGAGGCAGATGGTGAAACCAACGAATTAAAAGCGTTGGGAACCTTAATAGACGGAAAAAAAGTTCCAGAAATCTTTGCCTTAGCAGATCAGGTTGCGCAGAAAAATGAAGTGGATTGGTCAAGTACAGGCCCACCTTCTTTAGGGGAAATGAATATATTTGAAAACGATAAAGCCAAAGAGTTTGATGCAAATGATATCAAAGCGGGCGCCTTAAATCTAAATATCGCAAGTATTGGAAATGATGAAATATTGGGCACGCAATCTCTACAAGTAGTGCCAAAATTAGTGGATGCAAAGGGAGAGGCCATTGTTTTTGATGGCGCAGCTTTAGAAACAATTCTAGAGGTTTACAGTGGTGGTAACCGTATCATTACTGCTAAAAACCTGATGCTAAATAATAACTTTAAAGGTTTCAATATTAGATTTTCCTCACTTCCATCCCAGAAAATTGTCGATCAAAAAATTGATATTACCGTTTCGGTAAAAACAACAAAGAAAACCTATAAAATGTCTAAGATTGGTGTAGCAGTGAACCCAAAAGCGCTGCTCATGTCCAGTGCTGATCCAGTTACTGATCCAACAAATACAGATTTACAAAACACAGATGGAACTACAGATCCTACTGGTACAGAGGCAGATACAAAATTGCCAACTCCGAGTAGTGATCCAAAAGCAAGCGTCTCTAAATTTTTAAATAATTTATCGAGCCAAAACCTGCGAAGTGCCTACGATGTTGCAGATAATCCAAATTGGGGTTCCTACGAAACGTTTTCTAATCCTACCTCTGGCTTTGGTGGGGTGAAAAGCATTAATGTTAAGAATATTACGACCAACACTGCTTCTGCAAATACCGCCAGTGTCAACGCTACTTATGATATTACCGATAAAGAGGGCAGAGTAACTGCTGTACAAGTAACATTCGGGTTAAAGAATGTTAATGGTGACTGGAAAATTTCAAGCTATAAAATCAATTAAAAATGAATCATCAACTTATTCAAGATTTAGAAAATACCATTCAGAACATTCCAGATTTTCCTAAACCCGGAATTCAATTTAAAGATATTACGCCGATATTTCTCAATCCGAAACTCTATGAAGAGGTCATTGCGGATTTGGCAGATTTCAGTCGTGGCAAAATAGATGCCGTCTGCGGTATTGAAAGTCGCGGCTATCTATTCGGTATCGCAATTGCCGTAGCCTTGGATGTGCCTTTTATTTTGATACGAAAAAAAGGGAAACTTCCCCCACCTTTCATCGGTCAAAAATATGATTTAGAGTACGGTTCAGCAGAAATTGAAATGCGGACTGGACAATTACAACCCGGACAAAGAATATTAATCCATGATGATTTATTGGCTACTGGAGGTACAACAGAAGCTGCCGCACATCTTGTTCAAAAACAAGGCGGAGTGGTCTCTCAATTTAGTTTTTTAATTGGTCTAAAGGATCTGCGAGGAGAAGAGCGGCTGAAAAAATTCAATGCTAAAGTTCACCAAATTTTAACCTATTAAAAAAAAACAAGACAATTAAGAACTTATTTACGGGTAGATTTTTACAGAAAATGTTTTTTTGAGCATAATTTTGTATATCGCTTAAAAACAGTTAAATTTGCACTTCAATTTTTATTAAAATTATGGCAAAATTCAAATCTCGCACCAGCAAAAAAGAAATGGAAGGTAAGGAAACCGTAGAGGTTTTCAAAGACCTAGACCAAGGTGCACTCGATACAGAGAAGTTTCTCGAAAAAAATGCTAAACTTTTATTGATCGTTTTCGGTGCATTATTGGTGGGCGTTTTAGGATATTTTGCTTTTCAGCAGTTTTATGAAGCACCAAGAAACGAAGAAGCAACCTTAAGTTATCTTGCAGCACAGAAAAATTTAGCAGATGGTAAAGATGATTTGGCTTTAGGTGGCAAAGGCGCGGCTAATCCTGGTTACCTTGGCACGTATAAAGAATATTCAGGAACCAAAGTTGGAAAACTATCTTCCTACAATGCGGGTCTAATTAAATTTAAACAAGGAAAATACCAAGAAGCGTATGATCTTATCGATAATTTTTCGTCTGATAATAAAGTTTTGATGGCATTGAAATATGGTGCTATGGCAGACTGTCAGGCAAATCTTAATAAAAGTGATGATGTTTTGTCACTTTTAGATAAAGCGATTTCAGCTTCAGATGATCCGTATACTTCTTATTATTTCACAAGAAAAGCAGGAATTGTTTCCTTAGCTCTGAAAAAGAAGGCCGAAGCGAAAAAATATTTTTCCACAATTGATGAAAAATATGAAGATTATGATAATGGCATGTCAGAATCGTATATCGAAATGGTAAAATATTATTAATAAAAAATAAAATAATGGCAACTGTAAATCTTTCTGATTATCAACCATTACAAATAAATGATGCCGATTCTTTTAGAATTGGCATTGTTGTTTCAGAATGGAACGATTTTGTAACCTTCAACCTTCGCGATGGCGCTCTAGAGGTGCTAACCAAAGAAGGCGTAAAAGAAGAAAATATCAAAATTTTCTATGTGCCCGGCGCATTTGAACTCAATTATGCATCGATGCAACTTTGTAAAACGGATTATTTTGATGCGGTAATTTCAATAGGTTGCGTGATCCGTGGAGAAACCCCACATTTTGATTATGTTTGTTCCGCCGTAGCGCAGGGAATAAAAGATTGCAATGTTTTAACAAATGTTCCTACCATTTTCTGCCTCCTAACCGATGATACAAAGGAACAATCCATCGCCAGAAGCGGTGGCAGTTTAGGGAATAAAGGAGTAGAAGCCGGCGTTACAGCCTTGCAAATGATTGCTTTTAAAAGAGATTTATAATGTCTTCAAGTTTTTTTTTAAATTAACCTGATTACGACCGAAAAAAAACATTGATTATGAACACTTCAAAACTAAAACCTTATTTGTATTTAGGTCTTTTCTACGGCTTGGTATCTTTTATTGTAAGAATTATATTTATTTTTCACCCTATAACTGCAGTTAAATTCAGTTTTGTTGAAAGTCTAAAATTATTATTCATCGGTGCAATCACCGATGTTTTTGTTTTTATACTGGCGAGCAGTATTTTCGCGCTTTACTCCTTGTTTTTGTCTGATTCAAAATATAAGAAACCATATGGTTATATTATTTTCGGACTTCTTGTCGCGGCGTTTTTATATACAGCAGCTGTTCCCGGTAATATTTTTAAACAATATGGAGGCTCTTTTCCAGAAGTGGCAATGGGTTTCATTGGATTGAAAACTTTGCTGTTTGGATCAATGCTTTTTTCGCCGACCAAAAGAATTAAAATTAGAAATTTTCTTTATTTCATTGTTGTTTTCCTCTATGTACTCTTGATTATATTTAATGGCGTGAGTGAGTATTTCTTTTGGAATGAGTTTGGCGTTCGATATAATTTCATTGCAGTTGATTATCTTATTTATACCAATGAAGTGATCGGAAATATTATGGAAAGCTATCCTGTCTTACCGTTGTTTTCTGTAATATTCTCGCTTGCGCTGATGGTTTCATGGTTTATTTATAAAAAAACAAAAAGTGAATTATTGACGCTGCCAAATTTTAGTCAAAAGTTAGTGTTGTTGGCTTCCTATGTTCTTTTGTTTGCTATAAGTTTAATAATCATTCCACAATTAGGGAAAATAAAAACCGAAAATACCTTTGCACGGGAAATTCAGGCCAATGGCTTTCCAAAATTTTACCAGGCATTTACCCAAAAAGAACTGGATTATTTTCAATTCTACTCCACCTTAGATCAGAAAGTTGCAGAACATCAATTTTTACAACAATTTGATCCTCCCACTTTAAGCCGAAATATTAATCCAGAAGATCCTGAACTTCGTAAAAATGTAGTTTTGATTTCAATTGAAAGCCTTTCCGCTGAGTTTCTAGAACATTACGGGAATGACCAAAAGATTACACCTTTCTTAGATAGTTTAGCAGATAAATCACTATTGTTTACCAATCTTTATGCTACTGGGAATCGAACAGTACGGGGTTTAGAGGCACTTACGTTGTGTATTCCGCCCACAGCCGGAGAAAGTGTCGTCAAAAGAGTAAACAATAAAAATAAATTTAGTACCGGCAGTGTTTTTAAAGCTAAAGGTTACGACGTGAAGTTCCTGTACGGAGGTTACAGTTATTTTGATAATATGGAAGATTTCTATAAAGGAAATGGGTATGAAATTGTCGATCGAAATAATTTTAAACCAGATGAAATAACTTTTGCTAATGTTTGGGGCGTTTCTGATGAAGATATGGCCAAAAAGGCAATTGAAGTAATGTCTCAGGAGGCAAAATCTGGCAAACCCTTTTTCCACCATTGGATGACCGTTTCTAATCATCGGCCATTTACGTATCCTGAAGGAAGAATTGATATTCCGGGAACGGCAAAATCTCGCGAAGGTGGCGTAAAATATACTGATTATTCGATTCGTAAATTTTTTGAAATGGCAAAAAAACAAAATTGGTATAAAAACACCGTCTTTGTAATTATTGCTGATCATTGCGCATCCAGTGCCGGAAAAACAGAACTACCCATGGATAAATACAGAATTCCAGGAATGATATTTTCTGAAGGTTTTATTCAGCCACAACAATTTAATCCTACCATGTCTCAAATTGATGTCATGCCGACCCTGTTTGGATTGCTTAACTTTAAATATCAATCAAAATTTTTAGGTCAAGATGTGTTGACCAACAAATTTCAGCCAAAAGCCTATGTCGCAACCTATCAGGATTTGGGTTTAATTAAGGATAATTACTTAACCCTAATCTCTCCTACCAAAAAAGTGAAACAGTATGCTTTGACTTTGCAGAAATCAAAAAATCCAGAAAATTTTAAAATTTTTTATGATGAAACTCCAGTCAAAAATTTACAGCAAACTTTAGTTGATGATTGTATCTCGGTCTATCAAAGCGTTTCATTTTGGTTAAAAGAAAACAAACTCAATAAATAATTTTTTTTGTATTTTTAGCAAAAGATTTAAATATGAAATGGACAAACGATAGAAGCGGAAATGTTGATGACAGGCGAGGAGCCGGCGGCGGCGGAGGAATGCTCGTTGGCGGTGGATTAGGAACTTTAATAATCGCAGCAATTATATTTTTTCTGGGTGGCGATCCTTCGGCAATTTTATCTTCTGGAATGTCAAACTCTGGAGCACAGACAGAGCAGCGTAATTTAACTCCCAATGAAATTAAAGTTCGGGAATTTGTTCAAATGATTACCGCAGAGAATGAACAAACCTGGGCTAAAATATTTCGTGAAAATGGCATGCAATACCGTCCGGCAAAAGTGGTGATGTTTGAAGCGGTTACCCAATCCGGATGTGGAACTGCACAAGCTGCAATGGGACCTTTTTATTGTCCAGCCGATCAAACGGTTTACATGGACATGAGTTTTTTCAAAGAACTGGAGCAGCGTTTTGGCGCAAAAGTAACAGAATTCTCTATCGCTTATGTGATGGCACATGAAATGGGTCATCATGTACAAACGCTTTTAGGAACCACTCAGAAAGTAGATCAGTTGCGTAGAAGTGGTAAATATTCAGAAAAAGAAATGAACCGCGTGTCCGTAGCCACAGAGTTACAAGCAGATTTCTATGCTGGGCTTTGGGCAAAACAAACCGATAATCGCGAAAAATTTTTAGAACCTGGAGATATAGAATCTGCAATTTCTGCCGCGGAAGCAGTTGGTGATGACAATATTCAAAAGAGATCCCAAGGATATGTAAATCAGGAAGGTTTTACACACGGGAGTTCTGCGCAAAGAAAAGAATGGTTTATGAAAGGATACAATACCGGTGATATACGGCAAGGTGATACCTTTAATGCTTTGTTGAAATAAAACCAATGAATTAAATTTACCTCCTGTTGAACGAAGAACTTAAAATAAAGAAAAAAATTCTAATGGTTTCGGGGTTTTTGCAAAAAAAATCGCAGTGTAAATAAATACGTTGCGATTTTCCTTAAATATATGAATGTGTGCCTGGTCTTACTTCATTGAATCTTCAACAGAGGATTTGGCTTCATTAACCTTATCCTGAACTTGCGTTGCTACATCGCCTGCTTTGGTTTTCAGGTCATTCCCCCATTTGTTGAAATTGTCTTTGGCGGTATTCACCGTATCTTTTACTTTTTGTTTCTCTTCTGGACTTGCATTTTTATATTTCCACCAAGCAATTGCTCCAAGTCCTAATAATGCTAATAATCCGTTTTTTTTAGTGCCCATAATGCTATGTTTTTAATTTTTTATGAATTTTTAATTTGATGCTAATGAGTATGTAAATTTTATGCCAAAGAGATTCTTCTAACCACTAAAGTTTTGTTAAAGTCTCAAAAAAATCCGCCTCGAAATCGAACGAGACGGAATTTACAGTTCATTTTAACTAAAAATGGAAATAGCGATTTAACCCAGATAAGGATATTTATAATCTTTCGGAGAAACAAAAGTTTCTTTGATACTTCTAACAGAAACCCATCGCATCAAATTCATTTTAGATCCTGCCTTATCATTCGTTCCCGAAGCTCTGGCGCCACCAAAAGGTTGCTGTCCGACAACTGCTCCAGTCGGTTTATCATTGATGTAGAAGTTTCCTGCAGCATTTTCTAAAGCTTTGTACGCTTCATCAATCGCATAACGGTCTTGAGAGAAAATCGCTCCTGTTAATGAATAAGGAGAAGTTTCATCAACCAACTTCAACGTAGCAGTCCAGTCTTTATCTTCATAAACATAGACCGAAAGAATTGGTCCAAAGATTTCTTCGCAAACGGATTCATATTTTGGATTGGTCGTTTCAATAACGGTTGGTTGTACAAACCATCCTTTACTATTGTCACATTGCCCACCGATAATCACGCTAGCTTCTTTTGATTTTTTTGCTCTTTCGATATATCCCTGGCACTTTTCAAATGAATTTTTATCGATTACCGCATTTACAAAATTAGAGGGGTCTTCTGGACTTCCCATTTTGATGGTTTTCATCTGAGCTTCCAATACTTTTTTTACATCTTTCCAAAGAGATTTCGGAATATATGCTCTGGATGCTGCCGAACATTTCTGACCTTGGTATTCAAATGCTCCTCTTACCATTGCCGTGGCTACAGCATCTACGTTCGCAGAAGGATGAACCATGATGAAATCTTTTCCACCAGTTTCACCTACAATTCTAGGGTATGTTTTATAATTATGGATATTGTCTCCCATCGTCTTCCACATATTTTGGAAAACCGAAGTTGAACCCGTAAAATGTAGTCCAGCGAAGTCTGGGTGAGTAAAAACCTTTGCCGCAGTTTCCTTACCATCGGTAAAGATCATATTGATGACTCCTGCTGGCAAACCAGCTTCAATAAGTGCATCCATGATAACAATTGCTGAATAAACCTGTTTATCAGATGGTTTCCAGACCACAACATTTCCCATCATTGCCATACAAGTCGGCAAGTTTCCGGCAATGGCCGTAAAATTAAAAGGAGTTACCGCAAAACAAAAACCTTCTAAAGGTCTATATTCCGAACGATTCCAAATGCCACTATCAGAGACTGGTTGCTCGCTGTACATTTCAGTCATGAATTCTACATTGAATCTCAAGAAATCAATGAATTCACATGCTGCATCGATCTCTGCTTGATGAACATTTTTACTTTGCGCAATCATAGTTGCTGCATTCAAACGATCTCTATAAGGCCCTGCAATTAAATCGGCCGCTTTTAAGAAAATAGCTGCACGATGTTCCCACCCTAAATTATTCCAGTTTTCTCGGGCTGCTAATGCCGTGTTAATGGCTTCTTCTACATGAGTCATATCTCCTTTGTAGTAGAAACCTAAATTATGTTGATGGTCTTGTGGCGAGTTAATCTCTACTTTTTCTTTAGTCTTGATTTCTTTGCCATTAATGACCATTGGGATTTCAACTTTTTCCTTCCACATTTTTTTATAAGTGGCAATCAGCGATTTTACCTCTGCTGAACCTGGCTCATAAGTTCTAACGGGCTCGTTTACAGCGAAAGGAACCTGTGAAATTGCTTTTGACATATTTTTATTTTTTATTGATTTAATGAATATTACAAAGTTAAGAGAATTACATTAATGTTCCAAAAAATGAAACCTTCCCATTTTAAAGCTTGACTAGTATTTTGTCACAAACCATTTTACTTAATGTGATTTTTTTTCCGTCTTCTTTTAAAATACTCATCGATTGGTCGTATTTTTCGATTTCTAAAATTTCTAGTTTTTTGCCTAACTCTAATTCTTTGCTATTCAGATAGCTTAAAAATTCATCATCGGAAACCGTGACAGAGCTGAAAATCACTTGATTCCCAATTGCACAATTACTTAATTTTTGTAAATCCAAAGCAATGATATTTCCCTCTTTGTCAGGGATCGGCTCGCCATGGGGATCGAATTTTGGATAGTGTAAAATTTCGTCCATTTTATCGAAAAAGAGATCAGAATGAACATGTTCCAATTGTTCTGCAATTTCATGGACGTTTTCCCAGCCAAAATTCATTTTTTCTACCAGAAACATCTCGGTAAGCCGGTGTTTTCTTACAATTAAGGCAGCCTGCTTTTTACCCTCTGCCGTAACTTTCAGCGGTTTATAGGTCTCGTAAATCACCCAGTTTTTCTGGGCGAATTTTTTCATCATATTATTTACGCTAGGCATTTTTACATTTAAAAACTTGCTTAATTCATTTACCGTAACGGTATTGTCGTCATTTCTTAAATGGAAAATAGCTTTCAGGTAATTTTCTTCCGTAAGTGAAATCATAAAGTTAGATGGTCTAAAATGCAAATCTAACAAAATAAAGGCGTGTAAAAAATTACACGCCTACATTTAAATAAAAATACATGAAGAAAATTTACATCCTATCTAAAATATTTGTCGTTTATCAAAACTTTTTAGACTTACGGATGTTAAAAAAAAGGTTATTAGTTTTAATTTGGTTATTTTTATAAGACAAAGATGGATAAAGAAAATTTTTATTCAAAGGTATTTTCACCCATTTTCTATGGTGGTTTTCACCCTTTTTTTTCTAAATTTAATCCATGAAATATTCTTTTAAAAATGATTATGCTGAAGGTGCACATCCTCGAATTATCGAGCGATTATCTGAGGTGAATTTGTTGCAGCAAAATGGCTATGGCCTCGATGAATATTCACTAGATGCTGAAATGATTATTAAACGGAAAATGAATAATCCGGCCGCGAAAGTGTATCTGGTATCTGGCGGAACCCAAGCCAACTTAATTATTATCTCTGCCTTTTTACGTCCCCACGAAAGCGTAGTGGCAGCAAATACAGGTCATATTTTCACTAATGAAAGTGGCGCGATTGAAGCCACAGGACATAAAGTACACGGAATTGAAAATGCAGACGGTAAAATTCGACCAGAGGATGTTCAGAAAATTATTGATGGTCATCAAAATATGCCACATCAAGTAAAACAGAAAATGGTCTACATCTCAAATTCGACCGAGTTGGGAACCATCTACTCAAAAACGGATTTGATCGCGCTGTATGAATTCTGCCAAACCAAGAATCTTTTCTTGTTTGTTGATGGCGCGCGATTGGGACATGCTTTAACTGCAGAAACCAATGATTTGACTTTAGAAGATTTCGGCAAATATTGCGACGCTTTTTATCTAGGTGGAACAAAAAATGGTGCTTTAATTGGAGAAGCTATTGTCATTAATAATATAAAATTACAGCAGGAATTTGGCTTTCATTTAAAGCAAAAAGGTGCTTTGCTTGCCAAAGGCCGTTTACTGGGAATCCAGTTTCAGGAGCTGTTGAAAGATGACCTTTATTTTAATTTGGCCAGCCACGCCAATCAGCAAGCAATGAAAATTAAAAAAGCCTTGCAGCTGATTGGTTGTGAATTCCTATGTGAAACCTTTACCAATCAGATATTTCCCATATTAAATCAAAATCAAATTGACCAACTTTCCATCAATTTTGATTTTTACGTGTGGAAAAAGCTTGATAATGAGCGAGCGGCGGTACGCTTAATTACCTCGTGGGCAACTACTGATGAAACGGTTACGAATTTTATTAATGAAATAATACATTTAAAATGAAGATCATATTTTTAGCGCTAAGCGTGATGCTGTCTGCTGGATTGGCGGCACAGAAGCAAGATAAGGACCCCGAGATTTCCGCATACGTAAAGTTGGTGAGCAAAGACTCTCTAAAAGCAAATGTTGAAAAATTGGTTAGTTTTGGCACGCGCCACACTATGAGTTCTACAACAGACGATCGTAAAGGTATTGGCGCAGCCAGAAATTGGGTACTTTCGAAATTTAGAAATTATGCACAAAACGCTGGTGGTAGAATGGAGGTTTTTTTACAAAATGAAGATTTAGAACCAGACGGTAAACGAATCAACAAAGCAACAAATCTTGGCAATGCAATCGCGATTTTAAAAGGAACTGACCCCACTGATAAAAGAATAATCATTATTTCGGGTCATCTTGATTCCCGCGTTTCAGACGTGCTGAACGCAACCGATTTTGCACCAGGCGCAAATGATGATGCCAGTGGAGTGGCTGCCGTTATCGAGGCCGCAAGAGTTTTAAGTAAATCCAAATTCCCTATTTCTATTTTGTTTGTTGCTGTTAGTGGTGAGGAACAAGGCCTGTTGGGCGCTAAAATGCTTGCCGATAAAGCCAAAGAAGACCAGTGGATCATTGAAGCTGTTTTAAATAATGATATGATTGGAAATAACGGTTTCGATGCGCCAAAAAATGAGAAAATCCCAAAATTAAGAGTGTTTAGTGAAGGTTTGTCTGCTTTTGACACAGAGATCAATGCCGCAAAAATTCGAAATCTTGGTTTAGAAAATGATGGGAATGCACGACAATTGGCCAGGTATGTAAAAGAAATTGGAGAAAAGTATGTGAAAAATATCGAGATTAAGCTCATCTATAGAAACGATCGGTTTTTGCGTGGTGGCGATCATACCCCGTTTGTTAATCACGGTTTTACAGCTATTCGGTTAACGGATTATTATGAAAATTATGACCATCAACATCAAGATGTTCGGACCGAAAATAATAAAAAATTTGGAGACTTAATTGAGTTTATGGACTTCGATTATTTAAAAACCAATACCACGGTTAATGTGGCAGTTTTAGCAAACTTGGCGAAATCAACGCCAAAACCAGAAAATGTTTTGATGGACGTAAAAGAGCTTTCCAATACTACCAAACTTACTTGGGAAAAACCAGCTTCAGGAGAAGTAAAAGGATACCACGTTCTTTACAGAGAAACAGACCGTTCGGTTTGGACTCATAAAATATTTACTACAGAAACTTCGTACATTGTTCCGCTTTCCAAGGATAATTTTATTTTTGCCGTGCAAAGTGTTTCTGCAAGTGGCAACGAAAGTTTACCGGTAATTCCCAAAGTGTCCCGATAAAAAAAATCCGTCTCGTTAATCATACGAGACGGATTTTATTTTTAACTAAAAGTCTAGTTATTCTAAATCTTCAAATTTATCTACAATTTTTTGTGAAACACCGGTTTTACTGAAACCACCATCGTGGAAAAGGTTTTGCATGGTCACCTTTCTCGTCAAATCAGAGAAAAGGCTTACACAATAGTTTGCACAATCCAGAGCATCAGCATTTCCAAGTGGAGACATATTATCTGCGAAATTGAAGAACCCACTAATTCCTTTTACTCCAGCACCAGCTTTGGTCATTACAGGAGATTGTGAAATGGTATTCACGCGAACTTTTCTATCCCCCCAGTAATAGCCGAAACTTCTGGCAATACTTTCCAGATAAGATTTGTTATCAGCCATATCACCGTAATTTGGGAAAACCCTTTGGGCAGCAATGTATGTTAAGGCTAAAATAGAACCCCATTCGTTCATAATATCTTTATCCCAAGCCGCTTTCATTACTTTATGGAACGATACGGAAGAAATATCCCAACCTTTTTCCAAGAAATCATAATTGAGATCGGTATAAGATTTTCCTTTTCTAATGTTTACCGACATGCCGATAGAATGCAGGATGAAATCAATTTTACCATACTTTTCCTGAGCATGAGCAAAAAGCTTTTCTAGATCTTCGACTGAAGTTGCATCCGCAGGAATAACATCTGAGCCTGTTGTCTTGGCGAGTTCATCAAGTTCTCCCATTCTCATTGCAATTGGAGCATTTGATAATATAAACTCTGCACCTTCTTCATGACATCTTTCTGCGACTTTCCAAGCGATGGATTGATCGTTTAAAGCACCGAAGATAATTCCTTTCTTACCTTTTAGTAATCCGTATGACATAATCTTAATTTTAGACAAATTTAAAAAATTTTTATTGTTTAACGCATAAAAAAAAGAGCCGTACTGAATACGACTCTTTTTCTTAGAAAAAATTCACCTTAGTTGGTTTTTTTTCTTACTTCTGCTTTCACATCTTCTGACCAGTCTTTGGTATTTTCCCAAGCCTCAGAAACTGCATCTTTGGTGTCTTCCCAAGCGTCAGATATATTATCTTTCGCGCGTTCCATCCAGCCTTCTGCCGTAGGTTCGGTGTTTTTGTCTCTCTGTTCGCGGATGTAATCTTTTGCTCGGTCAGCGTAATTATTTACCGTCCATTTTGTTTCATTAACTGCGTCTTCTGCTTTGTTATAATCCTGTCTGTCCATAATGATAATTGTTTATTGTTAATATTTAGTTTTAGAAATAACTTTTTTTGATAATACAAAAGGTTGCAAGTTCCATTCCTAAAAATCTTAATACGATGTTAAACATATGATAAATTAATCTTAAATTATTGATCAATTAATTTTCCAGCAACGGTTTCAAAATTTAGTTTCTTATTTTTGAAAAAAGTTAAAATCATGGAAATTGTACGCTGCAGCTGGTCTGAAAAAGATAATCTTTATCGAAAATACCATGATCAAGAATGGGGAAAGCCTGTTTATGGTGATGAAACGATTTTTGAATTTCTGGTTTTAGAAAGCTTTCAAGCGGGACTTTCTTGGTATACGATTTTAAAGAAGCGGGGAAATTTCGCCCAAGCGTTTGATAATTTTGACTATAAAAAAATTTCGAACTATTCTGAAAACAAAGTGATAGAATTAATGAATAATGCTGGAATTATAAGAAACAGATTGAAGATTTTAGCCACTATTAACAATGCCCAAAGATTCCAGGAAGTGCAAAAAGAGTTCGGTAGTTTTTCAACATACCTATGGAAATTTGTCGATGGAAAACCCATTGTAAATCACCCGAAAGCCTTAAGCGAGGTTCCGGCAACTACAGAAATCTCAGATGCTTTATCAAAAGATTTAAAGAAAAGAGGATTTAAGTTTCTAGGATCAACAGTTGTTTACGCTTTTATGCAAGCGACTGGAATGGTGAATGACCATTTGGTTGATTGTCATTGTAAATAAAAAATGCAGCTAATTTCTTAACCGCAATTTTTAATTCTGTTGAAAATATTTATTTCACAATCCGATCCAAAACCCACTCGATCATATTCTTTTCAGAAGCAGCGTGATCAGCAGAAAATTCACCTCTTCTTCTGTTTGCAATAACAGAATTCACCGTAATTGCTTTATGACCTAACAGTTTAGAAAGTCCATAAATCGCAGAAGTTTCCATCTCGAAGTTGGTCACGCCCAAATCATTTAAGGTTTCTAAAAACTGATCGTCAATCGCTTTCAAACGAAGCTGTCTTCCTTGTGGAGCGTAGAATCCAGGGAAAGTTGCTGTGTTTCCATGGTATTTTGCGTCCTTGTAATAGTCGCCCATTTCTTTGGCCCAGTCAGAAAAATACAACATCGGTTTAATTTTCTCGTACGGAAATTTCGCCATGAAGTTTCTGGAGAAGTCATTTTCAAATTCATAATCTTGGTAAAAATGCAGTAAACCATCGAGTCCAACTACGTTTTCCGTCACCAACATATTGTCAACTTCTACGTCAGGATTTACAGATCCGCAAGTTCCCATTCGGAATAATTCCAAAGCAGTATGATTGCTTTTAAATTCTTTGTCTTTCAAATCAATATTCACCAAAGCATCCAGTTCGTTCATTACGATATCGATGTTTTCAGTACCAATTCCAGTAGACATTACGGTGATTCTTTCCCCACGCAAAGTTCCGGTATGCGTATAAAATTCTCTTTTATTTTTCTTAATTTCAATTTTGTCGAAATATTTAGAAACCTTAGGAACACGGTCGGGATCACCAACCAACATGATTTTTCCACCAATATCTTCGGGCAATAAGTTCAGGTGATAAACACTTCCATCCTCATTGAGCACCAATTCTGATGCAGCTAATTTATTAAGCATAATATATTTTTTATTTTTAAATTATTATTTGGGTAGACAATTAACGATGTCAAATTTTTAATTTTTTAGGGCAGACTTTTCCGCCTTCCACTCCCGCTTTTTTTGCTCCACTTCGTTGCGCAAAAAAGAGCTCCGTTCAAGTCGGGCTGCAGATTCGTTTCTATATTTTAGGTCTTGCTAAATTACCATTACTTGCCACCATTTATCCGCCTACTCGTTTCGTTTTATAACCCATCTCTTTCAGGATAACCATTATTTTATCCCGGTTATCACCTTGTATGATAATAATTCCGTCTTTTTCAGAACCGCCAATCCCTAAGGTCGTTTTAATTTTTTTAGAAATCAGTTTTAGGTCTTCATCACTGCCTTCAAAACCCTCAACCAAAGTGACTGGCTTACCATGTCTTCCCTTTTTTTCAAATTTACAAACCAGTGGCTCTTTCTGCACAAATGGTTCGGTCGGCATTTCGAAATCCTGTTCTTCGTGCTCAGGGAATATATTTTTTAGTTGATCTCTTAAATCCATCTAACAAAATTAAGTAATTTTATCTTGTCTTTTTTTTCAAAATCGATTTTTAACTTGCGAAAGTCGGATAGGTGATATTTTTCATTGTTTGCATGGGAGCAATTTTTTCTGAAATCTTAAAAAAATCATAAAATATAATATTGGTTCGTTTTGTTCAGAACTAATTTGTAATTTTGCAAATTAAATTTGATAAATGATAGAAATTGATAAAGATTTATTTTGCGACATGGTTAAGTTTTATGGAGAAGCCTTCCATTTACCACCCCTTGCTGCTAAAATATATTCTTATTTAATTTTCGATTTCGATAGAAATGGCGTTGCATTTGATGAATTCGTAGATATTTTCGCAGCCAGTAAAAGTTCTATTTCGTCAAATCTTAATCTGCTTTTGAATCTGAATATCATTACAGATTTTAATAAAATCGACGAAAGAAAACGATTTTTTGTGATGAATGAAAAATATATGAAGGTTCGGTTTGAAGAAATTATTGTAAAAATGGAACGGGAACTTTTGATTTTAGACAAACTAAAATCCTTTCGAAATCCGACCGATGAAAATTCCTTACGAAAGTTTGCTATTTACAGTAACCTTTTTAATAAAAATATTGCCAATATAAAAGATTCGCTCGATCAATTATAAAAAAATCACTGGTATCTTCATTCAATGAAGGTTAAATATAGAATTATGTTCATGAAAAATAAAATTATTCTACTGTCTTTTTCTGTGCTGTCGGTCTTTTCCTGCACCAAGAAAGATCAACGACCTGCTCAAGGACCCAAAGTTGTAGCGACTGTTGCGGTCGAAAATAGAAATGTTACCGGATATTCTACCTTCCCGACCAGTATTGAAGGTCGTGTGAATAATGATGTGCGTGCGAAAATGCAAGGTTATATCACTCAGGTTTTGGTAGATGAAGGCCAGTACGTGACCAAAGGGCAACCGTTGTTCCGCCTAGAAACCAATTCCCTGAATCAATCGGCCAATGCTGCAAAAGCAGGGGTTGGCGCAGCCCGCTCAAATGTTGCTGCCTCTGACGCCAATGTAAAAGCCGCACAATCTGCGGTGAACGCGGCACAAGTAGAAGTAAATAAATTGAAACCTTTGGTGGAGAAAAATATCATAAGTAATGTTCAGCTTCAAACTGCCCAGGCAAATCTCGCACGAGCTCAGGCTCAGGTAGCACAAGCCATCGCAGCCAAACAGCAGGCGAGCGCTGGAGTTGCACAAGCACAAGCGAATTTCCAAGGAGTTCAAGCAAATATCGATTACTCTGTTATTAGAGCGCCAATTTCTGGAAATATCGGCAAAATTAATTTCCGAACCGGAAGTTTGGTTGGGCCTGCAGATCCAATGCCGATTTCAACAGTTTCGGATACCAGTGAATTGTACGCTTATTTTTCGATGAATGAAAAAGAATATCTCAACTTTTTGAAAAACTCAAAAGGAGCAACAGTTCCCGAGAAATTAAAAAATATGCCAGCCATCGAGTTGATGTTAGCCAATGGGGAAGTCTATGCGGAAAAAGGTTACGTGAAAGCGGTGACCGGCCAGATCGATCCCTCTACAGGAAGCATTCAGTTTCGTGCCTCTTTTCCCAACCCTAATAAATTATTGAGCAATGGAAACAGTGGTACCATTAGAATCCCAAAAGCGTATGATAATGTTTTGGTACTGCCAGAAACGGCAACCTATGAGCAACAAGGTTTGGTCTACATTTATAAAGTAAAACAAGATACTGCGAAAAGTGCAGTCATCAAAGTGCTGGATCGCACAAACAATATGGTCATTATTTCTGAGGGAGCTTCAAAAGGAGAGGTCGTTGTAGCAGAAGGAGTGGGAACTTTAAAAACGGGAACTCCGGTGAAATCACAACCGAAAAAATTTGATGATATTATTAATGCCATAAAACCGATTTTCTAAAAAGATGATTAAAAAATTTATAAACAGACCGGTTTTATCTACCGTAATTTCCATCATGATTGTTGTGTTGGGTATTTTGGGACTCATTTCTCTTCCGGTCACACAGTATCCTGATATTGCGCCGCCAACGGTACGTATTTCAGCAAATTATACCGGAGCCAATGCGCAAACGGTAATGAATAGTGTAATTATTCCGATTGAAGAACAAGTCAACGGTGTAGAAGGAATGGATTATATTTCCTCTTCTGCCGGAAACAATGGTTCAGCGTCAATTCAGATTTTCTTTAAACAAGGGATAGATCCAGATATTGCGGCGGTAAACGTACAAAACCAAGTACAACGTGCCGTTCCGCTTTTGCCTTCGGAGGTAACGCGCTCTGGTGTGCAAGTAAGCAAGCAACAAACCAGTGCACTGATGTATCTTTCTTTCTACACGGCCAACCCAAGTTTGGACGAGGTGTGGTTGCAGAATTATATGAACATTAATATCATCCCAGAATTAAAAAGAATTAATGGGGTTGGTGATGCCATGGTTTTCGGTGGAAAAAATTATTCCATGAGAATTTGGCTGGATCCGGCGAAAATGGCGGCTTATTCTTTGGAACCTTCAGAAGTTTCTGCCGCAATTAACGAACAGTCAAGAGAAGCTGCTGCTGGAGCATTAGGTGAAAATAGCGGAAGTTCCTTTCAATATATTATCACCTATAAAGGGAAATATAATGAAGTAGATCAATTTGAAAATATAATTCTGCGCTCCTTAGGAAATGGGGAATATCTTCGGTTAAAAGATGTGGCCGAAATTAAACTCGATTCTCAATCGTATGCAGGAATTGGTGAAAGCAACGGAAACCGTTCGATCAGTATGGGGATTTTTCAGACCCCAGGTTCCAACGCACAAGAAATCATTACCAATATAAAAACCCTATTAAAAGAAACGGAAAAAACTTTGCCAGAAGGGGTGGGTTACAATATTAACTTTGATACCAATGAATTCCTAGATGCTTCAATCTCTAAGGTAATTACTACTTTAATCGAAGCTTTTATATTGGTGTTTTTAGTGGTGTTTTTATTCTTACAGGATTTCAGATCTACACTGATTCCTGCTATTGCAGTGCCGGTATCAATCATAGGTACATTTTTCTTTCTGAACCTATTTGGGTACTCCATTAACTTATTGACGCTTTTCGCCTTGGTTCTCGCCATTGGGATTGTGGTCGATGATGCTATTGTCGTCGTGGAAGCGGTACATGCAAAAATGGAAGGGGGTATTACGGATGCGAAAAAAGCAACGGTAGAAGCAATGGATGAAATTACCGGCGCAATTATCTCCATCACCTTGGTTATGGCAGCCGTGTTTATTCCGGTAACATTTTTAACAGGACCGACTGGCGTTTTCTACCAGCAGTTTGGGATTACACTAATTATTGCAATTTTAATTTCAGCGGTGAATGCCCTAACCTTAAGTCCAGTGCTTTGTGCCATGTTTTTAAAACAACCGGCACACCATACCAAAGAATATGCAAGCTTGAATTTTGCGCAAAAATTCTTTAGTAAATTTAATGCAGGATTTAATGCCGGAACTAAAAAGTATGGGCAATCATTTAATTTTATTTTAAGAAATAAATGGATAAGCTTGTTGGTTATTTTTGCCGCAGGCGCCGTTACTTTTTGGTGGGCAAGTTCTACAATGCCAACCGGTTTTATTCCTAAAGAAGACCGTGGGATTCTATTTACAGATGTGCTACTCCCACCGGGAGCCTCTTTGGAGCGAACGTATAATATTTTGTCGGATCTACAAGTGGAAGCCAGAAAAATACCAGGGGTTCAGAATGTCTCCTTTACCGCAAGCAGAGGGTTCATGTCGGGACAAGGTTCTAATGTGGGGCAGGCGTTTATTAAGCTCAAACCCTTTAAAGAACGTGGAAAAGCTGGCGGACAAAGCGTAGACGAAATCACCAAAAGGTTGTTTGGAATCACCGGTAAATATCCAGATGCGAAAATTATTTTCTTCTCACCTCCAAGTGTTCCTGGATTCGGACAAAGTGATGGCTTCTCCGCAGTTTTACTCGATAAATCTGGTGGTGAAATTACAGAATTGAATACCGTAACACAGAGTTTTATCGGAGCTTTGATGCAAAGACCAGAAATCCAGTTTGCTTCAACCTCCTTTAATACCAACTATCCGCAATATGAATTGGTTATTAATGTTCCACGTGCAAAAGAAAGTGGGGTAAGTTTAAATAGTATTTTAAGTACGATGCAAGGCTATATTGGCGGAATCTATTCTTCAGATTTTACCAAATACGGAAAACAATTTAGGGTGATGATTCAAGCCTTACCCAATGATCGAAAATCTCCCGAAAATCTGAATTCTATTTTTGTAAAAACAGCTTCTGGAGCCATGGCTCCGATCTCACAGTTTGTTAGTTTAGAAAAAAGTTTTGGACCTCAATCCTTAGAACGGTATAATTTATTTACCTCTGTTGGAATCAATGGTTCTAGTAATCCTGGTTTTTCTACAGGTGATGCCATTAAAGCCGTGCAGGAAGTTGCTGCCGCAAATTTGCCCGCCAATTATGATGTAGAATTTACCGGATTGACAAAAGAAGAAATGAAAGCGGGCGCGCAAACCTATATCGTGTTTTTACTGAGTTTTCTGTTCGTTTACTTTATTTTGGCTGCGCAATATGAAAGCTATTTGCTTCCGTTCTCCGTTATTTTTTCTTTGCCTTTAGGTGTAATAGGAGCGTTTTTCGGCCAAAGGATTTTTGGTTTAGAGAATAATATCTATTTCCAAATTGCCATTATCATGTTGATCGGATTGCTCGCCAAGAATGCCATCTTGATTGTTGAGTTTGCCGTACAAAGACGGATGCACGGTGAGTCGATTGCCATGTCTGCAATCAACGCTGCCAAGGCCAGATTAAGACCGATTTTAATGACTTCATTTGCGTTCATCTTCGGAATGGTTCCTTTGGTATTTGCCAGCGGAATTGGTTCGGTAGGTAATCGCTCTATTGCAACGGGTGCAGCCTCTGGATTGCTCATTGGGACTTTCTTCGGGTTGATCGCAATCCCTGTGCTGTATGTTATTTTCCAATATCTGCAAGAGAAAGTAGTGCCATTAAAAGAAAAAGATATTAATCTTTCTGAATAACCGGAACTCATCAACTTTTATGAAAAATAAAATAAAATGAATAAATATTTCACAATAAAATTACTTGCACTTCTTTTTTCGGCGTTCATAGTGACATCATGTATGACGCGGGAAAAATATGAAAGACCAGCCGATGCTATTAATGAAGATCTTTTCCGCACTGATCTATTGCCGAAAGATTCAATAAGCCTGGCCACCGTTTCTTGGAAAGAAATTTTCACCGATCCGATTTTACAAAAACATATCGCAAAAGCGTTAGCAAATAATTTAGATGTCAGAGTCGCGCTACAAAACATCACTGCTGCAGATTCTTACTTGAAGCAAAGTAAAGCGGCTTATCTGCCTACGCTCTCCGCAGGACCTAATTATACCTTCCAAACCCAATCATTAAATACCCAAGCAGGACAGTTAATGGCGGAACGGAAATATGGAAACCAGTTTGATGTTTCTGCCAACCTTGGTTGGGAAGTTGATATTTGGGGAAAGTTACGGGCACAGCAAAAAGCAGAGTTTGCCAATTATTTAGGAACAGTAGCTGCACACCAAGCAGTGAAAAGTGATTTGGTTGCTGCCGTAGCGTCAGCATATTACCAATTGCTGACTTTTGACGATCAGAAGAGAATAATCAAAGAAACCATTGTTTTAAGAAATAAAAATCTGGCAACGACCAAAGCTTTGAAAGATGCGGGCAGCGTTACAGAAGTTGCGGTGCAGCAGAGTGAGGCTTTGGTTTTTAATGCAGAGTCGCTATTAATTAGTATTGATGTGCAAATTTCTTTGCTAGAAAACACCCTAAGTTTATTGATGGGCGAACCAGCCCAGGCTATTGAAAGAACAAATATGGCAGCGCAAAAAATGCCGATTCGTTTAGAATTAGGATACCCAGCAAATTTACTGTCAAATAGACCCGATGTGAAAGCGGCAGAATATCGCCTAATCAACGCTTTTGAAATGACCAACGCGGCAAAAGCAAATTTCTACCCCAGTTTGCGTTTAACGGGAAGCACAGGAATTGTTTCAAAAGATCTGGATCAGTTATTCAGTGCGAGTTCGATTTTTGGGAATGTGGTAGCTGGTTTGGTACAGCCAATCTTCAACAAGAGACAAATCAAAACCCAGTATGAAATAAGTCTGGCCAACAAAGAAATTGCGTATTTGAATTTTAAAAAATCATTATTAAATGCCGGCCGCGAAGTTTCAGATGCTTTGAAAATATACCAATCCCAAGACGGTTTCATTGCCTTAAAGAAGAAAGAAATGAACGCTTATAAAAATTCAGTGGTGTATTCTCAGGAATTGGTGAATTATGGGATGGCAAATTATCTTGAAGTTATTCGCGCCAGTGAGAATCAACTCAATGCAGAACTGAATATTTCAAATGCAGAATATTCTAAATTAGATGCCGGGATAGAGCTATACAGAGCACTTGGTGGTGGCTGGAGATAAATTTTTTTCTAATTTCTCGAAAGATACGAATTAGGCAAAATTCGTATCATTCGATAAAATTCGTCCCATTCGTAGCTATAGCGATTTAAAAAACTCCCACATTACAATCCCACCACACACCGAAACATTCAAGGAATGTTTGGTTCCCAACTGTGGGATTTCCAGGAATGTATCATAATAAGAAAGCGCTTCCTCGCTCAGCCCATCCACTTCATTCCCTAAAACCAAAGCGTATTTCTCTTCTTTGTTAATGGAATAGTCGGTCATCACTTTTGAATTGCTTGTCTGCTCAATTCCGATAATTTGGAACTGGCCTATTTTTAAATTTTGCAAGGCCGTGGCAATCTCTTTTTCGTAGACCCAATCCACACTGTCGGTTGCACCTAAAGCGGCTTTATGAATTTCTCGATGCGGTGGCGTTGGGGTAATGCCGCACAGCACTACTTTTTCAATTAAAAAGGCATCGGCTGTTCTGAAAATCGCACCCACATTATGCATGCTTCGCACGTTGTCTAACACCACCACGAGTGGAGTTTTTTGGGTTTGTTTAAAGGTTTCTATATCAATTCTTCCTAATTCTTCGAGTTTCAGTTTCTTTGTGGATGACATTTTCGTATTTTTGGCAAAATTAAGGTTTTCAAATCTTAAATAATTAAATCCCTTTTTCTTGAAAATAATAAATCACGTGGCTAAGAAAGAAACTCCATTAATGACGCAATACAACACCATTAAGGCGAAATATCCTGATGCGCTTTTGCTATTCCGTGTGGGCGATTTCTACGAAACTTTTGGAACCGACGCGATTCGAGCTTCGCAAATTCTCGGAATTGTTTTAACCAAAAGAGCCAACGGTGAAGGGCATATCGAACTCGCCGGTTTCCCACATCATTCCGTAGATTCTTACTTGCCGAAACTCGTGCGGGCCGGACTTCGCGTCGCAATATGTGATCAGTTGGAAGATCCAAAAACCGTCAAAGGAATTGTAAAACGAGGGGTGACTGAACTGATAACGCCTGGAGTAACTTTTAATGAACAGGTCTTGACTTCCAAGAAAAATAACTTCCTGCTTTCAATTCATAAAGTGAAGGAGCAATACGGCCTTGCTTTGGTCGATGTTTCTACCGGAGAATTTTTAACTTCGGAAGGGAATTTAGAACAATTGCTGCATATCGTGGGAACTTTTGATCCCAGTGAAATTATTTTTCAAAGAACGACGGAACTTCCTTTACAATTGAAAAACCGCAATTCTTTTAAATTAGAAGACTGGGCTTTCCAATACAATTATGGCTATGAAAAACTGACCAATCATTTCAAAACCAACTCTTTGAAAGGTTTTGGAATTGAAGAGTTGAAACTGGGAATTACTGCAGCCGGAGCCATCTTTGCCTATTTGGTTGAAGATACCCATCACGCTCTTTTACAACACATTACCAAAATTAAATTAATTCCAAAAGAGGAGTATTTAATGATGGATCATTTTACCTTGCGGAATTTAGAAATCGTTTATTCAAGCAGTCAACAAGGGAAATCTTTGCTCGATATTATCGATAAAACTTCCACGCCGATGGGCGGAAGATTATTGAGAAGGCGATTAATTTTACCTTTAAAATCCGTGGATGAAATCAACCGAAGATTGGATCTTATCGAATTTTTTAATAAAGAAGAACAGCTGAAATATGAGATTTTGCAATTATTAAAAACCATTTCAGATTTAGACCGTTTGATGGGGAAATTGGCTGCAGAAAAAATAGCACCGAAAGAACTCGGTTATCTTCGTCAGAGTTTGATGAACATTAAAAAAATTAAAGAATTGCTTCATTCCTACGCTGAGGTTTTAGCGTGGTTGTCACCTTTAATTAATGTAGATGAACTCATTAATTATTTACAAAATTATTTGAATGACGAACTCCCCGTCAATATTTCGAAAGGAAATGTGATCAAAGCAGGAATTTCTGAAGAACTCGATCATTTGCGTGGACTGCAAAACACAGGCAAAAATTTCCTGGATGAAATGTGCGAAAGAGAAATAAAACGCACCGGAATTACCAGTTTGAAAATTAGTTTTAATAATGTTTTCGGTTATTTTATTGAAGTTAGAAATTCTCATAAAGACAAAGTTCCTGAAGATTGGATTCGCAAGCAAACCTTGGTAAATGCAGAAAGATACATCACCGAAGAACTGAAAGAATACGAAGAGCAAATCTTGGGTGCAGAAGAAAAAATATCGGAAATTGAACAGCAATTGTATCGAAAAGTTTGCGAAAATGTGATGATTTACATCGATCAAATTCAAGACAATTCAAAAATTATTGCAGAACTCGATTGTGGAGTCGCATTGTCGGAACTCGCCGTTTCTGAATCTTACACAAAGCCGGTTTTAAATGAAGGTTTTGAAATTGAACTAAAAGAAGCACGCCATCCGATCATTGAAAATGCGTTGCCGTTGGGCGAAAAATACATTCCGAATGATTTGTTTTTATCCAAAGATTCGCAACAAATTATCATGGTCACCGGTCCGAATATGGCGGGAAAGTCTGCTATTTTAAGGCAAACTGCAATTATTTGTTTATTGGCGCAAATCGGAAGTTTCGTTCCTGCGAAACATGCGGAAATTGGGATTTTGGATAAAATTTTCACGCGAGTTGGTGCGAGTGATAATATTTCGTCTGGCGAATCTACTTTTATGGTCGAAATGAATGAAGCCGCAAATATTCTAAATAATATTTCGGAAAGAAGTTTGATCCTCTTAGACGAAATCGGTCGAGGAACTTCCACTTACGACGGGGTTTCCATTGCTTGGGCGATCGCAGAATATCTGCATCAACATCCTACGAAGGCAAAAACTTTATTTGCTACGCACTATCATGAACTCAATGAAATGACGGTGAATTTTGAACGCATCAAGAATTTCCATGTTTCTATCCAGGAACATAAAGGAAGCATCATTTTCCTGCGAAAATTATTGTCGGGAGGAAGCGAACACAGTTTCGGAATTCATGTGGCGAAACTAGCCGGAATGCCCGCAAAGGTGGTAAATCGTGCGAATGAAGTGCTGAAAACATTAGAAAAAAGCCGGTCGCAAAGTGGTTCCAAAAATTCTGCAAAAGCCATTACCGATGAAAGTATGCAACTTTCTTTCTTTCAATTGGATGATCCGGTTTTGGAAAATATTCGGGAAGAATTATTGAAAATGGACATCAATACACTCACACCGATTGAAGCTTTGATGAAATTGAATTCGATTAAGAAAATGATAGGGCGATAGATTTAATTAAAATCAAGATTTAATGGGATTCTAAATCGGTATCGAACGAGTTCTCCATTAATTTTTGCCGGAATCCATTTTGTTTTAATTTTTGTGATTGGGCGAATGGCTTCTTTATTGAAACTTTCATTTGTTCCATTTGCTGTAACATTTGTAATAGATCCATCTCTATCAATAATAAATTTGAGTTCACAGAATTCTTTGCCTTTTCCAATCACCTTCTTTTCTCTAAAATTATCTATAATAAGCTTACGAAAATTTTGATAACCACCCTCAGGAAATTCGGCTATTTCTTCAGTTTCAGCACTGTTGTTTTTTGTAATTTGTTGGGAAAATGCAATCCCGAAACTCATTAAGGCGAAAATTATAAATAGTTTTTTCATAAAATCATAGGTAATTTTTAATTTCAGTCAATAGTTTCAAAATGAAATCCACTGGTAAATCTTCATTTTCATCGATCAGAAGAATTTTGAATTTCTTTCTGCCTTCCGAAATAAGTTCCGGATAATCCAATCGATCGCCGTGATAGAAACTGATGTAGTGCTTTTTATATTTTTTGCTGTAATAAAAATAGCACAACATTTTCTTTTTGTATTTGAAAAAAGGCAGTCCAAAACTTAAGGTTTCGGTGATATTTTCCACATCGCTTTCTAATATTTTATCTCGTAAAAATAAAAGTAAAGTTTGATGAGGTTCTTCAATTTTGAAGAAATATTCTTGGATTGGATTCATTACCCAAAATTCTGCAAATCCACCAATCGGCGATACATTCCTTGTTTCTCAAATAATTCCTGATGCGTTCCTTGTTCCACGATAATTCCGCGCTCCATGACCACAATCCAATCTGCTTTTTGAATCGTTGAAAGTCGGTGTGCGATCACCAATGAAGTTCGGTTTTCCATCATTTTTTCTAAAGCATCTTGTACAAATCTTTCCGATTCGGTGTCTAAAGCAGAAGTTGCTTCATCTAAAATCATAATCGGAGGATTCTTCAGAACGGCTCTAGCAATAGAAACTCTTTGTTTTTGTCCGCCTGAAAGTTTGTTTCCATCATCACCAATATTGGTGTAATATTTTTCGGGAAGATGATCGATGAATTCGTGAGCGTTGGCAATTTTCGCTGCTTCCATCACTTCTTGTTCAGTGGCCTCGGGTTTTCCCATCAAAATATTATTGAAGACCGAATCATTAAATAAAACGGATTCCTGAGTGACCATTCCCAGAAGATTTCGGTAATCAACGACTTTTAAATTTTTAATATTTTCGCCATCCACCAAGATTTCACCTTCCGAAACATCATAAAAACGTGCTAATAAATTGGCAATCGTTGTTTTGCCAGAACCTGACTGACCGACCAAAGCGATGGTTTTTCCTTTTGGAATGGTCAAGTTGAAATTCTTTAAAATAACATTGTCCTTATCATAAAAGAAACCAATATTTTTAAATTCAATTTTAGATTTCAAAGTAGAAATTGGGATTGGATTTTCAATTTCATCAATTTTTAGGTCATAATCTAAAACTTCTGCAACCCGGTCTAAACTTGCCATTCCGCCTTGGATATTAGAAATAGCGCTGGATAATTTTTTAGCGGGATCTAAAATTTGGAAAAACATTCCTATGAAAACCAAGAAAGTTTCTGGTTCCATGGATTGTTCAGTCAGAATTTGAACGCCTGCAAACCAGGTGATAATTAAGATGGTTACCGAACCCAAAAACTCACTCATCGGTGAGGCCAATTCCCGGCGGCGACTCATTCCGATGGCATATTTTTGCCAACTGTTGGTCGTGGTGTTAAATCTGTTTTTTAAGATTTTATCTGCGTTGAAAATTTTAATCACTTTTGATGATTTCAAAGTTTCATCAACCAAAGAAAACAAATTCCCTAATTCTTCCTGGGCAGCGGTAGCTTGTCGTTTCAAACTTTTTCCGACCCAAGAAATCAACCAGCCCATCACCGGGAAAACAAGTAAGGAAAACAAGGTTAATTGTGGGGAAAGGATAAACAATGTAATTAATGAAGTAATGATCATAAATGGCGAGTTGATGATATCAACCAGGCTTCCCATGATGCCGGCTTCTACGCCACCAATATCATTGGATATTCTCGACATCATATCGCCTTTTCGCTTTTCTGTAAAGAAGGAGACTGGTAATTTTAAAAACTTGTCATACATCGCGGTTCTTAAGTCTTTAGTAATACCGACCCTGTAATTAACCAATAAATAAGACCCTAAATAACGAAAGGCATTCCGCAGTAAAAATGCAACCGCGGTTACTCCGCAAAGAAATGCCAGAACTTTTACCGCGCCGTGCTGATCAATGGAGATCTGAATATTGTAGTAGGCCCAATCCTTGGCGTAACCGAAGAAATCCACCAATCGCCCTGAGTTAATTGGGGGTTTTGAAGTGTCTACTTTTTCAACCGTTCCAAACATTAAACCTAAAATAGGCAGCATGGTGGCAACGGAAAAAATATTGAGAACCGAGTACATGATATTGCAAAACATACTGGCAAAAAGATATTTCTGATGAGGTTTTGCGAAAAAGAGTATTCTTTGGAGAGGTTTCATTCAGGGAATTTAAGACGCAAAAATAAGCAATTTCAAATGGATTATTTTTAAAAAATCAGAAATGACCATTTTGAAGTGAAAAAAAACAGTTCCAAAAAAGGAACTGTTTCACTCAAAAAAAATCGTTGTACATTTATCGGAGACGGTCTACAGATTTTACGAGCCTTTCGTCTTTCCGGATGTATACATTTGCAATAAGCAAACAGATCACAGATAAAAGAGGAAAGAGAGGCTCAATACCCTTCTCAGGAAAATCAATTCCTCCGGATAAAGTGAGTAACCAATACGCCAATAAACCGAGCAACAAAGCGTTTATAATCATGCTGATATTATTCAGCTGAATTTGTCTCTTACGGTCTTTATAGCTTAAAATACTGATGAATCCTAGAAATACAAGGATAACACAAACCACCGATATAAATGGAACGGGTCCAAATACGGAAAAGTCTTGCCCGGTGATGAACAAAAAAACTGCGCCTATAATCGCTAAAAATATCCATACGGTCTGTATTCTCTGCAACATATGATTCGATTCTGACTACAAAAATAACAATAATTTTTTGCATTATTAAAAAATAAACGTAGATTTGCATTACAAACGACCTATAAAAGAATAGTCACCCGACTTAACATTCTTATCTACAATTACTTATAAATTACTTTTTGCGAAACATTTATGTTCAACATTGAAACATTAAGGTCAAAATCCGATTCGGACTTGGCTAAAATCACAAACGATCTGGGCGTTAAAACTGCTAAAAATAGCACTGATAATGATAAGATTTTTGCTATTTTGGATTTTCAAGCATCCAATACAAAAGTAGTGAAAGATTATTTCAATGCGACAGAAACTCCTATGAATACAGAAGAAACAAATGCACCTGCTCCTAAGAAACCAGCTGTAAAAAAACCAGCTCCTAAAAAGAAAGCAGAAAAACCAGTAGAAGATTCTGCGGAAGCTCCGAAGGAAATTTTAAAAGAAGTTGCGAAAAATCTTTCTAAAGAAAACAAAGAAGTTCCTGCTAAAATTGAAGCGGAAACCGCTGCTGAAAGTTTGGAAACAGACCAGCCAAAACCGCAAAATCAACAAAAGAAAAAGCGACAGCGTGTTGCTCCACCTAAATCGGAAGCAGATCAGACCGAAAAAGAAGTTGTTGCGGATTCAGAAGTTCAAGCAGAACCTAAAGCCGAGCAACCTAAAAATCAAAATTCCAATCCAAACCAAGCAGGGAATGGGAACGGAAATCCTAATCAAGGCGGAAATCAAAATAAACAACCGCAACATAAAAATCAGAATCAGCACAAAAATCCCAATCAACACAAAAACCAACAAAACAACCCTTCCCAAGAAGAGCCTGCTAAAAAGGAATTTAATTTTGATGGATTGGTTACCATTGAAGGGGTTTTAGAAATCCTTCCAGATAATTATGGATTCTTGAGATCATCTGATTTTTCCTATATTTCTTCGCCTGACGATGTGTATGTCTCGACCAACCAGATTAGAAATTATGCGTTGAAAACCGGAGATACAGTCAAAGGAATCGTACGATTACCGAAAGAAGGAGAAAAATATTTCTCTTTATTGAAGCCGACTGAAGTAAATGGGAGGGATCTTGAGTTTATTAAAGATCGGGTTGCCTTTGAGTTTTTAACTCCACTTTTCCCAGAAGAGAAGTTTAATTTGACAGGTAAAAATGCAACGCCGTCCACCAGAATTGTAGATTTATTTACGCCCATCGGGAAAGGACAACGTGCGATGATTGTAGCCCAGCCAAAAACAGGTAAAACCATGTTGCTGAAGGAGATTGCGAATTCTATTTCAGCCAATCACCCAGAAGCTTATATGATGATTTTACTCATCGATGAAAGACCTGAAGAGGTGACCGATATGGAAAGAAGTGTGAATGCAGAAGTAATCGCTTCAACTTTTGATGAACCCGCAGATAAGCATGTAAAAGTTGCGAATCTGGTCTTGTCAAAAGCACAGCGAATGGTTGAATGTGGACATGATGTGGTGATTTTGTTAGACTCCATTACCCGTTTGGCGCGCGCATATAACACCGTTACGCCAGCATCTGGTAAGATTTTATCTGGTGGTGTTGATGCCAATGCATTGCACAAACCAAAGCGTTTTTTCGGAGCCGCCCGAAACATTGAAGGTGGAGGTTCATTAACCATTATCGCTACAGCGTTAATCGATACAGGATCAAAAATGGATGAAGTTATTTTTGAAGAGTTCAAAGGAACCGGAAATATGGAATTGCAGCTTGATCGAAAAATTGCGAACAAGAGAATTTATCCTGCCATTGACTTAACTTCGTCTAGTACCAGAAGAGATGATTTACTCTTAGAAGATACGGTACAGCAAAGAATGTGGATTTTAAGAAAGTATTTGGCTGATATGAACCCAGTTGAAGCAATGGAATTTGTAAATAAAAGCATGAAGAATACTTTGAACAATGAAGAGTTTTTGATGTCAATGAATAGATAAAAGACAAGAATTGTTTTTTTTGCATCCAATAAAACCGCTTTTTGAAGGCGGTTTCTTAGTTTTTATCAATGTTAAAGATTTATTAAAGTAGTTACACCTTTTTGGAATTGGTCTAAATTATGATTAAGTTTGACTATTAACACTTAAAAAATAATATTATGTCATTTGAATTACCAAAATTAGGATATGCGTACGACGCGTTAGAACCAACTATTGATGCGAGAACTATGGAAATTCATCATACAAAACACCACCAAGGTTATGTAGATAATTTAAACAAAGCCATTGCAGGAACTGATTTAGAAGGGAAATCGATCGGGGAAATCTGCAAAACAGGAACCGATAAAGCGGCGGTAAGAAATAATGGCGGCGGTCATTTTAACCATTCGCTTTTCTGGGAAATTATGACACCAGGTGGGAGCAAAGAACCCGTTGGAAATGTAAAAGCAGCCATCGAAGCATATGGAGGTTTTGATAAATTTAAAGAAGATTTTTCTAATGCTGCAAAAACCAGATTCGGATCTGGGTGGGCGTGGCTGTGCAAAAAAGGGGATGGTTCTTTAGCTGTATGTTCCTCTCCAAATCAAGATAACCCATTAATGCCCGTAGCAGAGTGCCAAGGAACACCCGTTTTAGGATTGGATGTTTGGGAACATGCCTACTATTTGAACTATCAAAACAGAAGACCTGATTATGTATCTGCCTTTTTTGAGGTGGTGAATTGGGATAAGGTAGAAGAGAAATTCAATAAATAAATTGAGAGTATTCCATAAAAAAAGTTCAGATTTATCTGAACTTTTTTGTTTTTATAAAATCGTCTTTCTTATAATCCGGTCATATTTAAACCATACTTCCATTTTACAAACTCAAATACTTGATAGAGTTTGTATTCGAATTTTAATCCATAATTAATGTTGGGATCGTAATCTATTGATGATTCAATAATATTTTTATACCGCCCCGAAAAATAATAAGAATTCCATTGGCTCACCAAGAATTGATTTCTACTCTTTAGATAACCTTCAGAATACATGCTCGCCGGCTTTGCCACCGCATTTATGAAATAAGAAAATTGACCGTCGAGTACTTCCAAATCATACTCGCCATCTTCATTTTTTTGTGCTTGAATGACGTTATCTTTATCTTGACTCGGGAGTTTATTCGGGGTAGAACAACTTAATGTCATCAATAAAATGCTGAGTATAAAAATTATTTTTTTCATGGGTTCTTTTTGTTAAGCCATCAAATTTACAGCCAAAAAAACCGTTTCGAAAAACGGTTTTTAAATTGATGTTGTTTATTGAACTTCTCTTTGCACCACTACAAAAGCTGGAAAGTGGTCGCTGTAACCACCTGTAAACTGGTCTCCATTCCATGATCGAAGTGGGTAACCTTTCCACGGTCCTTCTCTGTTGATAAGGTAGGGCGGCGCAAATACTTCGGTTTTGTATACTGAATACTCTTTTCCTACTTGGTCTGAAATTAAATTTCCCGACACGATGATTTGGTCGAAAAGGTTCGGTGCGTCTTGATATGCCAATGAGGCAACTCCTTTTTTGAACAAAGGGTACATTAAATTTAAATACGGTGTTTCTGGGCTAAGGTCTTTGGGGCTCGCCACTGCCTGTAAAATATTTTTCAAACTGGTATTTACCGGGTCGTCATTGAAATCGCCCATGGCAAATAGTTTGGTCGTAGGATCTTTCAATCTTATACTATCCATTTGTTGTTTTAGGACTTTGGCGGCAGCATTTCTTCGGGGCAATGATCTTGCTTCACCACCGCTTCTCGCTGGCCAGTGATTCATAAAAATGGCAATTTTTTCATTATCCAAAAAGCCGGTGGCTACAATAATATCACGCGTATAAGCTCTTTTACCATCGTCATTAAAAATCTTGATTTCTTTTTTCAAAGAGTTACTTGGCGTGAATCTTCTTTTCTGATAAATTATGGCAACATCAATTCCTCTGGCATCGTAGGAATTGTAATGAATAATGCCATAATCATATTTCGCAAGAAGAGGATGTTTAATCAAATCTTCAATTACTTGTCTGTTTTCTACCTCAATCAAACCCACAATTACGGGCGCGGTCTTGGTGTATTGCGCACCCATTTCTGAAATAACCTTTGCTTGGTTCGCAATCTTTATGTTATAATTTTTAGTATTCCAGTTTTTGGCACTGTTGTAGGTAAAATCATCTGCAAGGATTTGATGGCGAACTACTTTTTTACCTTTTAATAAATCATCTCGCCACTCCCCACGGTATTCTTCGGTGGTTTCTAAATATTTCAAGGAATCTATCGGAACGCTTCGGTGAAATGCAGGATTACTCACGTCTTTTGTTCCATCGATATAATCAGCAGAAGCAATGGTATCCCAAAGATTTTCTACATTCATAAACCCAATGGTCGCTACTTTTCTCAGTTGACCTTTCTGTTGACCGAATATAAAACAGAATGCCATTAAGAAAACAAAACTTACAATTTTTTTCATTATAATTTTTAATTATATTATTAATGCAAAGTTAGTATAAATATATTTTTCAGACTACCTTATTTAACTATCTCCTAATATTTATCATATCTGACGTTCATAATATGTTAAATAAATCTAAACTAATATAATATTGCTTAAATTTGCCCTAATTAATTTACTGAATTGATTTTTAACTCAAACAGCGAAAAAATAAATTATCAACATGATTAAAAAATTAACTTTAATCTCTTTGTTTACCATGCTCCCAGCATCGTTTTTCTTTGCACAAACTACGGTTTATGCTTATTTGAAAGATGCAGATGGGAAACCGGTGGAAAATGCAGAGATTGATTTAAAAGGATCTGGTAATGATGTGAAAGCTGATAAAATTGGATATTTCCAGTTTGTCGACTTGAAAACAGGACATTACCAAATTGTCATTACCAAACCGAATTTCGAAACCAAAGTGATGGAGTTCGATATTAATGACGAAAAGAAAAAGGACTTGGGCGTTGTTACGCTTTATTCTAGTTTAACTGGTGCGGACCAAGGTCTTGCCATTATTGAAAGTAGTGGAGATGAAGAAAACGCCAGTCAAGGAACCACGATTGGTCTGTTGCAGTCATCGCAAGATGTGTTCAGCAGAATTGCTGCGTACGACTTGGGAGCATATTGGTTCCGACCAAGAGGTATTGATGGCCGATCAGGAGAAACCATGATGAATGGTGTTTCCATGGTGAAATCAGATAATGGAAACGTTGATTTTGGAAACTGGGGAGGTTTGAACGAAATCACCAGGTATCCAGAAATTTCAGCAAACCATGCTCCATCTGAATATTCATTTGGTGGTGCAAGCTCTGTTATTTATAAAAATACCAATGCCAGTGAGTACCGAAAAGGTTTTCAAGCAACTTACTCATTGACCAACAGAAACTACAGAAATCGTGCATCGCTTCGTTATACTTCAGGAATGAGTAGAACGGGTTGGGCGTTTACTGCAATGGCTGCCAGAAGATGGGCACAAGAAGGAATCCAAGAAGGAACTTTCTACGATGCGTGGGGAGGTTTCTTAGGAATTGAAAAGAAGTTTAGTGATTCTCATTCCATGACTTTCAATACGTTTGCAGCACCTTATAGAAGATCAACTTCTAGTCCAAGTACACAAGAAGTTTATGATTATAGAGGCGTACATTATAACTCTTATTGGGGTTGGCAAGATGGAAAAAAAAGAAGCGAGAGGGTAAAATCTGGTTTCCAACCCATTTTCCAAATTCAGGATTTCTGGAAAATTAATGATAAATCAAGTCTAAGAACTGCTATTTCTTACCAATTCGGAAAAGATAAAGGCGCAAGATTAGATTGGCAAAGTGTTCAGAATCCTTCGCCAACATACTATAGATATTTGCCGAGCTATTATGACTCGTTAGATCCTAACGCTTCAGTTTCGGTACCCAATGGCGAAACTCCAACCACAGCGCAGCAAGCGTACCAAGATGCTTTGGCAGGTTGGCAGAACGGAGATCCAGCTTATACGCAACTTAATTGGGATGCGTTGTACAGAAGAAATAGTAGTCAGCCAGCTGGTGAATATTTCGGTGTGAATGGTAAACGTGCTTTGTATTTCCAAGTTGCAGACGTCAGTGATGATAAAATCTTCAACGCTGGAACACACTATGTTTATAATTTTAACAATACATCGAAGTTATTGTTAAATGTTTCTTACGAAAATTATAAATCAGAATTGTACCGAGAAGTAAAAGATCTTTTAGGTGCTGATTTTGCGTTGAACCGTGATCCATTTGCAGCGACGAACCAACCAGGTAAAAGCGGCCTTTATAACGAGGGAGAAACCAATGTTACCAAAAGAGTAGGAGATAAAATTAATTACAATTACAGTTTTGCAAGACAAGAAGTAAAGGTGAACCCGGGTTTAAAAGTAGAAGCAGGTAAATTTGATGTTTTTGTTTCCGGTTTAGCAGGCTATTCTACTTCGTTTAGAGAGGGACATTACAACCATTATTTATACAAAGATTCTTACGGAAAAAGTGCAGACTATAATTTCTGGAATTTTGGATTAAAAGGACAGGTTATTTATAAAATGAATGGTAGAAACTTCTTAGTATATAACGGTGCATATTTTTCTCAAGCCCCTTTCTTAGAAGACTTATTCATTAACCCAAGAGTGAACGCATCGGTAGCACCGAATGTTGAAAATACCATTGTTAATGCAAATGATTTGAGCTATGTAATTAATAGCCCATTCTTCAAAATGCGATTGACAGGTTATTTAGTAGAAACGCAGAATGATACCAATGTTCAGCGGTTCTTTGCCGATGGAATTCAATTGGAGTCTTCAGGTCAAGACGGAACGATTGCGAATGTACAAAGTGCTTTCGTTACGCAAGTAATGACAAATGTTGAGAAAAGAAATATGGGTGGTGAATTAGGCGTAGATGTAAAAATCTTGCCAACCTTATCAGTCCAAGGTTTAGCAAGTTACGGCCAGTTTACCTACAGAAATGATCCGAATGTTTATTTCGCATCAGATGCCACAGGAACTTTTGCCGATGGTAAATCTTACCTTGATTTAGGAAAGGCTTATTTGAAAGATTCAAAACAAGGTGGAACACCACAACAAGGGTATTCCTTAGGATTTAGATACAACTCAACCAAATACTGGTGGTTCGGAGCAAACTGGAATTATTTAGATGATAACTTCCTGGATCCATCTGCATTATTGAGAACAGAGCGATTTGTGCAAAATCCAGTAACAGGAACACCGTATGCAGGTCTAGATGAAAGCGAATTAAGAAGAGTTTTGGCACCAACCAAACTTCCATCAGCTGCATTTATTAATGCAAACGTAGGAAAGTCTTGGAGATTAGGAGCGTACTACGTATTGCTAACCGCATCTGTTAATAATATTTTAGACAACACGAAATATATAACAGGTGGGTTCGAGCAGACCAGAAGAGTAACATTCCCGGGATATGTTGAAGAAAACAGCAGAGAGTTTCCATTATTTGGTCCAAAATATTGGTACACGCAAGGGAGATCGTATTTCGTCAACCTTCAAGTTAGATTTTAATTAATAATCAGAATTTTAAAAAACAATAAAATGAATTTCAAACAATATTTAAAAACCGCTTTTGTTCTTGCTTTTTCAGCATTTGCAGTAAGCTCTTGTGTAAATGAAGATGATTGGGATACACCACCAATTAACTGTAAAAATAAGTTTGATGCTGCAACCATTTCAATGGCTGATTTTAAAGCACAAGCTCCTGCAACAGGCTATCTCTTGATCGAGACTGATCAGATTTTTGATGGGTACATCGTTTCCTCTGATGAAAATGGAAACTTTTATAAAACAATCTCTTTCCAAGATAAACCAGAAAATCCAACCGCGGGTTTGCAAATGGAAGTTGACCGGGCAAGCAACTACGCAGATTTTCCAGTAGGAACGCATGTTAGAATTAATGCTAAAGGGTTGAGATTAGGATTAGACCGTGGGTCTGTAAAAATTGGTTCTGTTGACCCTACCTACGCAATCGGTAGAATTCCAGGTGTATTATTCGGAAGATACATTTCTGCAGTTTGTAATGGCAATGCCATGGATATTGCAACCATCGTACCTACAGCATTACCAAGTCTTTCTGCAGCGATGCAAGACAAATACATCAATACTTTGGTCACTGTTCCTAATGTGCAGTTCAATATTTCTGAATTATATCCAGATAACAAAGCTTATATAAATTATCTAGCCGGTGCTGGTGTAGATACTGACCGTAAAATCGAAGATGCAGTAGGAGGTTCTACAAATCTTAGAAGCTCTGGTTTCTCAACGTATGGCGCAACGCTTTTGCCAAAAGGAAGTGGTACTCTTACCTTCGTGGTGAGCAAGTATAATGCAAATTTTCAAATGTTGATCAGAGGTTTGCAAGATGTGAAAATCCCACCAACAGGAAATAGATTTGACCCTACGCCACCAAAAGGAGGATCTGCAGTAACTTATCCGACAACTTTGGCGGAAACTTTCGAAACTTTCTCTGGGAATTTATTAGAAGTATTCCCTCCTTATGTTAATGATCCAGTTTTGGGCAACAGATACTGGCAGTTAAGAAACTTTAGCAGCAATAACTATATTCAGTTAAGTGCAAATGCAGGAAGTGGTCCATTCGAAACCTTCTTTGTGGTCCCTGTTACTTTTACCCCTGGTAAATTATTAACTTTTGATGTAAACATTGGTTTCTACACAGGTGACGCCTTGAAAGTATATACGTCTACAAATTATGTTCCTCTAGAAGATATCACAGCAGCAACGCTTACCGATATCTCTTCAAGCTTTACCATCCCGAAAACACCTGTTTCTGGGTACGGAACTTTTGTAAATGCAGGAAACTATACCGTTCCGGCAAATCTTACCGGAAAAGGATTCGTAATGTTTAAATATGTTGGTAATGGATCTGGTGTAACAACCACCATTCAACTAGATAACATCAAACTAAATTAAGAACTAGTTTTTTAATAAACGCAATTAAATCCGTCTCTACAAAGAGGCGGATTTTTTGCTTTAAAGATTACTTTCATTGTCATAAAACAGATTTCAAAAGTGAAAATAATGATCTTAAGAATCAATTCAAATTCAATTAAGACTTATTAGTCCGATTTAAAAAGTTTTTATATCTTTGTACTGTTGAAATGAACTATTATGCTATCAAAAACCTGTGAATATGCTTTAAGAGCGATGATCTATATCGCGCAGCAGTCTAACGACGGAAGCATCATTAATATCAAAGAGATTGCAGGAAAAATAAATTCACCTGAACTGTTTATTGCAAAAATTTTGCAGAGTTTAAGCAAACAAGGTTTTCTACAATCTTCCAAAGGCCGATACGGTGGCTTCTATATTTCAGATGAAGAAGCCAAACATTCTTTGGCAGATATCATCACAGCGATTGATGGCAACAAAATGTTTGAAGGCTGTGGGCTTGGTTTAGCCTTCTGTTCTGAAACCAATCCCTGCCCTATTCATAACACCTATAAAGAAGCCCGCGATCAATTATATGAGATTTATGGCAAAACAACTTTAAACCAATTTAGAACAGAAAATTCGCTGGAAAAATTACAATTGAGAAGAGAGTAACTCTCTTTTAAAAATAAAAAATAAAATTTTCGTCCCTTATTTAACAAAAAAAAACTTATTAAAATGGCAACAGCACAAACTTTGGATGTAACCCAAATAGAACCTCGCTTAAAACACCCGACTATTTTTAAATATTTCGATGCCCTACAGGCCGGCGAAGAATTTGTTATCGAAAATGACCACGATCCAAAACCACTTTATTACGAATTAATTGGCGAAAGAGGAAATATTTTTACATGGGAATACTTGCAAAAAGGACCGGAGTGGTTCATCGTTAGAATTTGCAAAAATCCCTTAGTGGCAAAAAAAGAAGTGGAAAGATTAGTCGTTTCCACCATTGAACCCAAATTTAAACATCCGACCATCTTTAAATATTTTGATGCTTTGCAACCAGGCGAAAGTTTCATTATTGAAAATGATCACGATCCAAAACCACTTTATTATGAGTTAATCGCAGAGCGTGGTGATATTTTTACTTGGGAGTATTTAGAAAAAGGACCGGAAGTTTACGAGGTGCAAATTGCTAAAAACCCCGTTGCAGAAAATACGGGTTCCATCTCTGCAAAAGATATTCAAAAAGCAGAAATGCTAAAAGAGAGAGGGATTCAGTTTGCCTGCAGTACCGATAAAACTGATAATAATACGAAAGCTCCAATCTACGATTATGACAGATGGGAACTTGATTTTTTAATAGATTATGTTGTTAATACGCATCACAGGTATATTAAAGATCATGCAGAGAGTCTCAATGATTTGGCGATTAAAGTTGCTGAGCATCACGGGGATAATTACCTTGAACTCAATCGGCTTTCTACTTTAACTTATCATTTTTTACAAGATTTATTGGATCATATCGTACGAGAAGGCGAAGTCTTATTCCCCGTCATTAAGCAGATGGTCGTCAAACAACGAAATCCAGAAACAGAGGGAACTTATAAAATAGGCTCCCTCTCAGAACCGATTAACCTGCTGAAGAAGGAGCACGAAATCGCAAGTCTAGACTTGTCTTTCCTGAGAAAGTTGACCGATGATTATAAGGTTCCAGCAGATGCTTGCAGTTCTTACCAATATCTTTTTACAAAAATGCAAGAGTTTGAAAGTGAAGTGCAAACTTATATGAAGCTGGAAAATACCGTTCTTTTTCCTAAAGCGCTTCAGCTCGATGCAGAATTAGCAAAATTGAATTCATAATTCATATAATTTTCAACCACAGACCTGGCTATCGATGGGTTTGTGGTTTTCAAAATAGTTGAAGAATTGATTTACTTCACCAATAAGAACAAAATATTATGCAAAATATTACCGCCAAAACGAAAATATCTGAGCTGATTAAACTCAATTCAAACAGCATAGATGCAATTGCTTCTCTCGCAAAACCTCTTGAGAAATTGAAAAATCCGATCTTGAGAAAAATAATGGCTTCACGGGTTTCCATAGCAGAAGCTGCAAAAATGGGCGGAACCACCGTTGAAGAGTTTCAGCGTGTTCTTCGTCCGTTGGGATTTAATTTGGAGACCGAAATTAAGGATAAAGAAAAAGCTGCAACCGACCTAAAACCATCTTGGTTATCGCAAGCAGATCAAGTCGATATTGATTTCTATGATGTACGACCCATTATAGACGAAGGTGCAGACCCATTAAAGGAAATATTAGGACGTTTTAAAACCGTGCAACCTGGAAAAATTCTATGCATCATTAATAATTTTGTGCCAACTCCCTTGATTCATCTTTTAAAACAGGAAAAAGCAGAAGCTACCTTTGTTGAAACCATTAATGATAAAGAATTCCACACCTATTTCTTGAAAAAGGAAAAAGAAACAGCACATTCTTCAACTACGGCCAATGAAAAACTACAGATGGATGATGCTGCGAGCTTTGAAGCGATCTGTGCGCAATTTGCTGCAGAAGAAAAGAAAGAAATAGATGTGCGTGAACTCGAAATGCCGGGTCCTATGCAAGTGATTCTGGCGGAGTTAGAAGAGCTTCCTTCAGGAAACGCCTTGTATATCAATCATAAAAGAGTTCCGGTTTTCTTGTTAGAAGAGCTCGCAGATAAAAACTACGAAGTTCATATTAATAATAGAGAAGAAGGGAATGTAAAAATGCTCATCTTTAAAAAATAAATGGCACAGATTAGTATAGGCAAAGCCCCGGGAAATAGCGCAGTTCTACCGTTTTATGTGACAGGAGCGGTGATGTTTTTTGTACTCTGCGCATTGATGGTTCTCAGTCCGGAATCTTTTACACGGCATTATTTTACACCTCATTTACTATCCATGGTTCATGTTGCAGCTTTAGGTTGGGGCACCATGATTATTTTCGGTGCAGCGCATCAACTGTTGCCCGTGATATGCGAACAGGATTTGTACAGCGAAAAAATAGCGGCTTTTGTGTGGTATACCTTGACTTTAGGAATGATTCTGTTGACCGCTAATTTCTGGAATTTGACGGTAGGTTGGGTCATGATTTCGGGTGGTACGCTGATCGTGATTTCAGCCAGTCTTTATCTTCTTAATGTTTTAAAAACAAGTGGGATAGGTAAAAAATATTCTATTCAGAAATTATTTTTAATAAGTTCTGCACTGTGGCTTTTATTTACGGTAATTGTCGGCTTGCTGCTGGCCATTAATTTAAAGTTCCCCTTCTTTAAACAAAACCATTTAGAAATATTGAAACTTCACGCTCACGCTGGCTTTGCAGGTTGGTTTTTGCAACTGATCACTGGGGTAAGTACCAAATTGGTGCCCATGTTTTTGTTGGGGAAATCAACCAAAGAATATCTGCTGAAATGGGCATTTATATTTCAAAATCTTGGTCTGATTCTTTTTCTTACCGACGGATATTTTATTGGCGTATCGCCGAGGGTTTTAATTTATGCGGCGATTGTTTTGATTGGCGTGATTTTTTGGCTTCTCTATTTATATGATACTTTTAAAAATCGACTAAGAAAACGCATTGAATTGTTGATGAAGCACGCTTTTCTTTCATTTTTGGCGTTGGTGATTTCAATTTTGCTTTTGCCAGCAGTTTATTTTTCCAGTGGATACCGCTTTGCCATGCTTTACGGAACGCTTCTGTTCATGGGTTGGATTACCAGCATTATTTTAGGAAAGACCTTTAAAACGCTTCCCTTTATCATCTGGAATGATCATTATAAAAATCTTTCGGGTAAAAGGAAAGTGCCCCTGCCCAAAGACTTGTATAGTGAGCAAATCACCATCTGGCAATTTAGAATTTTTATTGCCGCATTTTTAGTATTCGCTTTAGGGATAATCATTCAAAAGGTTATGATTATCAGGATAGGTGCTGTATTGTGGTTGATTGTAGCCGTTTTATATAATATCAATGTCTTTAAATTAATGTTCCATAAAATAAATAAAACATCATGATACTCGATTCAACAGATAAAAATTACGATAAAATAAGTCGTGCTGAATTTGCCCTTTATGAAGTAATCGACCCAGAATTGATGGTAAACATTGTTGATTTAGGTTTGGTCTACGACCTCGAAATCGTCGGAGAAAACACCATTAAAGTAACCATGACTTTAACCACACCGCACTGTCCCATGGGTGAAGCCATACAAACCGGAGTTAAAAATGCTCTAGAGAAGGAGCTTCCCGGTCACGAAGTGGAAATCGACCTTACTTTCGAGCCTGCATGGAATTATGATATGGTTTCATCGGAAGGAATGCAGCAACTGAATAATAGATAAATTTTACTGTTTTTAATTGTTACCGAAATACGTTTCTGTATTTCAAAAATCCGCCTCAACTTATCGCTGAGACGGATTTCTTTATGATGTATAATTGTTTTAAAAACTAACTTCGTTTACTTCTTTTCCTCTTTGGAAATTCATGGTTTTCTGGTTGCCTTTATAAGCAATGTTCACCAAGTTAAATTGTTTTGGGAATGCACTCAATAGTATGGTATTTTTAATTCTAATCGTGCTGATATCCGTAATGCCACTGGCTTCAAAATAAACCCAAACCGATTCGCCATTCACTTGACTGCCTGTGAAGGTTAGTTTTTTTGCGCCTCCATTCACATACAAATCGAAGTTATTATTCACGTACTTTTTAACTTCTGCTTCAAATCCTGCGGTGTTTGGATTGATTTTTATCGCATCCGAAATATGGGCGGTGTTGAGTTTGGTAGTGAATTTCAGTGTTTTACTGGCTTCCAAATAATCAACCTTTGTCATTGATGAATAGAAGTCGGCCGCAGCAAAACTTAACAAGAGCATCAGTGCAAAAATCCAGGGAATATGTAAATATTTTTTCATTATAAGTAATTTGTAAAATGAATAATCTCAAATATAGTGCCAATTAGAAGTTTACGTTGACCTGGTATTTATCGTAAAACGCCTTTATATGGGCAACTGCGTCTTCGGCGGTGTCTACAACACGATACAAATTCAGATCTTCTTCAGAGATCATTCCGCTTTCTAATAAGGTATTTTTGAACCAGTCGAGTAAGCCCGACCAAAATTTAGAGCCAACCAAGACGATTGGGAATCTGCCAATTTTATTGGTTTGGATTAAAGTGATCGCTTCCATCAATTCATCAAGGGTTCCGAAACCGCCTGGCATCACGATAAAGCCCTGAGAATATTTCACAAAAATCACTTTTCTAATAAAAAAGTAATCAAAGTCAATGCTCAAGCCTTTATCAATAAAAGGATTGAAATGCTGTTCAAACGGCAAGTCAATATTTAGACCGATCGATTTACCACCTCCTTTTCTGGCGCCTTTATTCCCAGCTTCCATAATTCCGGGACCGCCGCCGGTGATAACTCCAAAACCAATTTCTGTAATTTTTTCGGCAATATCTACTGCGAGTTCGTAGCACGAGTCTGTGGTTTTCATTCGGGCAGATCCAAAGATGGATACACAAGGCCCAATTTTAGCCATTTTTTCATAACCGTCTACAAATTCAGCCATGATTTTAAAAACCATCCAACTGTCTTTGGTAATGGTTTCGTCCCAGGTTTTTTCTTTAAAAGAGTTTTGAACTTTTTGGTCAATTTCAAACTCATTTCCGGTAGCCAATTTCGTGGTTCCTTTGCCTCTTTTTATCTTGCTCATTTTTTATTTAAAATTTTTTTCAGCTTCCGTTATGGATTCTGGTCTTCCAACATCAATAATCCTAGCCGAATGTTCATAACCATGAATGCGCTCATGACTCATTAAATCTAAGTACTCTTCCATAATAGAAAACTTTCCGGTTCTTATTATTTTACTGAAAATCGCTGGATTTACGCAATGAATTCCACTGAACGCCAAAGGTTTAAATCCTTTGTTGAATTCTGCCAATCGCTGTTCGCCAGATTCTACATTTAGCCAACCTTTCAGAATCATTTCTGGATTGAAAAGAAGTTTTCGGGAACTTTTTCGGTCAGAGACTGCTAAAGTAGCAAAATCTTTTTGCTCTTGATGATATTCTACGAAATAATTTAAATCCAAATCTGTTAAAATATCTGCATTCATAATCAGAAAATCTTCGCCATGATCCAGGAATTTTCTTGCAAAAACCAATCCACCCCCAGTTTCCAGCAGCTGATCTTTCTCATCAGAGAGTTCAATATTAGAATTAAAATTATTATTTTTTTTCAGAAATGTGGCTATTTGATCACCATAATGATGAATATTAATCACAAAATCATTAATCCCGAAACGTTTTAAATATTTAATATTTCTCTCTAATAATGGGACTTCATTCACCAAGGCCAATGCTTTTGGATGATGATCGGTAAACGGTTTAAGTCGGGTGCCTTTTCCCGCTGCGAAGATGAGTGCTTTCATAAAAATGAGTAAGGAGTACTAAATAAAGGTTAATTAATTATAAATTACCTATTGCTCAGTACTTATTTGAGATTGATTAAGTTGAGGTTGCTCGTCATGATTTAATGTAACCGTTGTTTGTGGATATTTCTCACGGATAAATGCAGCGGTTTTTTCTGCAGCATAAACCGAACGGTGTTGGCCGCCCGTACACCCAAAATTAATTTGAAGATGCTCAAAATTGCGCCCAATATAATTATCGATATTAATAGAAACGATATTTTTCACCAATTCCAAAAATTTTGGCATTTCGGTTTTTGTTTCTAAATAGTCCTGAACACCGATTTCGCAACCGGTTTGAAGTTTGTACGCTTCGACTCTACCGGGATTCAGGATTCCGCGGCAATCGAAGGCAAAGCCGCCACCATTACCGGAACTGTCTTTTGGGATTCCTCCTTTTTTATAGGAAAAACTGTGTATTTCTATTTTTAAACTCATGTTCTATTTTAAATTTATAATTGAATAATGGCAATTTAACCAATAAGAATTAATTAAGAGGTTAAGGTCATTAAGTTATTTTTGACAAGTCAAAAATGTTGGATCCGAATTCAATTTTTACATTAAATATTAATCTGCTAGTTCTTTGAAATACTCACTTACAAGCGGTTTCAAAGATTTTGTAATGTTTGTTGTGAAGAAATTAATTAATAATCCTTGAGGTTTTTTTAAGATTTTCATGTAGGTAAGAAGTTGTGCTTCATGTACAGGCAAAGTTTCTTCTTGTGCTTTAATTTCAATTACGATGCAGTCATTTACTAATAAATCAACAATTACCTTCGTTCTCACCCCCACTCCTTCATAGATTATGGGAACTAAAAACTGCTGTTTTACATCAAACCCATTTTTCAGCAATTCGTATTTTAGTCATTCCTCATAAATGCTTTCCAATAATCCTGGCCCAAGGTTTTTGTGAACCTTGATTGCTAATCCTGTAATTTCATAAGATAACTGGGTCACTTCTTTTTTTGTCATCATTTTCTCGCATTTTTTATTCCTATATTTTCCTGAAGGGAAAAAGCTTAATCTTCTTAACTACTTAATGAGATCTTAATGGTTAAATTCTATTTTTTCAATCCTTCCCAATTATCATTGCAATTTTATTTTGCACTTCTTCTGATTTTAACTGCAAAATTAAATTTTTCAACTCAGGATATTCATCCATTTCATGCCATGAATTTGAAAATTGAATTAGGTTTTCAATGCCTATATCAAGGCTGGAAATAAAATGTTGTTTCCTTTGAATTAGTCCACGGAAACCATAAGCTCCCAAGACTTGTAGAAAACGGATCAGTTGAATCGGCTTTACTGAGTTTTTTAGTTGAGCTGCTTTTTCATCATTCCAGAAAGAGAAATAGTAATCCAGCATTTCATTTTTAAAAGCTTCTGGAAAATTTGCTTTTGCTTGAAATAAAAATGAAACAACATCGTACATTAATGGACCTTTCATCGCAGCTTGGTAATCAATAAAGAAAATTTCATCTTTATGGTTTACCATGATATTTCGTGCTTGAAAATCGCGCATCATAATACCTTGCGGTTCCAGGTTTTCTATTTTGGCGACCAATTTTTTGAATTCTAGTAAAAGAGAAGATTTATGATAAGGGATTTCTAAAACGTCAGCGATAAAACTTTTGAAATAGAAGAGATCATTGGTGATCGGCAGCTCATCATAGCTTTCGTATTCAAATGTTTTTGAATAATCAACTTTATTTTCTGTTTTAAGCTGTACTTCAGCCAATTGCTGCAATGTTTTTTTGACTAAGTTTTTTATGGTTTCGGTAAGCCCTTCTTTGTCGATGAGCTCTGATAAGGTGTTTTCACCTAGAAATTCCTGTATGTACAAATTTCGCGCTTCTGTGATTTTTAAAACTTTGGGGGCCTTAATGTTGAGGGTAGAAAACAAATCAGAGAAATAGTAGAAGCTTTCGTTTTCACGGTTATTTTCATTGAAGGTAATCAGGTATTTCTTGTTGTTGCTTTTGCCCACAAAATTGATTCTTGCAGAACCACTTTGGGCTAAGGTGGAAAACTCTTGTGCGGCTTCACCAGTATATTTTTCTAAAAAATCTTGTGCGTTTTGGTCAGTCATACTTTTACAAAGATAAGGAAAAACGTATTTTATAAAATAGTATATTTGTATTTATGTTTAATGATTTTAAGCCTGTTCTGAAAGTTCTTCTTCGATTCATCATTTTATATGTGGTGCTTGTTTTAGGCTATCAGTTTTATTTAAATACCTTTAAAAATGCCGGCTTGGACCCTTTTTCTACGTGGGCCATGCAGCAGGCTGATTTTCTTCAAAACCTTTTTGGCTATCCCTCGCAGATGGTAGAAGGCAAACCAGAAGATGAAACCACTTGGTTCTATGTAAGCGGACAATACGTTTCCCGTATGGTTGAAGGCTGCAATGCCATTTCCGTAATGATTTTGTTTCTGGCTTTTATCTTTGCTTTTTATGAGGGATTTAAAACTTTTATTTTTGCAGCTTTAGGGTTGGTCTTTCTTCATATCATCAATGTTTTGAGGATTGTTGGTTTAAATATTTTGATTGTTGAATTACCGCAATACACTAGAATGGGACATGATTATTTCTTTCCTGCCATTATTTACGGCAGCGTGGTTGTGCTTTGGTTGATCTGGATTAAGTTTTATGCGTTAAAAAATGTTCATAATGAAAATCCTTAATTGGTTTTTAGTGGCGGTTGCAATTTTGGGATTGGTCGGCGTGAGGATGGTTGAAGGTGAACTTTTCTACGATCCTTTTCAACAGTATTTTCACTTAGCCAGTAAGCACGCGCCTTTTCCGGATTTTAATTGGTTGCCTTTAATCCTCAATTATCTTTTTCGGTTTGGCCTTAATCTACTTTTGTCTGCTGCGGTTGTTTTTCTGATTTTTAAGAATAAACAATGGACCCTACAAGCTGTAGTTTTAATGTTGATTGTATTTGCGATCACTTTCCCCATCTATCTTTACTGTATTCAAACGCAATTTGAAATCGGGTATCTTTTTTCTTTTTATATGCGAAGATTTGTGATTCAACCGCTAATTTTGTTGCTGATTATCCCTTTGTTTTATTATCGAAAACATGTTAATTAAGGTCGTCTTTTAGAGAATGTTTGTCGACTTGAGCGATGGTTTTATTATTCCATTCTATTTTTTTCACAAAGGGTTTCTGCCTTGCCGGACACTCGTGTAAGGCGCAAATTTCGCAGGAAAATGATTTACAATCATCCAAATGAAAATTAAACTCGATGGTTCGGTCGGTGTTTTCACCAATCAGTTTGTACAGATCCTCCATTTCATTGTGGGCTTTTCTAAGTTCATAATACCAAGGTAGGGTAAAATGCGCATCGATATGCAGTCCGCTTCCGTGCTGTTGAATCCGCATATTGTGCAAATCTACCCACTGTGGTTTTCTTTTTTCGTTCAAGAATTTAGATAAATTCTGAAGCAGGTCCAAATCGGCTTCATCCATAATGCCGCTTAACGCTTTTCGAATGATTTTATAACCCACAACCATAATGTAAGCACCGAAAAGTAGGGCAACGACCGCATCAATCCAGTAGAGTTTGGTATAATAAACCAAGATTAAACTAATGACCACTCCAATAGTGGTAAAAGTGTCGCTTTGTAAATGTTTACCAGAACTTTGTAAAACCAAGGAGTTTTCTTTAATCCCTTTTTTGTAGGAAATATGACCCATCAAATAGTTGATAGCAGCGGTTGCTGCCACAATCCAAATTCCCCAATCTAATTGTTTCGGAATATTATCGTGTAAAAGGGAATCTACAGCTTGGATTATAATGATGATTCCTGCAAAAATAATCAAAGCACCTTCTACCCCCGAAGTCACAAACTCTACTTTTCCGTGACCATAAGGATGATCCACATCTTTCGGTTTTGCCGCTAGGTAGAGCGAATACAAACCCATGAAAGCCGCGATAATGTTCACAATACTTTCCATGGCATCAGAAAAAACAGCATCAGAATTGGTGAAATGCCAGGCCAGTAATTTTCCTAAAAAGAGAATAATACCAACGATGGCAACATTTCTTTGGAACGCGAAATTGGTTTTGGGAATATTTTTATTTTCTGACATGGTAGTTTTGCTTAGCTTATCACTAATGTTTCAAGGCTCTAATACATAAAAAATGCCCACTTTCTGTGAGCATTTTTATTAAACTAATTTGTTTTCGTAGAGGTATTCTGCGATTTGTACCGCATTGGTTGCAGCTCCTTTTCGAAGGTTATCTGCTACAATCCAAAGGTTTAAAGTTTTGGGTTGTGAGCGGTCTCTTCTAATTCTTCCCACAAACACTTCATCTTTTCCTTCCGAATACAAAGGCATCGGATAAATGTTATTTTTTACATCATCTAAAACAATGACGCCAGAAGTTTCAGAAAGGATTTTTTTCACTTCTTGCAAATCGAAATCATTTTCAAATTCAATATTTACGCTTTCTGAATGACCACCTTGAACCGGCACACGCACTGCGGTTGCGGTAATATTGAAACTGTCGTCACCCATAATTTTCTTAGGTTCCGTCATTAATTTTATTTCTTCTTTGGTGTAATCATCTTCTGCAAAAACATCACATTGCGGCAAGGCATTTTTGAAAATTTCATACGGGTAAACTTTTGTTCCTTCTTTATTCCCACTGATTTCATTATTCAGTTGATCAACTGCATTTTTGCCTGTCCCAGTGACCGATTGATAGGTAGAAACAATCACGCGTTTTACCTTATATTTTTGATTTAAAGGATGTAATACCATGACCAACTGAATCGTTGAGCAGTTTGGGTTTGCAATAATTTTATCGTCTTTGGATAACACTTCTGCATTAATTTCCGGTACGATTAGTCTCTTATCTGCAACCATTCTCCAGGCTGAGGAATTATCGATAACAGTTGTCCCGATGGCGGCAAATTTTGGTGCATATTCTAATGACGTTATTCCACCAGCAGAGAACAGAGCAATTTCGGGCTTTCGGTCTAAAGCATCTTGCATCGAAACAATTTCGAAGGCGGTACCTTTAAAAATAATTTTTTTACCGATTGATTTTACAGACGCGACAGGAATTAATTCGGTCACTGGAAAATTACGTTCTTCCAAAACCTTTAAAATGATTTGACCCACCATGCCGGTAGCGCCGACTACTGCTATTTTCATTAAGAATAATTGTTGTTAAAGTTAATTAGGCGAACATGGATGGGAAAACTTTCACCCAAGGAAAAGCGTAGGCAAATAAAGCAAAAGCAATTACGCCCATAATTACAATTTTCATTGCCAATGTTTCGTTGGTTTTCATGTATTTATTAATGATCGTCATTAAAACTACACCGATTAACATGGAAACCGGATGTTCTACATACGAGAATCTTGCCGCTGCATTGCTCATTAAAGTACCAGTTTCCAAGGCGCCTTTTAGCCCTGGAGAAAATACCAACATGAAAATACCAACGATCAATTGAACATGAAATAAAATCATGGTAATCAAAGTTGAGGTGCGCAATAATTTTTTGATTTTTCCGGAATAACCAAACATGGTGACCAATAATGCAACCACGAAGATAATGCCCGCAAGCAATATCAGATAAGCAAAACCTTTGTGTGCTTCAGTAATAATCTTAAATGTATCCATAGTAATTTTTGTTAAGGGCAAAGATAAAAAAAATCCCGAGGATTAAGTCAAGCTTATGGAAACTTAAAATGAACAAAAAAAAACTGCCTTACAATCTAAATTGTAAGGCAGTTTTTATAGATGGAAGGTGGTGTTAGAATGAATATTTAAATCCAAGCATTGCGCTCCACGTTGTAAATCTTGAACTTGCAGGTCTTGTTGGCCCTTTTACTAAATTTGCACCATCACGTAACATGGTAAAAGTTGGGTCTGGCGAAAGTGTACCAAATCTACCTAATACCGCTGCTCCGTATGAACTTACGTTGTTATCCTGAATTCCCCAGTCTGAGTTCAGCAAATTACCAAAGTTTAGTACATCCAATGTAATGGCTATTTTATCTCCTTTCTGAACCATATCTGTAAATAAGTTCTGCGCAATTCTTACATCAACACGGTTTAACCATGGTAACAAGAACTCATTTCGAGGAAGGATTTGACCTCTGTATTCTTCTAGGCCATTTTCAGCGATAAATCGATCAAAGGCTTCACGTTGTTGTTGTGCAGTGAATAAAGTGGTTGCTCCTTGCTTAATATCAGCAAATTTCATCACCTCTGATGCGTTCGGAATATACATTAGATCATTTGCAATACCATCACCATTCACATCATTAGAATAGTAATAAGAGAATCTACCTTGGTTTGATCCAGAATAGTACACTCCGATTGTTGTGTTTTTGATGTTATAGCTAATATTAGCAACAATTCTATGTGGAATTGCAAAGTTTGAAATACTCAACTCTTGTTGGTTCGGAGAATCAACAGTTGGTGAAGCTTGCCATGCTGAACTTGCACTAGATCCTGCGTTTGCAGAAATCTCCTTCGCTTCAGAGTACGTATAGAATACGGAGCCGGATAACCCTTTCCATGTTCTCATGTTTGCACCAAACGTTGCAGAGAATGCAGTTCCTTTAGTATCTGAATTTGTTAAAACAGTCGCACTGTTTGCGCCGATTTTATTGTTATACTGGTAAGATGCGACATTCGGGTAATACACTCGATCTTGATTGGTCATTCTTGCCGTAGATTCTTTTCTGTTTGCTCCATATTGGAAAACAGAATTTACATCTTTCGTATAAAGGATATCGGTGGTTAGTGTGAACACAGAATTTGGAATTTTGTAGTCAGCACCGAAGCTTGATCTCCATACAGATGGCATTTTGAAATCTTGATCAACCAAAGCAAATGATGCTGGCGCACCGTCTTTCGGACTGTTGATGAATACATTTCCTGCTCCTGCTGGCGGGTTGCTTACATAGTAATAAATGTCTTGTGGCTGGAATCTTACGTTTCCGATCCATCCTGCAACCTCAGCATAAGAACCTGGTTCTACGGTGTTTTGTAAAACTCCAGCATTGGTTGGCATATTGGTTAACCATACAAAAGGAACACGACCTGTGAAAATACCAGTACCTCCGCGTAATGTTAAGCTTCTGTCGCCCATTACGTCATAATTAAATCCTAAACGTGGAGAAAGAGAAACTTTAGATTTCGGCCATTCACCAGAAGAGTAGTTTTTAGGGTTTCCGTTTTTATCCAATAAATTTAAAGCGTCAATGGAAGGGTTGGCTGTTAAATCATTTAAATAGTTTGGAAGCTCAGCTCTTAAACCAACGGTAAAGTTAAATTTATCATTTACGGTGAATTTGTCTTGTAAATAAGCAGAAGCCAATCCGAAGTTTACTCTAGAATAAGTGTCTTGGTTTGCGTACGGATAAGTTAAACCAAACATAATTGGTGCAACCTCGTTAGCGGTACCTGTTTTCAAGAAATCTTCAACAGAAGCATATCGATAATACCCCGTTCCCATTCTGGTATACGAGTTACCAAATTTTTGAACTTCGTAAGCGATACCTGCCGTAAAGTTATTTCTTCCGGTAGTGTAGGTTAAGTTATTGGTAAAAGAGAAGTTATCATTCACAACATCGTTTAAGTAAGAAAATAATTCTGTACCGAAACTGATGTAGTTTCCACCTGTTGCAGAACCGTCCCAGATATCAACAAATGGGAAGAGTTTTTCAGATGGTGAAGTTCTTTTATCTTGAATTTTAGAGTATGTAAATAAAAGTTTATTGGAAATACTAGAGTTGAACGTTGAGTTTAATTCAGCCGTAACAGAACTTACGGTGTTTTCAAAACCATAATTACCTCCTTCAAAAGTCATTGCTTTATCACTTACACGTCCCCATGCAGATCTTGGTGCTGGGCCTGAAGAAGCGTTCGCAACTTGCATTGAAGTTCCTTTCAACATATTGTAACGAACTGCAAATTTATGCTTGTCGCTGATGTTCCAGTCAAAACGAGCCAAGAATTTATCTCCTTGTTGCTCTGCTTCATTAGCATAACCTTGGTAGCGACCAGGGTTGTAATCCCATCTGTTAATCAAGTGATTTTGAACTGCAATAAGGTCAGATTCTTTAACTCTTGAAATGTTATTTGCAGGATTAGAAATTCCATCTTGTGAAGCTCTCCAAAGGTTTGCTCCAGATGCATTAGCTCCTGTAGCTGTTTCTCTTTCTCCACTTACAAAGAAGAATAGTTTATTTTGTAAAATCGGTCCACCAACGGTGAAACCATTAGTAATTTTTGCACCAGAAACTTTTTGAATTTCTTCGCCATTAATTTTCCATCCGTTCAATTCTTTACCGTTATAATAACCATATAATGAACCGTGGAATTTATTGGTTCCAGATTTCGTAATGGCATTGATACCAGCACCGGTAAAACCAGATTGTGTAACGTCAAACGGTGCAATGTTAACAGAAATTTCTTGTATAGCATCTAAAGAAATTGGTTGTGAGTTACCACCCGGAAGTGGGCTGCCACTTAATCCAAAACCATTATTAAAATTCGCTCCATCAATTTGAAGGTTGTTGTAGCGAGCATCACGGCCTGCAAATGAGTTACCGTTTGCTTGGGGCGTTAATCTTGTAAATTCTGTAATACTTCTAGAACTTTGTGGAAGATCCTGAATTAGTTTTTGACCAATGTTCGTTGCAGCCCCCGTTTTGTTAAGGTTTCTACCACTGGTTCCTGTTAATACTACCTCGGCAATATTTGCTGTTTTTTCACCAAATACAGGATTCAATGCGAATGGTTGACCAAGTTCCAAGTAGACATCATCGTAAATCATTGGTTTTTCGTTACCGTAGGTAACCTCAACTTGGTAAGGACCACCAACACGCATGTTGGATAGGTTAAATACTCCTGCTGAATTTGCAGTAGCAGAATAAACCGTTCCTGATGGCATGTGCGTAGCCTTAATGGTTGCTCCGGTGCTTTTTTTACCATCAATGGTTGTTACTACACCAGACATGTTACTCGTGGTAACCTGAGCGTGTACAGAACCATACCCTGCAAATGCTAAAGCAGCAACAAGAACCGTTTTCTTAAGTGGATTAAAATTCATATCAGTTAATTTTATTATACTTTTTGATAATATATTTTGCAAAAATATCTAAATTATATGGTACTTTCGTTAACAAATTGTTAAATTTTAAAGTTTTGTTAATTTTTCGCCTATTTATCGGTAAGTCAAGCTATTAAAAATACTATTCTTTGCGTATTATTCTATTTAGAATTGCATGTTTTTGCAAAAGAGCCTTCATTAATTACAGTTTCAATAAATTATTTCACTGCCTTTAAACTCAGATCAATGTTCTCGGCGGAGTGGGTCAGCGCACCTGCAGAAATATAATCTACGCCCGTTTTTGCGACCTCTTTCAATTGGTCTCTGGTGATTCCTCCAGAGGCTTCAGTTTCACATTTTTTACCAATTATTTTCACGGCTTCAGCCATGGTCGAAATGTCCATATTGTCGAGCATGATGCGGTCTGCTCCTGCCTTTAAGGCTTCTTTTACCTCCTCTAAATTACGGGTCTCTACTTCTATTTTTAAAGGCTTCTTGATTTTCTCCGTATAACTTTTTGCCATTTTTACAGCATTCGTAATACTTCCATTATAATCAATATGATTGTCTTTCAACATGATCATATCATACAAGCCAAATCGGTGATTGGTTCCGCCGCCAATTGCTACGGCCCATTTTTCACACAATCTGAAATTGGGCGTTGTTTTTCTCGTGTCCAAAAGTTTGGTTTTTGTGCCCAATAATCGAGCATCCCAATCATGAGTCAGCGTGGCAATTCCGCTCATTCTTTGCATGCAGTTCAAAACAAACCGTTCTGTAGAAAGTATCGAACGTGCGCTTCCGGTCACAAAAAAGGCAATATCGCCCACTTTTGCTGCATCGCCATCTTTCAATAAACGCTCTACTTTTAAGTTTTTATCAAACTGCTTAAAGATTATCTCTGCCAATTCAACGCCCGCTAAAATACAATCCTGCTTCACCAAAAGTTTGGCTTGTTGTTGTAAATCTTTCGGAATCGTTGCCAAGGTTGAATGATCGCCATCTTGAATGTCTTCTTCTAAAGCATTTTTAATAAAGTTTTTTAAAGCCTCTTTCGAAACGTAAACCGGTTTTTTCATAAGTTTATTTTTTACAGTCCTTCAAGGTTTGTAGAACTTTGAAGGATGAGTTAATTTAAATGTTTTTCGCAATTTTTTTCTCATTTCTACTCCATTCACTCCATTCACTCCATGAACCTACATAAAGATTCGGGAGTTTAAAGCCGGCATAATCCAACGCCAATAAGGTGTGGCAGGCTGTAACCCCAGATCCACAATGAATAGCAATTTTTTCGGAAGGAATTTTTCCTAAAATTTCACTGTATTTTTTTCGGAGAATTTCCGGACTTTTAAAAGTTCCATCTTCATTTAGATTTTCCTTAAAAGGAATATTGATGGCGCCTGGAATATGTCCGGCAATTTCATCGATGGGTTCTGTTTTGCCGTCATAACGGTCTTTTTCGCGAACATCGATTACAAGATAGTCGGGATCTTCTGAATGTTTCTGAATGAAATTAAGGTCAACTTTCGGAAGTTTCCATTCTTTTAAAGAAATTTTTTCAGCAGTTTTGGCTTCAACCTTATTTGCGTTTACGGTTAATCCTTTTGCTTTTGCCATTTGAAGTCCGCCATTTAAAACCTGAACATTTTCGATTCCGGCAGCTTTTAACATCCACCAAAATCTTGCAGCAGAATTTGCCGCATTTTTATCATCATAAATTAAGACATGAGAATTTTCATCAATTCCTAAACGTTGTAAAACTTCTGCAAATTTTTCCAAACTGGGCAAGGGATGTCTTCCACCGTTTTTTGCATTTTTCGGGATTTCAGCTAAGTCGTTATTTAAATCTACATATAAAGCACCTTCTAAATGGTCAGATAAAAAATTTTCATATGCAGCATCGCCACTTCCGGCATTCACTATGACGAGATGTTTTTTATTTAAATTTTGAATTTCATTACTATTAATGAGGGGATTTATTTTCATTTTGTAAAATCTTTATTGTAAAAAGCGCCTTTGTTTTCGGTCATTTTTAGCGAGTGTTTGATAATCAGATAAGAGATATTGGTCAGGTTTCGCAGTTCTGATAGTTTCGGTGACATGATCGAGTAGTTGTATAATTCATTAACTGCATGAAAAATTTCTTCCTGCTTTTTTTTTGCCAAAAGTAATCGGTCATGGCTTCTTACGATACTTACCAAATCGCTCATCATTTCCTGTAATTGTCTTCTAAGGTACGAGACCATTACCATTTCATCCATTATTTTCATCCCTTCTTCGTTCCATTCCGGGACTGCTTTTAAATCATCAAAATTGAAATCATTGCTATTTAAAAGCTCCACTGTTTTCAACGCAGCGTTATGCCCGAAAACCATTCCTTCTAACAAGGAGTTGGAGGCCAGTCGATTAGCGCCATGGAGACCAGAATTGGTGCATTCTCCGACTGCAAATAAATTTTTGATGGAACTTTGTCCGTCCATATCAATATCGATTCCACCCATTAAGTAGTGACAAGCGGGAACCACTGGAATAAGTTGCGTAAAAGGATCGATGCCTTCATCAAGACATTTCTGATAAATATTGGGAAAATGTTCGATAAATTTTTGATGATCCATCTCCCGACAATCGAGGCCGACATAATCATCACCTGAAATTTTTAATTCATTATCAATGGCTCTGGCTACAATATCACGAGAAGCGAGTTCCTCACGTTCATCGTACTTATGCATGAATTTCTCGCCATCTTTAGTTCTAATTTTTGCGCCATCTCCACGAACCGCCTCGGAAATCAGAAACAACATTCCATCTCGTTTAGAAAATAAGGCGGTAGGATGAAACTGATAATATTGCATATTTGAAATTTTTCCACGCGCTCTGTGTACAAAGGCAATTCCGTCTCCTGTTGCGATAATCGGATTGGTGGTATTTTTATAAACGTGCCCCGCGCCACCCGTTGCAACCAACGTAATTTTTGCCGTAATTTTTTTGATGCTTTTGCTTTTTTCATCCAAAATATAGGCGCCATAACAGTCGATTTTCTCCTGGTCAAAAACCTTTCCAGGAACATGGTGCTGGGTTATTAAATCGATCACGTAATGGTGTGCCATGATTTTAATGTTCGGAGATCGGTTTACTGTTTCCAACAATGCGCGCTCGATTTCTTTTCCGGTAATGTCTTTATGATGTACAATGCGGTTTTCGGTATGTCCACCTTCTCTACCCAAGCTCAGGAGCCCGTCTTTTTGGTCAAAATTGGTTCCCCATTCTACCAATTCGCGAAACCGTTCGGGACCTTCTTCAATAACCATTTTCACAACCTCGAGCGTATTTTCTCCATCGCCGGCTCTCATGGTATCATCAATGTGTTTTTGGAATCCATCTTTATCAAAGTCGGTTACCACCGCCAAGCCGCCTTGTGCATATTTGGTGTTGCTTTCGTCTTCATCGGCTTTGGTCACAATGATGATTTTTGCTTCGGGCATTTTTTCGGAAATTTTTATTGCATAAGAAAGTCCGGAAATTCCGGAACCGATTACGAGTACGTCTGCTTTTATCATGGAGTTATTCGTCGTGTTAAAGTTTAGTGTTTAAAGTTTAAATAAATTTAAATAGTTTCTCAGTAGGTTTCCGTACTTTTTTAAAATTCTGAAACTCATCTTCTTCCGAACGGTAACCGAGGGCTAAAGTCACGGCAACTTTTTCTTTGGTCACTTCTAAGCCCAGAATATCATCAATTGTTTCTTGCTTATACCCTTCCATAGGGCAGGTGTCTACCTTTTCTATTGCGGCTGCAAACATCAAGTTTCCTAAGACGATGTAACATTGCTTATCTGCCCAGATTGTCATCTGCTCGGGGGTTAATCGTTCCATATGATTGCTGATGCTAACCTGAAACGGATTGAGACTTTCTAAAGGAACCGCTCTCGTTTCGGAAATATGATTGAAGTAATTGCCTATATATTCGGAGCCAATCTTTTTTTTAGAAACAATCGCTATTAAATGCGAACATGTTGAAATTTGCGAGGGATTGTAAAACGCCGGAATAAGTTTCTCTATCATCTCCGCATTTTGTACGATGATTAAACGGTACGGTTGCAGGCCCAGAGAACTCGCCGAAAGCCGTGCAGCCTCTAAAATATGAAAGAGTGCCTCAGTGGAAACTTTTTTTTCAGGATCAAATTTTTTCACCGAATATCTTTTGTTCAGTGCATCAAGGTAATTCATCTAACAAAGATAATTAAATGAGACGGATTTTTTCGGGTGAATCTTTTTAAGTGAATGTTCTTCGAGTGGATCGGTGAATGGTAAATTTTTACGAGTGAATTTTAAATATGCGTTCCAATATTTTTGACTTGTCAAAAATAACTTAATGAATCTTAACATCTTAACCCAAATCTTAAGGGTTAAATTTCTTGATTTAAAAGAGTAAATGACGAATTTATCTGAGTGAATAAGTCAATGTTGAATTGAGTGATAGCGAATTTTCAAAAAATGCACTATTCATAGCAACGCTAATTGACTATTGTAAATTGACCATTCACTCGGAAGCAAAATGACTGTTAGAAAAGTCCACCGTTCTGCTGGTGTTCGAAAAACTCATCAATCAGCAAAGGTTCTGTTTGTGCCGCTTTAACCGCGAGTTCATCACAGATTTCGTTTTCAAGATGTCCAGCGTGTCCTTTTACCCAATGAAAAGTAGTTTGATGTGCTTTAATTAAAGGAACCATTCTCTTCCACAAATCAGGATTTTTTACATTTTTAAAACCTTTTTTGATCCAGCCGTAAATCCATTTTTGATTGATGGCATCAGAAACATATTTGCTGTCGGTGTAAATGTGAATATCGTTTTCAGTAGATTTTAGTTTTTCTAAAGCCACAATCACTGCTAACAACTCCATACGATTATTGGTCGTCATTCGAAAACCTTGCGAATATCTTTTTTCGTAATTTTTTTCCGGTACTTTCATCAAGATTCCGTACCCGCCTTTTCCGGGGTTTCCACTGCAAGCTCCGTCGGTAAAAATTTCGATTTTAAGTGCCATTCTTAGAATTGAAAATCATCGTCGTCATCATCTGCATCATTCATTGAAGAGCCTGAAAGGTTTTGTTTGCTCGGTAAGTCAAAGGCAGCACCAGGATCAATGGTGGTTTTAATTTTTTCAAAACCTCCCGGCGCATCTTGTTGCGCGAAGTTTGATGATTGATAGCCGTAACCACCTCCAAATAAATCGAGGTCGGCAAATTTGGCAATATTTTTATAAAACGACATCCTCACATCGGCTGTGGCGCCATTTCGGTGTTTGGCGATGATTAATTCTGCCTGATTTTCGGTGGAAGATTCGCCGCCATCTTCATCATTGTCCCAATTGGCAATTTTATAATATTCCGGACGGAATATAAAGGATACAATATCTGCGTCCTGCTCAATGGCGCCCGATTCCCGTAAGTCAGAAAGCATGGGTCTTTTACCAGGGCGTGTTTCTACACTTCTGGAAAGCTGGGAAAGTGCGATCACAGGAACATTGAGTTCTTTTGCAATCGCTTTTAAAGAACGGGAAATCATGGCGATTTCCTGCTCCCGGTTTCCGGCACCACCTTTTCCAGAATTGGCGGTCATCAGCTGAAGATAATCAACCATAATGATTTTTACGCCGTGTTGCATCACCAATCTTCGGCATTTTGCACGGAAGTCAAAGACCGATAGCGATGGTGTTTCGTCGATATATAAAGGAGCATTTTCTAAGGCAGAAACATTGGAGAATAAGCGTTGCCATTCTTCGTCACTCATTTGTCCCTTTCTTAGTTTCTCCGAAGAAATGCCTGTTTCAGAAGCGATCATTCTGGTAATCAACTGCACAGAAGCCATCTCGAGCGAGAATAAAGCCAAAGGAATATTATGTTCTACAGCAATGTTTCTGGCCATTGAAAGAAGGAAAGCGGTTTTTCCCATGGCGGGACGGGCGGCAATAATAATTAAATCTGAATTTTGCCAACCTCCTGTTTCTTTGTCAATATCTTTAAATCCTGAGGGAATCCCAGAGATTCCTTCTTTGTCTTTTAAGGCTTTAATGGTTTCAATCGCTTTTGATACCAACGTATTTGCGGTGTCAAAACCTTTTTTGATGGTTCCGTTGGTGATTTCGAAAAAGGATTGCTCGGCTTTATCCAAAAGTTCAAAAACATCGGTCGATTCTTTATAGGAGCTGTCGATCACATTGGCAGAAACATTAATTAAACTGCGTAAAATAAATTTCTCTAAAATAACCCGAACGTGATATTCGATATGCGCACTCGACGAGACACCCATGGTTAAGTCGATAATATAATGATCGCCACCGGCAAGGCCAAGTTTTTCGGATTTTTTTAATTCTTGGATAACCGTCATTAAATCTACGGGATGATTTCCTTCAAATAATTTAACGATGGATCGGAAAATCTCTTGATGTCTGGGGTCGTAAAACACATCGGGGGTCAATAAATCGATAGAAAAATCAAGTCCTTTTTTATCAATTAAAAAAGTACCGATAACGAGTTTTTCGAATTCTATTGCATTTGGGGGCATTTTGCCATCGGAAATCGAGAGTTCCTTTGCGAAATTACCATGAATTAATGAAGATAAAGTTTCCTTTTGTGCCATGTGACAAAGATAGTTTTTTTAAGTTTTCGTTTAGAATATTTAATTAACAATATCTTGGTTGTGATGATTAATTTATTGATTTTTAACCGGTTGTCATGTTGGTAAGTCAAAATGAGACCGGGTTTTTATAGTAGCCCGGATCGCAACGGAAATCCTTTTTTCGGCGGTGGCTGCAGGTGCAGCGAAAAAGATTGCAGTGAAGAGCCGGACGGGTTTTGTAAGAAGCCAAAACCAAGTTGCTCCTAAAAATCTAATAGTTCATTTTGCGAAGTTTCGGATTGGTTGTACCGACTAAAAGTGCAATTAAAACGGTCATGGTTCCCCCGAAAACAACGGAGCGAACGACGCCTAAAAGTTTGGCTGCAACGCCACTTTCAAACTGGCCCATTTCATTGCTGGACATGATGAAGATAGAGTTGACACTTAAAACACGACCGCGAATATGATCCGGTGTTTTTAACTGAACAATGGTGCCACGGATGACGACCGAAACCCCATCGAGCATGCCGCTGGCCACAAGTAAGAGAAATGACAGCCAATATAATTGAGACAGCCCGAAACCGATGATGCATAAACCGAATCCAGCGACGACTGCTAAAAGAATTTTACCTTGATTTTTGCGTAAAGGAATAAATGCCAATAGCGTGATCACGCACATGGAGCCGATGTCGGAGGCGGCATTGAGTAGGCCAAAACCTTCAGACCCCACCTTTAAAATATCAGTAGCGAAAACCGGAATCATCGCCACAGCTCCACCAAATAGGACTGCAAACATATCCAGGAAAAGTGCGCCCAGGATTTCTTTGGTTTTGTAAATATAAGCAAGACCTTCGCGCATACTTTTGACTACACCCATCGTTCTGTCGGTATTTTCAGAGGGATGTTTTTTGAGAAGCCAGAAAAAAATAGAGGAGAAAATCATTAAACCCACAATCACGAGAATGGTTCCCGAAATATTGATCCAATGAATCAGAAAACCGCCCAAGGCGTGACCAGAAACCGACGCCGTCAGAAAGGTGGCTTGATTTAAGGTGATTGCATTTGGAAGTGTTTCTCTGGAAACGATTTTCGGTATCATTGATGGAATAATTGGACCGATAAAAGCACGGCAAAATCCGGTAAAAAAGATGACTGCATAAATAAAATAGGAAATCTGAAGGTTGCTGAAATGTAATAACTGATGTCCAAAAAACGCGGGAATCGCCAATAAAGCAATCAGGAAAACATAGCAATAATTGCAGATGAGCAGCAGTCTTTTTTTCTCGGAATTATCAATTACATGGCCCGCATAAAGTGCAGTTGAAACAGCGGGAATCACTTCTGCTAGGCCGATCAAGCCAATGGCAAAAGGGTCTTTAGTCAATTGATAAACCCACCAACCGAGTAATGTTGCCAACATTCTAAACGACAAAATCAGAAAAAACCGACCGGTCATGAGATTTCGAAATTCTGGAATTTTCAGCGTTTGAATGGGTTGCAGTGAAATCATTTTGCAAAAGTAAATTTTAGAAATGAAAAATCATTTAAGAATCTTGTGCAACTAATAATTTTTTTTGCCAGGAATGCATGAATTTATTTCTGCCTATTTTATTTCTGTTTAAGAGATTTTGTAAATTTTAAAGAGATGCGTTGGCAGTTTTTTCGTGAATTCGTGGCTTCGAATCTTCATAAAAAAAATTATCTTTGAAAAATGAACTGGATTTTATTAATTATCGGTGGTTTGTTTGAAACTGGCTTTGCAATGTGTCTTGGAAAAGCGCAAGAGACTTCTGGGCGCGAAAGTTATTTTTGGTGGGCAGGATTTATAATTTCTTTATTCTTAAGTATGTTGTTGCTGTACAAAGCAATTTCTGTTGGAACCAATCCAATTCCGATTGGGACGGCTTATGCAGTTTGGACGGGAATTGGTGCGGTCGGTGCGGTCTTTATGGGGATTTTTATTTTTAATGAGCCGGCGACTTTCTGGCGACTATTTTTTGTGTTTACCTTGATTGCATCGGTGATTGGATTGAAAGCGGTTTCTAATACATAAATTGTAGTAATCTTAGTTTTTATTATATTTGGTTGGGTTTATAGTGTTTGTGTTCTATTTTTTTATAGTATATTTGATAATTAAACAAATAAATTTTAAATTATGAAAATAAAATTACTTTTTTTGATGTTAGCAGGAACATTTACAACAACTTCTGCACAGACTCTTTTACAAGAGAATTTTGACAACATTAATGCATTAACTTCTTGGACTCAAACCAATCAAAGTTCACCTGTGGGCACTATTACTTGGTTTCAAGGAAACGACACCGTATTTCCTGCTCAGTCGGGAGCTGCTACCACCTACATCGCTGCTAATTTTAATAATACGGCAGGAGCAGGAACAATCAGTAACTGGTTGATCACGCCCAATATTATGGTTCAAAATGGGGATGTACTTAAATTCTGGACCAGAACAGTGGCGGGAGCATCTTATGCCGATCGTCTTGAGGTAAGATTATCTACAGGTTCCACATTTACGACCCCAGTTGGTGCTACAGATACGGGCTCATTTAGCAACGTTCTGCTAACGATTAATCCAAGTCTTTTAACCGGACCAACAAATTATCCAGATGTGTGGACAGAGTATACCATAACGATTGCTGGTTTATCAGCAACACCAGTTTCGGCAAATATGGCTTTCAGATATTTTGTTACGGATGGAGGTCCTTCAGGAAATAACTCTAACTATATTGGTATTGATACTTTTTCTGTGGAAAGACCAAATATGGCAGTTACTGATGTAAGCAAAGTGAAAATGGCGGTTTATCCAAACCCAACTTCAGATTACTTGAAAATTAATACGACTGCTAAAATCTCATCTGTAGAAGTATTTGATATTTCTGGTAAAAAAGTTCAGGCTATTTTTGACGGAATCTCTGTAGATGTTCAAAAATTAGAAAAAGGTTCTTACGTCATTAAAATTAATGGTGAAGAAGGAAATTCAACACAGAAATTTATTAAGAAATAAATCTTAATTTTTATTAATGATGAAGCCCTCTATTTGAGGGCTTTGTTGTTTAGAATCGAAGTCTAATCTATTAATTAAGAAGGGGGTTGAACTCATAATTATTTCTTTAAACATTCTAGAAACTCCGCAATTTTTCGGTCATTTGCCAAACGTGGAATTTTATTTTGTCCCCCTAATTTTCCTTCAGATTTTGCATAATCCTGAAAAGCATTTTTCTTTAAAGCGGTGATTATTAAGGGTTTTAAAATTCGTCCGGAAATTAAATCATCATAATAAGAGTTTCTTTTACGCATTTCGTCGTCGAGGGTTTTTCTAAATATTTCCAGATCTGCAGGTTCTTTTTCAAATTCGATGAACCATTCGTGAAACGGCAGACCTTCGACCGGATTGACTTGTGGTGCTAAATGAAACTCGGTGATTTGGGCCGGAAATTTTTCCACCGTTGCTTTCAAGGATTCTTCAACTTCAAACGCAATTACGTGTTCACCAAAAGCAGACGTGAAATGTTTGGTTCTTCCCGACACCAAAATTCGATATGGATCTTTTGAAATAAACCGAACCACATCACCGATGGAATAAGCCCAAAGTCCCGAATTGGTCGTCAGAATTAAAGCGTAGTCTTTGTGAAGTTCAACCTGTTTTAAGGTTAATCTTCTTGCCTGGGGCTTTCCGTAATCTTCTAGTGGAATGAATTCATAGAAAATTCCATGGTTGGTTAAGAGCAATAAACCTTCTTTGTTAAAATCATCTTGGAACGCAAAGAAACCCTCGCTCGCCGGGAAAGTCTGCAACGTATCTACGGGTTTACCCAAGAGTTCATTCATTTTTTCGCGGTACGGTTCATAGTTCACGCCACCCGTAATAATGAGTTGAAGATTAGGGAAAAGTTCCGTTATTTTTTTACCATTTCGTTCGATCAATTTTTCAAAATACATAATCAACCAAGGCGGAATCCCCGAAATTAAAGTCATGTTTTCCTTTTCGGTTTCTTTTACAATTTCATCAACTTTGGTTTCCCAATCTTCGATAAGGTTGGTTTTTAAACTTGGCAAACGGTTTTTTTGTAAATAAGAAGGAATATGATGCGCGACAATGCCAGAAAGTCGGCCGGTTTTGATGCCGTTGATTTCCTCTAATTCGGGACTTCCTTGTATGAAAATCATTTTCCCCGCGACAAAATCAGCATTGTTTTGCTGCGCGATGTAATGAAAAATTGCGCTTTGGGCTGCCGCAATTTGATAGGGCATGGCTTCTTTGGAAATCGGAATGTATTTGGAGCCGGAGGTTGTACCCGAAGTTTTTGCAAAATATTCCGGAGTTTCTGGCCAAAGAATATGGCGTTCTCCTTTTTTTACTTTTTCAATATATGGTTTTAGGTCTTCATAATCGGCAATTTGAACTCGATTTTGGTAGTCTTGAACACTTTTGATATTTTCAAATTGGTGGGTTCTGCCAAATAAGGTTTTCTCGGCGGTTCTAATCAAAGAAAGTAAAACTTGCTCTTGATTTCTAACTGCATTTTCTTTAAAAGACTGCGTTCCTTTAACATGATTTTTCGCCCAAATTAAAGCGATATTTTTCTTAATGAAATTGATCATAGCGCAAATTTAAAGCATTTTAGAAATAAAGCCTTAGCCCTAATGAAAAATTAAACAAGGTGGCTTTAGAATAATATTGATCGGCAGCCGCGTTATCCATTTCGGTTAGCGTCGATAGAAAGTATAATCTTGGGCCACCCAGCACATATAACGAATTGTTTTTGGTGATCGAGTAAATGCCTTTTGCACCGATAATAAAAGCTGTTCCTCCCTCCTGAAAACCGTTGCTTCTGTAATTCGATTTGCTATTGATCTGTATACTTCCGGCACCAATATTTCCTTCGAGCTCAAATTTCTCAGTCGCTTGGTAGCGATAAAAAGCTACAATATCAAGGGAGGTGAGGGTAGGACTATGAAGATCACCAAAAACCGAAACATCTTTTACATCAGAAAATCCCCTGTGGAATTCGATGCTTAAACCCAGATTATTGTACAGTTTTCCCGAAAGTCCAAAACCAAATCCTGTAAATGGCTTGAGCCCGTCTGCAATAAAATTATTGCCAATTCCGAAAAAAGTATTTCCTTGAAGTTCAAAGGAAAATTTATTTTGTTGTTGAGCGCATAAATATCCCGAAACGAAAAGCAAAACAAATATATATTTTCTCATGGTTCAAAGGTTATTTGTGGAAAATTGAAATAGCTTTTTTCATTTGGCAGAACGATGCTTAATGAATCGTACGATAAAATACAATTGCTTGTAGTGGCGGTAAATGATTTTATTTTCCGGTCAAAAGACAATGTTTTTTCCCCAGTAGTTCCAGGGCCGCCAAGTTTGAAACTCCCATCGGTTTGTGATGTTGTTTCTGAAATTAAAATAGTACCGGACTGTAATTTAACAGGAATGCCTGCTGAATTCGAAGCGATAAGTTTACCCTCCACAGACACTCTGGAATTATTAAGGTATTCTGGTTGGCAACTGCTGTTTGGTGCCATTAAAAATAATGCGCCATAAAGGTTACAAATAAGCAAAAGTGTTTTCATTAGAATTAATTTTAAAAATTATAGCGATAACCCATATTGAAACTTAAGAAAATAGACCGATCATAAAACTTCTTAATTTCTGTATTTTCATTATAAATATTGGTAAAATATAAATTAACTTTTCCCGAAATAAAAACCTGTTGATAACCCTCCCGATCCAAAGTGTATAAGCCTTTTGCGCCGAGATTAAAGCCGGTGGCATTGTCTTTTAGTTTCTGATTTTTTGCGTCAACTAATAAATTCGTTTGTCGGTAGAAACTAAAACCAGCCATTTCTTCAAGAGAGAAATCTTCTGAAATAATTTCTCGATGGGTTAGATATACATCGATATTGGTGATTGTTGGAGAACCAATGTTTCCATAGCGGTTTTGTTCACTATATTTCACATTAGAAAATAGCACATTGTAATCGACTCCAACACCAAAGTTGATGGGTGTCATTAAGTTTCCACCAAAACCAAATCCGTAAAAAGGCATCAGTAATTTTGCCAAATGATTATTTCCAAGGGGTTTCATAGCAATCATTTTTACTTCGATATTGGAAACCACGTCAAGAACATTTTTCTTTTTTTGGGCAAAAAATACGGTAGAAAATCCGAATAGAAGTAGTAGTGCTATTCTCATTTTTCCAAAATTATTTCGTTAAAAGTAATGTAGGTAATGCCTGCTGGAATTTGAATCTGCTTGGCATCGGCAGAAAGCGTACAGCCTTTTTTTAAAGTAGAAAATGATTTTATCTTTTTATTGAAAACCAATGAAAATGAATCTGATAATAAGGGTCCAGATAATACAAATTCACCCGAACTATTTGAGATTGTTTCGGCAATATTTTTTCCATCGCTCGATAGATGAATGGTAATTTCATCTAAGATTAACTGGTTTCCTGTGATTGTTCCTTCCACGTAAGCGCGTGCATGGTCTCTGTTTTCTGACCTGCAGCCCACAAAAACGCTGAGCGAAAAAAAAGCAAGTATGACCAACAAAATTTTCATCAATTTTTTTTTTAAAGGTAATAAAAAACCCTCGAAAATAATTTCGAAGGTTCTCAACGTAAAATAGGTTTTATTTCGTTTTGTACCTTTTATCAGGAGTTCCATCTTTTTTTAGACCCTTATTGGTTTTGTATCTTTTATCCGGAGTTCCGTCTTTTTTCAATTTAATGCCAGAATTTGTTGTTGTTGGATTTGATGCTTTTGCGTTTTTAGCAGTTTGCATTTTTTGTCCTTTTGCTGGCGGAACAGAAGGTTTTGTGGTAGCTACTTGTTGTGCACTTGCAAGTCCCAGACCTAAAACAACGGAAAGCGCGGTGAATAATTTTTTCATTTTTTTTTAAAATTAAATTAGTATTGCGTTATTTTTCACAAGTGTAAATTTAGCTAAATACTAAATTCAAAAATAAAACGGCCAGATTTTAACCAAAGTTTAACGCATTCAACAGTGGTTTATGGATTTATTTTTGAATCTCTTCATACTGTTATCCAAAAATTAATTCCTTAAATTTGCAACTTCAAACGATTTCGGATGGCTTCCGAAATCGATTTTCCCGTTTTTAGACCTTTTCGTTTAAAGACAAATTGATTGTCAGAAAATTTATGCAGTTAAAAAATATCAACGAGACTTTTCTACCCCAGCTTCTACACTTAGGTTTTGGGCAAGAATTGTTCGCGCATCTCGATCAAAATAAGCATCTTACTGTAAAATCTTTTGCGGGTTCTTCGCCTGCTGTTTTTGCAGCGGAATTGTTTTTAATAAAGAAAAAATCCCTGCTTTTTCTGACCGATGACAAAGAAGATGCACTTTACATCACCGCAGAATTAGAAGATTTGTTGGGCAAAGAAAATGTCCTTTATTTTCCGCCCACTCATTTAGAACCTTATCAAATTGAGAAAACTCAAAATGCCAATCTGGTCTTGAGAACCGAAGTTCTAAATAGAATTCACAATGATAAAAAACCGCGGGTTATGATTGCACCTTTCGGGTCATTGGCAGAAAAGGTAATGAAAAAAGATGATTTCAAAGCGATTTCCCACACCATTAAAACAGGCGATCAGCTGGATTTTAATTTTACCGAGGAATTGCTGCATCAATTTAATTTTAACCACACCGATTTCGTGTCCGAGCCAGGCGAGTTTTCGGTAAGAGGTGGGATTGTAGATGTTTTTTCTTATTCTAATGAAGAGCCCTATCGGATTACTTTTTTCGGAAATGAAATCGAGAGCATTAAAACTTTTGATATCGAAACCCAACTTTCAAAAGAGAAGATTAAAGAATTTCAGTTGGTTTCTAATATGAATTTTTCAGCACAAGGAACGAAAGTTTCTTTATTTGATTTGGCACCGAAAGATTTAGTTGTTGTCACCAAGAATGCCTTTGTTGGTTTTACTTTAATCAAAGGGTTTTATGAAAAAGCAGAAGCGAAGTTCGGAACTTTAACGACTGAGATTAGGCAGCTTCCACCAGAAGAACTTTTTGTGTCGGAAGAAAATTTCATAAAAGACCTCCACAAATTTGAGTGGATCGATTTTACGTTACAAGAAGTCAAAGGGAGTGGTGCAGCCATCATTCAATTAAATCAAACGCCACAACCGAGTTTCCATAAAAAATTTGAACTCTTGCTGGAGGATTTAGAAGAAAAACAAATGGAGGGTTTCCAAACCTGGATTTCATTCTCTACCGAAAAACAGAAAGAACGGTTAGAATCGATTTTTGAAGATTTGATTTCGCAACAAAATTCTTTATCGTTTTCAGAAGATGAAACTGACGGAAAAGATATTTCAGAGAAGCAATCAAAAAATTTATTTAAGTCTTTTAAATCAGAACTTCATGAAGGGTTTATCGACCTCGATCATAAAATTTCTGTGTATACCGATCATCAGATTTTCGATCGATATCAGCGATTTAAAGCTAAAAACTCCTTTGCTAAATCAGAACAGATTACGCTAAAAGATTTAATGCAGATGAAAGTCGGTGATTATATTACCCACATCGACCACGGAATCGGGAAATTCATGGGCTTGGTAAAAGTCAACAATAATGGCAAAGTTCAGGAATGTTTTAAACTGACCTATAAAAATGGAGATTTGCTTTACGTAAGTATTCATTCCTTAAATAAAATTTCGAAATATAACGGCCCAGACGGCAGGGAAATCGTTTTGTCTAAACTTGGATCTCCCGCGTGGAAAGCGTTAAAACAAAAAACCAAAGCCAAAGTAAAACAAATCGCTTTTGATTTAATCCGTTTGTATGCAGAACGGAAAACCGCGAAAGGCTTTGCCTTCGCACCAGATTCTTATTTACAAAATGAACTGGAGGCAAGTTTTATTTACGAAGACACGCCGGATCAGGAAAAAGCAACCGTCGATGTAAAAACAGACATGGAAAACGAAACCGTAATGGATCGTTTGATTTGTGGTGATGTAGGTTTTGGTAAAACAGAAATCGCTATCAGAGCGGCCTTTAAAGCGGCGACTGATGGAAAACAAGTGGCGATTCTCGTTCCGACCACGATTTTAGCTTTTCAACATTACCGAAGTTTTACCGAAAGATTGAAAGATTTTCCGGTGACGATTTCTTACATGAATCGGTTTCGGTCGGCCAAACAAAAAGCCGAAACGCTAGAAGGGTTAAAGACTGGGAAAATAGACATCGTGATTGGCACCCATCAATTGGTGGGAAGTTCAGTGAAATTTAAAGATCTAGGACTTTTAATTATTGATGAAGAGCATAAGTTTGGGGTGGCTGTGAAAGACAAGCTGAAAACCATCAAAAGTAATGTAGATACTTTAACTTTAACAGCGACACCGATTCCGCGGACTTTGCAATTTTCTTTGATGGCTGCCAGGGATTTATCAGTGATAAAAACACCTCCGCCCAACCGACAGCCAGTTGAAACCTCAATTGTAGGTTTTGATGAAGAATTGATTCGGGATGCCATTTCGTATGAAATTCAACGCGATGGTCAGGTATATTTCATTAATAACAGAATAGAAAATCTAAAAGACATCGCTGGATTGATTCAGCGTTTAGTTCCAGACGCGAAAGTAATTACGGGTCATGGGCAAATGGATGGCAAACAACTGGAGCGAAATGTCCTGGATTTTATGGAAGGAAAATATGATGTGTTGGTTTCTACCACGATTATTGAAAGTGGCGTAGATGTTCCGAATGCCAATACGATTTTCATCAATGATGCGCAACGTTTTGGCATGGCAGATGTGCACCAAATGCGTGGTCGCGTGGGTAGAAGTAACAGAAAAGCTTTTTGTTATTTGATTACACCACCGTTTGATATGGTGACTTCTGATGCCCGAAAAAGATTAGAAGCGATTGAACAGTTTTCGGATTTAGGCAGTGGTTTTCAGATTGCGATGAAGGATTTAGAAATCCGTGGTGCTGGTGATTTATTGGGTGGCGAACAAAGTGGGTTTATCAATGAAATGGGTTTTGATACCTACCAGAAAATTATGCAAGAGGCACTCGAAGAATTGCAGCATGATGAAGAATTCGAAGACTTATTTGATAATGAAGAAGACCGTAAAAAACTCTTTAAATCAACCAAAGAAGTGAATATTGATACTGATTTGGAGTTGATGTTGCCCGATTCTTATGTTCAAAGTATTGAAGAACGCTTGTCACTGTACCAAAAATTATCAGAAATTGAAAATAAAGAGGGCTTGCATAAAATTGAATTAGAATTAATAGACCGTTTTGGAGTTCTGCCTTCGGAAGCGATTAATCTTTTAAAATCAGTAGAATTAAAATGGATTGCGGCCGACATTGGCTTCGATAAAATCGTGGTGAAGAACGGAATTTTCTTGGGGTATTTTCCACCAAACCCACAAGATAAATTTTATCAAAGTGATCAATTTAAAAATATTATTTCTTATTTATCGAAGAATCCGAAAGAAGCGACTTTAAAAGAAAAAAGCAGCAAAGAAGGAAATCAACTCCTGATGCGCAAAGAAAATGTACAAAATGTAGATGAGGTGAATGCGGTTCTTGAAAGAATTTTGGGGAAATAGTTTTACGTTTTTAATTAAAGGAAAACCGATAATAATTTTTGCTTTACGATCGTTTTTTTGATCCAACTAAGTTTTTATGAAACGTTCCTCCCTTTTCGAAAAGGAAGAAAATTTTGTTAGCAACGAATAATCTCAATACGCTTTTTGTCCCATATAATTTCCGGGTGGATCATAGTTGGCTACGACAATATAATAACCATTGGTACATTTTGCTGAACCAATTCCAACTTTTTTTGTTTTGCGCCAAATCATTTGGGAGTAATGTCCGGCTGCATACCAATTGGTATTGTCTAAAACTACATTTTTAAATTTACTGATTTCGTTATACCACGCTTTAGAAGCATCCGTTGCAGAGCCAGAAGATGATGGTCGCAAAGCAATGTTTTCTCCATAACCTTTGGTGTTTTCTGCGGAAGATCGATGCCGAAGCTGGCAGCCGTTTTTTGCAAGGTTATTGGCCCATTCTTGTGCATAACCACTAATTTCTGCAGACCACAAAAGAGGCTCTACTGCGACTTCTTTTCTCGCTTGGTTATGAAAGGCTAAAGCTTCATCAGCTTCCTTTATAGAAATATTAGAACCGGAAAGAGGTGTCGTTATGTTTTGTAGGAGGTCTTTTTTTACAGATTCTCTATTCTCAACAGGGCTTTGCGCTTGAATACCCGCGATCATTAGTCCAAATAATACGGTGATTAATTTTTTCATGGTTTTTGTTTTTAGTATTCAAAATTAGTAAAAATAGCAACGGAAATAAAAAAATCAAGAAAAAAAGGTTGAGAATTTTCGCGAGTGAAAAATGAGAAGGTTTGGTCTTATCCATATTCGATTTCTAAAAAAAGAGTATTTTTGCTCAAATATATTTAATAATGAAAAAAGTCATCGGTTTTCTAAGCTTGATTTTCAGCTTGATTTTCTTATTTTCCTGTGAACCCGGTCGCGACACCAATGGAGATTTGCTTTTTGGTATTGGGGAGTCCAATGAGAATGGAGGAGGTGCTGGTAAGCTGAAGTTGTTGAAAAAAATGACAGCTACCGATAGTGATGGTGCGGTTACCATCTTTAATTACAGCTACACATCGGGACTTCTTAAAAGTGTTGCAATTGATGAAGAAGGTAACAAGAGTGACATCAGCCTCACGTACAATAAAGATAAAATCGCCCAGTTTGTAATCACTGAAATGGAAGGTTCTGATATTGTAAAAACCACAATGAATCTAACTTACAGTAATGGTAAATTAACCAGTGCTTCTGGTAAAATGGAATCTGCAGGAGTTGAACTTACTAAAAACTTTACCAATTTCACCTATGATCTTGCGAATGGAAAATTGAAGCAGATTATCACTTCTCTAAGCTCCGCAGATCCGGCAAATCCTGGGAATTATGTTGAAATTTTTAAATATGTAAGTGCACTCACTTTTGAGGGAGGAAATATTTCTAATTATAAAATGACCCTCACAACCAACGCTACACCACCCATTGGTATTCCACCCATTGTTTTCGATATTAAAATGAGCAACTATGATCAATTTAAAAATCCGTGGGCGACCTTACCGCTGGAGTTCAATATGGTTGGTGCGCATTTTCTTAGCAGTACCAACTCCGTACATGGATTATCTATTAATAATTATAAAACAGCGTCGGTCACTAACGATGGGGTCGCAGAAGTCATTAATTATAATTATGTTTATGATGCAGAGGGTTATCCGACCGCTGCTACAGCGACGCAGGGAGTTTTAAAATTCGAATATATTACGCTCTAATTCACGACAATGAAATATCTCATCGTTGGTCTCGGAAATAAAGGTGAAGAATACGCAGAAACACGTCATAATATTGGCTTTAAAGTCGCTGAAAAAATCGCCGAAACTCTTGAAGCATCTTTCAAATCTTCCAACTTTGGTTTAGTCGCAGAAGGAAAATACAAGGGTAGAAAAGTTTTTGTCCTAAAACCAGATACGTATATGAATTTGTCTGGAAATGCTGTGAAGTTTTGGATGCAAAAAGAAAATATTCCCGTAGAAAATTTAATGATTATTTCTGATGATTTAGCACTTCCGTTTGGAACTTTAAGAATGAAATTAAAGGGTTCAGATGCAGGTCACAATGGTTTGAAAAGTATCCAAGAACAATTGCAAACTCAAAATTATCCACGTTTAAGATTCGGAATTTCTGCAGAATTTTCTGAAGGAAAACAAGTAGATTACGTTCTAGGAAAATGGAGTGAAGAGGAAAAAGAAAAACTCCCCGAAAGAATCGAAAAGTTTTCTAAAGCGTGTTTATCATTTGTTTTCGCGGGAATTCAAAACACGATGACGGGCTTTAATGGGAAATAATTTTTCACGTATTTCTTATTGCTGCGCTTTTAAGCCCACAGATTTTCACAGATTTTCACAGAATTTTCAATTATTTTTTCATTGTCGAGTACAAACTTTGCACATAGTTTCTGGAACAAAGCGTTTACATCAGATCCGTGCAAATCTGTGTAATCTGTGAGCCAAAAAGCCAGGAAATCTACGAGCCAAAAAGCCGTGCAAAACCTATTTTTTCTTCCTACTCATCACCCAATCCGAATTGGTAAGATTGTAAATTTTCTGAATATCTTTCAAAATTTTCTCAAAATCTATTTCCAAATCAATGATTTTTCCTGTTGCCATATCGAAAACCCAACCGTGAACTACCGGATATTCATCTAAAATATATTCTTCCTGAACCGATGCCATTTTGATCACGTTGATGCATTGCTCCTGAACATTCAATTCCACCAAACGATCATAGCGTTTTTGCTCATTTTCTATGGCGTCCAATTCCGCTTGATGCAATCTATAAACATCTCGAATGGTTCGCAACCAAGGATTCAGCAAGCCCAAATCTTCGGGAGTCATCGCTGCTTTTATTCCACCGCAACCATAATGTCCACAAACGATGATGTGTTTCACTTGCAAATGTTCTACAGCGTACTGTATCACGGCAGTTGCACTCATATCCAACGTATTTACCATGTTCGCAATATTTCTATGTACAAACAATTCGCCCGGCTTCATTCCCATCATTTCTTCGGCAGAAACTCGACTGTCTGAACAGCCAATATAAAGATATTCAGGTGTTTGTGTAGCAGAAAGGGTTTTGAAAAAATCTGGGTTTTTAGCCAATTGAGATTCTAACCATTTCTTATTATTTTCAAAAAGCGCTTCGTATGATTTTTTCATTAAAGTATAATTTGATGAATTAAGTTGTACAAAAATAAGTGCTAATAACTGAAATAAAGAAAATTTAAACTAAATTATTTTTAAATTTTATTGTTGATGTAACCCAAAGTCGCGTTTTCATTTGCCGAAATCGTTGCAGGATTTCCAACTACAATTGAGTTGGAAGGAACATCGAAATTTACATAAGAATTTGGCGCAATCAATACATTATTTCCGATTTTTATCTTCCCAACGATTACCGCATTTGGTCCAATCCAAACTTCATCACCAATTTCTGGAACACCTTCATTTTTCCCGCGATTGGCTTGTGCAATGGTAACTCCTTGAGCAATATTGCAATTTTTTCCGATTTTCGTTTTCGGATTAATCACCAAACTTCCCCAATGTCCGAGATAAAAACCTTTTCCAATTTGCGTTTCTGGGTAAATTTGAAAGCCATATTTTATTTGATAATGCCGTAAAATTAACCGCCAGAATTTTCCTAATAATGTATTTCTTGGATGTTTCTGCGTTGTCCTCAAAAGATAAATGTAGTGCAAATTCGGGCTGAAACATTTCTTCCAAATTTCAATTGTAGAAAGCCATTTCCCGCTTTCGCGATAAAAATCTTTTTGTAAAGTAGTTTTTTCAGACATTGGAACAAAGATAAAATTTTCACGCAAAGACGCAAAGTATTTACGCAAAGGAGGGCAAATATTTTTTCTACTTTAAAAAATCTGCTTCATCTGCAATATCTGCGAGAGCAAAAACTTTATAATTCATCAATAATTTTCACAATAGAATTCACAGAATTTTCCAAGTTAAAAGGCATCTCGTAATTTTCTAATTGCTCCTCATATTTATCAAAACTTTCAGGATTTTGAAGTGCTTTTTTCATTCCTTCATAAATTCCAACTTCAGAGTTTTCTACCATTAAACCGAGTTTTCCGTCTTCCAACATTTCCTTTACGCCAGAAACATCGGTTGCAATTATTTTCTTTTTTAAAGTTATTGCTTCAAACAAAACCGTCGGAAAACCTTCATATCTCGAACTTAAAACATAAAAATCTGCCTCTTTAAAATGTGGATAAGGATTATCGGTAAAGCCAAAAAGCGTTGAAGTTTCAGTAACTTCCAAATCTTCTTGCAATTTTTTGATGTTTTCAAAATCATAACCATTACCCAGAATTAGGATTTGATGTGGAAAACCTTTATCCAATAATTTTTTGTGAACTTTCAGCAATCGATCAAAACCCTTCTGCGGAAAAACCGTCCCAACTGAAACGAAAGTTGGTACTGTTTTTTCAGTTCTATCTTCCAACTTCCCGCTTCCAACTTCTGACTTCACCAAAATTTCTTCCGTATCTAAAGGATTATAAATTCGCACAATTTTATTTTTTTCTTCCTCGTTTTTGGCTAAAACTTCAAAATCTTTTTGAATTTTCTCGGAAATTACCATTATTTTATCAAAGCCAAAAAACTTCCGAAATTCCTCATCAGTGTAATTATGAAATTCCGTTTTCTTCAAATCATTGTGAATCCAGACGATTTTTTTTGAGGATTTTTGAGGCGAATTCAAGATTTCATCACGCATTCCGTGAATCGCAGCAAATTCTATATCGTATTTTCTACCTTTTAAAATAAATTGATATAAAAGTTTCGGAAATTTCTTTAGTAATTTTTGATAAATCACTCGAAATGCCTTTGTAGGAATATCCTGCAAACGATTGGTGGTAATCATTTCGCCTTTATTCAAGTACAAAACATTCACAAAATCAGGAACATCTGCCAAATATTTCCCCGAATAAAGATTTAATAAAAGATCAATTTCATATTTGTCTTTCGGCAAATTTTTCAGAAAAGTAACCAAAACTTTTTCTGCACCACCATGACGCAAAGAACCGATTCTGATAAGGATTTTCTTTTTCAAAAATTGAAATTTTTACAAATATAAGAAAGCGAAAATAAGGTAAGAAAACTAATCTTTATATTTATTGAAAATTTTTAAAATGGAAGAACGCTTGGAAAACATCCAACAAATGGAAAATATTTTAAATCACACCGATGCATTAATCAGCGAAATGGAAATTTTAATTAAAAAATGGAAAGAAAACGAGGTAGATTTTCATAAACTAATGGATTATTACGGCAGCGAAAAATGGCACAATGACCGTAAAGACGATGAAGAACAAAGAATTCCACAAGATTTTCCGCGTGGTGTTTTAAGCGAAGATGCTGTTCATAACACCTACGGAAATCGAAAAGAAGTTGCAATAAATATGGTCAAAACGGGTGTTTCCAGTTTGGAATAATTTCTAATGTTAAGATTTTCAGTTTTTGTTAACACGTTCTTGTTGTCATGTTAAGAAAATCACGTTTCCTAAACCCGTTATTTCACAGGTTTATAAACATGCGGAAGATTTTTTTTGATGTAATCATCCAATTCCGGACGAACCAGTTCCAATTCTCTTGGATACATCACATTGTTTTTCAATGCTTTATCGCCGTATTCTTCGATGGTGCAAATTAATTTTGCGGGTGTTCCAGCAAAAACAGAATTTGGTGGAGTGGAAGAATTTAAAACAGAACCTGCTCCCAAAATGCAATTATCGCCCATTTCAACACCGGGAAGAATGGTGCAATTATTTCCGATAAAGCAATTTTTTCCAATTTTTATTCGTCCGAAATTTCTTGCATCAAGATATTTTTCCATGGTGCGAATCACGTACATTGCGCCATCATGATTGATGAAAGTGCAGTTTGCAGTAATTTTTGTGCGATCGCCAATTTCTATTAAATAAGGTTCCGATCCAAATTTTGGTGCTTCAATGAAAATCACATCTTTCCCAACTTTCAATCCGCGGGATTTGCACATTTCGATGTATGCTTTGTCGCGCAATTCTACGCAAATGGTATGGATTTTTAGAATAATTCTGTACAGAAAATTCATCTTTTTAGTTTTTTGCTAAATTAGTAATGATTTCTTCAACTTCATCGAAAATTTTCTGATTATCAAATTCATTTTCGATGTCTTTCAAGTTTTCTTTAATTTCCGAAACCAAACTTTCATTGGTCAAAAATTCTTTCATCGCTTCGTAGATTTCACCCGTTTTATAATCGATTAAATAGCCAGTTTTCCTATCTTTTATCATGGTTTCTACATCGCCAACTTTTGTTGCAATGATGGGTTTTTGCAAAATTAATGCTTCTGCAATGACCAAAGGCCACGCTTCAGATTCCGATGGCATGATGAAAAAATCGGCATTTTTTAAATAAGGATAAGGATTCATTTTATTTCCTGCGAAAATAAAAGTTTCGGTAACTCCCAATTTTTTTTGTTGAGCCAAAAGATTGGGCAATTCTTCTCCATCTCCGATTATCAGGACAGAATGCGGAAAACCATCCTTTAATAATTGAAAATGTGCGTCCATCAATTTATGGTAACCTTTCCTGGTATGCAATCTTCCAATAGAAACGAAAACGGGATTTTTTGGTAAATCTGAAATATTTTCTTCTGCTTTTTTCTTTATTTCTTCAATTGGAATTGCATTGATAATCACACTTTCTGCAGGATATTGAAGATTTGGATAAACTTCGTGCATAATTTTCTGAATCTTTTCGGAACAATAAATTATATGATCCATTTGTGGAAAATGTTCCAGAATTTTTGGAACTAAAGGTTGAAGTTTCGGTAAATTAATTTCAGAATGAAACCAACCTATTTTTTTAGAATTTTTGTTGGAGGAATTTAGAATCAATTCAAAATCATTATAAGTCATCCCGATTTCGATGTCGTAATTTTCTTTTAAAATTTCTTTATCAACAATTTCTGGATTTTTTGATAATTTTTCGAGTTGAAGTTTTCTTTTAAAAAGTTGAAATTTCTGTATGAATTTATTTTTGGAAAAATCTTCTTTTCCTTCTGTTAAAAAAACTTTCCGAATATGAGAAGGAAATTCGTCGCGCAATTCGCCCTGATTTAAACTCAAACAAACCGTCATTTCAAATTTTTCTTGGTCTAAATTATTCAAAACACTCAACATTACTTTTTCCACGCCGCCCATTTCCATGGAACGATGTCGAAATAATACTTTTATTTTTGATGAGTTTTTCATGTATTAAATTTAGAAAAAAGATTGAAATAGGATTTTTAATTTCTTTTTAATTCGATAAGAAATTGAATTTTGATAAGCCAATAAAGCGAAAATTTCTTCGGAATTGCTAAATTTTTCTGGAATTTTTTGTCCGTTAATTGTTTTTAAATTTCTTCTTGTCATCGCATCGAAAATTACTTTTCCCCAATATTCATAAGATTTTTTTTTGTGGTCATTTTGAGAAATTCCACCTTGATGAGTTCGGTACAAATAGTTGGTTTCATCGATGAATACTACTTTTCCTTTCTCGTATAATTTTAAATATAAATCTTGATCTTCCGAAATTTTCAAGTCGGGATTCATTTTTTCTGTCGAAAGATAAGTTGCTTTTTTAAAACAAACAAAATGCGCAATTTGAATGGGATAATTAAAAAAATAGAGATCATTATTTTGAACTTGTTGTGCAGATTTGAACGGATTTATCGGTTTTAAATCTTTGTCACAAGAGAAAAAGCGGGAATAAGTGAGAACGGTATTTTTATCTTTTTTAAAAACCTCAATGGATTTTTCAATTGCGGTCGGCAAAATGGCATCATCTGGATCTACATAACCAACAATTTCTCCGGTTGCTAATTCTATCAATTTGCTTTTTGTAAATCCAACTCCTTGATTTTCAGAATTTTCAAAATATTTAAAACGATGATCGTCTTTAATTAAATTTTGAACTGCGGCTTTTTCATTTTCATCAGAAGCATCATCCAAAATAACCGCTTCCCAATTTTCGTAGGTTTGCAAAAGCAAAGAATCATAGCAATCTTTGAAATATTTAGAATTATTGAAATGCGCAATGAGAACAGAAAATTTCATTTAATTGGTTTTTAAAATCTGTTCTTGATTATTGAAAACAGTAGAATTTGCTGGAACATTTTTGTGAATCACGCAACCTGCTCCAATAATGCAATTGTCGCCGATTTCTACGCCTTTTAAAATAACAACATTGCTTCCCAACCAACAATTTTTTCCAATTGAAATAGGTGCAGTAGTAAATTCTGAATGAGAAATTTTCAAATTATTTTCATTTCTTTGGTAAGAATGATTGTGATCATACAACTTCACATTTTCGCCAAATAATGTGTTTTCGCCAATTGAAATTTTGTCTAAACACGTAATAGAACATTGATTATTTAAAAAAACATTGTTCCCTATTTCTAAAATCGCTCCGTTTTGAACGATGATATGAATGTAATTTCGAAGAGAAACATGATCGCCAAGAATGAAATTTTTGATTTTTGGATATACAATAAAATGATTGTTGATTCCCAATTTCAAACTTTTACCAACCGAAACTTGTGGATGTTTTTCTAAAATCATCCTTTGTTTTTTGCGTTGAAGTTTTTCTATAATTGCTGTAATCATGTCTGGAAATAATTCTTTTTCAATCGATTTTTTAGAAATCAATACAAAGATAAGGTGTTTTTTAACATTAATGGAAATTTACCTATTTTTGCCAATTAAGAAAAACAACTGTGAGCGAATTAAAAAGAGTGGCGAAAACCTTTATTGGATATGCAAAACGTCCAGATTTATACCCAGAATTAGGACGAAAAATCATTAAAAATATTTTTAATCGGAAAAGTGCTTTTCGCGGAAAAGAAAAAACCGCAGAATGGGCAAAATCCAAAGCGGTTTCGCAGGAAGTTGTCATCCAAAATTTGTTTGGAATAAAAATGCAATCATTTTCAGAAATTTTCCCTTCAGAATTAAAAGAATCATCGCAAAAAGAAAAAGATTGTCCCATAAAAATGGGAGGAGCAGGAGCATTAGAACTTATTTATTATTCTTGTGAATTTGCAGAAGCAAAAAATTCTGTAGAAACTGGTGTTGCATATGGCTGGTCTTCTTTGGCAGCATTGCTATCATTAGAAAAAAGGAATGGAACGCTTTATAGTTCAGATATGCCTTATTTGGGGCAAGATGGCGATCAATATGTGGGTTGCATTGTTCCAGAAAAACTCAAAAAAAATTGGAAATTATTTCGTCATGCCGACAAAGAATCTTTACCGAAAATTTTCGCAGAAAATGAAACTTTTGATGTAGTTCATTACGATTCGGATAAAAGTTATGAAGGCAGAACTTGGGCTTACAACGAATTGTACAAGCATTTGAGAAAAGGTGGCGTTTTTTTGAGTGATGATATTGGAGATAATTCTGCATACCAAGATTTTTGCGAAAAAAACAATATCGAAACATCGGTGGTAGAATTTGAAGGCAAGTTTGTTGGAATTTTTGTGAAATAATAAAACATGAAAAAAATCTACCTCATTATTTCTGCATACAATGAAGAAGAGAATATTCCTGTTCTCTTGGATTCTTTGGAGAAAAATCTTCAAAGTAAAAACATTGCGAATTACGAAATGGTTTTTGTGAATGATGGCTCATCAGATCAGACTTTAGCGGAACTTTTGAAAGCCCAGAAAGTAAGACAAAATATCATCATCGTCAACCAAAGCAAAAATTTCGGGCATGAAATTGCGATGACTGCAGGTTTGAACTATGTCGCAGAAGAAAATAAATCCGGTGAAAACGATTTTGCCGTTATTTTCATGGATGCAGATCTACAACATCCGCCTGAAATTGCGGCAGAAATGATTCAACTTTGGGAGCAAGGAAAAAAATTAATTCTCACGCAAAGAACTGATAATGAAGACAAAGGTTTGCGTTATAAAATCTTAGGAAATACCTATTATTGGATTCTAAATACGCTTTCTGATGTAAAGATTCCGAGAAATATGCCAGATTTCAGATTGCTGGATAAAAAATACGTTTTGTGGATCAATAGTTTGAATGAAACCGATAGAATGTTCCGTGGAATGCTTTCTTTAGTGGGTTTACAAGATGCACATATTATCAATTTTGCGGCACCAAAAAGAAATGCAGGAACTACAAAATATAATTTTTGGAATTTATACAAATTGGCGATTGATAGTGTGATTCAATTTTCTGTAAAACCTTTGAGAATAGCGACTTTCATAGGAGTTTTGGGTTGTATTTTTTCAATTTTGTTTTTAGCATATTCTATTTACAACAGTTGGATTCATCATGAACCGAGAACTGGATATTTAACTTTACTTTCCGCAGTAATTTTCTTTTGTTCCCTGATTATTTTCTTCTTGGGAATTATCGGAGAATACATCGGGAGAATTCATATCGAGGTGAAAAACAGACCTTTATACTTTAATGAAATCATCAAAAATGAAGAAAAGTAATTTACCTTATTTCATTTTTTTCTTTATTAATGTAGCAATTTTAGTCAGTTGCTATTTTTATCCGGTTTCCAGAGATGAGTTTTACTATTTAGAAAAAGTAAATACGCCCAATCTTTTTACCGAATATTATGATTCTTATGTGAGGGTAAATCCAAGAATTGGTCAGTTTTTTTCAAATCTTATTTCTCGAAATATATTTTTAGAAATTACTTTTGGTTTGCTCCTTTTCAATGGATTTGTTGCCGTTTTATTTCTTAATATTTACAGGAAACTTCCAAATTTTAGAGAATCCAAAGATTTGCGAAAATTTATGATGATCGCTGCATTTTTTATTTTGTTGCTCAGTTATTTTGGTGAAATGTTTTATTACACGCCATTTAGCACCAATTATACCTTGACTCATTTGTTCTATTTGATTTTTGTTTTCCTCTTTACAGAATATTACATTTATAGAAGAGAAGATCATTTAAACAAAATCAATTATATTTTATTGGTGTTTTTCGGTCTATTTATCGGAATGGGAAATGAGCATATTCCGCCCGTTTTATTGTTGATGTCTTTTTTGGGAGGAGCATATTATTTATTTAAAAATAAAAAATTACCCAATCTTCGATTCATTATTTTGCCGATTTCAATTTTCATTGGTTATTTGATGTTGTTTTTTGCACCTGCAAATAGGGTTAAAGAAAAAGTGGTCGGAAAATCTCCATTTGATATTGAAACAGCTTCTTATTTGTCTAATTTTAAAAATATTTTCAAAACTTATTTTTATTACAATATAGAATTCATCATCATCGGAATATTGATTATTATTTCTGCTTTTATATTTAGAAAAAAATTAAAAATGAGTATTTTGGTAAAACGAGAAATGCTTATTTATGTTCCATTTTTATTATTACCATTGTTTATTGTCGCCGTATCACCATTGATGGGACCGAGACTATTGTTCTTTTCTACCGTTATAACCATCATTATTTTATATAAATTGGGTATTGTTCTCCAAGAATATTTCAAATTTAAGTTTTGTGCTTTTGTGAGCTATGCTTTTTTGATGGTATTTTTTATTTTTAGTTTAATGATTACCTTTCACGCTAATCAGAATTATAAGTTTATCATTAATGAAATTAAAAAAGAAAAATTAAAGAGTGATGATGTAATTTTATCAGAAGAATTTAATTATTTTGATGACCGTTTTGGAACTCGATTAAACCGAAAAATTTTGTTGGAATCTGGCAAAGATTATATTGATGAGAATGCAAATGATAACAAATCTATGGAACTCAATCTTATGAATTATTACCATCTTAAATCATTAAAAGAAAAATAATGGATAAAAAAATCATCATCAATGCCGATGATTTGGGACTTTCTCCCGGTGTAAATCAGGCGATTTTGAAGGCCCATACCGAAGGTTTCCTATCTCATGCAAGTTTGATGGCAAATACAGAGTATTTTGATGATGCGGTTGAAGAAATCATTCCAAAGTGCAGCAATCTAAAGGTCGGTGTTCATGTGAATTTAACTTGTGCAAAGGCATTATTTCCAAACAATATTCTGGCAGAAAATGGATTGCTGAAAAATGATTTTGTAAAACTTTTATTTAAAAGAAAAACTAAAAAAGTCCTAGATTCTTTAGAATATGAAATAGAATTGCAAATTTTAAAAATAAAAAACAAAGGAATAGAAATTTCTCATGTTGACGGCCATGAACATGTTCACATTATTCCGTCAATCAACAAAATTGTGCGGAAATTAGCAAAGAAATATTCAATCCCTAGAATTCGAGAAATTAATGAAAGTTTTCTCACTTCTTTTAAATATAATTTAAAGACGGCAACTTTTGCGAATATTATTAAATTAATGATTCTGCGTTTTTTAAGTATTTTTAATGCTAATACAAACGAAATTCAGTTTTATAGTATTTTGAATACTTGCGAAATCAACGCTGATAATTTATTTGATTATTTAGAAAATTCCACCGATGAAACAGTAGAAATTATGCTTCATCCAAGTATTATTGAATTAGATAAAAATATAAAAAATTTGGAGCCAAGATTTATCGAGTTTTTAAATTCTGATTTCAGAACGCAAGAATTTCAATTGTGTTTCAACAAAAATTTTGAAAAATATGTATAGACCTTTGAGTTTTGCGGAAACCAAAGAATGGAAAGAAATGGTTTCTAAATCGTATTCTTTAGACATAAAGGAAGTACATATTCAAGGGCAAGAAATGATTTTTTATGGCAATGGAAAAGAATTTTCAAACTCGCCATATATTACAGATGGTGGAAATTTTCAATTTAAAAATGCTTTAAGTTTGCAGGATTTTAAAGAATTTGATAAACCAATTTTATTAAAATCGCGCGCAGAATTATTAATTAATGAAAATCTCCCGCATATTCTCATCAAAGATTATTTCACATTTACGCTAGATTTGAGGGGTGGAGAAGATGAGGTTTGGAAAAACAAAGTGAAATCTAAAACCAGAAACCAAGTTCGCAAAACCGAAAAATTAGATTTAAAAATTAAATTCGGAAAGACAGAAATTTTGGACGATTTCTATTCCGTGATTTCCAGAGCGTGGCGGGATTTGGGAACTCCAACGCATTCCAAAGATTTCTACAAAAATATTATGCTTTCTTTGGACAATCCAAGATCTTACGACAGTTCGTTTATTGTGATTTATTTTGAAGGAAAACCAGTTTCTTGTGCTTGTTTAATTTTTGATGAATATTCCATCCATCATCCTTATGCTGCTACTTTAAAAGAGTTTAATAAATATTCCATCAATAATGCTTTGTATTGGGAAATCATCAAATTTGCGATTGAAAAAAATATAAAAATATTTGATTTGGGAAGAAGTAGAGAAGGACAAAGTACCATCAGATTCAAATTATCTTGGGGAGCAAAACAAGTGCAATTGTTCTATTATTATTTTAAAAAAACAGAGCACAAAAATGATGAAGATGGTAAAATAATTCAGTTTTTAATTAATACTTGGAAGAAATTGCCACTTTCACTTGCCAATTTTTTGGGACCAAAATTCATTTTTAAAGTTTTGAAATGATTCTTAAATTAGAAGAAAAACACATTGTAGAAGTTGCAAAAATTCACAAAGAAAATTTACCTAGTTTTCTCACAAAATTTCCGTTGAGTTTTATTGAAAAGTTTTATCACTTACAAATTTCGCGGAAAAATCAATTGCTTTTGGGTGTTTTTGAAAATGAACAATTAGCAGGATTTGTTTTTGGAACTGACGATGTTGAAAAGTTATACGAAGATTTAATTCAAGAAAATAAATTCTATTTCTATTTTAATACGTTCAAAACACTTTTATTCAACCCGAAATATTTGTTGTTATTTCTGGGGAAATTTTTAGCAAAAACTTACGTTTCTCCATGCAAAAGACAATTAGTCTATATCGCAGTTGATTCTAAAACTGCCAAAAAAGGATTTGGAATTTCTTTATTAAAAGCCTTCGAAAAGGAATGGGAGCAATTTGGATATTACGAATTGGAAGTTGAAAGTAAAAATAGCGCATTCAATTTTTATAAAAAAAATGGCTTTTTTCTGGTTCATGAAGCAAATAATTGGGTAGAGAAAAAATATCTTTTAGGAAAAAATTTAAAATAAATCTTTCCGAAAATTAATATTATACAATCCAGATCTTATACTTTCAAAATCTACCACCAAATATTTCAAAATCATTCCCCATTTTTTTAGAAAAGGTGCATTTGCAATTTCGAAACTTCGGTGCATTCTTTTGATGTGAAGTTTTTCATTTTCTGGCATTTTTGTTTCGTTTTTCGCCCAATCATTCACTTCTTTCCACAGCAAAACTCTGGTTGTTGCAGGTTTTATTTTTTTGGAATCAAGTTGAGAAATTCGGTTGTTTTCGTGAACACCACGAACTGCAACTGCTTCGTCCAAAATTCCTGGAAATAATTTTAAATAATAAGAAATTCTAAATAAAAATTCTGAATCTTGATGCAAACGGAGATGGGTTTTCATCCAAGGTTTTACTTTATCTAAAGAAGATTTTCTCAAAGTTAAAGCATCAATGCTGAACAATCCGAAACTTCCACGCAAACCAATTTGTCCCGGAAAAACATCTTCTGGAGCGTGTTTTTTGTACACGGTGGTCAATGTATTTCCGTAAGTTGGGAAATATTGCTCTCTTGCTTTTTCGGAGTAATAATGAACTCCTAAAGCACCGTAAACTCCATCAACTTCTGGGTTTTGAAACATTTTTTTTTCTGCATCAAAACGGTTTGGTAGAAAATAATCATCTGCATCTAGAAATGCGATGAAATCTCCGGTTGCATTTTCCATTCCTAAATTTCTACTCGCTCCTGCTCCGTGATTTTTTTTGTCTGGATGTTGAAAAAGTTTTACACGATCATATTTTTCTGCTAAATTTTCACAAACTTCCAAAGCATTATCCGGAGATTGATCTTCCACCAAAATAATTTCCCAAACTTCCTCGAATTGCAAAGCGGATTCTACTGCTTGAACAATAAAATTTTCGGCATTATAAACGGGAGTGATTACAGAGATTTTCATGATTGGGAAAGATAGTTTTTTATTTTAAATAATTTTTTAACCAGAAATATATTTACCAACCAAAGGTATTTTGGAAATTAGAAAAGTAAGCAATAAAGAAAGTGCGAAACAAGAAATTGCGATGACTGGAATGCTGATCCAGTAGTTGAAATAATCATAACTAAAACCAATTTTCGCAAACATTATTAATACAAAAATATGGGATAAATAGATGCCGTAACTGTATTTGCTAATGAATGAAATTCCTTTAATTATCTTTTCATTTTTAATGATGACATCTTTAAAAGCAATGAAAATTCCAACGGAAGCAACGACCACATTTACTGATAAAACACCAGAAATCATCACAAAAATTGGAACTGAAAATCGCACCAAACTGTTGTAGAAATTTCCTGCCCACCAAATTTCTTTTTCCTCGAAACGATAAACTATGGGAACAGAAACATGCAAAATAATAACTGCAAATGCAGCCAAAGATTTCAGCAGATCGATCCAAAAGTAGTTTTTTTTCATTTACAAAATCGGTTTTACAATCCAATTATCTTGTCCTTTTGTATCTAATTCTTCTCTTGATAAAATTTTATTTTTATTTCTACTGAAAACTGTAAATTCGTTGTCTAAAAAGAAATTGAACACTTCATCAGTTTTAGCAGAACCTTCTCTTTCAATCCAATCGGGATTATATTCCATGAAAATTACAGGTTTGTCTTGCAAGATTTTTTCTTTATTTCCTAAAATTACTACCGATTCATATCCTTCCACATCCAGCTTGATAACGTCCATTTTTACATCTTTCAAAATGTTTTCTAAAGTGTCTATTTGAACGGTAATTATATTTGGATTCGGATCATCACGTTTCACAAAAGAACTTGTTCCAGCGTGATTGGTTACATAATTAAAAGGTTGCGACTCTTTTTTATCGCCAATTGCAGTATTGAAAAGGTGAATATTTTGGTAATGATTCAGCGCAATACTTTCTTTAAATTGATTGTAAACCGCAGGAATTGGCTCAAAAGAATACACGTTTTTACAATATGGAGCCATCAACAAACTGTGTTGTCCGATGTTCGCACCAATGTCAATCAGATTTTTCGTTTCATCTAATTCATCAAAAATATCATCAACAATATCCTTTTCATAAATTCCATCTCGGAATATCTTCATATCTACATGTCCGAACTTTCGGTTCAAAGCAATTTTGGTGTCTTTATTTCGATATTTTATGGTAAAAATAGTTTTGCTATCCAAAAAAGTGATGTTTCTTTTTCTTTGGATAAAAGCGATGATACCTTCTTTAAAGATCACGTTATAAATGAGTTGAAGTGTTTTCATATTGTAGTTTTTGTAATAATTTCGCACTGCGCTCACTTGCATTGAGAAATATTTTGCGTTTATGAAGATTCTTAATAATATTTTTTGCAGCAGATTTTGGACAAAGATAAGTATTGTAATAAATTTTTACATGCTCTTCCATTTTTGCAACTTCCTCCTTATTCCTATCGAAAAGTGAACTTAAAATAAAATCTAAATCTTCTAAATCATCAAAAATGATCGCATTTTTATTATTTTCTAACGCAGGATAAATGGTTGCAGCATAATTTTTTTGAATGATAGGAATATTTCCTACAGACATGGCTTCTATAAAATTGTGGCTTAACGGTGCAAAAACTCGTGGACAACACAGGAAATACTGAAATTTGGACAAACGTTTTCTTACGTTTTCCATTGGGATTTGATACTTGTGCTTTTTCACAAATATGAATGTTCTGTCTTTTCTGTTTTCAATCAATTGGAGCAATTGTTTTTTACTTTCAACAGTCACGAAATTTTCTTTCTCCTTGAAAAAGGTTTTAAGCGCAACTCGATTGATCACTTCAAAAGGGTATTCATCAATAGTTTTATATGCTTCCAAATCAAAATTTCCAAACGCAAATATTGAATTTATCTTTTGTCCTGAACTTTCTACAGGTTGATTCCACAAATTCTCAGAATACATGTACGGATGAAAAGTCATTGGAATATGAAAAAAAGATTTCTCCTCTTTATTGTCGTGAAAAAAGGTTTTATAATAATTCGCACTGAACATATCATCAGACAATTCTATAAAACTGTCGTCTTTCTGAATATTTTTTATAATTAAAAAATCTTTTTCTTTAAACATCAAAGCCAAGTACACATCGCCATTTCTCAAATTTCGGAATTGAGCCCAAGACATTGGATAATAAAGAGTATAACCGCCAATCTTCAACGTTTTCAAAAGATTGTAAAAATAGCGATGATACAAATTTGGATTTTCAAAATTCACAAAAATTTTCTTCTCTGAATTTATCTCTGGAGAATGAAAGTTTTTTAAATAAATAAACAAGAACAAATCTTTGAAAAGTGCAACGATTTGCTGTAATCTTCTAGTAATCATATTGTTTTTTTAAGGCAACAAAACGGTGACTGGTTTTTATTAATTTAGGATTGGTAATGCAATACAACACGAAATTTACATATTTAGAAATTCCCTTTTTATTTGCGATTTTATAACTTAAATAGTGAAGTTTTATTAATTTTTTTATTTTAGGATCTAAATCTTTCACATTTTTGCTCCAAAGATATCGAGATTCTAATAAGAGAAACATATTTTTGAAATAAGTGGAAGAATAGAGTTTTATTTTCGTTATTCTATTATCATCATGAACGCCCCGAATCGCAATGGCTTTGTCGATAATTCCCGATTTTAAATAGCAGTGATAGGACAATTTAAAAATGAAATCTGAATCTTGATGCATCCTCAAATTTTCATTAAATTTTAAATTGTTGGCGCGAATGCTTTCTGTTCGCACCGTCAATCCATTCAAATGAAAAAAATGCCCGAAACTTTTGTCGATTCCCATCAATCCATCAAAAACTTCTTTTCCTTCTGCAGGATGATTTACCGTCGTTAAAGTAGTATTTTTAAATTTTGCTTCAAATTCTTTCTTTCCTTTTTCTGATAGAAATTCTGTTCCGATGGCTCCGAAAATTCCTTCAATTTTATCATTTTTAAAGAGTTCATTTTCTGCTTTGAAACGATTTGGAAGATAATAATCATCGGCATCCAGAAATGAAATGAAATCTTGAGATGCTTTAGATAAACCGAGATTTCGACTCGCTCCTGCTCCGTGATTTCCTTTGTCCGGATGTTGAAAAAGTTTAATTTTGGTATTTTCTTCCGCTAATTTTCTGCAAATTTCCAAAGAATCATCCGTGGAACAATCTTCAAGCAAAAGAATTTCCTTCACTTCTTCAAATTGCAACGCAGAATTAACCGCTTTTTTTAGAAAAGCAGAAGCATTGTAAACAGGAATAATTACGGAGATGGTCATTATTTAAAAGAATTTCACGCTGCGATGTTCCGCTTGGAGATAAATAAGATTTTTGTTTTCAATGCTTTTATTCAAATTTTCTACGACACTTTTTGGTGATAAAAAATTATGGTAATAAGATAATACATTTTCTCGTATTTCAGAAATTTTTGATGCATCTATTTCAAAAATTTCGTGGGAAAGTAGGTGGTCGAGATGGTTTAAATCATCAAAAATAATAGCATTTACACCATTTTCTAAATTTGGATACATCACATCAGAATATCCTTTTTCAATCAACGGAATTGTTCCAACCGACATCGCCTCAATCACATTATGGCAAAGCGGCATCACCACACCGGAACAACACAGATAAAAATTAAAGCAAGACAATAATTCCCGGATATCTTCCATCTCAATTCTGTAATCTTCTTTGATGGCGAAAACATATTTTCTGTCGAGCGAAGCATTTTCAGAGTTAACTTCTTCTTTATTTTTAATGTTTACAAAATCAGTTTTAGTTTTGAAAAAGTGGAGTAAATCTAATCTGGTTAGAACCCGAAAGTGCGTTTTTTTTATTCCTAAATACGCTTCAGAATCAAAATTTCCATAACTAAAAATCGAATTGTACCGTTTTTTATTGAGGTTTATTTCTCTATTCCAAATTTCATGATGGTACATAAAAGGATGGCAACTCATCGGAATATGAAATGCATTTTCTTCCTGATTGTTATTTTCGAAATAATTTTTAAAATAGTCTGGACTGAACATTTCATCCTTTATTTCTACAAAATTTTCTGGAAGATTTGTTTTATTGATGGCAAGAAAGTTTTTCTCCCGCATAATTAATCCTAAATAATGGTCTTTGTTCCGAAGGTTTCTGAACAAAGAAAAATCCATCGGATAATAAATATTGTAACCAGCCAATTGGTAAAATTTCAATAGTAAATACGCAAATCTGTGGTACAATTGTGGATTTTCTAAACTCACCAATAATGCTTTTTCATTTTTCGGATGAACATAAAATTTCAGTTTAATGAATGCCAAAATATCTTTGAAAAGAATTTTCAGTTGATTGATTTTTTTTTGCATTTTCTATATCGTAATATTTTTGAATAATTTTTCCCCCAACTTTGGAAATATGTTCTAATAGTTCTGGATTTGAAAGACGATTTTTTTAATAAACCTTCAAGGTTTTTAAAACCTTGAAGGTTTGATGAAGTAGTTTGTTTTACTCAATAATAATATCTTTAATATCATCATAATCTTCTCCATTTTTGAGATATAGATTAAAATAATTCTCATTTTCAAACAAATCTAACACAAATTTACGATTCAATTTGGTAGGTTTATGAGAAATTATACTTCCGTACGAACTCCAAGGATACTCCCAGTTGTTATCTGTAAAACCATGATGAACAGGATTGTTGTGAATATAATGAATAAGATGTTTAAAATATTTTTTTCCAACTACGGGTTTTCTCTCAAAATTTTTCTCAAAAAGGCTTCCTGTTCTGTTATACCTTTTATTAATTGCCTTTGCATAAGAATTGCATAAATGTCCGAACTGTAAACTGGCATCCAACTTTTTTGGAGTTTCAGTAGCACTGTATTTAAGTTTTGAAGTGACTATTTCAGATTCCAATTTTACATAAACAAACAAATGAAAATGATTTTTGAGCAAAACCCAAGAAATCACATCGCAAACAGGAGAAATATATTGGTCTAATTTATCTAAAAAATAGGTATAATTTTCGTTTTCGAAAAAGATATTCTGTCTATTATTTCCACGATTGTAAATATGATAATAACAACCTTGTTGAAGCGGAATTTTTTTGCTATTCATTTTATTTAACTGTCTTTTTATTAAACCTTCAAGGTTTTAAAAACCTTGAAGGTTTGGATTCCACAACCATTTTAAAACTTATAAAACCTTCAAAGTTTTAGAGAAGTGTTAAATAAACTCCTTATAATTCTCCGCCCAAATTGCCAATTGCAACAAATTCCAATGTTTTTTGTCTTTGTTGAGATGCTTTTGGGTGGTTTTGAAATCGATGACATCAAAAACTTTGTTGGAAGAGTTTTTTAGTAAATCATCAGATAAATTCATCAAACTTTCTTCTTCAAACCAGGTTTCTACAGAAGAACCAAAACCTTGTTTATCGCGATTCCTGATGGTTTCTGTCCAGTAATTCTGCATGGTTTCTCGCAAGATTATTTTATCATTGTTGGAATCTAATTTTAAATTGTCTGGAAGTTGAATGCAGAATTCTGCAAAATCTTTATCTAGAAAAGGAGTTCTCACTTCCAGAGAATTTGCCATTGCCATTCTGTCGGATTTCATGAGCATATTTCCTGGAACATATTTCTCCAGATCTACGCGCATCATGTCGTTCACAGAATTTGGATTGATGTTGAAACTGTATTCCTGCTGAAAATTTGCTTTAATTCCTAAAGCATTTCTTTCTTCTTTGGTAAAATAATTTCGAACTTTATTTTGATGAAAATCCAGAATGTTTTTATAGATCGCATTTTGTTTTGTAACAAAAGATGTTTCCCGAAATTTTCCAAATTGTTTCAAACCAAATTGCAGCAATACATTATTGTAGGAAAAATGATTTCGCATTTCCTGTTCTACTGTATAAAAATGATAACCGCCAAAAAGTTCATCACCAACATCTCCAGAAAGGACCACTTTTAGATGTCTTGCAGCGGCTTGACAAATTTTAAATTGTGGCGTATAACTCATGTCTGCAAAAGGTTCGTCGAAAAAAGGTGATATTTTTTTCAAATCTGTGGCAATATCTCCACGGTTTTCGTGAATTTCAATGTGATTGGTTTTGTATTTATTCGCAATTTCTTCGGCGAATTTTAGCTCGCTATTTTCGCCAGAATAGCCAAAACTGATGGTGGTTTGTTTTTCTTTAAATTCGTTCACCATCGCAACAATTGTAGAAGAATCTAAACCGCCACTCAAAAAACTTCCGACTTCTACATCGGCAATTAATTGTTTTTCTACCGCATTTTTCAGCAAATGAGAAAATTCTTCTTTGGCTTCAGAAAGATTGATTTTCAAATCGTTTTTTGGAATGCTGTAATATCTTTTTTGTTGAATTTCACCTTTAGCATACACCAAAAAATGAGCAGGAGGAAGTGTGAAAATATTGGAATAAATGCTTTGTTGCGCATTCACATAACCATATTGTAAAAAATGGGAAATCGCTTCTTGATTTACGATTGGTTTTATCAATCCAGAAGCCAAAATTGCTTTAATTTCTGAAGCAAAAATAAACTCTCCATTTTTTCCATGAGCGTAATAGAAAGGTTTTTCGCCGAAGCGGTCTCTTGCGCAGAAAAGTTCTTGTTTTTCTTCATTCCAAATGGCAAAAGCAAACATTCCCGGAAGTTCATCCAACAAAGCATTACCTTTTTGTTCATACATGGCCAAAATTACTTCTGTATCCGATGTTCCGCGATAATGATAATTGGAATATTTTTTTTTGAGATCCAGATAACCGTAAATTTCCCCGTTCAGTACGATACATTCGTTTTTGGTTTGAGAAAACATCGGTTGTTTGCCGGTTTCAGAAAGATCGACGATGGATAATCTCCGATGTCCCAAAGCTGCATTTTCATAAAATTCCTGATGCGCCGAATCCGGACCACGATGCGCAATGGCATCGGTCATTTTCTGTAATTCTGCTCTGTAATTTGAAGCATTTGGGGTGATAATTCCTGCTATTCCGCACATAGTTTCGGTAATGAAAAGATTTGATTAATTTTCACAAAGTTAAGGTTTAGTTAATATTAATGATTCTTTTATTTAGTTTTCCATTGAAGGAATAAAATTGTATAATTTTTTTATAACCTAATTTTTTTGCCTCACTAACGAGTTGATGGTGATTGTTGATTCCTGAATAATTCTTTTTATAAGAGTCAAAAGAGTATTGATTAGAATAAAGGTTTTCTTTACTTATAGAAAGTAAAGCGGGAAGATTACTCATTCCGCTGATAATAAATGGAGTGGTAATTTTATATTTTTGACTTTCATAAAACCATTTTTCCTCGGGAAGAATTGAAATTACGGTATGAGGAATGTATTTTTCTTCTATCAAATCTTTTACTAATTCTCGCATCAAAGGATTTTGTATTTTGGAATCGTTTTTTTCTTTGAAAGAATTGTATTTAATCATTGCTGGTTGCGGAAACATTAGAAAAGATGTAAAAATGATGAAATATACCACGATTATTGATCTTTTGGGATTTATTTCTGCTGTGAAATTTTGTACAATCAGCAATAGTAAAATAATAAAATTCAGAAAGAAAAAAGTACTTGCAAAATATAAAGAATCTCCTTTGTTTGCGCCAAAAAATAGCCCTAAACCGAAACTCAAAATAATACTAAGGAGAATAATTTCCTCAAGAATTATTTTTTTGTTTTTGAAATTATTTATTATTACGGAGAAAGAGTTCTCCTTATTCAAAAAGAAATAGAAGATGTAAAATATAGAAACGATGTAAGAAATATAACTTATTGCTTGTGAAGTGAAATTTTGTATTCTTGTTAAAAAATTTACGGGATTTTCGGGATTTCTGATGGCAAGAAAATACAAATAGCAAATTAGCCCAAAAATAATTGAAAGTAAAATTAAAATTGCATAATGTAATTTGCGTTGCGAATAACGGAAATACAAATATGTTGCTAACATGAAGGTGATGACCCCAACAGATACTTTGGTAAAAAGTATTAGTACGAGTAGAGCAAATGCAGCAATTGTAAAGAAAGGTTGATCAACTAATTTTTGTTGGTATCTAATCACCATTATCCAAAAAATAAATTGATAAATGTGAGATAACATAAGACTTTCGCTGCTTAAATAAGATGAAAAGCCACCTACTCCTAGAAAAACAAAGACATAAATGATCAATCCAGGAAAGAAGATTAAAATTTTTGATGGAGTTATTGAAAAAAAACTTAGGGTTTCTGAAAATAAAATATACAAATGTTTTATAAACAAAGGAAGAATTATTATGGGATATCCCCAATTGTAAAATTCTATTGATTTAATTCCTATTAATGCCGATAAACCAGCGTATAAATAATGGGAAAACCAATGATAGCTAAAGGTGCTATTTCCATGAATTTGCGTAGAAACAGAGTTTTCAAATAGGATAGAATTTGAAATTGCTGCATGAAACAAAGTGTCTGGAACCGATTTTCCATTAATAATAAGTTCTGCAAAGACAGGAGAAAGTATTTGAGAGAATGAACTATAGATGAGTAAGATGAAAAATAATAGGGTTAGAAAACCAAATGCAATAAAGTTCCAAGTAATGTTTCTAAATTTTCTTAAATTTAATACGACACTTGCACTTGCTAAAAATAGTACGATCACGTAATTAAGGTTTTGAACATGTATTGTAAAAATCCCCAATAAAGGCAAAAGTAAAGTTAAACCAAGAAAAACAAAAAGTGATTTTTTTCCGAAAGCTTCTGGTAGCAAGAGAAAAATAGAACAAGTGCCGAAAATACATAATGCATCTTGCAAAGACATTATTGCTACAGCATTTCTAGTCATATAATGCAACAATGCAATAATTATTATAGAACAACATAGAAAGCCAATGCTTAATGAAAATGTTTTGTTACTATTCATTATTCATTTATTGTTAATGAGATTTTATCAATTATTTCAAATTGTTCGTCTGCGGTTAGTTCGTAAAAAAGAGGAAGTCTTAATAAACAATCTTCAAAATGATCAGAGTTAGGAAGAATTCTACCGTCGTGTTTTTCATTATAAAAATCACTTTTATGCAACGATAAATAATGAAATACCGCTAAAATTCCGTTTTCTTTTAATTTTTTGATTATTGTTGTGCGGTCATCTATATTTTTAAAAACCAAATAAAACATGTGTGCATTATTGGTTGCGTAATTTGGAATTATAGGCAGCGAAAAATTTGGATTATCTTTTAACCCCTCATAATACTTGTTCCAAATCTCCAATCTTTTTTGCTGAATATTTTCTAAATTTTCTAATTGTGCCCAAAGAAAAGCAGAAATAATTTCGCTCGGAAGAAAAGAAGAACCTGTATCTACCCAACCATATTTATTAATTTCGCCTCGGAAAAATTGCGAACGGTTTGTTCCTTTTTCCCAAATTATTTCAGCTCGGTGTATATATTTATCATCATTAATAGTCAGCATTCCTCCTTCGCCAGAAATAATATTTTTGGTTTCATGAAAAGAAAATGCACCCAAGTGGCCGATACTTCCCAAGGCTTTTTTGGTGCCGTCTTTAAAGGTGTAATAACTATCAACTGCTTGTGCAGCATCTTCAATGACGATCAAGTTGTGTTGCGCTGCAATTTCTAAAATTCTCTCCATTTCGCACGCAATTCCAGCGTAATGTACAATTACGATTGCCTTGGTTTTGGGGGTGATTAATGATTCGATTTTATCTGCATCAATATTAGGATTATCTTCGTAAGAATCTGCAAAAACAATGGTCGCATTTTGCCTAACAAAAGGTAAAGCCGAGGATACAAAAGTGTAACTTGGAACAATAACTTCGTCTCCTTCATTAATATTTGCCAAGATTGCACACATTTCGAGCGCATCCGTACAAGAAGTCGTTAATAAAGCTTTTTTAAAACCATAATTATCTTCGAAAAATTTTTGACATTTTTGGGTAAAAATACCATTCCCAGAAATCTTGCCAGTTGCCACAGCTTCTTCGATATATTGAGTTTCTTTACCCGTAAGATAGGGTTTGTTAAATGGGATCATTTTCTCCAAAAGTGTTTTATAATTAATTCCTTATTCAGTACGTAACCTTGTTTTTCATAAAATTTACAAGCTTGAACGTTTTGTTTTTGCGTAGGAATTTCCAATTTTGTTAAGCTCCTATCAAAACAATAATTTTCTGCAAATTTCAGGAGTTTTTTACCAATTCCTTGTCCTTGAAATTTGGGATGAGTGGCGATTAGTCCTATTTTTCCTACTTGACCGTCTTTCTGTAGGGTGATAAAACCGATTGCTTGATTTTCTTTTTCTACAAAAAATATTTTTATCGCAAATTTTTTGTTTAAACTATTGATTATCCATTCGTCATAGAGTTTTTTAAACAGTGCTTCGCCAAAATTAGGATCTAGCAAAAACCTGCTATTTTGGCCACTTTCATAGGCGAGTTCCTTGAAAAAATCGATATTTTTAGCGCAATGATCCGTGTCTTGAATACCGCTTTCATCAATATCATTAAGCCGCTTTAGTGTTTTTTCAAAAACAATCTTGGTTTCGGTATAAGACCACTCATAGCCAGCCAGTTTTACATCGTCGTCGCTTGGTTGCTTTACTATGATTAAATCAAAGATTTTATCTGCCACTGCTTTTTCATTTTTAAGCAGGTTGATTTCGCCAATTTTTTTATTGAAAAATGCAGAATCCCAAACCAATTCTTTAACCTCCATATGATTCATCAATAATAAAAACTGGTCTATTTTTAGTTTGGTTAAATGTTTTCCCCAAATAAATACCCACAATACCGATGCAACTGATGATGATACCAGATAGAAACCAGATGGATAAGATAATAGAACTGAACCCGGAGATTAAAATTTGCCCTTGAAAATAGCTAATTGTGAAATAGGCTGCCACAAAAATTGATAGCATAGAAATCATTGCTCCAAAACCCACAAATATTTTTAGGGGCTTATCGGAAAAAGAGATGATGACATTAAAAGCCAATGATATGAGCGAAGATAAGCTGTAAGAAGATTTCCCATCTTCTCTATGACGATGTTCCACCGAAACGCTTGTGGTGGCATAACCTACCCAATTTACAAACAGAGGGAAGAATTTGATGTGATCTTCTATTTTTAAAACCGAGGTGATTACTTTATTCTTATAAATCCCAAAATTCGCAATCTCATTATTAATTTCAATACCAGCAAGATAATTGAAAATCCTGTAAAAAATTTTGGATGTTAATCTTTTAAAATACGAATCCAATCTCATTTCTCTTCTAGCCAAAACCGCATCATATCCTTCAAGTGCTTTTCGATAAAGTTTTTCAATCTCTTTCGGTTGATCTTGCATATCACAATCCATTACCACGATCCAATCTCCCGCAGCTTTAGAAAGTCCCGCCATAATTGTCGCGTGTTGCCCAAAGTTTCTGCTTAATCGATAAGTTTTTAAATTTCGATTTGTTGAAGTAAGAGATTTCATTACCTCCCAAGAATCATCTGGACTGCGATCATCAACCAAGATAATTTCATAGTCTTCGCTAATTGTTGCCATGACCGCATCTATTTCTGCAACCAAAGTGGGTAAGATTTTTTCGGCTCTGTACACCGGACTTACGATACTGATCATTTGTGTTTTTAGTTTTTACAAAGATATTAAAACCTATAGAATATCAAATATTTAAAAAAGGATGTGCTTCTTTGAAAATTTTGTTTTTTAAACTGACTAATTCTTCTGAATTTTTCTGAAGTCTATGCAGAATTTTTCGCAATCTCTTCACTTCTTCAAAATTCCTCAACAAGAAATTTTTCAAAATACTTTGCTTCAACGCAGATTTTTCCTGGTTAAAAGAATTGGGTAAATTGGGGTTTAACATTTTGGTTTCAATTCCCAAATCTGAATATTTTTCGTAATCTACTTTTTTTAAATTTTGTTTTCCATCATGTACAACCCTGCTTTTTGCACAAAGCAAGATTTTTTTTCCGTGAAAATGAAGCCGATTCACATATTCATTATCTTCGCCATAATGGAAAAAATAGGGATTAAAACCACCCACTTTTTCTACGGTTTCTTTTGGTAAAAACCAATGCGCTGCATTGATAAAAGAGATTTCATAAAAAGATTTCACCTGATTCAAATACAAATCTGAAATCATTCTGGTTTTAAAGTTTTGGGCAATATATTTATCTAAAAATAGATCTAATTTTTCTTCACTTCCATCCAAATGCATCGGGCTCAAAATTCCGATTTCCTCCTTTTTGGGATGATTTTCAAAAACATCGAGCAAATTTTGAATGGAATCGTCGAAAATCCAGGCATCTTGATTCATTAAATAAAAAAAATCTGCGCCCTTTTTATACGCCATTTCAATTCCCAAATTATTGCCTTTCCCGAAACCTAAATTTTCAGGAGATTGTAAGAATTCTACTTCGGGGAAATTGTTTTTAATAAAATCTTGTGTTCCATCATTTGAACCATTATCTACCACAATTGTTTGCACAGGAACAGATGATTTCCTTAAACTTGAAAAGCATTTTTCTGCCCATTTCATGGCATTGAAGGTAACGATGATGAGGTAGATTTTTGGCATTTTTAGAAATGAAGGATTTTATAATAGTATTTATTTTTCAAGTGAACTGCAATTCGCTTTAGAAAAGTAAAGTCTTTCAAAAATAAGGAATATTTATGTTTAATTTCTCTGCGGTAATCTTCTGCGATTTTTGGGCTTAAACTGAATGCAGTTGTATATTTTTTCAGCCGCAAGTAATGTTCAGAACGCAGCTGAATTTTCGCCAACTCACTTTTTTGTGATTTTTCATTTTCGCTAAATCCGATGGATTGTTGCTCGTGTTGCCGATACGCTCCTAGAGTTTTTGAAATTAATCCAAACTGTTGAGCTCGTAATCCTTTAATAACTAATTCGTAATCGTGAATGATGATGGAATCTACTTTTTGTAAAGGCAAATAGTCTTGCAAAGTTTTCTTCTTGATTGCCAAGGTCATTCCGGGGAAAATATTTCCTTTGAGTACTATTTCCTTTAATAATTCTTGGTTTGAAAGTTTTGTTTCCGCAGAGAATTTTCTCAATTCCCAGAAAGTTTTTTTGCCATCATAAGTTCCGAAGAGATCCAAATCATGGGCAACAATTCCGATGGACGGATTTTCTTTGAAATAATCAATTACAGAATTCACTTTAGCAGGATACCAAACATCATCTTGATCGCAAAGAAAAATAATTTCGCCGCTACAAAGTGCAAGTGCTTTTTCGAAATTAGCAACATATCCCAGATTTTGCTCATTATTGAAAATTTTGAAAATTTCCGGAAAACGAGTTTTGTAATTCTTTAAAATAGAAAAAGTTTCGTCTGTAGAACGATCATCGCAAATCACAATTTCATCTACGTTATGTTCCTGTGATAAAATACTATCCAGTTGCGCTGCGAGATATTTTTCTCCATTATACGTGCAAAGTGCGACGGAAGTTTTCATTATAAAAATTTAGTTGAATAATTTTTTAATAGAGAGATAGTATTTTAAGACTTTGGTGTTTTGAAGTTGACGGATATAATTTTTCTGGTTAAGATTTTCTAAAGATTTTTTCTTTATTAATTGGTAAACATATCGGTCGTGTAGTTCTTCGCCATAAGTGGATTTAATGATGGGAAGAAGTTTAATTTTCTCATCAATCAATTTCGTCAGGTCTGAAGAGGCGCTTATTTGATGGTCTTCTTTTCTGTAGGAAACCAAGGGTTCATCAATAAATTTGCAAACCGGTTTTTGTGCAGTGATATGCAGCCACATCAACCAATCTTCAAAGCAGAGTAACGTGCTGTCGAACCGAAAATCTTTTAATAATTCTTTGGAGATTAATGCTGCGTGAATCGGGATGGTAAATTTAGTTTCCCATTCGAAAAAAAGGGTTTCAAAATCCAGAAATTCTTTTTTTAATTTATTGTATCCGTCGTAGTATTTATTATCCGTCAAAATATTAAATTCCCCTAGAATAATTTGTACATTTTCAGATCGTGCAATTTTCTTTTCGAAATTCTGTAGATCCATGGTGTCATCTGCATCCAAAAATTGAATAAAATCACCTTCTACTTTTGCTAAACCGAGATTTCTGGCATTAGAAACACCTTTATTTTCTGTAAAAATATATTGAAATCTGGGATCTTTTTCCACCCATTTTTTGCAAATTTCTTCGGTATTGTCGGTACTTCCGTCATTAATTAATATACATTCCCAATCGGTGAAAGTTTGTTGCGCGACAGATTCCAAGCATTCTACTAAAAATGCTGATTGATTGTAACAAGGAATGATGATGGAAACTTTCGGCATTATTTTGTGTACAAATAAAAATAGGTTTTGGGTAAATTTAGGAGTTTTTTATAATCCTTCAAATACCAATACAGCTTTATTAGATTGATTTTTAGATCGGAAGATTGATGTTGAAAAGCGTATTTTATCTGTTCCTGAATTTTTGATGATAAATAATCTTTGGGGATTTCGCGGTAATATTTATTAATTAAATATTCATTTGCGAGATGCAAAGCTTTTTTCTTTTCTTCTTCGTTATCGGTTTTTCCGGAAATATTTTCTTTGCTAATCCTAACTTTCACTTCAGCGTTTTTGATGAAATAAATGTCTTTTCCGTCGCTGATTTCAAGAACTGCAAAATCGTCCGATGACCATGCCAAAGGGAAATGCCGAAATCCGTGTTTTAAATAAGAAGAAGTTCGGAAAATATGTTCTGAAAGACTTGACTGATCGCCGTTGATGAATTTTTTTTCCCAGTTTTCAAAAGGTTTCATCAGTTTGGGATAATTAGTAAACTCTCGGATTTGTGTTCCCTTTTCATCGATCCAACCTTGTGAGAATTTAATCACATTGCAATGGTATTTATTGATTTCATTGAGGTTGCTATAGAACTCTGCAACAAAGTCTTTAGAAATAACATCATCATCCCCCAATATTTGGAACCACTCTTCCTGTACATGATCCAAAATACGTTCCCATTGCAAAGCGAGGTTTTGACCTCCAAGGTTTTCTTTATAATCAAAATATTCGTATTCATTAGGTTTCAAATATTTATCCAGAATTGGCTTTGGGTCGTTCGGACTGGCATCATTCCCTATATACAGTATAAATCTTTTGTCGGTTTGCGCAACAACAGATTGTATCGTCTCCTCGAAGAAATCGATTTTATAATAGGGAATGATGATGGCGAGTTGGTTCATAAGATTACAACTATTTAAACATTATTTTTCTTTTTAAGAATTAATGTTTGATACCCTTCATCTACTAAATTCATGTCATATTGATTGGTGAATTTTTCAATTGGTTGCCCTATAGTTGGTTTTTGTGTCTTTTCTGGTGAAATTCTATTGAGGATACGATTTTTAATAGTGTACTCATTTCTTTTTTTGAAAGGAGGAATTCTAATTTCTTGTAATATGATATCCATTATTTCAAACTTGTCTTTAAAAAGTTTGTGGAAATCATAAAAATTCCACTCAATAACATGAAAAGGGTTATTAGGTTTAGTATTAGTTGTTTTAGTAATAGGTGTTGATATTATTAAGGTTCCGTTGTCTTTTAAATTTGCATATAAATTATTTACGAAATCTAAGTAATTAGGTACGTGTTCAATAGTTTCAAAACTGATAATAATATCAAAAAGTGAGTCGTATTTGAATGTAGTGCCATCTGCTACAAATCTTTTAATATTCTCATGGGGATAGCGATGATTACCATAACGTATTGCGTCCTCATTTAAATCAGCTCCAATAACTTGGTTTGCTTTCCCTTCTGTTGCAATTAAATAGGTGCCATAACCACAGCCTGAGGCTATATCCAAAACATTTTTATCTTTAGTATATTTGAGAATATATTTGTAACGATCTAAATGTTCTTGTTCATATTTTTTGAACATAAAACCATAGATCCACCTTTCTGCTTTGCCATAAACTAATAAATCTGACAAATTTTTTAATTCAAAATTTGTACAGAATAATTCCTCCACTATATCTTTTTCTTTCATAAATGCCAATTTTGTTTTACAATAAAATAACCTTGCGAATAATCTGGTTTTTCCAAGGTATAATTATCTTTAATATGTATATTTAATCCTTTGTCGTAATAATCAAAAACTTCTGATTGGTTGCCCACATAAATTTCGCAACTATATCTTCCTGCTTTTAGAGGAAAGTCGTCTATTTCACAAAAAATTGTATTGATTCCTCTCGTTAGGTTAAATGATTTTTTAAAATGATCTGAAAATGGTGTGAAAATACGAGTTCCCATATCGTCATTAAATCCAACTCCGATGTTAACGTTGTTAACATCTTTATCTGCATTAATTACGAATTCTAAAATTCCTTTTCTATTAGTCTGTAGATTGCTTTTTATATCATTAGCATCATAAGATTTAAAATCTAATAGGTAAATGCTTTTGTTATTATTAGGAATTATTGATTCGCTTTCTGTATTATGTGCATATAATGAAATGATTTCGGAGATTTCATCGCTTTTTTTCAAAAGTCCATTTTCAAGAAATATACCTTTTGAACATAATTTAGCAATGCTTGGGAGGTTATGACTCACAAACAAAATAGTTCTTCCTTCGCCTTTGGTAACATCGCCCATTTTCCCTAAACATTTTTTCTGGAATTCGGCATCGCCAACTGCCAAAACTTCATCAACAATTAAGATTTCGGACTCCAGATGTGCAGCTACGGCAAAGGCCAGACGAACATACATGCCCGAGGAGTACCGTTTTACCGGTGTGTCAATATATCTTTCGACGCCGGAAAAGTCAACAATTTCATCAAATTTTCGGGTGATTTCTTTCCGGGTCATTCCAAGGATAGCGCCGTTCAGATAGATGTTTTCGCGGCCCGTCATTTCCGGATGAAAACCGGTTCCCACTTCCAGAAGTGAGGCAATACGGCCGTTGGTGTAAATTTTTCCGGTTGTGGGTTTGGTTACTTTACTTAATAATTTTAATAATGTTGATTTTCCTGCGCCATTTCTGCCGATAATTCCTACGGCATCGCCTTGTTCAATTTCAAAATTGATGTCCCGCAAGGACCAAACATATTCGCTTTCGCCTTTCGAAGCACGATCATTGGCTTCGCCTATCTTTAAATAAGGATCTTCTTTGCCCCGAATCTGATGCCAAAATCGGTTCAAATCATGCGATAGTGTGCCAGTTCCTACTTGTCCGAGACGGTATTGTTTTGATATGTTTTCTGCCTTTAATGCGAGCATGTTGTCTTATTTAATAAATTTTTTAAACGATTTGTGAGTTGTTTTTCATCACCATTTTCACTGGACTCTTTTACTTTTCGCTGGACTCTTCTAAACCGTATCCATAAACCCTTTTTCAACTTTGTTGAAGACCACGGTTCCTATGGCTAATAATATGAAAATGATAACACTGCTGGTTAATAGCATGGCGGCAGAGAAGTCTCCTACGCCCAACCAGGCGTATTTAAAACATTCGAATATGCCGGATAGCGGATTGTAATAAGCAATGGCTTTCAATCTTTCTGGTAAGGAAGAAAGTGGGTAAATCACCGGAGTAACATACATAAATAAACTCACGCCGAATCCTAAAAGCATTTGTATATCACGGTACTTGGTGGTTAGGGAAGAGAAAATCATACCCATGCCCAACGCAAAAGCAGCCATTAAAACAACCAAAAATGGCGTGGCTAAAATCCAAATATTAGGTTGTACCTCGCCTTTAAAGTAATAATATAAAAATGCCACGATGAACAAACCCATTTGAACTCCAAAACGCATCAGATTTGAAATCACAATGGTTAAAGGCATTACCAAACGCGGGAAATAAACTTTACCAAAAATATTCGCGTTGCTCGCAAAAACATTTGAAGTTCCTGTAAGACAACCTGAAAAGTAATTCCACAAGGTAACACCGGCAAGATAAAAGAGAATTTTTGGTGCACCATCGGTTGATAAGTTGGCGATATTTCCGAAGACAACGAGATAAACAATCGTAGTGAAAATAGGGTTAATGAAAAACCAAATCGGACCGAGAATCGTTTGCTTAAACCCGGAAATAAAATCCCGCTTTACAAACATATAAACCAAATCTTTATACCGCCAAACTTCTTTTAGTTTCAGGTCAAAAAGGGAATGATTAGACTCGATCGTTTCTGTCCATTGTTGCTGAGGTTCGGTCATTTGTGTAAATAATGTTTTCGCAAAATTAAGGTAAATTAATCAAATCTTGAAAATTCAGTTCGGCTCAAAATAAGCGAGGTTAAGAAAATCGGAATATACAAACGTACTTCATACAGAATTCCTGTATAAAAACACATCAAAATATAAGGAAAAGACAACACATGGAAAATCAAAATAAGACGAACCCCTTTTCTGTCTTTCGCAAGGATTAAGGTGAAAATAAAGAAAATCATCCAAAACAAAATACCCAGAAAATTTTTCGGCTGGCTGAAATTTTCTTCTAAAAGATTTCCGTCATTGGTAGAAAAACTTTCAGACCACAATCGCATACCGAGATAAACGGCAATAAATGAAACAAATAAGAAGATTATGGGTAAATACATCTTTTTCTTTAACCCAAATTTCGCATACAGTAAAGTCGCTGCCAAAGAAAGTGAAAGTGCAGAAGATTCTCTGTTGAAGGTAGAAATAATGAGAATCACTAGTAAAATTATTAAATTTAAAGCTGAATCTTTTTCTAAATATTTCAGAAGAAAAAAGAAGAAAAACAAGAGGAAAAAATAACTCGAAACATCATAAGGGACAATCACAAATTGTGAAAGGGAAATCGCAAAAATCGCTACCGAAATCATGAGGATTTTCTCAGATTGGGTGGCGATGAAGTTTTTAGTTTCGGTAATGAACACCAGTACAATAGAACTCAAAATCAAGAAAATGGTATTTAAAATAAAAAAAGATAAATACATTTTCGGTTCTGCATCGGTATTGAAAAATTTTAATTTAAAGATCTGATAATCAATATTTAAACTTGATAAAAAATCATAAATCCAAATGAGGAAATAACCACTCAAAATTCGATATTGATAAATCCCCGAATGAAACTGATTTTCAAAATCAGCATAATTAAGAACCGTTGAGGAGTACAAATTTCCGAATGAAAAATAAACAAAACTATTGACCGTAAACGCCAATAGTAGAATGAATATTATTTTCGAAAATAAATTAATTTTCAAGAGAATTCTGTTTAAAGATTAATACGTGGGAAAATTTCCCATGGTTTTCCGACCGATCGATTTATAGTAAAACCCCGTATCTTCAACTTGATCCAACGCAAACATGTTTCGACCATCGAATATGGCTTTGTTTTTCATCTTTTTTGCCAGCAAATCAAAGTTCGGATTTTTAAATTCACTCCATTCGGTGGCGATTAAAAGCGCATCTGCATCTTTCACTGCCGAGTACATGTCTTGTGAATACGTGATGGAATCTCCTAAAACGCGTCGTACATTTTCTTCGGCGATGGCATCATAAGCGATTATCTCCGCTCCTTTTTCCAATAAAAGTTTGATGTTGTCCAAAGAAGATGCTTCTCTAATATCATCGGTATTTGCTTTGAAAGCCAAGCCCCAAAGTGCAATTTTCTTCCCTTTCAAATCTCCGCCAAAATAATTTTCAATTTCCGAAACCAAAATTACTTTTTGCGCTTCGTTCACTTCTTCGGTTGCTTCTAAGATTTTAAAATCAAAACCTTCTTGTTTTCCCGATCGAATAAGCGCTTTTACATCTTTCGGAAAACAACTTCCACCATAACCGATTCCGGGAAAAAGAAAACGATGCCCGATTCGGTCGTCACTTCCCATTCCGAGGCGAACTTTATCTACGTCTGCACCTACTTTTTCGCAATAATTCGCAATTTCATTCATGAAAGTAATTTTCATGGCAAGAAAAGAATTGGCGGCATATTTGGTTAGTTCCGACGATTTTTCATCCATAAAAATAATAGGGATGCCAATATTGGTAAAGGGTTGATAAATTTGCGACATAATTTCTTTAGCGCGTTCAGATTCGCTCCCCACGATTACTCTCGCAGGATTCATAGAATCTTCCATCGCAAAACCTTCCCGCAAAAATTCTGGGTTAGAAACCACATCGAAAGGTACATTTGTTTTGGCAGAGATTGCGGCGGAAACTTTATCTGCTGTTCCTACAGGAACGGTCGATTTATTCACGATTACTTTGTAATCGGTGATGAGTTCGCCAATTTGGTTGGCAACAGAGAGTACATAAGAAAGATCTGCAGAGCCATCTTCTCCAGGCGGAGTAGGGAGTGCTAAATAAATGACCTCACTTTTTTCTAAAGCATCTTTAAGTTCAGTGGTAAAAAATAATCTTTGCGCTTGTATATTTCGCAAAAAAATTTCCTCCAAACCTGGTTCATAGATTGGCACGATTCCTTGTTTCATCGTTTCAACTTTTTTAGCGTCAATATCTACACAGTAGACTGTGTTTCCTAATTCCGCCAAAGTAGTTCCCGTAACCAAGCCGACATAGCCGGTGCCAACAATCGTTATATTCACAATCTGAGTTTTTAATTTTTGCAAATATAGGAATTAATCATTTCTCTGCTGTTTATTGCTCCTTCAATAAAATGCAATTATTTTGTCATTTTATTAAAAAGATGTATATTTGCCACGGATTTACGGAAATTATAATGAAAAGGCCTTCGGAAGAATGCCTTTTTTCGTAAGAGTATTTTAAAATAAATATGGATTTTAAAGCGCAAATAGCACAATTATTAAACGATTTTTTAGCAGAAAGGGAAGATCTTTTTTTGATTGATATGAAGTTTTCAGCAACCGATCATATTCGTGTTATTCTGGATGGTGATCACGGAGTTACCCTTCAGGATTGTTTAGATGCAAGTCGCGCTATAGAATTCAATATGGATCGCGAAGAGCATGATTTCTCTCTGGAAGTAATGAGTGCCGGCTTAAGTGAGCCTCTTAATTCACCCAGACAATATCGTAAAAATATTGGGCGGTCGTTAGAATTGGTGATGAACGATTCTTCAGAAATAGAAGGGGAGTTGGTGAGCGTGGAAGAGGATAAAATCACCTTGGTTTTGAAATACCGTAAACCGAAAGATATTGGAAAAGGAAAAGTAGACGTCGTTGAAGAACGAGAAATTCTTTATTCCGATATTAAAAAAGCACTTGTGGCAATAAAGTTCTAAAAACAAGAAAGTGATAATTTTTAGGAATTAGGCATTTTTTTATGATAAATTGAATAAATTTAAAGCGTAAAAACTTTACATTTCAAACCTTAAACAAAACATATATTAATGGACGGTTTAGCATTGATTGAAGCATTTGGCGATTTCAAAGAAGACAAAAACATCAGCAAGATTGATCTGATGGCGATTATCGAAGACTCATTGAAGACTTTGCTTAGAAAAAGATTCGATTCTGATGATCATTTTGACGTTATTGTAAATCCAGATAAAGGAGATTTTCAGATTTTTTTAAATAAAGAAATTGTCGCAGATGAAATGTCTGAAGATGATGACTTGGAAATAGAAATCTCAGAAGCAAAAAAAATAGATCCAACTTTCGAAATTGGCGATGATTTTTCAGTAGAAATTCCTATCGAAGAATTAGGAAGAAGAAGTATCTTGACCCTGAAACAAATTTTAGCAACCAAACTTCAGGAGCATAATAACGCCGTTTTATACGATCAATTTAGAGATAAAATTGGGGAAATTGTTACGGGAGAAGTGCACCATATTCGTCACAAACACGTTATTCTGTTGGATGATGAAGATAACGAGTTTATTTTGCCAAAAGAAAATCAAATTCCTTCTGATTTCTTTAAGAAAGGAGAAAGTATTCGTACGATTGTAGAAAGCGTAGATTTCAAAGGAGCAAAACCACAGATCATTGTGTCGAGAACGGCACCAAGATTTTTGGAAAAATTATTGGAAATGGAAATTCCTGAAATTCAAGATGGAACCATTATTTTGAAAAAAGTAGTGCGTATTCCAGGTGAGAAAGCAAAAATTGCTGTAGATGCTTATGATGACAGAATTGATCCTGTGGGAGCTTGTGTTGGAGTAAAAGGGTCTAGAATCCACGGAGTGGTAAGAGAATTGAAAAATGAAAACATTGACGTGATTCAATGGTCCAAAAATCCTGAAATCATGGTAAAGAGAGCCTTAGGGAATATTACCATTAATAAAATTGAAATTAACGAAGAAACGAACTACGCATTGGTTTATACGCCGGTAGAAGAAATTTCAAGAGTCATTGGTAAGCAAGGACAAAACATCAGATTGGCCTCTTGGTTAAGTGGTTATGATATTGATGTTTATAGAGAAGCGAATGAAGATGATGATGTAGAATTAAGAGAATTTGTAGGCACAGATGAAGGGGATATTGAGCAGTGGATTGTTGATGAATTGCGTAAAGTTGGTTTGAACACAGCCAAGAGCGTTTTGGATAAAGAAACCGACGCACTAGTTAATTTGACCGACTTAGAAGAAGAAACGATTGAGGAAGTAAAGAGAATCCTTAGAGAGGAGTTAGAAGACTAAGTTTTTCTAAAAACTCATTATAAAGTTAAAATAGGTTAACTTTGCCAAAAATTAAAATAAAAGTATAAAGTATACATGCCAAAAATTAGATTAAACAAAGCGGTTAAGGAATTTAATATTTCGATGACAAGGCTCGTAGAATTTCTACAAGCCAAAGGAATCGAAGTGGAAAGTAATCCGAACGCTCAATTGGAAGAATCGGCATATTCTGCATTAGAAGCTGAGTTCCGCAAAGACGGGGAACAAAGAAAAGCTTCTCATGAGGTGGTGATCGCTAAAGTTCCGGAAGAAAAACTGGAAATCGAGCCATCGCAACCTGAGGTAATAAGAGCCAGATCAAGTCAGAAACCTGAAACAAGAATTTTAGGTAAAATCGACTTAGATCCCAAAAAACCTGAAGTGAAGGAAGAGCAACCTGTTGCTCTACCCGCTGAAGAGCCAAAGGCTGTAGCTGAAGTAGCTCCAGTGGTCGAACAGACACCTGTTGCTGAAAAACAGGAATTCAAGGTTTTAGATAAAATTGATTTATCGAAAATCGAAGGCAATAAGCCAAGAGCTTCCAAAAAAGATCAAACTAAAAAACCGGAGGCTCCAGCAGAAAAAGCACCCGTGCAAAAAGCACCGGAAGCACCTGTGGTGCCTGCGCCAGTGGAAACACCTGCGGCAGTAGTAGAAACTGCGCCAGAGGCCGAAGCAACACCAGAGTCAGATAAAATAGAAACGGTTTATAAAAAATTGGAGGGTGTGAAAATCCTGAAGCAGACTGTTGATTTATCACAGTTTAATAAACCGAAACCTTCTGCAAATTCCGCAGCAGCCAAGAAGAAAAGAAAACGAATAGAGAAGCCAAACCCTACGGGTGGTGCGACTCAACAAGGCGCACAAGGCAATCGTCCGCCAGGTCAAGGCAATCGTCCGGCAGGCCAAGGCCAAGGCAATCGTCCGCCGGGTCAAGGTGGTGCAAACCGCCCTGGTGGTGGCTATCAAGGAGGTGGAAACAGAGGCCCTGCAAGAAGAGGTCCTGTAATGCCCGTTGAATTAACGGATGAACAAGTTAAAAATCAAATTAAGGAAACTTTAGAAAAACTGACCAGCAAGGCAGGGAAAAATAAAGGAGCCAAATATAGAAAAGAGAAAAGAGTTTACCGAAGAGAACAAGACGAGCGTCAAGATGAACTTGATGCAGCCGACAGAACTTTAAAAATAACCGAATTTATTACCGTTGGGGAATTAGCTTCCTTAATGAATGTGAGTCCAACTGAAGTTATTTCTGCTTGTTTCTCCTTAGGAGTAATGGTAACGATGAATCAGCGTTTAGAAGCAGATACCTTGTTGCTTGTTGCGGATGAATTTGGGTATACCATCGAATTCTCTGATGCCGATGTAGAAGAATCAGCTTTGGAAGAAGATACCGATACTGCCGAGGATTTAGTATTCAGAGCACCAATCGTAACCGTAATGGGTCATGTGGATCACGGTAAAACTTCCTTGTTGGATTATATTAGAAAAACCAATGTAATTGCCGGTGAATCTGGTGGAATTACACAGCATATCGGCGCATACAACGTGAAACTGGAAAACGGTCAGAGAATTACTTTCTTAGATACGCCAGGTCACGAGGCATTTACGGCCATGAGAGCAAGAGGGGCGCAGGTTACCGATATTGCAATTATCGTAATCGCAGCGGATGATGATGTGATGCCACAAACAAAAGAAGCAATTTCTCACGCACAAGCCGCGGGAGTTCCAATGATTATTGCGATCAATAAAGTGGATAAGCCAAACTCTAACCCAGACAATATCCGCCAGCAACTTTCTACAATGAATGTGTTGGTAGAAGAATGGGGTGGTAATGTACAAGCACAAGAGGTCTCTGCCAAATTTGGTAACAATATGGATGCTCTTTTAGAGAAAGTATTATTGCAGGCAGAATTATTAGAATTAAAAGCAAATCCAGATAAAAGCGCAAGCGGAGTCGTAATTGAAGCCTCTTTAGATAAAGGTAGAGGTTATATCTCCACAATTCTTGTACAAGCTGGAACCTTAAAAGTAGGTGATTATATACTCGCTGGTAAAAATCACGGTAAAGTAAAAGCTTTGCTTGATGAAAGAGGGAAATCGATGGAAGAAGCAGGACCATCAATGCCGGTAACCGTACTGGGCTTAGATGGTGCACCAACTGCGGGAGACCGTTTCCGAGTTTTTGCTGATGAAAGAGAAGCGAAAACCATTGCAACCAAAAGAGAGCAATTGCAACGTGAACAATCCGTGAGAACGAAGAAACACGTAACCCTAGACGAATTAGGAAGACGTATTGCCTTAGGAGACTTCAAAGAATTAAACATTATCCTTAAAGGTGACGTTGATGGTTCTGTAGAAGCATTATCAGATCAGCTTCAAAGTTTATCTACGGAGGAAATCAGTGTGAAAATTATTCATCAAGGTGTAGGTCAAATTACAGAATCTGATGTATTGTTAGCCGCCGCATCTGATGCAATTATGATTGGCTTTAATGTGAGAGCTGGTGTTAATGCAAAAGATTTAGCTGATAAAGAAGAAATCGAGATCAGAACCTATTCTGTAATCTATAAAGCGATTGACGAAGTTAAAGAAGCGATGGAAGGGATGCTTTCTCCAGAAATTAAGGAGCAGGTGATTGGTAACGTAGAAATACGGGAAACCTTCAAAATCACTAAAGTAGGAACGATTGCAGGTTGTATGGTTCTTACCGGAAAAGTAACACGTAATTCTAAAATTAGATTGCTGAGAGATGGTATTGTGAAATTCGAAGGAGAACTGGAAAGTTTAAAACGATTCAAAGACGATGTGAAAGAAGTGACCAAAGGTTATGAGTGTGGTTTGAATATCAAAGGATACAATGATATTGAAGTTGGCGACATTCTAGAGGTCTATGAAGAGATTTCTGTGAAGAAAAAATTAAAGTAATTCTCTAAAAATAAAAAAAACCTGCTGTTTCAGCAGGTTTTTTTACGTCTAGCAATTTAGAATTAATATAAATAACAATTGCAAAAGATGCATTGCTCCAAAATAAATGAAAATACCCGGTATGAAAATTATCAAAACCGCAATTGTAAAGATTGTTTCGTAGTAAAAGCACATTTAGTTACTCTAATTCTTTATCATATTCTAAAATAAATTACTCGATCATCACATTTGTTGTTGTGGGTGTTAAAATTAATTAACATATTTGACGATTAAATATTAAAATGTGTTAATATGAATGTGAAATTAAAAGTTTTAACCGCAGGAGTACTGTTTTTTACAGGCCAAGCGGCGATGGCGCAGAAGGATTCAACGAAAACTCAGAATATAGAGGAAGTTGTAGTAGTTGCCTATGGAACCCAGAAGAAGTCTACCCTTACTGGTGCGAACGTACAAATCGGTGCAAAGGAAATTGAAGATCGTCCGATTTCGAATGTGCTTCAAGCATTAGATGGTGCTGGAGCAGGGATTCAAATTGCAGCCGGTTCTGGTCAACCTGGCGATGGGATCTCCATTAGAATTAGAGGAGCGGGATCTTTTTCTGTAACTAGTGATCCTTTAATTGTTGTTGATGGCACACCGTTTCCGGGCAATCTAAACTCAATTAATCCTAACGATATCGAAAGTTTGAATGTATTGAAAGATGCAGCGTCAACTTCGTTATATGGATCAGCTGCGGCAAATGGTGTAATTTTAATTACCACCAAAAGAGGTAAAAAGAATTCTTCTAAAGTAACTCTTAATACCAGTACTGGTATTATTGGTAGATTCGTGCAAGAATATGACCGCGTGAAGCCAGCTGATTATTATGTACTCGCTTGGGAAGCAATGAGAAATGGGCGAAGAACTTCTGTTCCTGCCGAAGGATTAGCAGCGTCTAATGCATGGGCAAGTACTAATTTAATCCCAGGGAATTTAAAAACAAATGTTTATAATGTTCCTAATAATCAGTTAGTTGTAAATGGAGTTCTTAGTCCAGGAGCACAGTTGAAATATGATGACTTTGACTGGGCAGACGCTTTAATGGGTGTTGGAGTGAGACAAGATCATAATCTAAGCTATAGTGGTGGTAATGATAAAAGTACTTTTTATAGCTCAATTAACTATTTGAAGGAAGAAGGATATGTGATCAAATCAGATTTTGAACGAATTGGGCTTCGTGTAAATATGGATTCTCAAGTTAAATCTTGGTTAAAATTAGGAACAAGCTTAAATGGTTCCGTAAGCAGTGGTTCAAATGCTGTTGATGGGGTTAGTAGTAATGCTTCATTTATCAATCCATTCCGTTGGACCAGAACAATGGGTCCTATTTATAGCCCTTATCAACATGATCCTGTAACTGGAGCGAGATTATATGATTCTAATGGCGAAGTGCTTTATGATGCAGGAGCACTAAGAGGTACTGGAGCAGCATCTGGTCGAAATGTTGTTTGGGAAACTTTACTGAATGAAAACATTACCAATACCTATAACTTACAAGGAAGTGCTTATGCAGAATTTAAATTACTTCCGGAATTGACGTTCAGGACTAATGGTGCCTACAATTTCCGTGGAACCTATAACAAGACTTTTACCAATACCGAAATTGGTGATGCTATAGGAATTGGTGCTGCGTCAAGAGACACGTACTTACGCCGAGATTATACTTTTAATCAGTTGCTTACTTATGATAGAGTAATCGGTAATCATGGCTTTACAGTGCTTGCCGGACATGAAAACAGCGAGTATAAATTTGATAATTTATACGGATATAAAAGAAATCAAAGTATTGTAGGATCTTATGAATTTGGTGGTTTTGTAGACAATACAACACTTGACTCTAGATTCTCTAATAGAACAAAAGAAAGCTGGTTTGGCCGTCTAAACTATAATTTTATGGAGAAATATCTTTTAGAAAGTTCTATTCGTTGGGATGCTTCTTCTAGATTTGCAACAGACGTTAGATGGGCTTCATTCTGGTCGGCAGGTGCCGGTTGGGTGATTTCTAAAGAAAATTTCATCAGCAATGTTAAAAGTATTGATTTCTTAAAGCTAAGAGGTTCATACGGAGAAGTTGGTAATGATGCTTTGGATAGCTGGTTTGCTTATCAATCTCTATTTGATTTGGGCTTCAACAATGGTGCTGAACCTGGAATTAGACTTGGCGTTGTAGCTGATCCAACGGTTTCGTGGGAAACAAAAGCGCAATCTGATGTTGCTTTAGAATTTGAATTGTTTAATAGAAGAGTAAGAGGTACATTAGAATACTACTCAACCGAAACGAAAGACATGCTTTTCCCAACCAAAACTCCACTTAATGCGGGTATTCCGGGGAATAGTATCGAAACCAACATTGGTAATGTAACCAATAAAGGTTATGAGATAACGCTAAGTGCAGATGTAATTAAAAATCAAAACATCAAATGGACTGTAAATGCGTATGGTACTTCCTATAAAAATGAACTTACCAAATTGCCACAAGATGAAATCATCAATGGTAGCAAAAAATTAATGGTTGGTAAAGACCTCTATGCTTTCTGGTTGAAAACATGGTATGGTGTTGATCCATCTGATGGAGCTGCCTTGTATGTTTTAGATCAAAATGCATATCCTGATCTTACCGCCGCAGACGTTAGAACAGTTAACGGAACCTTGGTTACAACAAGACAAGTTAAAGCGAAATATGAGTATCAAGGATCTGCAATTCCAGATTTCTTTGGTAACGTATCTACAACTTTAAATATTAAAAATTGGGAATTATCAGGCGCCTTAAATTACCAGTTTGGTGGTAAGATTTATGATGCTAACTACGCTGCAATTATGGAGGCTTACCCACAAGGTGGAGCAACCCATACAGACATGCTAGACCGCTGGACAACCCCGGGGCAGATCACAAATGTGCCAATTTTGAATGCGACTACAGCTTCCGACTCGAATGCTGGTTCGTCTAGATGGTTAGTCGATGCAAGCTATGTGATGCTAAGAAATGCTTCACTTGGCTATAATTTCAATAAAGAGGTTATTAAAAGTGTAGGGATTAGCAGCTTAAAATTATTTGTAAGTGGTGAAAATCTTTGGCTTTCAAGTAAAAGAAAAGGCCTAGAACCTTATCAGTCTTTCAATGGAACGGTGAGTAATCGATATTCTCCTTCCAGAATTGTAACCTTTGGATTAAGTACAACTTTTTAAATCAGACAAAATGAAATTTATTAATAAAAAAACACTTCTTTTTGCTGCTGCTTCACTGATGCTAAGCATGACCGCTTCTTGCGAAAGAGATTATTTAGAAACCGGCCCCACCGATGCGGTGAGTGAGCAACTGGCAACAAGTTCAATAGCAAATATTAATACCATTATTAATGGAATGCATAGAAATATGCATTACAGACAGAACAGCAGCCAGGGACAAAATGGTGCCACTGGTATCATGATTTATATGGACGTAATGGGTGAAGATTTAATCTTCCCAGCAACTGGTCCCAATTGGTATGTGAGTACCATCAGATGGCTGGATAACGCCAACCCAAACTCAGGGAATTTATTCTATCCTTATGACTTTTATTATGAGCAGATTAGAATGGCTAACATTGTCATCAACAATACGCCAGCAGTAACGGGTGATCAGACAGAAAAAGATAGGTTAATGGGTGAAGCTTATGCTTTCAGAGCACAATCTTATTTTATGTTGGCACAGATTTATGCAAAAAGATATGTTGCGGGAGGTAATAATGCACAGCTAGGTCTACCATTGCGTTTTGACAATTCTTTTGAGCCGATCCCAAGATCAACCTTAGAGGAAGTATACACCGCTATCAACAACGATTTACTACAAAGTTTCACTTTGCTAACAGGCAAAACAAGATCCAATAAATCGCATTTCAATTCAAACGTTGTAAAAGGCTTGATGGCAAGGGTAGCCTTGGTACAAGGGAGATATCCTGAAGCTGCAACCTACGCAAAAGAAGCGAGACAAGGTTTTGCTTTGATGAGCAACGCAACCTTTAAAACAGGTTTCAATAGTTATGCAAGCGGAGAATGGATGTGGGGGTACAAGCCACTCGATACAACCTCGGACTACTTTGGGAATTTCATGGCGTATATGTCTAGAAATTATAACTCATCTCAAATTCGGCAAGCACCAAAAGTGGTGAATAATTTACTCTACGCGAAATTTGCGACGACCGACGTAAGAACGCAAGTGATTGATCCAACTGGAGCGCATACTTCATTGAATTTACCAAGCACCTATTCAAAGTTTCCGTACACATCTCAAAAATTCCTCTCTGTAAACAGCAGTGGTACAATTGATAACAGCACCAGTTTAGGCGACATCCCTTTCATGAGAGCGGCAGAAATGTACTTGATTGAAGCAGAAGCCTTGGCTAGAGACAGCAAAGAGCCACAGTCTAAAATCGTTTTCAATGAATTTGAAAAAAATAGAAATCCAGCATATGCAGGAGCAACCACTACTGGTCAAGCTTATATCGATGAAGTTTTGACCAGCAGAAGATTAGAGTTGTGGGGTGAAGGATTTAGATTCTTGGATTTAAAAAGACTGAACTTACCTTTAGACAGAACAGGAGCTAATCATTCAGCGGTGGTTACGAACAATTTATTGCAAGTGCCAGCAGGTGATCCAAGATGGACTTGGTTAATCCCACAGGATGAAATTGATGCTTCAAAAGGATTGGTGAAGCAGAATGATTTATAATATCATGATTCAAAATAATGTTCTTCACCTGACAAAACATTATATTAATTAGAATTTTTCATTTAGAAACCGCCTTTGTTGGCGGTTTTTTTTGTTTTTAATTGATTTATTTCTCTATTATGTATTACAATTTAAAAACTTTTTATGCGAGGGTAAATTCCGCTATAATTCGAATTTAACTATCTGAAGCAAAAAATGATGGAAATTTTAACGTTTTAAAAATAAATTTTATTTCTCTTAACAAAAACACAACTAACATGAATTATCCTAAACAAAAAATATAATATTGTGGTGATACCAATAAAAAATTTAATATTAACTTGCATTAAACACAATGTATTAACTCTGCTATAACCCTGCTAATCACCCTGCTAAGTTGTTTATATTAATATTAATTAACATCTTTGTACATTAAATATTAAAAAGTGTTAATATGAATGTGAAATTAAGAGTTTTAACCGCAGGTGTTCTGTTTTTTACAGGACAATTGGTTATGGCACAAAAGGACTCACTAAAAGTTGAGGACATCGACGAAGTAATCGTAGTAGGTTTCGGTCAAAAGAAAACCGTTCAGGAAATGACCGGCTCAATTAGTACAATGTCTTCAAAATCAATCCAGGATGTACCAGTTGCATCGGTAGATAAGATGTTACAAGGTCGTGTTGCGGGGGTACAAACCGGATCTGCTTCTGGTCAACCCGGAGGTTTTTCTAACGTTAGGGTAAGAGGTATTTCTTCAATTAATGGAGTGACAACTCCAATTTATATTGTAGATGGAGTACGTGTTGCAAACGGAGATTTAACCACCAATAGCACCACTGCAAATATTCTTGCAAACATGAATCCGGATGATATTGAGAGCGTAACTGTGCTCAAGGATGCGGTTTCTACAGCAGTTTATGGTGCAGATGCAGGTGCGGGAGTTATTGTTATTACCACGAAATCGGGTAAAAAAGGAAAGCCAAGATTTAACTTATCTTTTAATACAGGTTTTAATCAGCAAGCAGTAGATCCACATAGAGGTTTTACCGCTGGGGAATATAAAGAGTATTTGAAAGATGGTTTGAATAACCTTTTAGGACAAAACTATACGGTAGATCAATATACCGCGGGATCATTTAACAATGCAACGGTGCTTTCTATTTTTAGATCGCAGGCCGATACCAATTGGGCTGATATTGTAAGAAAAGATGGCTATCAACAAAATGCAGATTTCAGCATGTCTGGTGGTAATGATAAATTCACTTACTATGCTTCGGCGAACATGTTCGATCAAAACAGTATCGTGAAGAATTCATTCTTCAAAAGATTGTCTTATACCACAAAATTAGGATACCAAGCGACTGAGAAATTGAAAATCTCAACCGATTTCCAAATTTCACATGGTAAAACAAGAACCCTTGGTGAAGGTGGTGGATTCGCAAACCCAATGTTGGCTCAGTATTTCAATAGACCAACGGATCCTGCTAGAAATCCAGATGGAACTTGGTACTATAGCGCAGCAAACAGCCGATTGAGTAATAATATGTTTAATCCAGGATATATTTTGGAAAACAATTATAACCAAGCAGGTACAATGAGAGCTTTCGCTAACTTTAGCGCAGAATATAAAATTTTAGATAACTTAACATATAAGTTAATCTTTGCACCGGAGTACATTAATGTTGAAGAAGATACCTATTATAATCCTACCCATGGTGATGGATATGCTTATGGCGGGTACCAAAGAACATCTGTAAACAGGTACTTTAACTTTAACATTCAGAATATTTTAGATTATTCTAAAAAAATTGGGATGCACAATGTGGGAGTCTCTTTGATTCAAGAAGCATATAAGTCGGACAGAAAATTCTTAAGTGCCACAGGTATTACCGTAGGTTCACCAGCATTAACTACCTTGTCTAACTTTGTTGTTCCTTATGGTTATAATGGTACACTAGATATCTCATCGAGATACGGTTATGCGGTAACAGCACACTATGACTATGATAAACTATTATTACTAGACGGTTCATATAGAAGAGACGTGTTGTCCCAGTTCCTTCCTGGTAAAAAAGCAGGTGATTTCTGGTCTGTAGGAGTTGGTGTTGATTTAGCAAGATTAAATGCAATTAAGCAAATCGAGCAAATCTCACTCATGAAGTTTAGAGCTTCTTACGGTAAGTTAGGAAATCAGGTGAGCGCGAATCCATACGCAACCTATAGTTTCTTAGCGAATTATGATGATACCGCTGCAGCAACTTACAATAGAGTATTTAACCCAAATTTATCTTGGGAAACGGTTAATCCTTTGAATATTGGTTTAGATCTAGGATTCTTTAGAAATAGATTAACTGTTTCTGCGGAGTACTTTAACAAAGAAACCAAAGACCTTATTTATAACTTGCCATTATCTAGAGCGCAAGGTTTGATAAACTATGTTGATAATGTCGGAACTTTGGTGAACAAAGGATATGAATTTTCATTGAAAGCTGATATCTTCAGAGGAGACCGTAATAAAGTAAACTGGTCTATTGGAGCTAACGTTTCTACTCTTGAGAATGAAATTACTGAACTCTACGGAGGTACAGTAAACTCTGGAACAACAACGCTTAGAGTTGGTGAAGGAGTGCGTACATTCTACCTGAGAAAATGGGCAGGTGTAGATGCTGCCAATGGTGATCCACTTTGGTTTATCAATGGAGTTGATGGTGAAACGACCAATAACTATAACATTGCTCAACAAGCAGTTCAAGGTTCATTCATTAGCGACTTGTACGGAGGTGCAAATACAAACATTTCTTACAAAGGATTTGATTTAGATTTACAATTTACTTTTGGAATAGGTGGTAAAATCTATGATGATTGGGCATCTTACACATTTAGTGATGGTCAATACACCCTGAATTACCCAGGATATGGTGATGTTATGGGTGATTACTGGACACCAACAAATACCACTGCTAATAATCCAAAACCAATCATTAACGGAAACAAGAGATCAAACTCAGCGTCTACAAGATTCTTATATGACGCAGATTACATTAGATTAAGCAACGCGAGATTAGGATATTCATTCGATAGAAGCTTATTAAATGGTACTGGTCTTAATTCTTTCCAAGTTTATGTAATGGCAAACAATGCCTGGACTCATAGATTTGATGACCGATTGAAATTTGACCCAGAGACCAACGTTTCAGGCTACACAAACTTAGCTTTACCGGTATTAAAATCATTCTTGTTTGGTGTTAACATGTCTTTTTAAAATAATATGAAAATGAATAAAACAATAAAAATAGGATTACTTTCAATTGCTTTTGCAATGACTGCAAGCTCGTGTTCAGACGATTTTGTTGAAAGAGAGTTTTCACAAGAAGTACAGCAATCGGAATTAACGACCTTAAACGAAGTTGATGCGTTTGTAAAAGGAGGCTATGTGTCTTTAAGATCAAATACATACTACGGTGCAGATTTCTTAGCATACGGAGAAGTAAGATCAGATGAAATGTTAAGTAACTTAGCAGGTGGTTATTACCAAAACGTAATGAATTACACCATGCTATCTAACGATGCATACGCAACCAATACCTATTCTCAGATTTATACTTTAATTGCCAAAGCCAATATCTTAATTAATACAGATATGTCTACAATAAAAGGAAGTGATTTGGATCGTGAGGAAGCCAGATATGCACAAGGGCAAGCATATGCGATGAGAGCCATAGGCTTCTTTGATGCCCATAGATTATATGGTCAAAAATACACTGGCGGTACATTGGGAGTTGTTCTTCCATTAAAATATGATCCAAAAGCTTTGATGCCAAGAGCTACGATCGCTGAAACTGAAGCGCAAATTGATGCAGACTTTACCAAAGCATTACAACTAATGACTGCCAATGGTTCTGCAAGTAATGTGATTAAAACAGAACTAACCATCAATGCGGTGAAAGGTTTAGCTTCTAGATTCTACCTCTACAAAGGTGACTATGGCAAAGTAAGATCATTCACCAACGATATCGTACTTAGTGCTCGATACTCTGTCCCAGCTGCTTCATTATTACAAGAAACATTTAGATTTTCTTTAAATGGTGCTGCACCGAACTCAATCTTTGAATTGGCAGTGGGGATTAATGCTTCACTATCAACCAACTCTTACAGACAAAGATTAAATCGCAACGGGTACGGTAACATCGTAGTAAAACCTGCAACATTAGCAGCTTATGCCGCAAATGATGTAAGAAAAGCATTCATCGTTACAACTTCTGGTGAAAGATACTTATCAACAAGTTCTAACGCCAATGGTATCGGAAAATATACCCAAGGTGTAGGTGCTGATAATATTAAAATGTTACGTTACGAAGAAATATTACTAAACGGTGTCGAAGCCGAATTGAATGGTGGTGATCCTGCAAAGGCATTGGCTTACTACAATATGATTGTAACAAATCGCGGACTTCCTGCAGCGACAACTGTTGATATGGCGATGCTGAAAACTGAACGTATGAAAGAACTTTTAGGAGAAGGTATTCGTCAGTGGGATCTAAGAAGATGGGGCGATGCCGTACCTAGACCAACGTCTGCTAGCACAGATGTAAATCTGAACGCGTTCCCAATTCCAAGAAGCGAAACTGATTTGTCTAACAGCCCAGTAGTTTCTAACCCAGGATACGACAACTAATTTAATGCGTAAAGTATTTTTATAGCTATCGAAGAGCCGCTTATCTAAGCGGCTCTTTTTATTTCATCCTTTATTTTATACCTTTGTCTTTAATACTATTTATAAATGAAATACCTTTTTACTTTAGCTTTTATGCTATTTGAGTGCTTCGCGTTTGCGCAGGTAGGCAATGAAAATATTTCTTTTTCAACCGGTAACTTTTTTATGAGAGCCAACAGACCAACTACAATAGAATATGTTATTGATGGAAGTCCTTACATGAACAGTAAGCATTTCGAAATGGTCACTGTTCTAGGATATAGTTCCAATGTCCAGAATCTAAGATACAATGCTTATGCAGATGAAATGGAATTCGAACACGGCGGGCAAATATATTACGCCAATAAAGAAGAGGGTTTAAAAATCGAGTTTAAAGATTTTCAGAAAACCTACCAAATCTTAAATTATTCTTACGACAACAAAAATAGATTTGGTTACTTGGTAGTACTCCTAGAACATCCAAGATATTCCCTCTATAAAAGAGAAAAAATAGAATTACTAAAAGGAGAAAAAAGTCCCAGCACTTTTAAAAAAGATGACAATGACTATTACGCAAAAGAAAAGGATCTATATTTGGTGAAAAAAGATTTACAGTATTTTAAATTTCCGAAAAACAACAAAGAATTTATTGCGCAATTTGCCCTTGATAAATCAAACTTTGAGAAATTTTTGAAAACCAACAAACTTAGTTTTTCCAAAGAAGCGGATATGATTCAAATGATCGAATTTACCAATCGGTAATCTTTCTATATAAAAATAGAGTGCCACGCAGATTGAGCGTGGCTTTTTTGCTTCTATTCCCACCCCAAATTTTGCTTAATCTTGCTTAATCAATAGGCGATTTCTTTAACGCTATTTTAACATTCTCTTGTTTTGTCATTTCTCAAAAGAACCAAGCGATTTATAGTAATTTCGGCAAAGAATGAAAATATACCTTATCAATTTTGAATAAAATTTGCATTTGTTAAAAAATATTAACATATTTGTCACATTAAAAATATTAAAGTGTGTTAATATGAATGTAAAATTACGAGTTTTAACTGTTGGTGTTTTGTTCTTTGCCGGACATGCGCTAATGGCTCAAAAAGCAAAAAAAGATACCGCCTCAAAAATCAAAGATATTGATGAAGTGATTTTGGTGGGTGGTATCAAGCTAGATCCTGCACAAAAAGTTGGTGCTTATAATGTCGTTTCCAAAGCGAGTTTCGAATCTACCCCATTTTCTTCGGTCGATGATGTTTTGAACGGTAGGGTTGCCGGCCTCAACTTCTCCTCTGCAAGTGGTGATCCTGGTTCTTCCAATATGATTACGATTAGAGGGGTAAGCTCCCTTATTGGTACTCCCAATCCCTTATATGTAATTGATGGAGTGGTGGTAGGAAAGGGTTCAGATAATGCTTCTTTAATGGAGTCTTGGAATCCGCTTTCTTCTATTGATCCCAACGCTGTAGAATCTGTTTCTGTGTTGAAAGATGCTTCTGCAACTGCATTGTACGGTTCCAGAGGTGCTAACGGTGTAATTCTAATTACCACCAAAAAAGGGAAGTACAATCAAAAAACTAAATTTGATTTTTCGAGTGAAACGGGTGTTCAAGACAGAGCGTACGATAAAATGACACTCATGAATGCTGATGAATATATAAAATTCGGCGGTATCTTGATGTGGAACAGTCAATCCCAATTAGGAACTACTTTTACCAATCTGAAAGAAGCAACCGACTTTTACCTAGACAACTATGAGCCTGGTTATAACGGTGGTAGTACAGATTGGGTGAAAGCGGTGACCCGAACCTCTTCTGTGGTCAATACCTATAACTTTGGGGTGTCAGGTGGTGGCGCTAATACTTCCTTTAGAATCGGTGGTTCTTATTATCAGAACAGTCCGCTCGTTAAAACTTCTCAATTCGACCGTCTAAGTATCAACACGGCAATCGATCATAAAGCTTCAGATAAACTTAAATTTGGTCTTAATTTAAATTATTCCAATATTAAGAGAAAAACCTATTTTGGTGGGCGTGCTTCGGCAAACCCTGTAACTTCTTCTATTATGATTTCTCCGCTTAGAGCCGTTTATAATGCAGATGGCTCTTATAACCAAGATTTAGGCGAAGGCTCACCGACTCCAGGATTTAATCCAGTGTCAATCTTAGATGAAACCAATCAAAATTCGACCATCAATACCTTAATTGGATCGGTTAATATGGATTATCAGTTTGCGAAAAACTTTTATTTCAATTCACTCTATGGGATGCAGGCGCAGTTTATGACCGAAATACAATCGGTATTAGCGGGTCACCCTGTTTATACCATTATGTCTAATGATAAAGGCTTTTTGGGAGATTATAGAAGCACGATCTTCGACTGGAACTGGTCGAACACCTTATCTTACCGAAATGTTTTTGGCGGAAGACACAATGTGCAAGCCTATGCTGGGATGGAATTTCAAGATCATACCTATAATAATTTAGGAGTGGTGAGTTACACCATGAATGATCCAAGACCTTATTTTGGTTTTTCTGATACCCAGATTGCAGATAACACTGATTTGCAATAGCGCCAAATTTCTTACTTCGGTAGGTTAAATTATACGTTAGATAACAAATACACCTTGTCTGGTCAGCTTAGAAGAGATGGTAACTCAACTTTGGGTGATGAGAAGTGGGGTAATTTCTGGTCTGTTGGTGGGTCATGGAATGCAATGAATGAAACCTTTATTCCAAATGCATTTTCGTCTTTAACTTTAAGAGCGAGCTACGGAGTCTTGGGGAATATCCCTTACGCAGATCAGTGGGGACCACAATACACTCAATTTGCCACTTTAGGTTATAATTCAACAATTAATTGGGGACCTTATGGAGGCTACGGAGGAATTAGTTCCCCTGGAAACAAAGCTTTAGTTTGGGAAGAATCCTCTCATTTAGATGTCGGTGCAGATTTCGGTTTTTTCAATGATCGTTTGAAGTTTACTTTAGATTATTATGATAAACTAACCAAAGAAGCAATTTTTGAAGAACACCCAGCCCTTGAGTCTGGTGGACCCAACTCTTACTATGGCAATGTTGGCGATATTAGAAACCGCGGTTTTGAAGTAGTGATTGATGCCGTACCGGTTCGTACGGATAATTTCTCTTGGAATATTAACGCCAATGGTTCTTACGGAAAATCAATCGTTGAAAAACTGAACGTAGATATCCAAACTTTTGAAGGGGACACTTCTGACGGAAGTAATGAATTGGTCGCCTTATCACCAGGACATTTATTGGGAGAATACTATACTTACCTGTGGGCGGGCGTAGCGCAAGCCAACGATGCAACTAACGGAATTAAAGCCGGAGATGGTTTATGGTTTACCGATGGCTCAAAAACAGCCGTAACCAATGATAAACTGAAAGCACAAAAAGGATGGATTGGTAAAAATGCCTTCCCTACCTATAATATCGGCTTAACCAATGAATTCAAATATAAAAATGTTTCTTTAAGCTTCTTGATTTCGGGGCAGTTTGATTTTATGGTCCAAAATGGGGTGCGTTCTTATACCATGCACGATGGTAGATTCCCTACACGTAATCAGATTACAGATGCACTTTATAACAGCTGGACCGATGCTCCAGGTGCGGAGAATTACTCTACCGACAATCCGAAAGCCATTATTGGAAATCCAACGAGCTCCCGCTTAGAGTCTTCCCGATTTTTAAATAAAGGAGATCATATCAGATTGAAAGAAATGAAAATTGCCTATTCTTTTGGAGAATTATTTAAAAATTCAACCGGAATTAATAATTTAACAATTTACGCCAGAGGAACCAATTTATTCACCTATGTATTTGACAAGGAATTAAATTATGATCCAGAATCAACTTCTAATTCGTGGTCTTGGATTGGTAAAGGAAGATATTGGTATGCCTCTCCAGTGTTGAGAACAGTATCAATGGGTATTCAAATTGGTTTCTAACAATAAAAAAAATTAAAATGAAAAAGTATTTTTTAATTATATCAAGCTTTCTTCTCTTCTTCGCGCATAATTCATGCAGCGAGAGAGATTTGGATTTATTTCCACCAGACAAAGACGAACTTACCGCCATCGATTCAGAAGCAAAATTACAGATGCTTCTCAATGGAGCTTATATCTCGGTTGCCTCATCAAATGTATACGGTACTGATGTGATGTTGTTTGGTGATCTTTTGGGCGATAAGCTCTTTGTATCCAATACCAATCCTTCTTATCTCAATACCTTTAATTATAATTATAATTCTACGCAAAGTGATTTCGGATTTTACGGAACCTTATACGATGTGATTATGAACTGTAATTTGGTCCTTAATAATACGAAGGTGGCAAACAGTGCTAACGTAAACAGAATTAAAGGAGAAGCCAGAATTATCAGAGCCTTATCCTATTTTACCTTGGTGAGTTATTATTCTCCTACGCCAACTTCTGGGGTCAACCAAGAATATGGTGTGCCTTTAGTCCTCAATAATTATGATGTGAATATTAAACCTGCAAGAGCAACAGTGGCTCAGGTGTATGATCAGATCATTGCCGATTTAAAAGAAGGAGTTAATCTAGCAGGTGCAGCTCCCTCTAAAAAAGTAATTTTGAGTAAATCTGCGGCAAAATTATTATTGTCCAGGGTGTATTTGACCAGAAGAGCTCCGGGCGACGCAGCCTTGGCGTTGCAGTACGCAACAGAAATTGTTACGAACTCACCGACTAATTTTGCGAAAATTCAGGCCAATACTTTAACAAAACCGTACAATCCGAACAGCGCAAGTTTATACGAGCAATATTTCTTAGGAAGTAATGAAAATCAAGTAACCGGCAGTGAATTATATCTTGGTGTACAACAGAGTTTTGTGCTACCTGGTGCCGAAAATCATCCGGAAACAATTTGGGAGCTCGATATGAATATCGATACCAATAGAGCCACAGGAATCGGCTCCAATGTTTCTTTACCGGGATACTTTCACAGAACTGATTCTAAAAAATGCATGTTGTTTAATCAAACTTTTTACAGCAGTTTTTCTGCAACAGATGTTAGAAGAGGTAAACCAACCACTGGCCTTTTAATCAATATTGGAGCGCCCGGAACGGATAACCCAAAAGGGTACTGGACCAATAAATACCCAAGATACACCGATGAAGGCAACTACTTTAGAAACATCAAAGTTTTCAGATTTGCAGAAGCCCAACTCAACCGTATTGAAGCTTTGTTTTTAACCGGTCAAAATGGGTTAGCATTAACAGAATTAAATGCTTTTGCACTGTCCAGAAATGGATCGACCTATACAGGAGCGAATCTATTGCAAGATATTTTAACCGAAAAGTCCAAAGAATTCTATGGCGAAGGCCAGCGATTCTTAGATTTAAAAAGAAACAACTTGCCAATGGTTAGACCTTCAAACTGTACGGTTAATTGTACGGTTACCCCAGATAACAAGCTGTTTGTCTTGCCAATGTCTCAAGGAGCGTTAAATGCTAACGAAAATTTGAAACAATATCCAGGATATAACTAATACATCTTTGGTACACATTAAAAGAGCTGTAATTATCAAAATTACAGCTCTTTTTTATTTCATCATATTTCTTACATTTGTACACCAAACAAATAGAATGAGATTCATCCTTTTCTGCATATTCCTTTTTAATTATCATGTTAGCGCCCAGGTTGTTAACAAAACCGACTCTAATCGGGTGAAACCTGGCGATACTTTAGTGATTGATTCGGGCTTCAAGGATTCCCTGAAAATCTTTAAACCAACCATTTACGATTACACCTATCGAACACAGTTTTCTGAAAAGAAAATCTTTGATACCGCTTTTACGCATGATAAAACATTTGTTTTTTCTCAATACAACAACCGCGATAATTTTGGTAAAATTCAGTTCGCTAATGTAGGCTCTGGTTTTAATCCGTTGGTATTTGAAGTAGATACCGAGCAGAACTTATCTCTTCTACCGACCAATAAATCTTATTTTATTAAAGGAATAAAAGCAGTCAATTATTACGATGTAAAAACCCCAACCACAGCTTTTATTTACCATAATTCTGTTCGAAATGGGGCCGTGCTGCAATCAACCTATACCCAAAATATTGGGAAAGAATTCAACTTCGCCATCGAATATACCGGCCTACGATCGCAAGGGCATTATCTTAACTCATTGGCAGCCAATAATGAAGTGTTGTTCTCCGGACATTACAAGTCTAAAGGTGGGAAGTATGAAGCTTTTGCCCATTACATCCATCAAAATATGAACAATCAGGAAAATGGCGGCATCGCTGATTTGGATTTATTTCTCAACGGAAATTCTGATTTTAATAATCGCGAAAACTTGCTGGTGAACCTCAATGCATCGAATTCGCAGTATGCCTATCGGCGGTATTATTTCAGTCAGGAATTTAAACCGTTCAGTTCCGATAAATTCCCCTTTAAAATTAGGCACACCGTCTTTCATCAGGGGAATAAATACTTCTACAACCAATCTTCACCAGAACGGTACTATTACACGGATCCTCTCGAATTATATGATTATCCCGCTTCTTCTAAAAAATATTCCAAGAATTTAAGCAATACCATCAGCGTGCTTTTCGATAAAGAAAACTTTAAATTAGATGCTGGCGTGCGACATCAAATAATTAAATTGGGCGTTGGCTCACCATTTCCGGCAGTGTTAAATTTACCCCAAGAACGATCGGAAAACAGAATTGGTGCGGTGGGAAATCTGGTGATGAATCTTTGGGGTAAAGTAGCGCTAAACTCCAATTTAGAATTCTCCAGCGGAAATGAATTCGGCAGTTTTATCCGTTCTCAAAATAGAGTCCGATTTGAACCTATTCCAGATTATTTTGTCAATGCGAAAGTAAATTTTCAATCGGCCTCACCGGGTTTTAATTGGTTACTCAATCCCTCGGTTTATAAAAAATTTAATTATAATGTTATAGATCCTAAAAACCAAACCATCACTGAAATTGGAGGCGATGTGAATTTAAAATGGTTCAAAAGCAGCGTTTTTGCTAATTATTTTAGAATAGATAATTATGCTTATTTCGATGCGCAAGCACTACCACTACAAAGTTCCTCTGCCATGAATATTTCACAAATCGGGGGCGAAGCTACTTTTTCCTATGGTCAATTTCATCTCAATCCGAAATTGCTTTTCCAATCAACCATCGGTAACAAAGACCTTTTACCAATGCCGAATTTTGTGGGAAGAGCCCATATTTTTTATCAGACCAAAGCATTTAAAAATGCTGCGGAAATACAAACTGGAGTTAAAGTATATTATTTTTCAAAATTTGCTTCGCGTGAATTTTTCCCTGTGCTGAATGAATTTGTTTTGCCTAATCAAAACGCGTACACCATTGGTGGGCAGCCTATTGCGGATCTCTATTTTAATCTAAAAGTAAAAAGAATGTTTTTCTTCATCGAAGCACAACATTTAAACACTACTTTTATGAAGAATAAATCATTCACAGCCCCTTATTATCCTTTGTATGATTTCCGGTTGAACTTGGGAATTGTATGGTATCTTTTTAGTTAATTATTTATTTTGAAGAAACTAACCAATATCCCGTTTTTAGAGCTTGAAAGCATACCATTGCTCATCAAAGATTTTCTGACGCAAAAAATTCCCGGTTTTGAAAACCATGTTTTTACAATTAAGAATATTGAAAACCAGCTTCAGCGAAAAGGCCAATCTTTTTCGCAGGAGAAAAGAAAAGTTCTTTCTGAAGTTTTGCAAAATCAATATGCTGCCTACGAAAAGTCAGAAAAGCAGCAATTTAACCTACAGAATTTAGAACAATCGGAAACGTTTACGATTACGACCGGGCATCAGTTGAATCTTTTTACGGGACCCGTTTTCTTTATTTATAAAATTCTTCAGACCATTAAATTGGCTGCATTTTTAAATGAAAAGTTTCAAAGCAAACATTTTGTTCCGGTGTTTTGGTTGGCATCGGAAGATCATGATTTTGAAGAAATCAATCATTTCAAAACCGAGAAGCACTACTACGAAACCAAAGCTAAAAATGGCGGTGCCGTTGGTAGGATTAAAGTGGAGGACGATTTTTTCGTTACTCAGTTTGAGGAGGAGTTTAAAGATACTGTTTTCGGCACGGAACTAATTGTAATGTTAAAGAGAGCCTATAAAAAAGGCAATACGCTTTCCCAAGCGACCAAAATTATCGTGCAAGAACTTTTTGCAGATTATGGCTTACTGGTTTTGAATGGAGATGATCCTAGATTGAAAGCCGAAATGAAACAGGTATTTAAAGAAGAATTGCTTCAGCAAGATTTATTTGAAACCAGCCGGGAAACTGTGGATTATTTTACCGAAAAATACGGAAAAGTTCAGGTCAATCCCCGTGAAATTAACCTATTCTATCTCTCTGAAACGCGCGATAGAATTGCCTTCGAAAATAATAGATATGTGGTCGTTGATCGGGATAAATCCTTTAGCAAAGAAGAAATTTTAGGAGAATTAGAACATCATCCGGAACGATTCAGTCCCAATGCTTTAATGCGACCTGTTTATCAGGAAACAATCTTGCCCAATCTTGTTTACATTGGTGGGAATGCAGAAATCATGTATTGGCTTGAGCTGAAGAATTACTTTAGGGCACTCAGCCTGCCATTTCCTTTATTGATTCCAAGGAATTCGATGTTGATGCTTGCTGATAAAACCGTTGGAAAAGCGAAGGATTTGGGCGTAGAAATCAATGATTTCTTTCGGAATTTTGCCGTGGTTACCAATAAACTTTTATTAAACGAAAATGAAATTCTGCCGCTATTAGATCTGCAGGAAACTCAATTAAAGGAGCAGTTCGGTCACTTAAAAGAAAAAGCAGAATTAACCGACAAAACCTTTGGTAATTTGGTTGAAGCGGAACAAACCCGACAACTGAAATCGTTTGAACGAATGAAGAAAAGGTTGCTTCGGGCAGAAAAAATCAAACAAAAAGAAAAAGTAGAGCGACTTGAAAATTTATTTCTGCGAGTTCATCCGGGAAATACCTGGCAGGAAAGAAGTTATAATTTCTCGGTGTTTTATTCTGAGTGGGGAAAAGACTGGCTTCAAAATTGTTACCAACAATTGAACGTGGAAAACTCAGAATTAATAATTTTCAATATTTAATTTTAAAGCAGTATTTTTGTAAATATTTATCTAAAAGATGATCAAAAAGTTTTTTATTTTAGCTGGTCTTACAGCAATCATAGGTATATCTGCCCAGAAAACTCATACAGTGGTAAAGGGTGATACCTCCTATAATATCGCAAAACGATACGGCATGTCTGTAGATGATTTGGTGAAATTAAATCCAAATTCAAAAGATGGGAAAATAGCCATCGGTGATGTTTTGATGATCGCTAAATCTGCAAATAATACCAGTCCTAGCCCAGTAAAAACGACCTCTTCATCTGCTAAATTAGGAAAGATTATTCTAAAACCTAAACAGACCATCTACGGAATTACGAAACAGTATCAGATTTCCGAAACAGATCTCAGAACGTTGAATCCAAGCCTGGATTCTCATATGAAAATTGGTGATGAAGTAACCTTGCCTTTAGTCAATATTCAAAAATTTAGTGATGCTGACCAACAAGTTGTTGCCGCAGTTGAACCTTTGAAAACTGTTGTAAAAGCAGAACCTACCAAATCTTCAACCACGATTGCAGTTGATGAAAATTCATACACCATTCAACCCAAAGACAATTATTATAAACTGTCTCGAAAATTTAATCTGAACCAGAAAGAACTTTTTGCACTGAATCCAGGTTTACAAGAAAAAGGCTTGCAACCCGGGGATATTATCCAAGTAAATGGTGGGGTTTCGTCCCAGCCTATCAATACGGAATCAAAATCTACTGTTGTCTCACAAAATACATCTACGCAAACATATTCTACGACGGCGGTTGCAGATGATTATGTAACCTACACGGTGCAGGATGGCGATACTGTTTTCGGACTTTTAAACCGATTTGGAATTACCTTAGATCAGTTGCTTTCTTTAAACCCGAACTTATCGCAAGGTTTAAAATCAGGAATGATTTTAAAAATTAAAAAGCTGGATTCTGCCTACGTAAAGAAATCGGGGGACGCGCTGAATGTGGTGATTATGCTTCCTTTTGGGTTTGATAGCAATGATTCTAAATACAGAAACCTGTCTCTTGATTTTCTGGCGGGTGCTAAATTAGCGATCGAGCGTAATGTAAAAAAAGGACAGCTGCTTGATATTAAAGTTATTGATGCTGGGAATGAAAAAAGTTTTAAAAACTCATTGACTCAAATCAACCAGGATAACACCGATTTGATTATTGGGCCCTTCTTTAAATCGAGCGTTTTAGAGGTTTTAGATTATGTGAAAAATAGTAAAATTCCTGTTGTAGCTCCCTTTGCAAATTCTGAGGATTTATTGGGTTATCAAAATTTAATTATTATTGAAACGAACGAATTTATCTACGCAGATCGAATCGTAAAAGAGGTTAAAAGCACTTTTTCTGATCAAAAAATTTATATCGTTGCTGATGCCGATCAAACATATGCAAAATATTTAGAGACAAATTTAAAAAAGGAATTGAAAAACCCGAATGTTTTCTTGGTAAAATCTGCAGCAGATATTCAACCGGATCAAAATATGATGACCGGCAAACCAGCACCTGTAATTGCAATTTTGGCCAACAAGAATGATGATGCGGGCGACATGTTTGCCAATAGAATGATTACCCTTTCGCAGGAAGTGCCAGGAGTAAAATCTTTCAGCATGTATTATTCACCCGTTTTCGAGAAAAAAGTCGATGAATTAAGTCAAAGTAATTTGGTTTATTTAATGGATCGCAAAATTGATACAGAAGGTGATTTTGAAAAAGAAATTCTAGCGGAATACAAAAAGAAATATTGTAAAAATCCCTCAAAATACGCAGTCATCGGGTTTGATGTGGTGAATGATATGTTGAGTCGTGAGAACAAAAAAGGAGAAATTTTCAAACAAATGAATAAAGTACAAACACAGCTGGCTACCAAATTCGAATTTGAAAAAACAAAAACTGGAGCTTACGTTAACAAAGGGTACCGCGTGGTACGGTTGATTCCGAATTAATAAACAACATTGGTTTTAAAAATAGTTTTAGCCAAATTTATCTGAAAATAACTTTATGAAAGCACTTGTATTTCCTGGGCAAGGTTCACAATATGTCGGGATGGGGAAGGAATTGTATGATTCTCGTAAAGACATCAAGGATCTGATGGATTCTGCCAATCAAATTTTAGGCTTCGATATTTTGTCCATTATGTTTAATGGCGCAGAAGAAGATTTGAAAAAAACCGAAGTGACCCAACCTGCTATTTTTATCTATTCTGTTGCTGCTTTAAAAACGGCCTTAAATGGCGTTGCGCCGCAAATGGTTGCTGGTCATTCGTTAGGGGAATTCTCCGCTTTGGTCGCCAACGGTGTTCTAAGTTTCGAAGATGGATTAAAATTGGTTTCTGCCCGTGCAAAAGCAATGCAGGAAGCTTGCGATGCCAATCCAAGTTCCATGGCAGCAATTTTAGGTCTTGCAGATGAAGTAGTCGAAAGAATTTGTGACGAAACTCCCGGAATCGTAGTACCTGCCAATTATAATTGTCCCGGACAATTGGTGATTTCTGGTGAAACTGCGGCGGTTGAATTGGCTTGCCAAAACATGAAAGATGCCGGCGCAAAAAGAGCCTTAATGCTCGCCGTAAATGGTGCATTCCATTCGCCACTGATGCAGCCAGCGCAAGAAAAATTAGCAGAAGCAATTCACGCTACCAAGTTTTATAAACCAACCATGCCAGTTTATCAGAACATCACGACAACTGCGGTTTTCGACCCTGAAGAAATTAAACTGAACTTAATTGCACAATTAACCGGTCCAGTAAAATGGACACAATCGGTACAGAATATGATTCTGAAAGGCGCGACTTCTTTCGTGGAAGTTGGTCCTGGAAAGACATTACAAGGTTTGATTAAAAAAATTAATAATACCGTAGAAGTTTCTTCTGCCATTTAAAAAATAAGAGTATGATTTTTTCCCATGGAAAATTATTGCTCACCTCAGAATATGTCGTCCTCGATGGCGCCCTGGCTCTTGCTCTACCAACAAAATGGGGGCAAGAGTTTTTTGTTGCAGAACATTTTGATGGTAAATCATTAATTCACTGGTCTGCAAATCATCAGGAAAAACCGTGGCTACAGCTTATTATTGATTATCAAACTAAAACCATCATTTCATCTAATATCCCTGAAGCAGCCGAGTTTATATTAAAAGTTTTACTTACGGTTAAAGCGTTATCAAACCTGCATTTGCAAGAAAATTCATCCTATTCTATCACGACCAATTTGCAATTTCCTGCCAATTTCGGACTAGGTAGCAGTTCTACTTTAATGAATAATCTTGCACAATGGGCAGATGTTGACGCTTTTGAACTCAATGAAACGTGTTTGGGGGGCAGTGGCTACGATATTGCCGTGGCTCAACAACAATCCGCGATTCTCTATCAAAATCAACCAGATAGAATGATTCAAAAAGTAACCTTTAATCCTGATTACACTAAGGATTTAATATTCATACATCTTAATCAAAAGCAAAACAGCCGTGAAGGCATTCAACTGTATCGGTCTAAACAAAAATCTTCTGAACTCATCGGTGGATTTTCGCAAATCACCAGACAGGTTTTAGAAGCGGAGACCTTAGCAGATTTTTCAGAATTAATGGAGGTGCACGAAAGTAAATTGAGTAAATTTTTAGGAATCGAAACCGTCAAAGAAAAACATTTTGAAAACTGTCCCGTTTTTGTCAAAAGTTTAGGCGCCTGGGGTGGCGATTTTGTGATGAGCACAAAATTTAATGGTTTTGAAGATTATTTTAAAGAAAAAGGGTTCTCGGTTATTTTCGACTATCAAAATTTAATTTAATAAAAATCAGTTTTTGTGCAGTTTACAACAGTATTGGTTGCGCTGATGAATATCATTGTTTTAGAAGGGCTGTAAATGCTTATTAATCCCTAAATTTGTGTTACTAAAAATCAGAAATATTAAGACGTTATGAAGAACATTAAAATTATTCAGCAATTGCATGACTTGGGAATCACTGGTTATGAAGAAGTATCTTACAATCCTAGCTACGAAGAGTTGTTCGTTGCAGAGATGTCGAGTAAAAATGTGGGCTTTGAAAAAGGTGCCGTAACTGATTCCGGAGCGGTAGCAGTTAAAACGGGTGTATTTACCGGGCGTTCTCCAAAGGACCGTTTCATCGTAAAAGATGAGGTAAGCAAGGACACCATTCACTGGGATGGGAATGTGAATTTACCAACAAGTCCGGAGGTGTTTGAAAGCTGTAAAAAATTAGTTTTAAAGCAATTATCCTCTTCTAAAAAAATATATGTGGTCGACGCTTTTTGCGGAACCAATCCTGATACGAGATTAAAAGTTCGTTTTATTATGGAAGTAGCGTGGCAAGCGCATTTCGTAACCAACATGTTTATTCGTCCCTCAAATTTTGAATTGGAAACTTTTGGAGAGCCAGATTTCATCGTAATGAATGGTTCCAAAACTACCAATCCAGACTGGAAAGCACAAGGATTAAATTCTGAAAACTTTGTGATGTTTAATTTAACTCAGAAAATGCAGATTATCGGTGGAACTTGGTATGGTGGTGAAATGAAGAAAGGAATGTTTGCCATGATGAACTACTATCTTCCTTTGAGAGGGATGGCTTCGATGCATTGTTCTGCAAACGTAGGTGAAGACGGAGATGTTGCTTTGTTCTTCGGACTTTCCGGAACAGGTAAAACAACGCTTTCCGCAGATCCTAAAAGATATTTAATCGGTGATGACGAGCACGGTTGGGATGATAATGGTGTCTTTAATTATGAAGGTGGATGTTATGCCAAAGTAATCGATCTTTCTGAAGATAAAGAGCCGGATATTTACAAAGCCATCCGAAGAGATTCATTATTAGAAAACGTGGTGGTTAATGAATACGGAGAAGCAGATTATACGGATAATTCAATTACAGAGAACACCAGAGTTTCTTATCCAATTTATCATATCAGTAAAATTGTATTGCCATCAAAAGCGGGGCATGCAAATAAAATTGTTTACTTATCAGCTGATGCATTTGGGGTTTTACCTCCGGTTTCTGTGTTGAATGAAGATCAAGCGCAATATCATTTCCTTTGCGGCTATACTTCAAAATTAGCCGGAACAGAAAGAGGAATTACCGAGCCTCAACCATCATTCTCACCAGCTTTTGGTGAAGCCTTCTTAACTCTACATCCAACCATGTACTCTAAAACATTGATTGGTAAAATGAAAGAACACGGGGCAAAAGCCTACTTGGTAAACACCGGATGGAACGGAACAGGAAAAAGAATTTCTTTGAAAGATACCCGTGCAATTATTGATGCCATCATCGATGGTTCAATTGATAAAGCCGAGAAAACAACAATTCCGGTCATGAATTTGGAAATCCCTACCACACTACCGAATGTGACAGAAGGAATTTTGGATCCAAGAAATACTTATGCAAGCGCCTCTGAGTGGGAGACCAAAGCAAAAGATTTAGCCGCACGTTATATCAAAAACTTTGAACAGTATTGTGATAATGATGAAGCCAAAAGATTGGTTGCAGCAGGACCACAATTGTAAAAAAAGATCTTTAAAATTAAATCCTCAATTATTTATAGTTGAGGATTTTTTTGGCCGCAAAGCGCAGAGTCTCCTGACTTTGCGCGATAAAAATAACACAGTACAATTCTAAAAGAAATTTTAACTCTGATAAAAGCCTTACGATACAAGAAAGATTCTTAATGCTGAAAAACTATAACACTTTTAATGAGGCTCAAAGTCGGGAGACATCGCGCAGCGGAGATAAATATTAATTTATGTCAGCAGGAAGGAATCAATCCACTTTCTGCGAGCTTGATCCAAAATGCGACCATGTTTTTAAGATGAAAAGCAAACATCAAAAAGAGATTTTAGAACTTTTGGGAAGAACTTATTAAAAAAACATTGCAGTTTTAAATATTCCTGACCTTTATAAATATAATCACCCGAATTAATATTATTTTTTAATAAAAAATTGAATAATTTTATGGTAGAAATTAATGAAAAATAAATTAAATATGAAAAAATTTGTATTTGCTACCGTTGGTGCGCTTTTACTTAGCGCTTGTATCACCTCTGCGAATCGGTCTGATTCTACTTCGATACAAGCTGCGGAAGCCACTTATGGTTTTATTGAAAAAAACCCTATTAAAGTAGGGGGGATCGATAGCAGCGGGCCTATTAGTGAGCGAGAATATCTAAACTCGCTAACCGGACCCAAAGGTGAAGCGGTTACCTTTCATAGAATTGGAAGTTGCTGTTTTTTTACGTCCAAAACCAGTCCCATGGGTGGCGGTTTACTTGATCAGTACGCCGTTAGCTACGAAGGCAAAAAAGACACCGTGGTGATGTACCTCAATATGTACGAAAAGGGAAAGCTTAGGGCGCCGGTTGGATTCATAATGAAATAATTTTTTTGATGAGCCAAAAAATAATTCCTACAAATCGATCAATTGCTTGGATATCAATAGTTCCTCAACTTCTATTAATGGCAGCTATTTTTGGAGTCTTTTATATTTTAAAAATAAAAGAACCTTTCATTTTTGTAGGATTTACCTATTTATTTTTATCTTTTAGTCTCAAGAAAATTTTTTTGAAAAATCATAACAAAGGAATTCACTGACAAAAGAAGGAAAGAACATAGAAGCAATCGCTATATTTGAGAAGAGGGCAATTTCTTCGGCGATCATCTCTGGAAAAGGAAGTTTTTGAAAGATAATGTAGGTATTATGGCAAATAAATGATAGAAACTAATTAACATAATTGTATGTACGTTGAGAACTTGATTGGAAAAATCGCGAAGTCGTTGCTAATAACTATTAAAGAAAATATTAAAACTAAGTATCTCAGACTATTTATTAGCACCCGAAAATAAAAAACCCTGTAAATCAAACGATTACAGGGTTTTCTGTGGAGTTGGAGGGATTCGAACCCTCGTCCAAACAAGCAACACATAAGATTTCTACATGCTTATTCTGCAATTAATTTTCGACTGTAAACAGAGCACAGACACCCAATTTACAACTTAACTTCTTTGGTTTTCGATCCCGAACCGAAGTCTTTCGAGACTTATTTCTGCATTGCTATGCCTCAGAATCAAACGCCGCAGAACGGAGCATTTGCGAGACATCTTGCCTCCTTACTATCTTCGGGAGAACGCTTGAATCCTACTTTATTCAGATTAAGCTGCAAGAGCGAACTCTTGGTTGCCAGTTAAAAGTTTGCAGCAAGGGATTAAAGAGATCGCGCTACGGTTCTCTGCATGCTTACTTACCCATCGATCTTGCTGTCGAAACCAGTCAACCCCATGTTTTGTAAGACGACAAAGATAAGCAAAAATTATTCCTAACTAAAACTCATTTTGAAAATGAGCGGTGTCGAAGTTTGGGCGTATCCTTCACTCGGTTCTTCCGTCTCGTCTTCCGTCGAGACTCCATTCCCTCATTCAGGTCGGGCTTTCCGCTTCAATCTTTTTTGGGGAAGTGGTGCGAGCGAAGCGAGCACCACTTCCCCAAAAAAGGATTTCCACTGCAATCCCTTACGCAAAAGCGCGTATCTTTACAGATCCATCTTCAATTCTCAGGCATTGATGCTTTCGTAGAACTAAATCTGTTTCATCTTACACTTGTCATCTGCGCTCAAACCTGATAAGGTTTATTTCAACCGCGTTTTTTTTCGATATTTTTTCGAAGGCAAAACTGCAGTAACTATAATTTCTACAACGCGTAATTAAACATACATTCAAATTCAAATCTTTGCGCTCGTCGCTATCTGTAATCGAAGATTCGCCGACTTTCAAAGCTTTTGCAGCCTTATTTTTAGAAGCGCATAAGTATAAACCCTTGTGTCTTTGGGTTTAATCAAAACTCTTTTAACTGCATATTTTAACAAAAACCGAAGCGAAAAATTCTAAAAAAATCATAAAACGCGTTAAAGCTGGTTAAACTTTCCAGTTCAAAAAAAATAAACTTTAAACCCATCGAATATCAGCTTATTTTTACTAAAATATCCTGCATGAAAACAAAACTACCAATTCTCTTATTTCTTACGGCTTGGGTGTTCGGGTTTTCCCAGCAATATGTCAGTGGAAAAGTAAGTACTGAATTTGAAACAGCTTTACAAAACGTGACTATTCTAAACACACGAACAGATGTTAAAGTAATTTCAGATCCCTACGGAAATTTTGTGATTGGGGCCAAGCCAACAGATGAACTTCGTTTTGTTAAAAGTGGTTACGAACGTAATTCTCTTAAAATTTCAAAATTGAATTTTTCGGAACCTTTAAAAATTGTTCTAACCAAGTCACCTTTTGATATCGCAGAAATTGAACTTCGCTTTCAAGCAACCGGTGATTTAAGAAAAGATATTAAAGCATTAGAACCTTCAAAAAAAGTGGTTGCATTAAATTCAAGTATGAAATCATATATGATGACTCCTCCAACCGAAGCTGCTCCAAAACTTTCTATACCGTCGGCTTTTGCAGCGCCAAATTACAGCGCAGGGCAAGTGAATATTCTCGGGCTTGCTTCCGCCGCCTTTGGATTGATTAAGAAAGCCAAGAATCCAAAACCTACAACGGCTAATTTTGCTGAAACGCAGGCGTTTTATAAACGCATAAAAAACACCATGGATTTGAGTTTCTATACATCACAAGGTTGGAACGAAGAAGATATCGACCGCTTCTTGATTTATGCGGACCAAAACTATTCGCTAGCGAAAATTTACCGCAAGAACTTTGATGTGTCCGCCATCAGCATGGCCATGCGATTGGCTTATAAAGAGTATATCAAAACCCATAAAATCGGTTCGTAATGGTTCGGGTTTTTGCGGTATTTTTCTTTTGTTTTACTGTTCCCTTATTTTCTCAGAATTTATCTGGAATTATTACCGATGAAGAACAAAATCCATTGTCCGCAGTTTTGGTGTTTAATGTTCAATCTGAAAAAAAATCCTATAGCAATATCAAAGGTGAATTTACCATCGAAGCCAATTCCAATGATGAACTGCGATTTGTTCGAAATGGTTTTGAAAGAAATTCGAAAAAGATAAATTCTTCAGATTTCAATAATCCAATTTCAATTTCATTATTCCGAAAAGCCGAAGAAATCGAAGAAGTAAAAGTAACCAACCTCAATTTATCAGGTGATTTGAATAAAGATTCCCGAAAATTAACAAAAGTTGATAAAGTTGCCCAACTTCAAAGAGAAATCGGAGTTCCACTTCCGCCAGAAAAACCACGGGAAAAACCTTCTGAACTTGGAAAAAATGTTTTATTACCTTTAATAGGAATTCCACCAACAGCAGATATTCAAGCAATTTATAATGTCTTAAGTGGAAAAGCAAGAAAGCAAAAAAGTTGGTATAAATACGAAGACTTACAAGACAAAATCAAATGGATTCGCTCCAAAGTTCCCGATGAATATTTTACAAAAATGAATATTCCAGAAGAAAAAATTTCAGAATTTTTGCAATTTTCAATCGGAGTACAACCCGAAATTTCAAAAGGAATTAAAGCCAGAAATCTCTCGAAAGTTCTTTTTGCATTAGAAGAAACTTTCCCGAAATATCTTAATCGATAAAAATTTTTAACACAAAGCCACAAAGAATTCACGAGGAAACACAAAGAAAAATTGTAGCGAACTTTGTGCAAAACCTTGGTGTTCTTTGTGTTAAAAAAAGACTAGTTTTAATAAGAAAAGAAAATCTGTAATCATTGAAAATAATTCCTAACTTTAAGTCGTTATAGAATTAGTCAAAATTCACCTATTATGAACAAAAATATTATCGCCATTGCAATTGCTGCAGCAGGTTTCATCATCGGACTTGCTTTTTTGGGAAGCGCCATTAAAAACAGAAATAAAGCCGAAAATACCATTTCTGTAACGGGATTGGGAAGCAATAAATTCACCTCCGACCTTATCGCCTGGAGCGGAAATTTTTCCCGAAATAGTTTTGAATTAAAATCGGCGTATGACGAACTGGCAAATGATAAAAAAGTGATCGAAAATTATTTAACCTCGAAAGGAATTCCGAAAAACGAGATGGTTTTTTCTGCAGTTGATATTCAGAAACAATTCAATTACGGAAGTGATGCAAACGGAAGAAGTATCCAAACTTTTGCGGGTTATCAACTTTCTCAAAGCGTTTCTATCGACAGCAAAGAAGTCGCAAAAATCGAAAATCTTTCTCGAAATATCACAGAAATTATTAATTTAGGAATCGAATTTACTTCTTCACCACCAAATTATTTCTACACCAAACTCGCCGATGTAAAACATCAAATGATTGCAGATGCCACCAAAGATGCGAAACAACGTGCCGAAAAAATTGCAGAAAATGCCGGTGCAAAACTCGGTCATTTGAAAAAAGCCACGATGGGAATTACGCAAATTACCGCACCCAATTCTACCGAAGAATATTCGTACGGCGGAACTTTCAACACTTCATCCAAAGACAAAGAAGCGAGTATCACGATCAAATTGGAGTATGAAGTGAATTAGTGTTTACATTGTCAAAGTTTTTAAAAGTGCGATTGTACTTTGACAAAGTTTAAATAGAATCGTAAACTTTGGAACGCAATTCAAATTCAACTGCCATCAAATTTTCCACTTTAAAATTACCCAGCAAAAAAAGTTTCAATTCTTTTTTTCCTTCGCCATAACTTGGTTGTACATACTCTTTAGAAACAATGGAATAGCCGTTTCGTACATAGAAATTAATTCGTCTTTCTGCCATTTCATTCCAATCTGAAGGTTCAGATTCTAAAATCATATTGCCAAATTTTTCTTGCAATTCCTGTAAAACTTGAGAACCCAATTTTAAATTTCGAAACTCTTCAAAAACTTCGAAATGTTCCAGAAAATAGAAATCGTTTAATTCCCAAAGAATAACATAACCAATTGAATTTTCCTCGTTTTTAATGATGAAAATTAAACTGTTTGGATTTTCTAAAAGTGCTAAAAATTGCGCTTCATCTCTTCGCTCATCTGCTGGAAAAGTTTTTTCATAAGAAGAAAAAATGCGAGAAAGTTTTTTGCGCGTTTGTAATTCTTGGAACCAGATCATAAGTCAAAAACGCTTGGTCGTCGAGTAATGAACATATCTTTGATCCAAAGTGTAAAAGCCAATCCCAAGTAAATCAGGAAAAAAACTCCCGCAGTTGCAAAAGTAGAGTAGATGAAAAATACCCGCAATTTCGACACAGGAATTCCCAGTTTCGCGCCCATTCTTGTGAGCACACCAAACCATTGTCTTTCCATTCTATGTCGAAGATTTGTAAACATTTTTTTAATTTGAAGACAAAGATAATTGATTTTGATAACAACTTTCTTTAAAATAACTAAAAAAATATTTGGACTTGTTAAAATATAATTTAACTTTGCGATTCAAAGTACTTTATATGGAACAAAATAATTATCAGGAAGATTTATCGCACATTAGAAAAATGATGGAGCAAAGTTCTCGGTTTATTTCATTGAGCGGTTTGTCGGGAGTTTTTGCCGGATTGGTTGCTTTGATCGGTTCGATTTATGTGTATTTTGTTTTTCAGCGAGAAGGAATTAATTATTTCGAAGGAAACAGAAATGTTTTCCCCGAAAGTTTGGTGAAAGAATTAATGCTGATCGGAGTGGTCATTCTTTTTCTCGCGATTTTAAGTGGATATTTTTTTACTGCGAAAAAGAGCAAACAAAACAATCTCAAAATTTGGGATAAAACCACGAAGAAATTACTTTTCAATTTCGCCATTCCTTTATTTACGGGCGGAATATTTTGTTTGTCGTTGCAATATCATCATTTATTGGTTTTCATTGCACCTGCAACTTTAATTTTTTATGGTTTAGCCTTAGTAAATGCAGCGAAATATACTTTAACCGATGTTCAATATTTGGGATATTTGCAAATTTTGCTCGGATTGATTTCCCTCTTTTTTCTCGGATGGGGATTGGTTTTCTGGGCAATTGGTTTCGGCGTTTTGCATATGGTGTATGGAATTGCGATGTATAATAAGTATGACAAATAAATAAAGTATATTATTAAAAATGATTACCCATCTCAACAAAGAATTCGAAAGCAGGGTTCGACTCGGAATAATGTCTGTGTTGATGGTAAATGATTGGATCGATTTCAATGAAATGAAAAACCTTCTGGAAGTGACCGATGGAAATTTGGCAAGTCACAGTTCTGCTTTAGAAAAATCGAAATATATAGAAATCAAGAAAGAATTTATAGGCAAAAAAACCAAAACTTCTTACCGAGTTACCAATTCCGGAAGAACCGCTTTTGAGGAACATTTATCGGCATTAGAAAAATTATTGGGAAAATAAAAACTCTTTTTTTTGTCAATTTACTTTGTAATTCAAAGGACTTTGTAGAAGTGAATAATACAGAATTAATATAAAAATAAACAATCATCAAAAATTAAAATCATGAAAACTCACCACTTCATCCTCCTCACAACCTTACTTTTTATCACGCTTTTTTACGGCGAAAACCTTGGACTTAATCTCGGAATTCTGGGAATTGCTTATTCCTTGCTTTTACTTTTCAAAACCCCCGAAAGAAACAGAACCCAAACTTTTTTGATTATTTTTGTTACTTCCATTTTATCGAGTGTCGCTTTTGCGTGGTACGGAGATTTTTCATCGTTTCTTGCCGTTTTTACTTCGGTTCTTTTGCTGGCATTTAAATCAAATAATAAAAATTTGAAATCCATTTTTACCCTACCGGTTTTTGCAATTAATTTCTTCACTTTTATTTGTAGATTTTTCAATTTTGAAGATTGGTTACCGAAAAAAAATACTTCCGGAAGTGTACAGAAGATTATTTCTATCGTTGTAATTCCTGCATTTTTCATCATCATTTTCTTCACAATTTACACTTTAGGAAGCGATCATTTCGCCCATTTGTTCGCAAACATCGAGTTCGATTTTAATTTTTGGGAATTCTTTTGGCTTTCTTTACTCGGCTTTTTTATCGCTTTTAATATCTGGAATTTTACAGTGCTGAGAATCTTTTACAAACAAAATCATTTCCTCAAAAATGATTTTATTAATGAAGATAAAACCAAAAATCCAACCTTTACTTTTTTAGAAATCGATGCGGAAAGGACCAGTGGAATTGTTTCACTTTTGGCTTTAAATATTTTATTGGTTATTTTCATTTTCACTTTTAATTATGAACAATTTGTAGAAATCCCAAAAACCATCAATGAGCTTTCGGCAGAAACACATGACAGAGTAAATGCGTTAATTTTATCAATATTAATGGCAATTTGCGTGATTCTATTTTATTTCAAAGGCAATTTTAATTTTGATGAAAAAGCAAAATCCCTGAAAGTCTTAGCCAAAATCTGGATTTTCCTCAATGCGGTTTTGGTCATTTCTGCGATGGCAAAAAATGTAGAATACAACGTTGTTTTGGGATTAACCTACAAAACTTTGGGAGTGTATGCATTTCTTATCTTGTCATTAATTGGTTTGATGATTACTTTTCTGAAAATTCACCAACAAAAAACCAATGCCTTTCTTTTTAACCACATGATCTGGTATTTTTACGGAACAATTTTGGTTTGCAGTTACATCAACTGGGGTGGAATAATCACCTTGAACAATCGACAAAGACAAGATTTTGCCTTGAATTTTCATCGTGGAGCCATTAATTTTAGCGAAAAGCAATTGCTGAATTATGCCGATGAAAAGAAAGATCTGAAGTTGAAACCTGAAATTATAACCCAAATCAAAAATAAGCAGGGGAAAACTTTTCTTTCGAAATCCCTTTTTTACGAAACCATAAAATAACCTGTCATGAAAAAACTATTGCTTCTCATTCCTATTTTTCTAATTTCTTGCACCAAAGAGATAGCCACTGCTGAAATTACCACAGAAAATGATTCTGTTATTGTTTCCGATGGAACTTTTGTAGAAAGCGATTCTGATTCTTTTGCAAACGGAAAAGTGATTCTAAATGATGATGATAATTCAACAGAAACCGATCCTACTTTTCGTGTCGTGCAAGGAGGTAAAATCACCAAAACCATCGATGGAAATAGGCTGCCATTAAAAATTTCCGATGAATTTACAAGCTCAGATCAGCAATATATTTTGCAAATAAAAAACTTTAAAGGAAAGAAAATCACTGGAAAAATTATCCCGGAAAATCCTGAAATGAATATCCGTTTCAACCAAATAAAATTACCCAATGGTGAATTCGATGGACCATTCGGAGTCGATTTAAATTTTGAAATTGACAGGAACGGCGAAATTTGGTTAATCGTTGGAAAAAATTTGATGGCATCTGGAGCAAGTACGGGGAAATTTTCTATTGAACTGAAATAGTATTTATGAGGATAAATTAAGATTGGATCATGAAAAAACCGTCTCAGTGCCGAGACGGTTTTCTATTTTTTGCAGATATTTTTATTCGTTTACAGGCGCGACAAATTTTGCCAACGGCGCCCTTTTTCCTTTAATTAGAATCAAATGTTGTCCATCAATTTGGAATTGATCGGCCGTGTTTAAAACCTCGAGAAGCTCGTTTTCTAATTTCATATTTTCACAAGCCATTTGCGTACTCATACCCATTGAAAGTTTTAAACGGTTGTATGATTCTGTCCTAAAATTTCCGGAAATCATATTGCAGCCCGCTGAAGCAGAATAGCGATTGTCTTGATCCACGAACTGTATAAATGCCGCTTTTCTCATGGTTTCCTGCGTATTTACAGGTTGACCAAGCAGTTCTACCAACTTCCATTTTCTGTTCAAAATTCGATAATTATCTTTGGTTAGCATATAATGAGGAGCTAATGATCCCGTGTTCTTCTTTCCGTCTTGCCCCAGTAGTGTTAAGGTGTTTTCGCCCACAAAGTAGCTGGTTTTATCGTTTGCGGAGGTTAAGGTAACAGTATTTCCTTCTTTATTCCAGGTGAATGTTCCGCTGGTTTCAAAGCTGGCCTCTTCCTTGCCTAAATATTGATTGATGGTTTTAAAGGTATTGTTTCGCATTAGGTAAACGGTAGATTTAATCCCCTCACAATCTGCGCACGGGAGCGTTCCACGATAAATGCCATCCCAATCCAATGCAATTTGTGCAGTATGGTCGAGGTCTGCATTATTTACGGTTGTAGTTTTCTGCGCATCGCAGGAAAAAAGAGTTAATCCCAGCAGCAGTGCCGCAACTGGAAATGAGGTCATCAATGATTTCATTGTGTTTTTCATCGCATTAAAATATTTGTAAAGGTCTTATCAAAAGGTATTCCTTCTTTAAAAATGAACGCCTTAAATTCTGTATACTTTTGATTTTTATTCTTGTTATTTTCAAAAAAATCCATCAGGTAAGATGGATTTCGTTTATTCTTAAGTCGGCTAATACTTACTCGGTAACCGCTTCTTTATTAATAAATCTTTCTGCCAATCCGGTCAACCTTGCATTAGTAGCTTTTTCATTGTCTAATGTTTCTGCAAGCAGTCGCTCCGCTTCCTTGTGTCCCATATGACTGGCAAAAACCTTCAATGTTCCGTAGGTTGCAATCTCGTAATGTTCTACTTTTTGCGCCGCTAGAACCAAGCCCGCATCTCTGGTCATAGTATCTTTGGCCGTATCTTCAATAATAGATTTTCCTTCTTTTAGAATTCCAGCCATGGCCTCACATTTTTTCCCAGTCGCTTTTTCTCCCAAACTTTCGAAAACTTTTTCTAAACGAGAGATGTGCTTTTTTGTTTCTTTTGTATGCTTTGCAAAGCCATCGGCTAATTCCTTACTGGTGGAAGCTTTTTGCATTTTCGGTAACTCTTTTAACAAAGCATTTTCTGCCCAGTATAAATCTCTTAATTCATCTACAAAAAATTTGTGAAAGTCCGAATTTTTCATTTTTTCTGAAATCATAATATTATATTTTTAGCTGTTAATAAGCAGATTTCATGCAATATTCCTTCCATTATAATTTTAATAAAGTTAATCTTTTGTTAAACAAGTGAAATGGTCTGATTTCTGAATAACCGTTTACAATTAAAATATTTCTATTATGAAAAATATGTTTTTATCTGCAATTTTTGCCACCGCTACTTTGGGAAGTTGTTCAACCGTATCGTCAATTTTACAAAATACTTTTCCGTACAATGCCACGGTTTTGGTCACTTCTGGTTCTCCGGCAAATACCACTTTGTCTAGTGTTTCTGCGGCGCAAAGCATAAATCAATTGACGGGTTCCGGTGCCAATGTGAAAGATATTCGCGTTTCAAATGCCACGCTATCGGTAAACTCGAATACCAGTGTCGGTCTTTTTAAATCGGTTAAAGTATACCTTTCTAATAATGGCAGCAATGAGATTCTGGTAGCCTCCAGAGAGGATATTCCAGATAATGTCGGAAGTTCTCTTTCGTTGGATGTCAGCACGTCGAGCACTTTAGACAACATGATGAAGTCGGGTTCGGTACAACAAAGAATGGTGTACGTTTTGAAGCAGTCGCCAACCTCTGATATTTCGGTGAAAACATCAATTGGATTTAGCAGCCTTCCAATTAGCAAGTAATGTTTTTTTAGGAGCAGCTAGATTTTTGCTGCTTATCAATTTCGGTCCGGCTGTCCGTTGCAATCTTTTGTTACTCGTTTCACAACGAGTAACAAAAGGATTTCCACTTCCATCGAGGCTAGAATAACATTCTTATATCCTTTCGAAAATAACCGGCAATTAGTGCGGGTTATTTTGTAATAAAGTTGGTATTAAATATTAATTAACGAAATTCTTCTCAACTTTATAGTTTTATTATAACTCTTTATTAAACAATATCTCTACTTTTGGTGAAATTTATAATCCATTTATGGCCGCAGATTTCTATCATCCAAAATCTTCAATTCTCGCAAAGTATATCGAAGGACTGTATTTTATGCAAACGGATAAGAAATACCCATTTCAGTATTATACCTTCCCCAACAATTATTGCATTTTATCTTTATTGAACAATGTTGAACTCAATATTACAGATCGTTTGGTTGAAATAAAAAAGTCACCACATAAAAATCAGATTTCCAGTCTTACCTTCCAGTATCGAGAACCACTAAATGTTGTTTATTTAGAACCAGTCGAGGAATTGACCATTTATTTTAAACCTAATGGAATTAATTTCTTCTTTAAAAACATAGAGGATTTTTATAATAAAAAATCGATGTTGAATTTTAATCCTTTTCCAGATTTTAAAAATTTATTTTTTAAAGTATTTGAAATCTTCGACCAAGATATTAAGATTGAATATATTGAAGATCAACTTTTACATCTATTTTCAATCCGATAAAGAAGATTTATTCGAAAATATTTTAAAAGACATAGAAACCACTATAAGTATCGAAGAAATTGCTTTTAAAAATGATATTTCCAGACAATATCTGAATCAATATTTCAAATTAAAATTAGGAAAATCGCCCTCTGAATTTCGGAAGATTGCCCGTTTTAGGAAATCATTAACAATGATGAAGAACAGAAATACTGCACTCACGGAAGTTTCGTACGAAAACCTATTCTTTGATCAATCACACTTTAACCGTGATTTTAAAGAACTTACTCATTTTTCACCCAAAGAGTTTTCTCAAAATACCGATTTGGAAAAGAATAATGTATGGTTTATAATTTAACATTTTTTAATTTACATTTTTACAATTTCGTTGCAGTGTAAAAGTATATTTTTGCTGATAAACATTTAAAACGATGAAATACTTTTTACTCATTTTCCTTTTCTGTTCGTCTGTGGTTTTTTCTCAAAAAATGAAACAGATAAAAATAGTAGATTTAGAAAATAGTAAGGCGATTCCGAATGCCAGAATTATTTTTGATCATCAAATTTATTACAGCAATGATGATGGTTTTATCTCGCTTCCAGAAAATGCAAAAAGCTTTGATGTTTCAATTTCTGGTTATCAATCCTTATCTATATCAGATTTTCAATCAATCATTCATTTAAAACCGCTTTATAAAGATATCGACGAAGTGAAAATTGTGAGTGTCGATGTGAAGAAGATTTTCAATGAAGTTTATAAAAATTATAATAAGATTTATTACAATAAACCTGCGATCTACGATATTACTTATTCCCAGAAATCATTTGAAAATAATCAAATGAAATTATTAATGGTTGCAGACGGGAAATTCTGGACAAGAGATGGAAATTATAACGCCAAAGAAGCATTCAATAATAGGTTTGACAATTTTGTTCAAATGCAAATAGATGATCTTCGATATTTGAAAACTGAGAAAGGTGATTTCGATATTAAAATGAAAAATCAAAAAGGGAATCATGAATTTGTTGGAAATTTCTTTTTCGATTATGAATTGTATAGAATTATTAGCCTTAGTAATAGAAAGAAATCCATCACTTCTGCAAGAATAATCTATGAGAATCAAACCGAACAAGAAATTTCATATAAAATAAAAATGGAAGCCGATTTAATTTATACCGGAAATATTATTTTTAATAAAAAAGATCGTGCAATTACTCATTACGAGTTGGTTTTCGATCAGAAAAATCATCAACCAACGGAATACAAGGATTTGGACGGTGAGAAATTTCAACAACAATTACCAAACGGAATTTACGTATTCGATTTCTATAAAAGTGGTGAAAAATATGTGCCGTCTAAAATCAGTTTAAAATTTGAAGGATCGAAATTCACACAAGGAGATAAGGTTTTTGATTTCCGTAATTCCAGAGAAATTATTTTTAAAAACCTTAAAGGAACTGATGAAAAAGGACTTCAAAACCCTGTTATCATTAAAGGAGTATTTTGGAAAGATATGAGGGTGAGTGATGAAAAAGGAATGGTGAATTTAAGCAAAGAAGAACAAGATTTTATAAACGAAAAAGCAGATGAAAACTAATTTTACATTTTTTATACTCCTCATATGTTTTTACGCGTCAGCGCAAACGCACCGATTCATTTATGATGTTGAATATAAAAAAGATTCAACTTCTCAAATTACCACCAAAGAAAATTATCATTTAGATATTTCTGGTGATGAGGTTCTTTATTATACCCGGGATTTCTTTATTGCAGATTCGTTGATCGTGAATAATTTTCCGTTTCCTAAAGATATGAAACTAAATACTTCAACAATTATTAAACATAAGAAAGGAAGTTCAAGTTTTGAAGAATATGATTTACTCGAAAATACAGTTCTAAATCTCCAAACCACAGATTCCCAAAACTTTTTGTTAACCTCTGAAAAAAAGCAGGTAAAAGATTTAACGCTTCAGAAAGCCACAACTACTTGGGGGGGTCGAAACTGGATAGCATGGTTTTCTAAAGAAATTCCTTTTCAAGAAGGACCTTACAAATTCCATGGTTTGCCTGGACTTATTGTGGAAATCACTGACGATAAAGACAACTACAAATTTTCATTAGTAAGATCTGAAAATATAAAAGAGTCAACAGAAAACCAATATATTGAAATGGCTTACCAAATGAGCATTCCTGTTACTTGGGAAAAATTTAAAAACACAAAAATTAAATTTTATGAATCACCGATCAATTTTATAAAAAACGGAATTGGAAGTTCAAAAAACAATGAATTCTATCTCAACGATGGCACAATCGTAAACCCAGCGAACAGCCGAGAGGTGAATGATCGATTGAGGAATATGATTAAACAATATAATAATCCGATTGAACTGGATAAGGCGATTTTTTATCCTTAATTTTTTTTATAGAGTAGATTCAATGTATTTCCACAGATTCTTTTAAAAAAAATACTAGATTTTACTATTTTTACAATTATTCTTAATCCAATTCTACCAGTATAAAATGAAACGGAAAATTCATCTGTGTAAATCGGTGAAATCCGTGCGCATAATATTTATCATTTCACACCGCAATCCAATCTCACTTTACTTCCGTAAATTTGTACGTAGAAATTTTGACTCATGAATGTTTTCGATCTTATTATTACCGACAGAGAAGTGGTTTCTTTAGAAGATGTATTTCTCAATAAATACAATCTGCAGCATATTCAGCAACTCATCAAAGAATACAAATACGTAGATCAACTTACCCCATATGGTTTGCCGGTTAATAATAAATTGCTCTTGCAAGGTCATTCTGGTTGTGGGAAAACTACCACTGCGAAAGCCATCGCAAATGCGCTCGGAAAACCGATTTTAATTCTAAATTTGAGCAATGTCGTTTGTTCCAGAATTGGCGAAACTTCACAAAACATCAAGCAGGTCTTTGATAAAGCCGCACGTGAAAAAGCAGTGCTCTTCCTGGATGAGTTTGATCAAATAGGCAAAGAAAGAGGCAGCGATGATAAAGATGTGGGCGAAATGCGTCGATTGGTGAATACCATTATTCAGCTCATCGATTATTTTCCAACCAACGCTTTGCTAATTGCCGCTACAAACCATGCGGAAATTATCGATCACGCCTTGCTGCGTCGTTTTCAATTGCGTATCAATTTTGAAATGCCAACAGCTGAAGTGTTAGATTCCTACTATGATAAAATCTTGCATCCGTTTCCAGCAGAAATGCAGAAATTTGACAGACTATACAATATCTCTTTTGCTGAAGCCAAAGATTACGCATTTACAAAAATGAAATCAATGCTTATTGACCAATTCGAGAAGATGGATCAACTGGATGAATTGGATCGGATTGAAAAATCACTAAAATAATGACTGATTCAATCGTAGAAAACCTAAAAATCATTCTGCAAAGAATAGAAAATGCCTGCCTCAAAAGCCATAGAAATCCCAAAGAGGTTCGGCTGTTATTGGCAACGAAAACAGTCAACGCAGAAAATATTAAAATAGCGATTCACGCGGGACAAAATTTAATTGCAGAAAATAAAGTGCAAGAAGTAAAAGATAAATATGAGTCTTTACAATCACTTGCGCATGAAAGCCATTTTATTGGACATCTACAATCCAACAAAATCAAAGACCTGTTGAAATATAATATTTCCTGTCTACAATCACTCGACCGGTTGGAGCTGGCGCAGAAACTTCACCAAAGGTTGTTGTTTGAAAATAAAACCTTAGACGTGCTGATACAAGTCAATACTTCTGAAGAAAAGAGCAAGTTCGGTGTGGCACCAGAAAATGCGATTGATTTAATTCAACAGGTTTCACAACTGGAAACCCTCCAAATAAAAGGTTTGATGACGATTGGTTTATTCAGTGCAGAAACCAAAAAAGTTCGAAAGTGTTTTCAACACCTCAAAAAAATTCAACAAGACGTTATCGCTTTAAATCTTCCGAATGTTGAAATGAAAGAATTATCGATGGGAATGAGTGGTGATTTGGAAACCGCCATCGAAGAAGGAGCGACCATCATAAGAGTTGGAACCGCCATTTTCGGCCAACGAATTTACCCCGATTCTTATTATTGGAATGAAACGAAGAATTAATTCAATATTGCCATTGAAAATAACCGACCCTCACGACCGGCTATTTCTAAATTGAACTTAGATTTCGAGGTATTTATTTCCCGATCATTTTATTAAGACTCGCAATAATTTTTGCACCTTCATATTGCAATCCGTATAAATGTTCACCGCTGAATTCTATAAATTCTTTTGGTTGTGGCGCCATCTCAAACAGCGAAACTCCCTGAGCGTAAGGAACATCTTTATCATCTTTGCTGTGAATAATAAGTTTCGGGATTTTAGTGATGAGTTTTATATCTTCGATGGCTGAATAAGGAGAAACAAAACTGTTCTCCAAATACGTTTTATATTCCGGCGCATAAACAGCGGCGATATGACCAAAAGAAATCATCGCTCCTTCTAATACCAATCCACTAATCTCGTCCTGATGATTTTTTGCCAGATGAGCGGCAATCTGCGTTCCGATGGAAGCACCATAAATAATTTTTTTAGTGGCTTTTAGATCTGCCCGATTTGAAAGATGTATAAAAATTTTCTCACCATCTTCGGCAATATTTTTATGCAAAGGTTTTCCAGTCGATTTTCCATATCCGCGAAAATCAATCATTACAATTTGAAATTGATCTTTCAATAGAGAGGTTAGCAAGGGTAGGTACGTTGTCATATTTCCGCCTGCTCCGTGAAAATAGAAGATGGTCGCTTTTGCTTTTTGAGTGGGTTTTAATAGCAGAGCGGTAATGGTGTCGTTTTCAACGGGGAATTTTAATTCCTCCACATTTTTCCACGCGATAGGCTGTAGCACTTTGCTTGGGAAATAAAATTTATCATCCATTTGTGCATTGACGAAGAGCACTTTGGTTACCAATATGACCAGAATTAATAGTTTTGTTTTCATGTTGTTTATTTATAAGGCGAAGATAAAGTGGTTCCTTAATTTCTCAAAAATAATACAACTGAAAGGTTTTTTTTCAAAGCTGAACCGTATTTTTAAGCTGCTTATATTTCAACAAAAAATAACCGACAATCACTGCCGGTTATTTTTATATCCTAAGTCAAAGTCTATTTTTTCTGCGATTTAAAATACGCAATTCCACATTCTAGGAACGCTTTGAAATCCTCTTTTGGCATATAACCAGAAATAGGCGTGTTGATCACTTTCCCATCCGGAGAAATTAAAACATAGTGTGGTTGCGAATTGTTATTAAAGTTAATTTGTTGAAACAAGCTCCATTTATCACCAATCGTTTTAATTTTTTTCTTTTGTCCGTTCCCCATATCGATGGATGTTTGCTCACTTTCTGGCAAAGCTTCTTTGTCATCAATATAAAGGGAGGCGAGCACCACTTCATTTTGTAGAATTGGTAAAATATCGGGTTCGCTCCAGACGAATTCTTCCATTTTACGGCAGTTCTCACACCCATAACCGGTGAAGTCAACCAACAATGGTTTGTTTTCTTTCTTGGCAATGTCCAAGGCTTCAAAATAATCATGGGAAGGATGCATTCCTAAAATTCCATCGCCTTCTTTGTGCAAATAACTCACATTAATTGGAGGTAAAATTCCACTCAAATGTTGTAATGTTGGTCTTTCTGCGGGGAATAATCCTTGGATTAAATAAATTATAAACCCAATTCCTAAGACTCCAAATATTTTTCGAGGCAATGAAATCTTTGCATTTTTATCATCATGTGGAAATCTGATTTTCCCAAATAAATAAAGAACCAAGCCGATAGAAATTAAAATCCAGATCACAATAAATAATTCTCTTTTCAGGAAGAATGTTTTGGATACCAGATCTGCTTTTGATAAGAATTTTAAAGCCAGTCCTAATTCGATAAATCCTAAAACCACTTTTACCGTATTCATCCAACCGCCCGATTTTGGCAAACTTTGGAGCGCTTGTGGGAACAATGCTAATAGTCCGAAAACAATCGCCCAACTTAATCCAAACCCTGCCAAAGCAAAAGTTAATAACATCGGTACGTTAGCTGAGCCGGTAACGGCGCTTCCCAACAAACTTCCTAAGATCGGTCCGGTACAGGAGAATGAAACGATAACCAAAGTTAAAGCCATAAAGAATATACCGATGATACCACCAGCGTCTTCAGCTTTCGACGATTTATTGGCAATCGCACTTGGCAGCGTAATATCATAATACCCGAAGAAACTTCCTGCGAAGAATAAGAAAATTAAGAAAAAGGCCACGTTTAACCAGACCGAGGTTGATATCTCATTAAAAATATTTCCTGCAATTCCATCGATAATATGGAAAGGAACACTTAATAAAACGAAAATTAAAAGGATGAAAAAACCATAAATAAATGCATCTCTTTTCCCTTTCGCTTTGTCTTTTGACCCTTTGGTAAAGAAAGAAACCGTCAACGGTATCATCGGGAAAACGCATGGAGTCAATAAAGCGATCAAGCCACCAAAAAATCCTAATAATAAATAGGTCCAGAAATTTTCGGTATTATTTTGTTTAGCGATACCGCAATCTGTTTGTGGATTTTCAAAATCAATCGAAGCCACTTTCAACCCTTCTTGAGCTGCTGCGGTGGGTGTTGCTATCGTTGTTTCTTGCAAGTCACCAGTTGCGATGCTGTCTGGCTTTCCGTGGGAATCGGTTAGCAGAGCTGCCTCTTCAGACGAAGTGGTTGAGTCGGGTCCAACCATTGATGGGGTAACCTTTTGCTCAAACTCTAAAGTGTTCGGTGCTAAACAAACGCGGTCATCACAGGTTTGGTAGGTGATTTCGGCCGTGATAGTTGCTGGCTTTGAGTTATTTTTAAGTTTAAATTTCTGCTTAAATAATACAGAATTGGAATAATATACGATTTGTGCACCGAAAGCTTCTGAAAATTCGTCGTGCTTTTTACCGACTTCTACTACTTTCCCGATGAGCGTGATTCCTTCTTTCGAGCTCAGTTTCATCTCGGTGGGGATGCCGGAATCTTCGGGAAGATCCTTAGAATAAATATGCCAGTTTTTATCTATTGTGGCCGTTAAAATTGCTTCGTACTCGTTGTTAGGAAGCGCGTTGATATTGTATTTGAATTTTACCGGATCTTTGATTTGTGCAGTTATTCCTTGAAAAAGGAATACTAAAATAAGGATAAACCAATTTTTAAATTTCATATCTAATTTTACTTTTTGCAGGACATTAACCTTAATGAACGCTATAATTTTACTTTTATGATTTTCGAACTTGTTTTTGTTGCAGCGAATCGACCATCTTGGCGAAATGGAAGAATTCCTAAAATCGAATGATTTCCATCGCACAAAAGCCAGATTTTTTGCTGCGCTAAAATAGGGATTTTTTCATCCTTAAAAAATTTACTGATTTTCTTTTTGCCTATCATTCCGATCGGTTGAAATAGATCGCCTCTTTTTTTTTGTCTTAATTTTAAAGGGAATTTAATCTTATCAGCATCGATTTGCCAAGAGATACTTCCTAGTTCTTTTATTTCTTTCCGAAAATTTTCTGGTATAATGATTTCATTTTCTGAATTCATTTCCAACGAAATCTCCTCGCGTAGATCATTTTCTACTTTAAGTACGAGTTTCTGAATCACAAAGTTTTCTCGGTCAATCATCAATTCATAGTCACGTGAAATAAATTTCTTTCCGATTTTCGCTTTTTTGATTTTCGCTATTTCTTTAACTTCGTCAAATCCATATTTTCGTAAGATTTCAAACTGGATTAATTCACTTTGATTTAAAAAAACAGGCCTATTAATAAGTAAATAATCCTCTTGATGATGACTAATTTCTTTTTCAATTATTAAAGTTTTCTCTGCAATGAAATCTTTGGCTTTATTTAAAAACGAAATACTTTTACCAAAATTCTCCAGGAAATTCTCATTGGTTTCCTTTAATTTCGGAACAATTTCATTTCGGATTTTATTCCTTAAATAATCATTCTTTTGATTGGATTGATCTTCTCTGAACTCAACCTTATTTTCCTTTGCGTAAGCATAAATGTCTTCTTTTGAAAACCCAAGAAGTGGTCGCAAAATTTGGTTTTCATTGGCTGGAATCCCACTTAAACCATTTATCCCAGCTGCTTTTGAAAGGTTGATGATGAAGGTTTCCAATTGATCATTCAGATGATGCGCCGTGACAATAAAATCTAATTTTTCCTGTCGTTGAATTTTTCTAAAAAACCTATATCTTAAATTTCTTGCCCAATCCTGAATAGAATTTCGGGGCTTATTGTCTTTTTCGGATACCCGATAGAGATGATAAACGATGTTGTAATGTTCGCAAACGCGCTCAACTAATTTTTGATCTTCTTCAGAATCATTTTCCCGAAGTTGATAATTGAGATGAGCAACCTGACACTGCAAACCCAAAGATTTAAATAAATGGAGCAAAACCATCGAGTCTACGCCGCCACTTATTGCAAGAAGAAAACTTGTATTTTTATAAGGGGCGAAATGTGCGTGCACTGCAAGCTGAAAAGACTCTGAATTAAGCAATTTTTAAGTATTTTTTAAGGAATATTTAGCAAAGATAATTCTTCTATTCAAAATGAATTCTCTATTTTTGAGCGAATAAATACATTATTATGAATATAGGAAAAATAGGAGCTATTTTGGGAATGGCCCTAATCATGACTTCTTGTGTGAGTAAGAAGCAGTTTGATGCTTTGAATACCAATTACAACCAATGTGTCACCAATATCGGTGAGCGACAACGTGAAATTCAGGATTTAAAAGGAGTTAATGCTGGTTTGGCCAGTGAAAATAACCTTTTGAAAGGGCAAAATGATGCTTTGAAATCCTCCTTGGATGCGTGTTTGGCGAATACTGGAAAAGGTTCGGCCAATATTGATAAGTTGATTGGCGAGATTAATTCTTCCAACAAATACATCAAGCAATTGATTTCTACCAATTCTAAAAACGACAGTTTAAATTTAGCTTTGTCAAACAGATTGAAGCGTTCTTTGGATAATGTGGCCGATGGCGATGTTCAGGTGAAAGTATTGAAAGGAGTGGTGATGATTTCATTGTCCGACAATATGTTGTATAAAACAGGGGACTATAATATTTTACCAGCTGCGCAAGAGGTTCTGGGTAAAGTAGCAAAAGTAATTAACGATTATGACACCTATTCTGTCTTAATTGAAGGAAACACAGATAATGTTCCGTTGAACTCTAATAACTTACCAAAAGACAACTGGGATTTATCCGCTTTGAGAGCAACCTCAATGGCGAAAGTACTACAAACAAAATTTGGTGTTGATCCTGCAAGAATTACGGCAGGTGGCCGAAGTGAGTATAATCCTAAAACGACCAATGCTTCAGTTTCTGGACGAGCAGAAAACAGAAGAACGGAAATCATCATCATGCCGAAGTTAGATGAATTTTTGAAATTAATGGAAATCGCTCCCACGAAAAAATAAGCGACCGATTTCAATCGAATATAATCAAACCTTGTCAGGAATAAGAAACCTCGACAAGGTTTTTTATTTTAAATGCTTAAATTTGACTTAAAATTAATGATCAATGAGTTTTTTTGAGGAACAATGTCCACAAATGGATCGCTATTTAGAAAATCACACCTCTGTGGAACCCGATATTTTGAAGAGGTTACGCAAAGAAACTTTTCAGAAAACTACCCAACCTCATATGATTTCGGGGTATTTACAAGGAAGGCTTTTATCGATTCTGGCCAAGATGAGTCAGCCTAAAAACATTCTGGAAATCGGAACTTTTACAGGGTATGCAACCTTATGTTTAGCAGAAGGTTTAGCTAAAAACGGAAAGATTACAACCCTAGATGTGAATGAAGAACTGGCTTATTTACCTGAAAAATATTTTCAGGAAAGTAAGTTTTCTAATCAAATAGATTTTCAACTAATCGATGCAAAATCCTTTTTGAAAAAGACCGATGAGGTTTTTGATTTCGTTTTCATCGATGCGGATAAAGAAAATTATGTGGACTATTTTAAGTTAATAAAACCCCATATAAAAAGTGGAGCAATGGTGATTTTTGATAATGTATTGTGGTACGGAAAAGTTTTAGAAGAAAAACCGAAGCAAAAATCTACACAAATCATCAAAGAACTGAATGAGCTGGTCGCAAAAGATCAGGATTTCGAAAATCTTATTTTACCTTTGCGCGACGGACTTCATTTAATCAGAAAAAAATAAACTTTAGGAATAACGATGAACAAAGGAATTTGTACAGTTTCAGTGGCTGCCATTCGCGCAGAACAATCTCATCAGTCAGAAATGGTTTCGCAGCTTCTCTACGGAGAAACGATTGATATTCTGCAAACAACAGGAAAGTTTATGAAAGTGAAAATGCATTTTGATGGCTATGAAGGCTGGATCGATGCGCAACAAATTTCGAGCATTTCTGATGACTTTTTAACGCAAAGGAAAACGCAATTGGTATTCAATCCGATGCAAATGTATAACACCTCACAAGGTGCAATCTTGTTATCGATGGGAAGTGAAGTGAACTCTGATAACGCAAATCCATCATTTTTATCACAAGAAACGATTGCTGAAACGGCCAAACAATTTCTAAATGTCCCTTATCTGTGGAGCGGTCGAAGTTTTTTCGGAATTGACTGCAGTGGCTTTGTACAATTGGTTTATAAAACTCACGGGATTTCGTTGCCCAGAGAAGCGCAGCAACAATCGGAAATTGGTGATGTATTAAGTTTTGTAGAAGAAAGTAAACCTGGTGATTTAGCATTTTTCGAAAATGAAGAGGGATTGATCAGCCATGTCGGAATGATGCTTAACACGCAAGAAATCATACATGCCTACGGAAAAGTACGGATTGATGAAGTAGACTCCACCGGAATTTTTAATAAAGAATTGAATAAACATACCCATAAATTGCGGTTTTTACGCAGCATTTGATAGATCAAATAGATTGTTTATTTTAGACCGCAAGAAATATTTTGAATAATTATGAAAAAATTACCCTTTTACCTGAAGATTATTTCTTTTGTTCTGTTGATTTTTATCTGGGATTATATTTTCATCAATTATCGTAATTTGCCTTTATCGGTGCCGATTCATTTTGACTGGGATGGGAAACCCAATTTCTTTGTACCCCGCATTATGATTTGGTTTTTTGCAGGAGTTGCCACCTTTATTTACCTGTTGATTTTTTACTTATCCAAGAATATTAATTCTCCGCTGCTAAAGATGCCTCAAAACCTAAAAGAAGATTCTCTAAAAGCAGAGAAAATCGTGAGTGTGTATCATCTTATCATGATGATGATCTTAACCGTTATCACGTATGAAAGCATTGCAGTTGGTTTAGAAAAATATGATACGGTGAGTCCGTTGACCAACTATTTAATCATTTTGCTTTTTTTAGTGGTGCTCGCAATGATGATTTATTCCTACCAGATTTCAAAGAAAAATGGATCCCAAAATGCACTTCCTTAATGTTGTTTTATAATCTCTTCATCCGCTTGTTAATAGCCGCCATGAGAATTGGTGCCGTTTTTAATTATAAATTAAAAAAAGGTTTGGCTGGAAGGAGACAAAGTTGTGGTTTTGTGGAAAAAAAATTTTCTCCTGAAGATCGAGTGATTTGGATGCACGCTGCCAGTTTGGGAGAATATGAGCAAGGATTGCCTGTCTTGGAAAAACTGAAAGAAAAATATCCTACACACAAGGTTTTAATTACTTTTTTTTCACCATCTGGTTATGATCATGTCATCAAAAAAAACACAATAGCAGATGTAGTTTGTTATCTTCCCTTTGATACTGAAAAATGGGTAAAAGAGTTTATCTCTCATTTTAAAACAGAAATTTTCTTTACCGTAAAATACGATTATTGGTATCACCTTCTCAAAGAATTGAAAGCGCAAGGAGCGAAAGTTTATGTAGTTTCTGCCCTTTTTTATGAAACTCAAGTTTTCTTCAAAGCATATGGTAAGTGGTTTGTGAAGCAATTGAAAAAAAATGTAGATTTCTTTTTTCACCAAACGAAACATTCTACCGCATTGGCCAAAGGAATTGGTTTAAAAAACTCTTTAACTGCGGGTGATACAAGATATGACCGCGTTAGACAACTTCGTCTTAGAGATAATTCGGTGGAATTTATAGCAGCGTTTAAATTGGATCACAAAACAATCGTATTTGGAAGTTCCTGGGAAGCAGAAGAACGTCTAGCAGAAATGATTGCGGCGAAAAACAAAGATGTAAAACTAATTATTGCGCCACACGATTTAAAGAGAGTGGCTCATTTAAAAGAGCTTTTTCCAGCTGCAATTTTATATTCTCAGATTTCAGACAAACAATCGTTGCGTTATTTGAACGTTAAAATACTCATTATCGACTGTATTGGTTTGCTCTCAAAACTCTATTCTTACGGCGATTTAGCGATTGTAGGTGGAGGTTTTCATTCAAAAGGGCTACATAATATATTAGAAGCGGCCACCTTCGGAATTCCCGTTTTTTTCGGAGACCAGTATACAAAAAACCCAGAAGCCGACGAGCTCATCGCCAGAAATGGTGGTAAATCATTTGAAGATGAGTTTTTTGCCGCGCCATATCTTTTAGCATTATTAAAGGATGATGTTTCTTTACAAAAAATGGGAGAAAACGCCTTGAAATTTATTGAAGGACAGCCGGTTGCCTCGAAAATTATCCTGAGTAAAATTATTTCCGCTTAATTTTTTACATTCGTAAATACACGATTTAATCTACTTACATAATGAACACCTTATAATGATGGGATTTTTCAAAAATTTTTTCAAGATAGGTAAAGACATAGTAAAAACCCTAGAAGATAATTTTTTGGTCACCATTACTGATGAATTGGTTAAAGTAGAACATCCTGAAAGAAAAACGGAACAAATTTATTGGAAAAATATTGAACAGATTAAATTCATTAATACCGATGAAGGACCGTTTTTACCTGATGTTTGGTTAACTCTTCTTGGAAAAGAGGAAGGTTGTTTAATTCCACATGGTGCGAAAGGTTATGATGAAGTTTACGAAATCGTGTCAAAATATCAAGGGTTTAATTTTGAAAATGTAATCGCATCAATGTCTTGTTCAGATAACGCAGAATTTGATTTGTGGAAAAGAAAATAATTTCATTTGTAACCTTTTGGTTTTACTTGGACTCTATTACAATAGAACTCAATTTTTAAACCTTAAAAAATATTACAAAATGGAATCAACTGCAGTAAAAACCAGTGTTGCACCAATCTTTAACTTATTAAAACTTACCTTCACCATCGTTCCGATTGTGGCAGGTTTGGATAAATTTCTAAATATTTTGTGTGATTGGACACAATATATCAATCCTACTTTGCTCGATATGTTGCCGTTTTCTGGCGCAACTTTTATGATGATTGTCGGTGTAATCGAAACCGCAGCGGGAATTTTAGTTTTCTTAATGCCAAAAATTGGTGGATTAGTCGTTTCGGCTTGGTTAATGTTAATAGCTTTATCTTTATTAATAGGATGGAATTATGCCGATGTCGCTGTGAGAGATTTGGTAATGGCGGTTTCTGCATTTTCAATGGCAAGATTAGCATTAATTTTTGATAATAAAACTGTTGAATGAAAACACAAGCACAATATTCCGACGAGGAATTAATTCAGAAAATTTTACACCAGGAAACGGCACTTTTCGAATTGATTATTAGACGAAACAATCAATCCTTATATCGAATTGGGAAAATGTATCACTTCAGTCATGAAGATACGCAAGATTTAATGCAAGAAACTTATATTAAGGCATATACGCATTTGAATCAATTTCAAAATAGATCTTCTTTGAAAACGTGGCTTTCGAAAATCATGGTTCACGAATGTTATCGAAAATCACAGAAATGGGCCTTTAAAAATGTAGAATCATTAGAAAAAAATCCGTCGCTTTTTGCAAAATTAGGCAGTACAGAAACCTCCAATAAAGTCATGAACACAGAACTAAATACAGTCATCGAGAAGAGTTTGCTACACATTCCCGAAGATTACAGAACGGTATTTTTGCTGCGAGAAATCAATGGATTAAATGTTTTGGAAACCGCCGAGATTTTAGATATTACAGAAAGCAACGTAAAAACTCGTTTGAGCCGAGCGAAATCTTTCTTGAGAAAAGAGATTGAAAAAACGTATAACAAAGAAGAAATTTTCGAATTCAACCTCATTTATTGTGATGCAATGGTGGAAAGAGTGATGCAGAAAATTGTTTCCCAATAAATAAATAATTAGCGCAAAAATCCTTGCGCTTTTATTTTCTTTAAAATTAAATCGATGTCGTCTGGAATATGTTCTGGGTCGAACCAATCGAAATTCATTTTATTTTGAATCGCCAATCTTTCCAAATTTTTATTTTCTTTTATTTGATGCAGCACTTTTTCAAAGTCTTCTCTCAATTCTAAAAAATAATCGGAATCTAATTTTTTGGTCAAAATGAATGAACGAAAAAGTTTATTCAAAAGATAAATCTGCAATTTGTAAAAATCGCCGAATTTGGGTGTAAATTGTATGGTTTGTTCGATGAGTAAAAGATTCAGCGAAACTTCTCCAAATTTATCCGTCGTAATTTTTACGTGTTCCGTTATTTTCGCACTGGTTCGTCGAATGTTCGGTAAAAAATATTTCGTTCGTCCGTGTTTTTTTGCGGCGATTTCCACTTCATTTTTAATCAAAGTTTCCATTTGATTTCGCTTGTCATCCTGCGTTTCTTCATCGATGAGTTCGAAATAAAGACGGTGCGACAGAATGCGGTCCTTCTTCAACAAACGAATTATCAATTTGTCTTTTTCTTTTGCCGTAAAGTTCGAGAGCGCTTCTTTAAATTCTTTAGAATATTCCATTAATTAAATATTTTTGAATATTTTTTAAATCCATTAAACGCCCAATTTACGGTGTAGTACCAAGATTTCAGCGTAGAAAATTTCATATAATCTTTATAAACCAAATATTGATCTTTCATAATATTGGTTTTTTTTCGAGAAACGCTGCTTTCGTGCATTCTGTATTTCGCCATGGTTTTATTCAAAGGTTTTCCGACGGGAATTTTCTTTAATAAATTCAACCACATCACGTGATCTTCTCTTTTACTTCCGGAAGGGAAAAATTCTTTTCCAACCCTTTTAGAATCGTACATCGAACTTAATAAAGACAAACGGCAAGTCTTCAATAAATTGTGAAAAGTAACTTCTTTATCCGCTTTGAAATCTTCAATTTTCGGCTTCAAATCGTCATCACATCTCGAATAATTGGAATAAGCCAATTCTGCGTTTTCTTTTTTCATAAAGGAAATCATTTCCTCCAGAAAATTGGGTTCCCAAAAATCGTCGGCGTCCAAAAAAGTGATAAATCTTCCACTGGCTTTTTCCAGCGATAAATTTCTTGCATTTCCAGCACCACCATTTTTTTTAGATTCAATGAGAATTATTCGCGGATCTTGTATTTTTTTAATGATTTCAACAGAATTATCTTTCGAAAAATCATCGGTAATAATCCATTCCCAATCCGTAAAAGTTTGATGGAGAACAGATTCGATGGTTTGTTCTAAAAATTTTTCAGAGTTATAACAAGGAGTGATGATGGAAATTTCGGGCATTGTGTTTTTAAACTTTAGTTCGGTAAAATTACAATAATTAGTTTCATTCAAAAATTCATTTCAAAACCTTAAATTTGTGACTTATTTAAAATCAAGAAATGTTTTACGACCATCAATCCATCGACAAAAAGTGGCAGAAATTCTGGGAAGAAAATCAAACCTACAAAACCGAAAACAATAGCGAAAAACCGAAATTTTATGCTTTAGATATGTTTCCGTATCCTTCTGGAGCAGGACTTCACGTTGGCCATCCTTTAGGTTATATCGCTTCTGATATTTATGCGAGATACAAAAGACATCAAGGTTATAATGTTCTTCACCCAATTGGATACGATTCTTTTGGACTTCCTGCGGAACAATATGCGATACAAACCGGGCAACATCCAGCGATCACCACCGAAGATAATATTACGCGTTACGAGGAACAAATGCGTAGAATTGGTTTTTCTTTTGATTGGAGCCGAGAAGTTAGAACTTCGGATCCATCGTACTATAAATGGACCCAATGGATTTTTATTCAACTTTTTGATTCTTGGTATAATAAATCTACAGATAAAGCCGAAACAATTTCAGAATTAATTCATCATTTTGAAAACCATGGAACGCAAAATTTATCTGCGGTCCAAAATGATCAATTAAACTTTACCGCAGAAGAGTGGCAAAATGCTTCAGAATTAGATCAACAGGATATTTTGTTAAACTACCGCTTGGCATATCGAGCAGAAACAACAGTAAATTGGTGTCCCGGTTTAGGAACTGTGTTAGCAAACGATGAGGTGAAAGATGGAAAGTCTGAGCGTGGTGGTTTCCCTGTTTTCCAGAAGAAAATGATGCAATGGAGCATGAGAATTACTGCTTATTCCGAAAGATTACTGCAAGGTTTGCCTAATTTAGATTGGCCACAACCGCTGAAAGATGCTCAGGAATACTGGATTGGGAAATCTCAGGGAGCGATTGTTAGATTCAAAATCCAAGAAAATAGTTCACAAAATATTTCAGTTTTCACCACTCGTCCCGACACAATTTTCGGCGCAACTTTCATGGTTCTTGCACCAGAAAACCCTTTGGTTAAAAATTTAACGATTGAATCTCAACAAGAAGAAATAGAAAATTATATTGAAGAAACCTCCAAAAAAACGGAAAGAGATCGAATGGCAGATGTGAAAAATGTGAGCGGCGCTTTTACAGGAAGTTATGCACAAAACCCTTTCACCCTTGAAAAAATGCCGATTTATATTTCTGATTATGTTTTGATGGGTTATGGAACGGGAGCCGTAATGGCTGTTCCGGCCCATGATGAAAGAGATCATCGGTTTGCGAAGAAATTTAATTTACCGATTATCAATGTCATTAAAAACGAAATCGATATTCAGAAAGAGTCTTTTGATTCGAAAGATTCGGTGTGTGTGAATTCCGAATTTTTGGATGGTTTAAATTATGACGACGCAAAAACTTTAATTATTTCTGAAATCGAAAAGAAAAATATCGGTCACGGAACCACGAATTATCGACAAAGAGATGCTATTTTCTCCCGCCAAAGATATTGGGGAGAACCTGTTCCTATTTATTACAAAAATGGAATGCCGTATTCTTTGCCGATTTCTGCGTTGCCTTTGGAATTGCCGAAAGTTGAAAAATATTTACCGACAGAAGATGGAGATCCACCTTTAGGAAATGCGAAAATTTTTGCTTGGGATGAAAAAAATGAAAAAATTGTTTCTACCGACTTAATTAATAATGAAACTGTTTTCCCACTCGAACTTTCTACAATGCCGGGTTGGGCGGGAAGTTCTTGGTATTTTTTAAGATATATGGATCCAAACAACCAAGAGGTTTTTACCGATAAAAACCTTTCTGATTATTGGGGGCAAGTTGATTTGTATATTGGAGGAAGCGAACACGCTACTGGACATTTATTGTATTCCCGTTTTTGGAATAAGTTTTTGAAAGATCGAGGTTACATTAATGAAGAAGAACCTTTCAAGAAATTGATTAACCAAGGGATGATTTTGGGGATGAGTGCGTTTGTTTTGAGAATTGAGGGAACAAATCAATATGTTTCTAAAAGTTTATCGAAGGATCATCATGTTCAAAAAATCCACGTCGACGTTTCTTTGTTAAAAGGCGGAACAGATGAACTCAATATAGAAAAATTCAAAAATTGGCGTTCCGAATTTGCTGACGCTGAATTTATATTAGAAGACGGGAAATACATTACCGAACGCGAAGTCGAAAAAATGTCCAAATCAAAATACAATGTGGTCAATCCAGATGATATTTGTGATGAGTTCGGAGCTGACTGTTTGCGTTTGTACGAAATGTTTCTTGGTCCTTTAGAACAATCTAAACCGTGGAATACGCAAGGTTTGAGCGGAGTTTATGGATTCTTGAAAAAGTTCTATAATCTTTATTATAATGGAGATCATTTCGAAGTATCAGAGGAAAAACCAACAAAAGCAGAGTATAAAATTCTGCATACTTTAATTAAAAAAGTGGTGTTTGATATTGATCATTTCTCCTTTAATACCTCGGTTTCCCAGTTTATGATTGCAGTAAATGAATTGCAAAAACTGAAGACAAACAAGCGATCGATTTTAGAGTCGTTAGCGATTATCATCTCGCCATATGCGCCACATATTGCAGAAGAGTTGTGGAATAAATTGGGTTATGATGAATCAATCGAATACGCACCATTCCCAAAATTCGAAGAAAAATATTTGGTAGAAGATGAAATAGATTATCCCGTGAGCTTTAATGGTAAGATGAGGTTTAAACTAAGTTTGCCAGCATTGTTATCAGTTCCGGAAATTCAGGAAATTGTATTAGCGGATAATCGAACAATCGAACAATTGCAGGGAAATAATCCCAAAAAAGTAATCATTGTCCCGAAAAAAATAATTAATATTGTTCTCTAAAGTTAAATAGCAAAAAAATATTTATAATACAATCGAAAAAAAGTGAGGCGAAATTTTGCTGATTTTTTAACGGTATATTTGAATTTGGCCATAATAATCAGTAATTGATTCTATTTTTAAAGATATATCAATGGGTGGTCTTTATAACAGTAAAAAAAATAATTCTAATACTGCTCTAGTATTTGCATTATTAAATATTTTAACTTTATTTTACAAATCGAAAATTTAAAATAACAATTATAATTTAGTTTAGTATGGAAATGAATGTTTCAAACAACGAGGAGCAAGTAGTTGCTAAAAAATTAGGAGGTTTAAACCCTGCCTTAATACTGCCTATTCTTTTAGCGATAGGGTATTTAATCTATTATTTTGTTTTAGGAAGTCCAGGTAACTTCAAACCGGATCCTAGGTTAACAGGTGCATCAGTAGCATTATCTGATATCGAACTTAAAGAAGTTACACCAGAAGGATTTATGGGAATTATCTACATGGGTGGACCAATCGTTCCAATTCTTATTTCATTCATGATAATCGTAATCGTTTTCTCAATCGAGCGTGCTTTAGTTCTTAAAAAAGCTGCAGGTGCAGGTAACGTTGATAACTTTGTATTATCAGTTAGAAGATTGCTTAACCAAAACAAAGTAGATGAGGCTATCGAAGAGTGTGACAGACAACAAGGTTCTGTAGGAAATGTTGTGAAAGAGGGATTAACCACTTACAAAGCATTATCTCATGACTCAACCATGAATAAAGAGCAAAAAATGGTAGCATTGAACAAGTCAATTGAAGAGGCTACAACTCTTGAGATGCCAATGTTAGAGAAAAATATGATGATTCTTTCAACCCTGGGTACCGTTGCAACCTTAGTAGCACTACTAGGAACAGTAATCGGGATGATTAAAGCATTCCACGCATTAGGTTCAGGAGGTGGAACACCAGATTCAGCTGCATTATCAATCGGTATTTCCGAGGCTTTGATTAATACAGCTTTAGGTATTGGTACTTCTGCAGTTGCGATTATTTTCTACAACTATTTTACTTCTAAAATTGACGGATTAACGTTCAAAATCGACGAAATCGCAATGTCAATCCAGCAGTCGTTCGCAGAATTCCACTAAGAATTCGCTTACGATTGGAGCTCTTGAAAATTACGCAAGATCTCAAAATGCAGAAGTTTAATAAAAAATAATTTACAATGGCGAGAGTCAAACCAAAAAGACATAATATACGAGTAGATATGACGGCGATGACCGACGTTTCCTTTCTACTCCTTACGTTTTTTATCCTCACGGCTCAGTTTGCAAAACCTGACATCGAGACGATAACCACGCCATCTTCTATATCTGAAAAGCTTCTTCCGGACGCCAGTCTTATGACTATTCTAACGACCACAGACGGAAGATTCTATTTTACACCCGTGGAAAACGGAACCGAGCGAATTGCGCTCTTGGATAAAATGGGTGAGAAGTATGGTATGAAATTTACTGACGCAGAAAAAGTTGCTTTTTCTAATGTGCAGTCAATTGGAGTTCCGATGAATCAATTAAAAGGATTCTTGGACCTGCCGGATGATGAACGTAAAGCTTACAAAAGCAAAACGGGAATCCCAATGGATAGTACAAATAAACAATTAACAGATTGGGTACAACAAAGTTTAGCCGTAAATCCTGATTACAAATTAGCAATCAAAGGAGACGTGCAAACAGAATACCCTAAAGTTAAAGCTTTATTTGAGGGATTGAGAGATATAGACTTCTTGAAGTTCTGGTTAATAACAAGTCAAGAAACTGTAAAATAATATAAAGAAATGGCAGACGTACAAGTAAAAGACAACAGCGGGAAAGGCGGAAAGGTTCGATCGAAAAAATCGGTACCCCACGTAGATTTAACCCCAATGGTGGATTTGGCTTTCCTATTGATTACATTCTTTATGTTAGTGACGACTTTTAACAAACCGAATGTGATGGATTTAGGACTTCCGGCAAAACCGAAAGTAGACCAACCAAAACCACCAGATACTGAAATTGATTTAACAAACTCTATTTCTTTAATTATAGGGAAAAACAATAGAATTTTCTATCATCAATTATCAAAAGAAGAGCTTACAGAAGCAAATCTACAAGAAACTACTTTTGATAGAGAAGGGATTACAAAAGTAATCGAGCAAGCAAAAGCGAGAGCAAAAGATCCAGCGAAATTCACTGTGATTATTAAGCCATCCGATGATGCAGTATATAAAAATTTCGTAGATATTCTAGATGAAATGGCGATTACCAAAAATGAGATTTACGGTATTACCGATGTCAAATCTTGGGAAGAAGCGATTTATAAGAAAAAGGTAGGTGAAGCAGCCGCGACTCCTGAACCGGCAACCAACTAGAATAATACTTTTAATATTTAAAAGAAAGAATAATGGCAGAAGAAAACACTTACAACACGACTCCAACTTTGGATGAGATTGTATTTGAAAATAGAAATAAAGCGTATGGAGCCTACGATCTAAGAACCAATTATAGATCAATGCTTACCAAAGCTTTCATCCTTGGTACCCTTTTATTCTGTATTGCTGCAATTACCCCATTTGTGATAATGAAAATTAAACAAATGCAGGCAAAAGAAACAACGGAAGTAAATGCCAATTTAATTGACATTCTTCCGGAGCAAGAACAGATTATTGAACAACCAAAAGATGAACCACCTCCACCACCGCCACCACCAAAAGAAGAACCGAAAATTGAGGTCATTCAAAACGTGGTTCCGGAACCAGTGAAGGCTCCGAAAATTGAAACACCACCGCCGCCAATTTCAGAACAGTTGAAGACAACAACTGGAGTTGTGGCTCAGGAAGGAGTGAAAGCTCCAGCTTATCAACCACCACCGCCACCACCTTCAACTGGTAAAGTGCAAACGGTAGAAGTAAAACCACAAGTTTCAGAAACTCAGGTTTATACAGAAGTGGAGCAGTTAGCTGAATTCCCTGGAGGAATCAACAAATTTAGAGCGAGTGTTGGAAATAACTTTGATACTGGAGTAATGGATGGAGACGAAGGTACTGTGAAAACAACGATTACTTTCGTCGTGGAGCGAGACGGTTCAATTACTGATGTTAAAGCAGATGGTTCTAATAAAACATTCAACGCTGAAGCAATCAGAACAGTAAAATCCGTTAAAAATAAATGGTCTCCTGCAAAAATTGATGGTAAACCTGTACGTTATCGCTACAGATTACCGCTAACCATGCAGTTTGAATAATATTTTTAATTAAATGTAGAGAAAAGAGAAGTGAAAGCTTCTCTTTTTTATTTTTTTTGTAGTTTTGTGGAATATGATATTTAATTGGCTTTCCATCGTTGCTGGGTTGTTCTATCTCTTGTTAGGGATAGTCGTAATTATTTACAAATTTTTCGTCATTTTTTTAGAACCTAATGTTGCGTATGCTTTAGGTGGCTTGTTCATTCTGTATGGCGCCTTCAGAATCGTACGTTCAATCTATAGAATCAGAGAACAGCGAAATGAAAAGTAATCTAATTTTAATGCTAAGTCTTTTTGTACTATTGTTATCATGCAAAAAGAAAGCGGGTCGTGTAGTTGATAGCCCACAACAAGGTGAAATATCAATGCAAGTTGATGAATCCTTCGCCAGTGTTTCCCAAGCCCTGACGGAACGCTATATGGCGCATTATCCAAATACCAAGATCAATTTAGAAATTAAGAAAGAGGATTTCGCCTTTCTAAATCTCTTAGAAGGAAAAACACGGGTAATAGTAATGTCCAGGGAATTAAGCGAAGACGAAAAGAAAGCCTACGAAAGAGAAACAAACCTAGATTGGTTGCCCGCAAGATTTGCTGCAGATGCAGTGGTATTTATTGTGCCGAAAAATTCTACACGAGAAACCATCACCATGGAAGAAATTAAGCAGGAACTTGGGAATGACCAAAAAAATATTATTTTTGATGGAACCAATTCGAGCAACCTAAATTTCGTAGCACAAAAATTAAGTACAACTCCGGATAAATTACAATTTTCCATCATTAATGGAAATAAAAATTTAATCGAACAGCTGGACAAGTTTCCAGCAAAAATTGGGGCAATCAGCTTAAATACCATAAGCAGACCCTATGATCCAGAATCTGAAACATTACGAAATTCGGTTAAGATTTTAAAAGTCATTAAAGACAACAAATCGTACGAACCTCGTTTAGATAATTTAGCGAATATGTCGTATCCATTTTCACGAGTATTGTACTTTCTTACCAATGAAAGGTATTTTGGTTTAGGAAATGGGTTTATTCGGTTCTCCTGTACACAGTTAGGGCAGATCGTAGTATCAAAAGAAGGTTTACAACCGTACTACATTTTCAAAAGAGAAGTTCAAATGCGTTAATTTTTATTAAATTATACGCAGGTTAGAATCACCAGTTATTTTTGGTATAAAAATTGGGTGTTATAGAATTGACAGTGATTATAAAAAATTTAAACAATTTAAAATGAAAGATATAATGAATTTAACCAAGAAGATTGCCTTCGGGGTTTCAGTAGGTTTTTTGTCTAATTTTGCTTTTGGTCAAACTTTGCAAGAAGGAATTAATAGTGCCGATAGTCATAAATACGCGCACGCAAGACAAGTGTTTACAGAAATGATTGCAAAATCTGCAACAGCAGAAAATTATTTTTATTTAGGAAACTCGTATTTAACGCAATTTGAACCAAGTTTTGATAAAGCACAGGAAAATTTCAATAAAGGTTTGGAAGCAGACAAAAAAAGCTACCTTAACAAAATTGGTTTAGCATCTGTTAAATTGGGAAAAGATGATAAATCTGCAATTGCAGAAATTAAAGAGATTGTTAAAGATTCGAGAGAGAAAGATGCCGAAGTTCTTTATAGAGCAGCAGAAGCACTAACCTTATTCGGTGGAGCCGCAAATGCTGACTTGGCAATTGAGTTTCTAAATAAAGCCGTAGAAAAATCTGCAAAGAATGGTACACCTGCTCATTATTATTACACCCTGGGTGATGCTTATCGTTTAAAGTTAACAAACAGTCCGCAAGTAGCTGGCGCAGCGATGACCGCCTACGAAAAAGCACTTCCAAGTGCAAAAAATAAAGCTTCTGTTTTTACCAGAATCGGTACCCTTTGGATGCAAGCTCAAAAATGGCAATTTGCGAAAGAAAATATTGATAAAGCAATTCTATCCGACCCAACCTACGCGCCTGCCTATAAAGCGAAGGCTGGTTATGATATCAGATATCAGCAGAATGCTCTTGCAACACAAGATTTGATTAACTATGCTAAATATGCAGATGAAGATCCCTACACGCAGTTAGAAATTTCTAAACTATTCTTTACCAATGAAGATTACGCAAACTCTAAAATGTATTTAGATAAAGTGTTCGACAAAGTTGATGATCCAATCAAATATAAACTTAGAGCATATCTACTTTACGCTGATGGTGATTATACTGGCGCAAAAAATAGTATGGACTCTTTCTTGGCAAAAGCAGAAAAGTCTAGAGTACTCGCATCCGACCAAGGATTGAAAGGACTTATCGCAGCAGGCTTAGCAAAAGATGAAAAGGATCCGGTTAAAAAAGCAGCCTTGCTTACCGAATCGCAGCAAAAAATTGCGATTGCAAAAGCAGCTAAAGATGAAACCATGAAATGGGATGACGAGTTGATTAAAATAAAAGGCGGTGGCGGTGTTAACCAAGCATCGGTTGACGCCGGCGCAACAAGTCCAGAAATTGAAGCCTTAAAAGCGTTGGTTGCAAAAAACCCACAAGATACAAATACCCTTTTTAAATTGGCGAATGCCTATCAAGAAGTTAAAAACTGGAATGGAGCCATTCTTTCTTGGCAAAAAATGAGCGGATTGTTGCCAACATGGGCACCTGCTTATTACAGTCAAGGATATGCATACCAACAAGCTGGGAACAATGAATTGGCCATAATCGCTTATGAGAAATATATTGATACGCTGAAACCAGAAGAAGTAGAGACTAATAAAGAAGTTTTGTCCTATGCCTATTTTGCAGTAGCATATTTGTCAAAAGATAAAAACCCTGCCAAAGCGAAAGATTATGTCAGCAAATCAGTGATGTTGAATCCAGCTTACCAAGATGCAGTTAACTTGAACAATCAATTAAATCAATAAAATTTAATAGCATACACAGTGTCCCATTCGCTAGAGTGGGACATTTTTGTTTTAATGAGCCTTTCGGAAGATGAAAANCTGTGTTTCAGTAGTTTAATTTTTAGTTTGTATTTATTTAGCAATAATTAGTAAAATAATTTGTGAGAAAAGATAAGTAGAATTACATTTGCATCACTCTAAAAGGGAGTAGCGCAGGAGATCAGTAAGTAATATTGTAAAGGATTAATTTTATTATTTTATTTACATAAAGCTTGCGGATTAGAATAAACTTCTTATCTTTGCAATCCCAAATCGAGAGATTGGGCAGCGAAGTAGGGCTTTTAGGATAATGTTTATGGTTAGGGTTTATTGGTTACTAAAAAAACTTTTAAATTTCATCAACAAACATTTGGTCATTAAGAAAAAAGTTTATATTTTTGCACTCGCAATTCGGGACAAACGACAGAAAGAGTTTCCGGAGTACTGCGAGAAGAATAGAGATCATTGACATACAAATAACAACCAAAAAAGTAAGGAAAAATTAGAGCGTCAATAACTTTGAGTGAGTCAGACAAACATACAATGGAGAGTTTGATCCTGGCTCAGGATGAACGCTAGCGGGAGGCCTAACACATGCAAGCCGAGCGGTATTCTGGATTTATTCAGGAGAGAGCGGCGTACGGGTGCGTAACACGTGTGCAACCTACCTTTATCAGGGGAATAGCCTTTCGAAAGGAAGATTAATACTCCATAATATATTAGATGGCATCATTTGATATTGAAAACTCCGGTGGATAGAGATGGGCACGCGCAAGATTAGATAGTTGGTGAGGTAACGGCTCACCAAGTCGATGATCTTTAGGGGTCCTGAGAGGGAGATCCCCCACACTGGTACTGAGACACGGACCAGACTCCTACGGGAGGCAGCAGTGAGGAATATTGGACAATGGGTGAGAGCCTGATCCAGCCATCCCGCGTGAAGGATGACGGTCCTACGGATTGTAAACTTCTTTTGTATAGGGATAAACCTCTCTACGTGTAGAGAGCTGAAGGTACTATACGAATAAGCACCGGCTAACTCCGTGCCAGCAGCCGCGGTAATACGGAGGGTGCAAGCGTTATCCGGATTTATTGGGTTTAAAGGGTCCGCAGGCGGGCCGATAAGTCAGTGGTGAAATCTCGTAGCTTAACTATGAAACTGCCATTGATACTGTCGGTCTTGAGTAAATTAGAGGTAGCTGGAATAAGTAGTGTAGCGGTGAAATGCATAGATATTACTTAGAACACCAATTGCGAAGGCAGGTTACCATGATTTAACTGACGCTGAGGGACGAAAGCGTGGGGAGCGAACAGGATTAGATACCCTGGTAGTCCACGCCGTAAACGATGCTAACTCGTTTTTGGGGCTTTACGCTTCAGAGACCAAGCGAAAGTGATAAGTTAGCCACCTGGGGAGTACGTTCGCAAGAATGAAACTCAAAGGAATTGACGGGGGCCCGCACAAGCGGTGGATTATGTGGTTTAATTCGATGATACGCGAGGAACCTTACCAAGACTTAAATGGGAAATGACAGGTTTAGAAATAGATCCTTCTTCGGACATTTTTCAAGGTGCTGCATGGTTGTCGTCAGCTCGTGCCGTGAGGTGTTAGGTTAAGTCCTGCAACGAGCGCAACCCCTGTCACTAGTTGCTAACATTCAGTTGAGGACTCTAGTGAGACTGCCTACGCAAGTAGAGAGGAAGGTGGGGATGACGTCAAATCATCACGGCCCTTACGTCTTGGGCCACACACGTAATACAATGGCCGGTACAGAGGGCAGCTACACAGCGATGTGATGCAAATCTCGAAAGCCGGTCTCAGTTCGGATTGGAGTCTGCAACTCGACTCTATGAAGCTGGAATCGCTAGTAATCGCGCATCAGCCATGGCGCGGTGAATACGTTCCCGGGCCTTGTACACACCGCCCGTCAAGCCATGGAAGCTGGGGGTACCTGAAGTCGGTGACCGTAACAGGAGCTGCCTAGGGTAAAACTGGTAACTAGGGCTAAGTCGTAACAAGGTAGCCGTACCGGAAGGTGCGGCTGGAACATCTCATTTTTGAGACTCTTCGTTAGGAGAGTATAAACAAACAACACGGTACTTTATGTACCAGAGCACTTGCTCAGAGTTAGCTTTAATTTTTTCTTATTTTCACGGTTGCTTATTTAAACATATACCCACTAGGATTAGTATCAAGGGAACAGAGAGACATGAGATTATGAGATATGAGATTAAGAGATGAAAGTCTCCAATCCTATTATCTAAAAATCTCTAATCTAACAGAGTCTCGTAGCTCAGCTGGTTAGAGCGCTACACTGATAATGTAGAGGTCGGCAGTTCGAGCCTGCCCGAGACTACTAATTAATAAGACGGGAGACAGATAGATAAGAGATAATAGACTATTAATAAGTCTCATGTCTCAAATCTAACAATCTCTAAGTCTACACTAGCGGGGAATTAGCTCAGTTGGCTAGAGCGCCTGCCTTGCACGCAGGAGGTCAAGGGTTCGACTCCCTTATTCTCCACACTTGTACCCATTATTTAAATATAAGGTACAATGTACAGGATAGTCCGAGAGGATTAAACAAATAGTTACAGCAATGTAGCGAAAAGCTTCTGAAAGGAAGCAAGCATAGAAGATATTTACATTACAAAAGAGAGAATGATGCCTAAATGAGGCGAGGCTGACTAAGCGATTAGTAAGTTTGATAGGCTCGGGACCTATATATTCACAGTATTGCGACTTTAATTTAAAAGTTACGGAAAGAGCCAAAAACAATTTCTGTTCATTAAAGGAATAATAAGAGATAAGATCATTGACATAAACGATAAAAACATCACAAAGAGAAAACCGCGCACTTTCGAGTGCCGAGTTTAAATAAAACTAGTTTAACAGCAATGTTAGACAAAAAACTGAACTAATATATTATTAGGAAAGAAATCGTTAAGGGCGTATGGCGGATGCCTAGGCTTTCAGAGGCGAAGAAGGACGTGGTAAGCTGCGAAAAGCTGCGGGGATCGGCACACACGAATTGATCCGCAGATGTCCGAATGGGGCAACCCGGCTGGTTGAAGACCAGTCATCTTGATGTTTACATTGAGAAGCAAACCCGGAGAACTGAAACATCTAAGTACCCGGAGGAAAAGAAATCGAAGAGATTCCGTAAGTAGTGGCGAGCGAACGCGGATTAGCCCAAAAGTCTTTATATGTTTAGAAGAATGTTCTGGAAAGAACAGCCATAGACGGTGATAGCCCGGTATTTAAAAGGCATACATAGATGATAAATGAGTAGGGCGGGACACGTGAAATCCTGTTTGAATATGGGGGGACCATCCTCCAAGGCTAAATACTCCTGAAAGACCGATAGTGAACAAGTACTGTGAAGGAAAGGTGAAAAGCACTTCGAATAGAAGGGTGAAAGAGAACCTGAAACCGTGCGCCTACAAGCGGTCGGAGCCCACAAGTTGGGTGACGGCGTGCCTTTTGCATAATGAGCCTACGAGTTAATTTTACTAGCGAGCTTAAGTACTTCAGGTACGGAGGCGGAGCGAAAGCGAGTCTGAATAGGGCGCTTAGTTAGTAGTATTAGACGCGAAACCTTGTGATCTACCCATGGGCAGGTTGAAGCTTTGGTAACACAAAGTGGAGGACCGAACCGGTTGACGTTGAAAAGTCTTCGGATGACTTGTGGGTAGGGGTGAAAGGCCAATCAAACTGGGAGATAGCTCGTACTCCCCGAAATGCATTTAGGTGCAGCGTTGCGACAAGTTTATTAGAGGTAGAGCTACTGATTGGATGCGGGGGAGTCAAATCCTACCAATTCCTGACAAACTCCGAATGCTAATAAATGTTTCGCAGCAGTGAGGGCATGGGTGCTAAGGTCCATGTCCGAGAGGGAAAGAACCCGGACCAACAGCTAAGGTCCCCAAATCTATACTAAGTTGAAATAACGCGGTTGAACTGCATTGACAGCTAGGATGTTGGCTTGGAAGCAGCCATTCATTTAAAGAGTGCGTAACAGCTCACTAGTCGAGCGGTTCGGCATGGATAATAATCGGGCATAAGTATAGTACCGAAGCTATGGATTTATAATTTTTGAATTATATCTGGTAGGGGAGCATTCTGTTTGCACAGAAGCGGAATCGTGAGGTTCCGTGGAGCGGACAGAAAAGAAAATGTAGGCATAAGTAACGATAAAGGGGGCGAGAAACCCCCTCACCGAAAGAATAAGGTTTCCTCAGCCATGCTAATCAGCTGAGGGTTAGTCGGGACCTAACGCGAACCCGAAAGGGGAAGTGGATGGACAATGGGTTAATATTCCCATACTTGCTCACACTAAAAAGGGGACGGAGTGCCGTACTTACTGGAGACTGACGGAATAGTCAAGACCTAGCCTTCGGGCGAAGTTGTTGTAGGGAAAGTGCTTCCAAGAAAAGCCGAAGTGAAGCAACTCGTACCAAAACCGACACAGGTATTCGAGGAGAGAATCCTAAGGTGCTAGAGTGAATCATGGTTAAGGAACTAGGCAAAATAGTCTCGTAACTTCGGAAGAAGGGACGCCAATAGCAATATTGGCCTCAGTAAAGAGGCCCAGGCGACTGTTTATCAAAAACACAGGACTCTGCTAAATCGAAAGATAATGTATAGGGTCTGACACCTGCCCGGTGCTGGAAGGTTAAGGAAGGTTGTTAGGGTAACCGAAGCAATTAACTGAAGCCCCAGTAAACGGCGGCCGTAACTATAACGGTCCTAAGGTAGCGAAATTCCTTGTCGGGTAAGTTCCGACCTGCACGAATGGTGTAACGATCTGGGCACTGTCTCAACCATGAGCTCTGTGAAATTGTAGTCTCGGTGAAGATGCCGAGTACCCGCAATGGGACGAAAAGACCCTGTGAACCTTTACTATAACTTCGTATTGACTTTGAATAAACAATGTGTAGGATAGGTGGGAGGCTTTGAAGCTGGCACGCTAGTGTCGGTGGAGCCAACGTTGAAATACCACCCTTTGTTTATTTGGAGCCTAATCTCGTCTTGAACGAGAGACATTGCGTGGTGGGTAGTTTGACTGGGGTGGTCGCCTCCAAAAGAGTAACGGAGGCTTTCAAAGGTACCCTCAGCACGCTTGGTAACCGTGCGTAGAGTGTAATGGCATAAGGGTGCTTGACTGTGAGACCTACAAGTCGATCAGGTGCGAAAGCAGGACATAGTGATCCGGTGGTTCCGTATGGAAGGGCCATCGCTCATAGGATAAAAGGTACTCCGGGGATAACAGGCTAGTCTCCCCCAAGAGCTCATATCGACGGGGAGGTTCGGCACCTCGATGTCGGCTCGTCACATCCTGGGGCTGGAGAAGGTCCCAAGGGTTGGGCTGTTCGCCCATTAAAGTGGCACGCGAGCTGGGTTCAGAACGTCGTGAGACAGTTCGGTCTCTATCTATTGCGGGCGTTAGATGTTTGAGAGGGCTTGAATCTAGTACGAGAGGACCGATTTGAACAAACCTCTGGTGTATCAGTTGTTCCGCCAGGAGCACCGCTGAGTAGCTACGTTTGGAAAGGATAAGCACTGAAAGCATATAAGTGCGAAACCTGCCTCAAGATGAGACATCTTTTAAGGGTCGTTGGAGATGACAACGTTGATAGGCTATAGGTGTAAAGGCAGCAATGTCATAGCCGAGTAGTACTAATTACCCGTAGATTTATTGCCTAATTAAGGCACTCGACAGTGCAACTACGGTTGTCTCTTTGTGAACGTTTTTATCGATTTTTTATAAATAGACATTAGATTTATAGACATAAGACACGAGACCATAAAATCTCAAATCTATCATCTTTAAATCTCCTATCTAATAAAACAGCCTTTAGGGTGGTTTTAGCAGAGGGGCTCACCTGTTCCCATTCCGAACACAGAAGTTAAGCCCTCTAGCGCCGATGGTACTGCTAACGCGGGAGAGTAGGTCGCCGCCAGTCTTTTTTTAAACCTCAAACATCTAATTGTTTGAGGTTTTTTTATGCTGTAAATGCAACGGAAATGACCAAGATACTAAGAATTTTAGACCAAGAGAGCAGAGTCTAAGATAAGAAAGACAAATCGATAATAGACGATGGACTTCCAATAGAGTAGTTTATGAAAATGCAGTTTAGTTCAAAATCTATTATACTATTTTTAATGATGAATACTCACTATTTTTATCTTTTAATGATCTGAATCTCGTCTAGAATATATTGTATTTTGTCTGATGATACAGGGATTTGATCACCAGAATTTAATTCTAAACTACCACCATCTGACTTATTAAGTGCAACCACGTTTTCTAAATTTACAATATAGGATTTATGAACTCTTAAAAAGCCATTATTCGGACAGAGAATATCTTCGAAATTTTTTAGATTGCGGCTCACTAAGTTTTTAGCGCCTGTAACACAATGTACTTCAGAATAAGATCCTTCTCCCTTGATATAAAGTATTTTGGAGGTTTCTAAAAATATTAGGGAATTTCCTGAAGGAACTGCTATTTTTCCGATTGTTTTTTGATTGATATTTTCTTTTAAGATTTTCAAATTTACGTTTTTCTGATGTTGCTTTTGTAATCTTTTGATCGCTGCTACTAATTGATCTGGATTAATAGGTTTCAATAAGTAATCAATTGCAGAAAATTTAAAAGCTTGAATCGCATATTCGTTATATGCAGTTGTAAAAATTATCGAAAAGCGAACATCATCTTCGTCGAAGAAATCTAATAATTCTAATCCGCTATGTCCCGGCATTTCTATATCCAACAATACCAAATCTGGATTGTGTTTTCTTATCGCTTTTACTCCTGTGGGCAGATTTTCGCATTCAGCTACTATTTCTATATCAGGACAGTATTCATTCAAAAGTAATTTTAAGGTCACTCTTGCTCTTTTTTCATCATCAATTATAATAGCTTTCATTTCCAGGTGTTTTTAATAATATTCTTTAAGGTAAATCCATTTTAATACGATACGGGAATTTTAAATATAACAGTTGTGCCCGCTGATTGTTCTAATAGATTTGTCTTGTCTATAATCTCAACCGAGATCACTCGATGGGTATATTGATTCAGCAGGTCTATTCTGTTTTTAGTTGCCTCTGTTGCGAACGAGATGTGGTTTTTATTTTTTATAGCATTTAGTTCAGCACTTTTTTTCCTACCGATCCCATTATCATCTATAATTATTTTCAAGATGTCTTTTGTTTTTTCAAAATTGATGATCAATTCTTTTTTTCCTTTCTTATGTAGTAATCCATGTTTAATCGCATTTTCCAGGTAAGGTTGTAATAACATGGTTGGAATCTTAATGTGCTCATTCTCCGACGTGCAATTGCTTGTAATTTTGTAATCAAAATCCTCTTCAAAACGCGCTTTTTCAAGATCTAAATATAATTTTAAAGTTATAATCTCATCGCTCATTGCAATTAAATCTTTCTCTGTCATTTCTAAGATCGTTCGGGTAAGATTGGAAAATTTTGATAGATATTCTACCGCTTGTTTTTTTTCGTTGGAAAGTATATAAGATTGCAAGGTATTCAGAGCATTATAAAAGAAATGTGGATTCATCTGAGATTTTATTGCTCTTAATTTTGATTGATTTACATTTTTTTCTAAATTGATTTTATCAAACTCTATTTTATTTTTCTTTTTCAAATTAGAAATTTTATATTTATAAATGCTATATAGAGCCAAAATACCTAGCAAAGCCATTACCAGTAGAAATATGCTACTTAACCAAAATGGCTTTTTAATAGTGAATTTAATTGTTGTAATTTTCTTATCATCAATTTTGAGCTTAATATTATAGCCATTGGGCGATAATGAAGACAATATTAAATTTCTATTTTCTGCATCTAATGGGTTCCATTTAGAATTGTTTATAGTATATAATACCTTGAATTTTTCGTTCGGGATATGTGAAAGGACGGTGAAATTAATCTTAATATTATTTTCTGTGTAGGACAATTCGGTGTAATCATCTAATAGTTCTCTTTCATCATTAACCGTTATTTTGTTGATGAATAATTGAGGCGCAGGATTCGTTTTATCTTTAGTAGTCGCTTTTACGATGATTCCTTTTGAAGAAGCAAAATAGTACTTGGAATTCAGAATTTCGACATCGGAAATGGTGATGTCTTTTGTTAAAGTTATTATTCTTTTTATTTTATTATTGTCAAGATTAATTTCATAAATATCGTTACTCGTAAAAACAAATAAAAATTGATCTTGGATTTTTATCTTTTCAATTTGATCGGGAATACGATTGTTAAGGAATTTAGATAAATCAACTTGATTTGATGGACTTACCGTATAAATTTTTGAATTGCTTGAAAAACCATAAAGAATTCCGTTGTACTGAGCAATGCTGGTTAAGTAAATTGTTTTATTATTATATTTTATTTCTTCTTCTTTCTTCTTAGAAAAGGCAATTAAACCGTTATTTGTTGCGTAGTATATGGTTTGATTCTTCGGATTAAATAGGGTTGATTTTCCGTTGCGATAGGGAACTAAATTTGTTTTTGAGAAATGGTCGTTCGTTGTGCTAGGATAATTATCAAATACAACATCCCAACTGCTATTTAATTGATTATTGATCGTAAATACTCCAGAAATACTACTTGCCGCAAATGCAAAATACTTCTCATCGATTTTTGCGATTGATTTCACAGCGCCAACTTTTAATTCTTTTGTTTTTTGCCCGTTAATTTGTTTGAAACTGGACGAAGTTAAGTAGGTAATTCCTGAGGGGTCATCATGAAATAATTGAGTGACACCGTGATTGAGTTTACCTTTGTAGTCTCTTTTGTAACTGTAATTATTCGGGTCTATTTTGAACAAAGCATCTCGCTCAACACCCACCAAAAGATCGGTTTTTGTTCTTGATAAAAGGGTGGGCTTAGACGGAAGTTCGATAATTTTTGTATCGAAGTTCTCGATGAAATAAACCCCTTCATTAAGGGTAGAAATCCAATAATTATTCTGTTTGTCCAAATAAATAAATGAAATATTTTTGTCTGTAAAATAATTTTTAGATTCGTGAGTTTTGGAGTTGTACTGGATCAGTCCTTCTGTTGTACAAAGCCAAAGTGTGTTTTTTGTGGTGGCTAAATTTTGATTGAAAAAGACCGGGAATTTAAACTGGTTTTTTATGAATTTTCCATTTTCAAAATAGCAATAATTATTGCCTAATTTAGAAATGATTGCAATTCCAGTTTCTGTCTTTTGAACAATCGGAGCATGAAGTTCTTCTCGAAAACCCTTCGGATAAGGGTAGCTATTTACGCTTCCATCGTCGTCAATTTCATACAGCCGATCATCAAGAACATATAGCTTATCACTGGTTCCATAAACATATTGCAAATATTCAAACTTTATCTTTATTTTTCTGATTGGTTTTAGTGTTTTCAAATCATAGAAAACGACTCCATCAGATTCCAATATCATTAGATGTTTGCGTGTAATTCCGTATCGGTAGTATCCTATTGGTTTAGATTGTTTTAACGCTTTTAGCTCATCATTTTCAACATAATAAAGAAAACCGTCAAAGTTTTCGTACCAAATTCGTCCGTATTGATCTTCTTGAATGCACGATCCTGATTTAGAAGTTTGAAAATCAGCCGTATAAGTTTTGGTAAAGTTTCCATCGTACTGGCATAATCCCTCACCGGAAGCAAACCACATAAACCCTTTACTATCCTGAAAAATATCATAAATACTATTAGAAGGTAAACCCGACGTATTGTCAATGGAAATGTAATACGGATTCTGCGCAAACAAGAATCCAGTATTCATTAATAATATAAAAATCAACTTTTTCAGAACTGTATACTTTTGAACAAATATAAAGAGAAGTATTCATTCTTGTCATCTGAGTTAATGAAACCCTGTTTATAATTAACGAAACCCTCTTTAAAACCAATAAGTTCTTAAAAGTCTCTTCATTATTTCCTCTCAGTTGTTTTTTTTACATTAACTCAAACGCATTGTTGGTGAACTGAAAATAGGGTTTCGCCAACTGGTTGTAAAATTTCTGAATAGATTAAAGTATGTTTGAATTTAAATCAATAAAATGAAAACAAAACTACTTTTACTCTTATTATCGGTTACAACGCTTGTGAATGCACAAGTTAATTTCTTTGAAGATTTTGATTCTGCTTCTCCAGATCTAACGGGTTGGGTTTATACTGGCTTTCTTGTAAACAATACAGAGCCCTGTTCTGGGACCAAATCTTTGGTAAAGGATTTTGTGGCGACTGGTTCTACCGGAAGAGTAACCACTAGAAATTATGTTTCTAATGGAAACCAGATCATTTTTAAGCACAAATACAAAATGAAAAAGACTGCAACTGGTAATAATCCGCAAGCAAATCATCGGGTAGATATCTCTGTGAATGATGGACCACTTATCAATGTTTATAATGCCAATGGTGGATTTAGTCAATTTTGCGGTAATCAAGCGCAAGTGGTGATCCCAGCAAGTGCGGTACCCGCTGGATCTAATGTGAAAATAAGCGTGGAGTACGCCCAATATGATAACAACTACAAATTGACTTTAGATGATTTTTGGGCAACACAAGCACTCAACTATGCCGCTCCGTCGATTACCAATGTTAGTGCTGTTCCAACGGCTTTAAGTTCTAAAATAGTATATACTTTGAATGCCAATAATGCGAATACAACATCGATCATAAAGTATGGATTAACGAGTAGTGCTTTAACGAGCCAAATAACTGGCTTTACCGCTACAGGCGACGCGGATGTTTCTGGTGACGTAACAATTTCTGGCTTATTGGCCAATACGCAATACTTTTATAGGGTAGAAGCTACCAATTCAGAAGGATCCACAGTTGGGACAATTCAGGATTTTACGACATCCAATCCGGTATCTACGGAATATAATTTCAATGGAACTTACAATAATACGGCAGGATCTAATCCTTTTAATTCAGGAACATTTGTAGATGATCGTAATTCTGTAGCGGCAAGTGCAATGAGCACCACTGGTTCCAGTGCGACTATTCCTTCTAATTTATTACCTTCAGGATCAAGCGATCGTACCATCTCTATTTGGTATAAAACAAGTACGAATGCAAATTATCCTGAGATTTTTTCTTACGGTAAAAATGTCAATTCTCAAACTTTTGGTCTTTATTTGAGTTCAAAAGGAAGTCCAGTATTTTATGCTCATGCGAATGATCATGATTTTGGTGGAATATATCCAGCGTCAACTTGGCGACATGCAGCAATTACTTATGATGGTGTTTTGGTGAAAATGTATATCAATGGAGCATTAGTCGGAAGTAAAGCTTATACACTAAACACTGTGCTTGCAACCAATTCTTTTAGATTCGGTCAATTATCATCATCTACGCATGCTTATGATGATTTGAAAATCTACAATTATGTATTGACAGATGCAGAGATTGCCAATTTGTATTCCAATAATACCACTTTAGCAACCGCTGAAAATGTTGGGAAAGATGCAATCGCTTCTATCTACCCAAATCCAGTAAGGGAGGTGCTGAATATTAAAAGCAGCATCAATATCAAAGAAGTTCAAGTTTTCAATTCTTTGGGTCAAAAAGTTTTACAAGGAAAAGGAATGCAAATCAATACCTCTAAATTGAAAACCGGAGTTTATCTGATTCGTATCACCAATTTAAAAAATGAAGTCACCACCAGTAAATTTATTAAAAATTAATTTGTGTTTATTTATTTAAAAACAAAGAGTATCGTAAGGGTGCTCTTTGTTTATTTTGAATGGTTCGCTAACTAAATAAAGAGGTTCTACTAGAATGAAAAAATTGTGATTACACCATAGAATTCAATATTCGTATGCTGCATTGTATTGGCAAGAGAGATAAAAAGCGACATACAGTAATTTAGAAAAAGCATCTAATCACTTAATAAAAAGATCGAAATTTTCTGAGGGATTTGTAATTCATTTTTAATTGGAGTAAATTTCAACATTCTAAAAAATAAATTCAAAAATCAATAAAATGAAAAAAATTCTTTTATCTCTTATTTTAGTTGGGACCCTAACACTCGCAAATGCCCAAGTAAAAGCACCGCAGCCAAGTCCTTCCGCAACCGTGAAACAAACCATTGGACTTTCTGAAGTGACCGTAGAATATTCCCGACCTTCCGCGAAAAACCGTAAAGTTTTCGGAAATTTAGTTCCGATGAATCAAGTTTGGAGAACGGGCGCCAATGGCTCCTCAGATATTACTTTTGCCAATGAAACCCTTTTTGGTGGCGTTAAAGTTCCAGCCGGAAAATATGCACTGTATTCGATTCCTTCCCAAAACGATTGGGAGCTGATTCTTTACAAAGATACCGAACAATGGGGCGCTCCAAAAGAATTGAAAGAGGATTTGGTGGTGGCAAAAGTGAAAGTAAAAACTGAAAAAAATCCAATGTTTCAGGAGACCTTTCAAATCGGGTTTCAGGATCTGAAAAATGATAAAGCCAATTTGATCCTTACTTGGGAAAATACGTTGGTGAAAGTTCCTATTTTCATCGACTCCCAAAAAGAGGTTTTAGAATCCATCAATACTACTTTAGCATCAAAAACTGCAAAAGGTTCCGATTATCATCAAGCGGCAAACTACTATTTTGAAAACGGAATGGATTTGAAAAAAGCCCTTGAATACATAAGAAAAGCAAACCAATTGCAACCAGATTTATATTATATGCTCAAATTGCAAGCTGAAATTGAAGCCGCAAATGGCCTGAAGAAAGAAGCAATCGCCACAGCAAAGAAATCTTTAGAACTTTCTAAGAAAGCAAATAGTGATGATTACGTGAAAATCAATAATGATAACATTGCAAAGTGGAGTAAGTAATTTTTATACGATTACTTTAAATTAGAAATGGATACCAAAAACGGCATCCATTTTTTATGCTTTTTCTTTCCCAAACATCGGCTGCAACAAACTCGCAGAAGCAATCATCAACAAACAACCAATCGGGTTCAACCACAAAAATTCTAATTTAATCACTTCTTTTACTTCCAAGAAATAAAGCAAAATTATAATCGGTTCTACAATTAAAATACTCCACATCGTTGCTTTTCCACCAATTTTTGGAAAGAGAAATGCAATTGCAAAAACGCCTAAAATAGTTCCATAAAATAAGGAACCAATAATATTCACGGCTTGAATTAAATTTTCAAACAAACTCGCATTCACTGCAAAAAATATGGCGATCATTCCCCACATTAACGTAAAAAGTCGCGACGCGTTCAAATATTTTTTCTCCGAAATATCGGGTGCGAAATTTCGCTTGTAAATATCTACGACCGTTGTGGTCGCCAAAGCATTTAATTCCGAAGAAGTGGAACTCATCGCAGCAGAAAGAATTACAGCGATCAATAATCCTACAATTCCTGTCGGCAAATAATTTAAAATATAATAAATGAAAACATAATCTTTATCATTCGATTCAATTTCTGGCGCTTTTTCATTGATTAATTTTTTTACATCTGCCCGAATCGTCACTTCTTTTGCTTGAAGCACTTTCAATTCCGCCATCACGGTTTCTGAATGACCTTCTTTCCACTCCGCAATTTTTTCTTTTTTGTCTAAATGAACTTGGTCAAATTCGGTATTAAATTTTTGATATTGCGCATTTGTTTTTAAATTTTCTGAAAGCGGATTAAAGTTTAAAGGCGTTTTTTCAAACTGAAAGAACACAAAAACCATCACTCCAATAAACAGAATGAAAAACTGCATCGGGATTTTAAAAAGTCCATTAAAAAGCAATCCCAATCTCGCTTCCTTCAAACTTTTCCCTGTCAAATAACGTTGAACCTGACTTTGATCGGTCCCGAAATAACTCAAAAACAGAAAAGTTCCACCCAAAAACGCCGACCAAATATTGTAGCGATTGTTCACATCAAACTCAAAACTTACGGGATTTATTTTTCCCATCGCTCCAGAATACAGCAACGCATCATTCAGATCTAAAGGTAAATTTTCCAGAATCAGAAAAAATGCCAAGAACATCCCGATAAAAATCACAATCATCTGTTGTTTCTGCGTTTGACTCACTGCTTCGGTTCCGCCAACCAAAGTATAAATCGTTACCAAAGTTCCAATGACGATGTTCGTCAACATCAAATTCCATCCTAAAATCGTGGACAAAATAATCGCCGGAGCGAAAATCGTAATACCGGCTGCCAAACCTCTTTGGATTAAAAATAAGATGGCCGTCAGAATTCTGGTAGAAAGCCCGAAACGTTTTTCCAAATATTCGTACGCAGTGAGAACGTTCATTTTGAAGAACTTGGGAAGCACCCAAACGCATAAGATGACCATCGCAATTGGCAGTCCAAAATAAAATTGCACAAATCCCAAACCATCGTGAAATGCTTGTCCCGGAGTTGAAAGAAACGTAATGGCACTCGCTTGTGTCGCCATAATGCTCAAACCAACCATCCACCACGGATTGGTTTTTCCACCTAAAAATGAGTCGGAAGTTTTTATTTTCCGCGATTTATAAATTCCATAAACCACGATAAACAATAAGACGAAAACCAGAACTGCCCAATCTAAATTCTTCATTGATATCTGTTTTGAAAGATGAGCATTGCAACAATCATCAAAAATGTAATGATGATTAATGAAATATACAGCGTTTTAAAATTCGTTTCTTTTTTCATATTTTTCATTTTATGCGGAAAGACTTCTCCCATAGATTTGACTCCTTCGAACTGACGTTTCACAGATTTACACGGATTGTTCTGTTTATCTTTTTTGCTCTTATGTTTTCCTTATTTTGATTTTCCCAGAAAACCTTTGTACTTTTTGTGGTTTGAAAAATCGCTGCAAATCTCTGCGAAAAATAACACCCTCATCAGTCCCCAAAATTTCCGGTTCAATATAAACATAAGCTGGTTCTAAAACAAAAATAAATTAATAAACCAAAACCTGCCCTTCCTAAAATACAAAATGGAAGCGTTAAGCCCTTGATTTTTAGCGATAAGGCTCCGTTTTTTGCCTAATTAACTTCCTTATTGTGCTTTTTTAAGACTTTAGCTCACCAAAATTTCCTGTTTTTTTAACTTTTTGACTCCAATTTTTGACTTTTTACCCAATATTCTACGATCAGCTGCACTTGTTATAGAATTAATAATCAATTGTTTAAGCACTTCATTTGCTATTATTTCAACATCATATGCAATAAATAGAATTTTTTGAGCTAAAAATATCGGAAAATATATATCTTTAACGATTCTTAACACAATGATGATTAAAAATGTAAATAAACACAATATTTATATGAATAATCACCTCCCTACAGGAACACCGAACGTATGGTCGTCTCTGTGTTTCACCCGATTCAGCGAAAGCCAGCTTCTCAAAAAAAGCCAGCGTTGCTTTGATACAAGCAACTTTTCCGCTCATTTTTACAGGCAAGGACCGCCCATTACTTTAGGAACAAATACGGTTTCTGCACGCATCCTTTGCGCCAATTTGTTCATTTAAGAGGTAAACCTTTTCGATCTTATTAAAAAAAACTTCATGCCATGAAAAATATGTACTCCTTTACAAAACGCGCTACAAACCATGCGCGTACCTTGTTTCCCTTCAAAACCAGCCTGCATTTCGTGCTCGGCCTGCTCTTTCTGTTTTTAGGATTTTCCCATGTTTTGGGGCAAACCACTTATAAGACTGGCACCGGAACTTTTACAGTGCCTGCCAACGTTACGCACATTAACGCAGCGGCCTGGGGCGGCGGCGGTGGCGGTTCCAGTTCCAGTGGTAGTGGCGGAAATGGTGGCGGTGGCGGTGGCGCAGCCTCCTATAATCTGATCAGCGTTGTGCCAGGCAACACCTTTACCTATGCGGTAGGCATTGGTGGTGCGGGTGGTGAAGCTGCTGGCCGTACCGGTGCAGATGGTGTCATTTCTACGATAAATTCAGTAACTCCTATAACACCAGCAATAGTTTTATCGGGCGGACCAGGAACTGGTGGACTAGGAAATAGCGCTGCCATAAACACCCCTACCAATAGTGGTGGTGGGATTGCTACGGGTTCTGTAGGTGCTATTCTTTCTAACGGTCTTGTAGGTACCAGTAATGGCAATCCAGGCGGTAACGGTGGGAATTCCGGTACAGCCTTTACGATTTTTGGAGCAGGAGGTGCTGGTAGTTCAAATAGCGTTGGTAATCCTGGCAATGCACCTGGTGCCGGTGGTGGCGGGGGAGAAAGATATAATGGTTGGTTTAGCTCGTCCAATTATGCAGGTGGCGCTGGTGCTGCTGGCCGAGTCTTTTTTGATTATATTACCGTCACTGGCATAACACCCAACCCGGTTTGTGTAGGAAGCACCATTACCATTACAGGAACTAATTTCTCTACTTCAGGTACGACTACGGTGACCATCAATGGCGTTGCCTGTACAAGTGTAACCGAGGTAAGCGCAACAAGCATCACCGCGGTGGTAGCGGCAGGAACAACTTCTGGCGTCGTCAATATCGTTAATAATGGCAGAAGAAATAACGGACACAGTATCACTGTCAATGCTGCACCGGCAACGCCCGGTAATCCGACCAGCAATTCGCCACAGTGTAACCCACCCGGCGTGACCCTCACCAGAGCTGGAACTCCTCCGGCAGGGGTAGATTGGTATTGGCAAACCACCGCGGCAGGAACATCTACAACCAACAATACAGCAACATTCCTCGCGACCACTTCAGGAACCTATTATATCCGCGCTAGAAATACCGCGGGCTGTTGGAGTACAGACTCTGGAAGTCTTGTAGTATCAGTAAGCGCTGGTTTGCCAGCAATTGCGACAACTCCCATTCCGGCTAACAGTGCCACCGGCGTTTGTTATCAAGGGTTCAATTCGGTGAACAGCATCAGGTGGAACGCTGTGCCGGGAGCTACTTCTTATGATGTCTATTTCGGTGCGGGTGCAATCCCCGTCACTCTGACTGCAAATGTAACCACCAATTCCTACAGCACCGGGACTTTGGCAGCAAATACCATCTACTGGTGGCGCATTGTTCCTCGGAATGCCTGTGGCCCGACCTCAGGGACACCAAGTGCCTGGTCATTTACAACGGCTGCAACACCTTGTACAGCAACAGTTACCTGTACGCCAACCATTACAACACCAACCGATTTGTTTATTAATAGTTTCCAATTTGTGGGAACATTAAATGATGCTGGCGGTCCAAATCTTTCGGGCGCGGGTACTTCAGGGTATTCTAATTTTACCGGTTTAGCACATATTGTTAGACAACCACAAGGTTCAGTATTAAATATTGTTGCAAAAGCTATTAAAGCTGATCTTTCGCCAACACCAGGTTATTGGAAAGCCTGGGTTGATTATAATCGTGATGGTGATTTTGCAGATGCGGGCGAAGAAGTATATCGTTTAATGGCCTATACAACAGAATCTCTTACTTTTGGATTTGTAATTCCGCCAACTACGCCAGTTGGAATGTATAGATTCCGAATAAGAGTCGGGAATACTAACTCTTTTGATTCTTGCACCAATTTAAGCCGCGGTGAAACAGAGGATTATATATTTGAAGTCATTGCGAATTGTTCTGCCAAGGTGAACACTGTAGGTTTATCAGATGTTGCACGTTGCGGTACCGGCACGGTTACCCTAAGCGCCACCAGCGTAGAAACAGGACCGGGAACAGGAGTAAGATGGTATACCACTGCCACGGGCGGAACACCAGTATTTGATGGGGAAAATTTTGTGACCCCTGTAATTACTGAAAATACGAGAACAACGTATTACGTGGTGGCCTACAACGGCGGATGCGAGTCTGTTTTTAGAATCCCAGTCACCGCAATTGCCAATCCAGGCCCCGATGTTCACTTTACCGCTACGCCTGCTTTTTGTGCACCTACGACTTCCGGGCAATTGATTTCGGCGGAAAATGGAAAGCGTTTAGATGTTTTGTTAAATGAACAATTCAATGGCGGCTTAGGGACTTTTACCCAAAGTTCAGAAACGGGTTACACTAATATACCAAATACGAATTGGATTTCAAGGTCAAGTCCATATATCCCGCCAATGCCACCTTATGAAGGTTTGGCGCCTGCGCTGTCTTCGGGCTACACAGGTGGGGATTTTGTAATGTCGAATACCGATTTTGCGAGAACAACTTCTGTACTCAATCGATTGACCTCCGGCAGTCTTAATACCCAAAATTTTGATAATTTAAAGTTAGAATTTGATTTGTATTATTTTACACTGATTACAGCGGATACCGATCCCGATCCCAATCTGATTAATTATTTCTCAGTGGATTATACTTTAGATGGTTCAGTAGCAACTCCTACGTGGGTCAATCTACAAACCATGACCACCAATCAGGGAAATCCTAATATTTGGAGAAAGCTATCGATCGACTTACCTGCAGCGGTACTCAATAGAACCAATGTGAAAGTTCGGTTTTCATCTTATGCTTATGGGAAAGGAAGCCCTACATTATTTAAAGAATCCATCGCTGCACTCGATAATGTCAAAATTTCTGGGATTAAAGATGAGAGTTCACAATTTAATTGGTCCTCATCCGTAAGTGGTATTCTTTTCGAAAGCAATTGTACTACACCGCTAGGAACAAACAAAGCAGCTACTGTCTGTGTAAAACCTTCTCCTACCCAATTTGAAGATAATGGGCAATTTGTGATCACCGCTTCCGCATCTTTTAGCAATGGTTGCCCTGCCGTAGGAACACTAACTATTGCCAATGATTTAAAAGTATGGGACACCACCTTAGCGACCGATTGGGCCAATGCACCCTCGTGGAAGCCCGACAATATCGTTCCTGATGCAAATAAATGTGTTATCATCAAGAAGCCAGTAATCATTAACCCTGGATCCCATGGTCTTGCCAAAAATATCACCATCACAACTGGTGGTAAATTAAATATTTTTGGTTCATTAACGGTGACCGATGCAATCATCAATAACGTCCCTGCAGCAGATGTTGTCGTGGAATCCGATGGCAACCTTATCCAAGTGAATGAGGGCGTGAATATCAACACCGGATCGGTGACCGCGAAACGAACCCTGAATCTTTCCACGGGAAGACTGGAGTATAATTACCTGATTTCCCCGCTGGAAGGTCAAACTTTGAAAGACATTTATACCGCTGCCGGCGCAGTTGCCCCAGTGGTGCTCTATCACAATGAAACCTCTAACCGTTTCAGTGCTTCTTCTGGTGCCTACATCAAAGGGCGTGGTCTGGCCGTAAAAGAACCAACCACCGCCTTCGTACCGACGACTTTGAACACCACCTTTACGGGGAAACCAACCAATGGAGCCTTCACGTACAATGTGGTCAATTCCAATCCCACCGATACCAACCGGGGCTACAACCTGGTCGGCAATCCGTATCCGTCGAATATTGATATGCTTACCTTTTATACCGTTAATGGTGGTGCCAGTGGAAACCTATTTTCTACCGCCTATTTCTGGGATAACAAAGCCAATAACAAAACCATACAATACGGCGATGCCTATGGCGGACAATCCTATGGCATCCTCAATTTGGTTAGCGGAGCTGGTACTGCCGGTACCGGCGATATCGCGCTCACCAAGACGCCCACCCGCTATGTGAAAACAGGGCAGGCCTTTATGGTGAAATCCAAAGTGGCTGCTGCAGCCATTACCTTCAACAACACCATGCGAACCTATCAAAGTGGAGCCACGAGTTTCTTTGGTAAAAATACGGTAGAAGGCGAGACCCCGACCGACCGCTACTGGCTGAATATGATTACGCCAGAAAATATTGCCGCGCAAATCGCCGTGGTCTATTTTGCAGAGGGGAACAATGGTTTCACTGCCGATGACAGCCGCGTGATGGGCGGATCAGATGCCGTCTACAGTATCGTTGAAGGCGAGAAAGTCGCCATCAATGGGCGCAGCAGTTTTGTAAATACCGATGTGATTGCCTTGGGCAGTCAGCATTTTGCGGCCGGCAATTATACCATCGCGTTGGGTGCTAAAGAAGGCCTCTTTGCCGAGGGTCAAAACATCTATTTACGAGATAAGCAAACCAGTACCGTTACCAATTTAAGTCAAGGCAATTACACCTTTGCTGCCACTGCAGGCGAAAGCTCGGGCAGATTTGAGCTGGTCTACCTGCCGGAAATTTATTTGGTGACCGATGCCACCCAAAAAGAAGAATTGGTGGTCTACAAAGAAGGCACCGATCTGGTGGTGAAAGCCGCCGCCAAAAAAATCACCGCCCTCGAAATGGTGGATTCCAGTGGCAGATTGCTGCTGAAAATACAGCCCAATAATACCCGAGTGGTCATTCCGGCAGGGCATATGACCAATGGTGTTTATATTTTAAAAATTAATCAGGGCGGTAAGGTCTCAACCAAGAAAGTGATGAAGTAACCTATTCATCCTTGCGTGGTCCTTACCAAACCCATTACCAAAAGGAGTTTCGATTTTCATCGGAACTCCTTTTTGCATGCCCTCCTTGCCCGGTCATTGCGAGGAGGAGGCACGACGACGAAGCAATCCCAAAGTACGGTTCTTGTGCACCTTCATGGGATTGCCGCGCTGCACTTCGTTGCACTCCGTTCCGCTCGCAATGACTTTAACAAACCTAAAAAAATGATTACCTTTATACAATGAAACCCGGCTTCATTTATATCATCACTAATAAAAACAACACCACACTCTATGTGGGCGTCACCTCTAATCTACCCGAAAGAATTCTGCAACATCGTGAAAAAAGATTCAAAAACAGTTTCAGTGAAAAATACAATTTAGATAAGCTCGTTTATTGGGAAGCCTTTCAAGAAATCGGAGATGCAATTGGTAGAGAGAAGCAATTGAAAGCAGGTTCTCGGCAGAAGAAAATTGAGTTGATTAATTCCTTCAATCCGGATTGGATTGATTTATATGATAGCATTCAAGATATCATGAATCCCTTTTAGAAACCGTCATTGCGAGGAGGGAGGAACGACGACGAAGCAATCCCAAAGTACGGCTTACTGCGCGCATTCATGGGATTGCCACGCTGCACTTCGTTACACTCTGTTTCGCTCGCAATGACTTGTGCACCTTCATGGGATTGCCACGCTGCACTCCGTTGCACTTCGTTTCGCTCGCAATGACTTGTGTAAGGAGGGATTGCCGCGCTGCACTCCGTTGCACTTCGTTTCGCTCGCAATGATCTGTGTAAGGAGGGATTGCCGCGCTGCACTTCGTTACACTCCGTTTCGCTTGCAATGACGGTAATGAAGCGAAAAATTTCCCTACCATTTGCGTTTTATATTCAATTATTTCTTAATTTTAGTCTAATGCAATACTGCAGAAAACACAAAGTATTTTAATCATGTCTATCAAGTACAAACTCATCGAAAAAGGGCAACCCGGAGTTGCCGGCGGTGGAACCAAAAAATGGTATGCCACGATTGTTACTGACGGAGAGCTCACTGTAGATGATCTCACGAACAAAATTGAGAAATTTTCTGCCCTCTCCGAGGCAGATATCCGCGGGGTGATTATCGCCCTGGAAAATGTGATTTATGAGGAACTCACGAACGGAAAAATCATCCGGCTCGACAAATTGGGGAGTTTTTACCCCTCGCTTTCTAGTAATGGAGTGGCGAATGCGAATGACTTCACCGTGGCGGACATCAAATCTGCAAAGGTGAATTACCGCCCCGGCAAACGCATCAGCAATTCTCTTCTTACGGCCACCTTTAAGAAGAAATAGGTGCCGTAAAAAAAAACCAGGCGTGCTTTGCTACCAAAGCACGTGTGGTTTTGCCCGATGGCACGCCTGCTTTGACCCAACAGCAGGCGTGCTTTTTTTTGGCACTGCGGTACTGCACTAAAATTGAACCGAACCACCACTGAACCCCTCTTTTGCGGCAATGAAATTAGCGCTTGCGCCACCCTATACTTGTGGCATTTCTACAAAAAGAAGCAGAAAGAACCCTTACCAAGAAAAATTGAAGATGATAAAGTACTCATGCACAAACTTCTACAATACGCATAGGAGATTTGCGAAATAGCGGTAAGATTTTGAATCATATTTAAAATATTTTACACATTTGATACGTAAAAATGTGTAATTTTAGACATTATTTATTGCTGATAAACCTTACCTTATGAAAACACCTGTATTTTCTTTGAAAACCACCTTACTAAGTTTCTTTTTTCTCTTGATTGCTGTTGCAGGATGGGGACAGACTGATGATTTTACCGATGGAAATTTCACTGCAAATCCTGTTTGGTCTGGTAATACTACAAATTTTTCTATTGAAACTGCCAGTCCTTATGTGAGTGGAGGAGCCTCAACGGATGGTTCTTATTTGGCCTCTAGTGCTACGGTTGGAAATATCACATTGACTACCCCTTCTACAGAAGTAAATGAATGGAAATTTTCATTAGGGACAGGAGATTTTTCTCCTTCTACTACTAATTATTTTGGTGTAATATTGATGTCAAGTGTTGCGGTTTCAGGAAACATAACTTCAACATCTTGGAATGGATATTTTTTAAAAATAGGGAATACTTCTCCTGATCCAATAGAATTGTGGAAGAAAACTGGAGCAGGTACAGGAACTAAAGTCGGTGCTTTTCCATCAAGTCCTAATTATAATGGAAATGCTTTAAATGCTGGTCTGAATATAAGAGTGACTAGAAATGCCTCAGGTGTTTTTGAATTGTTTTACTCTACAGGTTTTACCTATGCGGCTACACCTACAAACTCTGCAGGTACGTTAACAGATACTAGCGTAACTACTTCTTCTTATTTTGGTATTTATAGTGTTTTTGCTAATCCGAGCACTTCAAGAAGAATGTTTTTTGATAATATTGTTTTGGGCGATGGTCCAACGGTAACCACCACTTCCAATGCCGGATTGGTAGATACCACCGAGGCTTTTTTAACAGGAACCATCAATGCCAATAGTAAAACAGTTGCTTCGAGTTTTGATTATGGTACTACGGTTGCTTATGGAAGTACTGCTACGGCAACACCTTCAACAATTACTGGTACTACCACTACGGATATCGATGCCTATGTTGGTTCATTATCTATAAACACACAATATCACTATAGAGCGGTTGGTACTGTAAGTGCTGTGCCTACTAATGGTAGTGATATGACGTTTTACACCTTGGCAGCTACGCCGGGCACCGTTGCGGTAGATAATCCACAACTCACCACGTTGAGTGTGGAAATTGATAATATTACGCAAAATGGCAACCCAGCCTATACCCAATATGCAATTCAAACCGGAACGCAATATGTACAAGCAAATGGCTCTTTAGGAGCTACAGCAGTATGGCAAACGGCGGCAACTTGGGGTTATCAAACAGTAACAGGTTTAACCAGTAGTACAAATTATACTTTTAGAGCAAAAGCCAGAAATGGTGATAACGTAGAAACGGTTTTTGGTGCTGATGCTTCTGAAACCACGCTGACTCCTGCCTTGGTAGATTTTAATATCATTCAAGCGCCAAAGACCACGCAAAATATTTTGGAAGGAACCGGTTTAGATGTTTATATCAAGGCCTATGAACCGGGATTAACCGATACCCCAGGCGAAAAAGCAAATCTTCACGGTTGGGTAGGTTATAGCTCCACCAATGATAACCCAGCAAATGCAGGATGGACTTGGGTTCCTGCGACTTTTAATGTAGAAGTTTTAAACGATGATGAATATAGAGCTACTTTGTCTGGCTTAGCACCAGGAAAATATTATTACGCTGGCCGTTTTCAAATTGGTGCTGGTCCTTATGTTTATGGTGGATCGGCTGGTAATTGGAACAACGACAGTGTAGAACTCAATGTGGAAGCAGACGTGGTAAATTACGCCAATATTCAGTTTCCTGCGACGGCAACCATAACGGCTTGTAATGGCGTAGATATTTTTGCTCAGGTTTATGAACCCGGAATTACAGAAGCGGCTGGGCAAGGCTCAGGAATTTCTGCGGAGATTGGGTACAGTTCCCTCAATTCTAACCCAAATACGGTTGCAGATTGGACATGGGTAGCTACAACATTCAATGTACAAGCTGGAAATAATGACGAGTATAAAGCAACCCTGGGTGCAGGTTTAGCGCCGGGAACGTATTATTACGCTTCTCGTTTTATTAAAAATGGAAAAAGCCAATATGTTTACGGAGGAACCGGTGGTGTATGGAATAATGACAGTGGCGTATTAACGGTAAACGCCTTAGGAACTCCTGTAGCAACAGCTGCAACCAATATTGCCGATACTTCTTTCACCGCAAATTGGAATGCAGTGACCGATGCGACCAGTTATGAGTTGGAGGTGTATTCTATGCAATTAGGAATATCACCAGAATTAGTTGTTAATGGCGGTTTTGAAACAGGTAATGTTTCAAGTTGGACATTTGAGTCTGCAATGAATCAAGTTGCTAGTACTACGCAAAAACACACGGGTACTTATGCTTTGTATTCTACAGTTGTTGCTACTAAAAACCTAAAACAAACGATTACGGTTGTTTCAGGAGAAACTTATACTTTAGGGTTTTGGTATTATATTGATCCTGCATCAACAGGAAATGGCTTTAGAGTTTGGACAACAGTAGGTGCAGATATTAAGTTACCATCAAGTTCTACTTTTTTTGAGACAACAGGTTCATGGCAATATGTAGAACAAGATTTTACTGCTTCGGCGACTTCTTTGGAACTTAATTTTAGATTATATAATGGAGTGCGATTATATCTTGACGATATAAGTGTACGATTAAAAGCAACTAGCCCGGTTGAAACGCCAGTTGCTGGGTCACCATTTACAATAACCGCACCGACTACTTCTTATGATGTAACAGGTCTAGATGCTGCAACAGCTTATTTCTACAAAGTACGCGCAGTGAATGGTTCTTGTACTTCTTCAACTTCAAATGAGGTAACCAACAGAGTCGTTTGGAACGGAACAGCTTGGAGCAATGTAACCGGACCAACCGCCGATTTAGAAGCGATTGTGGCGGGGCCATTTGTTACCGGGGCTGCACCGCAAAATGATTTCACCGCAAAAAAATTAACCCTCGCGACAGGAGGATCGGTGCAAATTACCGCCGGTCATCATCTTAAAGTAGAAAATGAACTCATCAATACCCGTACAGCCGATGAATTTGTGGTAGAGTCTGATGGTAATTTCTGGCAAACGAATCCAGCGGCGGTCAATGTCGGTGCGATCACCGTGAAACGTGCAATCACCATCAAAGACAACCAGCAATACAATTACCTGAGCTCACCAACCGGGTCTGAACTGAAAACCAATATTTATGGAACCGGTAATTCTGCTCCTTTTGCTTTGTATCATAATGAAAGCAACAACAGTTTCGGGAATTCCAGCGGTGCCTATGTGAAAGGTCGCGGCTTGGCGGTGAAAGAACCAGCCACCGGGACTGGGATCATTAATGCCATTTTCAAAGGTGTACCCATGAATGAAGCCTTCAGTTTTACGTTGGCGAATTCTAATGTGGGAACGGGTACCACTTTAGGTTATAACCTGCTGGGGAACCCTTACCCATCGAATATCGATTTGAATCTGCTCTATAATTTAGGAACCAATGAGGATAAAATCAGTACGACCTTCTATTTCTGGGACAACGCCGTAAATGGGGTCACAGCCCAAGGAGGTACTGGATATAACGGTGCAGCCTATGCGGTTTTCAATGCCGCGGCCGGTAGTACCGGAACGGGCTTGGGCGCAGGTTCCCTTAATGGCGGAACGGTAACAGGCACCAAAGTGCCAAATGGTATTGTAAAAACAGGACAAGGTTTTATGGTGAAATCCATTTCTACAACCGATAAGTCCCTGGACTTTGATAATTCCATTCGGCTTGCAGCAGCTGGGATCGGTTTCTACGGAAAAGGGATGAGTGGCGCAGTCGCCGATGATCGTTTTTACCTGAAGCTTGCAGCACCAAGCAATGTAACCACCCAAACCGTGGTGGTTTATTTCCCAGCCGGAAATGATGCTTTTGCAAAAGATGATTCTCAAATGTTCGGTACACCATCTGATGTGGTGTATACCTTTGCAGAAAACCAAAAAGTAATCATCAATGGGAAAGGGACATTTGCCCCTACAGATCAAGTTGCCGTGGGCGCCAGAATGTTTACGAGTGGCACCTACACCTTTAGTCTGGGTACGCAAGAAGGCGTTTTTGCCGGTGCGCAAGCAATTTATCTAAAGGATTATGAGGCAGGTACGCTGACCAACTTAAGTCAGGGCGATTATAGCTTTACTGCCAATGCGGGCGAAAGTGCAGGCCGATTTGAAATTATCTATCGACCAGAAATTGTTTTACTCACCGATAACAAGGTGAAAGAAGGCGTAGTGGTCTACCGAGACGGAAATGATTTCGTGATCAAGTCACCCAAGATCATTTCAGCAATACAAGTCTATGAGCTTTCTGGGAAACTGATTGCCGAGGTGAAACCCACCAGCAAACACGGGATCCTAGACGCTACGACTATGCTGACCGGAATGTATGTGTTGAAAATAACCACTGCCGATGGCGCGGTCACCAATAAGAAAATAATCAAATAATCCATTCATAAAAATCCTCTTCGGAGGATTTTTTTAGGTCTTAAAACGTAATTCTTCGCGTATGAGGTTCTGTGCTTTTCCATTTCAGTGGGGCAAGAATTCGTAAGACGTTCAGGCGAGGACTTCAAATTTGTACCAGGAATCGGAAATAACAGCATTTTCGGTAAAATCCATTTGAATAGAAATGGAAACCTTTGCCCATCGCCACTGTAATCGTGGTGTTTTCTCCATTTAATATATAATTCGTACTTTTGCCTCCCCCAATACTGACAGCGGTATCGGGGGGAAATTTAGTATAAAAACAGAATTGATAACACAAAACAATGAAAAAAAGCGCTTCTTTCACCAACATGATTCCATGTTAAGAAATAGTCTTCTTTTTTAATTCAATCGCTTTAAGAACTTCAACGGTTTTGCGACTTCATTACTAATGAAAAGCTTGTACACCGCCGAAAAAGTTCATTCAAAAGCACGATAGCGGTGCTTTTTAGGGGAAAAATACGTGAGGTAGAACAGTCATTTATTTCCCCGCTTCAAGCGTTTGAATGCGTTCAAACCACAATGCAAATGAAAATTATTTATCATTTTAGAAACACAAACTCCATGAAAAAAACAGATCATACCCTAAGAAAAGGCTATATGCTTTTGCTGGTTTTGGTTTTTGCTTGGTCTTTCACGCAAACCACACAAACCTTTAATACCAATGGAACTTGGACTGTGCCCCCTGGTACAACGATTATAACCCCAACTAAAGTGGAAGCTTGGGGCGGCGGCGGCGGTGGCGGTGGCGCCTATTCCTATAATTATTTTATATTTGGCAGTTCTACAGGCCGCGGTGGCGGTGGCGGTGGCGGTGGCTATACGGCATCAAATGTAACGCTCAGCCCAGGAAATTACAATTATGTGGTAGGAAACGGCGGCACAGGTGGAAACAGAAATACCGACGGCACCAATGGAACAGATTCCTATTGGGGCACCGTTAGAGGCTTCGGTGGCGCAGGTGGCAAATCAGGAGACAGTAGTAATGGTAGAGGTGGCGCAGGTGGATCAGGTATTTTTAAAGGAGGTGACGGTTCCAACAGTTCCACTTCTGCCAGTGGTACTGGTGGCGGTGGTGCCGGAAGTACTGGCGCAGGAGCAACGCCAACCGGAGGGACAGGTGATGCAGGTGGTGCAGGTGGCAACGGAGGAAATAGACTGACTTCATCTGATGATGGTCAAAACGGAAGTGCCATTGGAGGTGGTGGTAGTGGTGCGTATAGCGCTGCAAGCGTTTTTAGTTCATTGACTCATACCGGTGGTTCTGGTGCAAACGGACAAATTCGGATTACGTATTATTATCCGACCATTAGTTCAGTGAGCAAATCGGTGCTGTGTCCAGGAGAATCATTTACAATCACTGGTACGAATTTTAATACCACAACAGGAGTCACCATAGGAGGGACTTCAGTTAGTGCTTTCACGGTTAACAGTAAAACACAAATTACCGTTACGGCTGGTGCGGGAACCACAGGTGTCGTGCGGGTTACGACCACTCATGGGAGTGCAGTTACGGCAACAGCGGTCACCGTGAATCCCAACGTACCAGTAAGTGTTAGCATTGCTACACCGACCAACATTATCTGTGTTGGCGTTGGTGCTGCTCAAACTTTTACGGCGACCCCAACCAATGGCGGAACCAGCCCGATGTATCAGTGGAAAATCAATGGTGTAAATGTTGGAACCAACAGTCCAACCTTTACCAGCTCGACTTTAACAGTGGGTGATCAGGTAAGCGTGGTGCTGACTTCTAATGTAAATCCATGTTTGACGAGTTCCGTAGCGGTGTCGAATACCATTACCATGGCGACCCAGACCACCGTGTACAACTCGGGCTCTTGGTCCATTCCACCGGCACCGAATCTTTCAGCAATCATACAGTCTGATTATAGTTCTGATTTGGGGAATTTAAATGTCTGTTCCATGTCCATTACGAATGGTGCTGCGGTAACGATTCAATCAGGAGATTTTTTGAAACTACAGAATGGGCTACATGTAATCGATGGAAACTTTACCATAGAGTCTGATGGAAATTTGATCCAGGTGAATGATGGCATTGTAAATACCGGTAATATTACCGTAAAACGTGAAGTTCGTTTAGGAGCAGCCAGAAATCAATACAACTATTTAGGATCTCCGGTTGCCTTTCAATCTGGGGAAACGTACAAAACCATGTTCCCGGGGTCTGCAACAACTGTACTTTATCACAACCAGACCAATAACTTTTTCGGAACATCATCTGGTGCGAATGTACCAGGGCGAGGTTCGGCGGTGAAAGAACCTACCATTTCTGCAAGTATTCCTGCAACAGCATCAAGAACCACCGCACGATATAAAGGCGTGCCACAAAATGGAACAATCACCATAGCGATTGCCAACAAAGATACTTCGGTGAATACCTTTGGGTATAATTTACTCGGAAATCCATATGCCTCTAATCTCGATCTTTTAGAATTGTATGCGGCAAATGGAGGTAAGGCTGGGGCAGAGGCAACCCAAGTCATTTCCCCGAATATCAGTCCTACTTTTTATTTCTGGGACAATAATGGGAATACCCAAATAAGCCAGCAAGGAACGGGTTATTCCGGCCAAGCTTATGCGATTTTTAACGTACTGACTGGTCCGAACGGAACTGGAACCAAATCATCACTTGGCGGCAAAGTGCCAACCAATATCCTGAAAGTGGGTCAAGGATTTATGACCCGATCTTTGAAGAGCAGTTATAATTTCATATTTAATAACAGCATCAGAACAAAGTCAACCACGACGAATGACTTTTTAGGAAAAGGAAATACGGCGGCTCAAAGCGATCGGTATTGGCTTGAAATGACTGCTCCTTCGGGAATTACTTCAACCATTGCAGTGGTGCATTACGATGGTGGAAATGAGGGTTATGGTTCAGAAGACTCCAGAAGCATAGGCGCATCCGACGCTATTTACACTTTAGTAGAAGGAGAAGAAATCGCCATTGACGGTAGAAGTAGTTTTAGCAATTCGGCGGTTATTCCACTAGGAACACAACATTTTGTGCAGGGTAATTATACCATCACAATTGATAAATCCGAGGGGGTCTTCGCCAATGGGCAAAGCATTTACCTAAAAGACAAGCACACCGGCACGGTCATTAACCTATCGGAAGGCAGTTATACCTTCGCAACCAATGAAGGTAAAAATACGGGAAGATTTGAGATCATCTATCAACCCGACACGGTGTTGGTAACGGAAAGCAATGTGAAAAGCAGTATTGAGGTTTATAGAGACGGAACTAATTTTGTCGTTCGAGCACCAAAAGAGATTGCCAAAGTAGAGCTTTATGATCTTTCTGGTAAAATGGTGAAAAAGGTACAGGCGAATGGTAAAACCGTTACTTTAGAGGCATCGTTCCTCGCAAAAGGAATTTATGTGTTGAGAATCGCCACGGCTGATGGAGAAATTGCCAATAAAAAAATAATGAAATAATAGCAATTATTTTGTTAATGGCTTTGTGCAAAATCCTTCGTCTTAACATTTGATTAAAATCCTCTTCGGGGGATTTTTTTAATTAGGTAGGAATCTTTTTGGTGAATGAAGTTGAAAATTCAATATCTGTCTGGCCTCAAAATATGGGTATTAGCAAAATAAGGCGTGGGCGCTTCCTAGTATGGTTAAAAATCATTACCTACATTTAGTTGAGCAGTACAGAAGCTGATTACTAAAATAAAACTAAAAGAAATTCTGTATAGGGTTTATTCTATTTAGAGGAATTATACACTGTTTTTGCTTGTTCCAGACCCCATATATTTAAATAATACGCTCGGTATGAATCGATATGATAAAAAAATCTTGCGGGAAATTATAAAAATTATTATTAAAAATAGGTATCTTTGGTATTGAATTAATATATTTGCGCAAACAATGTGATGAAAAAAGTACTTTATATTTTCTTTTTATTAGCAAGCACGCTTCATTTTGGGCAAGGTGCTGCTAATCCGTTTGAAGATGCTGAAAATGAAAATAGCACCCTTGAATCAAAACCGGTCGTCGAGAGTGAACCCCACTCAGGCACTTTGGATTCTGGTGGTGGTAATCCGGGAGACCCCCTACCAATCGATGACTACATGCCTCTTCTGGTAAGCACCGCTGTTGGTATTGCCATTTACGCCGCGCGCCAAAAGAAAAAAAGTCAAGCATAACAAATCATTAGAAATAGATCCGATTACGTACAGAATCAAAACATCACTAAAACGATCGGAAATGATTGGGAATACTTTGGTTCAGATGATGCAATCGATTTTGTTATAAAGCGCTATTCGGCTCCTAATTGGCTTTGAGAGGAGTGACTTTAATTACTAGAAAAGTAAAGATGGTCTCCTTGGAAGTTTTTTTGAAACAAGCTTCTTTTAATCAGACCCTCTAATCCAACACTTTACTTGAAAAAATTGGCTACATTTAATGGAAATTTACGTTTTCTTTGAACGTAATTATAATGGTGAATCCCTTTAAAATAAAAAACTGAAATGAGCAATAATCAGTTTTCATTCGTATTTAAATTGTAAATTTGCCAAAATTTAAAGTAAGGGATTTGGTGATGCTGATTACAAACCGCTATTTTTTTTATATTTTTTAAAAAAATGAATTACAGTAAAAATTTGAAGAAAAGAATTTATGGAGGTGATAATTTAATGATTCTTTCTGATTTTCGATATTTACCAAGATGGGTTATTTTAATTATTGACATTTGCTTTATCGGCTTTGCCATCTATTTTTCTTGTTATCTGATTGAAAAATTAAGCTTTAGCTCTACGCCTGTTTTCAAACATGGAAACATCATATTTTTGATGATCATTGGCATTAGCGTGATTTTCATGTTTGCCTTTCGCACTTACGCAGGTATTATCAGACACTCTACTTTTATTGATCTTTTTAAACTGTTTTTGGCAACGTTCTGTACCACAGTGAGTGTTGGATTAATTAGTTTTTTCTATCATTTGGCTACTGGCGAACGAATGATTTATATGTCGGTTCCTTTTCTTATTCTATTTTTTGCGACTTCCTTCATCCTATTGTTTTTATTTAGGCTGTTTGTAAAAGAGTTTTTTCACTTCATTAGAGAAGTACGTCGCAGTACAAAGAGAAAAAGAATTTTGGTTTTGGGTATTGATGAAGAATCTGTTGCGATTGCCCGTGCGGTTTTAGATAACCCCAATATTCCGTATCATATAGTAGGGTTTTTAACGCAACGTCATGATTCAAAAAGAGCCAGCCTCTTGGGGAAACCTATTTTCAGTAGAGAATGGATTGAAAAAACTAAAAAAGAAGATTTGCTGGTTGAAGGGATTCTGTTGAAAAAAGACATGATGAACAAAGACGAAATGAACAGTTGGGTGAATTTATTTCTAGAGAAAGACCTTCAGATATTTAAATCACCAACCGTACAAGAATTACAGCAGGTTGATCAGGAAGCTTCTTTAAAAACATTACAAATTGAGGATTTACTCAACCGCAAACCTATTAAAATTGATAATGAAGATGTTCGAAGCAGACATTTCGGTAAAACCATTCTAATTACGGGTGGTGCCGGTTCTATTGGGAGTGAGATTGTAAGACAAGTTGCCTTATTTGAGCCTGCCTTAATCGTGGTTTTGGATCAAGCTGAAACTCCTTTGTACGAAATCGAAATGGAAATTCGGGCTGCTTATCCGATGCTTTCTTTTAAATTTGTTTTGGCAGATATTTCAAACAGGCACCGTATCGAACCGTTATTTCAGAAATATCAGTTTTCAATGGTTTACCATGCTGCTGCTTATAAACATGTTCCTTTAATAGAAGAAAATCCACACGAAGCGATTTTAGTGAATATATTGGGAACTAAAAATGTAGCAACGCTCGCATCACAATATAGCGTGAACCGTTTTGTAATGGTTTCTACAGACAAGGCGGTAAAACCTACCAATGTCATGGGGGCATCCAAAAGGGCAGCAGAACTTTTCGTGCAAGCCTTACAAAAAACAGAAAATAATGCAACTAAATTCATTACAACCCGTTTTGGAAATGTATTGGGGTCAAATGGTTCTGTAATCCCACATTTTAAAAAGCAAATTGAAAAAGGCGGGCCGATCACCATCACCCATCCTGATATTACCCGATATTTCATGACGATTCCCGAAGCTTGCGATTTGGTCTTGCAAGCCGGAGCAATGGGGAAAGGTGGTGAGATATACGTATTTGATATGGGAAAACCTGTGAAAATAGTCGATCTCGCCTACCGAATGATTAAACTTTCTGGCTTAGAGCCCGAGGTGGATATTAAAGTGATTTATACCGGCTTAAGACCTGGCGAGAAATTGTATGAGGAACTCTTAAGTGATGATGCTACAACCATGCCTACCCATCACGAAAAAATACTGATTTCCAAAGACCCTACCTTAGAATATGATGTCATCATGAGGTATTGTAACCAAATTGTAAAGGCAGCTTTGAGAAGAGAAAAAATTGAAGTTGTGCAAATATTAAAAGAAATCGTACCTGAATTTAAAAGCAATAATTCGATCTACGAAATTTTGGACAAGTAATTTAGAATTGTATATTTGCAAGAACACTTTATTTAATCGTTAATAATGAACAAACACTTATTTATAGGATTTGTTAGCCTCCTTTTTATCTTCACTTCCTGCAAGACAAAAGAGAAAGCGAGTCAGCTCAGTTACATGCAGAATATTGAAGAAATTGCGACGCAAGCTACGATTAATAGTGCTTATTCAACTTTGCAGCCTGCAGATCAATTGGTAATTCTCGTAACAGCCAAGGATATGGATGTGGTGCGGCCCTTTAATCAAAATTATTCTTCCGGTGAAATAACCCAAACCAGTATTGCCAGTAGCAATGCTCCTACGCAGGGTCAAACGACACTTGCGGGACCTACCTATGGAATCGACTCCAATGGGATTATTGATTTCCCAGTGTTGGGCAGGTTGCAGACTACGGGAAAAACATTGGTTCAGTTTCAAGATGAATTGCGATCAAAGCTCACCATGTATATTAAAAATCCAACGGTTAATATTAGAATTTCCAACTATAAAATAACAGTTCTTGGTGAAGTAGCAAGGCCTGGGCAGTACATTATTGCTGACGGGCAAACAACTTTGCTTAGTGCTTTAGGCCTAGCAGGAGATCTTACCATGTATGGCAAACGAGAAGATATCTTGGTGGTAAGAAATGAAAACGGTATCATCGCGAAAGAACGAATTAATATGCTTCAGGCAGATTTTATCAATTCACCTTATTATCATCTTCAGCAAGGTGATGTAATATACGTTACGCCCAACAATACCAAAGAAAAAGCGTCTCGCTTAGATCCCAACATGCCGATTTACATCTCTGTGGCTGGTATTATAGTGACAATTTTAGCCGTAGTTTTTAAAAAATAACTTCTTCCTTATAAATAATGGATAACAGTTCTTCATCTAAAGAAACCCCAAAGAGCGGCGACAACGCGGCCGAAATAAATATTAGAGAAATTATAAAGCCTTATTCCAGAAGGTTTTATTGGTTCATTATAAGTGCTATTTTGTTTATGGCGCTCTCTTATCTTTATCTTAAAACAAAAAATCCCGTTTTCGAGGTCACAACCTCTGTGTTGATTAAAGATGCAAAGAGTAATCCGGGTTCACAAGATTTCGCTGCCCTACGAGATATATCTGGTTTTGGAAAAATCGGAAGCAACGGCGTAGAAAATGAAATGGAGATTTTTAAATCTAAAAAGCTCATGCAAAAAGTTGTACAAAAATTACGACTTCAAACAGCTATTTATAAAAAAGGTAGTTTACAGAATACCGAACTTTATGGCCAAACATCGCCAGTCATTATTCAAGTCATCAATGAGAAAGCCAATGCCAAATATTTTGAAAATCCAATTGATTTAAAAATTTCAGGAAACGAAATAGAACTAAGCTCGGAAGAATTAGCTCCTCTAAAAACAACCTTTGGTAAAACCATTAGCCTTCCTTTTGCCAATATAATAATCACCAAGAATACCAACTATCTTGTGCCGAAAGAACCGGTAAATTCAGTTTTAGTAGTCATTAGAAGTGAGCGACAAATGACGGATTCATTCCAATCGAACTTAAAGGTAGGACTTGTAAATAAAGACGTGACCGTAATTAGAATGGTGATGAATTATCCGGAACGGGAAAAAGCCAAAGCTATTCTTAATAATTTGGTTCTCGTTTATAATAAAGACGCCATTGAGGATAAAAACTCGGAGTCAAATAAAACTGCGGAATTTATAGAGGAAAGAATTCGCATCATTGGAAATGAATTGGGCGAAGTTGAAAACAGAAAAGAAAGATTCAAAGAGGCGAACCGTATTACTGATTTAGCAACAGAAGCGAAATTGGGTTTGCAATCTTCTGCGGAGGCACGTGCAAAGCAACTTGAAATAGATTCGCAGTTAGAAATTACCAACGCTTTATTGGGCTATGTAAATAAACAGGGGCCCAGTCAAATTCTACCGGGAAATGTTGGCTTAGATAATCCTGCCACAATCTCGAATATTGCAACATACAACCAATTGGTTTTAGAGAAAAATCGTCTCTTAGAAAATGCCACACCGCAAAATCCTCTTGTTGTTGATTTAACCAAACAGATCAACAATATGAGAACTTCTGTGGTTGAAGGCTTGGTGAAGAGTAGAAGTGCTTTACAAATTGCTAAAAGCAATTATCAGGTAGAACAAAACAGTTTATCGGGTAAAATCTCGAAAATGCCCGCTCAAGAAAAAATATTTAGAGAAATTGAGAGACAACAACAAATTAAAGAAAGTTTGTATTTGTTGCTCTTGCAGAAAAGGGAAGAAACTGCAGTTTCACTGGCGGTTACCGCTCCAAAAGCGCGGGTCGTGGATGAAGCATATGTTACACCAATCCCTGTAGCTCCCAAAAGCTCCATCGTAATGATGATGGGCTTATTGGCGGGACTTATTGTGCCTTTTCTTTTAATTTATTTGATGCTTATGTTTGATGACAAAGTGAAAAATAAGCATGATATCGAAAGATTGGCCAAAGGCAAAACTGTTCTTGGCGAAATCCCATCATTGGAAAGAGGTCAAAGCGAAGTCGTACTTCAGAACGATCTTACTCCGTTGGCAGAAGCATTTAGAATATTGATTACCAACATGAGTTTCATGTTGCCGAAGAAAGAAGAAGGCCGGGTGATATTTGTAACTTCAACCATTAAAGGGGAGGGGAAAACGTTTGTTTCGGTGAATTTAGCATTAACATTAGCGACCCCTACAAAGAAAGTTGTAATTATTGGGTCAGATATTAGAAATCCGCAACTCCAAAGATTTAGTGATATTTCTAGAGGAGTAGTAGGATTAACAGAATTCCTGCATGATGAAACCATAAAGAAAAAAGATATTATTCAACCATCACCCTTCAACAAACAATGTGATTTTATCTACTCGGGCAGCATACCTCCTAATCCTACCGACTTGTTAAGTAATGGAAAATACCAAATTTTAATCGATGCATTAAAAAAGGAGTACGACTATATTATTCTGGATACCGCACCATTAATGTTAGTAACCGATACCTTACTAATCGCTGGTATGGCAGATGCTACAATCTATGTAATGCGTTCTGGACATACGGAAAAAGGATTGGTTGATTTTGCGAAAAGACAAATGGATAGCAAAAAGATTATTAACGCAGCATTTGTGCTCAATGATGTCAGCCGTGAACATTACGGTTATGGAAATAAGTACGGCTATGGTTACGGTGTTGATAACAGAACATTTTTTCAAAAATTAAAAGATACTTTTTAATGTATAAAATTGCAATAATTGGACAAGGTTATGTGGGATTGCCCTTAGCTCTTGAATTTTCCAAACACTTTCCCGTATATGGTTTTGATATTAATGTTGATCGGGTAAATGAGCTGAATAAAGGTGAAGATCATACGTTAGAAGCAGACTTAGATTTATTGCAGAATGCTTTGAAATCTACCAAAGAAACCGCTTTTGCAACCGGATACAAAGCCACAGCATCTTTAGAGGAAATAAAAGATGCTACTATTTTTATCGTGACCGTTCCTACCCCAATCGACCGGTTTAATTCACCAGATTTACGACCATTGATCAACGCTAGTGAAATGCTAGGGAAAGTATTAAAAGTAGGAGATGTCGTAATTTACGAGTCTACAGTTTATCCAGGTTGTACCGAGGAAGAATGTATACCTGTGTTAGAAAAAGTCTCAGGACTACAATTTAATTCAGATTTTTTCGCCGGATATTCGCCCGAGAGAATTGTGCCGGGGGATAAAGTAAATACCCTGACCACCATTGTTAAGGTAACATCGGGCTCAACACCAGAAATTGCCGAAATGGTAGACCAATTATATAAAATAATTGTAACCGCAGGCACCCACAAAGCACCGAGCATTAAAGTAGCTGAAGCTTCAAAAGCCATAGAAAATGCGCAGCGAGATGTAAATATATCTTTTGTTAATGAATTGGCCTTAATTTTTGATAGAGTAGGAATCGACACCAATGATGTCTTAGATGCAGCAGGAACAAAATTTAATTTCTTAAAATATAAACCTGGTTTGGTTGGCGGTCACTGCATTTCAGTAGATCCCTATTATTTAGCGCACAAAGCAACACAGTTGGGCTATCACCCACAAGTGATACTTAGCGGACGCCGGGTGAATGACATGATGGCGCAATTTATTGCAGGGAAGGTCGTGAAGTTGATGATCCAAAAAGGACAATCTATTAAAGGAGCCAATGCTCTGATTTTGGGAGTAACCTTTAAAGAAAATTGCCCCGACGTAAGAAATACTAAAGTTGTAGAAATTTATGCAGAACTTAAGCAATTTGGTTTGGATGTAGATCTGTGGGATCCCTGGGCAAATGCAACCGAAGTTAAACAGGAATATAACATCGATATCGTTTCAGAAATTGCTGAAAGTAAAAAGTATGATGTTATTTTGCTAGCGGTCGCTCACCATGAATTTATCACGCTTGACTTTAATAAAATAAAAAAAGAAAATACGGTTATTTTCGATGCGAAAGCAATTCTTAATAGGGATATCGTAGATTCTAGATTATAATGAAATATGACGCGATTATTGTAGGAGGTGGTTTGGTTGGTCTTTCAACAGCATACCATTACCAATTGAAAAATCCCCAAGCCAAAGTTTTGGTTTTGGAAAAAGAAACTACGGTCGCACAACATCAATCCGGACATAACAGTGGTGTTATTCATAGCGGTATTTATTATAAACCCGGGAGTTTAAAAGCAAAAAATTGTATTGAAGGCTATACTTCGATTATCGAATTTGCTGAGAAATATGGGATTCAATACGATCTATGCGGAAAAATCATCGTCGCGACCAATGAAAAAGAACTTCCCTTATTGGATACCATCTATAACCGAGGGTTAGAAAACGGTCTCCAAAATCTGCAGTATCTTTCCAGAGAAGCGTTTCGTGAAATAGAACCTTATTGCGAAGGAGTTCGTGCCATCAAGGTGCCCCAGACAGGAATTATTGATTATCCCGCAGTTGCCGAAAAGTTAAAAAATCTATTCCTGGAAATGGGCGGGAATATCTTCTTTAATGAAGAAGTAATTAAAATCATTGAGCATTCTGAAGGCATTATTATTCAAACTAAAAATGCTGAATTTAAAGCCCTAAAAGTTATTTCGTGTGCTGGATTATATGCGGATAAACTATCAAAATTAACCAATCCTGAAAACGATTTCATCATCGTGCCTTTTCGTGGCGAATATTTTAAATTAAAACAAGAAAAGAAAAATCTAGTTAAAAATCTAATTTACCCAGTTCCCGATCCTAATTTTCCCTTTCTCGGAGTACATTTTACCAGAATGATCGATGGAAATGTTGAAGCTGGACCAAATGCAGTTTTAGCCTTTAAAAGAGAGGGGTATCAATTCTCAGATTTTAATTTTTCCGAAACGTTAGAAACTTTTACCTATCCTGGCTTTTGGAAAATAGCGGCCAAATATGGTAAAACTGGTTTGGGCGAAATATACCGCTCCCTATCAAAAAAAGCATTTACAAAAGCATTACAAAAGTTGATGCCCGAAATTCAGGAAGATGATCTTGTCCCTGGTGGAGCTGGCGTACGTGCTCAAGCATTGAGCAAAAACGGACAGTTAATCGATGATTTCGACCTCCTAAAAAAAGGAAATATTATTCATGTTCGAAATGCACCTTCTCCGGCAGCAACTTCTTGTTTGTCAATAGGAAAAAAAGTGAGTGAGTTGATCGATTAATAACCTTATAATTAAGAAAAGCATATGAACATACCCATGGTTAACCATCAGAATCAGTATGAAGAAATAAGGAATGAAATCTCCGCACACATTCAAAATTGTTTGGATACTTTTCAAAAGTTTCGATTGGAAAAAAATATCCAGAGTATGAATTATAATCGGTCACCGCTTTATCACCAGGAAGTATTTGTACCCTGTACCCATAAAGATTTTAGCTTGCTAAACACGGAGCAGTTATGCAAAGAAGTTTTATCTTTGCCTATCCATAAAGAGTTTAATAAGAAGTCTATGGGTCAAATTATGGAGACCATAAAAAGCTTTTTCACCCTCTAAATTTTTTACTATGATAGCATATTTTGCGCATGAAACAGCGGTTATTGATGAAGGTTGTACGATTGGAGCAGGAACAAAAATTTGGCATTTTTCTCATATTATGCCAAAAGCAATTTTGGGAACAGATTGTAATATCGGGCAGAATGTTGTGATTTCTCCCAATGTAATTTTGGGCAACAATGTTAAAGTACAAAACAATGTATCTATTTATGAAGGGGTAAGCTGTGATGATGATGTTTTCTTAGGACCATCAATGGTTTTTACCAATGTCATCAATCCGAGAAGTGCAGTGAACCGCAAAAATGAGTATTTAAAAACACATGTCGGGAAAGGGGCTTCTATTGGTGCAAATGCAACAATTGTCTGTGGCCATAATATCGGCCAGTTTGCATTTATCGGAGCCGGCGCTGTAGTCACCAAAGAAGTGCGGGATTTTGCGTTGGTAGTAGGAAACCCAGCACGACAGATCGGTTGGATGAGCGAATATGGAGAGCGCTTAAACTTTGATGAAAACGGATTCGCAATCTGCGATGAGAGTGGAGCGAAATATAACCTGTTAAACGGGAGGGTCTCCAAATTATAATTAAGAAATGACACAAAAGATTAAATTTGCCGTAGTAGGTTGCGGCCATATCGGCAAAAGGCATGCAGAAATGATTGCCAGAAACGAAGAATGTGAACTTGTAGGATTGGTTGATGTAAAATCGCCTTCTGTTGTAGGGATTGATCAATTTAAGGTTCCTTTTTATTCAAGTCTTGAGGAACTGCTGCAATCTGACCTGCAGATTGATGTAATCAACGTTGCCACACCGAACGGTTTTCATGCGGAACACGGAATGAAAGTTCTGGAATCGGGAAGACATTTGGTGATTGAAAAACCAATGTCTTTATCAAAAACCGATTCGGAAAAATTAATTTTTAAAGGATTGCAAAAGCATAAGCAGGTATTTTGCGTCATGCAAAATAGATATTCTCCGCCAAGTGTTTGGTTGAAGGATTTGCTGGATGCGGGAACTTTAGGAAAAGTATTTATGGTGCAAATCAATTGCTACTGGAATAGAGATGAGCGGTACTACAAGCCTGAATCTTGGCATGGAAAAGCAGATTTGGATGGTGGCACATTATTCACGCAGTTCAGTCACTTTATCGATTTGATGTACTGGTACTTCGGAGATATAAAAAATATACAGGCGAAGTTTGCAGATTTCAACCACGCAGAACTTACCGATTTTGAAGATTCTGGTTTCGTGAGTTTTGATTTTGTAACTGGCGGAATGGGAAGTATCAATTATTCTACTTCCATTTGGGACAAAAATTTAGAAAGCAGCATCACCGTTATTGGCGAAAATGGCTCGGTAAAAGTGGGCGGACAATACATGAATGAAGTGGAGTATTGCCACATCAAAGATTATGAGATGCCAGAATTGGCTCCAACCAATCCGGGGAACGACTACGGTGCCTACAAAGGAAGTGCAGCCAATCACCACTACATCATTGAAAACGTGGTTGATGTTCTGAAAGGCAGAAGTAGTATTACCACCAATGCTTTGGAAGGTTTGAAAGTGGTTGATATTATTGAAAGGATTTATGAAATGAAGAAAAAATAAAATAATGAATTTTAAAAAAGTATTAGTACTAGCACCACATACCGATGATGGAGAATTAGGAGCAGGAGGTTATATCTCAAAATTGGTGGATGAAGGAGCAGAGGTTTTTTACATGGCTTTTTCTACCGCAGAGGAATCTGTACCAGAAGGTTTCCCAAAAGATATTTTGAAAACTGAAGTGGTCGCTGCAACCAAAGTTTTGGGAGTGAAAGAAGAGAATGTGATTATTTTTAATTATCAAGTTCGAAAGCTCAACTACGCAAGACAAGAAATTTTAGAAGAACTGATTCGGTTCAAAAGGCTGCACAAGGATATCGATTTGTTGCTAATCCCTAGTATAAAAGATATTCATCAAGATCATTCTACTATTGCGATGGAAGGAATTCGAGCGTTCAAAACGAAGTCAATTTTCAGTTATGAATTGATTTGGAATAATCTTTCTTTTGATACCCAAGCATATATTTCTTTAGAAGAAAAACATATTGATAAAAAAGTAAATGCATTAAAAGAATATAAATCCCAAGGATTTAGAGATTATTTAAGCGAAGAATTTATACGCTCACTCGCTGTTGCAAGAGGTGTTCAATTTGGGGTAAAGTATGCAGAAACTTTTGAGGTTGTGAGACTTTCAATTAATTAAATTACAAAAATGGCTACCGTTAATGATATTATTAAAGTTGTAAATCCTAAAAAAATAGTAGGAAATACCGATTCAATTGTAGTGAATGCAATACAGCTAGACACACAGAACGAAAGGGAAGATGTACTAATGTGGGTTTCTGCAAAATTTAAAGATCATTTAAAAAATATTACGCATGGCGTAATAATCTGTGGAGCATTGCCAGAAGAATTTATCAGTGAAAACTGTACTTACCTTATTACAGATAATCCTAGACTTGCATTTCAAAAAGTGCTTACCGATTTTTTCATGCCGAAGAAAAAAGTAGGAATTTCTAAAACTGCAATTATTGGTGAAAATGTGAAACTTGGAAATCAAATCTTTTTAGGAGAACATGTGATCATTGAAGATCATTGTGAAATAGGAGATGGTAGCTTTATAGACCATCACACCGTTATAAAATGCGACACCATCATAGGGAAAAATGTTTCTATTGGAGCTAATACTACGATCGGTGGAGTAGGTTTTGGCTATGAAAAAGATGAAACAGGGCAATTTGTTTTTATTCCACATATTGGAAATGTTGTAATTGGTGACGATGTAGAAATAGGCAATAATACTTGTATCGATCGAGCAGTTCTTGGAAGTACAAAGTTGTGTGACAATGTTAAAATAGATAATCTTGTTCACATTGCACATGGGGTACAAATCGGCAGAAACAGTCTTGTAATTGCTAATGCGATGGTTGCTGGAAGTGTAGTAATTGGCGAAAATTCTTGGGTTGCACCATCCTCTTCTATTCTAAACCAGAAAAAAATTGGCAACAATGTAACCATCGGACTATCTGCAGTTGTAGTGAAAGACGTAAAAGATGGCGAAACAGTCATTGGGAGTCCAGCAGAAGAAATTTCAGTAGCACTCGGAAAAAAGAAGGTGATGAATGAAAAATTGTTTAATTAATTTTGAATTTAAAAAATTATATAGCAAGAGCTAAAAGGAATTCATTTTTAAGGAATGTAGCCATATTATCTAGCGGTACCATTATTAGCCAGATTATTGTAATTGCTGCATCCCCTTTTCTTACGCGCCTATTTCCCGTAGAATCTTTTGGAATATTGCAGCTTTTCACCAGTTACATGGTTATATCTGCGGTTATTTCTACTGGCAGGTATGAATTAGCAATGGGTTTACCAAGCAAAGACACCGATGCAAGAAAATTATTTCAGCTTATTGTTTTTTTAGGTGCAACGGTTTCATTATTGTATTTATTTATCATTTTTATTTGCAAAGAAATTCTTCATTTGCAAGAGAATTTTGAAATTTTAAAATACTGGTGGATCTATCTTGCCCCACTTTATATATTTTTCATTGCGCTTTTTTCTGGGTTAATTTATTGGCTGCAAAGGAAAAAAAATTACAAGAAGATTACCTTTGCAAATGCCTTACAGGTTATACTCACCGCGATATTCGGTATTGCATTTGGGCTTTTACGAATAGAGTCTGGGCTTGTATTAGCGCTTATTTTTTCCATCATTATTGCAACGTGCTATTTATTATACAGTTATTTAAAAGACAATCAACTGTTTACTTTTTCAGAAATAAAGTCTCAGGGTAGCGCATATATTGCCTTCCCGAAACACATGATTATTTCCGACCTGTCTCTTACCACAAGCCAGCAATTTATCCCAATTTTATTTTCTTTTCTGTTCAGTACGACTGTAGTTGGGCTTTACGCTATGGCAAATAGAATGTTGCGGTTGCCTAACATTGTAATTACCAGTTCGATCGCCAATGTATTTAGAAATGATGCCATAGACGAAATTAGAATTTCTGGGCATTGCAAGCAACTTTATGTATCAACCTTCAAAAAATTGCTTTTACTGTCGATACCAATTTATTTTATAGTTTTTGTACTGGCACCTACTTTGTTTCAAGTCGCTTTTGGAGAAGAGTGGCTAGAAGCTGGTTATTATGCGAGAATTATCGCATTATTTCTATGTGTAGAGTTTGTAGCAACCCCGCTTAATACAATGTTTTATATAAGAGAAAAACAAAAATTACTCATGCGCCTGCAGTTTTTAAATGCGGTATTTGGTGCTTTGGCAATTTACTTAGGCGCAATGATATTTGATAATGCAAGAGTTTCCCTCGTATTTTATTCAGCAACCACCCTTTCTTTTAACCTAATCATGTTATTTTTTTCATATAAGATTGCTACCAACAAATTATAAAATAAAAAGACAGTAATTTTGCATCATATTTTAAAATAGTAAAAAAAGAATTTAGTTAATACGCATGGCATACCTTAGAAAAATAGCAATTATCATCTACATATTACTGGTCTATTCTGGATTGGTGAAATGGATTCCAGGTTTACCAGTAGATCTAACAATCGTATTTACCGCTATTTTATTAGTGCTATTTCCGTTTTTGTTTAAGCACCAGTTCTTATCCGTGTCTTCCTTTGCTAAAGTTGTGATATTCTCAGTCCTATCGCTCTCTATTTTATTCTTATTAACCAACGTGTATACAATTTCTACAGACTATGCGATGAGCAAGTCTATAGCGACTGTTTTAAATATGTTTTGTTTTATTTATCCCTTGCTACTTTTTGACGAGTCAGATCTCCCTTATTTTAAAAAAGTAATGACGGCTGGAAACGTAATTATTCTAACTATTCTTAGTTTTCTTTATTTTACCGACCAGTTTATCTACTTTCAAATGAGCGAGAAAACAATAGAATCTGTGCTTGGCTTTGGGATTCCCAATTACTTGTCTTTAGGTACATTTATTTCGGTGAGTTTAATTTTTCAAATAGGCAATAAATCGGTTTTTAATAAAATCATCATGGCCTATAGTATTTTTATTTTATTCGTTTTGGGTGGTCGAGGTCCGTTGCTTTTTCTATTTTTCATTTTTATACTTCACTATTTCTTAACGCTTGAGATTAAAAAGTTTTCAATAAAAAATGTAGTGATCTTGTTTTTAGGTGGCATTTTGCTGTTACAGTATTTTGATTTTTCAGCGGTGAATTTCGAACGTTTTAATATTTTAGGAAATTTCAGTGAAGATGAAAGTGCACTGGAAAGAATCTTTTTTATTGAGGAAGGATATAAATCGGTTGCAAACCATTTATTTATGGGCCTTGGAATTGGCAGTTCAGGAATCATCCTGAGCGGAACGGATGTCTCCCTATATCCTCATAATTTATTTTTAGAAAGTTTGATGGAGGTTGGTTTTGTTGGTGGTTTATTGTATTTGCTGTTGTACTTTTGTATCTTCTTTAAAACATTTAAAAATACCCAGTCGACAACTTTATTAATTTTAGGACTGATTTCATTATATTTGTTTTTTCAAGACATGAAAAGTGGTTCTTTTGATTCGTGGAGAATCTCTCTCATGTGGATAGCACTATTCGTTATAGAGTACCGTGCTAAAGATAAAATACAAATATGAAAATTTTAATGCTTTGTGAGCTTTATATAGAAAATTTAGAGTATCAGGAAAATTTATTGGTAAAATATTACAGAAAACATGGTCACGAGGTTACTGTTATTACTTCTACTTATGATAATGTTTTTGATTATTATAATAACCAACATGATAATTCCAAACCAGGCCATACCTTCCAGGATCATGGTGCTACAATTATTAAACTCCCTTTTAAATTTAACTTTAAAGGGAAGATTAAAAAATATACGAATATTTCTAAAATCGTAGAAGAATTTCAACCAGACCTGCTCTATATTCATGATATTATGCCCAACATGTTTGAAATGTTGCCCTATAAAAAAAGAAACCCGCATGTTAAGATGATCATGGATTATCATGCAGATTACAGCAACTCTGCCAATAATTGGCTTTCTCTAAATATTTTGCACAAAATAATACGCAAATATATTTACATGAATCCTATACGGAAACACATCTCAAAATTCTATCCGATTATTCCTGGGAGTACTAAATTTTTAAAAGAAGTCTATAAAATCCCAGAATCTCAAATGGAAGTACTGCCGCTGGGAGCTGATGTAGATTTGGCAGCAGAGATTAGACAAAGTGATGCGCGAAACAAAATAAGAAAGTGCTTGCATATTGAAAAAGATCAAAAAGTATTATTCACTGGCGGCAAATTTGCTCCTCTTAAAAGAACAGAACTTGTCTTAGAAGCTTTTAATCAAATTAATGATCCTAATTTACACCTAATTGTTGTAGGTGATGCAGATGAAAATATGCAAGATTATAAAAATAGATTATTGGCGCTTGCAGCAGAAAATAAGAATATTCATTTTGTAGGGTGGCAAAATAATCATGGAGTTTATCAACATCTTGTAGCATCTGATATTGCGGTTTTTCCGGCAAGCCAATCAATTATTTGGCAACAGGCATTAGCTTCGCATTTGCCTCTTATCATTGGCGATTTTGGTGATCAGTCCTTAGATTACCTTAATGAATTCAACGCCGTAACCGAACTCACTGTTGATAAAATTGATAGTCTACATATTAAAAAAGCAATAAAAAAATTACTGGACGACGATTACCTTGCAGAAAGAAAAGAGCGCTCGGCGAAAACTGCGGCTAAGTATTTGGATTGGAATCAATTAATAAATAAAACATTATCACATGTTAAAACTTTTTCTTAATTATTGCGTTGTACTTCCTCTTTTCATTCTTAGCTGTACAAGTAAAGTTGAAAAAGAAGAAATCACGAGCAATATTGTACATTATAAATTTGGCATCCAATCGGTAACTCCTCCTAAATTATTGGTGACCACGGATAATAATAGCGAAGTGATTAATCAATTTCTTCAAAAAAATAATATTCAAAAAGTTGGTTTTATTAATGATGTTCAATTTTTAGACCCAAACAAACCATTCACTTTCAGTCCTCTATTGTTGGATCGTGAGCTCACGCGTGCATTTCCAAACACCCAAGAATCGGGCATTGCCTATATTGATTTAGAAGCTCCTTATCTTGAATATTTAATGAATGCTAATATCAATTCATCGGAATTTAAACGTTCTAAAAAACTTTTTTTAGAGGTTTTGGCCTATGCCAAAAAAGCAAGACCTAATGTAAAGTGGGGGTATTACTACGTTCCCTTCACTACCTATTGGAGTAGAACAAAAGCCTTTTATGATAAAGATCAAAGGATTACCGAAATTATTCAAAACAGCGATGTCCTTTTTCCGTCCATCTATATCTTTTATAATAAAGTGAATTTTAGTCTTGAAAATAAATCCTATCTCAAAGAAAATACCGAGCAAGTTATTAGGATTGCACAGAAATATAATAAGAAAGTATACCCTTTAGTCATGACCAGATATCACCCTTCCAATGCAAGTATTGGCAATGAGACTATTGCTGAAACTGATTTTAGGGCTTATATTGCTACCCTTAAAAACACAACGTATAATGGCAAGTCGGTAGACGGAATCATGCTTTGGAATGCAGATGGGTATTCAAACCATATTCAAGAACCCAAACTTACACAAGAATTAAAAAAATCGAAGCAAAATTTTGAACAATTTTATGATCAATATTTAATAGAATTTATTTCTATAATGCTAGAAAAAAAATAATGATGAGCACCGCAACAGAAAGACCTTTTCAGATTTGTACCAAAACAATTATGGATACTACTGATCCCACCATCGTTTTCAACGAACGGGGAGAAAGTGACTATTATACCAATTTCAAAGAAAATATAGAGCCTTCTTGGCATACCGATGAAAGAGGTTTCGCTGAGCTAATGAAAATAGCCGAGCGTATTAAAAAAACATCAACCAACAAAGACTTTGATTGTATTATTGGGCTTAGCGGTGGTTTAGACAGTTCGTATGTCGCCTATATCGCAAAAGAAATAATGGGAATTCGCCCGCTTCTTTTTCATGTTGATGCCGGTTGGAATACAGATCGAGCCGTAGGAAATATTGAAAAATTAGTCAATGGATTAAATTTAGATTTATATACAGAGGTCATCAATTGGGAAGAGATGAAAGATCTGCAAACCGCTTTTCTAAAATCCCAAATTGCAGATCAAGATATGCCACAAGATATTGCATTTTTCTCAGGCCTCTACCGGTTCGCAAAAAAACATAAGATAAAGTATATTTTAACCGGGGGTAATTTCTCTACCGAATGCTGTAGAGAACCTGAAGAATGGGGCGCATATCCCGGTATTGATAAAACATTAATTTTAGATATTCATAAGAAATTCGGAAAAAAACGACTTAAAACTTTTCCAATCGTAGATATTATATCGTATAAAATTATTTATAAATACATCTTCGGCATGGAAGTGTTTCGGCCACTTAACCTTGTTCCTTACGTGAAAAAAGATGCGGAAAAATTACTCAACGAAAAATTTGGGTGGGAGCCTTTCCTTCATAAACATCATGAATCTCGCTTCACTAGATTTTTTGAAGACTTCTGGATGCCAAGAAAATTCGGCTATCAAAAAAGAAAAGCACATTTCTCTAGTCTAATTTTAACAGGGCAGATGACCCGTGAGGAAGCCTTAGAAAGAGTCTCCAAACCAGAACTTTCTGAAGAATTTTTGCAGCGAGAATTTGAATATGTTGCGAACAAATTAGACCTGACCACCGCAGAACTGCAACACTATTTTGAAGGGGAAAATAAAACCTATAAAAATTATAAAAATAAACTAAGCTTTATCCGGCTTGGCGCAAAAGTGATGCAAAAATTAGGATTAGAAAAAAGACTTTTTAGGTAAATGATCACAATAATAGATTATGGAGTCGGCAATATAAACGCTTTTGTGAATGTCTATAAAAGAGTAGATGTGCCAGTGAAAATCGCACGCTCAAAAGAAGATTTAAGCGGTGCAGAAAAACTGATTTTACCAGGAGTCGGGCATTTTGATTATGCCATGAAAAAATTAAATGATTCTGGGATGAGAGAAGAGTTAGATCATCTGGTTCTACACCAAAACATCCCTGTAATTGGCATTTGTGTAGGCATGCAAATGATGGCAAATTATAGTGAAGAAGGAAAATATGAAGGATTGAAATGGATCGATGCTTCGGTGAAAAAATTCGATGAAACCAAGATTCACCAAATCACCCGGTTACCGCACATGGGTTGGAATGATGTAAAGCCAACAGGTAACAACCCCCTTTTTCAAGGTTTAGAGAACGATGCTATTTTTTATTTTTTACACAGCTATTATTTTGAATGCAAACATCCCGAAGAGGTGCTCGCAGTTTCCGACTATGGGGTGGAGTTTGCCTCGGCAGCACATCACCAAAATAAATACGGAATACAGTTTCATCCGGAAAAAAGTCATCATTATGGTGAGATTTTACTACATAATTTTGCAAAACTTTAGAAATGCTGAGACCAAGAATAATTCCAAGTTTATTGTTACAAGAAAATGGCTTGGTTAAAACTGTTAATTTTAAGAACCCTAAATATGTAGGAGATCCGATTAATGCAGTAAAAATTTTTAATGAAAAAGAAGTAGATGAACTTGCAGTTTTTGATATTGATGCCACCGCAAAAGGATTAGAGCCGAATTATAGTTTAATTGAAAGAATTGCCAACCAATCCAGAATGCCTCTTTGCTACGGCGGCGGCGTAAAAACCATAGAACAAGCCCAGAAAATATTCGGATTGGGAATCGAAAAAATAGCCCTAAGTTCTGCCGTAATAGAGAACCCCGAATTGATCACCCAAATCGCCGATCGCGTAGGATCCCAAAGCGTTATTGTAGTTTTGGATGTGAAGAAAAAAATTTTTGGTGGTTATGAAGTTTTTACGCATAACGGTAAAAAAGGAACGGGTATTAATCCGTTTGATTTTGTTGTGAAAGCACAGCAGTTGGGTGCGGGTGAAATCCTAATCAATTCTATTGATCAAGATGGGGTGATGAAAGGATATGATCATCACTTAATCGACAAAATTCGCGAAAAAATAACCCTTCCCCTCACGGTATTGGGTGGCGCAGGATCACTTGCGGATATTGAGAAAGTCATTGAAAAACATAAAATTATCGGGGTTGCAGCAGGTAGTTTATTTGTTTTTAAAGGAGTATATAAAGCAGTTTTAATTAATTATCCGACCAAAGCGGAAAAAGAAAACTTATATTAAAAAAAATTATGAAAATCAAAGATAAAGTCCTACTCATCACCGGTGGAACAGGCTCCTTCGGTACAGCAGTCCTCAACCGTTTTTTAGCGACTGATCATTTCAAAGAAATCCGAATTTTTTCCCGCGACGAGAAAAAACAAGACGATATGAGGAACCTCTACAAAAATGATAAAATAAAATACTACATCGGAGATGTGCGCGATTTTAACAGTGTAGAACCTGCAACACGTGGCGTGGATTATGTCTTTCATGCGGCCGCCTTAAAACAAGTGCCATCTTGTGAGTTTTTCCCAATGCAAGCAGTAAAAACAAATGTAGAAGGAACCCAAAATGTGATTCGTGCTGCGGCTTCAAATAAAGTACAAAAGGTAATCTGCCTCAGCACCGATAAAGCAGCCTATCCCATCAATGCCATGGGTATTTCTAAAGCGATGATGGAAAAAGTAGCCGTTGCAGAAGCAAGAAACTTAACAGATACCACCGTATGCTTAACCCGTTACGGGAATGTAATGGCCTCGCGCGGTTCTGTAATTCCATTGTTTTTGAATCAAATTCAGAAAGGAGAACAAATCACCATTACCGACCCGAATATGTCACGCTTTTTCATGTCTTTGGAAGATGCTGTTGATTTGGTTTTATTTGCCTTCGAAAACGGAAATGCAGGCGACCTTTTTGTAAACAAAGCGCCAGCAGGTAAAATAGGCGATTTAGCGCAAGCGTTAATGGAGCTTTCTGGCAAAGAAACCCCGATAAAAATTATTGGTACGCGGCATGGCGAAAAATTGTACGAAACACTTTGCACCAGAGAAGAAATGCTGAATGCTGAAGATATGGGCGACTTCTACCGGGTTCCCGCAGATAACAGAGATCTGAATTATGCTAAATATTTCTCAGAAGGAGAACAAGATATTTCTATGAGAGAAGATTACCATTCTCATAACGCTGAACAACAAGATGTGGAAGGTCTTAAGAAACTAATTTCAACTTTGCCTTTGATAAGGAAAGAAATTTTCGGCGAAGAGGTGATGCAATATCCGTATTAAAACTACTATCAACAAACCGTCTCACGATATTTTTTTTGTAAGTAAAAAACCGAAAAATCAGTATTTTTTAAAACAGTAAAATAGGATGTACTTTTAGGCAAATGAACTTTATTGCTTTAGAAATGAGAAGATTTAAAAATAAATGAAATAAAGTGCAACCAAAAATAATTAAGGGGAATCATCATACCGACCACCGAGGAACTTTGTCCTTCAATAATGATTTTAATTCATTTGGGGTAAAAAGAGTGTACACCATCGAAAATGAAAGTTTGGATTTTGTACGTGCTTGGCAAGGTCATCAAATAGAGCAGCGTTGGTTTGTAGCAGTTGTGGGATCTTTTAGAATCAAATTAGTACCCATTGACAATTGGGAAAACCCCAGTAAAGATTTACCAATCTTCGAATTTGTCTTAACTACGGAAAATTTTGATGTACTGCACGTTCCTGCTGGATTTGCATCATCCATTCAAGCCTTGGAAGAGAAATCCAAGCTGTTGCTTTTGGCAGATTATCAACTGGGTGAAATCCAAGATGAATTTAGATTTCCGAGTGACTATTTTAATGACAACAAAGATTAAGAAGAAATGAAAAGAATAGGAATTACCGGTCAAAACGGTTTTGTAGGATCCCATTTATACAATACGTTGGGTTTAAATCCCGAGGAATATGAACGAATAGATTTTCAAAAAGAATATTTTGAAAACCCAGATATGCTGGATGAATTTGTGAAACAGTGCGATGTAATTGTGCATCTGGCGGCCATGAATCGGCATCCCGATCCAGAGGTAATTTATAAGCAAAATGTAGGATTGGTCACTACCTTGGTTGAATCATTAGAACGGACTGGCTCCAAACCCCATGTTTTATTTTCTTCTTCTTCGCAGGAAGAAAGAGATAACCTCTACGGAAAGTCTAAAAAAGAAGGACGTGCACTCCTTGCTCAGTGGGCGAAAAACGCCGGTGGTATTTTTACCGGAATGATTATACCTAATGTTTTTGGTCCTTTTGGCCAGCCGTACTATAACTCTTTCATTGCCACTTTTTGTCATCAATTAAGTCATGGTGAAACGCCAACGATCGATATGGATGGCGAGGTGAAATTAATTTATGCAGGTGAGCTGGTTCAGGAAATGCTTAACCAAATTCAGGGGAGCAGTACCATTGAACAATACGTAGTGCCTTTTACAACTTCAATTAAAGTATCTGAAGTTTTAGGAAAATTACAAAACTTCAAAAAACTTTATTTTGAAGGTGGCGAAATTCCAGAGCTTACTACCAGTTTTGATTATCAGCTTTTCAACACCTACCGCTGTTATTTTGATATGGCCACCCATTATCCCGTAAAATTAACGCAGCATACTGATCCGCGTGGAGCTTTTGTAGAAGTAATCCGGCTTGGTATTGGCGGACAATGTTCTTTTTCTACCACCGTTCCTGGCATTACCCGCGGAGATCATTATCATACCCGGAAAATTGAACGATTTACTGTAATTAAAGGGAAGGCCTTAATTCAACTAAGGAAGATCAATACCACCGAAGTATTTGATTTTTATTTGGATGGAAGCGAGCCTGCCTACGTAGATATGCCGATTTGGTACACCCATAATATAAAAAATATTGGGAACGAGGAACTTTTAACCATTTTTTGGATCAACGAACCCTATAATGCGGTAGATCCAGATACTTATTTTGAAAAGGTTTAGAATGGATATTTTTAAAAAGTATACGTCAGAAGTCTGGTATTTACTACTTATCGTTACAGGATACACCGTTTTTAGTGCATTTGCTACACCATTGGGTGTGGAGGATTCTAAAATATTTTCGGTTCCTTACCGATTGTTGGTGTTTTTCTTTTCCTTATATATCATTTATAAAAACTTCAGTTTTAAAAAGTTAAGAAATGTTGCAGTTATTTCGCTGACCCTCTTTTGGTTGCTTTATCTCACAAAAAGTTACCTAAGTTTTACTCAAGATTTCTACACCGAATTGTTTGGAGAAAGATTTTTAGAAATTTATATAAGAATTCTATTGATAGCCTGGATTCCCTCCGTTGCCTTACTCTTTATCGATTATAAAAAGGTTGATTTAGCCTTAGTAAGTAAGGGCTTTTTTTATACTTTATTGGCGATGCTTACTATCAATTTGATGTATGCTTTGGTAATGCCACATGGCTCCAGTCGTTTATTTATCTTTAGTATTTACTATATTTCTTATGGTCACTTAGGTGCATCATTAGCCCTGATTTCTCTATTTTTTATATTTTTCGATGCTAAAGGGTTGTCTTTATATATAACGGGATACGGTTTGTTACTCGGTTTGTATACTATTTTCATAGCAGGTGCTCGAAGTCCGTTTTTGGCGATCATGGTGGTTGTTCCATACCTTTTAATTGTGAAGAGAAATTTTAAATTCATTGGAATGTTTTTACTTTTGCTTTGCCTAGCAATAGTAGGGATTTATTACTTCGGAAAAAGTGATCAATATGAAATTATGTTTGTAGATCGAACTTACAAGTGGCTTTTTGAAGGGGACAATAGTTTAAGAACACCACTTTTTGAACGAGCATTGGATATTTTTAAAGCCAGCCAATTATTTGGTGGCAGAACGCATTATGAAGATGGGATGTATCCGCATAATCTTTTTTTAGAATTGTTAATGGCGACTGGAGTAGTAGGACTTGTTATTTATGTACTTAAATTCTTGCCAGTCTTTCAGAATTTCAGTCTCTTTTCTTTTAAAATCAACAATTGCTATCATCTTTTATTTTTTACTTTATTTTTGCAATATTTCGTACTTTCATCCACTTCTTTTGCACTATATTCCGTACCAGAATTTTTGTATTTTAGCAGCATCATAATAGGTATTAGTTTAAACAATCACAATGAAGAAAATGAAAGTAATGACGGTCGTAGGAACCCGTCCGGAAATAATTAGACTGTCACGCGTTCTGATCGCACTAGATGAGTCAGAAGCCATCGAACACACCATCGTTCATACCGGTCAAAACTACGATTACGAACTTAATCAAATATTTTTTGAAGACTTAGGCTTAAGAAAACCTGACTACTTTTTAGAAGCTGCTGGCAAAACAGCGACCGAAACCGTTGGGAATATCCTCATTAAAATAGATCCACTTTTAGAAGAATTACAGCCAGAAGCTTTTTTGGTCCTGGGCGACACCAACTCTTGTTTGTGCGCAATTCCTGCGAAGAAAAGACAAATTCCGATTTTCCATATGGAAGCCGGAAATAGATGTTTCGATCAAAGAGTACCCGAAGAAACCAATCGTAAAATTGTAGATCATACTTCTGATGTGAATTTAACCTACAGCGATATCGCTCGTGAATATCTACTAAGAGAAGGGCTTCCTGCTGATCGAATCATTAAAACTGGATCCCCCATGTTTGAAGTTTTAAATCATTACCTCCCTGAAATTGAAAAATCAACCATTTTGTCGAAACTTCATTTGGAGGAAGGAAAATATTTTGTGGTCAGTTCACACCGTGAAGAAAATATTAATTCTGAAAAGAATTTTGAGGGTTTGATCGAAAGCTTAAATGCCATTGCAGAGAAATTTGGGTTTCCGATTATTGTTTCAACTCATCCGAGAACACGAAATATGATCGATAAAAAACAAGTAAAAGTACGTCCAGAAGTTCAGTTTTTAAAACCCTTGGGTTTTCATGATTACAATGCTTTACAAATGCGCAGTTATGCCGTTTTATCAGACTCGGGAACCATTTCAGAAGAATCATCTATTCTAAATTTTCGTGCTTTAAACATTAGAGACGCACATGAAAGACCCGAAGCAATGGAGGAGGCAAGTGTAATGATGGTAGGGCTTTCATCGGAAAGAATTATGCAGGGTTTAACACAACTGCAACAACAAAAAACTGGTTCAGAAAGAAATTATCGTTGTGTTTCTGATTATTCGATGCCCAATGTTTCCCAGAAAGTGGTTCGAATTATTTTGAGCTACACGGATTATGTAAACAGGGTTGTTTGGAGTAAATTTTAAAAGAAGGGATGAATATATTATTCCTTACGTTACTGAAAATTGATACCTTGCAAGCAAGGGGGATTTATCATGACCTGATGCGTGAATTTGTTGCACACCAGCATAATATTTATATTATAAGCCCAACTGAAAGAAGAGAAAAAAATGCCTCGAGCCTAAGCTCAGAACAGAATGCACACTTTCTGAATGTAAAAACTTTGAATATCCAGAAAACGAACAGTGTTGAAAAAGGCTTGGCTACGCTCAGCATTGAATATCTCTATCTTTACGCCTTAAAAAAATATTTCAAAAACGTAAAGTTTGATTTGGTCTTGTATTCTACGCCGCCCATTACGTTTTCAAAAGTAATTCAATATGTAAAGTTGCGAGATGGTGCAAAATCCTATCTACTGCTGAAAGACATTTTCCCTCAAAATGCGGTGGATATGAAACTGATGTCGAAGAATGGTTTAATCTATAAGGTTTTCCGAGCGAAAGAAAAAAAACTATATGAAGTTTCTGACTTTATTGGATGCATGTCAGAAGCTAATCGACAGTATGTATTGGCTCACAATCCCACTGTTAATCCACTAAAGGTCGAGGTTAATCCCAACTCTATCGCACCAATCCCATATGTAAGTTTAAGCGAGGAGGAAAAAACTTTAATTAAAGAAAAATACAAATTGCCCTTAAACAGAAAAATTTTTATTTATGGTGGCAACCTGGGAATTCCACAAGGGTTAGATTTTTTATTACAAACCATCGAAGCAACCAAAAATGACCCTCGAATCTATTTTCTCATCGTAGGCTCAGGAACAGAGTTTACGCGCATTCAAAATTGGTTTAAAGAAAACAAACCGCAGAATGCCCAATTGCTTTTCGGGGTGCCCAAGATCGAATATGATCGTCTTGTAAAATCTTGCGATATAGGAATGATCTTTCTTCACAAAGACTTTACCATCCCCAATTTCCCCTCGCGATTGTTGTCTTATTTAGAAGCGAAATTGCCTGTTTTAGTTGCAGCAGATGGAAATACTGATGTTGGAACAGAAGTAGAAAAAAACCAGTGCGGGAAGTATGTTCTTGCGGAAGATGCCGCGCAGATGAAAAAAGCACTTGACTATTTCTGTGATTTAACTGCAGGAGAATTTCTAACATTGGGTGAAAATTGTAGCACCTATTTAGAAGAAAATTTTTTGGTTTCACAGTCGTATGAGAAAATCATCAATAAGCTAAAATAAGGCCTAGTTTTTATAATCAAATCGAAACTAACTCATCAATATTTTGCAAAATAGAATCATAAAATTTCGATAAATTTGCAAATAAAATTCGTTTAAAGTAAACAATAATGTACAAAACCGCTCTCAAGACTTTTTTTGATTTTATCGCTTCTTTTTTAGGTTTATTGCTCTTAAGTCCCGTGTTTGTGATCGTTACCATCGGCCTTTTCTTTTCAAATCAGGGGAAACCTTTCTTTTTTCAAAATAGACCAGGGAAAAATGGAAAGATTTTCAAGATTATTAAGTTCAAAACAATGAATGACCGGAAAAATAGTAATGGTGATTTGTTGCCAGATTCCGAAAGGTTAACAGAAATTGGTGCTTTCGTACGGAAAACCTCTTTAGATGAAATTCCGCAGCTCATTAATGTTTTGAAAGGGGAAATGTCATTAATTGGGCCACGCCCGTTGCTTCCGGAATATCTGAAACTTTATAACGATGTGCAAAGAAGAAGAAATGAAGTAAAACCAGGAATCACAGGTTGGGCACAAGTGAATGGGAGAAACACCATCAGTTGGGAGCAAAAATTTGAGTACGATGTTTGGTATGTTGATCATCTGAGTTTTTTATTGGATGTGAAAATTCTGCTGATGACCGTGAAGAAAGTATTTGTATCAGAAGGTATAACACAAGAGGGACATGTGACCTCTGAAGAATTTAAAGGAAATATATAATGAAAAAAATTGCAATTATTGGTGCAGGTGGATTTGGGCGGGAAGTTAAGATGTTAATTGAACAAATTAATAAAGTCGACCCCCAATTTGAAATTGTAGGTTTCTATGATGATAAATTTTTTGATGCCGAAATAAATGGGCTGCCTTATTTAGGAAAAGTAGATGATATAAATCGTGTTAGAGAAAATCTTTCTATTGCAATCAGCATTGCTGATCCGCACACCAAAAAAAGTATCGTGCAACTTATAAAAAACAATCATATCGATTTTCCTAATTTAATACATCCCAACGTGTTTATTGGCACTGATGAAGTTGTTCTAGGAAAAGGAAACATTATTTGTGCAGGTGTCGTTATTACTGTAAATATAAAAATTGAAGATTTTGTGATTCTTAATCTTTCATGTACGGTCGGTCATGACACAACTGTTGGCAGCTATTCTTCATTCATGCCTGGTGTAAACATATCTGGGGAGGTCGTATTACAAGAGGGTGTTTATGTGGGAACTGGAGCTAAAATTATAAATTTATTAGAAATTGGTCAATACACGATTATAGGAGCTGGCGCTGTAGTTGCAAAATCACTTCCATCACATTGTACTGCGGTTGGTATTCCAGCTAAACCAATTAAATTTCACAATTAAATTATCAAAATGAATTCTAAAATATGGCTTTCTTCACCACATATGGGTGGAACAGAATTGAATTATATACATGAAGCATTTGAACAAAATTGGGTAGCTCCTTTAGGTCCAAATGTTAATAATTTCGAAGACGATTTAAAAAAATACTTAAATCATGATGTTGAAGTTGCTGCCTTAAGTGCCGGAACTGCTGCATTGCATTTGGCTTTAATAATCTTAGGGGTAAAACGTGATGATGAGGTTATATGTCAAACCTTTACGTTCTCTGCTTCAGCAAATCCCATTGCGTATCAAGGGGCAACGCCTGTTTTTATCGATAGCGAAAAAGAAACCTGGAACATGTGTCCCATTGCACTCGAAGAAGCAATAGTAGATCGAATCGCCAAAGGGAAAAAACCAAAAGCCATCATCGTTGTACACCTTTACGGAATGCCAGCTAAGATGAAAGAGATTCTTGAAATTTCAAATAAATACCAAATACCATTAATTGAAGATGCTGCGGAAGCTTTGGGTTCAACCTATAGCGGTCAAAACTGTGGTACCTTCGGTGAAATGTCGATATTGAGCTTTAACGGAAACAAAATCATTACCACTTCCGGAGGTGGCGCGCTCGTGTGTAAAACGAAAGAAGGAAAAGAAAAAGCTGTTTTTCTTTCTACCCAAGCCAGAGACGATGCTCCTCATTATCAGCATTCCGAAATTGGCTATAACTATCGCATGAGTAATATTTCAGCCGGTATTGGTAGAGGGCAAATGGAAGTTTTAGATCAAAGAGTTGCAGCAAGAAGAAAAAATAATCAATTTTACCAAGATCTTTTTAAAGATTTTGAGGGGATTGCCGTTTTTGTGGAACCCAATCAAGATTACAAATCCAACCACTGGTTATCTGCAATTACTATAGACCCACAGAAAGCTGCCTTTTCCTGCGAAGAGTTAAGATTGAAATTTTTGGACCAAAATATAGAATCACGACCTTTGTGGAAGCCTATGCACCTGCAACCTATTTTTGCAAACACCCCTTACTATGGCACTAAGGTCGCAGAAGAATTATTTAATAATGGTTTATGTTTACCCTCTGGCTCAAGTCTCACCGATGCCGATCGAATCAGAATTAAAGACGTTATCGTAAAATTAAAGCAATAAAAGTGACCATTAAAAAAACACCCCTTACAGACTGTTACATCATCGAACCCACCATTTTTGAAGATGAACGTGGCTATTTCTACGAAAAATTCAACGAAAAAAAATTTGAAGAACTCACCGGAATGAACGGTCATTTCGTGCAAGATAATATTTCAAAATCTTCTTATGGCGTTCTTCGCGGACTGCATTTGCAAAAGGGAGAACATGCCCAAGCAAAATTGGTTTCTTGTTTAGAAGGAAAAGTTTGGGATGTTGCGGTGGACTTAAGAAAAGATTCTCCGACCTTTGGGAAATGGTTTGGGGTGGAGCTTTCTGCCGATAATAAATTACAATTCTACGTGCCAAGAGGATTTGGACATGGATTTTCTGTCTTGTCGGAAACAGCAATTTTTGCTTATAAATGCGATAATTTTTATAATAGAGAATCGGAAGGAGGTGTTTTGTGGAACGACCAAGATTTACAAATCGACTGGAAATTGCCGTTGCAAGAGGTGCTTCTTTCGGATAAAGATAAAATTCAACCTACCTTTGTAGAGAAAAATTTTTAGAAAATTTCTTTTCTATATTAATTTTTAAATACGCAATAATTTAAATACGCAATAACTCAAAATATGAACTCAATATTAATCACGGGTGGAGCCGGATTTATCGGTTCGCACGTCGTACGCGAATTTGTAAAAAATCATCCGGATGCTAAAATCATCAACCTCGATGCTTTAACCTACGCTGGAAATCTAGCGAACTTAAAAGATATAGAAAACGAACCCAACTATGTTTTCGAAAAAGCCGATATTACCAATGTTGGGGAATTAAGAAAAGTTTTTGAAAAACACCATCCAGATGCAATCGTTCACTTGGCGGCAGAAAGTCATGTTGACCGAAGCATCACCGATCCAAATGCCTTCATTAATACCAACGTCAACGGAACTGCAAACCTGCTCAATTTGGCCAGAGAATTCTGGACTTTAAACCCAGATCATCAACATGGAAATTTCCCTGAGGAAACCAGAAAAAATCTTTTCTATCATGTTTCTACCGATGAGGTTTATGGCAGTTTAGGCGACACTGGGTTCTTTTTAGAAACCACAGCTTACGATCCAAAATCTCCGTATTCAGCGAGTAAAGCGGCTTCTGACCATTTGGTTCGCGCTTATGGAAATACGTACGGAATGCCGTTTATTATTTCAAATTGTTCTAATAATTATGGCCCCAATCATTTCCCAGAAAAGTTGATTCCGCTTTGTATTTCTAATATTTTGACCGGAAAACCACTCCCAATTTATGGCAACGGAAAATATACAAGAGATTGGTTGTACGTCATCGATCATGCGAAAGCAATTCATCAAATATTCTTTGAAGCTAAAACCGGTGAAACCTATAATATTGGCGGGTTTAACGAATGGAAAAATATCGATTTGGTAAAAGAACTCATTAAGCAAATGGATGAAAAACTAGGAAATCCTGCTGGTCATTCAGAAAAATTAATTACTTACGTTAAAGACAGGCCAGGTCATGATTTACGGTACGCCATTGATGCCACAAAATTAAGCGATGATCTAGGATGGAAACCAAGTGTAACTTTTGAGGAAGGTTTGGGAAAAACGATTGATTGGTTTCTCACAAATCAAGATTGGTTGGAGAATGTTAATTCAGGAGACTATCAGAAATATTATGCTTCGCAATATACAAATGATACGAATTAGACGAATTTCATGAATGGTGCTGTAATGGAAGAAAAAATTCTATTTAAAGAAGAAAGTTATCAGATTATTGGAATTTGTAAGAACATTCATTCTACATTAGGCGGTGGTTTTTTGGAAGCGGTTTACAGCGAAGTTTTGGAGAAAGAATTTAAGAAAAATACTATCGCGTTTGAAAAAGAAAAGAAGTTGGAAATTTTTTCCAGACAGTTGCAAAATTATCTAAAAGCAATCAATAAAAAATTAGGAATTCTGATCAATTTTGGCGAGAAATCTTTAAAATATAAAAGAATAATAAATCTATAACACAGCGAAATTCGAGTAATTCGAAAAATTCGCGAAATTCGCATTTAAAAATGAAGGGAATAATTTTAGCCGGCGGTTCCGGAACAAGACTTTATCCACTGACCATCGCAGTGAGCAAACAGTTAATGCCTGTTTACGACAAACCCATGATTTATTATCCGCTTTCGACTTTATTGTTAGCCGGAATTAAAGATATTTTAATTATTACAACACCACATGACCAGGAAGGCTTCATCAAGCTCTTAGGCGATGGGTCTGCGATTGGCTGTACGATTCAGTATAAAATTCAGCCTTCTCCAGATGGTTTGGCGCAGGCATTTATTTTGGGCGAAGAATTCATTGGAGACGACTCTGTGGCTTTGGTATTGGGCGATAATATTTTTTACGGAGCAGGTTTGCCGGAATTACTATCCAGCAAAACCAAGGTTAAAGGAGGTTGCGTTTTCGCGTATCAGGTTTCTGATCCCCAAAGATATGGCGTGGTCGAATTTGATGATAACTTCAAAGCAGTTTCGATTGAGGAAAAACCAGAAGAACCAAAATCTAATTTTGCCGTGCCTGGCTTGTATTTCTATGACAATTCGGTGGTCGAGTATGCAAAGAATTTAAAACCCTCCGTTCGTGGAGAACTCGAAATCACCGATATTAACCGAATTTATCTTGAAAAAGGCCAGCTGGAAGTCGGCGTAATGTCGCGCGGTACAGCGTGGTTAGATACTGGGACTTTCGATTCTTTGCATGAAGCCTCAGAATTTGTAAAGGTTTTAGAAAAAAGACAAGGATTCAAAATCTCTTGTATCGAAGAAATTGCGTATAAAAAAGGGTTTATTGATAAAGAACAATTACTGCAATCTGCCGAAAAATATGGCAAAAGTGGATATGGAGATTATTTGAAAAACTTGGTTTAAACACCTGTTTTTTTAGAGAAATAGAAAAGAGAATCCGAGTGGATTCTCTTTTTGTTTATCCGTAAATAGGAAAAGCGTTTTGATTTTTTCGCTGCTAAAATAGGTTTTCTATGCAATTTAATGATGATGTTTTTTCAATAAATCACGAGAAACCTGCCATGTTCCGCACTTTTTTTATACATTTACTTCATGGCTGAATTATTTATTATCGGAATTTGCGTCGTACTTTTAATATCCTATCTTTTTGATGTCACGACAAAATTTACTAAGGTTCCCTCAGTTATTTTTTTATTGGCCACGGGTTGGTTCTTGAATCAAATTGGTGGATTATTTAATATTATCGTGCCGAACCTCAATGTGATTCTACCTATTTTAGGAACGGTCGGGCTTATTTTAATCGTGCTGGAAGGCTCGCTTGAATTAGAATTAAACAGATCAAAAAAGGAGTTGGTCAAAAAATCCATGCTCATTGCCTTATTTCCGTTGGTTATTATCGCAATCGGTTTTTCGATTTTTTTAAATGTAGAGTGGGGGATTTCTTTCAAACAGAGTTTAATTAATATTATTCCGTTTTGCATCATCAGCAGTTCTATTGCAATTCCCAGTGCCATTAACTTAACCAAAGAAAAGCGACAATTTATCACCTATGAAAGCAGTTTATCTGATATTATAGGAGTAATTTTCTTTAATTTCGCCACTTTTGGTACTGCAATTACCTTAACCGGAGCTTTCCATTTTGCAGGTCAGTTTTTTCTAATGCTCTTAATTTCGGTGGTGGCCTCGCTTGTTTTAGCCTTTCTACTTGCAAAAATTGATCATCACATTAAATATGGGCCCATAATTATTCTTAATATTTTAATTTATCAAATTTCGAAAATCTACCATCTTCCAGCCCTTATTTTTATCTTGTTTTTCGGTTTGGTCTTGGGTAATATTGATGAATTAAAAAATGTGAAATTGCTGCGAAATTTTCGATTTACAAAATTTAACAAAGAAGTCAAGCATTTTAAAGATGTGGTTATAGAAGCCACTTTTATCGTGCGCACCTTATTTTTTATCGTTTTTGGTTTTGTTTTAAAGACCGAAGATATCATTAACAAAGATTCCCTGGTGTGGTCGGTTTCCATCGTTACCTCCATTTATGTATTGCGCGCTATCTTTCTTAAATTAGGGAAAATGGATCTGCAACCTTTATTCTATATCGCACCGCGCGGGTTAATTACCATTTTACTTTTTTTAAGTATTACGCCAGAACAAAGATTTTCATTATTGAATGAATCGGTGGTCATTCAGGTTATTTTGCTCACCACTTTTGTAATGATGATCGGACTGCTTTTTGAAAAAAAATCCCAAAAGGAATTGGTTCAACCTGAAAGCTTACCGAAAGACTAACAACAGGAAGAATAAATTTTTACGATAATATGCTTACCTTTGCGCCCAATAAATTTTATAATGCGCACAAAATCAGTCGGGAAAAAGAAAATCAATATCGTAACACTTGGATGCTCTAAAAACGTCTACGATTCGGAGGTGTTGATGGGGCAGTTGCAAGCCAACGGAAAAGAAGTCGTACATGAAGATAAAGGCGATATCGTTGTTATTAATACGTGCGGTTTTATCGATAATGCAAAAGAAGAAAGCATCAATACCATTCTTGAATTTGTAGAAGCGAAAAATCGTGGTGAAGTAGAGCAGGTATTCGTAACAGGATGTTTGTCAGAAAGATATAAGCCAGATTTACTTAGAGAAATCCCAGATGTTGATCAGTATTTCGGAACGCGAGATTTACCGCTTTTACTAAAACATCTTGGTGCTGATTATAAGCATGAATTGGTGGGCGAAAGAATGGTAACCACGCCAAGACATTACGCCTATTTGAAAATTTCTGAGGGATGTGACCGGCCGTGTTCTTTCTGCGCAATTCCCTTAATGAGAGGTAAAAATATTTCAACTCCTATGGAAAATTTGGTGATTGAAGCCGAAAAATTAGCCAAAAAAGGAGTGAAGGAATTAATTTTGATCGCCCAAGATCTAACGTATTATGGTCTAGACCTCTATAAAAAAAGAGCTTTGGGTGATTTGCTTTTACGCTTGGTTAAAGTGGAAGGCATTGAGTGGATTCGCTTGCATTACGCCTTCCCAACTGGTTTTCCGGAAGATGTTTTAGAAATTATTAAAAACGAACCTAAGGTTTGTAATTATATTGATATTCCATTACAACACATCAACTCCGATTTGTTGAAAGCCATGAAGCGAGGAACTTCTCATGAAAAAACCAATGCCCTTTTAGCGAAGTTCAGACAAATGGTTCCAAACATGGCCATTAGAACAACCCTAATTGTTGGCTTTCCGGGCGAGACAGATGAGAAATTTCAGGAAATGAAAGATTGGGTGCGCGAACAAAGATTCGATCGCTTAGGCTGTTTTACCTATTCACACGAAGAAAATACGACCGCTTATGTTTTAGAAGATGATGTGCCACAAGAAGTAAAAGAAGCACGAGTAGAAGAAATCATGGAACTGCAGTCGCAAATCTCTTGGGAAAAAAACCAAGAGCGCATCGGAAAAACCTACCGTTGTATTTTCGATCGCAAAGAAGGTAATTATTTCATCGGCAGAACAGAGTTCGATTCACCAGATGTAGACAATACCGTTTTAGTTCCGGCCGAAAATATCTATTTGTCAATCGGAGAATTTGCCGAAATTAAAATTACTGCTGCAGAAGAGTTCGATTTGTATGGTGAATTAGTTTAGGATTTTGCAATTATAATGCGATTTATTGTCAAATATGTAATGAAATTAAAGAGAAAAATACTTCTGGAAATTCCGGGAGTATTTTTTATCTAGGCAGTTGATAATCAGCGATATAAGATACTAAATCTTTCGGTGCTATGCAATGGTTAGTTAATAACGTTAACATTTGCCTATTGTTTTTAACACAAATTAACAACCTTTGCGAGATACTGCTATTAGAGAGAATGCGGGGGTTGTTAACAAAAATTTAACAATTCATTAGGAGACTTTAACCTATAGAGTGTTGTATAAATCAATTTCGGGATAAATTTGCAGAGTCAAAACCCATAAAAATAAATTCAAAATGATGAAAAGAGGAACACTCCTAATCATAATGATGATTTCAACACTCGGAACATATTCATTCAAGAATAATACCGAAGATGCTAAAAAAACAAGTTTTGCATCGTACTACCACGATAAGTTCAACGGTAGAAAAACAGCAAGCGGTGATATTTTCAGCAATTCGAAAATGACCGCAGCAAACAGAACGCTTCCTTTCGGGACGATGGTTAAAGTAACCAACCTGAGATCAGGGAAAAGTGTCGTAGTAGAAATAAATGACCGCGGTCCTTTTCATTCTGCCAGAGCACTCGACCTTTCAAAAGCAGCGTTTCAGGCCATAGGAAATACCGCAAGAGGTACCATGCCTGTAGAATACGAAATTATCGACAACGGGTAATAAATCCGTTTAAAACAACCAAAGCTGATTCACTAGAGTCAGCTTTTTTATTTGGGCGACTATTTCCTCGCTCCATTCCCGCTTTTTTGGGTCTCCCGAAATGTCGGGAGACCCAAAAAGAGCTCCATTCGGCTCGGGTCGCAACAATAGCAACCGATCTATGCCCGGTTTGAAACCTAAAAGATGACTGTATCACAGCTGCCGAATTGTTTCGTTACGTCGTAAATTAAAAACCAAAGCCAGAAGTAACAGGTACAACTAACTTATTTTTAACTACCGATTATTAGGATGGGTTTCCCCTCGCAAATGCATTCCATGACTAAAAAAAAGTAAAGTCCGCGCTATTGGGATATTTTTTTATTGAAAAAAAATAAAATGAATCAAACAGAAAGAAAATCCCATTGGGAAAACATCTACCAAACCAAAGATCTGAAAGACGTAAGTTGGTATCAACCTACTCCTAAAACTTCTCTCGAGTTTTTAAAAGAATTTAATATTCCCACGTCCGCAAAAATTATAGACGTTGGTGGTGGAGATAGTTTTTTGGTGGATCATCTTTTAGATTTGGGTTATAACAATATTTCCGTCGTGGATATTTCTGCTTCCGCTTTGGAAAGAGCACAACTTCGATTAGGCGAAAAAGCCCAAAAAGTAAAATGGATTGTTGCCGATATTTCCACCTTTCAACCAGCTGAAAAATACGATTTTTGGCATGATAGAGCGGCTTTTCATTTCTTAACGAAAGAAGAAGAAATAAGCGATTATATTGAAACCGTTCAAAATAATATTAAAGAAAATGGCATTTTAATCATCGGAACTTTTTCTGAAAATGGACCTAAAAAATGCAGCGGATTAACGATCAAACAATATTCTAAATCATCATTAACAAATCGATTTGCACAATATTTTGAAAAAATAAATTGTAAGTACGTCGATCATCCAACACCTTTTGATACGATACAAAATTTTGTTTTCTGCAGTTTTCGAAGATTGTGAAATGGGTGGTTTTTTAAATTTTATAATTTTTATTACCTTAATTTTTTACTGGTGAAATAACTTTCTAAACATCCAGAATTTTCACTTTGGCCTAAGTCCTTATCCTAATCGTTGAACCCTATCACTTATCAATATGGATCAACAAGTTAGTAAAGTTCTACCATAACCGGACAATGATCCGAATGTACGGCCTCACTCAAGATGGCCGCACGAGCTAGTTTCTGCTTCAGCGAATGCGAAACAAAATTATAATCCAAGCGCCAACCTTTGTTTCGGGCTCGGGAATTTTGCCGGTAACTCCACCAGGAATAATTATCTGGTTGATCATTGAAAAATCTAAAACTGTCGATCAATTCACATTCTTCGATAAATTGCGTCATCCATTCTCTTTCTATTGGTAGAAAGCCTGAAGTGTTTTTTAAGCCTTCTGGATTATGAATGTCGATCGCTTTGTGGCAAATATTAAAATCACCGCAGATAATAAGGTTAGGAATTGTTTTTTTTAACCCTTTAATATAAGCTAGGAAATCGTAACAAAATTTCATCTTAAAATCCAATCGCTCAATATTCGAAGCCGACGGAACATAAACTGAAATCACTGAAAAATCTTCAAAGTCAGCACGGATAATTCTGCCTTCAGAATCATAATGTTCCACACCACAACCGTATTCAATATGTTTGGGTTCAACTTTAGATGCAATTCCCACTCCTGAATAACCTTTTTTCTGCGCAGAGTGCCAATAACTGAAATAGCCATTTTTCTCCAAACTTTCAATATCGATTTGGTCATTGCCTGCTTTGCTTTCTTGAATACAGATTACATCGGGATCCGCAACTTTTAGCCAGCCTAAAAAATCTTTGGTAAAAGCTGCACGTATTCCATTTACATTATAAGAGATGATTTTCATTAAAATATATTTTTTCAAAAATACAAATTATAAAGAGGTTTGATGTGCATTACCTTCAGGCTTTGGAATTTTTTTTTAACATTTTATTGCAGTTCGTTTGTTCCTTAATTTTCACCCTATGAAGAACAATTGAGTGGAATCTCGAAAAAATGTTGATCAGCAAAATCGAATCATTTAATTTTTTATTCAACGTTGACTTCGTGCGCAATAGTCTGTATTTATGGCTGTTTTTTTATTAAGTAGTAAAATAATCTTTAGCAGAAATCTATTTGTTTTTAAAATATTTTTGCGACTTTTTTAAATATAACAACCCTTTAAAGATTTATTTTTATAAATTGGTGCTCTTTATAAAAACCGTGAAAAAACTCTTCCGAATCGCCACCGTACCCGAATCTCTTGATATTTTATTGCGAGGGCAGTTGCGCTATTTGAATCAGTTTTACAAGGTAACAGCCATTTCAAGTCCGGGCGCAGAGTTAGACCAGTTGGTACAAAGAGAAGGTGTAAAGTCCTATGAAATTGATATGCAGCGCGCCATTTCACCACTCCGCGATTTGGTTTCGCTCTGGAATTTGTACCGATATTTTCAAAAAGAAAAACCAGATATCGTTCATTCTATTACACCCAAAGCCGGTCTGCTTGCCATGATGGCAGCTCGCTTGGCAGGGGTTCCGGTACGAATGCATACCTTTACGGGACTGATATTTCCTTATAAAACTGGCATCTTGAAATATATACTCATTCTGATGGATAGGCTTTTGTGTGCTTGTGCTACCCATATTTATCCCGAAGGGAAAGGGGTGAAAGAAGATTTGGAGCGGTACAATATTACCTCTAAAAATTTAAAAATTATTGCAAATGGTAATGTCAATGGGATTGATCTGCACCATTTCGATCGTGCTGCGGTTTCCGTAGAAGACATCGATTTGCTCAGAGAAAGGTTAGCAATCAACTTGGACGATTTTGTCTTTATTTTTTTAGGACGAATTGTTAAAGACAAAGGAGTCAATGAACTGATTTCAGCTTTCAAATCAATTTCAGAATTATCGAACGTTCAAGAAATAACGATTACTTCGGAGCGCGCAAGTCAAAATGAAAAATTTGTGAGACAGCCGATGCTAACCGCGATCACCTCATCTGAAGAGGAAATGCTTACACTTTCAGAAAGTTATTTTCAACATTCCACCTCGGTTACGGGGCTTAATCTAAGAAACCGATTGGGTAAAATAATCTACCGGTATCAAACGACAAAATCAGGAATCAACCCAACTGGAGATGATGGCCTTCAAGGTGTTCAGCAGATTCACAAATTATATCCAAACGTAAAGTTATTAATGGTAGGCGCTTTGGACGAAGCGCTCAATCCAATCTTGGGACTTACCCGAGCAGAAATTGATAATAACCCGCATATTATCAGCACGGGTTTTGTAACAGACGTTCGTCCTTATTTGGCTTTAGGAGATTGCCTTGTTTTGCCAAGTTACCGAGAAGGTTTTCCGAATGCTGTTTTACAGGCAGGAGCCATGGGTTTGCCAAGTATAGTTTCCGATATCAATGGGTGTAATGAGATCATTACGAACGGGATTAATGGCCTCATAATCCCAGCAAAATCCGAAGAAGCATTAAAAAATGCGATGTTACAATTGCTTAATGACTGCGACTTTACCAAAAACCTACAACAATCCAGTCGCCAAAGAATCAAAGAATTGTATTCGCATCAGCACCTGTGGGACGAGTTGCTGTTAGAATATACCGCCGTTCTTAATAAATCCTCTGCAGTAAGCCGAGCAAACCCCACTTCCAATAATTGAGTTTTTTAAAGTGAATGCGTAGCGTGCAAGTCTAAAGTGACCCCTTTGAATAATGGTCAATTGGTATTTTCCCAATTCCCAACCCCGCACGCCGCACAAAAAAATCCGGAAAAGTTAAACTCTCCCGGATCTTCATGAAACATGATCTAACCTATTTTTTAATTACTTTGACACTGCTGCTCTCGGTGTCTGAATTTATTTTCACAATATAAGTCCCTTTCGCAAATGCGCTTAAGTCGATGATCGAACTCTTGCCATTTTGATCCAGTTTAAAACTTTTAATTAATTGACCAGTAGTAGAGTAGACCTGTGCACTGTTCAGTTTCATTTGCTTGTGGTGCTGAATGGTCAGCAATCCCGAGGTTGGATTGGGGAAAACCTGCAAACCGCTTTTTAGGGAGTTTTGATCCACGGCTAGCAAAGGACTGTCGCAATTATACACATAAATTTCGTCTACATACCAACCGTCATTACCATTGCAACCATCGGTTCCCATTTCAAATCTGAATTTAATTTTGGCACCCGATACCACTCCGACTTTTGAAAGGTCGATAACGCTTTGACCCCAACTACCATCCAATGAGCCACCATCGGTTCCCGAAAAGACAGCTTGTCCTTTCATCGGATTGTCATTGTTTGAGGTATTGTCTAAATTTCGGTTATAACCATTTTGACTGAAGGCAGATTTTGGAACTAAAGTCCACGCGCCATCGTTCAGGCTGTACTTGATATTGCCACCATCCCAACTTGCTTCTGTGGACACATAATGATTAAAGGCCATTTCGTATTTTCCCGCCGTAAAAGCTGGGAAAGTAATTACGGGACTTTCCAACCGCAGGATTCCGTTTTGCATGCTGGTCGTACAGTTGCCATTGACGGGATCTGCTCCGAAAATTGCGCTTCCGGTTCTCCCTTTAGGCAAATTACCTTTGACCACCCAGTTCCTATTCTCCCAGGAAGAAGGATTAGTCGGGATATTATTAACCGTCCAGCCTCCTAAACCATTTTCCCAGTTTTCTGTAAAAATCGCACCGGTGACCGCCGTGGCACATAAGTCTGGTGTTGCTTTTAACAAAGGTATATAATTACATTGGGTATTGGGTGAAGATCGTAATTGTACCGCTAAGATGGCATTTTGAAGATTTTGAAGATCGCCCACTTGCCATGACTGTCCGCTAAGACCTGCCGGAGTATTGTCGGTAGATAATCCCTCTAAGTTGATGCCGATGAGGTCATTAGCGGACGCTTCTAGAGCATCTGCGAAAATTGCAAAATTGCTGGTAGGAGTCAGATAGTTTTTCTGGGCTCTCCACCACAAATGAGCGGCCTTCACGAAACCGATGCCCGAAATGGTATAGCCATTATACGTGCCGCCATCTACCAATAAAGCATATAGATGATTAGTGACTCCTGAATTGCGGTGCACACCGCCGGAATCTCCGGTGCCACAATAGTAATAGCTTGCGTCGAGCACACTACCTGGATTGTTATTACAGTTCGGATTCCACATATCACGAATTGGACTTCCAAAAGCGGTCGCTTTCTCGCCCATTTTCCACCGTTGGGTATTGGCGCAGGAGGTGGTTGTACGAACAGCTAAGTTTTCGCCTGCATCATCGTAACCGTTCAGCATGTCGATGGTTTCGCCCCAAACATCAGAATAAGATTCATTGAGTGCGCCGGATTGGTATTGGTAAATTAAACCGCTGGTGTATTCCGTGTAAGCGTGTCCCCATTCGTGTGCGACCACATCGTCCGAGGCCGTACCGGTACAATAATTTGCCGTCACCCCATTCCAGTTGGCATTCGGGCAAGAGATGTTGGGATCATTATTCACTGTAATCATGGAAGCATCAGCATTATTGAACGAGATATAGCTGAAAGCATTTTTGAAGAAATTATAAACATGTTCAGAAGTGATGACTTCACTCTGTTGCCATTGATCTAAAGTTCCCGGAAAAGCGTCGCCTTCCTTCCATTTTAAATTGGCTGCACTGGTGCTTTTTTCATATAATTTACGGTCGATCGGATGAATGCCGGTAAACTGCTCCACCAAGTCGCCCGTGTGGGCATCAATAAATATAAATTCCCGAACATCATTTTTATTGGTAATTTCAACTTCATAGGCTAAATACGGAACGACCTGACCGCCTTGGACCAGATTTTTTGGAAAAATTAATAAATTATTCTTTCCGATTTGTAAGGGGGAGCCCGAAATATTGAGTGCTTGTTGGGTCACTAATTTTTTGGCAATTGCTGCTGCTTCAACTGAAGAGATGCTTGCCTTGGTACTGACTTTAATTTTAGAAATGGTATTTCCGTTGAGGGAAGACAGATGTCCTTTTGAATTAAAATGGAACTTCAACAGGCCATCGTAAACAGGAATCCCCTGAAAGTATTGTCGGTAAACAACATTGTGAAGACCGTAATTGTCTTTAAATTCTTCCACTAAAACCATATCCTGGGCGGAAGTCAGATTAAAAGCTTTAAAGTTGCTAGCGAGAAAGTCAGCTACTTTAGCGCTCGATGATGTTCCTCTCAATTGAAGGGTCGAAGCATTTCCAAATCTTATAAAATTCGGGTTCGCCGTACTTTTGCTCAGGGTAACACTGGCATTGGTTTGTTGTTTTAACTTTATCAATTCTTTGGATTCCTGGGCGAAAGCCTCAACAAAAGACAAGGAAATAACAAGTAGTATTATTCTTTTCATAAGGTTATTTGATTGAACACAAATATAAGATAATGTGAACAAATACGCTTAATTTTTTTGAATAAAAAGGATAGAATAGGGAGTAAACTTATCAATTTTATAATGAAAATGCGGTTTATAAGAGAGAAAAGTAGCGTTAATTAATAAATAATAATTAAAAATTAATAATTAACAACGAGTGGTGTTCAGTTCAGAAAAATTTATTTGGAAATCTACTTGCAAATGAAACAATGAAAAATTAATCAATATGCACCGGTCATTGCGGAGTGGTGAATCGTGCGAGTACGGGTTAATATAAAATCACCCGTCATTGCGAAGCGGCTGCCTGTTTATCTTATAAGTAAAATCCTTTTTGCCGCTGAAGCCATCTCGAGGGAAACACGGTTCATCAATCGGTAACCGAAACTTTAAAAGGAATCCAAGACTTTTAACTTCTACGCTCTAGTCTATCGTCTCTTGTCTCCAAGGTCTAACCCCGACATTACTTAAACCCTTCCAGCACTTCTTCTGCCGTTACTTTACCAAAGTAATCGGTCAAGTTCAATGAAGAAAATAAGAAGGTTAGTTGGGAAAGTTCGTGTTTTTGTCCTATCAATTCCGCTTCCAACTCTTCAATAGGTTTTGCAGCGAAAAAGTCACCAAATATTTTCGCTTTTTCAATAATTCCCTGCACGACATCCAAATGAACTTCGATAAAACCGGCCGGAACTTTTATGGCTTTTTTAAAATTATAGTTGGGCGAAAAACCGAAATTCCAGGCCCAGGTTTCGTATTTCTCAGTCATCAGTTTATGAATGCCAGTGAGGTCTTCCTCGGTCAGCTCGTAGCGCTGAGCGTTGGGATTATTTTTTATAATCTCTTCCGTGAGTAGTTTTTTCAAATCGCTGGTCGTGGTTTCCTCTGGAAGATAGTGGATGAGGTTGGTGACGCGTGAACGGGTCGATTTAATGGCTTTATCAAGGAATTTCAACGGGTTTACTTTCAGGGCATCACCTAAAACTTCCATTTCTGAATCGAGTAGAATGGTGCCGTGCTGAATCATTTTTCCGTGTCGCGCAAGTTTAGCATTGCCAGAGAATTTTTTACCATCGACCAACAAATCGTTGCGTCCCTGCAAAACAGCGGGCACCCCTAAATTGTTCAGCACCGTGAGAACCGGCTGCGTAAAAAAAGAAAAATCCCCAAAATCATTCTGACCCAACAAGGTGTGAAAAGAGAAGTTAAGATTTCCCAGATCGTGATAAACCGTTCCTCCACCAGACATTCGGCGCACGACTTTGATGTCTTTTTCAGTGACGTAATCCAAATTGATTTCTGCCAACGTATTTTGAAATTTTCCTACGATAATAGAGGGAGCATTCACATACAGCAAGAAAATATCTTCCGTGGGAAAGCGGTGCAGTAAATATTCTTCGGAGGCAATATTGAAATACGCATTTTGAGAAGGAGAGTCGATGAGCAACATGATTTTTTATTTAGTACAAAATTAAGAGAATTTTTTAAAGGAAAGGGTTTTGAAATAGTGACTTTAGTACAGATAAAAATCGCATATCTGGAATTTTAACTATTAAATGGATTTCAAATTCTGTTGCTTTGAGAATCTAGATTTAAATTATATTCCACTCAATTATTCAAAGGGAAAAATGCTTTTTATCATGCGTTTTTTTATGATAATTTCTGCCGAAGAGCAAATTTTACGCCAATTTTTTAGTAAGTTTGCATGACTAGAAGATCTGTTTCAAAGACGGTAACACTTTCCCGAAACCAACAAAAAATTGAATATTTACGAATGAGAACGACCATTAAAGAATTATTAGAAGATTATAAAAAACTAATTCATCATGACATTACCGTACAAGCTTGGGTAAGAGCATTTCGCTCGAACCGATTTATCGCTATGAATGATGGTTCAACCATCAACAATTTACAAGTGGTAGTCGACTTTGAACAATTTGATGAAGATATTCTTAAAAACATCAGTAATGCTGCTTCGCTAAAAATTGTAGGGGAAGTGGTGGAAAGTCAGGGAGCGGGACAAAATATCGAAATTATTGCGAAAAAGATTATTATTTTAGGCGATAACTTTACCGAAGAAAGAGATAAAACGATCCTTCAACCCAAAAAACATTCCTTGGAAATTTTGCGTGAGCAAGCACATTTGCGTTTCCGCACGAATTTATTTTCTGCAGTTTTTAGAGTGAGAAGTTCGGTGAGTTTTGCGATTCACCAGTTTTTTAATCAAAACCAATTTTTCTACATGAACACACCGATTATTACCGGTGCTGATGCAGAAGGAGCGGGAGAAATGTTTGGCGTAACCAACTTCGATTTGAATGCCATTCCACGGGATGAAAGCGGAGCAATCGATTATGCACAAGATTTTTTTGGTAAGAAAACAAATCTTACGGTTTCCGGTCAATTGAACGTAGAAACCGCCATGATGGGCTTGGGAAGAGTGTACACTTTTGGTCCAACTTTCCGTGCAGAGAACTCTAACACCACGCGTCACCTTGCAGAATTTTGGATGGTAGAACCGGAAGTTGCTTTTAATAATTTAGAAGACAATATCGATCTTGCCGAAGATTTCTTGAAATATGTGATTAATTACGTGTTAGAAAATTGCAAAGATGATTTGGACTTTTTAGACAAAAGATTTGCTGACGAGCAAAAACAAAAACCCGAAAAAGACCGTGCTGCTGAAGGATTAATTGAGAAATTGCAACACGTAATTCAAAAACGATTCAAAAGAGTTTCTTATAGCGAAGCGATAGAAATTTTGAAAAATTCTAAAGAAAATAAAAAAGGAAAATTTCAGTTTCCGATTGAGGAATGGGGTGCAGATTTGCAAAGTGAGCACGAACGTTTTCTGGTAGAAAAGCATTTTGAATGTCCGGTGGTTTTATTTGATTATCCAAAAGAAATAAAAGCCTTCTACATGAAACTGAATGAAGATGGAAAAACCGTTGCCGCCATGGATGTTTTATTCCCAGGAATTGGTGAAATCATCGGTGGATCACAAAGAGAGGATAAATTCGACATTTTAAAAGCGAAAATGAAAGACATGAATGTTGATGAAGAAGAATTATGGTGGTATTTGGATACGCGAAAATTCGGTTCTGTTCCGCACGCCGGTTTTGGACTTGGCTTAGAGCGATTGATTCTTTTTGTTACAGGCATGACGAACATCAGAGACGTAATCCCTTTCCCAAGAACACCGCATAACGCTGAGTTCTAATCTAAAATATTATCAGTAAGTTTATGGTTCAATGTGAACTAATTTAAACCTAAAAAAAGAGAAATAACATCATAATATGTTAAAACAAAACCTTCAAATGAGACTCGGCCAGAAATTGGCCCCGCAACAAATTCAATTGATGAAATTGATTCAACTTCATACCCTAGAGTTTGAAGAAGAATTAGAGCGCGAACTCGAAGAAAATCCTGCTTTAGAAAAAGTGCAAGAGGACAATAAAGAGGAAGATTACGCCGCTCTTGACGAAAAATTTGAAGACGAAGGCAATGAAAGTATCGACACCGATTTTGATGTAAATGATTATATTTTCGATGATGAACCTGCATACAAATCTTCTGCAAATAATTATTCTGCCGATGATGAGGAGTATGATAATCAGGCGCTTTTGACCGAAGGTGAGTCTTTGTATGATTATCTTTTAGAGCAGATTCGTTTGGCAAATATAGAGGGCGATGATTTGAAAATTGCAGAATATATTATCGGAAACCTTGATAATGATGGTTATCTTCGACGAGAGGTGAAGCAATTGGTTGATGATTTGGCTTTTTCCCAAGGATTGATTACTACACCAGACCGGGTGACTGAAATCTTAGAAAATTATGTGCAAAAATTAGATCCGTCTGGCGTTGGTGCCCGGGGCTTACAAGAGTGTCTTTTATTACAAATCGAGAAAAAAGTAAGTGCTGATAAAGCCGTAAGTCTCGCAGCAAATATATTGAGAAATCAGTTTGATGCTTTGACCAATAAGCATTACAATAAGATTATTCAGAAATATGATATCGAGGAAGAAGATTTAAAAGATGCTTTGGAAGTGATTTCAAAACTATCCCCTAGGGTAGGTGGTAATTATGATACACAGACCATTACCATTAATAATGAAATTATCCCTGATTTTTTAATTACCGTAAAAGATAATGGTGCCAAAGGGGTTGAAGTGATTCCTTCATTAAACAGTAAAAATGCTCCTTCATTGCGGGTTTCAGATGAATATAAAGATATTTTAACCACTTATTCTCACGACAAAAAATCGGCGGAACACAAACAGGCGGCTCTTTTTATCAAACAAAAATTAGATGCAGCAAAATGGTATATCGATGCGATTAACCAACGGCAAAATACGCTACTGCAAACGATTTCTGCGATTGTTCAATTGCAGAAAGAATATTTCATTACCGCAGATGATAAATCATTAAAACCGATGATTCTAAAGGATGTTGCTGATATTACTGGGTTTGATATTTCTACAATTTCACGCGTGGTGAAAAGCAAATATGCGGATACCCCAAATGGCATTGTCTATCTAAAAAGTCTCTTCTCTGATTCCTTGACCAACGATGATGGCGAAGAAGTTTCTACCAAGGAAATTAAAACCCATTTGATGGATATTATCGATGGTGAAAATAAAAGAAAACCCTATACCGACGATGCATTGGTTGGATTACTGAAAGAGAAAGGCTACAATATTGCCCGCCGTACCATTGCGAAATATCGTGAACAATTGAATATTCCCGTAGCTCGGTTGAGAAAGGAACTGTAAAATTGAAAGTTAAAAATAAAGAGAAAAGGAGAACAAGAATTTAGTTCTCCTTTTCTATGTTTTGAAGTTGTTCTAGATTTTTACCCAATCTTCTTAAGATAAATCCGTAAACGAGGCGATAATAAATCCAGATTAAAACCACGCTAATTCCCATAGTTAGTGCTAATCCGGCAATGAAACCAATTAAAGTAGGGTTCGTCAACGCGATATTTTGTTCAGCCAAAACCAAGAAGGTAAATAGTCCTAGAATCAAAGTAAACAAAATCACCAGACCAATATTTGCCAAGATAAATAATTGAACGGTCTTTTTGAAAGTGAAAATTTGCAGAATTAATTTTTTAAGATTTGATTCAATTTTAATTTTACGGTAATTCTGGTAAAACAAAAATACAAAAATACCCGTAAGACCTAAACTAACCATTTTCAACACAAAGTACAGTTGCGATATGGTACTTTCAAAGTTAGAGGAATTATTAATACCCAATTTCCCTAGAACACTCATCAAATCAGCGGTGTCTTCTCCTAAAAAAGTATAGTATAAATTGGCAATTAGAATCAGAATAAATTCTACCACACTGATCCAGAGAATATATTTCACATAATTCCGTGAAGATTTATTCAGCATCGATTCAATATCGCTGCTGTCATATTTAGGCTGTACTGGTTGCTGTTGCCAGGTTTCTTTGAAACTATCTAAATCAAATTCAGGCATGTTTTTCCATTAGTTGTTTTAAAGTTTTTTTGAGTCGGTTCATTTTCACTCTTGCATTAACTTCAGTAATTCCTAAGTTTTCAGCGATGTCGCGGTACGGCAAATCATCCAAATACATGGTCACAATCGCACGTTCAACATTGGGCAACATTTTAATAACTTTGTAAAGCGTAGAAATATGTTGCTGTTTTTCATCGTCAATTTCTACAAAATCACCATGATGATAATCCATGAGTTCATCGGTTTGCGGTGATTTAATCTTTTTTCGGAACAGGGTAATTGCGGTATTTAAAGCCACGCGATACATCCAGGTAGAAATTTTAGATTGTCCTTTGAATGAGTCGTAAGAACGCCAAAGTTGTAACACAATTTCTTGAAAAAGATCTTGCTCATCTTCCAAAGTATTGGTGTAAAGTCTAGAAACCTTAATAATCAAACCTTGATTATCTTTAATTAGTTTCGCGAATTCTTTTTCTTTGGCACTCAAATTTGGTAATTTTTCTGAAAAGCGAAGATAAAATTTTTTAATTGAAAACGGTAGAAATTCTGTTTTAATCGTTGGCTTTCTTGTTTTCATCTTACCGATTTCCACTTATTCTTTCCTCAATTTTATTATATTTGCTCCATGATTCTACGCGGAGAAAATTTAATTAAAGAATACGGTCCAAAAAAAGTGGTAAAAGGCGTTTCAGTCGAAGTTCGACAAGGCGAAATCGTGGGACTTCTCGGTCCCAATGGTGCCGGCAAAACCACCAGTTTTTATATGATCGTGGGTTTGGTAAAACCCACCTCGGGTAAGATTTTCTTAGACAATAAAGAGATTACCAATGACGCCATGTACCGCCGGGCTCAAAAAGGAATTGGTTATCTCGCGCAGGAAGCATCGATTTTCAGAAAACTCTCCGTAGAAGATAATATCTTGGGTGTTTTGCAATTAACCAAACTTTCTAAGCGGGAACAACACATCAAATGTGATGAACTCATCGAAGAGTTTTCCTTACAACATGTTCGTAAAAACCGGGGTGATTTATTATCTGGTGGTGAACGAAGAAGAACTGAAATTGCACGTTGTTTGGCAACCAGTCCGAATTTTATTTTACTCGATGAGCCTTTTGCCGGAGTTGACCCAATCGCCGTAGAAGATATTCAGAAAATTGTGAGAAGCTTGGTCGATAAAAATATTGGCATCTTAATTACGGATCACAATGTTCAACAGACTTTAGCGATTACCCACAAGACCTATATCATGTTTGAGGGAAGAATTTTGAAAGAAGGACTTCCGCACGATTTGGCCAATGATCCGCAGGTTCGGGATGCTTATCTCGGCGAGAATTTCGTTTATCAAGATATTCTGAACAAGCCAAAGAAACGGGCATTTGTCTATAATATTTGGGCCGGTAATTTTGATTCCAAAAATCAATTCCAAAGTTTTGTAGATGAAAATTTTCAGCGTATTGATAATCTGAGATTAATGCATGGATTTGAAGACATCAGTTTTGCCTCTTTAGCCAATTCTGAAATCGATCATATTTTTAATGAAGTGGTCGATAAAAACTCCAATAATTCATTTCTTTTTCAAAAACAGGAAATCAATACCACCTATTCTATTTCAGAAGCAGAGTCGAATGCAAAAGCGCTCAGCAAAACAGAATTACATTATTTGACAACCTACGCCTTCGAATCTTAAAAAGTAAATTTTTAGGTTTCTACCAGAAAACTTCTGGTGAAGGGACAACATTGTGGTTGGTTTTTTTTCCTTCGAAAAATTTTGAAAAATAGTTGCTTACATCTGACGCAAAACTGGATAAATTGTTCGCTTCTTTCAAAGAATAGTAAAGCCTGTTTAATTCTTATTCTTAATTTGAATAAACTTTGTTTTTTCCTTAATTTTAGACTTTTAGAAATTAAGTTAAAGGGTTTTTATCAATTGATTGTTGCTAAGGTTTTTAACAGCAATTACTTAAAAACCTTAAGGGGTAAATAAGGTAAATTAGTAATTTGTAAATTTAAATAGGCTCTTAATTTAAAACTTGAAAATGAAAAAATATATTTTAGTTATTTTGCCTTTAGCAGCATTAACTTCTTGTTCTGAAATTGAGGAAACCATCAATCAACAAATTGAAAAAACAACTACAAGTGTCAAAGAACAAGCACAGAATGCAGTTAAAGAAACTTTAGATGACACCATAAGTAATTCCATTAATTCTTTAACCAACGCTGAACATGCTCAGTTTCAAGAGGTTTTTCCCAAGGGAGAACCAACCATGATTTCTGATTTTAAAGGCAAGAAATTTAGTTTTCCGAATGGTTCGCCGGCTTACGTTTTTAAATATAAAGCAGATAAAGATTTGTTGATCCCGTATTTAGAGCAACAGGAAACTTTAGATGAAGAGAAGTCTGATAAAGTAGCTAAGAAAATTGATGGTAAAGTATTTATGGATAAATTGAGTTTTGTAGAAAAATTTCTGCCTGCAAATACAATCGATATGAGTTTTTTGGAAGACATTAAAAACGATAAAAGCATTGAGTATTATAAACTGAAAAGGTTCCCAAACAGCAGCACGATTATTTATAATCCGAAAACGCAGCAGGTTTTTCAGTTTGTAGAAGTCTCTAAATAATTTTATAAACCACAAAAGACACAAAAGACAAATAAATTAAAAAGATTTTCTAAAGAATACAAAATGGTAAAGCCATTATTTTACTGAACTTTTTCAAACTTTTGATTTGCTTATTTTAAAGTAAAACTTTTGCTTCTTTTGCGGTTTAAAAGAAATTTATCCGTTATTCAATTTATTAACTTATAATAATAATATGCCCCAAAATTTAATAGAGAATACGATAGCTTTCGTTAAAGAAAAACTAGAAGGTGCCGAAGCCGGTCACGATTGGTTCCACATCGAACGAGTCTGGAAGTTATCAAAGAAAATTGCCGCTACAGAAACTTGTAATGTTGCGGTGGTGGAACTCTCTGCTTTGCTCCATGATATTGCTGATCCAAAATTTCATGAGGGCGATGAAACATTAGCCCTGAAAATATCCAATGAATTTCTGCAAAATCAAAATGTTCCCAAGGAAATAATAGTGCAGGTTTTATTCGTTATCAAAAATATTTCCTTTAAAAATAGGGGAGAAGTTCCTAAGGTTTTACCAATCGAATTACAAATCGTACAAGATGCCGACCGCCTCGATGCGATTGGTGCGATTGGCATTGCCAGGACCTTTAATTTTGGTGGATTTAAGAATAATCTCATGTATCACCCCGATCTACCGCCAAAACTCAATCAAACTAAAGAAGAATATAAAAAATCAACAGGAACAACAATCAATCATTTTTATGAAAAATTGTTGCTATTAAAAGATTTAATGAATACCAAAACCGGAAAAAATTTAGCCGAAAATCGCCATCAACTGATGTTGGATTTCTTAGCTCAATTCTATAAAGAATGGAATGTAGAGTAAGCGTTTGCGCACTTAAATTTTCAAATTCTACTTGGTAATTTTATTTATCTTTACGGCATGTTTTATTTGTTTTTTCTGCTCACGGGTTTACTTTCGCTCAGCTTGCTTTTGTCGGTGATTAAATCCGGTAGATTTAAAGGATGGGCAAAAGGTTTGCGCATCATAATCGTTGTTGCTTCAGTGGTCGCCTACACGGTTTTATTCGTTCAAAAAAGTGTAGATGAATTTTTGCCGAATTCGCTCACCGTACAAGTGGTGAATAAATTGCCATTTCCTCTGGATTTTTATCTCATCAAAATTAATGATGAAGCCGATCCTGATTTAAGATACGAAACCCGGCACCTGGGTAAAATCAGAAATAACCATTACCGAATTGATTATTTAAAAATGGAGGCTTCTGATGAGTTCTGGATCGCTGCTTATATGGGCAATAAGAATCTCGTGTATTTTTCCCAACATTCTGTGCCGAACAAAAATGAAGATAAAATCATCGAAGTTCAAAATTATATCGTACAAAGCGCACGGCTGTCTGAACTTGCAAAAACCCGAATTGAAGCTTTAAAATTCGGCAATATCAAAACCGCAATTTGGATGACTTTAGGCCTGATTCTACTCTTTTTAAATCTCGCCTTATTGTTCAGAAAAAACAAAATCCCGAATTAAATTCCGGGATTGTTCTATTTTATTTGCCTTTCTTTTCTTTCAAAGCTTCTTTGTCTTTATCAGAGGGGTTCCAGACTTTTACTTCAGAATCTTTAGTGATTCCTGATAAAATCTGAACATTAATTCCGTCGCTGGCACCGAGTTTTACATTGACCTTTTTGAATTTTCCATCCGGCTGTTTTACTTCTACAAATGAATTGTCTTTATCTTTAATCTTTTCATATTGAATTAAAGATTCATCCAAGAGCAAGGCATTTTTCTGAGAACTCAAAATAATCTCGCCATTGGCTGAAAATCCAGCGCGAATATATTCATTGGTTTTATTAAAAACATCACCTTCAATCGGGAATTTAATCGTTCCATTTTCTTCTTTTCCTTTGGGAGCAATCATCGTCACACGCCCCGGAAAGGATTTGTTTTGCAAGGCGCCAATTACCACATTCATGGGCAAACCTTCTTTTAATTTTCCAGCCTGGGCCTCATCAATGGTCCCTTCAAAAATAAGAGAATTCAAATCTGCAATCGAGCAAATCGTACTTCCTGCATTAAATGAGTTGGCCTCAATCACCTGGCTTCCGACTTTTACCGGCACTTCTAAAACAGTTCCGTTGGCTTTAGACCGAATTTGTGTCGTTGCCAAACCAGCCAATTCCGGCGTGGCTCCCGTTTTTGCAATCTGCAGGTTTTTTTGCGCCGTTTGTCTTTGCTGTTGTGCATTTCTGAGCGTTTGCTGGGTAGACTGCAATTGTTGCTGAGCCGAAATATACTCCTGCTTAGAAATCACGCCTTGCGAGTAGAGTTTTTCCTGCATGGCAAATTGTTTTTGCTGCTGAGACACATTAATTTGCGCATTGCTGATTTGTAAATTGGCATTATTAATTTCCTGTTGTGCGGCGTTCACATTTTGAATGCTGGGTACAATTCTAATGGTCGCAACCAATTGGCCGGCAACAACTTTATCACCTTCTGTAACCAAAATTTTATCGATAATTCCAGAGATATTCGGTTTGATTTCAATTTCCTCGCGAGGCACAATTTTCCCGGTCGCCATTACTTTGTCATCCATATTTTGAACCACAGGTTTTTTGGTCAAAAACGTTTCGCTTTCTTTGGTATTTGAAGAAATCAGATAGCTAATTCCCGAGATCAGGGCCACTGCGAAAACCAATCCCAAAAGGAGGTAAAGGGCTTTTTTTAAAGTGAACTTCTTTTTCATATACTTCGTTTATTTTTTTTATTTTTTTTGGGGCGACTTTTCCGCCCTCCATTCCCGCTTTTTTGTTCGTCGTGCCTCCTCGCAAAAAGAGCTCCATTCAGGTCGGGTCGCAAATTCGTTTGAGCTACAAAGTCAAGTAATCAAATACCCATCATTCCTTACCCATTGGTTACTCCGAGCGCAGCGCTTCAATCGGCCGAATCTTTACCGCTCGCTGTGCGGGGATCATACCGACAATCAAACCAAGAATAACCATAATCGCCATGGCACCGAATACCTGTCCGTAATTTACCGTGGGATTGTAAAAAGGAAAAGTATCTTGATCTTTTGTGGCGATATTGAGAATCATTAAGAGAAAAATTCCTAAAATAAATCCTAGAATCCCCGAGGTTAAAGTGATAACCACACTTTCTAAGAGAATTTGATTCCTTACTTCTGCGGGTTTTGCACCCAAAGCACGCCGAATTCCGATTTCCTTGGTTCTTTCTTTTACGGTGATTAATAAGATATTAGAAATCGCAATTACCCCAGCCAATATGGTTAATGAACCAACGGTGATGGTCAGCAGTTGCATTCCGGTTAGGAAACCCGTAAGTTTTCCAAATTCCTTTCCGAGGTTAAAACTTCCGAAAGCGTTGGTGTCTTCTGGTGAGACATTATATTTGCTTTTGAGTTCTGCTTTTACTTGGTCTTCTACGACATTCAGGTCGGCATCTGGTTTACTTACAATGGCGAAGAATCCTACTTTGTCCCCTTCATTGTACATTTTAGAAAACGTAGAAAACGGAATAAAGGCTGATTGGTCATTCTCAAATCCACCGCCTTTTTTTACGCGAAAAACACCGATGACGTTAAAGAAAATACCTTTTACATTTATCGATTGTCCGATGGGATTTTCATTCTTTTTTGCATCAAAGAAATTTTTATAAATCTCTTCACCGATGATGATTACATTTTTATTTCCTGTAATATCGGCGTCATTTAAATAGCGACCGAAGATGAGTTTTTTTTCTGATATTTTGTTTCCCACCGGAAAATCTCCGGTCAGCGTATAAGTCGCATTCTTACCGTTTCTAGAAAATGACTCTCCCGGCGTGCCGAAATTACCGCGCGAACTCTGGGGCGAAATATAGTCGATTTCTTTAATTTTTTGTGGCAGCAAATCTAAATCGCTTAAATGCAGATCCATTTTTCTTCCTTTCGGAAAACCATCATACGGAATCGAGGTATTCTGTGCCCACAAGAAAATAGAGTTGGTTGCAAAACCCGAAAATACTTTATCAAACCCATTTTCCATTCCTTTTGCAGCACCCAAAAGCGCGACAAAAAGAAACATTCCCCAACCCACACCAATCATAGTTAGTAAGGTACGAAGCTTATTATTCTTTAAGGAATAATAAATTTCTTGCCACGTATCTATTTTGAAAATGATGTTCATTGTTTGTATTTTAGGTACGAGTTAAAAAATGTCTTGTACCATGATTTTATTTTTATCTTACTTAAGGTTTAAATTTTAAAATTTTATACCTGCGTTACCCTTGTTTTATTTTTGAAAGTACACAAAGGTGAAAATCTTTGATTTTCAAAACTAATGTGCCCTTTTTCTGAACTCCTGTTTAAACTATTTAATTAACCTCTGTTTAATAGCCATGAATGTAATTTACATTTTAATAACGCCAATTTATTATAAAGAGATTGATTCAGTATTAATCATTAATTATTAATTATTCCGAACGTAGCGCTTCGATCGGTTTAATTCTACTGGCACGGTACGCCGGTACAAATCCCGCTACCAAACCAGAAATAACCAAGCTTATAAAAGCCACCAATACCAAGCCCCAACCTACGGAAGGATCCATAATAAAATACTTTTCTAATCGGTCTCCGATCAAATATAGGGTAAGAATACCTAATCCAACCCCTATCAAACCTGAAACTACGGTTATTACAATACTTTCTTGCATAATTAAAGCGACAATACTTTGCGGTTTTGCGCCAATTGCTTTTCTGACACCGATTTCCTGCGTTCTTTCTTTAACAATATACACCATAATATTACTGATGCCAATAATACCTGCCAGCAAAGTTCCCATCCCAATAAAACCAACAATCAGCGTGATAATGAATAAAAATTGAAATGTTTGACCCATGTTTTTAGCATTATTTCTTACGACCACGCCGTTTTCGTCATCTGGAGAAACTTTGTGTTTTGCTTTTAATTCTTTTTCAACTTTCTCGCCATATTTAATGGCTTGATCTGGCGTAAGGTCAGTATTATAGGTTAAAAAAATGGTACTGATCGTGTCGGAACCTTTTTTGAGCTGTTGTAAAGTGGTGATGGGAATCGTAATCATTCGTTCATCAAAATCGCCACCATCATCAGAAAAAACACCGACTACTTTAAACATGGTACCATTAATATCTAAATCTTTTCCAATAGGACTGCCATTTTTAATTAAATCCCGCTGGACCATCCGGCCGATAACAGCAACATTTTGCTTGCGTTTCATATCCAAAAGATTCAAGTATCTGCCTTCGGTTAAGTTTCGGTTTTCTATTATTTTTTCATCGGGATTGCTACCACTGATTTGGTAATTACCACTTTCTTTTCCGTATTTCACCACCATATTTGCAGAATATCGGGGTGCTGCACTTTCAATTTTATCGGTGTCTTTTTCCGTAATTTGGTCAAAGTCTTCATTCTTTAAAACGATTTGCCGATCTGATTGTAAACCACCATATGCGATGGTCGTTTTTCTGGTGAAGATGGTAATTAAGTTGGTGGCATCCCGTGCAAAACCTTCGGTAAAAGCGTTTTGTAAACCTTTTCCAATCCCAAATAGAACGATGAAAATGTATAAACCTAAGGCCACCGTAAAGCCGGAAAGTACCGTCCGCAATATATTACTGCGAATCGATTCAAATATTTCTCTCCAGCGGTCGAGGTCAAACATAATTTAATTTCTTGATTGGTTTTTCGTTCGGCTTTTTTTATTCTAAAACCCGTTGCGTGATAAATTGATCACTCTCAATAATACCATCTTTTAAAATAACATTTCTTTTGGTTTCTGCTGCTACATCTGGTTCATGTGTTACCACAATCACCGTTTTTCCCCCTCGGTTAATTTCTTGCAGCAGCTTCATAATATCGTAGGTTGTTTGGGAGTCTAGTGCTCCGGTAGGTTCATCGGCTAAAATTACTTTTGGATCAGTAATAAGCGCACGAGCAATCGCAACTCTTTGTTTTTGTCCACCCGAAAGTTCATTCGGTAAATGCGTTGCCCAATCTGCCAAACCCACTTTTGCGAGGTATTCCAAGGCGCGCTGATTTCTTTCTTTACGTGAAACATTTTGATAGTAGAGTGGGAGTGCTACATTTTCTAAGGCCGTTTTATAGCCAATTAAATTAAAAGATTGGAAGATAAATCCTAGAAACTTACTTCGGTATTCCGCGGCTTTTATTTCGGATAGATGCTCAATCGCAATCCCATCGAGTTCATAAATCCCAGAATCCTTTTCATCTAAAATCCCAATGATATTAAGTAGCGTTGATTTTCCGGAACCCGAACTTCCCATAATCGAAACAAATTCCCCTTCACCAATAGAAAGGTCAATGCCTTTCAGGACATGAAGTTTGCTCTTTCCGATATCATATGATTTGTGTAGGTCCTTAATTACTAACATCAAGTGGAGGATTTATTTCTTAATAAGTAGGTTAATTATTTTATTTGTTACAAACGAGTTTTTATCTTTTTTTTAATCGTAGATGTTTAGTTGTAAGTGATTATATGATAGTGCTTCAGATTGTTTTGTTTAATGAAAATCACGCTTATCTTAGCAACCAACCATCAGCGAGCGATAAAATGTAACGGCAGTGCAACGTCTGTGTGATTGTGGAAAACTTTTACCGCTTATACTCAGATAATTAATGATTATGACTTTCCTCATAAGGTTTCATTTCCTATTTTTGTACAGAACACACCAGTAGAAAATAAAGTCTATTTTGCGTTTCTTCTTTATATAATTAGCTAATAATCATATTGTTGTATAATTCACTTTTCCAAGAAAGGTGATCTAAAAATTAAGTTTTACTATGGGAATTTTTGACAAAAGAATAGGATATAAACCATTTGAGTATCCAGAAATCTTACAGTTTGTAGAGGCGATTAACAAATCATTTTGGGTCCATTCAGAGGTAGATTTTACGGCAGATGTACAGGATTTCCATTCGCAGTTAGAACCTCATGAAAAAAATGCGATTAAAAATGCACTTTTGGCAATTGCACAAATCGAAGTTTCGGTAAAAACCTTTTGGGGCAATCTTTATAACCACATGCCAAAACCAGAACTTAATGGCTTGGGGTCTACTTTTGCAGAATGTGAATTCCGCCATTCTGAGGCTTATTCCCGTTTGCTCGAAGTCTTAGGCTACAACGATGCTTTTAACCAGGTCATCGAAATACCCGCCATCAAAAAAAGAATAGATTTCCTATCAAATGTCCTAAAACACGCGAATTCAACCTCGCAAAAAGAATATGTTTCCTCATTACTGCTCTTCAGTATTTTAATAGAAAACGTTTCTTTATTCTCGCAATTTGCCATTATTTTGTCATTTACACGGTTCAAAGGGTACATGAAAAATGTCTCCAATATTATCGCGTGGACTTCCGTTGATGAGCAAATTCACGCCAATGCTGGGATTTATTTAATCAACAAAATTCGCGAGGAACAGCCCGATCTTTTAACCGATTCCGACATCGAAGATATCTATACCTTGGTCGATCACTCCATTACCGTAGAAGAAGAAATCCTAGACTGGATTTTTGAGCAGGGCGAAATTGATAATATGACCAAAGAAAATCTCTTAAACTTTATGAAATTCCGCGTGGATGATAGTTTGAAGAAAATCAATATGAAAACCCGCTACAATATTTCACCCGAGCAATACCGACCAATGGTTTGGTTTGAGGAAGAAGTTTTTGCCAATTCAATGGATGATTTCTTCGCCAAAAGACCGGTGGATTATACCAAGCATGATAAGAGTATTACCGAGAACGATTTGTTTTAATTCCCTTTATTTAATGGGGGTTAACGAATTATTTGGGCGTACATTTCCGCCTTCCGTTCCCACTTTTTTTCTTTTTTAAGAAAAAGAAAAAAGAGTTCCACTCAAGTCGGGGCGCAAGTGGGAGCATCAAATTTAAGAGGCGCGAGCGAAGCGAGCGCCGATAAGTTTTATAATAAAATTCAATATCAACGGGCTTTAGCCTGTTTAAAAAGAAGATAAAAGCAATTGGCTTTTGCCAAAACCTGGTTCATTGATCGGTCTGAAATTTTTCATTGAACGAATTGGGGCAGGTTGAGCCACGAAGTGGCGAAATCAAAAACATCGGGCGCAGCCCGATGGAACGAGTGAAAATCGAGACAGACTAGCGCTGTAAGCGCGACATCAGTAGTTGTGATAACTTTTGATGGACAACCGACAGAACCTTTAGCCCCGATTGAAACGGCATCCCCGCCTCGGCGGGATACAGTGGAAAGCGGGACTGATCTTGATAAGAAGCAAACCTTTTCTGCTTCTAAACAAATAAGAAAAGACATCGTACTTTGTACATTATACATTATACATTTTACATTTTACAGAAAAAATATGGAAGAACAGAAGAAAATTTGGTGGCTCAATGAAGAGTCTGAGCAAATGTTGAACCGAGGCTACCTCTTGAAAGGAGAAACCGTAGAAGGTGCGATTTTAAGAATCACCACCGCTGCCGCCAAAAGATTATATAAACCAGAATTGCAACCTGCTTTTGAAGAAATGATTACCAAAGGTTGGATCAGTTTTTCGTCGCCGGTTTGGGCAAATATGGGAACTGAACGCGGCTTACCGATTTCCTGCTTCAATGTTCATGTGCCGGATAATATCGAAGGAATTACGCACAAATTAGGTGAAGTTATTATGCAGACCAAAATTGGTGGTGGAACTTCTGGCTATTTCGGTGAACTTAGAAATCGTGGCACCGCTGTAACCGATAACGGAAAATCTTCGGGTGCAGTTTCATTTATGAAATTATACGATACCGCTATGGATGTGGTTTCGCAAGGCGGCGTTCGTCGTGGTGCTTTTGCAGCATATCTTGATGTTGATCACGGTGATATTGAAGAGTTTTTGTCTATTAAAGATATTGGAAGCCCGATCCAGAACCTATTTACGGGAATTTGCGTACCCGATTACTGGATGCAGGACATGATCGATGGCGATATGGATAAACGTAAGATCTGGGCGCGCGTTTTAGAGAGCCGTCAGCAGAAAGGGTTGCCCTATATTTTCTTTACCGATAATGTGAACAGAAACAAACCACAGGTTTATAAAGATTTAGGAATGACCGTGAATGCAAGTAATCTGTGTTCAGAAATTATGTTGCCGTCCAATGCGGAAGAATCATTTATATGCTGTCTTTCTTCTATGAACCTTGAATTATATGATGAGTGGAAAGATACCGATGCCGTGAAATTGGCGATTTATTTCTTAGATGCTGTTTTGTCCGAATTCATTGAAAAAACGGAAGGTAATTATTATTTGACCGGTGCAAGAAACTTCGCCTTGCGCCACCGAGCCTTAGGTTTAGGAGTTTTAGGCTACCATTCTTATCTGCAGAAAAATAGGATTCCATTTGAAAGCTTTGAGGCGACGCAGTTCAATGCAAAAGCCTTCAGACAAATTAAAGAACAATCTGTAATCGCTTCGCAGGAACTGGCAAATATTTATGGCGAACCAGAATTATTGAAAGGCTATGGATTGAGAAACACCACAACCATGGCGATTGCACCTACGACTTCTAGCTCTGCGATTTTAGGTCAAACTTCCCCGGGAATTGAGCCTTTTGCTTCCAATTATTATAAAGCAGGTTTGGCGAAAGGTAACTTTATGCGCAAAAATAAATACCTCGCAAAATTACTACAGGAAAAAGGAATCGACAACGAAGACACATGGAGAACCATCATGCTGAATCATGGCTCTGTACAGAATATTCCAGAATTAACAGAGGAAGAAAAAGCCGTTTTCAAAACCTTCCGTGAAATTTCTCCCATGGAAATTATTTCTCAAGCCGCCCAAAGACAACAGTATATCGATCAGGCGCAATCGCTGAACCTTCAGATTCCATCAACCATGCCGGTTAAAGATGTTAATTATCTCTATATCGAAGCTTGGAAAAAAGGTGTAAAATCTTTGTATTACCAAAGAAGCTCTTCTGTTTCTAAAGAAATGATGGTGAATTTTGTCTCTTGTTCGAGCTGTGAAGCCTAAAGTAAAAGCACTTATTTTCTAGAATAACCACAGGATTTTCTGTGGTTATTTTTTATCATTAAAAGGCCTGTCGTAATTTTATCAATCGATAGAAAAATAATAAAAGAGTTTCTTGTCTTTTATTAAATTATTATTTACATTTGTCATTAGTAAAAAAGATATGTTTTCAAAGTCTTGCGAATATGGGATTCGCGCTTCTATTTATGTGGCCAAACATTCACTTAAACACCGAAAAGTGAGTTTGAAAGAAGTAGCCGAACATACCGATGCCCCGCCTGCATTTATGGCGAAAATTTTACAAAAACTGACGAGAACTGAAATTCTGTCTTCATTTAAAGGTCCAACGGGAGGCTTTTTTGTACCCTTGGAAATGATTGATAAGGTATCACTTTATGACATCGTGTTAACGATGGATGGCGCTGGGCTTTTTGAAGATTGTACACTCGGACTTAGAAAATGTGATGGCCAGAAGCCCTGCCCAATGCATTTTAAATTCAGTAAAATAAGGGATGAAATGAAAACGGATTTAAAGGCTACGACTTTGAAGTTTTTAGCAGAACAGGTTTCTGACGGAGTGACCTTTTTGAAACGCTAAGTTTTTTTACCACAATAAAGGACAAATTTATCTTTTAATATTTCTATATGAATAATTCAATATTTGGGGAGTCAGGAATTCAGATTACTGTGTTTCTTATTTTAATTCCAGTACTCGTGGGATTACTGATTGCCGTGGTCAAAACCTATGGAACCTACAAAGAAATGAAGAATAGGCGGAAACTTTTTGAATTCAACAAAAAGATAGAAAGCCTTTCTCCCGAAGAGCTTAAATTTTACGAAAAAAGGAAAACCGAAGAAGAGTACCATCTTCTAGATAATGAACTTTCTGGTGAGCATCTGCCGGCAGACGAAAAGGGAATTATCCATAACATAAATGCAATTGAAGAACTTCGGGTGATTCCGCATAAAAAGAGTTATGTTCCTCAAAACTATATCTCGCAGGAATTGGCAAAATTGATTTTATATTTTCTTGGATTTGGCATCTTTTGGTTGCTCTTGGGTACCACGGTCGGCGAATATTTGGGAATTAAGTTTGTAGCTCCTGATGCAGACCATCAGAGTTGGTTAAGTTTTGGGCGCCTTCGCCCTGTTCATACCAATATGGTGTTCTGGGGTTGGGCTTCTTTTGCCATGGTTGGTTTAGCCTATTATGTAATTCCACGAGTTAGCAATATAGGGATTCACAGTCTTAAAATCGGTTGGTATACCTTAATCCTAATGAATGTTGCAGTGGGCACAGGAACTGTTTCATTGATGGCTGGCATCAATAATGGTGGTGGTGAGTATCGCGAATATATTTGGCCGATTATGGCAGTTTTTGCCGCTGGAATTATAATGTCACTTTATAATTTCCTGATGACGGTTGCCAAACGTAAGACTCATGAAATCTATGTCTCTAACTGGTACGTTATAGCAGCCATGATGTATGTGGTTGTGATTTTGGTCGTTGCTTATATGCCGATGTGGCAAGATGGCCTGGCAGAAACCATTGTACAAGGATATTATATGCACCAAGGTGTGGGAATGTGGTTCATGTTTCTATGCTTGGGTTTAATGTATTATTTTCTCCCGCAACAACTCAACAAACCCATTTACTCTTATAGCCTTGGGATTTTAGCCTTTTGGACTCAGATTATATTTTATACCCTCATCGGGAGTCACCACTTTGTCTTTAGCGCTATTCCTTGGTGGATGCAAACTGTCGCCATTGTGGCAAGTGTTGGGATGGTCATTCCGGTGGTTGCCGGGACCGCTAATTTCCTACTGACCTTCAATGGAGCTTGGTATCAGTTGAAAAACTCCTACACGCTTCCGTTTTACCTCATCGGCATCATCTTTTATTTTACGGGTTCAATGCAGGGAACGGTCGAAGCATTTCGATTTACCAATTTGATTTGGCATTTTACAGATTTCACCGTGGCGCATTCGCATCTAACAATGTACGGGATTATCACTTTTATGCTTTGGGCTTTTATATACACCTTAGTTCCAAGAATTACCGGCAAAGAACCACCAAAAACTTGGGTAGGAATTCATTTTTGGCTTGCCTTAATTGGTTTAATGTTTTACACCGTTCCATTAATGATAGGATCCACCGAAAAAGGATTGCTGTGGATGGACAATAAACCCTTCATTCAAAGTGTGGTGCTTATGGCTCAGTATTGGTTATGGCGCGCGATTGGCGGAACAATGATGTGGATTTCTCACTTTGTATTTGCCTACAATTTTTATAAAATGGTCAACAAAAAAGCAGAAATTATTATTCCAAGAACACCTGCCGAAATCTTGGAAGCCAAAAGACAACTCAAAAATACAGAATACATCCCTACAAAATAAATTGGAATAATGGAATTTTTAAATAATCATAAAACCTTGTTTTGGTCCGCCTTAATCTTATTTCTGTTCCTTACTTTACAGATTGCGATTCTGCCTGCGTTTACGATGCAACAAATTTATAAGCCGCTTCCCGATGCAAAACCATTGACCAAAGATGAGCTCGCCGGAAAGGCAGTTTATGTCGAAAATGGTTGCATCGCATGCCATACCCAGCAAGTAAGAGAAGTTGAAATGGATAAAGTGTTTGGCAGCAGACCAAGTATTCCCGCAGATTATGCAGGCAACCACCGTACTGATGTCTGGAGAAATACGGCAAACTTATTGGGTTCGGAAAGAACAGGCCCGGACTTAACCACCATTGGCGAACGACAACCGAGTAGCGATTGGCAGTTGCTTCATTTATATCAACCCCGAGCGGTGGTGAAAGAGTCGATCATGCCTTCTTATTCGTTTTTGTTTGAAGAAAAAGATTATTTGGATAAAGGTGATATCGAAGTTAAAGTTCCGGCGGAATTTCTTAAACACAAATTCAAAAAAATTGTACCGACCAAGAAAGCACTTCAACTGGTCGCGTACTTGCTTAGTTTAAAACAAACGAAACTACCAGAAGGAGTTAAGCCACAGGAATTTCTTTACAAAAAAGAAGTTAAAAAAACCGCGGGTGCAGCCGGTACAGATGCGTTACCAGATGGTGGAGAATTATATACCGCCAATTGTGCAAGTTGCCACCAAGCTTCTGGTGAAGGATTAGAAGGGGCTTTCCCACCTTTAAAAGGGAGTCCTATTGTTGCAGGTGACGATATTGCAGTCTATGTAAACATCATCATGACCGGCTATACCGGAAGACCTGGGTACGGACCAATGCCTGCCGTTGGGAAAAACGCCAACTTTACCCCAGAGATGGTTACCGCAATTATGAATCATGAGCGTTCTTCATGGGGAAATAATGCCAAACCTGTTACTTTAGACCAAGTAAAAGCAGTAATGGAGCAAATGAAATAATGCTTTTTAATATTGAATAATCTTAAATAATCGCGATGAACACTTTTAAAAATACCGCAATTGTCTTCTTTTTACTAATGGTTAATTTGGCCTTCGCCTGCGATGCCTGTAAACTTCAGCAACCGAAAGTCACTAGAGATTTCACGCATGGAGTAGGACCACGTGGGGATTTCGACTGGATTATTGTAGCTGTAATTGCTGTACTTACTATTTTTACTTTTGTATATTCCCTGAAATATTTGGTGAAACCAGGAGAAAAAAATCAAGATCATATTAAGAATTCTATTTTAAATTAATCCCGAAAAAAATTAAAAGATGACTAAAGATAGAAGCTCTGTTTTCCTTTTTATTGATGACGATGTAAAACCATTGGCCGTATTAGAAACTCCAATTGTGTTTGATTTTGATACTTCGAAATTAACCGACGGCGAACATGTGTTGAGAATTGTGAGCAAATCGCCCACCGGGCGAGAAGGGATTAGAAAAATAAATTTTACCGTAAAAAATGGACCTTCGATAAGCGTTGAAGGACTCGAAGAACATGATATTGTCGATGGTGTTTTGCCCTTAATGATTAACGCCTACGACAAGGGTAACCAGAAAAGTTTCGTGATCGAAGGAAGTGAAACACCACAAACAATTCCGGTCTGGATCTGGATTATCATCATCCTGTTTGTGGGTTGGGGTGCCTATTATGGGATCACCTATTTCTCGGGAATGGAATAAACTAATAATTAAAAAACGGTCTCAATTTTATTGAAACCGTTTTTTTTTGTCTTTAAAAAAGCTTATGCTAAAAACTCAATTTCTTTGTCTTTAAAATCGCTGTTTTCTACCAAACTCTGCATGGTGCTCATTATTCTCTTGCGTAGTTTAGCCATGTTTCTAATGTTTTCATCTTCGCTGTAGTCAAAAATATTGTCTTCAAAAGAGAACGTATCTCCTTTTTTAAACTCAATTTTATTTTCTTTAAATTCTTTCAAGAGCATTAGATTAGTCATTGATTCTAATAAATCATATTCCACTTTGGCTAAGTTTTTTAATGATTTCAAAACCTGTTTTTTATATTTCTTTTTCGTTTTCATAATACCTGTTCTTTTAAACTTTGTCTTGCAAGATAAGATTTTATAATAAATTTATCAAACTAATTTTATGGTGTTTTCAGTTCAAGGTAATTTTACAAATCCTTATCTTTGTTTCTTTATGAAAAATACAGATCTTTTAACCCTTATTAGTTTTGCACAAAATAAAAATCAAAAAGCGCAGACCCAATTAATCAATTTGTTTTGGGTAGATGTTTTTAGTTTTGTGATGAAGAAAGTTCAAGATGAGCACGCAGCTGATGAACTCACCGTATCGATTTTTTCAAAGGTACTATCAAAATTAGATTTGTTCGATCCTAATTTTCAATTTAAAACCTGGATTCTTACCATTGCTCAAAATACAATTATTGATTATTGGCGCAAGAAATCGCGAGAAAGTGAAGACTCTACAGATAACTTCGATGGTTTTAAAAATCACCTCGCACTTTCTCCAGAAGAATTGCTTATTTCAGAAGAAGATGAAGAGCAGATCCTGTCGATTATCGAAAGTTTAGATGCGAATTATAAAGATATTATTCAACTTCGTTTTTTTGAAGAGAAGAGTATTAAAGAAATTGCCGAAGAACAGAATATCACCATCGCCAATACGAAAGTCAGAATTATGCGTGCAAAGAAACTCCTGGCTGAATTATTGAAAAATAAAGAATTCGAGGATTAATACCTACATTTCCACTTTCTTTAAATTTCTGCCAGAATTAATTCAGGATTGGAATTTCATCCAAAGAGTTGTAAATTTGCTTATTATTTTTAAAAATGAACGAAACTCCCATTGATACCATTACTCAAAAACCAAAATGGATTCGCGTAAAACTTCCGACCGGAAAAAACTATCGTGAACTGCGAACCTTGGTTGATAAATATAAATTAAACACCATTTGCCAAAGTGGCAGCTGCCCAAACATGGGCGAATGCTGGGGCGAGGGAACGGCCACCTTTATGATTCTGGGGAATATATGCACCCGAAGTTGCGGATTCTGCGGGGTGAAAACCGGGAAACCTTTAGAGGTTAATTGGGACGAACCAGAGAAAGTTGCACGCTCCATAAAATTAATGAAAATTAAACATGCCGTTTTAACCTCCGTGGACCGCGATGATTTAAAAGATATGGGCTCTATTCTTTGGGCAGAAACCGTACATGCCGTGCGTCGTATTTCTCCCGGAACTACCATGGAGACTTTGATTCCAGATTTTCAGGGAATTACCAAACATATCGATCGCTTGATTGAAGTTTCTCCAGAAGTTATTTCCCATAATATGGAAACTGTTAAAAGATTAACCAGAGAAGTGAGAATCCAGGCAAAATACGAGCGCAGTTTAGACGTTCTCCGTTACCTAAAAGAAGCCGGACAAAATCGTACGAAAACGGGCTTAATGCTTGGTTTAGGGGAAGAAAATGCAGAGGTTTTCCAAACGATTGAAGATATTAGAAAAGCCAATGTGGATGTGATCACCATCGGTCAATATTTACAACCCACCAAGAAACATCTGCCCGTAAAAAAGTTCGTTACGCCCGAAGAGTTTAATGAATTCGGTGATTTTGCACGCAGCCTGGGCTTTCGCCATGTAGAGAGTTCACCGCTGGTAAGAAGTTCTTATCATGCAGAGAAACATATTCATTGAAAGCAAAAGACATTTTAAATAACCAAAAAAACATGGGGATTTCATTGCTTTTTTTAATAAGCCCGTAGGAGAAATTCTTATCTTTAAAAATTATTTGAATGTCCGTAATTAGCCATCATGGTCATTTCATTGCGAAATTTTCGAAGTGAAATCCCTAATAGAGTAGTTGCATCAGGATCGTACCCAATCTTTGTGACTGCTGCATTTGAAATTTGAATATAAACGGATATAAAATTAAATTCTTATGAAAATTATTAAAATAGCATTTGTTTCGTTGCTGTTACTCTTTGCTTTCTCTTGTCAGGAAGGAAAAAATGAACAAACAGTGTCTGGGACTCAGTCAACAAGTTCGGGTCCGATTAAAACAGAAATTATTAGTTATAATATCGATGGAAGAACACATAAATCTTTTATCGCTTATCAGGAAAATGGCATTGCAAAACCAGTGGTCATGGTTTTACCAGAATGGTGGGGAGTAACCGATTTTGTAAAAGAGCGGGCCGAAAAATTAGCAGAGTTAGGCTATTTTGCGGTGGCAGTTGATTATTATGGAGAAGGTAAAACCATCGATAATCCAGAGGAAGCCGCTAAAGTTTCCTCGCTATTTTATAAAATTCCAGTGAATGCCAAATTGGCGTTTGACCTTGCCAAGAGACAGGTTTTTAATTATGAGGATGCAGACTCTGGTAAGATTGCAGCGATTGGATTTTGCTTCGGTGGGGCGCAAGCTTTGAATATGGCGCGCTTGGAAGATGATTTAAAAGGCGTAGTGTCTTTCCACGGAAATTTAATGACCGGAATTAAGCCTAGAAATAATAAGGTGAAAATACTGGTCTGCAACGGACAAGCCGACAGTTTTGTGCCTGCGGACGAGATTGCTGCCTTCAAAAAGCAAATGGATTCTGCTAAAATAGACTACCAATTCATCGATTATCCCAACGCCCTGCATTCATTTACGAATCCCGAAGCAACCGCAATTGGCAAAAAATTTAATTTGAAAGTAGCCTATAATAAAGAAGCCGATGAGAAATCCTGGGAGGATATGAAGGTTTTTTTAGCCAAAATTTTTAAATAAAATTTTATAAAATATTAAAAATTCCCTTTCATTTTTTGGAAGGGAATTTTTAATTCAAGAGTTTTCAAATTTCAGTCTACGTAATTCTGCATTCTTTTTATTCTTAGTGGCTAATTAAATTTGGTTGAAGAATGTTTTTTTTAACCAATTCCTAATGGATAGAAAATTTTGATAAATTTTAAACAGACTCTTAAAATTAAAGTTTTTTCACAGGTATTTGATGCTGGGGATTCGCATCATTTTAACCTTTATTTCAAATATTTGCCTTCCAATCAGAATGTAAATCTAATCTTAAGTGCCTGCTTTCTTAATCGTAATTCTTTAAATACACCTACTGTACTATTCGTAAGTTTCAAATTAAGTGATTGTTACGTTTTTATAATTTTCTATATTCATGAATTCTGCAAGCCTATTTCTTCTTTTAAAGGGTAGGATAAACGATGTTTGTATTTAATTAAAAATGAAATTATAAATATTATGAAGAAATTTTACACCCTTGCCCTTGGAGTTTGTACGTTGACCTTGTTGAAGGCTCAAGTAACAGATCTTGGCAGTTATGTTCAAGTTACCGATGTGTCTAATTATGGAGTTGCTGTTGGTAATGTATACGGAAGTGCTTTTTTTATGTGGTCTGAGGCGAATAGTGGGATGATCATTGCAGAGTCTGGAGAGAATGGCGTTTCCGGAAATGCCAATATTTCAGCTGACGGTGCTGTAATTTCTATGGCAATCCCTAATCCTACTAATAATAACAAAGAAGAAGCAGTTTTATATGACGTCGCGAGCGGAAATTTTAAATTTCTAGGCCATCTGGGCGTTTCTTCTGGAGCAGATACTTCTTCGGCTTGGGGAATGTCTTCTGACGGAAAAAGCATCGTTGGATTTTCTTGGAATACTGCGTCAAAAGGTGAAGGGGTTTACTGGAAAGAAGGTCTGCCAATTGCAGGTTTGGGGAGTACCGTTCCCACCAGAAGTTCACGAGCTGATGCGGTGAGCGCAGACGGTTCTGTAATTGCAGGATGGCAGGATGCCAGCAATGGGGTCCGCCAAGGTGCGATTTGGAAAAATGGCGTGCAGCAACTTCTTAGAGATAATGATGGAAACATCTTGGGAGCAGCCTCTGCGATAAGTGCTGATGGAAAAACCGTTGTTGGAATAAAAAATTCTACAGGGGAAGGTTATATCTGGAATGAAACAGATGGAACCATATTTTTAAGCAGCGATAATTCTGATTTTATTACCAGCATGTCTGCCATTTCTGATGATGGTAAAGTGGCTCTAGGATTATCTTTTGATCCTACGCAAAGTATTTTGATGGGCGAAGGTTTTATTTGGACAAAAGAAGGTGGAAAAGTTAATTTGAATGATTATGTGGACACCTTAGGTTTTGATGATTTAGGAATTACACTCGCTATTCCTACAGGTATTTCACCAGATGGAAAATATATAGGTGGTATCGGTGCTAATTATGCAGAAAGCGATGCGAAAGGTTTTTTAATTAAGCTTCCTGGAGCGCAGTTGGCTACACAGCAAGTTGTTGCTTCAGACAAATTCAGCGTGTATCCAAACCCAGTAAAAGATATCGTAACGATTAAGACTTTAGCGAAAGTTGAATCTGCAGAATTGTTCAGTACAACCGGTCAATTGGTGTTTGCATCAAAACACGTTGTAAACAACCAAATTGATCTTTCACAAGTGAGCAAAGGTCTTTATATTCTAAAAGTGCAAACAAATAAAGGAGCTCAAACAATAAAAATAATTAAGAACTAATGGTTAACTGAAAAAAAATCAATCCTTTATAAAAAAGTACAGCTGGTTTTTCAGCTGTACTTTTTTTATCTCCAAATCAAGATGAAAATTAAGACTCTTTGAAATATTTTCTCAATTTCCAAGCCATTTTTTCGTGTTCCTGCATTAATCCATTTAAGAAATCAGCGGTACCAGCATCATTGTGATCTTCTTCAACCTTGTCTAAATTATCCCGCAATGATTTCACGATGGTTTCGTGGTCAGCCACCAATTCTTTGAGCATTCCTTGCGTATCAGGAACTTTCCCCGGTGTTTCTTTCAGCTGCGATTCTTTTGAAAATTCAGAAGTGGTCCCAATTGCAATTCCGCCTAAGGTTGCAATTCGTTCTGCAACTTCATCTACGGCCTCTGCCACAGCATCATATTGGTCTTCAAATAATAAGTGCAATTCCATAAAATTGTCACCGGATAAATTCCAATGAAATTTTCTTAATTTAATATAAAGCACATTTCCATCGGCCAAAACTTTATTTAAAATTTTGTGTACTGCAGTTAAGTTTTTTTGTGTAATTCCTAAGTCTGGTTTCATAATTTAAATTTTAATGAGTTAATATTAATGATGATTATACGTGTAATTTTCCTTCTCTTCCATCGTCGTTATCCGTTTTTGAACCCGTAATTACTGCGGTAGCGAAATGAAGCATCGACACAAATTTGCCAACTTTAGGTTCCCAATAATAGGTTTCTTCTGGAGTAACCCGAATGATAGATACGTTCGGATCGTCTTTACCATCAAACCATGCATTGGCCATGATACTCCATTTTTCTTCGATGGTGGCTTTGTCTTTATAAATGAATGCTCTTCCTAAAATCGAAAGATATTCTGAATCACTGTTGTTCATAAAATAAAGTTGAACGCGGTTGTCTTCTTTAATGTCAAAGTTTTTGTGGCTTTGATCACTGCTGATGAACCATAAATTTCCGTCTTGATCGGTTTCTTTGAGGCTCATCGGTCGGGAAGAATTGGGAAGCTCATTTAAATCCGTACAAAACATACAGATTCTGGCACTTTCAGAAAGTTTTTTTAAAGTTTCAATCGCTTCTTTTTGGGTTAAATTTTCGGTAGACATATTTTTATTTTTAATAATGATTTTAAATAGATTCATTTAGAACGAGTGAAAACCTATTTTTTTAAGATGTTCAATTAAATTCATAAAACAAACCATAATTACCAAAATCGTATTTTAATACGTTAAAGTTTTCTTAAATAATAATATTCGGTAAAATAACCCAGTGTATGTTGCTGATTTAATACTGCGGCGTGGTTTTTGTTTTTATTGCTCAAAATTGTATTCCATGGATTTAAAATCAAATGAACCTTTTTGGTTGGTCAAGAATGGCTTGCTATCATCCTATCCATCTCTTAAACAAAATGAACAATGTGAAGTCCTTATCATCGGTGCTGGAATTACTGGAAGTCTCATTGCGCACCAAATGCTGGCAGAAGGTTACAAAACCATTTTAATCGATAAAAGAGAAATCTGCAACGGAAGTACTTCCGCCACAACATCCATGTTGCAATATGAAATTGATGTACCACTCTATAAACTCAAACAACAAGTTGGCGCAGAAGGGGCAATTGCCAGTTATAGAGCTTGCTCTGATTCGATTGATCAACTCGAAAAAATTTCAAAAAAAATAAAATCAAAAGCAGGTTTTCAGCGGAAAGATTCCCTTTATTTCGCCTCCAAGAAAAAAGATGTTTCTTGGTTAAAAAAAGAATATGCTGCTAGAAAAAAAGCGGGCTTGGAGGTGATATGGTTGGAGCCAAAACACGTTGAAAAAAAGTACCACTTACAAAAAACCTACGGTGCAATATGGTCTAAACAAGGGGCGAGTGTCGATGCTTTTAATCTCGCGCATGAGCTCTTGGAATTCAATGCAAAGAAAGGTTTAAAGATCTTCGATAAAACGGAAATGAAATCAGTGAAATATCATCCTGATTTTAATGAAGTACTGTTGGCGAGTGGTTTTACAATCAAGGCGGATAAAATTATTTACTGTATCGGTTACGAGAGTAAAAATCTTATTAATGAAAACTTCGTTCAGCTGAAAAGTACTTTTGCGATGGTTTCTGAACAGGATCAAATTACCCATAAAAACTTTTCAAATACCCTTTTCTGGAATACAGATGAACCGTATCTCTATCTGCGCAGTACCGATGATAACAGAATTTTGATGGGTGGTGGTGATGAAGATTTTCAAGATCCCGAAAAACGCGATCAGCTTTTAAATCAAAAAGAAAAGAAAATTATCAAAGCCTATAATAAAGTTTTACCTTCGCAACCGTTTTATACCGATTTTGTTTGGGCTGGAACTTTTGGAGAAACGAAAGATGGTTTGCCCTACATTGGCGAACATAAAAAATTTAAAAACTCTTATTTCGTTCTCGGTTTTGGTGGAAATGGCATCACTTTTTCCGTAACGGGTATGGAAATGACAGCCGCTTATCTCAAAAATAAAAAACATCACTTGACGGAATATTTTAAATTTGGTCGTTAAAAAATTACAGTATGAAAAATCTAAACAAAATAACAATTCCTCTAGCAATAGGGATTTTTGCGCTCACCTTTCTCAGTTCTTGCTCGGTCGGAATTCCCAAAGGCGCAACTGCCGTACAAAATTTTGATTCTGAAAAATATTTGGGAACATGGTATGAGATCGCCCGTTTTGATTTCCGTTTTGAAAAAAACTTAAATAATGTAACTGCTACCTATTCCCCAAAAAACAATGGCAATATCAACGTTGACAACAAAGGATATGATTACGTGAAAAATGAATGGAAGCAAAGCATCGGTGAAGCCAAATTTGTTGAAAGTAAAAATAGTGCGCGCTTGAAAGTGTCTTTTTTTAAACCGATTTGGTCGGGCTACAACGTAATCGATATCGATGATGATTACAACTACGCCTTGGTTGCTGGCAATAATCTGGATTACTTATGGATTCTTTCCCGAGAGAAAAAAATACCAGCTGAATACAAAGAGCGGTTTTTAGCAAAGGCTAAAAGTATCGGCTACAATACCGATGAATTGATTTGGGTGGAACATGATTAATAAATTTTAATTTTCGTTGTCAATGCAAACAAAGTGAAGCAATGCGCTCAATAATTATGAATTCACGACAATGAATCTCATCTTAGCAGCAAGACTGTTCCAATCGTACTGCAAACCTCTTACCTATACAAGACTGAATCATATTGCAATCGATGGAATAAAATTCAGTATTTTTATACTCTAAATTTTTTTATGAAAGCTGTACTTATCACCATCGGTGACGAAATTTTATCGGGAAATACCGTTGATACCAATTCTAATTTTATTGCCACCGAACTGAAGAAAATCGGGATTCCTGTGGCGCAGATTTTTACCATTTCAGATGAAGTCGAAAGTATAAAACAAAGTCTAAAATCTGCTTTTGAACGCGCAGATATGGTCATTACGACCGGCGGTCTCGGCCCCACAAAAGATGACAAAACTAAAACCGCCTTCAAAGAATATTTTAATGATGAAATCATTTTAGATCCAGAAACTTTTGCTCATCTTGGTCGGTATTTTGAAAAAAGAGGGCGTGCTCATCTTTTAGAATTAAATAGGTCACAAGCAGAAGTTTTAAGCAAAGCTATTGTTTTTCAAAATGACTTTGGCAGTGCACCTTGTCAGCTAATTCAGGAAAATGGTAAAATGGTGTTCAGCTTACCTGGCGTTCCTTTCGAAGTGAAACCCTTGATAAAAGATAAAATAATTCCCTTTCTCACAGAAAAATTTGGGTTAAATCATATCGTTACGCACACGGTTTCTGTGGTCGGTATTCCGGAAAGCTTACTGTCTGAACAAATCGAATCCTGGGAATTGGCGTTGCCAAAAGAAATCTCGCTCTCTTATCTTCCCGTGGGAAATCGGATTAAATTGAGATTGACTTCGCAAGGAAAAAACAAGAAAACGCTGGAAAAAAAGATTAGTAATGAAGTAGATAAACTAAATCCTTTAATTGGATCCCATGTTATTTCTTGGGATGGAGATGATATTCAGGAAATCTTACAAGAAATTTTAAATAAAAAAAAACTCACCATTTCTACAGCTGAAAGTTTTACAGGGGGTGAATTATCGAAGTTGTTGACTTCAATTCCTGGCAGTTCCAAGTATTTCCTCGGTGGCATGGTCGCTTATGATGCGTACAAAAAAATTGAAATATTGGGTGTTTCCGAAAAAACGATTCGTGAAAAAACCGTGGTATCCGCAGAAGTAGCTCAGGAAATGAGTTTGGGTGCTCAGAAATTATTCAGAACGGCGATTTCTCTTTCTACAACGGGAGTTGCTGGGCCAAATACCGATGAGTTTAATAATGAAATTGGCACCGCTTTTTATTCAATTCGGATTAATGAATTTGAAAAGACCAGCCGTATTCATTTGCCCCATTTCGAAAGAACTGATTTTGTGAGTTTCGTTTCGCAGCGGGTTTTGCAAGATTTGGTAGAGATTTTAATTCGGGAAAACTATTAATTTATGAAATCTTAAAGTTCAAAAATCAAATCCTCCGTAAAGGCAATACATTCAAAATCCTGGCAACACTGCGTGTCTAAACCTGTAAATTTACTGAAGGCGGGCAGTATTATTTGATTTTCCGCTATGCGAAAACAGGGGAGTCGTACCGATTTTCTTTTTTCTAATTTTACCATAACCCCAGGATGAAGATGTCCTGAAATAGAAAAGCGGGTGTCCGTATTTTCGGGTATATGAATAAAGGTGAAAGGTTTTTTAAATAAAAAATCTTCGATGATTACAATATTTAAATTGCTTAAAAAACTCGCATGACGAAGATCATGATTTCCTTTGATTACGGTTATTTTTAATTCGAGTTTATGCTTACGCCAGATTTCAAACAGCTCAAAATCTGTATTTTTTCCTGCATGTAAAAAATCGCCAACCACCAGCAATTCTTTGGCTTCAAAATGCTGAATTAATTCATCGAGTCTCTCCAAATCATCTTCTAAAATATCCGAAGGCACTGGTATTCCGTTTTTTCGAAAATAGGCGGTTTTTCCTAAGTGTAAATCGCTAATAATAAGCGAGTTGTTTTTCTCCCAAAATAAGGCGCGCTGATTGGTAAAGATCAATTTTTCGTTTTGTACAGTTTTTTCTAGGGTGTGCAAAGTCATTTTTTCATTTTCTTTTTCATGGCGTCCATTTTCATTCGTAGAATTCGGGCTTTTAAATCTTCGCTGCTCAAGCTTTGGCGCAAACTGTCGACTTTAATGGGAAAACTCAACGGGGTAAAGGTATTTGAATTTTTAATAATAATCTCACTTTCATGAATCCGTTCGAAGGATTTAACCAATCTGGCTTCGTCTATTTGCTGGTAGAATACTTCGGAAAAGGCCTGTTTTAATAACAAATTCTCGGGATCATAATCCTCTAAAACATTAAATATTAGTCCAGACGACGACTGCAGATTTTTATTGTTTTTCTGCTGTCCCGGATAGTTGCGAATTACCATTCCAGAAATAACGGCAATGTCGCGAAACTTTCGTCGGGCCATTTCGGTGGAATTTACCGATGCCATTACATCACGCAGCAAATTCTCTTTGGAAAGTATTTCGTGAATATTTTCTTCGGTCAAAGGGATTTCTAGTTTTGAAAACAATTCAAATCCATAATCATTCATGGCGATGGAGAACGAAATAGGGGAAATTCGTGAAAGTCGATACGCAATTAAAGCCGACATGACTTCATGAATTAATCTACCTTCAAACGGATACATAAACAGATGATGACCCTCCCGCGTTTTAATCCGCTCTACCAAAAATTCTTTTTCAGTCGGAATGTGCGAATGTTCTTGCTGACTGACCAACAGCGGATGTAAAAACCGCAGTTCTTTTTCCGATGTTTTTGCATGCAACGATTCTGAAAGTTTCTGTCTTAAAAAAACACTTAAATAAGAAGACAGGGGCAATCGTCCACCCAGATAACTGGGGACAATTCCCTTACCACTGGAGTTCCGAACATAAACTGTCATTTCCTTGACGTGTGAAACTTCAAGTACTCGTCCAGCCAAAATGAATTTATCATTTTTCTTTAATTTGGAAATGAAATACTCTTCAATCATTCCAATATATCCACCGCTGAAAAATTTGACTTTCAACATAGAGTCACTTACAATCGTACCAATATTCATGCGGTGCAGCATCGCGATTCGCCGGGAAATCACTTTATACAAATTGTTTTCGATGACGACTTTATGATATTCTTCGTAGTTTTTTAATTTCCCACCGATGGTGATAAACGTGAGAATCCACTTCCATTCTTCCGCAGAGAGTTGTTCAAAAGCATTGGTCTGCTTAATTTGATGAAAGGTTTCTTTTTCGTTAAAACCTTCTCCAACAGCCAAGGTCAAGAGGAATTGAAGCAGAACATCATAACTTAAAACCAAGGGTTCACGAGGTTCAATTTTATTTTGTTTAACGGCTTCTTTTAAGGCTGCCACTTCAATAAGTTCTAAAGAATGGGTGGGAACAAAATAAATTTTGGAGGTTTCAAACGGTGAATGTCCGCTTCGTCCAGCGCGCTGTAAAAAACGTGCAATCCCTTTGCTGGAGCCTATTTGAATAACAGTGTCTACGGGTTTGAAATCAACTCCTAAATCCAAAGATGAAGTGGAAATCACGGCTTTTAAATACCCTGAAGATAGATTTTCCTCAATCCAAATTCGAATATCTTTATCAACCGAACTGTGGTGGATTGCGATTTGTCCGGCAAAATCTGGATGCGTATTTAACAAAACCTGATACCACATTTCGGCCTGACTTCGCGTATTGGTAAAAACCAAAGTAGTCTTACTTTCCAGAATAATCGGGATGATTTTATCAGCGAGTTTGGTTCCTAAATGGCCGGCCCAAGGCAAAACTTCAACATCATCAGGAAAAACCGATTGAATTTCAATCTTCTTTTTTTCTTTGGCGACGATTTTTGTTTTTTTAATAGGATAGGGAATCAGCACTTGCAAGGCTTGATCTAGATTACCGATGGTTGCCGTAATTCCCCAAATTTTTAATTTTTCCTGATAACTGAAAATTCGCGAGACTGCAAGTTCTGTCATGACTCCCCGTTTGGAACTGAGCAATTCATGCCACTCGTCAACCACGATGCAGTGTAGATTATTGAAAAATTTTTGATGCTGTTTTTGGGCGAGCAATAAATGCAGACTTTCCGGAGTAATTATTAAAATGTCCGGCATTTTTCTGGTTTGTTTTGCGCGAACGGCAGTTGGTGTATCTCCATTGCGGACGGAAACTTCCCAGTCCAAACCAATTTCCTCCAAAGCTTCGGTCATCGCTTTCGCAATATCTTTTGCTAACGCTCGCAATGGCGTAATCCAAAGCAGTTTCATTCCGGGTTTGTAATTTTCCGGGTGGTTCATATAATCGATAATGACTGCTAAAAATACCGAAAAGGTTTTCCCAAAACCTGTAGGTGCGATGACCATTCCCGAGTAATTCTGCGAAAACTTATACCACGTTTCCGACTGAAAACCGAAAGGTTCACGGTCTTTTTCATCCATCCATTTTTTGATGATTTGAAATCCGGTCGAATTCTTAAATTTTTCGGTCATTTCGGTTTAAAATCTAGTGATTTAAGTAATCAATTTTTTAATTTCTTTCAATTCATCAATTTCTGCGACGGTTTTATCACGCCGCCAACGAACAATTCTGGGAAATCTTAATGCCACGCCACTTTTATGCCGACTGCTGAATCCAATTCCTTCAAAGGCAATTTCAAAAACCAGTTCAGGTTTTACGGTTCGAACCGGACCAAATTTTTCAAGGGCATTTTTATTCACAAACTTGCTCACTTCCATGATTTCTTTATCGGTTAAGCCCGAATATGCCTTTGCAATGGTGACGAGTTGATCTTCATTTTTAACGGCAAAAGTATAATCCGTGTAATAACTGCTACGTCGTCCCGAGCCTTTTTGAGCATAAATTAAAACAGCATCAATCGTCAGCGGACTGACTTTCCATTTCCACCAATCGCCTTTTTTTCTACCCGCATGATAACGAGAATTATTTTCTTTCAGCATCAAACCCTCTGAGTTGTTGTCTCGAGAATTTTCCCGAACTTCCGCTAAACCTTCCCATGTTTCAGCATGAACAATTTCTGAAATTCTAATTCTTTCAACTGGGGAGTTTTGAATTAAAGTTTCTAAAAGTAATCTTCTTTCAGATAAAGGTTTTTCTCTTAAATCCGCAAATTCCAGTTCTAAAATGTCATACACGAAAATATGAACCGGAAGTTCTTCCAGCAATTTCTTTGGAATCGTTTTACGGTTTAAGCGTTTCTGTAATTCATTGAAATTTAGAACACGATTATCTTTAACAACGAGAATTTCGCCGTCAATTACAAAGTTTCCGACGACTTGTTTTAAAGCTGTCACGATTTCTGGAAACTGCTCCGTAACCAATTCCTCGCCGCGTGACCAAATGAAAATCTCGTCATTTCTTTTGATAAACTGTCCGCGAATACCATCCCATTTGAATTCTGCCTGCCAATTATTTCGGTCGCCCAAATCCTGAGTTTCTTTTTCTAAAGGATAGGCCAAGCAGAAGGGATATGGTTTGGAGTCATCTGGATTAATGTTGGTGCCCTGAATTAAATCGCTAAAAGTTTCATCTTCCATTTGCCATTTTCCCATTATGGAGTGCATTAGGATGTTTCCATCAACTCCCGAGAATTTGGAAAGTGCATTGATCAGTAGTTTTTTAGAAACTCCAATTCGGAAACTGCCACCTATTAATTTGTTGAAAATAAACCGCTCTACATGGTTCAATCCATTCCAAGACTGCTGCACATATTTTTTCTTTTCATCTTCTGTTTGATTTTTTAATGCAATTAATTCGGTCATCCATTGGGTCAAAGATTTCTCAATTTCATTTTCAGCCTGAGGCAGAATCAACGATAAGGTCTCGCCTAAATCGCCAACCGCTGAGTAGGATTCAATGAAAAGCCATTCCGGCAGTTGCGTTATTTCTAAAGCCCATTGTTTTAAAAGGTTGGTATTGACTGGTCTTTTCGGACGCTTGCCTGTAAATAAAGCCAAGAACCACAACTTGTCACTGGCGTTTGCGGTTTCCAAATAAGTAACCATCGCTTCTATTTTGGCGGTGGTTTTATTGGTGCTGTCGAGCGCATTGATGAGGTTGGCAAAATCTTTCATTCTTTTTCAATCATTTCTTTTTCCGCGATTTCTTCATCGCCGAAAATGGTTTTTAATTCTACGGCATTAATTCCGATCTCATTTAAATATTTTGAAAATACGGCGGTTTGTCCGTGAGTGACATACACTTTTTCTGCGCCGGTGGCTTTTACCGTATCGATTAACCCATTCCAGTCGGCATGATCAGAAATAGCGAACCCTGCATCTGCTGAGCGCCACCGTCGGGAACCCCGAACTTGCATCCAGCCGGAACAAAAAGCTGTGGCACGATTGGGTATTTTTTTTATAATATTTGACTCAAATAAGGCGGGAGGCAAAATCACGATTTCGCCATCTACGTGTTTCACGCTTTCCTGAAAATCCAATGTTTCATAAGCCGGTAGTTTGATCCCGACGGACTCCATTCCTTCATTTAATTTTCCAATCGAGCGGTGTACGTATATTTTTCCACTGTCTTCGATGGATTTCATTACCCGCTGCGCTTTTCCGAGAGAATAGCCGATGAATACAGAGGTCTTTCCATTTTCTCTGTTGTTCTGAACCCAGGATTTCATTAATTCTGCATATTCCTGCGGTTGTAACCAGTGATAAATAGGAAGTCCAAAAGTACTTTCTGTAATAAATTCATCACATCGCACTACTTCAAATGGTGTTGATAATCCGTCGTCATCTGTTTTGTAATCTCCCGAAAATACGATGACATAGCCTTTGTATTCCATTTTGATTTGAGCGGATCCGATAATATGTCCAGCGGGGATCATCGAAACTTTAACACCATTAATGCTAATTTCTTCGCCATAACCAAGCGTTTGAATCTCAATATCCGACCCAATTCGATGTTGTAAAATAGGTTTGGTAAAATGGTGACATAAATATTTTTTCATGCCCCAGCGCGCATGGTCGCCATGTCCATGAGAAATTACGGCAAAATCAACCGGCTTCCACGGATCAATATAAAATTTACCTGGGATGCAGTAGATTCCTTTGTTGGTGAGTTTTATAAATGTTTTTGATTTCATAGGATTCCCGGAAATATTTTGTTGTGATAAGTCGGTAAGGGTATTCAAATATTACACCTTTTTTCAATTTGGTAATAAATCGTACTAAATTATGATAATTAGAATTATTTTCGATGTTATAAAAATTGAAAGTACAAGAAATAAAAAGACGTAAAAACCGTTATTGGTACTGAATTTAATTTAAAATTATGAAAAAGATATTAGGAAGTTTATTGGTATTGGGATTTCAATTTTCCTTTGCTCAGTTAAGTAGAGATGTGGGAGAGTTTTCCTCTTTGAAAGTTTATGATAAAATTACGGTCGTGATCATTCCATCTAATGAAAATAAGGTTGAAAGCTCCAGCGATGATGCCAACGTAGAAACTGTCAATAAAAATGGGGAATTGAAAATCAGAATGTCACCGGCAAAAATTTTGCAGGGAAATCAGGTGTCGGTCAAAGTGTATTATCGAAATTTAAATGCTATTCAGGCAAGTCAGGGTTCATCGGTAAGTTCGTCTGAAACTTGGAAGGCAAATATGGTAAGCCTCACCGCAAATGAAGGTTCAAAAGTAAATGTAGGAGTCGATACGGGAAAGCTCACTGTGAAAACCAATTCTGGGGGTGAAATTGTAGTGACCGGAACAGCAGATTATCAAGATATAGTCGTGAATTCTGGAGGTAAATTCTACGGTCAGAATTTAGATTCTAAAAATGCCACGATTACCGCAAATGCTGGCGGAATTGCCGAAGTTTATGCGACCGAATCGGTCGATGCAAAAACCAGAGCTGGCGGTACTATTGATGTTTATGGTGATCCCAACGATCGTAAGTATAAAAATGTAATCGGTGGGAAAATCAATTTCAAATAAGTATAGAAAAGTCATTCAAGCCGAATGACTTTTTTATTTTTAGACTGTTGTAACAAATAAAATTATTTTTAGACTAAATAATAAAGTTGTCTCCATGAAAAATAGTAACCTAAGTATTTTGGCTTTTGCCGGATTGATTACTCTTAACTCCTGCGTATCAAAAGCGGTAAGTACACCAGAATCAGCAATTTCCACAGTAACCGTAAAAGAATTGCCAGAAAACGGCTTGGATTTTTCAACGTTTGATCAATCAATACGGCCACAAGATGATTTCTATAATTTTGTAAATGGAACTTGGATGAAGACCGCGACCATTCCGGCAGATAAATCAACCTGGGGTTCGTTTAATAAATTGGCAGAAGACACCGATAATAATTCGATGACCATTCTTCGTTCCTTATTAAATGACCAATTCGCTCCGGGCAGCGAAGGCAAAAAAATTCAGGATTTATATGCCACTTATATGGATATGTCTAAAAGGAATGCCGATGGGATTTCTCCCATCAAAGCTGATTTAGCAAAAATAGACGGTATTAAATCGCTGACCGATTTACAAAAATATTTAATCCAGGCCACTAAAAATGGCGAGAACCCTTTCTATGCTTGGGGTGTTTTTTCTGATTTGAAAGACTCGAAGATGAATGCCATTTACTTAGGAGACGCAAGTCTAGGCTTGGGTAGAGACTACTACCAGAAAGAGAATCCTAAAAACACAGAAACGGTGGCAAAGTATACCGATTATGTTGCTCAAATGTTGAATGTTTTAGGGTATAAAAACTCAGCTGCCACGGCGAAAAACATTGTAAGTTTCGAAAAAAGTATGGCGCAGACTTTACTGACCAATGAGCAAAGTCGAGATGCGACGTTGCAATACAACCCTCGCACGATGCCAGAGCTTTCGAAATTGGTAAAGAATATCGACCTGCCAACTTATTTGAGCGCGGTCGGTGTAAATACCGATCGAGCCATTATTGGTGAACTGAAATACTACGAAAACCTCGATCAGTTCATTAACAAAAAAAATCTTCCATTGCTTAAAGATTATATGAAATTTCATCTACTTTCTGGTAGCGCAAGCTATCTTTCCCAAGATTTAGATGATATAAAATTTGCGTTTTATGGTAAATATTTAAGAGGCCAGGATGTTCAGCGAGCCCAAGATAAAAGAGGTTTCGAATTAATTAACGGCAGCTTGGGTGAAGCGTTCGGAAAATTATATGTGGATAAATACTTTCCCGCTGAAGCGAAAGCACAAATGGTTGAGCTGATCGGATATTTGAAAAAAAGTTTTGAATCTCACATCAACAATTTGACCTGGATGTCATCCGTAACCAAAGAAAAAGCCTTAAATAAACTGAATAAATTTACCGTAAAAGTGGCTTATCCCGACAAGTGGAAGGATTATTCCACTTTAAAAGTACAATCAAAAGAAAACGGTGGCACTCTATACGGAAACCTTCAAAACGTTACCGCTTGGCAATATGACCGTGAATTAGAGAAAGTTGGTAAGCCTGTAGATCGCACAGAGTGGGGAATGACGCCACAAACGGTGAACGCTTACTACAATCCGGTGAACAACGAAATCGTATTCCCAGCTGCAATTTTACAACCGCCATTCTTTAATCCAAAAGCAGATGCCGCTATTAATTTTGGTGGAATCGGTGCCGTGATCGGTCACGAAATGACGCATGGTTTTGATGACTCCGGTGCCCAGTTTGATGCCGATGGAAACTTAGTTGATTGGTGGACTCCTGCTGATAAAGCCAATTTCGAAAAAGCAACCAAATCCCTGGCAGCACAGTATGATAAATACGAGCCTGTGAAAGGAACTTTTGTCAATGGAACCTTTACCAATGGTGAAAATATTGCCGATTTAGGCGGCGTAAATATTGCGTATGATGCTTTACAAATGTACCTGAAAGACCACGGAAATCCAGGAAAAATTAGTGGATATACGCAAGATCAGCGCTTTTTTATGAGTTGGGCCACCGTGTGGCGAACCCTTCAGAAGGAGGCCGCCTTAATCAATCAAATCAAAACCGATGAACATTCACCTGGTTTGTACCGCGCCTTCGGACCCCTTCTAAACACCGATGCCTTCTACAAAGCTTTCGATGTAAAAGAAGGAGATCAGCACTACGTAAAACCCGAAAACAGAGTCGTGATCTGGTAGCATATTTTGAAATTGCCCTGGAAAAATCACGCATTTGCGCTGTTTTTTTTGGCGTAACCTTCACTCGGGAATTCCGCCTCGTCTCCGAACGAGGCTCCATTCCCTCGTTCAGGTCGGGCTTTCCGCTGTATCTTTTTTATCCCACCACGAAAAGCTACCCCAATAAAAAAGGATGCCACTTCAATCCCTTACGCAATAGAGAATTGCGCGATTTGGTGGTTTGTTAATAATAAATAATCATTATCTTTACAATAATCTTAATAAAAATCAATAAAGTCTTATGAAAAGAATTACCATCGCAGCACTTGCTTTTGCGGGCGTTGTTTTACTCAATTCGTGTTCCACCACCACTGCTGCAACTGCACCAACAGAGGAAACACCTGCGGTTAATCCAGCATCGACCAAAGATGAAGGACTTAATCTTTCATTTATGGATACTTCGGTTCGTCCACAAGATGATTTCTTTAGCTATGTCAACGGAAACTGGATGAAAACTGCCGAGATCCCATCTGACAAATCAAGCTGGGGAAGTTTCAACGCTTTGAGAGAAGATGTTGATAATGCCTCTTTAGGAATTTTAGATATAATCTTGGCCGATAAGTTTGCGCCAGGTTCTGAAGGTCAGAAAATCCAAAATTTGTACGGAACTTTTATGGATTGGGACAAAAGAAATGCCGACGGAATTAATCCTATTAAAGGAGATTTACAAAAAATTGACAATATTAAAACAGTTGCGCAATTACAAACGTATTTAACAGAAGCAACAAAAACGGGCGACAATCCTTTCTACGCGTGGCGTGTGGGTCCGGATATGAAAAACTCTGTAATGAATGCAGTGTATTTGGGCGGAGCTTCGTTAGGATTAGGACGGGACTACTATCAAAAAGAAAACGAAGCCAACACCAAAACTTTAGGGGAATATAAAAATTATTTAGCCCAACTTTTTGAGGTTATCGGCTATGCAAATGCAGATCAAACCGCGCAGCGTGTTGTTGCGTTTGAAAGACAGCTCGCCAATGATATGTTGACCAACGAGCAGAACCGCGATGCAAATCTACGCTACAATCCAAAGACCTTACCCGAACTTTCAAAATTGGTTACGCATATTGATTTGCCGAAATATCTTCGTGATGCCACCGTAAAAACGGATAAAGTAATTGTTAGCGAAATTAAATATTATCAGAATATGGATTCTTGGATGAACGAAAGAACACTTCCGCTGATCAAAGAATACATGAAAGCGAGAATGGTTTCTGGGAACGCAGGTAATCTTGATAAAAAATTAGATGATTTAAATTTCAATTTCTATTCTAAATATTTACAGGGGCAACAGGAGCAAAGACCCATGAACAAAAGAGGTTTAGGCGTAATTAATAGCGTTTTAGGTGAAGCTTTTGGTAAATTGTATGTCGATCAGTATTTCCCGGCAGAAGCGAAAAAGCAAATGGAAATTTATATTGGTTATTTGAAAAAGTCTTTCAAACAACATATTGCTGACAACGATTGGATGTCGCCAGAAACAAAAGTGAAAGCGCAAGAAAAATTATCGAAATTCTCTGTGAAAATAGCATACCCAGATACTTGGAAAGACTATTCTAAGCTGCAGCTAATGGGTACTGCCGATGGTGGAACGTATTACAAAAACTTACAGAATATCACCGAATGGTCTTATGCTAAAAATTTAGCAAAAGTTGGACAGCCCGTTGATAAAACAGAATGGGGCATGTCACCACAAACCGTAAATGCCTATTATAGTGGTTCTAACAACGAAATCGTTTTTCCAGCCGCAATTCTTCAACCGCCATTTTTTAACTTCAAAGCTGATCCTGCCGTAAATTTTGGTGGCATTGGAGCGGTAATCGGTCACGAAATCGGTCACGGTTTTGATGATTCTGGTTCCCGATTTGACGGTGATGGAAACCTAAACAATTGGTGGACAGATGTTGACCGTAAAAACTTCGATGCAAAAGTGGGTCAACTTGCAGCGCAATACGATAAATATGAACCAGTAAAAGGAAGTTTCGTTAATGGAAAATTTACGAGCGGAGAAAATATTGGTGATTTGGGTGGTGTTGCTGTGGCGTACACCGCACTTCAAATGTATTTGAAAGATCATGGTAATCCAGGATTAATCAGTGGTTTTACACAGGATCAAAGATTCTTTATGAGTTGGGCAACCGTATGGAGAACCAAATCTACCGAGAAATATATGGTGAATCAAGTGAAAACAGATCCGCACTCGCCAGGTTATTTCCGAGCTTTTGGTCCCTTGGTAAATCAGGATTCCTTCTATAAAGCATTCGACCTTAAACCAACTGATAAATTGTACAAAGCGCCAAGTGAGAGAATAAAAATTTGGTAAAACTAAAATAGTGAACGTAAAAACCCTTTCAGCCTTTTAGTGGCCGAAAGGGTTTTTTATTTAATAATCGTAGGGCTTTATTTTTTTAATTTAGAATTATTCGCCAAAATAGAAATTCTTAAATTTGAGATTATTCCGATCTCATTTCAATAAATAGAAAAAATCATGAAACTCCATATCGAAAAAAACATCATCATTAAAAGCGCTGAAACCCGTGATTTCTTAGCTGATGCTTTTTATCCGGAAACGAAACATCAATTACCACTCGTTATTTTTGCCCATGGTTACAAAGGCTATAAAGATTGGGGCGCTTGGGATTTGATGGCGGAAAAATTTGCCGAAGCAGGATTTTTCTTTGTTAAATTTAATTTTTCGCACAATGGAACAACCGTCGAGCAACCAAAAGATTTTGCGGATTTGGAAGCGTTTGGAAACAATAATTTTTCAAAAGAAATGTCTGATTATGATGAGGTGTTGAATCATTTTTATCATCATCCTAAAGTTGACGAAGAAAAAATAACGCTTATTGGCCACAGCCGTGGTGGTGGAATTACCGTTATAAAAGCTTTCGAAGATGCACGCGTAAAAATACTAATCAGTTTAGCGGGCGTGAGTAATTTTAAATATCGTTTCCCCACCCAAGATCGGTTTGAAAGCTGGAAAAACCAAGGCGTGATGTATTCTGAAAACAAAAGAACACATCAACAAATGCCACATTACTTTCAATTCTATGAAGATTTTGAAAAAAATGAAAACCGCTTCGATATTCAATATGCTGCACAACATTTAGAAAAACCTTTTTTGATTGTTCAGGGAACAAATGATGAAGCAGTAAGAGACAAAGAAGCGACGCTTTTGAATGAATGGTGTAAAACTTCTGAGTTGGTTCTTTTAGAAAACGCGAACCATATTTTTGGAGCCAAAGAACCTTGGACTGAAAATGAACTTCCACAGGATTTAGAAAAAGCAACATTATTAATGATTAAGTTTATTAAAGGACACTTTTAGATTTCAATGTAAATAAAAATTAATATTAAATTAACCGAATGTTTTTTTATTTTTACCGACCAAAATTAAATATATGATATTCTTGTCGGTATTCGAATTTCCTGATTTTGCCCAACCGCAAATTTGGATCAGTCTATTAACCCTTACTTTTTTAGAGATTATTCTCGGGGTGGATAATATAATTTTCATCTCTATTATTTCGGATAAATTACCGAAAGAAAGACAGAAATTTGCTCGGAATTTGGGTTTGGCGTTTGCCATGATTTTCCGCGTTATTTTATTGTTGATGATTAACTGGATTATCGGACTGAAAGAACCGATTCTGACCTTACCTTTTATCGATGAACCAGGAACAGAATTACCATTAGCATTAAGTTGGAAAGATCTCATCTTATTGTTTGGAGGTATATTTTTAATTGGGAAGAGCACTTTTGAAATCCACGGAAAAATGCAGGTTTTTGATGATACCCACCGACCAAAAAAGGCAGCCTCCAGTTTAATGACAATCGTAATTGTTCAAATTATTTTGGTGGATATGGTTTTCTCGCTAGACTCAATTCTTACCGCTATTGGTTTGGTCGATAATGTCGTGTTGATGATTATCGCAGTGGTGATCTCAATCGGAATTATGATGGCATTTGCGGGACCAATTTCTGCCATTATCAACAAATATCCAAGTTTACAAATGTTGGCACTTTCCTTTTTAGTGGTAATTGGGGTGATGTTGGTCGCCGAAGGAATTCATCAGCATGTGAGTAAAAACATTATTTATTCTTGTTTGGCGTTTAGTTTAATGGTAGAAGTTCTCAATATTAAATTGCGAAATAATCAAAACAAAAAAGCGCTTAAATTAAATCCCGACTTGAATCCCGATCTAAGTCTCAAAGATTAAACCGGTACCTTTATTTTCGGTATAGCTTATTAAAAATAAAATCCTGTTTCATTGGAGACAGGATTTTATTTTTTGTTGAATGGTTGTTGATACTATTCTTTAATAATTTTGGTGGTGTACACCGCTTCATTTTCAGTGATTACTTTTACAATATAGATTCCAGGTTTTAAGGAGTTGAAAGAAATTTCTTTCTTTTCGGCAACCTGCGCAACTTTTTGTCCGATGGTGTTGTATACTTCTACCGTTCTGGTTTTTTCCCCTTGTGGTAATTCAATTTTCAAAATATCTTGAACGGGATTAGGGTAAGTTCTCCATTTTTTACTTTTGAATGATTCTACTGCAAGTGCGGTATTATTAATTTTAATTTGGTCGATATAAGCGGCACCACTAAAATTATCATGTAGAAAAGTTAATCCTTCGATATGGGCTTTCGTAAAATTTAGGCCTGTAAAAACAAGGTTTCCATCGATATAATATTTAATGGCATCTTCGGTAATTTCCGTTTTTATTTTATACCATTTATTCGCTTGCCAGGTAAAACTTGCATCTTCATAATCGTAATCTATACTGCTGATTAGCTCTAAATTTCCGGTGTAATTAAAGGAATACACGAAAACGGGTACAAATTCATCATCCACAATTCCATAGGTTCCAAATTCAAAGGTCGACCCATCAATTTCGTCGATGTAAACATCAAATTCTACATTTAAGTTTTTGTAGTTAAAAGCAGGACTTAATTCTTTTGCTGCTCCGAAAATGGGAAACCAGCCAAAATCCTCTGCTTCATCTACCGCAATCTTCATAGAATTACTGCCGTTTGAAGCGAATTCCGAAGAAATCGTTTGATTCGTAATGGGTTGATTGTCACTGTTTAAAGTGACTTCCCAGCCGTTCTGGTTGTGAATGCTGCCTAAATTAAAACCTTCCGATGCTTCGAAAGAAATCGTCTGCTGCGCTGAACATAAAAGGGAGGCAACTCCCAATGCCATAAAATAAAGTTTCTTCATATCAATAAATTTTTGCCCAATAATAAGGATAATAAATTAAATGGCTGTTTTAATTCTTGCTTCAAAGACCTTTATTTGATATGTTTTGGTCTATTTGAGTTAATCTTAAATTAAAATTATGAAAAACACTCTATTTTTGGGTCTTTCCGTATTTTGCGCTTCGATAATGATGGAGCAAAATACGGGTTCAACCACACAAAAAACGCAAAATGCAGCGAGCGTGGATTTACCGTATTCGTATGGTTTTGAAACTGCAGACCTCGATGAATGGTTCGTAACCAATGAAGGAACAGGAAATATATGGGAAAAAACGCAAGCTTCTGGTGCTACGCCAGATCCTTCGGAAGGAACTTATTATATGATGTATGAATATCATGATTTTAATATGGCAAATTCTTATCTCTATTCCAAAGGTCTAAATTTACAGGCTGGAAAAAATTTGACTTTAAAATTTGATTATCAAAGAATTGATGCGATATTCCCAGAAAAATTGGAAGTTAAAATCGGAACCGCTGCAACGGTTGCGGGTCAAACGCAACAATTGTGGATTGATGAGGCTATTGGAAATTATCCATATGAAACAGCGACCGTGAATTTTACAGTCCCAGCAGATGGGGTTTACTATTTGTCTTTCCGAGTGTTTTCTGATCCAGATCAGTTTTATTTAACCTTAGATAATGTAAAAGTTTTTGAAACCGCCCTATCCACAGAAAATGTTAAAACTTCAAGTTTTAACATTTTATCCAAATCCGGCAACTGATCTATTGACGATTTCTGATACATCGGAAATCTCAGTGATTGAAATTTATGATATTTCTGGTAAGAACGTACTCTCACAAGATTTGAACGTAAAAAAGACCGATCTTAACATTTCCAAATTAAAAACAGGAATGTATATTCTGAAAACGAATTCTAACGGAAAGTCACAGTCTTTTAAATTCATTAAAAAATAAAATTTAGCTTTCTTTAATAACAAAATCCCGACGCACCGTCGGGATTTTGATTTTTTTTACCCATCATAGCTGGGCTAATGATGATTTTATTTGATAATCACTTTTTTAGTTTGCAATTTTTGGTCCGTTTTCAGAACAATTAAATACACACCAGGTTGCAATTTTTGTCCTTTTGAGGAAGTCGCGTTCCAATCAATTTGATGTTTACCAGATATGTTTGATTTGCTAAAAATCGTTTTAAGGTTTTGACCTTCCATATTGTACAATTCCACTGAAACATTGCTGTTGTTCTTTAAATTAAATTGAATCGTGGCTTGGTTGTTAATGGGATTTGGATAAACACTAAAATCGTTAGATTCTTTTACCACACTTTCATTGGTCGCCAAAAGCGCGTTGTCTTTAACGATAAGGTGAATTCCTTTTCCTATAATTCGGTCAAATAAGATTTGATGTGCCGCATCATTCATATGGATATTGTCACCGGCATTATATTGTGGCAAGATTCCATTTCCATCTGCAACTCCGAAACCAGTCCAGAAGTCTACCGCTTTTGTACCGAATTTAGTATTTGTCGCCGTAACCATATCTAATTGAATTGTAAGATTGGTCGTATTCGTTCCAAATCCTCTAGGTTGTGGCGTTGTAACCCAAACAGGAATATTTTGAGCGGCAGGTGAAGCGGTAATCAAATCGTAATTTTGTAGTTGATCTGCGACAGGGTAGCCACTAGCAGCATCGTTGGAAGGCATATTAATGATAATTCCCCCAGGATTTAAACCCATTGCTTTTGTAATATTACGTTCGGTATCAATCGTTCTGGTTACTCCAGAAGGAATTGGTGTTCCCGTTGGTAAAATATTGTAGGTTGCAAACCCGCCTAAAGCCAAATTGGTAATGCTGTATCGTGTATCCATCTCGGTTAAATATTTGGTGTATTTATTTACCCAAGCATTTTCAGGTGAAGAAGGGCCAGTTCCTGCGGCGGTAGAAGAACCTAAAACGACTATTTTAAAGATTTTATTATCATTCGGAATGATCGAGAAATTAGCATCACTTTGATCAGTCAGCGTTTCTCCAGTTATTTTAATTTTTGCAGTTGAAGTAACTGAATTTGGGACCACCAAATTATAACTTTGTTGATTGGCCGGTGCGGTTGCAACAGAAGTCCAAGTTGATCCACCATCGGTCGAAAGAGCGACATCTAAATTGGTGATGTTGGCACTTGCCCATTGAACTTTCACTGTTTTACCTACTTCCCAAATATGACCCCCATTAGGATAAACCAAGTTTAACTCCGGTGTTCCTCCCCCGATAACGTAAGGAGTAGTCGTGCTAATCAGTTCTAAAGCATTTAGGTAATAAAAGCCATTGCTGTTGTTATTATTGGGGCCTTTTTCTGCTTTGAAAGTAATTTTCCCAGCAGCATCAGGTTTCATATTCATTACATAGGTCGTAAGTGAAGTATTGTTTGACGCATTTAAAGCCGTTACTTCAGTACTAACACCAGTTACCGTAAATTGAGTTTCGCGATTATCCGATACCCCTGTTCTTGAACTGAAAATATTGAACGTGTAAAATTTGTTAACATCAAGACCAGACAAGGTGAAACCACCCGTCGCGTTGATATTTCCGTTGAAAGCTACAGCTTCGCCAAAAAAGCTATCTCTCGTAGAAGATGCAGGGAAAGGCAAAGCCGCATTTGGGGAAGTTGTTCCGGCGGTATTTACCAAATCGAAAGAATCGTCAATAAGTAAATTTATCCCAGTTGCCGCACCAGAATTGGTAATTAAATTTACACTGATACCTTCTTGGTTTAAGGAGGTTGCTATTACGTTGTTCCAGTTCCCAGGAGTTGCTGTTGACGCGTTTCCGAAGTCGATGTACGTAAATTCTTGACCATATAATATGGCAGAAAATAAAAGGAGTAAAATTTTAAGAAATTTCATAGAATGGTATTTTTAAATTAGGTGATAAAGATAAAACTTTTAAATGCATTGCATTGCTTTATTTATAATTATTATACCATATTTTTTAAGAAAACTATCAATAAAATTAATAGTGTTGAGGAATGAAAAATAGAATGATTATTTTCCCTCTTATTTCCTCAAAATCTCCCAAGCCTCCGCAATGTGATGTAATTCAAGAAGCTGCTGTGCCTCACGATGAATTTTCTCGTCTGAAATAAAATTACCTTCTGGCAAATCTTCAGTATTTGCGAGCATTCCCAAATCATTTCCGGTAAAGATTTTACTCATTTTAATTTCCTCGGGCAAATTATCGAAGCCGATTCCCTTTGTTGCTAAAGGTTTCGGAACTTCAAACATATTATTTTCATTATTTCTAGAATACCAATTCCCACCTAATCTAGCGACCAAATCAAGCTTTTTCTGATCCAAATTCCCTTCTTCATTCAAATACTCTTCACGTATATGAATTTTAATGACTTCACAGATTACCAAATTTCCAGCACCACCTTCTGTTCCTAAAGGCTTAACTTCCAATACTTTGCATTCGAGATTAACGGGACATTCTTCAATCAGTTTTGGTTTTACCAATTCTGCATCTTTCATTGTTAAACCTGATTTTATAAACTCATTCACTTCTTTCCCGTATTCCGTAGAAGAGAGCGAAATCTGCTGCACAATATTGTAGTTAACGATTCCGATGACCACTTCCGAAACTGCTAAAACATTTTCTAAAGTATGTTTGGTGGTATTATCCCGAACTCTTCTCGCTGGTGAAAAAATCACAATCGGAGGATTAGAACTGAACATGTTAAAAAAACTAAAAGGGCTTAAATTACCGTTTCCATCTTTATCAACCGTAGAAGCCAATGCAATCGGACGTGGTGCAATCGCTGTCTGTAAAAGAGTTTGTAACTGAAAATTATTTAATGCTGTTGGGGAGATTGTTTTCATATTTTTTAGAACTTTAGGATTATAACACAATAGCCAATCTACTTTGTGATTCGTTGTGGTTTATATTTTCAAAGGCTTATTCTTTCGCAGCCAACACTTTCCCTCTTACCTCACCGAAACCGACCCGCATTCCTTCTTTTTCCGCGTGTCCTCTCATGATTACCGTATCATGATCATTAATGAATTTACGCTCTGTTCCGTCGGATAAATGTAGAGGTTGTGTCCCACGCCAAGTGAGTTCAAGCATCGAACCAAAAGAACTTTTTTCACGTCCAGAAATGGTTCCAGAAGCGTACAGATCACCAACTTCTATATTACAACCGTTCACCGTGTGATGCGCCAACTGCTGCAACATGTTCCAGTACATAAATTTATAATTGCTCTCTGAAATTAAATTTTCTTGCCCGTTTTCAGGTTGAATATAAACCTGCAGCTTAATATCAAAATTTTGTTGACCCTGGAATTTTAGATAGTCCAACACTTCGGGTTCCTGCTTTGGCGAGTCTGTTCGGAAAGGTTTTAAAGCTTCCAAAGTAACTATCCAAGGTGAAATCGTGGAGCAGAAATTTTTTCCTAAAAATGGTCCCAACGGAACATATTCCCAGCTTTGAATATCTCTGGCCGACCAATCATTGAACAAGACCATACCGAAAATAGCCTCCTCAGCCTCAGCCGTTGTAATACGATCGCCCATTTCTGTGTTTTTATTCACTATAAATGCCATTTCTAATTCAAAATCCAGTTGCTTGCAAGCTCCGAAAATAGGATTTTCATCTGCCACAGGTTTCATTTGCCCTTTTGGGCGGTGAAATTCGGTGCCAGAGATCACAATTGAGGAAGCCCGACCGTGATAACCGACCGGAAGATGCTTCCAGTTGGGAAGCAGGGCGTTGTCTGCACCTCTGAACATTTTGCCGACGTTCGTGGCGTGCTCAATACTGCTATAAAAGTCGGTATAATTTGGGACGTGCACAGGCATCATCATTTCAACTTCCTCAAAATGATAAAAACATTCGTCAATGGTTTTTTGATCTCCTGCAAGTTTAGAATGTTCACCCAAAATTTCCTGAATTTTTAATCGTACAGCTTTGGTAACGTGTTTTTCTAAGGCGATAAATTCATTTAAAGTAAATGCCTCAAAAACATTTTCATCAATTCCTTCGATTTCGTCAAAAAAACCATAATCATACAAAGTAGCAAGGTCAATCACCATATCACCGATTCGGGAACAACAGGCGAAATACTCTTTATTAAAAACTCCTACACCAAAGGGAATATTGTGAATTGAAAAATCTGAATTTTCTGGATATTTGATAAATGATTTCATAATAATTGTAATTAAAGAAAAGGTTCAAAGAATGAATTTGCATTGCTACTTTGAACCTTGATCTGTGGAATGTTTATTTTTTGTTAATGGCGCTCTCTTCGATCCATCGTTCTCTGGAGTTGATATCGATAAGGTAAAGAATATTTTTTTGTTCCGTCAGTAGAAAGGTTTTGGTAATCGGGATGGGGATTTTCTTTCCTTCCAGCTGATCGGCTCTTAAAGATATAATCTGATGCTTTGAGCGAACAATATCACCAGAAAATACGTTGGAAGATGTTCCTCCGGTTTGTTTGTCATCAAAAACTTCGACGTAGGTCGATTTATTTCCTTTAATAATAAAAAAATATCTTTCCGTATGATCGCCGAAATCTTTAATTAATACAAATTTTACGTCGTCGATACTGACGTTCTTTAAATTTTTATTCAAGCCTTTTTTTTCTTCCAGGCGGTCCAGGATGGCATTAATTGATCCGTACTGACCCTTCAAGCCGAGCGCTGAAATAAAAAGTAGAAGCGCAATTATTTTTTTCATCAATGTTTTTTTTTGCTTCGATTAGAATCGAATGGGATTGTGTTTTATAGATTTCCTCGTTTGGCTTGCTCTCTTTCTAAGGCTTCAAATAAGGCTTTGAAATTTCCAGCACCAAAACTCTGTGCGCCATGTCTTTCAATAATTTCGAAGAAAAGAGTAGGGCGGTCTTCCACCGGTTTGGTAAAAATTTGAAGAAGATAACCTTCTTCGTCATGGTCAATCAAAATACCTAAATCCTGAAGTTTTTTCAAATCCTCATCGATATGTCCCACACGTTCGGGCACCATTTCGTAATAGGCTTCGGGTGGCGCGGAAAGAAATTCAATGCCTCTTGCTTTTAATTCGACCACCGTATTGATAATGTCTTTGGTTGCTACTGCAATATGTTGTACCCCTTCTTCCTCATAAAAATCCAGATATTCTTCGACCTGAGATTTTTTCTTTCCTTCCGCTGGCTCATTAATAGGGAATTTTGCAAAACCATTTCCGTTGCTCATCACTTTAGACATCAGCGCAGAATATTCGGTATTGATCTGCTTGTCATCAAAACTGAGGATATTTACAAATCCCATTACTTCTTCATACCATTTTACCACGGGAATCATACGATCCCAACCGACATTTCCTACGCAATGATCCACATACAAAAGACCTACCTCAGATGGATTATAATCACTTTCCCATTTTTGGAAGCCTGGCATAAATGCACCAGTGTAATTTTTACGTTCTACAAACATATGCACGGTTTCACCATACGTATAAATTCCCGACATTCTTACTTCGCCGCTTTCATCGGTTAAGGTGGTTGGCTCTAGATAAGGTTTTGCACCACGTTTTATAGTTTCTTCAAACGCGGAATAAGCATCATCTACCCAAAGCGCCAGAACCTTCACCCCGTCGCCGTGTTTTTTTTGATGTTCACAAATGGGAGAATCAGAATTAAGACCAGAGGTTAGAACGAGGCGAATTTTTCCCTGTTGCAAGACATAAGAAGCTCGGTCGCGTATTCCGGTTTCTGGGCCGGCATATGCTAAAGACTGGAAGCCGAAAGCTGTTTTGTAAAAATGGGCAGCCTGCTTCGCATTTCCGACATAAAATTCGATATAATCAGTTCCATTGATTGGTAAGAAATTTTCCGCCTGCGCGATCTTTTCAGCAAAAGTAAGTGTTGACATTTTATTCTTTTTTTAGATATTGCAAATTACAAAAATTTTAGGAGTGTTAAAATTTACTTTTAGAACTGCTGTCTTTTTTGTTGCATTTTTTGTAAATAATTAAAGTCTAAACCTCGGGTAAAACAATTTTATTAGCATTGTCAAAATGTACTTTGAACAAAAAAATCCTCACTGAAAATTGAGGATTTGTAGGAGTTTAATTTTTTAGACCAGTACTTTGAATCGTTCAAACGCTGCTGCATCAAGCATTTCTCGATCGTCTGGATGGGCAATTTCAATTAAAGATTTGGCACGCTGGCGAAGGTTTTTACCATACAAATAAGCTACACCATATTCGGTCACTACGTAGTGAATATGCCCTCTGGTGGTGACCACGCCCGCTCCTTGTTTAAGGAAAGGTGCAATTCTTGGGATTCCTTTTTTGGTACGAGAAGAAATAGCGATGATGGGTTTTCCATCGTCTGAAAGTGCGGCACCTCGCATAAAATCCATCTGACCTCCTATTCCGCTGAATTGGTAAGTTCCGATTGAATCTGCACAGACCTGTCCGGTTAAATCAATTTCTATGGCAGAATTAATCGCGACCATTTTTTTATTTTTCATGATATTGATCGGATAATTCACATGTTCCACATCCATGAAAGAAAAGGCCGGATTATCATCGATATAGTCATATAATTTCCGGGTTCCAAAAGCGAAACTGGTAATGGTTCTGTTGAGGTGGGTTCCTTTAAATTTATTGGTGATTACATCTTTTGCAACTAAATCTACAATACCATCACTGATCATTTCGGTATGAATGCCTAAGTCTTTATGATTATGAAGACATTGTAAAACGGCGTCTGGAATAGTTCCGATACCCATTTGCAACGTGGATCGGTCATCAATTAGTTCAGCAACATTTCTTCCAATGAGCAACTCATCGGCCCCTACTTTTGCACCATAGTCGATGGTTAATAATTCTTCTTCATGCCAAACCATTTTATCGATTTTACTGTGATGAATCATTCCATCGCCATGGGTTCTGGGCATTCTTGGATTCACCTGTGCAATAATAATTTTTGCAGTATCTACGGCACTTCTTGCAACATCCACCGAGGTTCCCAAAGTACAATAACCATGAGCATCTGGTGGGGAAACGGTAATGAGGGCCACATCCAGCGGCAACATTCCTCTCTTGAAGAGAATAGGAATTTCACTTAAAAAAACAGGCACAAAATCACCTCGGTCAGAATTTACAGCCTCGCGAACGGGGGTGGAGACGAACAGTGAATTGATATAAAAACTGTCTTTGTATTGTGGTTTTGCAACTTCTACATTTCCTTGTTGGGTGATTGAAACGAATTCTACCTCTCTTAATCGAGATGATTGTCGCGCTAATTCATCGATCAAAAAATTAGGCGTACAAGCACTTCCATGAGAAAAAATCCGGTCGCCACTTTTAATGAGTGATACTGCTTCTTCGGCACTGACATACTGAATCATATATTTGTTTTTTTTATTACTATTGTTGATGTATCAAAAGTAATTCTTTCATTCCAAATTTGAAATGAGCAAAATCAGTTTTGATAAAAATCATATGTACAATTATTCCTGGCTGCGGTCTTCCAAATAATTATCCTCATTTTCTAACCAAGAAGTCTTATAAGAAGGATCCTCCACTTTCATTGCTTCGTCGGTAATTTTAAATGGTTTGAACGGATCGACCATTACCGCAAATTCTTCGGTTGATTTTTTACCGATGCTGCGTTCCATCGCACCTGGATGAGGACCATGAACAATCCCGCCCGGATGAAGGGTGAAATCCATTAAGTCAATATGATTGCGGCTCATAAAATCACCTTCGGTATAGAACAGAACTTCGTCTGAATCGATGTTAGAGTGGTTATACGGTGCCGGAATCGCTAGCGGATGGTAGTCGTACATTCTGGCAACAAACGAACACACTACAAAATTATGCGCTTCGAAATTTTGATGAATTGGTGGTGGCAAATGTACACGACCTGTAATCGGCTCAAAGTTTTTGATATTGAATTTATAAGGATAAAAATAACCATCCCAGCCGACAACATCAAAAGGGTGCGTGGCGTAAATGAAGTCCCAGATTTGGTCTTCTTTCTTTACTTTAATTAAAAAATCTCCTTTTTCATCAATGGGTGCTACAAAAGTTGGCGCAATCATATCTCTTTCGCAAAATGGAGCATGTTCTAGCATTTGGCCAAATTCATTTCTATACCGTTTTGGGGTGTTGATTGGCGAATGGCTTTCGATGAATAAAAGAATATTGTTTTCATTTTTAAACTCGATGGAGTAAATGGTTCCTCTAGGAATAATAAGATAGTCACCATAAGAAAAATCGAGGTTTCCCAGAAAAGTTTTCAAGGTTCCACTTCCTTCATGAATAAAAAGAAGTTCGTCGCATTCTGCATTTTTATAAAAATAATCGGTTGATTTTTTAGGTTTTGCAAGTCCTAATTTTAGGTCGTTATTAAACAATAAAACTTTGCGACTGTCCAAAAAATCGTTTTCCGGCGAGATGTTCATTCCTTTGAACATTCTTGGCGTCACATTTTTGGCCACAGCAACTTTCGGACTTACATCTTTCGGTTCGCTAATTGATTTTATTTGGGTAGGTCGGTGAATGTGGTATAAGAGTGAAGAAATACCATGAAATCCCTCGGTACCAAATAATTGTTCGTAGTAAAATTGATCTACTGGTGATTTGAAAACGGTATGTCTTTTCTGTGGAATTTTCCCGAAATGCTGGTAACTCATTTTTTTACAACTTTAGTTCGATAAATTTAATGAATTTATTTTTGCTGAGAGGATCACAGATTCTTTAGACTTTTTTAATTTAGCTATTGCACTCATTCTTGCAGAGGTCAATTGTATTTTATACGGTGCTTTTACGCAAAGTACATGACCGGTTCGTAGAAATCTTCTTCCATTACGCCAAATTGCTGGGCTAATAATTTTATGCCGTCGATATTCTTAATTAAATTTTCATCTGAAGAAGAAATAGGGATTTCTCCAATATTGGTTTGTAAAATAAAAGTAGAAGCGGATTTCACAAAATCGGTTCCAGAATATTCTAACTTTCTAAAGAAGTTTTTTGAATTTTCTACCACTTCACTTCCATTTGAATGATAAATTAAAACTCCGCCAGCGACGATTGACTCTAAGACAGTTTCTATTTGCCCAGGTAGTATTTCTGAAGATATTAAGGCAATATTCGGGGCGAAAGCACTTGCTTTTTCAAAATCAGAACTTTCGAAAATCGCGAAATCACTATTTGAATGCGTTGTGCTACCGTTTTCTAAATAAGAATCGTACGCTTTCCCATGAAAACCCAAGACTTCTAGTAAAAGTTTCGCTACCGAAGGTTGCGAGCTAAACACCAAAACTCTGGTTTTATTTTTTGATTGCTCCATCATATTTTCCATCAGACCGCGCAAATTGTAATTAAGAATCAGGATTAATATTTCGATCGATCATCTGCTGAAAAACAGTAACAATATTATCCCACTGTTGCTGGTTTTTCTTCATGATTAAAGAAGCATTGCTCTTGTTGCCACTGTTATTTCCACGTTTAACAGTGATTTCAATCGTACTGTTGTCGTACAACTTTTTATAATCTTCCTGGATTTTTCTAAAATTATTTTCGGTGAGGGTTTGTTCGATAAGAAGCAAATCTTCATTGGAAAGGGTAAAGTCTTTTTTAATAATTTTCCCTTGTCCTTCATAGGAGTAGTACGCTTTATTTCCTTTGATGAGTAAGTTTTCATAAATGGGCGAAATGCCACCGCTTCTAGCGAAACTATAATCGAAATTGACGTATTTTTTTTGACTGTTGCATCCAGCTAAAATGATCATTAGAAATACTAAAATCAGTTTTTTCATAACGCAATATTTAATTTTTAAGGTCGGTTTTTTGTGCTTTACGTTCTTCATCATAATCATGTAGAACGTTAAAATCTTCGGTTTGTTCTATCGCAACCATAATTTTATGCATTATGGTTTGCGCGTTATCATTGTCATAATCAATGTCTAGTGGAGGTTTAAATTCCATCGTCGGTTTTACGCCCGTCACTTTTACCCGCAAACCTTTTTTGTCAAAAGCGCGCCGGAAGCCATTAATTTTTATGGGAATGACGATTGGTTTTTGGTTTTTGACCAATTTGGCAGTTCCTTTTCTGCCTTGAGCGAATGCAGAGGTGGTCCCTTGTGGAAAGGTGATTACCCAACCATTGTCCAGGGCTTTCATAATATTTTCAACTTCTGATAAATCCACGATTCTATTTACATTTTGACCTTCGGCTCGCCAGGTTCTTTTCACCGTAACGGCGCCCGCTAATTTAAAAATTTTGGTCATAAAACCTTTATTCATGGTTTCTTCAGCTGCAACATAGTAAATGTCTACTTTTGGATTTAAAAGATAGATGGGATTTTTAATGGAATTCAAATAACCATTATTCACTGCGCAAAAAGCTTGATACATCGCTGCTACATCAGCAAAATAAGTCTGATGATTGGAAACGAAAAGCACATTGCAATCGGGAAGATCGACTAGGTTTTCAGCGCCAGAAATCTTCAATTTATTGAAACCGTTGAATCTTCGATAAGACACAATTCCTAGGATGAAGATGATCAATCTTTTTAAGAAATACAGATTACCAAAGGCATCTGTGAAAATATTTTTCTTGGCCATTATCACATTTACATAATCCGCGAATTTACAAATTTTTCAGTAATTGACTAAACTCGCTTAAAATCATAGAAGTCGCACCCCAAATGATGTAGCCGTTAAAATCAATGACGGGAACGCTGATCCCTCGAGAGCTTGGTAAGATTCTCATTTCTGGTTCATTAGCCAAACTTAAGATAGATGAAATCGGAAACTCGATCAACTCTACCGCTTCGCTTTCTTGCAAGAAGAAGGTTGGGTTTTTCTTGGTGTAAGACACAAAAGCTTTTACATAAAAGTTGCTCGGTGGAATATAAATTGGCGAAAGCTCCCGGATAATTCTAATATAATGCTCATCAATTCCTACTTCTTCTGAGGTTTCGCGTTTGGCAGTTGCTGCAAAATTGGGATCGAAATCTTCTTTCTTACCGCCTGGCAAAGAGATTTGCCCGCTATGTCGGTCGCGTTCATTCTCGCTTCGAACAATGAGTGGCAAATACCATTCATTGTTTTTTAGATAAAGCAAAATATTAACGGCGGCAAATTTCGGATTTTTTGTTAAAATTTCATCATAACAATATAAAGTTCGATGTGGTGGTGAGTAAATTTCATGGGCGGCTTCGCCCTCGAGTATTGCTTGTTGTATTTTTGTGAGTAAATCTCTGCCAAAGGTTTTCATGACGTAAATTTAAGAAAATTACCGCTGAAACTGTTTTAAAGGAAAGTTAAATTTTAGCTGGTTTAGTACGCTTCCGCAGCTTCAATAAATTCGGTTTCGCAATAATCAATAAGATAGGAATTGTTGTTTTTAATTAAAGTAGCCTGATTTATAGTCTGATAAGAATCACCATAATCTACAAAAACTCGGTATTTCAACGCTGCGATTTTCTCAATTTTCACCGCTTTGATATGTTCCGTATCATCTTGCCCACGCCCGAAAAGCCATGGTTCCATTTCATTTCTCAACGGATATATCTTTGACCATTTTTCTTTATACTTTCTTTTGGCGAGCGGCATTTCTTCATCGGTTAAGTTTGTTGCGCCATAAATCTGCTCAGAATCAATCATAAATTCATAGAACCTTTTAGAAGTTGCCCGTTCTTCAGTTTCCAAATAGAAGCAAAATTTATTACCACTTTTACATTGAAATAGACTTTGCAACCAGTCTTTTGCCGGATCTTTTGATGCATTTTTTTCATGTCCTTTAGAGACAGTTTCGTTTTGACTCAAGGAGTCGATTGGGATTTCCTTTAGTTCGTTTAGTTGATTTGCATCATTACTTTTTGTACAGGAAAGAAGAAATAACATTGCGAAAAGAAACAAAAATAGTTTTTTCATGGTCGTGCTTTTTTAATAACGATTGTAATTACTGGCTTGAACTTTAATAAAGTGTAGCTTTAAAGTCTTTCCTCATTTACTTTTTTATGAAAGAAATTTGCAATTTTAAATTTTATAAGTGTTGAATTAAAAATAAAGAGAATACACTTAAAAGAAAAAAATTACGCATTTTTCATTATTACACTGTATTTTATTTTTTCATAATTTGTGGTTAATAGGTTTTAATCACCCATTGAATCTCAAAACTACAACTTTTTTAATTTTCCATCTTTTTTATTTTCGTTACTTTTGCAATTCTCTAAAAATACGCTATTTGGAAACTCAGGAACTCATCTTTAATCCTCAGGATATTGCCGAAACGCTCAGCCAACTTAAAGCTGATGCGCGACTTTTGGCATTTCTAAAGGTTCCTAAGCAATATAAAGCAGATGTTTTCTCGCATTTAGATCCCGATTTTCAGGAAGAAACCATTCGCAGCATTGCCAGTGAAGATGCTGCAGAAATTCTGAATGCCATGAGTCCGGATGATAGAACGGCCTTGTTTGAGGATTTCCCAGATGAACTGATTCGCTATTCTATCAATCATCTTAATCCGCAGGAAAGAAGAATTGCACTGAAACTTTTGGGTTATCACGTCGATTCAATTGCCCGTTTAATGACCCCGTATTATATTCAAATTCGTAAAGAATGGACGGTCAAAAGGTGTTTTCAACAAATTAAAAAAGTTGGCAAGAAAGTAGAAACCATGAATCACCTCTATGTGGTTGATGAAAAAAACCGCCTTGTAGATGATATCGCCATTGGATCTTTATTGCTGGCAGAAGAAGATACCTTAATTTCAGAAATTACCGATAATCATTTCGTGGCCATTACAACTACGACTTCAAAAGAAGATGCGGTAACCTATTTTGAGAAATACGACCGTTCTGCCTTGCCTATCGTAACAGAAGCTGGTGTTTTAGTAGGCATCGTAACCATCGATGATATTTTGGATCAAATCGAGGCACAAAATACCGAAGATATTCAGAAATTCGGTGGTGTTGATGCACTCGATATGCCGTATACCCAAACCTCGTGGACAGAAATGATTAAGAAAAGAGGAACCTGGTTGGTGATTCTTTTCTTTTCAGAAATGTTAACGGCTTCGGCGATGGGATTTTTTGAGCATGAAATCGAAAAAGCTGTCGTGCTGGCGCTGTTTGTACCACTCATTATTTCTAGTGGTGGTAACTCGGGTTCGCAAGCGGCAACCTTAATTATTCGCGCCATGGCGCTACAGGAAATAGGGTTGAAAGACTGGTGGTACGTCATGCGAAAAGAAATTGTGTCCGGAGTTTTCCTGGGTGGAATTTTGGGAATTATTGGGTTCATCAGAATTATGATGTGGCAAGAAATGGGTCTATACGATTATGGCGAACATTGGGTTTATATTGGTTTAAGTATCGCCGTTTCTCTCTTGTTAATCATTCTTTGGGGAACACTTTCTGGCTCCATGATTCCATTTGTTTTGAAAAAATTTAAATTAGACCCGGCAACGTCTTCTGCGCCTTTCGTTGCAACGCTCGTAGATGTTACTGGTTTGATCATTTATTTCACAATCGCCGGAATGTTCTTGGCCGGCAAGATTCTTTAATATTCATGAAAATTATTTCGCTCGTTCCCAGTATTACCGAAACATTATTTGATTTTGGCTTGACGAGTGCGACGGTTATTGCGCGAACAAAATTCTGCATTCATCCGGCCGATTTGGTAAAAAATGTGGCAGTGATTGGTGGTACGAAAAATCTTAATATCGAAAAAATTAGAAGTTTAAAACCTGATCTGATTATCGCCAATAAAGAAGAAAATGAAAAACTTCAAGTGGAAGACTTGATGAAAGATTTTAAAGTTTGGGTAACTGATATTGAAACTTTAGAAGACAATCAACATTTTATTTCTGCCCTCGGAAGGCTTTTAAATAAAGAAAAATTAGCCCTAGATTTTAATCAGAAAATTAATTCTATTTTTACAGAGATTGAAATATTGAATCCAAAAAAAGCAGCTTATTTAATTTGGAAAAATCCTTATATGACCATAGGTGGTGATACTTTTATTAATGAAATTTTAACGAAACTGGGTTTTGAGAATATTTTTAAAAATCGAAAACGCTATCCAGAAATATCGATGGACGAGCTTCAGATGGCCGACGTGATTTTTCTGTCAACGGAGCCTTTTCCTTTTCAGCAAAAACATATCGATGAAGTTCTAAAAGAATTTCCTGCGAAAGAGATCAGACTGGTTGATGGAGAAGCGTTTTCTTGGTTTGGATCCCATTTAATGAAGGTTGAGCACTATTTAAAAGCACTGTCTCTGCAATCTTAAATTCACTTTTTAATGCTGCATAATATGCGCCCCAGCTTGAACGGAGCTCTTTTTTGCGAAACGCAGTGGAGTAAAAAAAGCGGGAGTGGAAGATGGAAATAGGCGCCCAAATAAAAAAAATTAAGATCGTCTAAACATTCCCGGTTTGTAATTGGTGATGAAAACTCCGCAAATAATCAACACGGTTGCGGTAAGAAAAGTGATCGAAATGGGTTCGTTTAACACCATCCATCCCAAGAAAATCGCAATAACGGTATTGATGTATGAAAGAAGGGAAATCTGTGTGGGAGTAACTTTTTTCAGGGCATAATGGAAAGCAAAAAACGTGATCACCGAACCGAAAATCGCCAGATAAACCGTGGCTAAAATACTCTTTAAACTCCATGAAGAAATTGGGGATTGGTCGCTAGAAATAAAGCCGAAAATAATCTGGATTATTCCCGCAAAACTAAACTGATAAAAGAGGTTTAAAGAAATATTCTGCGGCAGATTGTTGATTTTTTTTGTAAAAATAGTGCCGAAAGCCCATCCGAAAATCGCTATGAAAATAAATAAAACGCCCATTCGGTATTCTGGATTGAGTAAATCTTGAAGTCCATCTTTAAAGATTAAAACAATTCCTAAAAACCCTAGTAAAACCCCTACTGCACCACGAATTGTGAATTTTTGTAAGTTGAATGCGATGCTTAAAATAAAAACCGCCAGCGGCGAAGTAGCGCTGATGAGCGAGGCCAAACTGCTGGTTAAGTGCTTTTGAGCAGAGGTAGTCATTCCGTTTGCAATAATCAACATCAGCGAAGCGAGTACGATTTGGTTTGCGAAATTTTTCCAACCAATCCACTTTAAATTTTTTGAAAATAGAAGTAAGATCAATAAAATGAGACCCGCAATAAACTGCCGAATTCCGGCTACAAACCAAGGTGGTATGCTTTCGACGGCAATTCGGATTCCCAAAAATGTGGTACCCCAAACCAAGGCTACGGTGAGAATCGCTAATGCTAGTTTGGGATCTTTGAACATTTTAAAAATCGAAAAATTAGAGGATGAAAATATTGTTGAAAAAATTATTTTTACGATGGTGCAAAGGTAGATTTTATAGGAGTATTTTTCATGGGAATTTAGAATTATTTCAGGTGAGAATGTTTGGTTGAATTTAAGATTTAATCATCCATTTTTTGTACATTCGATTTTCATTAGAGCCATGTTCAGAATTATATTAATATTGATATGCCAATCGAAATAGAACGAAAATTTTTAGTCAATATACCCAAATGGAAAGAGCTCAGCAAGCCTATTGGTGAGGTTTTCAGACAAGGTTATCTGCTAACCGATCCAAATAAAACAATCCGGGTACGACAAACTTCTACCCAAGGTTTTTTAACCATCAAAGGACTTTCGGTTGGTGCCACCCGAGCTGAATTTGAATATGAAATTCCGTTCGAGGAAGCCAAAGAATTATTGGATCATTTTTCAGTGGCCGAACTTTCGAAAAAGAGATACAAAATACCTGTTGACCAACATGTTTGGGAAGTGGATGAGTTTTCGGGTGCAAACAGCGGACTTATCGTGGCGGAAATTGAACTCTCCCGCGAGCAGGAATATTTCACAATTCCTGATTGGATTGATGTTGAAGTAACAGCTGATGAGAAATATTATAATTCAAACCTGGTGATTCTTCCCTACAAATATTGGAAATCTTAATTAAAAAGTGCAGTTTTTAATCGGTGCCAAAATCCGTACTTTTGCAAGGCATGAATGAAAAACAAGTGATCATCATTGGCGCAGGTCCTGCTGGATTAATGGCTGCCCAGACTTTAGCCGAAAAAGGTTTTAAGGTTCACGTTTATGACCAGAATAAAGCCGCGGCAAGAAAATTTTTGGTCGCTGGAAATGGCGGTTTTAATCTGACACACAATGAAACTATCAATTCTTTTTTAGAAAAATATGATGCGGTTGAGATCCAAGAAATTGTAAGAAATTACGATAATAAAAAAGTGATTCAATGGCTTTCTGATTTGGGAATTAGCACCTATGTTGGAAGTTCGGGTAAGATTTTCCCCACCAAAAATTTCAAACCGATTCAGGTATTAAAAGTCTGGTTGGAGCATTTACAAAACCTTGGGGTAACCATTCACTTCGACCATACTTTTGTTAATTTTGATGATTCTTTGGTTACGCTTAATACGACCGGCGAAACGATTGCTTTAAAATATTCAAAATTAATTTTGGCGCTGGGTGGTGGTTCCTGGAAAAAAACGGGTTCTGATGCGAAATGGGTGGAGATTTTAACAAAGAAAAAGATCGAAATCAGTGCTTTGCAAGCAGCGAATTCTGGTTACAATTCGGATGTGAAATTTCATCATTTGCAAGGTCAATATTTAAAAAACATTCAAGTATCTTTTCTAGGAAATTGTAAAATTGGCGAGGTTGTTTTTACGAAATATGGTATTGAAGGAAGCCCGGTTTATTTTATGAACCGATTTACCAGAAAGTTTGATTTCCCATTAACCATCGATATTGACCTTAAGCCAAATCTTTCTGAAATTGAAATTTTAGAACAGTTAAAAAGTTCTGAAAAAATTAGTCCAATCTTAAAAAAGAATTTAAAATTATCTACCACCGCCATTAATTTGCTAAAAACATTAGATAAAGAAACCTACACAAACATTGCTGTTTTGGCGAAATTGATTAAGAGTTTTCCAATAAAAGTTTTAAGCTTTCGACCCATAGATGAGGTGATTTCTACCGCGGGAGGTGTTTCTTTTTCCGCATTAACTAGGAATTTGGAATTAGAAAAGTTTCCAAACGTTTATTGTATTGGTGAAATGATCGATTGGGAAGCTCCCACGGGAGGTTATCTTTTGCAGGCGTGTTTTAGTACGGGCTTCTGGGTAGGTGATCAAATTGCGTGTTCTTTAGGTTCGGAAAACCATCATTAAAATCAAAATTTTCATACCTTTAAACCTTAAAATTTACTTTAAAAATGATCGGAATAATAATGGGAAGCCAGAGCGATTTGGCAATTATGGAACAAGCAGCAGATTTTCTAAAATCGTTGAAAATACCATACGAGCTCACCGTAGTTTCTGCGCACCGCACGCCGGAAAGAATGTTTGAATACGCAAAGTCGGCAAAAGATCGGGGTCTAAAAGTAATTATTGCCGGTGCTGGCGGTGCTGCTCATCTGCCGGGAATGGTGGCAAGCTGTACCACGCTGCCCGTCATCGGTGTTCCTATTTTATCTTCCAATTCAATTGATGGTTGGGACTCTGTACTCTCTATTTTACAGATGCCCTCCGGAATTCCCGTTGCAACGGTTGCGCTTAATGGCGCAATGAATGCTGGGATTTTAGCAGCGAAAATTATTGGAACAGTAGATTCAGAAGTTTCTAAAAAATTAGAAATCTATCAAAACATGTTGAAAGATAAAGTTTTAGGAACGGTTACGGAGCTTAAAAAAAGCCATCCGAATCAGTATGACCACTAAACATTATTGATGTAGCCATTCATAAGCTACCGGGAAAACACGTTGCCAGAATAATTCGTTGTGTTTTCCCTGTTGATCTTCTTTAAAATAGATATTTTGGGCTTTCACATTTTTTGATTTCAAATTTTCAATGACTTTTAAGGTTTCTAAATCCATTCCCTCGTCTTCTTTTTGTCCTTGAATAAAGTAGTATTTCTGCTTAGAAAGTGGAGTGTTTGAATGAACAATATAATTGTTCAGCTCCTTTGAATTGAACCAAAATGCGGGACTAAACGCCAAAATTTTACCAAATATTTTCGGATATTTCACCCCACCGTATACAGAGATTAATGCGCCAAGTGAGCTGCCGCCAAGGGTAGTGTGTTTCCTGCAAGATTTTGTACGATAGTGATGGTCGATATACGGTTTTAAATTGTTTACAATAAAATCTAAATAAAGATCACCGTTTCCACCGCCATATTTATCATTTTTAAAGGGGCTTAATTCCGCTATTCTTTTTTCGCCACCATTATCAATTCCAACAACAATTGATCCCGAATCTCCTTTGCTGAAGAGGCTGTTTAAAGTTTCATCAATTTGCCATTCTCCCGCATATGATGTTCGGTCATCAAAAAGATTTTGCCCATCTTGCAGATAGATAACCGGGTATTTTTTCTGAGTACGTTCATAATCCGGTGGCAGATAAATCCAAACTCTTCGTGTGGTATTTAATTGAGGTAGGGCAAATTTTTCTGAAATTATTTGGACATTGTCCGCTGCAGTAGAATGTTTTTCCTGTGTGAAGTTCATCTGGAAACTAAACAAAACAAAAAGAGAGATTAATTTTTTCATAGTGTAAAATTAAAAAAAGACTTCGCAATGAAGTCTTTAAATCAAATTATTATGATGAATTTTTTATAAAATGTGAACCTGTTGCATGCACCATTTCATTTTGTTATAGGTTCTTTTAATATCATGGTCTAAACCAATCGACATTCGTATTAAGCCTTGCGAAAGGCCCATTTCTTTTTGCTCTTCTTCGGGGATTTCTGAAGAGGTTGAACTTCCAGAACAGGAGAATAATGTTTTGTAGAACCCTAAACTTACAGCTAAATAACCCAAGTTTTCTTTCTGCATCAACTCCATTAATTCATTTGCTTTTTCCATCGTTTTTACATCCAGAGTTAGCAAACCACCAAATCCGTAGTCCAGATTCATCATGCTTTTGTAAAGGTCGTGTTGCTTATGACTTTTTAAGCCAGGATATTTTACGGTCAAGCCATCTTTTTCAAATTGTTCAGCCAAATATTGGGCATTTTCGCTGTGTTTCTTCATTCTGATGTGCAGCGTTCTTAAGTTTTTAAGAATATTTGCCGCACGGAAACTGTCTAAAGTGGGGCCGAGCAACATACACGCCCCAGAATTTACATCTTTTAAATCATTAATAAATTGAGATGAAGCACAAACAACCCCCGCAACCGCATCACTGCTACCGTTAATAAATTTTGTCAAACTGTGAATGGTGATGTCTGCGCCAAACATTTGCGGCGTTACCGACAAGGGTGAAAAAGTATTATCAACAATGAGTTTTAGATTGTATTTTTTAGCGATTTTTGATAGTTCGTTTAAATTAGCAATTTCTAAAAGAGGATTACTCACGGTCTCACAGAATAAAACTTTTGTGTTTTCATTAATGGCATTTTCAACAGCGGTTAGATCGGTGATGTCAATAAATGAAGTTTTAATTTGATAGCCTGGCAGAAAGTTTTTCATGAAGGCATAGGTGCCACCATAAATAGTTCTGCTAGAAATAATATGATCACCACTTTTGCATAGCTGAAGCAGGGTAGAAGTAATTGCACCCATTCCGGATGCCGTTACATTGGCACTTTCAGTTCCTTCCATCTGCGCCAAAGCTTCGCTTAAATAAAGATTGCTTGGGGTAGAATGGCGGGAATACAAATAGCATCCTTCTGTGTTTCCTTCGAAAGTATCGAACATGGTTTTTGCTGAAAGGAACGTATAGGTGGAACTGTCAGAAATTGATGGGTTTACACCACCGAATTCTCCAAAGTATTGCAAATCTTGAATATTGTTTGCTGCATCAAAGTTTTCCATAATCGTAATTTTGTTTTGATAAAAGTCAGTGTTTTCAAACGAAATAACAAGATTATGCTATAGATTCAGTAAATAAATCTATTATTTGATTAAGTGCTAGATTTTAATTTTATATTTGATGAATAATAAAACAATTAACCGAAAATATTTCATTATATGTTGGATCCAAAAGATAAAAAACTATTGATTCTCCTGCAAAACGATGCCAAGAAAACCACCAAACAATTAGCAAATGAATTGGATTTATCGGTGACCGCAGTTTTTGAACGGATCAAAAAATTAGAGAAACAGCAGATTATTGCGAAATATGTTGCTTTAACCTGTTGTGCATTTAGCATAAATTAATTTTTGTTTTATTTATACTTCTTTTAAAAACGAAAAAATTCAGATACTGTATCATTGTAAAGGAAGTGATTTTAG
>NZ_JAUFQB010000016.1 GCF_030409525.1 Kaistella yonginensis | reverse complement strand
AAATCAGTTTTCCTCGCCTTAAGAGAAGCAACAAAAAAATGGACAATGCCGATTCGAGATTGGGGAATTGTATTAAATCAATTTATGCTTATATTTGAAGAAAGGTTCAAATTATAAAAATTCAAGCCTCAAACTTTTCAACTTACACACTTTACGGGATAGTGTCTGGAATTCCCTATCTTTATGTTTCAGGAAGCTGTTTGATTATTTCAGACACAGGGATCGATAAAGTATTGCTTATGTCCTCTATATCATTTAGTTGTATATCAACCTTATTATGAGTGTTTTTAGAGTATAATTTGAAATATCCATCAAACTCTTTTAGAAAAAGTTTTACAAAATCAGTAGAGTCAATCATCCCTTGATAATCAAGTCTAAAGACAATGTGTTTCATTATATTATCTTTTAATTGTTCTCTATTTATTTCGCTTTTATTCATTTTTCAAAGTTATTGATTTTTATTACGGTTTCTCTTTAAAATTACGCCTAAAGTTCGGGTATTTCTGCAGGCGGTATAAAAATACGAAAACTTTCTACTTGCTAAAAACATAATTAACCGCTAAAATCTTCGCTAAAAACTTCATACCCACGGGTAGAAACATCTTGGTTATAAAGCCACCGAAGGTTCCGTTCAATGGGCTTTCATTTCTTGTCTTGCAGACAAAACAAAAGCTTAGTTATTGGCAGAAGTTATTGTTGTTCTGTATCAATTTTATTATTTTCATCATCATGCAAATTCAATTTGTATTCTAATTGACCCTGAAATTCATTTGTAAGTTCGTATGACTTTCTTAATTTAAATATTAAATCTTCCATTTTTAGTAATAATCTTCTCTTGGCTTTGTTAAGATTAGATTGCATATTTGGCAACTTTTTCATTTCGTCATAAAACCCAGTCATTCCCTCAATTGCTGAAGGAATACTTTTCTTTAATGTTGATACGGATTCATAATTTGATTTTAAAGTTTCATAATGATCCTTGATATTATTTTTATCAATAATATTTAAATATCTTAATCCCACATTAATTGCGTCTTCAAAATTGTCATAAAAATTTGGAATTTCTAATTCGAGTCGGTCTGAAAATGTGTTCAAAGATTTTGCTGATCTTTTGAAATACTCAATTATAATATTTTTATTTGGATTTGGATATTTAGATATTCTTGTGATTTCCTCAGCTTTTTCAGCCAGCTCTTCCCCGATTCTATTAGTACTATCAGAAATATTAAGCAATGCTAGATTAGAATCTGCTAAAAAATCCTCGAATTGGTATATAAAATCAATTAATCCAAAATTATTTTCGTCATCTTCTTCATCACTTATCGTTACAGTTTCATCAATGTCCTTTTTTGATTTTTCTGATTTTGAATCTACTATTAAAATATTCTTTTCTATAATTTCGTCGATTCTTTTAGGAATATGAAGCCGCAAATTTGTTTGTAAATCTTCAAGAGTATTAAAACTTCCATAAAGAATATTATTCTTTTTTAAATAATCTTTGAAATTTTGGATTTTTATAAGATCCTCGAGATTTAGTTGGTCTAAAGAAATCGGCGGAGTAGTTTTGAAATAAAATAGTATTTGAATACTTTCACCAATTTTAAATCTTTCAACCGCTTTCATGAATTCTTCCTCTGTTCCAGAATTAGCAATTTCAGTTTTTGTTCCAAATTTTTGCCATAACATCCCAATAAAAACATCATAATTTTCACCGATGTCCCTATTAATAATGTCTTGTGTGTAAGTTTCAGAAATTCCAGGCGCAGAGTGTGTTTCCCATTTAAGAACTTCAAGATTTGCTGATTTCCTCATTGCGTAAGTTATATTTAATTCAGCAATTATATTTGAAATTTCTGCTCTTTCAGTTTCTAAGTCTTGCGGGGAACTTACAAAAATTGAATATTGTGTTATTTTCTTTGCCATATTTTTTTTTAATTTCACCTAACGGTTAAGTATTTCTGCAGACGGGATAAAAATACGAAATCTTTTTACTTGCAAGAAACTTTATTAATCGCAAAAATCTTCGATGAAAACTTCATACCCGATTGTAGAAGTACATGGCTGTAAAGCTACCGCAGATTCCTTTCACTGGGTTTTCATTTTTTGTCCTTGGCAAAACGAATGCTTATTTATTAGCAGAAGTTGTTTAATTCTATAAGTAATTTAAATGTTCCAATAATAAATATTAAAACTGTAGTTATAAATAATATTGACGTCAATATTGACAGGAAAAAATACATTTTTCCTCTATAAATGATTGTTTTCTCTTTAGTAAAAAAATCGATATAACTTTTATTCACACCTAAATATTTTCCTATTTGCATTTTAAATTCACTTAGTTGTTTGTCAATGTCATTTGAATTTGCTAAAATATTATAATAGTTAATTAACAACTCTTTCATTTTTGGATCTTCTTGTTTAACTTCATAAGGGATTATGTAATTAAAATCTTCTTTAAGATATTCAGCAATTTGAATTGTAGTTTCATTTCCAGTTAAATTTCTTGGAACAGGAATTTCGTCAATATTTGCAGAAAAACCTCTGGAAAAACTTGCTAAGTCGTTTAAAATCATGGAATTTAGAATGTTAGTAATAAACGAAAAAATTCTATAAAGTAATCCGAAAATTATGACGTACAATGCAAAATTTAACGTGTGATATGTTGTTCCGTAAATATCTTTCAAACTGTCAATTTTACCATTTGGTAGGATAAGTACAAATATTCCGATAGAAAAGCCAACAATCCAAATTATTATTTGGTCAGCTTTTTCAAAATTAGCCTTATTACTTTCGTTTATGTCTACGATAGTTTTTTCAGTTAATTCATATATTTTTTTGATAAAAATATTCGTCATTTACACAATTTTTGATAAAATTTCTGCTAACTCTCAAATATACGCAATAGCTTATTATTGAGTAGTTTGGTTAGCCATTAGTTTTTTAAATAAAAGTTCAATATATATTACATTCTTATGGGTCATAATTTACTTTTTTCCATCTTTAATTCTCGCAGAAAACTGCTCATAGGTCTCCGATTTTTCATTTACCCAAGTTGTTGGTTCGAATAAATCTCGAATATCCATACGAGTAAGCTTGGCGATTTCATAAAACTCTTGAATAGAAGGCTGTCGCTTATTATTGCGCCATAAGGAAATTGTAGACTCTGATTTTTTAAAATATTTTGCTAACATTCTATTTTGTATTTTTTTGTCTGTAAAGACCTTATTTAATAGATTTAAATTCATAATTTATTAATTATTTATTAAAAAGTTTTGCGTTTAACGTAAAACTTTGTATATTTGGCATTAAGATAAATAAGCGAATAGTTGAGAATTATATAATTCTAATTTTACAACGATGTCACTCGTTCTAAATCCGCCAGATTGCCACGAGTTGATGAGTGTTCGCCTAATGCTGGGATTTTGTATATTCGCAATATATTCCAGTGGGGCGTTCCTCGTAAACTTTTTGGGGCAACTCGTGTCAATGACAAGAGCAGGTTTCTGGCGGAACCATGAACAATTAGTTGAGAGGACGCTCTATCTGGTCTTATCCATTATAGAATTTCTTCTTTTACTTAGTGTCCATCGTTCATTATACCAAAAATCTATAGTATGAGAACGAAATTTCTACCCCCTTAAAATCATCAGAGACCTACAGGTCTCTCACCGCTTCACCCAGATTTTATAAAAGAACACCAACGCTATACCCACCAATGTAAAAGGGTAAGATAATGTGCTGCCACAAAATCTATAAAATCCAAGTGCCCATCAACTGCACCAAAGCCCCAAAAGAGGGTTGTGGTGGGATGAAAGACTGTTAAAAACTCGCACGTTAAAAATAGGTTCTTTCTTCCAATTATCCAAATGCCAATGCAGGAGAAGGTAATGCAATTAGAAATTGATGGTTTTGGTAGGGTAGTGTTGGTTTTATTTATTCTTTTTTTCTTGATAAAAAAAGAACCAAAAAAATCAAGACTGGATCTTTTTGCTAAAAAATTGCAATTATTTCTAAGAAAATCCCCAGAACTCGGGCGGAAAGATAATGGGTTCTTTTGTATTTAATTCATTGCCGCCACTCAAACAATGGGGATTTTTATGCCTGATCAGTTGAAGATTCGTTCGGGAAATAATTACAATTTTTATTTACGCAAAAATCTCCTAAGTCGGGGTTTTTAGCTCAGTATGTGGTTTATTAATTTAAAAATTCACAAATATGATCAGATATTTTTTTAACAATAGCTCCTAAGAGATCGAAACATTCATATCAATTCTCTAAAAAGGATTTGTCTTTAGTGGGAGAGTGCCCCACTGAAAAGTGTTTCTACACGCTTTCCCCTAAAGCTATCCGAGTTTTCATTCTTTTTTCCTTGATGAAAAAAGAACCAAAAAAATCAAGACTTGGATTTATTTGCTAAAAAATGAAAATTTCTTTCAAGAAAATCCCCAAACTTGCGCGGAAATGGAGGTTTCGCTTCGAATATAAATTGGTGCCGCGCTTCGGACAAAGGGAATTTTTAGGTGTTGCTAGTTGATAGATGAGGTTGGAAGAAATTTCCATTTTTATTTACGCAAATAACTCCGAAGTCGGGGTTTTAGCTCAGAATGGGGATTATTAATTTAAAAATTCACAAATATGATCAGATATTTTTTTAACAATAGCTCCTAAGAGATCGAAACATTCATATCAATTATTTTAAAGGATTTGTCTTTAGCGGGAGAGTGCCCCTTCTTCATAAGTTTCTACACGCTTTCCCCTAAGGCGATCCGAAGAATTGGAAGAGAAAAGAATAAAGAGAAAAGAATAAAGAATAAAGAGAAAAGAATAAAGAGAAAATGAATTAAAGTCTAATGCGCGGAACAATTCCCCCCTTAGTCTATCCTCTTTTTTCTTTTTTTCTATCCTCTAAAAAAAAGCCCTTTCCCTAAAGTTTGCAGACCCGACAGGAAAGAGCAAGGTATCAATTAATGTATAACCAAAAACCAATACAAAACTATGAAAAAAATCCTATCAACCATAGGAGTTGTTTCCGGTTGTCTGGTGTTTTCTGCGATTCATTCGCAGGTCCAGGCACAAACCCATACCATTACGGGTACGGTCAACAACGGAGAAAAACCCATCAGTGGGGTAGTCATCACCCAGGAAGGTACCAACCACCTGACGACCACCACTGCAACCGGAGCTTTCTCGCTTCAGATCACAGGAGAAAATCCCATTCTTATTTTCCGACATCCGGAGTACGGTGAAAGAAAAATACTTACTGATGGAAAATCTTCTTTCAATATTTCCCTCACGGAAAAAGTAAAGTCGATTGAAGAAGTGGTACTGAATGCCGGCTACTATAATGTAAAAGCCAAAGAAAGTACGGGCAGTATTTCGAAAGTGACCGCCAAGGATATTGAAAACCAACCAGTGAACAATGTGCTGTCGGCAGTGCAGGGGAGAATGGCGGGAGTGAATATTACGCAGGGCGGCGGAACCGCAGGCGGTGGTTATGAGGTGCAAATTCGGGGAAAAAATAGTCTGCGTACTTTGCTCAATAATGCCATAGATGGTAATCAACCCTTATATGTATTGGACGGTGTACCCATGCTACCAACCCCCAATTCTCCTTTTTCAACTCTTATCCTTCCTCTGAACAGCAGCAACCCACTTAACAGCATTAATCCTAACGATATCGAAAGTATTGAGGTTTTAAAAGATGCAGATGCTACTGCCATCTATGGAAGCAGAGGAGCAAACGGTGTACTGCTTATTACTACTAAAAAAGGGAATAAAAATCGTTCTACGCTCAGTCTTCAGACGAGTTTAAGCTTTAGTACTACTGCGTCTAAATTAAAAATGATGGATACCAAGGACTATCTGAATATGCGAAGGCAAGCTTTTTTGAATGACGGGATTACGGCCTATCCGGTGACTGCGTACGATGTGAACGGAACCTGGGATCTGACACGCTATACTGACTGGCAAAAGATATTAACTGGATCTACCGCAACTACTTCTAACATTAGTTTGGGGCTGTATGGTGGTTCGGAGCAGTGGACCTACCGGGTGAATGCAACGCATCATGAGCAGACCACGGTATTCCCCGCTGACTACGGGTACAAGAATAATACTTTAACTACAGGATTTACGCACCGTTCGGCAGACAAAAAACTCCATTTATCTCTTAACAGTCATTTTTCTCAGCAGGATAATACGGTAATTAATGAAGATTTTACAAATCTGGCATTAACAATGAGCCCGAATGCACCAGCATTGTATATGGAAGACGGCACGCTTAATTGGGAAAATAATACTTTTACGAACCCAGTCGCTTCTACAGTATCTATGTACCTGAACGATAGCAAGCAATTTAATAACAGCATCAACCTGGGGTACCAGCTTATTCCTCATTTCCGCTTTGACCTTAATGCAGGATTTAATTATCAGAATTCCGAAGAGTTTTCGCTTCGGCCGCATACCCGATTTAACCCAGCGTACAACTTAACTAGTTCTACCAGTTCCAGCACTTATACCAGCAGTCAGAACTCATTTTCTTATCTTCTTGAACCTCAACTGAATTTTGATTATCAGAGGGGCACTCACCACTGGATTGTTTTGGTGGGAGGAAGTTTTCAAAGTTCTGATTCGAAACAATCGGCCATGCAAGGTTCCGGATTTGAGAACAACTCACTGATGATGAACATTAACGCTGCAAAAACCAAAATCTTCTCCGACATTAATTCTAGGCAATATCGGTACGCTGCTGTTTTTGGAAGACTTAACTACCAATGGCACAACAGATACATTCTGAACCTGACGGCAAGAAGGGACGGATCGAGCAGGTTTGGCCCGAATAACCGGTTCGCCAACTTCGGTGCTGTAGGAGCTGCCTGGTTGTTCAGTAAAGAAAGGTGGCTGGAGCATTCGTCCCTCTTAAATTTTGGGAAATTAAGAGCGAGTTACGGGAAAACGGGCAGTGATAATATTGGTGATTCGCAATATCGGGATACGTATTCGGTAGCCTCTGCACGTATTTATAATGGTGTTATTGGGTTGGTTCCCTCAAGACTGTATAATCCTGATTTCAGCTGGGAGACTACTAAGAAACTGGAAATTGCCTTAGAACTGGGCTTCTTGCAAAACCGAATTCAACTTAATGCTGCGCACTACCGCAACCAGTCCTCTAACCAATTGGTAGGTTTTCCTTTGCCTGCTATTACTGGATTTACTTCTGTGCAAGCCAATCTTGATGCTACGGTAGAAAACAGAGGTTGGGAATTTGAATTAAATACTGTTCCTCTTAAGAGTAAGGATTTTACTTGGCAGTCAGATTTTAATGTAACTGTTCCTAAAAATACCTTACTGTCATTTCCTAATTTACAAGGTTCCGCTTACGCCAATCAGTTGGAAATCGGTTATTCTACGTCGATCGTCAAACTTTTTGAGTTTAACGGTGTTGATCCAGCTACTGGATTATACCGCTTTACCGATGTGAATGGTGACGGTAAAATTACCGCTCCTGATGACAACAAAAATATAGCTGAGCTGTCGGTAAAATATTATGGGGGATGGTCTAATAAAATCCGTTTTCAAAACTGGGACCTATCATTCCTTTTCCAGTTTACCAAACAGAATAATTATAATTACAACAGCCAAATGTCGTTGCCGGGAACCATGATCAATCAGCCTTCCGAGGTAAATAATGTATGGTCTGCAACAAGTCCCACAGGTTATTATATGTCTTACTCAACAGGAACTAACGCTGTGAAAAATATGTCGCATTATAACTTCACAAAAAGCACTGCAGCAGTGAGTGATGCTTCTTATATCCGATTAAAAAACGTTCAGGTGAATTACAAAATACCATTGCGTGATTCGGTTATTAAAGAAGTGAATATTTACCTGCAGGGACAGAATCTGTGGACGGTGACGAACTATTTCGGGCTGGATCCAGAGTTTATTGTGACGGGGTATTTACCTCCACTCAAAACATGGTCTTTAGGAACACAAATTAATTTTTAAACTTATCCAATGAAAAATTTTCAATTTATCATCTTATTACTCGGCATTAGTTTATCTTCAAACAGCTGTGAAAACCTCATCGATACCGACCTGCCCTACAACCAGATTGGTACAGAACAGGTGTATGCAGATACGCAGTCTGCTAATGCCGCACTTTCAGGTTTATATGCGGAACTGTGGCAATCGTCTGTATTGTCAGGGGATACTACAGGTTCGGGCGCGATTTTGGGAACTTATGCAGATGACCTCACCTGTTTTGTAGAACCCTCTTCCAATTCGATTACTGATCTCTACAACAACATTCAGCAGCCAACTAACAATGTAGTTTACAGTTTTTGGTCTAGAGCGTATCAGCATATTTACTATACCAATGCGATCATAGAAGGAGTGCGGGCTTCCACAGGTATTCCCCAGAGGGATAAAGATCGGCTGATAGGGGAGGCGGTCACTATTCGAAGCATCTTGTACTTGTATCTGCAGCAGATGTTTGATGAAATACCCTATACTTCAGTTACAGATTATAATTATAACAGCAAGCTGTCGAAACTGTCAGAACCCGCTCTGCTGAACCAACTGGAGAACGATTTGCAGTCGGCAATCCCACTGCTGGAAGACGCTTACAAAAATCCAGAAAGGATTTTTATTAACCGAAAAGTAGCAGAACTTCTTCTGGCTAAAGTTCATCTGCTGAAAGGGGATTGGCATAAAGCAGAGTTACTGCTAAGTGGGATTATACAAGCGCCCGAGTATACTTTTGAGAATGACCTTACTAAAGTATTCTTGAAAACAGGCAGCCATATACTTTGGCAGTTAAAGCCTGCTAATGCAACAGATGCTACTAAGGAATATTTGCTGTACAATTTTACCGTCAGTATTCCCAAAACTTTCAGCCTCAGTGATCAATTGGCTGATTCTTTTGAACCCAATGATTTGCGAAAGCAAAAGTGGATTCAGACTTTGGTATTTAATCAAAAGAACTATTATCGCCCCATAAAGTATAAAAATCCTGCGAATGCCAATACTAATGAATACTCAATCGTATTCCGATTAGAAGAGGTTTATCTGCTATATGCAGAAGCGCTGACGCAGCAAAACCGACCGAACGAGGCTGCTCTATATATTGACAAAATTCGACAGAGAGCCGGTCTTACGATACTCCCAATGCAAACCCCAGACACCATGCTTACGAAAATCAAAGATGAATGGAGGCATGAGTTTTTTGCCGAAATGGGGCATCGGTTTTTGGATTTGAAACGGCTGAATCAACTGCAGGATCTGAATATCAGCAAGCCCAACTGGCAATCCTTTCACAAAGCTTTACCGCTTCCCGGGAAAGAACTGCTGATTAATCCCAATCTTAAACCTCAAAATACAGGCTACTGATGAGAAGTTTATTTTTACAGCTATTTTTAAGCTTGGGTATCTGGTTTCATGCAGATGCCCAGATTCAAAATTCATTAGATAAAAGAGCGGAAACCACGTACCAGCCCAAATATCATTTTTATGATCTTGGGCATAAGTCGAGCTCTGAAAAAGGAGACTGGATCACTTTTTATAAGCTTTATGACGGTAACAATGATACGCTCATGATCAAAAACACCCAGTATAACCATTCTTTTACAAGGGTAAATACGAAGGAGCAATTGTGGATTGGAGATCATTGCATTGCCATCAGTACTCCAGAGAAGACAGAATTGCTGGATCTCCAAAACGGAAAAAGTAGTATGCTTCCGCCAGCAGATAAATTGTGGTTTTTGTCAAAATCTAAACGGCTGGTTTTATTGCATCAAAATACGCTGGTTCTCTACGATACCACCAGGAAGATGGTGACCGAAATTAGTGTAGATGTGGAAAAGGTATTTGTAGATGAAGAAAATGTTTATGCTGTACGCAAAAACGAAAAATCCCAGAGCTTGTATTATTTATCAGGGAATACTTTAGTGCCGGTGTATAGAACGGATAACTCTATAACCAATATTCAAAGCCTTGCTTCAGGAGCAGTACTCAGCTTTGAAAAACGAGATGGAAAAGGGAAAGATTTAAATTTTATTTCTTTACCTGACCATAAAGTCTTTCATCTGAGGGACGTGATCGATTTTGAGCCCAAGAGTATTATTGTTACTTCTCGTAAGGACGGGAGCCTATTTTTAAAAATTGAGGTTGGCATCCCTGACAGAAAAATAAACGAACCCGAAATCTGGTCAACCGCAGACCGGTTGCTTATTGAGAAATTCAGTAAGGTGAAAAAAAGATACTTTATATGGTACCCGGAGCAAAAAAAGATCACCGAATTGGGTAATAAAAATCAAAACCGCATTGCAGATATCGGGAATCCCAATTTTCTGCTGGCCTACAGTTCTTCGGAATTTCAAGATTATACGAAGCGCAAAGTGCCTTCGGTGATTTACCGGACTGATCGACAAAATACATCGCTAATCCCCATCGATACCGTGAGCGTAAAAATATATAGTGCACCCAATGGTGAAATGATTCTGTATCAAAAAGATAAGGTATGGAAACTTGTGAACCTCCATACTTTGAAGCTAATCGAAATCACTGACAAGGGCTTTCAAAATCCGTATTTCGGTAATGACGCTCAAATTTATTTTGACGGAAAGAACGGAATATGGAGATATAATCCCGTGACAAATACCCTAAAACCGCAATATGCCAATCAGCAAACGGATCATCATTACCGTATACTGAATGCTTCTGTAAAGAATATCGCTTTTGGGGACCTTATGGAGGTTGCTTTCTATGCCCCGATTGTGAATCTTCAAAATCTGCTTATAGAAACTAAAAATGATAGAACACAAGAAACCAGTATTTTGCTCGGTATAAATAGTAAAATACAGATAATGAAGGCGCCCACCAACTCGAGGTTAGTATACCGGAACGAATTATCTGTCGGCACGCAGTTTATTTTTGAAGAACAGAACTATAATGTGCCAAAACGTTTTATAAAACTGGAAGCTGGCGGAAAACCTGAACTGGTTTTTCAATCCAATATTTTGGATCAGGATGCCGCAAAAATTAAAGTGGAAACCATTCATTATAAAAACAGCAAAAATATCCCGTTGAAAGGGCTGCTCTATTATCCGCTGCATTTTGATGCCATGAAGAAATATCCCATGGTGGTTCATGTATACCACCATCAGAGCAATACGGTCAATAGGTATCCGGATCTCCGTTATGAAGAGTCAGTAGACGGTTTCAACATCAGAAGCCTTCTGGAAAAAGGTTATTTTGTATTGATGCCAGACGTGATATTTGATAATAGAGGCACAGGGTTATCATCATTAGACTGTATTAATAACGCGCTGGACGCGTTGCAAAATCACCAAAACATTAATTCTGAACAAATTGCATTGATAGGGCATTCGCATGGCGGTTATCAGACTGATTTTATTGCAACCCATTCCAACCGATTCAAAACTTATATCTCGGGAAGCGGAACCGCGGATATTGTCCGGTCTTACTATTCTTTCAATTATCACTTTTTGAGCCCTTTTTTCTGGCAGTTCGAAGAGGAACAGTATGAGTTTAACAATTCATATTCGGAAAATAAAAACCTCTATTTACAGAATAATCCCATCCATTTTGTGGAACAGGTGAGTGCTCCTATGCTCTTGTGGACGGGTAAGAAAGATCAAAATGTAGATTGGACTCAAACGATGGAATTCTATATGGGACTGAAAAGAAATCAAAAAAAAGCGCTGGCGCTTTTTTATCCGAATGAAGGGCATTATATGGTTAATTTGGTGAATGCCAGAGATCTTCATCAGCGTGTCTTAGATTGGTTGGATTATCATCTGAAAGGTGAAACATCAAATAAAGCTTGGATCACCGAGCTATAAACCTTAAAAGAAGCTTTCGAAACCATAAAGACGATAGCCGGCTTTACTGCTATCTTACTTCTTCAGCAAACGATGTACAAAAAAGGATGCCTAATGTTGTGGCATCCTCTTTTTGTTAGTTATTTCTATGAAGTGTCTGTCCACATTCCGTACTGTTTAAATACTTCGACATGACGCGCGGAACACCACCGACAATCTCCGTACATACAGGGCCACCGCTGCTGTTGCAGTTGACTTCCTGATATTCGATACATTTTTCGGCTGGTGCAGAGGGATCATAATAGAAGCCCAATTCTACGATTTTTTCACTTGCTTTTGCCTTATGAGTTGCAAAAGCACTTCCTGCGCCGAGGAATACAAGGGCTACAGGGATTAAAAATGACTTAACATTTTTCATGATAATAAAATTTAATTTTGCCTACGATTAATTCAGGTTTTCGGCTTTACCTGTTTGAAACTGCTTTGTTAACGCCTGTACACAACGGTATTTAACAATTTCATTATCTATGAGCGCATAGAATTCGTTATTGATGATCAAAAAATTTTTTAGAGGTTTGCTTTGCCGGTGTGGTACCAGGAAACTTCCAGCATAGTATTGCTGATCTGTCCTGTACAAATCAATAACACTAGCATTCTGCCACTGCCGGGTTTCTTCAAACTTTCCTCTGATGTTGGACTGCACCCATAAGAGATGATTGGCCAGATATGCATTAGAAAAGTTCAGAATCTGCGGGGCTTCTATTTTGGTCTTACCATTTTTCAAAGTGACCAACTTTTCAGTAATAGTTTGAGGAGGACTAATCAGTTTTAAACGTCTCTGAATAGAAAGGTCATTATTCATAACAAGGAAAGTATTGCTATAGTAATAGAGGTAAATCAGATTTCCCGTTTGATGAGGATTGGATAGTAATAGTCCATCATTTTGGATGTAACCAGTACTTTTTTGCCCGAGCACTTCAGGGCGTAACTTGAGCCGTTTAAGACTATCGATTGTGCCAAGTACAAAGTTATGATGGTCTTTGCTCTGCGCGCGGAATACCATATCTCCAGCGTTGATGATTAACAAATCAAAATACATATCCTTATAACTGATTATTTCGGGCGGACTATTATCACCTATTTTCCCTTTAAGAATGATGGGAACCTGCCCGTCAAATAAGTAATAAAACGGTGCGTGATATGCAAGTTTTATTGATTTGAAACTGTAGTTTTTGACGTCTAGCGGAATTCTGTATTTATAAGATTTATTAAGATCTCTACTTACGGTTAATATATTTAAGGGTGCAGTGGTATTACCCAGATAGATGTTATGATCATCGTACCCCATAAAATAGTATGAATTCACTTTAATATCCATTGCTTTTTGCAAGTCGAGAGCATGTGGAATATACCTCCGTGTAAAATTATTCTCCTTTTTCATGATATGTTCAGAAGAAAGAAAGAGGGCGACCATTAAACCTGCAGGCAAAACCAGAAGGGTCACCATTTTATAAGCAATCCATCGTCGGTCCTTTCTTCTCTGCCAGTAATTGGCCATCCAGTCTTCTTCAGTAACATACATAATAGGTGCTTTCGGAGTGATGGGATAGGCTGCGATTATAGCAAGACCCGCCAATACGACGCATCCAATATTAAAGATCAAATGCTCGGTCCAACCCATTTTCTCCAGAATCCCGCCGCAGGAGCACGGCACAAAATCGCTGTAATTCAAGATCAGAAAGATGTAAACCGTAAAAGCCACCATGATGGCAAACGAAGCATATAAACCCAAAAGTCGGGTAAGATTGAAACAGAGCAAACCGACAATCACCAGTTCCAGAATAATGACCGCATAAGATATGAATCCTGCATAAGCACTCAGCAATGGCGATTGAGCCAATTGCACCTGGAAGTTTTCAAAGTCGAACATTTTGCTCGCTGAAGCATAAATGAACAGGAGGATGAAAAAGAAGCTTACGATAAGCGGGATTATTTTTGTTAGGGTTTTCATGTCTGCATTTTTGATGATGTAAAATTGCACCATCACTATTTCAAATACATTTACTTTAGAGGCAGAAGTATGTTTAATAAAAACATTTTTATGTACTATAAAGGCTTGTATATGTAAAATAGTATCACCAGAATGAAAAGTCGGGACGGTGAAGTCACTTTTGCAGTGCGATGCGAAGAATCCGGTGGAAGGGAAAATGATAGGTTCGGTGGAACAGAATATAGAGTTGATAGTAATTTGAAAAGCCGTTTTTATAGGCAATTTCTTTATAACTTAAAGTACTCAACATAATGTCCTCGAGCACAGGAATCATTTTGATTTTAAGATAATGGTGATAAAAGGGACTTTCAAAAAAGGAAAAGCTGTCTTTTCTAAATTGGTGGTAAGATATCCCTTTGCTATTCACAAAAGTCTTTAAAGTTGCGTAATCGTCAGGATCATACGTTTCCATCATTTTCAGCAGATACCGGTACCGGTTATTTCCTATCGACGCATATGGTCTTGGATAGACCGTTTGATGGGTCACAATTGAAATGGTAAAATGGTGCTGATCTTTGGTGACAACCCCTATAAAAATCTGAATTTCCTCTGAACTGATCCTCTGCACATGAATGGGCAGAAAAAAACGATCTTTGGAAACCGAGCCAGCGATACGTTGATAAGAGTCAGTGAGAAGTTTCATAATATCAGCGCAATCCGGATTGGAGGTGAAATCTTCGTCCGTCTCCTTATAGGTAAAGATAAAACCGTGTTGATAGTATTCAGTTTGCCGATCTAAAAAATTGAGTGTCTGAAACAAATGGATATATTGTAGGACAATTTCTTTGGTTTGCGATAAGATAATTTCATTGGAATAGTACTGTCGGTCTGATGAAAAATCACAGAGTTGACAGTAGCGTTCTAAGGATTTTTTAAGATGCTTCTGTAAAAGATCAAGATGGTAGGTATTCACGGTGAAAGGTTTAAATCTGCACGTCCTTCTTCAATATCTGAAGTTTCCTATTTAAGACGTTCTTGTTCTTTTCTAGGAAAACCTGATACCCAGCCCATGGTAATTTTATCGGAACTGTTTCAGATCCCAGATAGAGGATAGGCGCACCGATCGATTCAGCCTCTATTCCTAAAAGCCGGATCGTTCGCAATAATTTAACGTCGCATTCTGCAAAGACAATTCCTCCTTGACCTTGTTGAGCAACTTGCAGTGCAAGTGCAATCAGCGTTTTAAAAATATGGAAACCTCTCTTGTCTGCTCCTTTGGATACAGCGAATCTGCCAATATGGTAAATGGGTGTTCCCGCACCAACTAAATCTTCAACATTAATATTGAAAATTTTTTCTATAGGTAAAATTTGGGTAACAGTTTTTTGGAATATTCTGATGCTCCCACAAATGATACTATCCGACATTGCAACGAAAATCTGGGAGTTAACATATTGTTTTTCTTCAGTACATAATAATTGTCTTGTTGAATTTATTTGTTCAACTGTTACAATTTCGCGATGATGGAGATGGTTTTCATTAATTACAAAATGAATTAATTCATCTACGTTTTCATGGCACATCGTATAATATTCTATATTTTGTATCATATTTATAATATTTGACTAAAAGTATTATGATGTTTTCATATATTTTCTACACTTTTGTGTAGATTTAATAAATAAACATAAAAACTACACGATAGTGTAGCCAAGTTCAACAATATTCCCTCTTCGTTATGGATGAAATAAACAGGTTCTTTTCAAGAAAGAATACGGTAGATTTTTTATCGGAAGAGGAGTATGCTCAAAGTGGCAATTATCTCGAAACGCTAAGAGCCGTCTGCAGGCTTTCTTACATGAGCATGTATATAATCGACTATGAGAGAAAGGAATTCGAATATGTGTCAGATAATCCACTTTTTTTATGTAATCATAGTCCTTCGGAAGTCATGGCGATGGGATATGCTTTTTACTTTAAATATGTTTCGAAAGAAGACTTGGAAATGCTGATTAGAGTGAACGAAATAGGATTTGATTTTTTTAACACCATCCCTCTGCCAGACCGGAAAAACTATAGTATTTCCTATGATTTTAATTTACACACTGGAACCGACACAATCTTGATCAATCACAAATTAACCCCGATATTTATTACTTCCGAGGGAAAAATATGGAAAGCATTGTGTGTCGTTTCTCTTTCCTCCCACGATGTTTCAGGAAATGTCTTACTTTCAAAAACAGGTGAAGATTCATTCTGGGAGCTCGATGTAGCCAGAGGAGTATGGAATAAAATAGAAAAAAGTACATTAACGGAACGGGAGCTGCATACAGTACGCCTCCATGCACAGGGATTAACAATAAGCCAAATAGCAGATAAAATGTGTATCGCTATTGATACTGTTAAGTTTCATCGAAGAAAGCTTTTTGACAAATTGAACGTTAGAAATATGGGGGAAGCGTTAGCTTATGTCAAAAATAACAAGCTACTTTAATAAAGAATCTTTTCCATTTTCTTCTTCCTGAAATAAAGAACTCAGGTAGAAATCCGGAAATTTTTTATAATACTTACCTGTAGCAATTTTTATTAAAAGATGGGTACACATAGCGGCGATATACCACGATCCGATAGCCAGCTGGGGCGGTGGTAGTGTGAGGTCTTCATTTCTGTATTGACCTATTACTTCTTCAAGCCAGATCTGTGGTTTCTGCCAATAACGTAGGTAACTTGCAGCATAGTCTACCATTTCCACTTCATTAAATTTGCTGGATTTTTCAATTGATTGCAAAGCGGGTCCGTCCGGTGAAAGAACAGTAACTAATCCTCCCCAACCGACATTATAAGGATGTAAAACTGGAATTCCACTTTTAAGACATGATTCATCAAATAGCTGAGGTGCTTCATTGGTATAATCCAATGCATTGATTCCGGCATGATATCTCCCTGTCTCTGGCATATTGTCGGTACTGATAAACTCATTTATAAAGCTGATTTCCGCATTCGCATTGATGCTTTTTAGCCTTTCGTAAAGAGCCGCAGCTTTTGAAGTTCCTAATTGGTCTTCAGTGTAATTTTGTCTATTGAGATTGGAGTCTTCGATAAGGTCACCATCAATCACACATATTTTTTCAAAACCCGTACGAAGTGCACATTCCGCGATATTGCTTCCGATTCCACTTCCGGCAATAATGATCGAGAAATTTTTTAATTTTTGTTGCTCACAATTACTGATGTAGATGCGGTTTCGTAGATAACGGTCCATGGCGAAAAGTTTGTCAAATGTAGTTTTTTTGAATATTCACCTACCTACACTTTAGTGTAGTTATTTCGGATTTTCGCGTTTCTTAATCTACAGTGTAGCAAATGAATAAACGATGGTTAATACATTTGAGTATAAATGAAATATCTATGGTTAAGTTCATTGGAAATCTCGAAAGTGAATTGGAAAGCAGATTACTTTTTCTAAGTTTAGAATCTGACAAACCTCTAAAAAGAGCAGAAGATTCAATGCTGGAAATTAATAATGCACTAAAAAAACTGAAATCTTTTGTTCTTCGCACTAAGTTTCCTTCAGACACTGAAGAAATAGATTTCTTTAAAAACCGTAAACCTATGATATTATCAAAATTAATTTATCATAATGAAGTCTATAGAATCGAAACACGCAAGCCAAGTGGGGGTGAAAAGATGATTCGAAAATACTATCAGACAGAACTCATTAAACTGAAAGAGTTTTTTGAGGAAAATGTCGATTTTTATGGATATTACAGAACGTGCAGTACCTACCTTGATCATAAATATTTTATCCGCAAAAAACTCGACGTTAAATTGAGTTTAGACTCTTTTGTTTTTGAATCAGATGTAAGATTTAGTACTTCGCACGACTATAAGGTCGCGAAAATTATGGCAAATGACCTTCTCGAAGTTTACCTGAATGATGAACTGCTGAAATTAAATAGGCAGGGGCAGGAGCATTACCGAATAGCTACACCCAAAACAAAACTAGCCTGGACAGATAATAAAACGTCATTGATTGAATTAATTTATGCCTTACACTGCAAAGGATCATTCAATAATGGTAATGCGGATATCAAGGAAATCAGCGCTTATTTTGAGGCAATATTCAATATAGAACTTGGTGATGTTTATCGGACCTACTTGGAAATAAAAAACAGAACATCCCGTACAAAATTCTTAAATAATCTCCAGAATTTGCTGAACAACAAAATGGATTCGCAGGATGAATAAGCAGTTTTTCTGATTTTAACAGCCACCTTGTAGCAACTCAATAAACTTAATGTCTTCGGAAAATATTTTATTGATTTTTGTTGGAAATTTCTGATGTTTAAAGAAAATGATCTGCAGTAATTCCTTTTAATTCAGCATTTTTTAAAATATCAATACCCAACTTGGGTACACCTTGGGGATTTAATCCATCAATATTACCAAAATTTGTCCTATAAAATAATTTTCAAATTATGGCAATAGCGATTATAACCAAAGAAGATCTTCAACAGTTTAAAGTGGAACTGCTCGAAAGTATTGAAAACTTACTTCAAGGAAAGACGACAGAAGAAAAGTTATGGCTTAGAACCTCCGAGGTCAGAAAACTCTTAAATATTTCTTCCGGAACCCTACAAAACCTGAGAATTAACGGAACCTTACCCTACAGTAAAATTGGAGGGTCACTATTTTACAATAAAAAGGATATCGAGAAATTACTTACGAGTTTCAAACATTAATAGTCATTGATTGATTATGAAAAGGTCTAATAATATCATCAGGTTTTTTGAACGGGTTGTGGAGGATGATCGACTGTACCCATCTCATATCAGCATGTATGTTGCTCTTTTCCAATTATGGAGTTCAAATCATTTTCAGAATTCTTTTCGGATTAGCCGAGAAGAAGTGATGAAATTAAGTAAAATAAAATCTATTGCGACTTACCACAAATGCATTAAAGAGCTTTGTGATGCTGGATTTATTATTTACTTACCCAGTTACGACTCGTACAAAGGAAGTTTGATCGACATTATTGACTTTGAAAGTAGAAATGTAGAAAAAAAACAGTCGTTTTCGAACAGAAGATTTCTACTGACAGCAGAGAACTTATTTTCCATACCAGCGCGATCTGAAGTCGAATTGTACTTTACAGAACGAAATGTGAATTGTAATGAAGCTGATCAGTTTTACTCTTTATATCAATCTGTGAATTGGAAACTGAGTAATAAAAAACCCATGAAATGTTGGCAATCCGCTGCAAGGAACTGGATTTATAAACTGAAAAACGCTAAAAATAACAACAATGAAAATAATAGATCCAAAAACTCCAATTTGGCAACTAACAGTTGAAGAATTCTTAGAAGTATCCAAAAATCTCAATGCTGAAAAAAAATATGAATATGGATTGAAAGGTTTGGCGAAAATTTTAGGATGTTCCGTTTCGAAAGCATCTGAGGTGAAATCTTCTGGATTATTGGATAAAGCCATTATTCAAAACGGAAATATTATCATTATTGATAAGGAAAGAGCTTTGGAACTTTTTGGAAAAAAATAAGATGTATTACCTTGAATTGATACAGCGGTTTTGGGATTTCAACCAAAGAAAATCAGTCGGTTCTACGGGAATTGCAATGTATTTATATCTCCTGAAAATTGCTTGCGATAATGATCGTTATGATTTCCAAATTTCTGATGTTGCAGTAAGCAAAGAATTAGGATTAACCAGGAAAACGGTGAAATCCACAAAAGAAAAACTCAAAAATTTAGGATTAATTCAGTTTCAAACAAAAAACGGACTTCCTTGTAATTATAGATTAATTTTAGATTATCCTTTGCTGATTTTCGAATCTAAAAATAATAAGAAAGAAGAAATTAAGGAAAATTTTATTCACAAAGTAGATAAATATATACTTCCATCAGCAATGGTTTCACTTGTTCAAACCCATTCAGGAGATACTAATCAAGAATTTGAAGAACAGTCTTTACTAAAATCATTAGCAGAAAATGATAAAACCCTTCCGAGCTTTGAAGAATTTATCAAGTATGCAAAAACATTAGAAATCTACGAGCCAGAGTTAGATTTTGATATAAAATCGAAATATGAAATTTGGAAAAATAATGGTTGGAAAAATAGTTCTGACCGCCCCATTACCAATTGGAAATCTTCACTCAAAAGCACTTTGCCATTTATGAAAAAAGTAATAGGAAAAGATCAACTTTCACTACAAACGATTCCAAATATAAAACGTCCAAAATCTCAAAATGAAAATTAATAGAATGTAGATAAATATTTATAATGGAATTTTAACAACCTTTGAAATACAATTATGGCTATTCCTGAGAAGGATTTACGATTAATCCGTAAGAAATTTGAAAATAAAAATGAGATAATTCCCGAAAGAATTAGACTGGGAAATCATTTCGTTGACGACTTTATTTTTGAAGATCATGAAACGGCGAATATTCCCATTAATGCGCTTCGCGTGATTTTCAATATTATTTCTATTATTAGCAACGAGCAATTTCGTCCGGAAGATCGACCGAAACAGCTTTCTCTGTTCGATGAAGAATTTGAAACTGAAAATAATACTTTTGCTTCAATAAAAATTAGAAATAATAAAATTTCTCCGAGTGGTTCCACAAAGCAAGTCATCGATGCTTATGAGTTTTTGACTAAATTTAAAATGACTTGGTATAAATCTGTGAATTCAAAAGGGAAAGAAATTAAAACTTTTGGAGGATTAATTTCTACACCAAGTTATGATAAACGAGGTTACACTACATTTTTAATCAGCAGTTATTGGCTGAAAAAACTATTGGTTATCCCGGAATACAATTATGTACTCTACAATTTGGTATATAATATCCGAAACAATAAGCATATTATTTTCGCAATCTGGCTTTCAAAAATCCCTGAAAATGGAACGGTTTTAAAACTTTCAACACTCAATAAAAAGTTCGGATTGAATTATAAATCTGCCAATGATTTTTGTTTTAAATTTTTGAAACCAGCAAGAATAAGTTTGAACAATTACAACAACTTGTCTTTCAATTATAAATACAGAAAGGATTCAATTTTCATCATTCCTTATAATACCAAAGCTATTTCAGATCAGAACTTATCTGCAAACTCAAGAGGTCAATTGGAATCAAGAGAAGTCTATCTTGACCAGAGGGAAAAAATCACGCGAAGACTTGTCTATTTCAGAAAGAGATATGGTTTACAAAAACATGAAATGATTCAATTGACACATCAGTACAAAAATATTCCTCAGACCAGAGAATTGATAGAAAAAGCTTTCATAGAATTCATCAAAATAAACCGATTAAAAGGTATAAAATCAACAGAATTTCAAGGAAAAGTGTTTCTGAACGAAATTCAATCACTCATCATAAAAATTTATCAGAATACAAAAATGGGAGAGTTGATACCGAACGGTTATCCAATAATTATATGAATTCGGATTTGCACTCATTCCAAATTCGGAATTGCACTCGCTGGAGTTAAAGAAATATTAAAATGTAAAAATTTTAGACTGTGTTTTCGGAATTGCACTCCTTTAAAAATTCAAACAACATTAAAAAAGTGAATAACTAAGGGAAATTATGGATAATTAAGAAAATGGACGAAAAAAGAATAATTCAATTCGGAATTGCACTCATTCCAAAATTAATGATTTTTCGGAATTGCACTCATTTCAATTTCGGATTTGCACTCATTTGGAATTCGGAATTGCACTCATTCAAAAATTGAGATAAAACCTTTGTGTTAAACCGTTACAACGAATTATTAAAAGTTCATCAAAAAGTAATTAAAAGTCTTTTTTTATTTAAAAGGAAAATGCGAATAAAAAATTTGCTTTAAAAAAGAAAAAAATGAATTGTGAAAAAATAAAAGAAAAAGTAAGTATAAGAACGGTTTTAGAATCATTCAACTTGTTTCCTGTGAAAGAAAACCACAAAACTGCTTTTTATTTTGCGCTCGACAGAGAGGAAAAAATTCCAAGTTTTTCAGTTGATTTTGTGAAAAACAAAGCGTTTGATTTCGGAACCGGGAAAAGTTATGATATTATTTCAATTGTTCAACAAATGAATAAATGTTCCGTTTCTGAAGCTTTGAAATATTTGGAGAAATTTGATTTTTCTGTTCAAAAAAATCATTATTTTGAAGAAACTATCCAACTCAAAAATTATTCAATAATTAAAGTGAATGAAATTCAACATCCTGCATTAATTCAATATTTAAAATCCCGAAAAGTGTATGAACAAAAAGATTTGGTAAAAGAAATTTACTATGAATTGAATGGTAAAAAGTATTTCGGAATTGGATTTTTCAATAATTCCAGCGGAGTGGAAACCCGAAATAAATATTCAAAAATTTGTTTGGGTAAAAAGGATGTTACTTTAATTAAAAACGATTTTATCGAAAGTAGAGAAATCATCATTTTTGAAGGTTTCTTCGATTATTTGACTTTTAAAAATTTGGAAAAGAAAGAAAAATCAATTTCGGATTATCTGATTTTAAATTCCACGGCGATGCTTTTTAAAGTTGAAGAGACTTTGAAAGATTATGATAGAATTTCACTTTTCTTGGATAATGATGCTAATGGAAATGCAACCAAAGAAATTATTCAAAAAAAGTATAATAATGTAGAAGATTGTTCTTTGTTGTACTGGGGTTTTAAGGATTTGAATGAGTGGGGTTGTACAAGAAAATAATAGCTCTATAATCAAAAATTGATTTTTCTTTCTTTTCCATATTGTAATTAAAATCTTAATGATGATCTTTATAAATAATTAACTTATATAAAAAATTATGGAAACAATTAAAGCCATTAAGCCTGGACCAAAACCAAAAAAAGAAGACGGAACGCCTGATAAAAGACCTCGCGTAAATCCCCCAAATCAGCCGAAACATCCGGATTTGAAACCGCACAAGCATAAGCCCGGAGATTCAAAATGATTAGAACGACAAATAAATCCCAGCTGAAAAAAGCTGGGATTTATTTTTTGTTACTATTTTTTAGATTCTTCAACAGATGTTTTTCTAAAATCTTTGAACAATTTACTCAGTTCTAAGGCAGATTTTCTTGCTCTTGTTCCTGCTGCTTTGTTTCCTTTTTCGGACTGTTGTTCTGCTTCTTTAGAGAAAGCGTCAAATTCTGCATTGATTTTTTCAATAAGTTCTTTCATAAGGTATATTTTAATAATTAATAAGATCGCAAATATAATTGTTTCTTACATTCTATGAATGTTTTTATGCTTATTTGCAAATATTTTCAACTTGATTTCCATTGTTAAAATAATTTGAATCAATATGTTAAAAAACTTTTCATTAATTGGATATTTGTTAATTTTATTATGATAATAAGCGCTTTATTAACCACTTCATAACTGAGGTTTTCTGCTTTTTACTATTGCAAATGTAGGAAAGCATCATTCACTCAAAAAAATCTTTTTGGGTTTCTATAAAAATTCTTTCCGCAAGCTTCAATAATTTTTTCAGACACTCCTAAATCCTACGGACAAAAAGATTTCAAGCCCGATTCAAAACTTGTATTCAATTACGGGAACTGAATCGGGTTTTGTGTGCCTGATACTTTCCTATAATCATCGGCAAAGAAAAAGCCGGAACCTCAGTTATACGAATCAATTCAATCAAAGTCGATCTTTTACATTAATGAAAATAATCAAAATGAAACAACGATAAATATTGCTTTTCCAATTTGGAAAAAAGTATAAAAAAGAAAAAAGCCGAGTGTCCTCGAAACCAAATCAATTCAATCGAAAATTTAAAATTAACAAAAAATTAAATATTAACAATCAAAAATTAACATTATGAACATCATTGGAAGAATTACAAAAAACGCAGAAATCAACACATTGAAAAATGACAAAAAAGTTGTGAATTTCTCAGTAGCCATCAACGACAGCTATAAAAACAAACAAGGCGAACGCATAGAACAAACGAGTTATTACAATTGCTCGTATTGGATAAGTCCGAACGTAGCGAAAATCCTTACCAAAGGTGCTTTGGTGGAACTTTCGGGCAGAGCAAGTTCGAGTGCGTGGATTGGAAAAGATGGAGAAATTCATTCGGGATTGAACTTCCATACTTCAAACATCAAAGTGCATGGTGGCGGAAAAAAATCTGATTTAGAAGAACAACCAATTGCTAAACCGCAGAAAGCACCTATTGCTTTGCTTGACGAAGCGGATGATGATTTGCCATTTTAATTTCTAAAATTTTTAATCTTTTAATATTAAAATTATGCAAACCAATTTTTTCAGACAAATAGCCAATATCAATCTTACAGGCGATTTACAAATCACATTTACCAAAACCACAACAAACAATTATGTTGTTTCCGTATTGCTCAAAAACGAGCAATGCGGAGACGAAGCAAGGAAAACGATTCCGCCCTTGAATTTACGAGGAACAGCCGAAGAATTGGACAACGGTTTTTTTGAAAGTATAACCACACCGCTACAAACCGCTTCGGGATTAATGGTTGATATGGAAAGTTTTATGAAGCAACTCGAAGAAACTAAAAAGAACTCGGCAATGGAAAAGGAAAAATCCGACAAGGAGAAAAAAGACAAGGAAGCCAAGGATAAAAAGTACAAAGAAACTTTGCAGAAAGCCGATGAACTTGAAAAAGAGGGCAAATACAAAGAAGCGTGGTCTATACTTCCGAAAGCATCAGAGTTTCCCGATTACGCCGAAATTATCCGCAAAAAGCAGAACGAATACGAAAGACATTTTGCACCAAGTCTTTTTACCGAAAATCAATCCTAAAATTTAATTTAATAATCAAAAAATATGTTATTAGCAACTCAATTAGAAAGAATTTTCATTCTCAAAGACAACGGACAGGAAATCCGATTAACCGACCCCGAATCGAAATGGAGCGTGGAAGCAGTGATGAATTTTTACGCCAACACGTACCCGATTTTAACCACCGCCAAAGTTTCTACACCACAAATTAAAGATGATACGATTCAGTACAAATTTGAAAGCGTGATGGGAACGAAAGGCTAAAATTAGTTGACAGTTGTTGGTTGATTGTTGATAGGAATTCTACCAATTCAAAGGCAACAACCGACAACTCTAAACCATCAACAAAACCAAAAATGAATGCAACGAAAAATAATATCGGGAAAAATAAAACCGCCCGAAGAACGAAAGCAAAAACAATTGCACCGACAGTTGGGAGCATTTTCGGAGTGGATGAAGCAGGAAAAAGATGCCTCAGAAATCCAAAAAGACCAAAGGAAATCAGTTCCGATAGCGCAACTTCCGATGGTTTTTTGAAAACCACTTTTCTTCCAAAATTAAAAGAAAATTTAGCTCAAAATGTGATAACAAAGCCACAGAATCAAAGGCAAACCAAGAAAACGGAAAGGGATTTTTATCAATCTCTTTCCCAACTTTCGGAACATTACTGCATCAATTCAATGCCGACAAAAGAGTTTGAATATCCGTACAATCTTGCGCTTTCACTTTGGGATACAGAAAATAAACTGAAGAATACGGTTGAAAATTGGGATAGCGTCCGATTGATTCAGAATAAAAACAGAACCTATTTTATCAGCGAAGAACGATACAATACAAGCACAAGTTTGTTTAACATTCCGGTGATTCCGCTTTATAAAATGCTGAAAGACAAAAATAGAAAAAAAACTGCCCAATTGCTTTTGTCGGTTTGCAGTTATTTGTACAGAAACGCTGATATTCCTTATTACCGACAGGAAAATTCTTATCTCTACGGGATATATGAAATGCTGACGGATTGGCTTGACCAAGATGAAGAAATAGATGAAAGCCATCTGTATAAAAAGGAACTTCAACAAGCAGAAATTATTGGGGATTTGATGGAACAGAAAATTTCACACCGTAAGAATTTAGAACTATTTGGGAAACGGCTTGAGCGATTTAAACCTAAAGATGATTTTGATAAATTATGTTTTCAATTTTCAGAAATGGCATTTCACCTTTACGCTGATTATCCCGAAGAAAGTATTTTCAGAAATGCCCATTTTAATAATATTTTGAAGCAGGAAAATATTGATGAAGATGAGTATTATGATGAAGATAGAGTGATTTCAATGGAAAAATATATTTCTTTTTTTGCGGATGATAAAGGATGGATTAATCAAAATCTCATCGAAAATGTAAATAATGAATTTAATGAATACGGAGAAGTTCAAGAACCAATGATTATCAAAACTTTTAATGGAAACGACATTACTAATAATAATCTTGATTTTGAAAATCGCCTTTTTGAGGTGTTAAGACGATTAATAGGAGTATTAGACCATTATTCCCAAATGAAAAAACAAGAAAATTGAACATTTGAAAGACAACTTAAAATAAAAAAAATGGAAAATAGATACAGCACAGAAATAGAAAATGAAGAAATTGACATCACTGATAATTTCGGAACGCTTTATCACCCGAAATCTGCATTAATTTTTTATCAAACTGAAAATTACAATTCTGAAACTTATGTAGAATTTTTCGATATGGATAAATCTGGAAATCCAATTAATTCTCATCCTTTGACTGTGAGAGAAGCACAAAGACTTTCTAAAACGTTGAATATTCAGAATAAGAAAGATAAAGTTTTTTTGAAACCAAAAGGCATTATTTCATCCAACATTTTGTTTACAGATTCTTCTGAAAATGGAAAAGTAATTTGGTTTACCAAAGAACAGGAAAGAGATTTGTTTTTTGTGAAAAATCTGAATATTCCTAATGGGAAAGCAAATGTTCCACCGTTGCTTTGGATTGCTAATAAACAGAATTTAAAAATTTTCGCTTTAGAAACTGATGAACGCCCTGATGAAAAAACACCACTTTTTCACGCTCCATTTTTCAATGTATATGATAACGGAAATGTTTGCATGGGAACGGTGGATGTGAAAGTAAAAAATTCCGCTTCTTTGGAAGAATTTACCGAGAGTTGGGAACATTATTTTTTCAATTCGTATTTCAGTCATTTGATGTATAATCATAATCCGATAAAAGGAAATTGCATTATTCTTTGGAAAAAGCAGATTGGAACAAAAGACACTTTCCCGAAAGAAATTTTAGTAAAAAATAACAGAACATTAAAAGAATTTTTGCAATGATACCAACAGAAAAAATAAAAGTTCATTTTACCGATAATGATTTGCTCAATCCCACAAATCCTGTAACGGTAAATTTAATCGGAGCAGGCGGAACAGGTTCGCAGGTTTTAACGGCATTGGCAAGAATGAATCATGCTTTAACCGAATTGAATCACGCAGGATTGTCCGTGCGATTATGGGATGATGATGTGATTACTGAAGCGAATTTAGGAAGACAACTTTTTGCAGAAAGTGAATTGGGATTGCATAAATCCGTTGCGCTAATCAATAGAATTAATCGTTTTTTCGGAACGAATTGGAAAGCAGAAATACGAAAATTTGAAAGGAATAATTTGGGAAGAGTACAGAATAATATGCAGTCTGCAATTTATATTTCGTGTGTCGATAATGTAAAATCTCGTTTTGAAATTGGCGAAATTCTGAATGAATTAAAAGAGAGTAGGAGACTATACAGAAACCAATGTAAATACTGGATGGATTTTGGGAACAGTCAATATTCGGGGCAAGTTTTGCTTTCAACAATCGGAAATATTCAACAACCCAATTCCGCGAAATATGAAACGATTCCCAACTTACCTTATGTGACTGAGGAATTTGGCGAACTTTTAAAGATTTCTGAATTTGAAGATGATACACCAAGTTGCAGTTTGGCAGAAGCATTGGAAAAGCAGGATTTGTATATTAACTCAACATTGGCGCAAATGGGAAGTTCTTTGCTTTGGAATCTTTTCCGCAATGGAATGACCGAAAATAGAGGATTCTTTCTTAATTTGAAAAACTTTCAATCTCAACCGATAAAGTTGTAAAAAGTCGCCCGATTTTTATCGGGCGGCAAAAATGCAATTTCTCCTATTGGTCGAAAACGCATTTTTGCGGAAATTGGAGCAACCACATTTCAAAAACATTCATGGCATTGGCTTTAGATGTTTTTGAAAAGAGGTTACGAACGTATTGACGTATCAGTAGTTTTTAACATAAAATTCTGGAGGATATTCAGTTCAATATTTTTTCCATGATAAGTAATATAACATATAAGAAATGTTAGTGCTATGATGAATATTATGATGGTGCTCTTTCCAATTTTATTTTTTTTAATTTTCATGTAATTTTTGATTATAATCTTAATAATAAATACTTTCATTTCCTTAAAACGTTTGTGTGTTCAACAATAATTTCAGGCACAAACTTCTTTTTTTTAAAAAATTCACGAAAGGACAAAATTTATTCATTAATATTTCCTTTAGTAGAAGGAGTTTTCAAAGTATCTTTCATTTTTTCACCGCAATTTATTTTTTGATTTACTCCAATGTTTTTTCTTTAATTCGCAAAACAAAGAATCTCTCGTTCACGAGAGATTCTGCCTTTAAAACGAAAATAAATAATGGATTTTTGTGAAACTATATATTTTGGAATGTTATAAAACTAATTTACAACAGTGTTTTTATTGCCATTTTTTTTGCACTTTTTTACGCATTTTTTTTGGTTTTTATTGTCAGATATTTTGCACAAATACAATTCCTCGCTGTGATCAGAAACGTATATTTATGGGAAAGAGGTTGTCCAGTTATTTCATCGTTACATAAATGAAATAATACGAAATAAAATAAGTCTACCTGACAGAAATCGACATGCTAGATGTCTTTGGATTTATGAGATGATAATTCTTGCTAGTTGCTACAATGTAGTTATAGTATGGTTTAATGTGTTTTGCGTAATTATTATCTTTAATTTCTATGTTTTAGTGTAAATTTATTTCATTTTGATAAAATTCTTTACTATATTTGAAAAGACACATAATGCTGATTTTGATAAAAAGAATGCCATGTTGTGTTAAGCGCATCATCTATCACTTTTAATATTTATATTTAGAATGCCAACCACAACATCCTCACCATCAGATTCTACAACTTCAGACAATGGCAGAAATATTCGTGCAGAATTGTATGCCGAATCTTATTTCTATTTAGATCCTTCTAAAGTCACTCAAAATCAAACTGCTGCTCAAAAGTTTGGAGTCCTTGACGAAAATATTTTCCGAACAACTTCTGTTCTTAATTATACAGGGAAGGTTTTTAATATTTGCAAAGGGCAGATTTTAGTGCAGCCAAGCAGCTCTGATGCTACTAAAGTGAATCTTATACTGAAACCCTTTTCGCAACCTATAAAAGGATTGGCTATTAAGTATTTCATTTATAGAGGTCTTAAAAAGTCTGATTTTTTCTCCGGAGGAAAAGTGGTTGCAAACAGTGAAACAGCTACCGGTTTTGTACAGGAAATCTGGAAAGATTTTTTGCATTTTAATCCGGGACAAACCAATTTTCCGCAAGAATTTATCGGTTATCCCCCAGAAGTTGGAAGTGAACAACAATTAGGAGATTTAATCGATGATTATTTTTTCAAGATTTCAAAAATAGTAGAAGTTGATGAAACTACTACGGAGGAAAAGAAATTTGCGTACGAATTGCCCATGATTCCCGAAGGAATTTATCTGGGAAATGCTGTAGAAACTTTAGGGATTGATATTGTTCTCAACGAAGGAGATTATACGGTAGAAAATGATCCTAATCCTTTCAAATTAGATTTAGCATTTGCTAGAGTCGGAGAATATCAATTGGAGACCGCAGGATATACGGGCATCCAAAAGAAACTCATTCAGGAATCTGCGATGCAATTTATGGATATTGCAGCATTTTATGGGCTTCATACCTATGGCAATGGTAAGGTTTATCTGTTGAAAACTGAAATCTTAGATTCTTCGGAAACCATATATGCTTTACTGAATAAGTTTGTTACGAAAAATACTACCTATCTGTATGTTCAAAGCAACCGCCAGCGGAGTTATAATTTCTATGGAAATTATAAGATATCTGATTCCAACAGCAACGATATTCGGATTGCATTAAATGGTGGTCAATATGCCGAGGAAAAATTTGGAGCAAGCTGGTCTGTAAAAGCATTTCAGAATGTTTCAAAGCTTTCTTTCAAGTTGACAACCGACTATAATAGTGGAGCTGGGTTGTACATTAAACAAGGCGTTATCGATACTTTGGTCACGCAGCATGAAGATTATTTTATCCGAAATAATAATCTGTTGAATGATAATAATGATCCTGAAAATGAAGATATTGTTTTTACCAAAGCCATTGGTTTTGTGACCAATAAAGTTGAAACAAAAGCTGTTTCTACCATCATACAAATGATCTACGAAGGCAAACAGATTTCGGTGACCCAAGATACACCAGAAGAATCTGCGGTCTATTATATGAAAGACATTGATGATGTTTTCGGACTGATTAATGCTGAACCACATATTCAGTCCAAATCTGCAAACGAGTTGCATTATATTGTAGATCAGAATCTGTTATTAATCAACTTTAATAATAAGGCAAGAGGGCAGGATATTGCTACGGTCACCAGCAAAAGAACAGAAGATTTGGTAGTGAAAGAGGGTGCCGAAAATCTCAAACGCATCACCTACGAAACATTACTTAATAGTATTCGCCAAAACACGGGATCTTTCTTTGAAAGTCGTTCTGCCTATCAGGATAACAGCAATAGCGGTACAATAAGTTATAGCCAAAGTCTTAATAATTTTTACCGTCCGGAGAAACCTTATTATCTGCAAACTGAAGTTTTTACGGGAAGTGACGGCAATACCATTACAGGCTTATCGCTGCATTTGCAAGATGTCAGTTTGCCCAGTAAAAAACTTTTAGGTATTACGGAACCAGAAAACACGATCTTCAAAGAACTTATAGGAACAAAAATTTTGAACAATCCTAAATTCTATTTTAAAAATGAATTGGAAGATGAAGAAAGTTATTATACCTCTTCTGAAGGAACAGCTTATAGGAAATACAGCCTTTGTGTGATTGGTGAGGACCAAAACGGAGAGCTTAAATTCTTTGAACCCACAACCAAAGTCTTTGTAACCACGATTGATAATATGCTTTTTGCAAGCGAGGAGTATAGTATGTGGATGCCTAAAATGACAACCGGTAATAATTGTTTAATAGAGAAATTAATATTCTAATGGAAGAGTTTGCAATTGTACTACCCAATGGAGATGTAGTATTAAACAAAGTTAATATAGGCAGTCAAATTAGATATTTACCTTATGACAGAATGGATTTTAATGAAATAGGTAGATTAAGTCGATTTTTTCTTGAAGAATCTAACACTCCATTTATTGCATTATATACCTTAAATAATTCGGGGCAACCTTTTTCATGTTTTTTCAATGAAATTGAGTTCAATAATTTAAAAGGAAAAAATAAAACAATTTCTACATTGGAATATCCTCAACACATTTTTAAAGGAAATTTTGTGTATGCTGAGGATGGAGCCGCTATCAAAGTTAATAAAAAATACATTAAAAATCAGGAAAGTCAAGATGTTAATAATCATCAACTATGTACAGCTACTTACACTTTGATATATGATCATAATGAACATTCCGTTTTTAAAGATTTTCCTGATCGACCAATTCCATTTCCTGCAAATTTTGATTACGAAGGTAATAGTAATTGTCTGTCTCCGAATGACACCCTTTTTAAATTTTATAAAATTCATGCAAGCAGGAAAGATGCATTGGGCCAGGATATAAATAAAAATGTATTATTGGATATTGCAGTTTTATTAGAAAGATACAGAAAAACTGATGGTGATTTTTATAAATTTTTGGACGAGAATAATTTGATAAATACTTGGAATGAGCAAAACATTTCTTGGGCAGATCAAAGTGCAATTTCTGAGTTTTATGAATATAGTAATCAAGATTTTATCAATTACAGAAATTGGTTAGAAAAATATTATTTGAACTTCAAATATTATAGAGAGAAAATAAATGCTCTGGAAGACCCAGATGATAAATTTTTTATAGCAGTTTCTTTTTTTAGTGAGAAAGTATTAATGCATTTGCAAATTGAAGAAAAATTAAAAATTCTCAGAGTATTTTGCAAAAAAGCTATTACAGATTGGTGGAGTACAGCTTTTCAAGGAGGAAGTAGAGAACATATCGTTCTTAAAGTTGTAAAATCAATTAAACTTGAACAATACAATGATTTTCTTGATGGATTAACTAAAACTACCGTTGACCATATTTCTTTATACCAAAAATTGTACGAAAAAATAAATGGAGATAATAAAAAAATCTTTGCAAATACAATTTTAAAATATTGGAAAGATAGTAAGTATAGTCCATATTCTCCTGATGGAATATACATTGAGTCTAGAATGGCTCAATATACCTATAATGAAAACACACTATTTACATTAAGCTATAGATCTAATGAATTTTTAGGGATTTTTAAAAATAATTTTGATTTCAAATTTAGTGAAGATACGAGCAATATTATTGCATATACTAATAAAGCTCCCAAAATTGATGCAGATGGTAACTATATTATTCATACAAAATTAGATGAGTTTTTTGGCAGTTATTCTGTGTTTCAACCAGTTTCTTTGTTAGATACTAACTTTGATACCACGGTAAAAATGCCGGTTTTAGGATCGGGAAACTCTCAACAGCTTAATTCTTTAATACCAATTTTCTATTTGAAATATATAGACGATACCAATGACTGGGAATCTTTTAAAAACGAAGTTGGTGTATTTTTGGACGTAGCTCTTACATTTTCGGGGATTGGGAATTTGGCAAAGTTAAGGCATTTGAGGAATATGACTAGATTAGCTCAAGTAGCCACCTTTTTAGCTGCTGCAAATGTATCCTTAGATGTGGTTAGCCTAATGTTTAAATTTGCTACCGATAATTGTGATAATCAGCAAAATGAATTCTGTAAAAAATATCAAAAATATTTATTTTGCCTTCAGATGATTACAGGGGCTACAGACTTTTTTGCAAGTTACGCATTACGAAAATCTGCAAAAGAATTGGTTGACAGTAATATATATCCGGCTAATTTTTCTAATAATTATAAATTAATTATAGCAAAACACGCAGAAAATGCTGTAGAAGACCTTTCGGGTTTTCTTATTAAGACAAGAAACAAAATAAGAAACAGAATATCCTTAGATGATGAATTTTTGAATACTCATTTTACAGACACACAAATTGATGAACTAATTCAACACGGTCTCTATCAAAAAATGAATGAAAGAGAAATTGAAGATTTTATTTTTATTGCGTGCCGAGAAAAAAAACTTATTCATTATAATGATTTACAGCAACAGATGTTTGCTTGGAAAAATATTGTTGAGCCAAGAGGATATCCATTTTCTTTTAGTAATATTCAAGAATTTAATTTCTTTAAAAATAAATTAAAATCTATAGTTAATGATTGGGGGCTCCCTGTTGCTGACATTAGGGTTCAAGGGTCTTCTCTTCGCAGGGCAAATGCAAAAGATGTTGATATTGCAATTATTATTGATGAAAGTCAATTGCAACAACTAAAAAATATGCTATTTGATAGAGCTAAAACATTAGAATTTAAGGGAAGGAGTGTTGAATTTAATAACTATAAATTAAAGTTAAATAAACAAATTAATGAAGGAATCATAAAAAACAGGCAGTTTGGTATTCTTGAAGAAAAAGGCAAAACATTTATGCAAAAATGTTACAGTCAAGACATTGTTCCTTTTGGAGGACTAAATGTTTCTATTATTATCAATGGTAAATCATTCGATGTCTCACCATATATAAAATTTTAAAATAATGAGTACAAATATAGTATATAAAAATAACTATGGTATAGAAATACCTATTAATCAGGCATTACAACTAGAAGAATATTCTAAATACATTTCAATAGATAATAAATTAAAAAAGATTGAATCTTTCGAAAATGGAATTATAAATAATATTAATTATTATTTAGATATAAATGAAGATCCTGCTTCCGTTTTATCTCAATATGCACAAATTGAAACTGTCGTTTTAATTAAATCGGAACAATTGTTCAATTGCGTTAAAGGCGAGGGCTATACCTATGAAAATGGACAATTGACAGGAAGAACAGTATCTATAATTAAAGACAATCAAACGATTTGTTTCAGATTACTAAATTTACAGGAACAACCATTAAGAACAACAAAATATTTCTATGAAAATGGAGAAGAAAAATATGATTTTGAATATAATGAAGATGGCACCTGCTTTATGGTTTATAAAACCAATGAATTTGGAGAAGACATTCTTGCTGCAAACATAGGGCAACCCGGAGTAAATTTTTCTTGGGATGAAGTAGGAGATTATTATAAAAATGCAGAGCCCATAATTCCTTAATGACAACTACAAATTTTTTAAATCAATTTTTAGAGCCTATTACTAGTAATCAGGCGTTGATGAGCAAAATATATAAAGCAAATAATGGTAATGTTCCACATGTGTTGGTTTGTTTTATACATAGGGGTTTTTAAAAGAAAATTACCGATAACGTTAATAAAAAATTGCAGGCATTTGCCTGCAATTTGTATTTTTAATCGTAAAAACGTCAGTAATAAATGAGGGTCGAAATTTATTCGTGTTCCAATTGTGTTGGTAAAAGTATAGAATCCATAAATAACTCATTTGAAAAGATTTACCAGCAGAACAATTTGTTTTTGCAGAAGTACGAAAATTACAATTGCGATTTTAAAAATCTATTTTTGGTTATGATGAAAGTTTCACCGAGGAATATGAAAGTAAAACATTAATACTGATCAATTGAAATGAAAATTAGAAGATCCAAAGTGTATGTACTAGTTTATAGATGACTGTTTTTTTTGATTTCCAAAAATGTGATTATAATGCAGTTTAAAAGCATTCCATATCAATATGAAATTAAATGTATTTGTTTTGTGTAAATTTATGGTGTTTTGATGGAATTCTTTACTATATTTGAAAGAACGCATAATGATGATTGAAGACTTTATAAATGTAGAAATTTCTAATTCTTTTTGAAATTCTATCTGCAAAATCTTTCGAGATACTGAATAGATTACAGAAATATCCTTTGCCATAATCATTAGACGGGCTTATCAAGCAATAAACCCAAACAACAAATAACACGAAATAAAATATGTCTAAGCCACCAATACCACATCGATATTATCCGAGGTTATCATCTGTAGTATCAGAAAAAGACATTCCGGATATTTTAGGATTTATAAGAACAGGAGTTATTAATTTACTTGATAAAATTTATTTTAAGGATTTGCAGTACAGCAAAAGTCCAAAAGGAGATTCTGCGTTCTACAGTTTATCAATCGTCTCAAAACGAATAGATATAGAAATTCCTGGTACTGGTATATTTCTGGTCTTGAATCCCGACTTTCAAGGAAGCGATAACAATATCTCGGCTTTTCCGATTACCATAGAATATCAGTGGAAAATTCTGGCTTATCTTCGTTTTTTCAGTGTAGGTAATTTTTCTTTTGATCCTCAACAGATTTTTGAGGTGGCACTTCGGGTTCTTAATATTACTGAAGAGCAAGCTATTGCGCACTTTGTCAACACCTTCGTAGATCCAGAGGATCAGGATATTTCACCTTTGCAACAGTTCGTTAAAGACATTAATGAAGCAGGGCTTTTAGATAGTCCATTAACATTACCTACAGATGCAACAACGTTGCAGGATCTTGTTGCAGAAATGTTCAATAAATCAGGTGGTAAATATGCTTCTTTGATAGCATTTAGCGCTTATTTATCAACCGCAGATTTAGAAGAGACTTCGGCGAACGTAAAAGTTTATTTTCGATCATTAATTCCGCAGGATATAGACGCATTTATAAAAGATGTGATTATACCAAAATTTAGAGCAACATTACTTTTATCAGCGGGAATAGAGTTTCCAAGAAATATTTTAGTACCCGTTTATCCAGAAGGTACAAAGATTGGTGATGATGATGATGATGTTTCTTTAGAGCCAATTCCAGAAAATACGGAAGGTTATGATAACAAAGTTATGTTGCTTTTTGGGGAAGCCTTATTCTATGCAGATACAGAAAAAGGTTTCGGCTATAATATGGATTTGGTATTGGATCTTAATTGTCCAGCAGGTATTGGCAAAACAGGTTTGGTTATTGATATTAATAATCTTAAAATAGATCTTAGTACCACAGAGAATATTGCTGAAGCAGATGCTGATGGAAGACCAAAAGAATTTATGGGAGTGTACATGGAATACACCGAAGTTTTTCTTCCTAAAAAGTGGTTCAAAAAACAAGATGGACAAACAATAGGAATTTCTGCCAATAATCTTTTGGTAGGTACTGGTGGTATCTCAGGGAATATCGCCGTACGGGCTACTTACAAGGCAGCAATTGTTGAAGGTAAGACGAAGGTGGTAGACTATTTCCAGGATTATTTTGACCTAGTTTATCCTTTGAAAGTACAAGGACGGGAAACTACTATTACGAAGCATGCGGATCTTGTTCTTTTTATGAATACAGATCTACCTTCGCCATCCATGATGAAATTTGAGTTTCCTTTTAAGCTCAAAATGAAGGTGACAAATGAAGAAAAAGAATTTAAAACGGAACAAGAATATTACCAGTTTTTAAAAAATCTACTGCCAGTTTCTCCAAATAACGAACCAATGTGGTTTAGTCTAGGAGATAAAAAGAAGGAAGATCTTAAAAAATGGCGTCTTGGATTTTATAGATTTGATATTGATTTTCACCACGGTCAAGTAGTTCAATCTTCTCTTCGTGCTGCGTTAGAAATAAAAAAATTTAAAAAAGTTGGTGAGGAGGCTAATCCTCAACCTACACGGATAGAATTACTCGGTGAATGGGAAAGCAGTGAAAATTTTAAACTCACAGCTAGTTTTGTGCCTGGTCTTAGCATAAGTTTGTTTGATAAAATTGTTCTCACCTTACAAACTGCAGAATTAGGAAGAGAAGGAAAAGATTTTTTTATTGGAGCAGATACCAAGTTAAAATTCCCTAATGATGGTGCGATTGGTAGAATTTTCAAAGGAAAAGAGATTGATCTTCCGGCGATAAGAATTTACAGCAACGGGAGATTTGAAATCGCTGGTGGTATTGGTTTTATACCCACCAATTTCACTTTGCCTTTAGGGCCAGTAGAAATGTCGGTTACAGGAATACATTTGGGTTCTATACAGAGAGAATTTGATGGAAAAATAAGGAACTATAACTATATCGGTTTTGACGGAGCATTAAGTGTAGATCCTATCGGGTTAGACATAATGGGTAATGGAATCAAATACTTTTATACTGTCGATGATGAGGAGTATTTAGATACTGAAGGAAAACCAACAGGGGATCGTTTTCTTCATATTTCAACATTATCAATAGATTTGATTATCCCGGGGAATGCTTCAGAAGAGCAAGCGATTGCTATTATAAAAGGTTCATTAACTATTCCTGACCTTGGTTTCAGTGATGAATTTGGAGGTAGTGTATCAATAAAGATTCCAAAAGCCAAAATCGCAGGACAAGCTTATATGAAGCTTAATCCTAAAAATAAATCATTTTTGGTAAGCGCTGCGGTGGAACTAGGAACTCCCATTCCATTGGGTCCTATTGGGATTTATGGTTTTAAAGGTCTTATTGGGAAAAAATATGTAGCAGATAAAAAAGCGGTTCCTGGTCTTACAGAAAATAATACATGGTACGATTATTATGTTGCTCATAGAGCTGGAATCAATGAAGAAAAATTAAGAAACCCTTTAGAGACTGAAGGTTATACCAATCCTTTTTCTGTAGGTTTAGGAGCTTCTATGGCAACCATTGCGGACAGTGGAAAAATAGTTTCACTGAGAACAATGATGCTTCTTTCCATTCCAAATATGTTTGCTATTGATGCGGGATTAGCCATTCTCAGCGACCGTTTAGGTCTCATAGAAAGTGATAAGCGAGTGCCTCCATTTTATGCTTTTTTAATTATCGGAGATGATTCTTTAGAATTCGGCGTAGGGGCAAATTATCAAATTAATAAATCTTCAGGCTGGTTTATTGACATTAAAGGAGAAATGCAGGCGGGCTTCTTTTTTAAAAATCAAAGACCTTGGTATATTAATTTCGGAACAAAAGAAAAACCGATTACGGTACTAATGTTCAAAGATATATTGAATATTAAGGCTCAAGGATTCTTAATGATTTCGGCTGCCGGAATTGAAGCTGGAGCAAGAGTTGGTTTCGATTTTGACTTGTATATTGCAAGGGCGTGGGTGATGATAGAGGTAGGCACTCAAATTAGTTTTGAAAAATCTCAAGTTGGTGGCTATCTTTATATAGAAGGTGGTTTTGCACTTAATTTCTGGTTTCTGCAAGCCAGTTTTGCTGTAAGTATTTTTTTTAGTGTGGAAATGGTAAAACCATTTTTAATATTTGCACAATTGAGAATTGATATCAGGGTTAAAGTGACTTGGTTGTTTACTTTTAAGTTGAAGGTTACTCTTACTTTCAAGTGGCAAAAACCAGGTGCAATTGATCGTACAGCAATTGCCGCTTTAACTTACCAAGCGGTGTCTAATCCCGATTATGCAAAACAAGTTCGTACAAATGATTCCGTGAAAGGAATTCATATGTTAACCAATGAATCTTTTGATCTTACCCTGATGAACGTATCTCAAAATGAAATAGGGGCTGCTCCGATTTATCCTCGTATTACAGCAACTATTGATGCAATCATTCCAATGGATACCTTTATTGACATTAAAATGGAAAAGGGATTAGTTCCTTCTGCATTAGTTGATGCTATTATTGGCAGTCATACCAGTGTCGCAAATAATTGTATGGAATTTATTCCTCCAAAAAATATCGTAAAAGGAAATCTTACCTTGCAACAAGTTAAACATAAATATTCTATCGAAAGTATCAATGTTAAAATGCGAACAGACGATTCTTGGGTTGATTATCATCCTTATGAAGCATTGTTTCCTTTGGGAGAAAATAGTGATGTAACTGCTCTTAAAATCGGACACTGGCAAAAAAATACAGATCGGTATGATTCCATTCGCCTTCTGGCAACATCTCCGTTTTCTTATATGGATCCTGGAGAAGCTGGCTGGGTGATTCCTGAGCAGTATGGCATAACCCCTTCTTCATTGTTCTGTACCCAACTTGCAACACAATGGCATATTTCTAATTTCTTAAATATTCCTTTTGGAACAGAGTATACTCCACCGGCAGGTTACAATTCATATCTTATTTGTGGTGCTTATTACAATATTGAAGGAACTTACGCCCAAACTATTGAAGTAGATGAAGAAGGAAATACTACTCAGATTACATCTGATGCGAAGATGGTTGTAAAAAATTCTTCTAATCCATTTAATTATGATCATTCATTAGAGTTCAGTAATGGAGATAATCTTATCATTACTTTTCCGGAAGATTCGGCTCAAGTGAGGTTGAATTTAACAACGTATGCAAGAGGAATTATTATCAAAGTGTATGAGAGTGTAAAAGGCAATACCATCAAGCCAAAATATATTCAAGTAGATGAAATTTCTTTTACAAAACAACAATTAGCTCATCAGATAGAAATCGGAAATCCTAAACGTGATGTTGAGAATGGTGTGATACCACAAATCTTTTCGAAAATAGAAATTATCCCGGATACCAATGACAAGGATAGAATTAGTGCTATTCATCAAGAAATTGCTGCGATTTGGTTGGAAGCTGAAGCAAATGCAGGAGAAGGTAATATGGTTATCCTTACTCCCTCCCAATCTGCTCAAATAGATACGCTCAATGCCGAACTTGCAATTTTAAGAAGTGCTGCATGTTCAGACGTTAATTGTAAAAGTATTGTTTTTAGTATTTTGGCAAATCATTATGTAGATGTCGTATTTCAGGAACCAGAATCTTTTATCAATGATGAAAATACTCTTTTAAATGTTCTTACTACAATTGGATATTCCAGTAACATTAATGTTGATTTCAATAAAAATAGTGTTCTCATTTTAAATCTGTCATTAGATATTGCGGATTATGGCTTTGTAACGAATGGTATTAAAAAAATTGTAGATAAAGGAGATTATTTGTGTTTGAGTGAGTTTGAAGAAAGTAGGGATGGCGGTGGTCATGGTCCAGGAGATCCGGGTGAAACCGGAAAATCAGGTACTAATGGAAACTTAGGAAAATATAAATACTCCATTATTCAAATAGAAAAAATGCAGGCGAAGCCAATAGAAGAAACCTATGCGGATTGCGGATGTAATGAAAATTCAGATCCTTTTACTTCTGTTTGCACCACTTCTGTTCAGGAGGTCAGTTGGAGGACAATGACAGAATTTGAATATGAACAAACCATTCCAGGTCAGCCGGCAGTAACTGAAGACATGGAAGAAACCATTAAAGCTATGAATAAAACTGTTCAGCCAATTTGGAGACCCGACACAACATTCATGTTGCATTTCAGATTAAAAGATGAAGTAGATGGAGGAAGTACTGATTCCAAAGTTTTTGATTATTTCTACGGATTTAAAACGATGGGACCTGTTGGTCATTTTCATAAACAGAATGACGAATATTTAAAGTATAAAGAATACAATGAAAATACGGAAACGTATGAGACCAAAACTAGAAAGGACGATGAATCTTCTTTGACCTCTTTGCTTTCCTATATAGATTATCAACGTTCATATCCTAATCCTGACGGCAATATTTTGGGGTCAAAACCGCTATTTTTTGGCGATGAACAGTGTAAAATCGAGTTGTTCTTTGATAAAGCATATGTTTCACATATGTTCAGCGATTGGAGTGATTACAAAGGACGTAGTGCCATAAAAATGGAAATGCCTATAATAATTAAAGACCCTGTTTCGGAAGCAATAATACCCTATCCAATTCCAATTGGATGGAATGAAGAAGATGTTCCCGGAGCTGCTTATGAGTGGACTGATGATAAAGACCCAAAACTTCCTATTAGCGTGCAGACTTATTTAGATTTGCTTGAGGAAGCACAAGAAACTCAAGGTGCAGTTAATTGTGAGGTCAAACTTGGGTTTCCAATTTCTCCATCAGTAAAAATGAGAACAGTCGCACTTACCAACCTAAAACCTGAAAAACTATATACTGCGATGGTTTACAGTGCTTATGATGCTGATGGCAATGGCGAAATTAAAAATCAAATGGTTGGTGAAAAAATTGTTTATGAAGAAATCCAGAAGGTTCATGAGTTTGCTTTCAGAACATCACGATACGAAAACTTCAGAAAACAGGTCTTGAGTTACCAGTTGAACGAAAGGGATGAAAACCTAAATCTTATTCAGAGCAGGCAGGCAGTATACGAGGTGAGATTAGATTTAACGACCAGTCAGGTTAATAATTTGTATGCTTTGGTCGGTAAAACTCCAAATAATGAAACCGACCTATTGCGAGAAAAATACATTCATGAATTTGACAGAGCGATGGAAGGAATTTTAAAAATAAGTCCGCTAGATCCACCAAGAAATACAGATTTTCTGAAAATTATAAATAGCACCAACAATAATGTTGTAGCCTTACTTGTAAGAAATCCAGAGCCATTCAATGATCCACGAATTGTTGTACAAGACATTGTCACTACCTTGATAATCCTTGGTGCAAAAGGAGCCGGGGCAAAATATAAAGTGCTTTGGAACAAAGATTATTCACAGGCTATTGTTATGCATGAAACAAAAAATATCACTGCGAAAGAACTCCAATTCCAATTCGTTTATAAGACTTGGGATGGAAATAAACGAGAATACGTAGTCAAGGACGAAACGGGAATTCCCAATGAAGATGAGAGATTAAATACCGTGTTTACTGAACCAATAATTATTAATCAATAAAAATTAATACAAATGTCAAATTTTGTAAAAAGATATAATAACCCTTTAAATCTCTATCCAACAATTAGAAAAATACTTGAAATAAATTCTAATGTTTATAGTGTTGGAGCGGTAACAATTAATTCAAAAGCACAACCTTATATATGCTGTCGAGATTACAATGGGAGTATTTTATGGGAGAAAGTATTTGACCTTAATAATGTATATGGAGCAATATTCGAGAATGTTTTAATACAAAAAAATGGCTCAATTTTATTATTAGCGGCAGTTGTTGTAATGAATGAAAGACAATTATGGCTCATAAATATAACTACTAGTGGTGAGAAAATTTGGGTGAAAAAGTATTATGATTATACTTATTATATACCTAACGAAAATTACAATGATAGTTTTCCTTCAAAGTATTTTGTCAATATATTGGAAAACGGAAACATAGCTTTATCTATACTTGAAAATTTGACATACTATAATGGCAATACAGATGTTAGACGCATGAGGTATTTCAATTTTTACAAAATTAATTATGAAAATGGAGAGGTTTTATATTCGAAGAAGACAAATGATTTTAAGTTTTACCCAAGTGCTATTATATCTCGAGTAAATTCAATTTTAGTTATTTCAGAAAATTTGTATTCAAATAATAATAGCAGGAGAATTAAGTTTTGTGAATTTGATGAAAATTTTAATAATTTAAAAAATTATGATATTCATATTTCTGGTGAAGAACCATATAAAGAATTAAGTTTTGTTAATATAAGTAATGTAATAAATAATAAGGCTTTAATTCTAGGTCATTTTAAAGTTTATAATACAGAAAACGATAATCAGTATTATAAAATTTGTTTTATTGAATATGATTTTTTTAATGATCAAATATTAAAAATTTATAAATCAGATTTGAATCACACTTCATTTTTTGAAAGACAATTATTTATTAGACAGGATACGAACTTTATATATTTTTTTAATAGTCAATTTTTTTATAAAATTAACAAAGCGGATATGTCCGTTATATTAAGTAGAGAATTATTATTTAATAAATTTTTAACTAATTCAATTAATGATTCAAGTATTTATGTTGCTTGTAGTGAAAGTAATTTTGATACTAATTTTATAAAAAGTGATCTTAATTTTATTAATTGTAAAACGGTTCAAAGCAATAATTTTAATATTTTTTTATCAGGTTTTTCGAAAATTAATGAAGATATAATTGCTACAATTGCTAATAACAATCCTAATTATTCAATTCCTAATTGTACAATAATTAATATCTTAGATAGTTCTCAAACAGACGCTTGCCCTCCAACTTATGATTACAACCTCAAATTAGAATCCTCCACTATTTATGTTAATCCATTAATCAGGAATCGTCCTATTTCTGAAGCATATGTAAGAGATATAATTATCTCAAATTCGGGTACTTCTGATGCTACATTATTCGCAAAAACTGTAATTGCCACAGAAAAAGGTGTTACTTTCAAAACCGAAAATGTTAACACGATAATTCCAGCAAATGGTTCTGCGATAATTAAAATATTCATATCAGGAACTCCAATCCAAGCAGGTTTTTTTTCACCTCTAGTAGAAATATCATCTCCTTTTGTTGATAACTTATTACATAGTATCAGGATTCCGTTCGTGGTTAATGAAGATACTATTAACGGAGAAATTATATCTTCATTATTATCCGAAAAAACTTATTTTAAAGGGAGTGTTGTAACTCCAAATCCCGATTCTTATGGTAGTTTCACTGTTAAAAATAATGATCCACTTCGAGTATTGATAATTCCTGCCGGAACTATTCTTTATCAAGAGATAAGTAACAAATTTGAATTTAGAACGGCAGAATTAGTAAGTATTCCACCACTTGGAAATTTACCGGTCTTCGTTACCGTTTCATGTGATATTCCAAGAGAAAATGGTGATTTTCGACATGAAATTGTTCTGTCAAATCAGCAATATAATATCATTAATCTCAATGAATATGAAATAGTTTTTCATGTGGTTGACGAACCGCTCGATATCCAAATCACAAAACTTGATATTCAACAACCCCTTATTTTCATACAAGGATATAACTACCCTCGCCAATTTCCGCGGTTCATAGGGAAAATGAAAATAAAAAACTTCACACAATCTCGTGAAATTACTCTTGGCAATACAATTTTAGGTGCTGATATTGATGGATTACAATTTAAAACTAGACCTTCCGTTACACTAAAACCTGGTGAAGAAAAAGAAGTTGAAATAGTTGTAACTAAAGCCGGCGAAGCTATAGGCAATTTTACATGCCCAATCGATCTAACACCTGAAATTACACCAAATACTTACAATATTCCTTTTACGGTGATTGAAGATGTGCTAGATGTCGAACTTACCAATTCAGAGTTTCGATTCCCTCGCTTCATCAAAAACACTATGGTAACTGACAGGATTAAGGGGGTCATTACCATTCAAAACAACAGCTTAGTCAAACCATTTACATTAGAGGCACATACAATTATTCACAATGATGTAGATGATATTGCTGGACTTGTTTTTCAGACGGTAAATGACATTTCCATTGAGCCAGGAATGAGTGAAACAATTGAAATTGAATTAAACCCTTTATCTTCGGTACCTACGGATTTTGGTCATTTTTACCATTACATTAATATAGGTGATGTAAAAAACACAGTTCCTTTCCTTTTAGATTTTGAAGTATTTAATAATGGCGTTCAAGTAGATGTAAATTATAATACTTCATTGCAATCTCCAAGTTTTGCTTTACAAGCGGTTGGCTCAAAAGGGATAGACAGTCCAAAAGGAATTCAATTACGCTGGTTGTTTGGCGGTAATTTAGGAAATAAACATTTACCGAAAGGTGATATGGCTACAAACGAATATAATTTTAATAAACCTAATGATTATGTAAATGCTTACAGAGTTCCGTATACAGATAACGTAAGAGTAAGATTGCACTTAGATTTAACTGAAAAGCCCCATATAGTAAATAATTCTGGTTATTATTGGCTATACAAATTAGATGTTCCTATTTCAAACAATGATGATACTTCGGCAAAGTTTGTAGTAAATGAAAAAAATATTTATGTGTATTTCAGAAATAAATTTAGATATAATGATGTAATAGCAATGATAGACCCTTTTAGAGATCCTTTTGGATTTATAGAAGCTTATGGTGAAAATATTATTGAAATCGAAAGTAAAAATGACTTGTTTTTTAGGGTTTCTCCTCTTACCAATAAATTATTTACTGGTGATTTATATTTAGAGGTTCTTTCTGTGGAAGAAAACAAACCCATTGTTTCTAAATTTTTATCTTACCGAAAAAAAATGACTCCTGCGGAAGTTCGGGGAGCAAAAATTTTGGTAGAAAATGGAAGAAGTATTCGATTTAAAAAACAGGGAACTAAAATTCATCAATTTGATTTTGAATTTTATAGTGATTTTATATCATCTGCTTCGTATTGGAATGCATGGCAGGATTATGGGAATTATGCGCTTACAACAACAACTAACATTAAGACCCTTAATCTTATTTTAGGTAATATTAACGGAAAATGGCTTCGTTATAATGAGGGAGAATTTGTTAGAAAGCAAAACTATGTTGATAAGTGGAATTATACTTCTCGTAGTGTGAGTGATCCCAAAAGAGGAATACGGGAACTGATTGAAAAATATCTTTCTTTAAGTACTTTTGCAGATAATCCAAGAGCTGAAGATTATTTGGATATAAATTTTTCGGCTCCTAATGGTGAAATAATTACAGAAACTACAGATCCGAATGAGGAGAATGGTACCACCAAGATTTCTTATTTGGATTTACTTCAAATAGCTGCATTGGATTATCACATTGCGCGATTACTTGGTTTGGGTATTTTAGATAACATTGAAGAGGCAAATTCTGCAGATGATTTTATTTATTTAACTGAATATAAAACTTTAAAAGATCCATTAGACGAAAGCAAACCAAAACCATCTCAACTTCTTTCGATGTCTTTGCCAACATCTTGCGATACAGAGCGTTTGCCAATACCTATAGAAATAGCCGAACTTTATAAAGGTATTCCTAATAAACCTAATGAAGATATTCCGGTGTTTTATGATGATGAAGGGTATACTTTTGACGGTAAAAATAGGATGATCAGTATCATCAGTAAACCTCTACCGTCAGCAGAAATAAATCCTTCGTTTTTTTCAAGTGCGAGTTCTTGGGATGCATCACTTTATTCGCCTCCTATATACGCAGGTTTAGAATATAAAATAGGGAGTGCTGGTAATAGTTTGCTCACTTGGAAAAAGCCTGAACTTTCACACGATATAGCTTATAAAAATGTTGGATCAGATGGACAACTATCTAATTTTGAAACTGTACCGATTATCCTACCAGAAAATTTTTGGGATCCTTTGTACGTGCATCGGCAAACAATGACTGGGGATTATTATTATTCTACTTATAGTATTAATATATTCTCAAGAGCGAGATCTAGTAATTTCAGCAGTAATATTAGCACTACAATAAAGCCTAAAAATACTTTGCTTCCGCCTTCGGATATAAAAACGTGGCTTATTTTACCAGAAAAACCTTTAATGTTTACTTCTGAATTTGAACAGGAAAAATATGCCGAAATTGAAGGTGATGACAAAACCTTTGTGAGAATCAACTTTGATTATAATGCTTATCAGGATTTGGTGACACACTCTATCCCCTCAGATTCTGGAATTGGGGATGATAAATATATTGAGGAAATAGAAACATATTTTCCTGATGAATATGACTTGTTTGCAGATTATATCGAAACGTATTACAGGAAAGAAACGCCAAAGAGTATTTCTGCACGATTGTTTGAAATAAAAGCAGATCCTAAAGACAAACTATGTGCAGTTTTCAAAACCATGAAGTATCATTTAGCAAGTACGAATGAAGATCTTTTATCTATTCTTCCCCAGGGTACGACATTCGAAAATTTTATTGGGTCAATTTTCTTAGTAAATAATAAAACCTATGTAATCAAAAATGTAGAATATGATACTAATGGATTAAAGTTTACGGTGTACAAAGAAGAAGTAAGCCAAGCAATTCTATCAGGTGGCACCATTGCAGTAAATTTCACTTCATTAACACTGCCCACAACTTCAGGAAATGATCTGTTTGTAGTGATGGAAAACATGCAGTCAACTATAGTTTGGGGCAATAAATATCCAAATTTATTTACCGTTCCTTTGAATTTTCCGATAATTAAAAGAGAAATTATTACTTCAACTTCGGAAAATGGAAGTGTGCAAAAGTATCTGGAAAAATCCAGAGGTTTTTGGACGGAAGCTGAAATTAGACAATATCCCGAAAGCGGCGTTCATATGGGAATGTATGAAATTATAATTAGGAATTTTGGATTTGGAGAGTCTTTAGGCATTACAGATCAAGGATTTTACGAATTGAATAATGGTTATGTAAGAGCTTTCAGAAATAAAAATGTTGTTGGAAATACTTTTATAAAATCGCGAGATGTTTTTAAAGTAATAAGAACACAACGGTTGGGAAAAAGTTCCTATATATTATATGTTTATGATAGTGAATTTAAGTTTGATGAGAATGGTAATCCTGTAAATAATTTACCAAATGAGCAAATCCAAACAGGAAGTGACATAAGTATAAATTACTATCCGTCCTATTTTCTGTACCTGTATAAAAATGATTTGCATGATTTAACAAAGGATTCAATATTGCCAACTGGGGATCATCTTATCAAACAGTCTATATTTGGTTTTCGCTCTGTGGATGAAAATAATAGGGAAATGGACAACATTCCTTATAAATCTAAATTTTCTGCTCCAAGTATTATTCTAGGTCAAAAAATTATTGATCCTCAACCGCCAGAGCAACCAATTGGAAGTTTATATGCCACTCGCCCTGATTTTTATGGTAAAGCGACTTATAGTTTTACGACTAAATTTCAGCAAAAACCATACGGAGTTCAGTTTTGCAGAACCGATAATAATGCTTTATTGTCAGCACTATATGAGTCTGAAAAAGTAAAAGAAATCTATGAAAGTTTGGCATCATTAGGTGGAAATAAGGAAGAATTTCTTGCCAATCGTTGGAATAATTTCTTTGATTATAAATATTTGGGAGCATTTAATCATGAAGATGGTTCTATGCCTGGAGTATATAAACCTTATCCTGAAGTAGTTTCGGATGAGGATAACCCATCTCCGATTCTCCCTTATGCATTTCCTCTTCCTGACAAAAAAGAATTTTTTGAGGGAATTAACAAATTTATAAAATCTCACAATGAAGCCTTTGGAACAAATGATGATTTGATAGATTTTGAGGAAACCCCTCTCGGAACAATGAAACTGAATACCTCAATCATCGAAGGAGTGGATGGAGATGGAACTCTACTTATTGATTTTGTTAGGGAAGTTGTGGAATATACTTTTGTTCCTCTTACAGAAATTCCAATAATATATCAACATATTAAAACATTTCAGCATCCACAACAGAATCTTTCCTATTTGCCACTTAATAAAAAACAAAGGGTTCGTGACGACTCGGGTTATCTATTAAAACCTGGTTTAGATCCAAATCAAGATCCTGTTTTTGATATGGCTCCAATGATGACTATTATGGATAAAGCTGAGAACATAACACTGTTCACTGATTTCACATTGAATGGTACGACAAACAATCTTTACTTCTATGCTTCCCGAGAAATAGGATCACAAATGACTATGAGTGACTTAAGTCCTGTTCTTGGTCCTGTGAAATTAGTTGATTCTAATCCTGCTGAAGCACCTAAAATTTTAAGTGGACTAACTGTTTTGGAAAATAAAGTTTTAGGAATTCAGCCCAAGATTAAAATCGAAGTTCAGTCATATCCTGAAATTGCCAGCATAAAGAAAATTAATCTTTATCGTGCAGAAAATAGGTTAGATGCTGAATCTATTCTTTCAATGAAACAAGTTGAGCAATTAGAAATTTCCGATATAGAAATTTCTGAAATGGGTACATGGAACATTAATGATAGTTTGGAAGATTTTGATCAGATTCCATTTGGTGATACCCTGTTTTACAGAGTTACTGTTGAAAAAGAAATTCAGTACGCAGATCCTCTTCCTAATACAGATGGTACACCAATTATTATTACAGATTATGTCCCATCACAAGCTTCAAAAATATTGGTATTGTTGCTTACGGAAACCAGCAATCCTGATGCGCCGGTGATTGAAAGTTCCGGAATCCGACCGATGAATGAAGATTATGTAAACCATGTTACACTCGAATGGAATACCACGTGCTACAAAGGAATTTATCATTTATATTCCATGTCTTCCCAAGGAAACTGGAAAGAAATAGCAAGATGTATCGTGAATTCAACTAATGATAAAATACAGCTACAGGTTTATAATTCTAATCCTGCTCCTAACCAAGAGGTTTGGGAAAATAAGGAAATTATAGATATTGCTGATGGAAAAATCGCGATTGCTCTCGATACATTAGATCCCGAATATCTGCAATTATTACTCTTTGATGAAAACGGGAACCGCAAGTATTATCATTTTAAAGTAGTTGTAGAGAACACATCAAATATGTTCAGCATAGAAGAAAATATATTAACTCTCTTTACAGATGACATCTGGAACGACCTTCAGGGAATCTCTTCCAACGGAACTTCCAATGGAATGATTATCGAAAAAACATTCATCATTAAATAAAATATACAATCATGACAATACGAGACACACTTAAAAGTTATTTTCAAACAGGAAAACGCCCAACACAATCAAATTTCGCGAATCTAATAGATAGTTTAGCTCTTGTTTCAGAAATAGCACAAAGAGAGGAGAAGCCATATTTAAGTATTTCTTTACTTTTGAACTGCGATGGTTCTGGATTAGGCAGACCAATTATAACGCATACTTTGTTAGAAAATACACTAACCAATTTACAATTTCGTATACAAGACAACCGTATATCCATTACTTCGACCGATACTATTTATGAATTTAATTTAGATAGAATATTTATTAACATAGGTATTTTAAGTGATACATGCGGATTTGATAAGGTTGTTTTCTCATTAAATGAATCTACTAGTACAGAGTTGGTGTTATACTGTGAAGCAATTGAAACCAATACTAAAGATCCTGGAGATTTAGAAGGGGGACCTGTTATTGTAGATCCGGGTATGGAATTGCCTAATGCAGCTATTTCTTTCCAACAACTTCCTATAGAGATTAGGGTTTATAATGAAATAATAGAGGAGGAATTACCTATTTTATCGAATCCACCTGTAATAACCCCATAGAAGTTTTATTGATTTTGTATGGTGAAAAATTCTAAAGAATCGACAGAAGAAAAAATACATATAGGACTTGTTTTGGCAGGCGCAGTAAGTGCTGGTGCATATACAGCTGGTGTACTAGATTATCTCTTTAATACCTTGTTTCTTTGGGAAGAAAAGTATAAAGCTGATCCTGTTAATATTCCAAAACCAAATGTAATTATTGATGTTTTTACTGGGGCATCAGCGGGCAGTATAGCAGCAGCTGTTTCATTGATTGGTCTTGCAAAAGTCTCCATAAAAGAAGTGACTGATCCCAATTCTGCAGAAGCTAAAAATAATATTTTATTTGATACATGGGTTAATTTTGGTTTAAAAGAGGAAGAAGATATTTGCGAATATCTTCTTTCATTAGAAGATATAGAAAACGGGAAATTAGATTCTTTACTGAATGTGCGGTTTATGGATCAACTGATTGATAAAATTGTATTAAAATCAAAATCCATTCAAATCAATATTCTTCCGACTTTTATTAACCCCAATTTAGATGTTTTATTTACTTTAAGCAATCTGAAGGGAATTCCGATTGATCTTTATTTTGACTCTGATCAAAGAAGAGTAGCACACACAATGTCTTATCATAAAGGATTTGCTTATTTTCAAAATAATAAGATTAACGGAGATACTTCTAAGCTTGATCTTGATTTAAATGATGAAGAATCTTTACGTTTTTTTTTGAAATGTGCAAGAGCAAGTGGTGCTTTTCCGTTAGGGCTGAAAAGTATTAGTTTTGAAAAAATCCCTAAAGATTATATTATTGGTAATCTTAAAAGAATATTTGGAAATGAATTTAAATTTATTCCAAGAATTGATGAAAATTACAGTTTTACTGCAGTAGATGGTGGTTTGACAAATAATGAACCTATTGCAGAAGCATTAAGGGTCATTGGTAAAGAGTTTAATAAAAACTATAAACTTATCATGATTGATCCTTTTCCCAATTATATTTCTGCTAATCCATTTAAGATAAAAGAGATAAAAGAAGATTTGTTTCATACGATTCCACAACTGATTTCCACTTTGCGCAATCAAGCGTCTTTTAAAGAAAATGATGTCACGGATATGTTTGATGATAATACTGATAAGAATATGATTTGGCCTACCCGATATGACGAAAATAACAAGCCTTTAAAAAATACCATTGCTTGTGGTTCTTTATCAGGATTTGCTGGTTTTATCAATAGGGATTTTCGCGTTCATGATTTTATGCTGGGAAGGAAAAATTGTCAAAGTTTTTTACGACATTATTTTCATTTAGAAGAAGATCATCACCCTTCTGTAGCACAGTGGAATGATTCTTTGAAGGAAAAATATGCTTTTGTGGATTCCAATACAAAAAAAATAATGATTCCAATTATACCTGATTTTAGAATTGAATCAAAACAAATAGAAAATGGCAGAATGCGTTTTTATCCTTATACCAATGAAAACAATACCAATGGCTTAACTTTTCCTTCTATAAACTACAGTGAGAATATACTTCCTTTGGAAAAAATTTTAAATAAAAGGATAAAAACTATTGTAGATGTTTCGTATGATTATCTTCGAAAAATGGATAACAATGCAACTATTCCAATAATAAAAAAACGAAATGATCTGCTTTTCATTAAAAATATTAAAGTTAAAATATGGAAAATATTGGGATATACTTTTATGAAAACAGTCGGGAGTAGGTTTATTGCAAAAACAATTTCAAATAAAATTACCAATATTATCATTGAAGAATTATATAAAAATAAACTATTAAGATAACTGTAATATGGAAACGAAATATGGCTTCACAAAAATGACTGTTTCGGAGTTTGAAAAGTATATTGCTAACTTAAAAATAGGAAGGACTATTCTTCGCATTCAGCAACATCATACTTATATTCCATCCTATATCCATTTCAAAGGAGATAATCATTTTGAATTGCAGAAAAGTATGAAAAACACCCATGTTAATGTCAATGGATGGGCGGATATTGGGCAGCATTTCAGTATTTTTCCAGACGGAACAGTGCTTACTGGACGAAGCATAGAAAAATCACCCGCCTGTATCACTGGAAATAATGCCAATGCCATTTGTATTGAGAATATTGGCAACTTTGATAAAGGTGCAGATATGATGACTGATGCTCAGAAAATGGCTGTCCTCAAAATTACAGCGGCTTTGTGTAAAAAGTTCAGTCTAACACCCAATACCAATACAATTGTCTACCATAATTGGTATGATTTATCTACAGGAGCTAGAAATAATGGAACAAAAAACAACAAATCTTGTCCTGGAACCAATTTCTTTGGTGGTAACAAAGTAGAAGATTGTGCCAAGTATTTTATCCCATTAGTTGCTCAAAATATTCAACCCATTGTAGAATATTTGCCTAAAGTTTTAAAGTATGTATCAGTCACTTCAGATATACTCAATATTCGGACGGGTTCATCTTCTTCTAAGCCCAAAGTTAAAGAAAGAGAACCTGCACTTTTAGGTGCTGTTTTAAGGGTATATGAAGAAAAAAACAATTGGTACAAGATTTCATCATCAGCAGAACATTGGGTGTATGCTAATTATACAAAAGAGGTAAAACGTGCTTTAGTTAATACGGATATTCTTAATGTTCGTTCCGGATGTGGAACTGCTTTTCCAAAATTAGGTTCGCTTACAAAAGGAACGGAAGTCTTTATCTATGCTCAAGAAAACGGCTGGTCGCAGATTAGTATGGAATCTAGGTGGGTAAAAGACCAATATTTGGATTTTATGTAGTGAGGAAAGAGCTAATAGAAATAGTAAAGAAATATAAAAATCCAAATAAATATGCATTTTTTCATAGATCACACCCAATTAATAGAACAAAATATTGCAGATAGTTCTGGGGTCAATAGCTCGAATTCGAAGCTATTTAAAATAACTTCTGAATTTCAATTAACAGCTAAAGCCCAAACTTTTGCCTGCCAAGATGGAATGATAATAGTACAACAATCAAATTCGGATTCAAGTTTGGTAAATGTTATTTTAAAGCCAACAAAAGGTTTAAATATACAATTCAGTTCTGTAAAATATTATGTATATCGAGGGATTTCGAAAGACAGTCTTTTTATTAATGATCAAATTATTCCAAAATCACAAGTACCTGAAAATTTTTTTCTACAAAGGATATGGAAAGACATAGAAGAATTTAGAATTAATTTTAATCTTCCCAATTACCCAGATCCTGTCCCGAAAGATTTTGGATATGATGAAACGTTATCAAATACGATAGAGATTGAAAAACTTTTTGATAATTCGCAGTCGGTTACATTTCCAATATATGTAAAAGAAGGAGAATGGATTGGGAATTTCGGAAATTCAAAAAAAATTGGGTTTGAAATTATTTTGGAAAGTGATAATCTTGAAAACCCGTCTTTTGACAACCAAATCAATTTAGAATATTTGAGGAAACAAAATCACACGATTGATGTTTCCAATCTATCGGGTTTTGAAAAAAGAGCAAAGCAGGAACTCATATTATCATATTTGGATCCGTGTGCTTTTTTTGGTTCACATTATGATGTTGGGGTAAATATCTCTGTTTTTTCGGGCGATACTAAAACCATTCAAAACAAAAAACAAGAAGAGCTGTACAACGATTTACTTAGTAAATTCTACAACAAAAACAAAGTTTATCTTGATATCAGGAGTGAAAATGGCTATTCCTATAATTTTTATCAAAATTATAAAGACTCAAATAATAAAAATATAAAAGTAGAAAATTCAGCTTCCGAATACGGAACTCATTCTTGGCCAATCCTGATTCTTGACGCTCTGAATAAAGAACAAATCAATCTGAATTTGCGGATAGATGACAATCTAAAACCGATTTTATTTTCAGAAAACAGAGAATTATTTGATAATTTTAACAACTCTTGTTTTTTGGATGACACCAAATTATTGGAAGAGAATTCGACAGATTGGAGCAAAGATATTGCGCTTAAATTGCCTGTAAACAGCACGAAAAGTGTGGCTTTTTATGCTAAGCTGTACTATTACAGACAAGAGAATAATATCAATTTTCATAATAAGACTCTAAAAAGCCAATCCACTTTTAATACTATTTTTGCTTCCTTGGATGTTCCAAATTTGGGAGATGCCGATAATATATTTCAGCAAGCTTCAAATGCCAATTATTCTTTTTTGAAGGGAAGTTTACCAAGTGGAGAAGACTTTTCGGGTGTAGTGATTTGTGGAGCTAATTTTGATGATAATCGTGTGGTTTTCCACACCCAAATGCTTTTCCCCAATGAAAGTACGGAAGAATTTTATGTTAGCACAGATACAGGAGCTAATGATGGCTTTGATTTAGAAGGTGATTTTAACCAAACGTCTTTTCTGAAAAAGGATATGTATTGTACGGCTGATATCATTCAAGAAAATGCCACTGTGGAGCCTGTTAAAATTTTGGATGTTTCTGCCTATAATGGCTATCCAAATAATAAAGAAAGTCTTTTTATCCTTGGCATCACGCGAAACGAGTTGGAAACATTAAAAAATATAACAGGATTATCGGACAAGCACGCAACATATATTGGCTTCGAGGATGTCTCGCCCGATCCGGCAATAGACATAGACGGGAAAACTTACAGAAAATATAAACTGAATGCACAAGGCTTGGATGATAATGGAAATATTGCCGTCTTAGAACCAACTGCGGATGTTTTTGTTTATACTATGGGTGGGGTTATATTCTGCTCGAAGGATTTTGCTGATGCTGAATCAGAGAAAGAAGTAATAAATGGAAAATGCCCAAGATGTGCAGAAGAATTCACTGCCGAATTAATACGTAAAACAATAGGTATTAAAGAACTTAGTGAAAAACAAAATAATATAGTTTCGTCTATTCTTCCTTACTTGAATAAATATCGAAAAGATTTAGGATTGGATACTTGTCTGCGAAAAGCCCATTTCATTGCACAAATTGCATTAGAGTCTGGTCGATTTACAACGTTTGAAGAATCCGAAAGCTACTCTTCAAGTATTACACTTGGTATTTTTAGTAATAGTCTTATCACAATAGATTCCACTATCATTGATTCTCTCATAAATTATTTATCATTAATTTTTAAAATTGTTGACAATAATAATAAAGAATTGATAAAGAGTAACGGAGAATTGGCTAACATATTATCTACCGTAAAACCATTAATTATAGATGGAGAATTATATGGAACTTATAAAAAAGATAAGTTAGTAAAGCAAGTTTTTAATGCTAATAATATCTTACAGTATAGCATATTTATAAGGCAACACTCTTATTTTGGCGTTCCTTTGATGTCGAGAGCTTATGCTCCATACACAGGAGACACAAGAGGATTGGGAAATGGAAATGAATTAACTAGGGATGGTTGGAAATTTAAAGGACGTGGATTAAAACAAATCACAGGAAGAGCAAATTATAATACCTTTTCGAAATACCGTAATGAAAACCCATTTCCAGATGATAATAGTGGAAAAATAGATTTTACTGAAGAAAAAATAGAACCATTAAAAGGTAATTATTTAATGGTTTCTCAAGACGCTAAATATGCAACTCAGTCAGCTATTTGGTTTTGGAATGGTGGTACAAAGTATAATAAGAAAACTGCTAAAGAATATGCTGATATTGATGATGTAGATTCCGTTTCTAAGGCGATTAACCGATATGATACCAATGGTCTTCCAATAAGAAGACAATTTTATGCTAATGCAAAAGTTGCATTTGATATTTTAGGACACAAAGAATATTTAAAAAATAAATAAGAATGAAATTTTTTCTTTGTTTTCTAAAAATATGCTTCTTATCATTTCCTTTGTTTGTTTACTCTCAAAAAATAGAGATTATAAAAGATACGGTCTGTTTGTCAGGACAATGTTTTGAGTTTCAAGAATTAAAAATAAATAAACCTCTGATATATAAAGAAATACAGAGTGCTTATCATCTTTTTGATAATAAGACTTTCACAAAATATGAAGACCGTTTAAGCTACAAAAAGAGACTATTTAAAGAATACAAATCCGAAAAAACTCTACAAGAGTCACAATATGGATTTGAGAATTATGAAATTTATTTCAATAAAAACAATTTATTAAATATGTCTATTTCGTTACAAGTGTATGGTTCTCCTTATGAAGATACTAAGTATTTTACTTTTGATTTGAAAGAGGATAAAAACATAAGTAATTTATTGTTTAAAAACAAAAAAAATCTTATTAAAGCCTGTTTAAAAAAACTTGAAAAAATATATCAAATAAAAATTTCTCTTAATTTTGATAACCTTTCTAACTACAAAATAAATGAGAATGAAAGTGGAGATATATATAATTTGATATTTGTATTTACTAACCCTAAAAATAGAGGTGAATCCTACGAGGTGAATTTTTCATATGATGAAATAAAACCTTATATAAAACAAAAATATTTAACATTACTCTAATGATTTTGAAAAAGAGTCAAAAAATACAGTATAAACTAAAATAATTAGATTATAATGGAGAAATTGCCGTCGTAGGACTAGGACAAGATATTTTTGTTTATATTATTGATGGTGGTTTTATATTCTGCTCAAAGGATTTTTCTGATGCGGAAATGATAAAGAGGATAATGCCGAATACGTTTATTATACGAAAGATGGATATTATTCGGGTGGGAATGAAAACATTATCAATGTTTACTTATCTACACCAACAGAATATGACATAGCAAAAAAAGATAAAAAGTGGAATTTGGTTAATAAAGAAGTGAATTTACTAAAAGGAAATAACGGAGCGAATTATACAAAAGAGGTAAAACGTGCTTTAGTTAATACGGATATTCTTAATGTTCGTTCCGGATGTGGAACTGCTTTTCCAAAATTAGGTTCGCTTACAAAAGGAACGGAAGTCTTTATCTATGCTCAAGAAAACGGCTGGTCGCAGATTAGTATGGAATCTAGGTGGGTAAAAGACCAGTATTTGGATTTTAAGGAGTAAGCAAAGAATCAGTAGAAAGGAGAAAACAACAACAATCAGTTTATAAATATGCCATCAACAATAGCAAACCAAAGTTTAGGATCAATGTCAAACAGCGGACGGAATGTTCGGGGGGAACTCTATGCAGAATCGTATTTTTTTCTTGAGAAGAATAAAGCCTATTCACAAACGGCTGAGAACAAATTTGGAATTATTGGACATGAAAATTCAAAATTTAGTACGACTTCAAAAATTACGTTTTCGGGAACTGTAAAGGTATTTTCGATTGCTCAGGGACAGATTTTTCTCCAGCCCAATAGCAAGGATTCGGAAAAAATAAACCTTATTTTGAAACCATTCCGACAACCAATCAGCGGTTTGGGAATCCGCTATATTGTTTACCGAGGACTTATGAAAAGTGATTTTATGGATGAAAATCTCAAGATCAATCAGGAAGGTGTTTCTGCGACAGGCTTTGTGAATCATGTTCAGAAAGAATTCAAAGACTTTTACAAATTGATCAATCAACCTGCTCCAGAATTCACGGCGGAATTTTTGGGTTATCCTGTACAGGAAAGTCCGCAGCCAGAGATCGATCTTATTGACAATTATTTTTTCAAAATATCCAAAATCAATGAAGAAAATGGAGAAACAACGGAATCTCAACCTTTTGATTTTCCGATAACTCCTGCCGGAACTTTCTTGGGGAATGCTGATGGAGAATTGGGAATTGACATAGTTCTAAATGAAGGTAATTATCATATTGAGAACGATCCTAATCCATTTCAGTTGAACCTTTCGTATGCGAGAGCTTCCGGATATATATTGGATCCGTCACCATATACGGGAATACAAGAAAAACTGATAAAAGAAACTTCGACGCAGTTTATAGATGTTGCAGCATTTTACGGATTACACACCTACGGAAAAGGAAAAATTAAAGTATTTTCCGGCAATCAGGAAACCATTCTGCAAGATGAAAATGAGATTTCTGATCTTTTGGATAGTTTCAACACCAAAAATACCATTTATCTCTACATCCAAAGCAATCGCCAACGCAGTTATAATTTCTATGAAAATTATAACTTGAATGAAAAAAACATGAAAATAGGAACTGATGCTGATCATTTACAGGAAAAACAATTTGGGACTGACGGATGGCCTGTGGAAATTTTATACAATAGTTCAGATTCCGAGACACTTTTGGTCAGCTTAATCAATAATAAAAATTATTTTGATAAAATATTCTATATAGATATCGGAAATCCACAGGAAGAAAATAAAGATGTATTATTTATAAAAGAGCTGAAAAATATTTCGAATAAAGAAAGAGATTATTTAGAGGCTGTAAATTTCAAAATAAATAAAACATCAGGTATTATCAAACTGTTGTACATTGGGGAGAATATAGATGAACCTTATTTGACAATCGAACCTTATTTTCTAGATAAGCACCACAATGTTGTAAGGGAACTTTATCCTTTAATTAATGTTAAATCTTTTTTGGATTTGGAGGGAAATCTCACCAGTATTTCTTTTAATAAAAAATCCTTTATTAATTTGAATTCTTTTTCTGAATTACAATCAATGTCGGTTATTAATAACAGTATCTTTTTTTATGAAGGGAAAAAACAAGAAGAAGATGATTTCTTGTATAAAGAAAAAGTTTTATTCCTTGCCAAAAAAGAAGATACGATAGATAGTAACCTCACTAATAATAGAGATTTGATTTTCGGGACAAGAAGCTCTATGATTACCAATATTCCGAGAAATAATGAAGCCAGTTTTTTAATGATGAAATTATATGGAGATAGAAGTTACCGTTATTATTACAACGAAATAAAAGATAGTTCTAAGACAATTAAACTATTAAAGCTAAAACTCAACGAAGAAATTGATACTACCTATTTTTCCGTAGGAATTTTGAAGGAAGAGTATGAGAAATTGATGCAGATTATTCCGGCAGGGGCTGCTTCCAATGTGAAATTATATTTGGATGAAGAAGAGCAGAACCCTTTGCTGGATGATGAAACACACAGATATTATTTTAAATATTCTTTGGGAATTAATTATGAAGACGAAAATGGGACACTGCAAATTTTATTTCCGAATGTGAAAATATATGTGTATGGCGAAGGAATATCTTTGTTAGCCTCTTCAGGTTTTGTTGAATATGAGTATCCAATAACTTTAGAAAATGAAAAAAGATGGACAATCGGTATATTAATTTAATAGAAAAATTCAAATATTTTTTAACTATAAAATCAAAGGATTCTTGGATCACTTTTAGTGGTTCAAAACCGAGAGATTTATTGATCAAAAATGAAAAAATTATTACTCCTGAACAAAAAGAATTTTTTATTGAAAAATTTCTGATTTGCTATGAAGAATCCGGATTTTCATTTAATTCGGAAGAGATAGGTGAAATAACTGGTGGACTTCAAAAAAATATAACAGGTTTAAGATTTGCCACTAGACAATTTGATGCGGAATATGATTTTGATGCAATTGCAATTTCATATAAACCTGACGAAATAGATAGAAAATGCTACATTTTTACTTCAGAATATTATAATGGTTTACCAGATGGGTTTCTTTACAAAATAAGATCAAAATACCGTCATAAGGATTTCTTTGAAAACAATAACACACACGCTTTTTATCCCTACTCGTTAATTATTGTCATTAAAGACGAAAGTGGCACAGGAAGGGATTTTACAGCATTTGAAGAATTCCTTAAATTGAATTACAATGATTGGAAAACGGAATTTCAATCAGCAATAAATATAGCATTAAGTCAAGAATTTAGCAATTTTGAACTTTTAGCTAATTATGACCCAGATATTTTGATTTATGAACTTACATTTGATGAGAGAATACAGTTGATAAACAAAATTTTAAACCAGTATTGGGGAGTGGGAAGCGATTGGTGGTATGAATTTGACCAGCAGAAATTTATTATCAATCTGATTGAAAAAGTAAAAGAAAGCGAAGCACACTCTTTATATGAGAAGATTTTTGAAAATGGGGCAACTCTTTTTAAAAAAATAGATGAAAAGTTTGATAATCAAGGAAATCTCAAGTTTGTTTTGCTCCTTATGAAAATGAGATATAATAAAGAACTAAAGGAACGAGGAGAAAAAGGATTAGAAGACTACCTGACTACGATTCCCGAATCACACACCATTCCTGTAAGAAAAATGAAAGCTTATTATAATGCTGTTAGTTATATGGGACCCGACCCTATTATTGTATTGAAAAATTCTACAATATTCTTACAAGATATCAGATTTGAGGTTGGAGATGGAACGATATTAAATTTTACAGATTCTAACCCCAATCCTTTTAAAGTCTTAGGTCTCTTTAAAGAATATCCTTATGATGAAATGCTGAAAGTATATATTTGGTTCGAGAATACGGATTTAGGATTGGCGCAAGGAAGGATAATACCCATGCCTGCTTTTGCCATAAAAGCATTTCATAAAGGAATCTCCGATGAAATTACCATTTTGGATATTATAAATAAAGCAGTAGAGATAATAGGTATTATTATCCCATATATAAAGCTGATAGAGCTGGTACAGATAGGAAGCAGATGGTACAAAATTGTAGAAGGTGGGATTGCTCTTTTTGCGCCCATTACTGCAAATTTCATAAGCAACCCACCTATAAAAAGAGCATTGGAAAGCAGTGATGCAGGTATAAGATTTTTACAAGGTTATAATTATCTTTCCTTTATTTATGGAACAAAAGATTTAAAAGGATTGACAGCAGCAATTGCAAGAGGAAATTTTTCCGCTTTCAAAGATGGCGAAAATTTAATGGCTTTGTGGAGCACTTTTATTGCTCCGCCAGATTTTGATCCGAAACCTTTTGAGAATACAGAAATGGGAAGAGATTTAAATAGACTTTTGTTTGAGATTAATCACTATCATCGAAAAAAATAAAATATGAAATTTGCAAAAATAAATAATAAAAAATTTTTATTTGTTGTTTATAGTCTAATTTTTTTGATTGCTTGTAACGCAAGAAATGAATTAAATTTAAGTGACTATGAAATTATAGAGAAAGTAATTGAAAAAGAAATTATTCTTTATGGTTATGATTTACAGGATGATAAAGCTTTAAAAGACTTTAAAAGAAATACACCAGAATACGAAAAGAAAATAAAGGAACTTTATTTAAACCAGAATTATGAGAGCGATTATTATTTTTCATTAGATAAAACCTTATTTGTTTATAAAGATAATTGGTATGTACAGGAGTTATTTGCAAAAAATAATTTTAGCGGGAGCACAAAAAATTTAATTCCTTTAAAAATAGATTTTTCAAAAATCAAAACAAAAAAAAATTTGATAAGAATTGATAAGAATTCTAAACTAGCAAGGTCACAAAACTATATTGGAGACTTTAAACTTTCTAGGATTATATATAATGGTGACAAGGCTGTAATTCTTATGGAAAACAATGGGCGACTATTAATTTTTTTAGAGAAAAAAAATAACGAATGGTCGGTTTATAAAGAAGCAGGAATACCGTATGAAATATATGAAAAGAAAATTGATTTGTAAAAAATTAGCCTTAAAAGACGGTGAAAATTTAATGACATTGTGGGATGATTATTATGATGTAAATAAAGCTATATATGATGCAATTAATAAAACAGAATCAATTAGAATAAAAATTGAGATGCAAAGACTTCAACAAGAAATAGACAGAGTAAAATAATATCATATGAAAAATTTACAATATTTAGTAATCTATATTTCTATATTTTTTTTATTGGGCTGCAAAAATAAAAATGTTTTAACGGAAGATGATTATAAAATAATGGAATTAATTATTCAAAAAACAGTGACAGTTGATGATTTGTCTTTATTAGAAAAGGATTCAGCAATGCAGAACTTAAAACCTGGCACATCCCAGTACCAGCAAAAATTAAATGATTTGTTTGATATGCAAAACTATGAGAGTGATTATTATTATTGTTTAGAAGATTCTCTATTTGTTTTTAAAAACAATTTTTATTTGAAAGAACAATTTGAGAAAATCGATTTTGACGGAGATAGGAAAAATCTAATTCCTCTTAAAATTGATTTTTCAAAAATTAAAACGAAAAAACACTTAATCCGAATTGATAAAAGTTCACCATTAATAAAATCTGAAAGATATATAGGAGAAGCAAAGTTGTCAAGAATAGCTTATGACGGAAATACTGCGGCTATAATTATTATAATTGATGGTTATTATCGTGCAATAGGTTTTTATAAAAAAGACGGAGATAACTGGATGTTATTTTTTGGTGATAGGATTCCCTTTAAAATTGGAGAAAACAAAATTGATTTGTAGTTGACAATTGTTGATGGTATGTACGATTATGGTGCTACGCCAATTGTTGAATACGAAGATACAAGAGTCAAGATAAAATTTGTGTTGCTGGAAACAATGGACGGAGATGGACATCGTTGGGTTTATACCTATGATGATGCTTCTAATCCTTATAAATATTTGCAAGGAAAAACTTACAATTATAATGAAATTGTATATGCCTTTTGTATGTTCAGTAAATTGGATGTTGGTATTGTAGCGGGACAAATCATTCCTTTGCCCGCTTTTGCATTAAAAGGAATTAATAATACTTTGTCAAAAAAATATTCCGTTAAAGACCTTCTGTCGGATATTAGTTTTACGGTAGGTTTTATTATGCCTTATTTCGCTCTTGCAGAGCAATTGAGCTTAGGTGTTATTAGTAAATGGTCCGTGGCAAATAATGGAGCGGCATTATTTCTGGCTTTTAGTGATTCTCTTTTGGGGGACTATTTAAAAGAATACTTAAATCGGACAGATGAGGGAAAAGCATTTTTGAGAGTCTACAATTTTATTACGTTTGCTTATGGATTAAAAGACAGCAAGGAAATTTTCCCTTTGCTTAAAAATTTAAAGAAGACAGGAAAATTATCTTCTACAGATTATGAATTCCTATTATCAGCTTGGGGAACTTATGAAAAAACCAACGAGTATAAAGAATTAAAAAACCAAAACGAAGAAGAATACAATAAAATCACGAATGAACTTAACCAAATAAAGCGATATTACGATGAGTTTATTAAGTAAAAAAACATTTTTTGCGATTATTGTTTTATTTCTATTTGTTGGTTGTAATAAAAATGTCAATAATGATGAGTATGAAATCATAAATATTCTCAATAAAACCTATATAAAACCTATTATTCGTACTAAAATTTTAAGGCATAATCAAATAAAATTATCTCAACAGGATTATGATTTAGCAGAGGGTATATTTCCAGATCGATTTTTGTTAGATTCACTTTGGTATTCAAAATTTATTTCCAATAACAAGTTTTGCTATATTTTATCAGATTCTTTAATTGCTGCAATAAGGAATGATAGAACGACAAAAGAAATGAATGCTTTTTTAGGAATAGATATGAAAGTTCAAACATCTAAAACGAATAAAATTGATTTTTCTAAAATTGAAGAGAATCAAAATATAATTCGGGTGCAAGATTCCACTCAAATAGGAGAGAAAATATTCTTAGGGAATTTTATAATATCTCAAATTTATTTTGATAATAAAAAAAATTATGCGTATGCTGAAATTACCAAAATACATTATAATAAGGATAATCATCATTCTATAGAAAGTCTTCCAATCACTTTAAGAAAAATAAATGGGAAATGGAGTATGAAATGAAAATTAAAAAAAGACTGAAAAATCAGCTTCTTCTGAAATTGTAGAGGGCGGGATTGCTCTTTTTGCGCCCATTACTGCAAATTTCATAAGCAGTCCACTTATAATAAGAGCATTGGAAAGCAGTTATGCAGGCATAAAGTTTTTGCAAGGTTATAATTATCTTTCTTTTATATATGGAACAAAAGATCTCAAAGGATTAGCAACACAAATTGCAAAAGGAAACTTTTTGGCTTTTAAAGATGGCGAAAATTTAATGATTTTATGGAGCACTTTTGCTGCTCCACCAGACTTTGATCCAAAACCATTTGAAGACAGCGAATTAAAACCACTAATAGAACGATTAAAAAATTTTAAGAGGAGATGAAATTTAAAATAATAAGATTTTTAATAATTAGCTTCTTTGTTTTTTCCATACTTAATAGTTGTAGAGCAACAAATGAATTAAATGAAGATGATTACAATATTTTGTAAGTTGTAATTAAAGCAGATGTAATAGTGTCAGTATTAGAAAACGACAAAGCTTTAGAAGGTTTACAAGACGAAAGCGAAGAATACAAAGAAAAAATAAATGACCTTTATTTAAATCAAAATTATGAAAGTGATTATTATTTTTCGTTAGATAAAACTTTATTTGTTTATAAAAATAATTGGTATGTGCAGGAATTGTTTGTAAAAAATAATTTTAGCGGGAGCACAAAAAATCTCATTCCTTTAAAAAATAGATTTTCCAAAAATCAAAACAAAAAAACATTTGATAAGGGTTAATAAAAATTCTGAATTTACAAAATCTTCCAATTATCTTGGAGATTATAAGTTTTCCAGAATTATGTATGATGGTGACAAGGCTGTAATTCTTATGGAAAACAATGGGCGATTATTAATTTTTTTAGAGAAAAAAAAAAACGAATGGTCGGTTTATAAAAAAGCAGGAATACCTTATCAATTATATGAAAGAAAGATTGATTTATAAAAAATTAGCATCAAAAGATGGCGAAAATAAAATGACATTATCGGATGATTATTATGAGGTGAATAAAGCAATATATGATGCAATTAATTGCACAGAATGCTAATGTTCCACATGTGTTGGTCTGTTTTAGGTATAGGGTTCTTAAAAAAGGAAATTTCCGATAATTTTAATACAAAAGTGTAGGCATTTGCCTGTACTTTGTATTTTTTTTAGGAAAAATAGCAGCAAATGCAGGTCAAAATTTATTAATGTTTAAGATTACAGAATTTATAAAGTATGGCAAAACATCACTACTAGAATCATCCAGTTTACCAAAGAAGGGGTAAGTATCCGTTTCAGACTAGGATTTTAAAAATGCCTATGAAAACTAAACAGTTACACATAAACCTTCGAAAAATACTAGATACTAAATCTTTTAACTGCACAAAATAACACAAGGTCAATCTAGAACCTGCGTAAAATATCACTAGGTAAAACCCTGCGTAAAATAAACACAGCTACTGAATAAAATAAGTACAGGTGTAATCTCACCCATCTTAGGCACACTCAAAAGTAGAGTTTTTTGTTAATAATTTATTGTTGTCATTGTTAAAATTTTGTTGGAATGTGGGAAACTCGTTGGCCT
>NZ_JAUFQB010000015.1 GCF_030409525.1 Kaistella yonginensis | reverse complement strand
GAGATTGTTCATGTATTTAAGTGATTGGTAGTCAGGTAAATATACGATTTTTTAATCAAATGAACAATCTTTTTTCCTATATTTCTAAATGCACAACGGGTTTATGATGATATCGGACAATTAATTGTGAAAAAAGTCGGGGGGAATGCTGGTACGCCTCTGCAAAAAGTTAATTATCGTTATAATATCCGTGGTTGGCTCACAGCTATCAATGATTTAGATAGTTTGAATATCAATGGTCACGGTGATTTTTTTGCCTACAAAATTAGGTACGATGAACGGATAGGCTTGGAAAATCCTAATACTAACTTCCCTACTTATAAAGTAAAGCCAAAATATAACGGAAACATTGCCGAAGTAGATTGGATTTCGCTTTATACTGCAGGACAACAAGGGCCTATAGCTTCAAACGCCGACCGATACGGATATGTGTACGATGGTCTTGACAGATTAAAAGCCGGTTTCTACCAAAATCCTGCAAATAGATCATTTAAAGATAATCATGAAGTTGTGGAAGAATATGATTTAAACGGGAACATTCGGAAGCTTAAACGAACCGGCCGGAAAATAAAAAATTATCCCGCGGTACTGTTTGACGACCTTGTTTATAATTATGATGGAAATAAACTGACCTCTATCATCGATAATCCAAACGGAAGCGCCAATCCATCAGGATATGAAGGCGGCGGTGCACCCATTGACTACGATTCTAACGGTAATATGACTATAATGCCCGACAAAGGAATCACCAATATCGCTTATAATTTCCTTGACCTTCCCAATAACGTAGCACAAAGAGGGAATACAACAGAATATAGTTATAGAGCAGATGGAGTAAAACTTAAAAGAAAGTTTACGCTAAATAATGCCTTAGGCAGTACCACTACTACGACTGAATATCTTGACGGTTTTCATTATTCAGAAAGTTCAAACCCTACTTTAAATAGGGCGTTAAGTGAACAGGATAATGTAACTCAAAGTATTAAAACTGCCGGAGAAGAAGAAGTGTTTGTAGATGAATACGGTGAAGCCAACCGGATTGCACTCCCAAATGACCCCCCAATAGTCTCCATAAGTCTTATGTTTTTTCCTACTGCTGAAGGTTTTTATGATTTTAGAAGAAAACAATATATTTACCAGTACAAAGATCAGGTAGGGAATACGCGCTTAAGTTACTGGGTTCATCCTGATGAAAATATTTTAAAGATTTTAGACAAAAATGATTACTATCCTTTTGGGATGAATATTCTTCAGGATTCGGAGTTTAGCGCTACAGCAAGCCCGCTGAATTATAAATTTGGTGGGAAAGAATTACAAGAATCTGGAATGTACGATTTTGGTGCAAGAACTTACATGCCAGATGTGGGCAGATGGATGTCCATCGATCCGTTGGCAGAACTAAGCCCAGATCTTACGCCGTTTAGGTTTGCTTTTAACAATCCTATTTCCTTTACAGATCCAACTGGGATGTACGAAGACGGTTATGGAGGCGGGGGAGATTGGGATGACGAAAATGACAGAGATCAAGGATTTATACGTTTTCATTGGAACGATAACTACTTTGAAAATGTACCTAATGATGAGTATAATATTTTTTATAAAATCGGAGACGTGCTGACTTTAAATTGGGGAGTGGAATTCAAAAATGAATCGCATGATGCCAGTGGATCTCAAGGTGATTTCATGGCAGATATGGGACAGGAGTTTTCTTCAGACCCTGGACAGAACTCTTCTTCAGGTGATTTAGGAAATGATAATGGAGGTTGCGATAATTGTCCCTCAAATGCCAAGAATTTTGATACGTTTGTTGATTATCCTTTCAGTATATTAGATAGAGATACTTGGAATAATTTTGGAAAAACCAAAATTTACACTTATACATCTTTATCTGGGTGGGAAGAGTTTAAATATATTGAATTATCAGTTGAGATTGGTAGAGGAAGTGGAATTAAAGGGGTAAAAGCCGTACTGTCCACAAATGGAATAAAAACAATTAATTCTTATAAAAAATTAATAATTGAACATCAATCAAAGCTGTTAAAATACATACAAAATCCTAGTAAATATGATAACTTAAATATGTTAAAAAATGCCCCTAACGATTTAATAAGGAATAAAATTATTCAATCGAGAATCCAACATTTAAAACATGAAATTAAAACTTTTCATCAAAATATAAATAAAATACTCAATGGACAATAATCTTCAAATTAATGTTTCCGATTTAAAAACAATAATTAACTTGTTAGCGTTAAAAGTAAATAAATTGAACGAAAACGACTCCTTCTCAATTGATAGGGATTTATATTGGAATATTCCTGAAAATGAACTATACAAAGTATATGAAAATCCAAGTAACCTTACTATTGGTAGTATTGTTGAGGATTGGGAATATTTAGAAAAAATTATATCTGAGAAGAGAGAAATAATAGATTACGATTTACATAAATTATCAATTATTCTAAAATTTATTTCTAACAAAATTCCTATTTAGATAAAATAAGTTGTACTTCCTCCCGCGAACAGATGTTAAGAGAAAAATCATCTGCAATGAAGGAAAGTCTTTATCAGAAGGCGTCGAGAACGTAAGTTGCTTACCATTAGATTGTACGAAACATAGTGCATTGTGGCGAGATAAAAAAAAATTTCAAAACTTTTAATCGCGCAAACCTTCATTTTTGCAACGTTTCTTAAATCTCAAATAATCTCCGTTTCTTTCGGTCGCAAAAATATATCGCATAATAGATTTAAAATGCGATAGGTTTTTGCAATTATTTGTAGTTTTACTTTGGAATTTTATTTTACCAATTATGCTTATAGGATATGCCAGGGTTTCTACCCAACTTCAGGATAACGCTACTCAAATTGATGCCCTTAAAAAATCCGGATGCGAAACTATATTTGAAGAAAAAATGTCTGGTGGAAGATGGGAACGTCCAAAGCTTCAGGATCTTTTAAAGCATATTCGGAGAGGAGATACCGTTGTTGTTTGGAAGCTGGATCGCCTCTCCAGATCCCTGAAAGATTTGCTTTTCATTATAGAGCAAATTGAAAATAAAGGTGCAGGCTTTAAAAGTCTTACAGAATCTATTGATACTACAACATCTGCGGGGAAAATGATGATGCAAATGGTAGGAGTATTTGCAGAATTTGAAAGAGGTATGCTGAAAGAAAGAACGCTAAAAGGTTTGCAATACGCCAGGGAAAAAGGTAGAGTTGGGGGTCGTAAACCGAAATTAAAACCCGTTCAAACAGAGGAAATTATTAAACTTAATAAAAATGGAAAGTCCGCTGCGGAATTAGCCGAACTTTTTAATGTGCATAAAGCCACAATTTATAGGATTTTAAAAAATTAAAAGCATAGAAGTTCTTTATCTTTGCTTATAAAATTAAAAACGCATGAAAATCATCCTTATTCGGGGAACAATGAATTCCGGTAAAACAACAACTTCGGGACTAGTGTATTCTGAACTAGTTAAGATTTCAGAAAAGGAGCACACATTTAATCGAAAGAAAGTTACTGAAAACAGTCTGCAGTTTAATCAGAAAAACGAGGTAATAGATTTTACTTCAGTTTTGATAATCGGAAAATTGAAAGTTGGCATAATAAGCGCGGGAGATATTGCTGCTGATCTGAAATGTAATATTGAAGTAATGATTAGTTTAGATGTTGACATACTAATTTGCTGTACTCGAAGTCGAAATCAAAAAGGTTCATCTTATAGAATGATTTCAGATGATTTTTCGAAAGAACACGAAATCATTGGAGAGTTTTGGATAGAATTTAGTAAAGACCCCGAACAAAAAAACAGCGTAAAACAATCAACTGTAAAAAAAATAATTGATTTAATAAAAGTAATCTAAGAGCTTGTGTATGCAGATTGATATAGTTTATGATATAACTACGAGCATAGAATTCTGGGTAAGCTTCATTGTAGAGAGATTTATTAATGAATGCCTAAAACTTAAAACTGTGAATATAATTAAAAGCGTAATTGTCGGAGTGGGTGCTATTGTGTGGAGCCATACACAAATTCGACTCGTAGGATTGATTAGACGAAATTAATTTACAAGATGATAGTAAGGGGGTTCGAATCCCCCCTCTCCACTCCGTAAATTTGGTATTATCCCATCCATAAGTTACGTGGGGAATGCTTAAAAAATAATCATTCAGCCACAGATTTAGAATTTAAAGAATTTTAATATTTTTTTCCACATAGAAGTCTGTTCACCTTCATCAACAATTGGTCCTACTGGTGGAAGCTTTGTTTCTTTAAAATATTCTTCCTTACGTTCCGTGTCATTTTCTCTCCCTAAAACTATTTGATGTTTTTTCCAGTGGCCTGCAAATTCAATTTTACTATTTCTTATCCAATAGTGAGACTGGCATTCAAAGTTCCAATTGCCAATAGAGGGATGAAGCGTAATTGCTTTACCATTAAAAGTCAATTTCCAATCCGTTGGAGATAACGGAGTCACCACTTCATTACCACAACCACATACNTTTAGATACACCAATAGAATATGAGCTGTGATGCTCATTTTCCAAATCAACATAAATTCCTGATATCTTCTTCCATTTCAAAATAGCAAAAATAGCATTCAATGCATTCAGTTCAGCTATCTGAATGTTGGTGGCATATTCGTTATTGTCAGAGTCTTCCGAGAAAATACGGAAAGGTAGATGATCGTTTTTTTCACGTGTAGCAGAAGTAACCCTTACAGCACCAGTAAGCTTGTCATCAACGACATTAACCCCCAAACCTACATCGGAAAAAGCTACACCAACACTTACCAAATAATCGGTTATTAATTTTCTTGCAGCATTCCGATCAACACAGACAAATACATAATCCATCTGATCTAGTTCTTTCAAGTTTTCTTCCCTTACATAATAGTCATGCGCGTGAATATACTTGTGCATGGATGAGTACAATTTTTGGTAATAAGACACCTTTCTCGGGTTTTCACATAAATCATTCATTGACGCTGCACCGGGAGAACGAAAAGCATTGTGCTGGTCAAAGCTATCCCCATCATATAGATGAATTTCTTTTACAGGAGTTTTTGCTACCAAATCAAAAATATACGCTCCCGTACCACCCAGTCCAATAATTGCAATTTTCTGCCTTTCTAACTTGGCATTAATCACTTCTATATTTGCACGGCTAGAATTAGTATCAATGTATTGAAATACAGTTTCATTACCACTGTCTGGTATGACCTTAAAAGTTTTTTCCGTAACTGATGGATCCAAATATTTCGCAGGTGCGGAAATGAGGTCTGCATACCTCTTGATTTTTTCATAGTAGTTTTGATAGCCTCCGTTAGGCTTATTAGAAAATGATCTATTTACAGTAATAGTATTATTCAATACCGAAGAATTATTAATGTGTTGGATTGCAGTAATAACTGTTCCATCAATTTCACATGGATTTTCCCCGGTGAAAAAGATAACATGATCTTGAATATTATCTAAGGTGCTTACTAATACCCCTAATTGTATCTGTTTGTTTTGATCAACATAGGGTATATGGTGGATAAGTAAATATCCACCACGTATCTCTATCTCATAACCTTCGTCTCTTAGACGTTTAAGGTCAGGACTATGATTTATCAGTTGCTGTGACATCGAAGATCATTTTATTTTTTACACGAACGACAGCACCTTTAACCATAGTGCCTTCTGATTTTGGATCCCAGCCTCTGCTATAAGTAACAGTATAACCCTTATTTGGATTATTATCATATGATCCGAAAGCTAAGGC
>NZ_JAUFQB010000014.1 GCF_030409525.1 Kaistella yonginensis | reverse complement strand
CGGTATCTAAAGGTATTCCTGCAAGCTGTTTTAATTCTGCCCCTGTTTTGTACTGGTCAAAGGTTTCATAATCTTTACCTTCTATTACAAACGTTAGAGGTTTTTGGGGATTATGGGGGTGAATCACCCCGTGTTGATTGTCTGAATTCATTTTTATATATTTTTATTCATTATTGTGTTTTAATTTATTACTTAACACTTTAGTAATAAAGAACTTTCTTCCGGTTAATTTCAATATCTACTGGTTAGTGCTTTGTGTCTTTTATAGAACTTGGATCGTTTCCTGGTCTTACAGTATCACTATCTCGAATAGGACCACCATTTGGTCGATGTATCCGAACTTCTCCGCCACCATTGTTGGAGGAATATTGTTTTGCGATTTTTTCAGCCTCTCTTTGAGTACTTGCAATTGCTGAGGCTTTTTTGCCTCCTTCTTTTTGAACATTCCACCCTTGTTGTCCTTTTTTCTGTGTTACATGGTAATTTGCCATTTTATTGTTTTTTTTAAATTATCGGAGAAATTTTGTAACTTCCCTCTATAATGTATACTTAATTCCGTGAATTTTATTTTTATGTGAAAGATTCACGGAATTATGTATAATCTATATAAGCTTAACACTCGATGAAACAAATGCAAAAATTAAAAAATGAAGAAGGTGATTCTGATGATTATTTAATAGAATTAATAGGTCTTAAAGGAGATTTTCCTGAAGAAGCTATGACTGCTTATGGACAGCTTTATGACAGGTTTTGGGATGAAATGCTGACTATCGCAATAAAAGCTACAAAGGATGAACAAAAAGCAATGGATCTTGTTTCCGATACGTTCAATATGGTTTATTCAAAAGCAGGAACCTTTAAAAAAGAAAAAATTAGAAATAAAGAAAATATTCATATCGCCATTCTTTATTGGATGACAAGAATAATGATGAACGTTTTCTATGACAATTATCTTCCCGAAGAATATTATCATTCAAAATCTAACAAGGCTGAATTCAAAGAGAATGAATCTCCCAATATAATTCAAAATAATTTTAAGCCTAAACAATTTGACTCCTATGAAGATGACTTCTTCGATTTACTAGAAAAACAAGAAAATGATGCTGATAATGAGTCGACATTAACATACGAAATAATAGAAGATGAAGAGCAAGAAATAAAGTCAGAAAATTTAAAGAAAATCGAAGAATATCTTTTAAAAATTTCTGAAAGAGACCGAGATATTATTTTAATGACATACAATAGTTATACTCCGGGGAAAAAAACTCCATCTTCTATATTAGATGAATTAGAGCAAAGGTGGGGAACAAGCAGAGAAAATATACGCCAAATTTTAAGTAAATTCAGAAAATCTATCTCAAAAGATTTAAGCAATCAAATATTTTTAAGAAAATAAAAATCTAATAATGAGTACTATTTCAAACAATATCGATGATTTTTTAGATGATGAATTACATCAATCCCTATCGAAATTAGGCTATATTTTTCCGAGTACTATAAGTGATTTCAAAGAAATTATCAAAAGTACCAAGAAGGAAAAACGCAAAAAACCAAAACAATTGAAAGATCCTTATGAATTTCTAAATCATAAAGTTTATAACAGTGATAAAAAATTTATATCTACAAATGATGAAGCAGATTACTCTGAAAAATTTGCTCAAGCCGCTAGAGAAGGGAAACAAATTTCAGAGGAAATTAAAAATGAAATGCAAAAAGATAAATTAAAATCGAGAGATAAAAAACAGTGATATCTAAATGTTGTCTAAAAAAAGAGAAAATGAATTATCTGAACTTGCAGATTTTATTGCTAATCAATACTGTCCAAAAGGAATAATTGACCCAACCATAATTGCAAAAGCAAAACAAATATCTTATTGTTATGGTCAATACAAGAATTCTTTTGATGGTTTAATTGAATATGAAGCAGGTAGTTTTCATATTTATATTAATTCAAAAGATATTAACTCTCCAAGAACACGATTTACTTTTGCCCATGAGTTAGGTCATTATTTTATAGATGAACATAGAAATGCTTTACTTGACGGAAAAACTCCTTCACATCCATCTAATACAAATTTCTCTTCAAAAAATCCTGTAGAAATTGAGGCTGACTTTTTTGCGTCTAGTCTACTTATGCCTAAATCAAGAATTAAACAGGATTGCTTCAGACAAAAATTTAATTTTGAATTAATTGAAAAAATATCTCAAAAATATAATACGAGTATTACTGCAACAATTTTAAAATTAATGACTCTAGATCATCATCCCATAATGATTGTCTGCTCAATTAACAATAACATTAAGTGGTTTAAATATAGTCATGATTTTCCTTTCAAGTGGCTTAAAAAGCCTAATGGGATTGTTCCTAAGGATAGCCTTGCCGGTGAATATTTTAGAACTCGTAAAAAACATGAAAAGACAGTTCCTGTAGCTGCTGATGATTGGTTTGAATATGTTCCGGAAAGAGATTATGATCGTTATTTTTATGAAAAATGTATTTATGCGGATAAACACAATTTTGTTTTAAGCATCATTTGGGAAGACTAAATTTTTACTACTATTTTATTGAAATCAATTGTTGAATCTTCATCTTAATCCGCATTTTTTATTACGTATCATTTTTTTAATTTTAACAATCTACTATGGAAGAATTTAACAAACCTTTTCATCAATCTACTATCAATTTACGCGGAAAAAAATCTACAGATGTTATTGATGTTACCAAACTTTTAACATTGGTAGAAAATCATGAAAACTTCAATGACCTTATAAAAGAGTTTAAAATCGAAATTGACAGAAAATCATATATCAATATTTCAAAAATAGATGTTGCATTTAGATACGTGGAATTTATTACAAAAAAATATCAATATTTAAAATATAACAATAGTGATAAGAATATATCTACATTTTTAAAATCAGACGACGATAAATTAAAATCAGGGATATATTTCAAAATAGAAAATGCATGGGATGAAGATGGAAGCATTATAAATGATTTTGAAGCAAAAGCAGAATATGATTCTGTAAATATGTTTTACAAATCCCGTGAATTGACCAAATACATAAACTTTTTAAAAGCTAAAAATAAACAAACCCTTTTAGATGATATAAATGATTCTTGGGATAGAGAATTTGAACGTGATCCAAAATTGTCTAAAAATCGAAAGTTTCGGTTTTTGAAAGATAAAGATGGAAAATTTTATCTTCGAAGTATTACTTCTGGTTTATATAAAGAGTACGGCGTTGCATTCGCTTTTGTAATTTCAATATTAAATTTAGATCGTGCAATGAAAAAGAGTAAAGGGTTAAACTTTGATATCACATCACTATCACTAAATGAATCCAAATTTGAAATGATAATTACCGCAGGAAATCCAGTAAAAATGGATGGGTTAGGTTTTGTGAGTGCTTCTTTAAGCATTAGAAACAATGATTTAGGCAATCAATCCTTATCTTTTACAAATACCATTAAGTTCACACCTATTCAGAAATCCGAAATTGATATTTATTTATATCCAAAGAGAAAAGTAAAAGATGTCACAGAAAATAAGAAAGTTTCACATACTTTAAAAATTGAAACAGTATTTGACGAATTTAGAGGCATTGATGATAATTTCTATTCACCAGAAGCATTTATAAGAGACTACGAAGGATTTTATAAAGCAAAATCTGCTGATGAATTAAGACAAAAAATTAATGAAAAGATAGAAGCTAACAACAGTCCTTTCAAAGAAGTGCGACAACTAAAAGATTTATTTAAAAGATCTACCAATGTAAAAGTGGATAATATTGCAACTTTACTTGTTCTATGCGGCAAAGCTGAATTATTAGATATGGACTATGATCTAAAATTTAAATTAAGATATATTATCTCTGATATTCTTCTATATGGTAAAACGGGTGCTATTGATAATGAGTAAAAATATCAAATTTAACTTCTACAATGTTTAATCCTAACATCTCCACAAGTAATTTACCATAATTGGTCTTAGTAAATAATTTACTAATTATATGATTTTATAATTTTAATTTCAAATTTACGCCACTTTTCCGTATTTTTGGCAAAGTTTTGATTTGTTCATTATGCCTAAATTGATAGAAAATAATATTATTGAAGCTTTCCAGAAGCGTTCATCTTTTAATAGGGATGAACTATATGAGTTTTATTTAAATTATGAACCCAATCTGAAAGAAAGTACTTTTAGTTGGAGAATTTATGATCTTAAGAAGAAGGATATCATCAAAACTATTGGGCGTGGATTGTATGTTATATCCTATAAACCCAAATATAAACCTGTACTGTCAAACAATGCTTTAAAGATAGCCCGAAAAATTTCTGAACGTTTCGAAGAAATAAATTATGCTATATGGGAAATTCCCTGGCTAAATGAATTTTCTCAGCATCAAACCTTTAACCAAATGATTGTGGTGGAAGTTGAAAAAGAATTTGAAGAGTCTGTTTATTATTTTCTTAAGGATTCGCTAAAAATGAATTTTTTCTTGAATCCAGATGAAAAACAAATTAAGTTTTATATTTCTGAAATTAATAATGCGGTTGTAGTAAAAAGACTTGTAACCAGAGCTCCGATAAGTAAAATAAAAGAAAATAAAACAACCATTCCAATTGCGACACTTGAAAAAATAGTGGTTGATCTATTTGCTGATGAAAATTTATTCCACGCTTATCAAGGTTCTGAACTTATTTACATTCTTGAGAGGATACTAAATCACTATAGTATTAACCTTACAAAAATGTTCAGTTATGCAAAAAGACGGAAAAAAGAACAAGAAATCAAACAGTTTATAAGCATTCACATTCCAAATTTTTTAGAAGATATTCAGTATGATTAGCAGCAAAAGTTTTACAAAAGAGTGGTTGGATAGTTTTCGTTTAAAAAAAGAACACAGGGGCATTAATGTAACCATTTTAGAGAAAATGGTTCATGCATTATCACTCCTTGAACATTTAAAAATAGCCGGGCTTGATTTTGTCTTTAAAGGCGGAACATCTCTAGTGCTACTGCTAGAGAAAGATAATAGATTTTCAATCGATATTGATATTATTTCTAAAGCAAACCGCAAATCATTAGAACAAATACTAGATTCTGTGGTTGCTAATTCCCATTTTTCAAAACATACTTTAAATGAACGCAGAAGCTATCAAGATGGTGTTCCGAAAGCACACTACACTTTTGAATTTAATTCTGTTTATAACCCAAATGTTCCCGGGACAATTTTATTAGATATTTTGTTTGATAGTCCACACTATCCAGAAATGATTGAATCATCTGTAGATACTCCTTGGTTATTAGTTGAAGGAGTTACAACCACAGTAACTACTCCCTCAATAAATTCAATTTGCGGAGATAAACTTACGGCTTTCGCACCAGAAACAATAGGAATTCCATATTACAAGCAAGACCAACTTTTTGCAATGGAAATCTGCAAACAATTATTTGATTTAGGAAAACTATTTGAAAATATAACCGATGTGAATACAGTAAGAGAAAGTTTTTCCGAATTTGCAAAGGCGGAACTATCTTACCGAAGTTCTGACGAAGAATTTAGTCGTAAAAAAATTAATGAAAAAGATGTTTTATGGGATTCTATAAATACCTGCGCTATTATAGCTCGAAGAGAAAATAACCCAACTGCAGAAACAAAAAAGAAATTTTCTGATTTAAGTAAGGGTATCAATAGTTTTGGTAGTGCTTTTTTAATGAAAGGACACTTTAGAATAGAGGATGCTATGGCTGCTTCGGCTAGAGTTGCTTATCTGAATGTAATATTATTGCAACCTGAAATTATTGAAATAGAATATTATAAAGATCAAGATATAAGTAAACTAACGATTGAAAATGTCGATTGGGCATTTTTAAACAAATTGAAAAGACAACCGGAAAAATCAATATTTTATTACTGGTATAAAGCGGTGGAATTATTATCATTATGAAAAAGAAAAAATCTGTTAAAATCCAGATGATAGAATTCAGAAATCCACACTACATAGAACCTCCTGGCGCTTTACGTGAAATTTTATCACATCCAATCAAAAAATCTGAAGCTATTGAACTTGCAATATTTCAAGAACATCGCTATGCTTTTTTTTATTGGAATAAATGGATCCGGAAAAATAAGGACGAAAAGCCTCCTTGTTTAGTTTCTTTAGACTGGCATCAAGATTTGTGCTATCCGGAAGACATTGAAAAAGAATGGTTGGATGATTTAGACTTATCTTCTGATGCAAAAGTATCTTTGTACTCTTGGGCAAAACTTGCAGGCAATAATGATGGACATATTTTATGTGCAGCTTATCTAAATTTAATAGGCAACATATATGTGCATTGTAGACAAGAATCTTGGGGAGCTGCATGGGAAGATGAAGAACTGATTGATACCTATGGCAACAAACATATTATTAAAAAATTTAAAACGTATCATGAATTGCAGGAAGCTTTGTTAAAGTCATCAGAGACTTCGGTGTTTTTCGATATTGATTTAGATTTCTTTTCGGTGAAAAATGGTTTAAGTGATGGTTTCTTCAAATTTACTTATTTGAAAGAAAAAGAAATAAGAGAAATGTTAGACAAAGACAATCCGTTAATTAAATGGGTTTTTGAACGGCTAAAAGGGTTTACGATCGCTACGGAACCAGAACACTGTGGTGGACTTTTGAAAAGCAATAAGTTTCTCAATTTAATAAACAAAATATATTTCAGTCCGGAATTATTTGCACCAAAATGTAATTGGAAATGGAAACCAAAATATTAATAAGTTGGTATAAATTTCTGATATGATCATCTTTAAAGCAAGGAATTAATTCAAGTGTTTTGAGAATTTCTTAATTTTGCCTTACGTTTTTCTACCCTCTTTTTTTGTTGATTTCTTCAAATTCTCTATCAATAATAATGAAATCCTTAATTACAAAACTCTTAATTTCTCTAAACAATTGAAAACCACCGCAAACCTCATATTCACACTCCTCTTATAATTTCGATTATGTTAAGTGCGGTTGTTTTTTGCAAACTCCAATTATTGCATTTTCCTCAATATACCACCTGTCTCATCAGCAAAAAAAGTATTGAAATTTAAACTTTTATTTTTCAATAGTAACAACCCAAATTTTAGCAATACCATTGGGCAGATAAAGTCACATATTCTATTCGTTTTTTGTGATACTTCGAAATAAAACATTAAATAATAACCCGTAGTGCATTATAAAAGGTTATCCATATTACAATAAAAAAACCGTATATTGTATTGACTACCAATCGAATACACTATGAATAACCTGGATGCAATTTACGATTTTATTTTAAATGAATTACGAAAATTATCGATGACAGAAAATTTTTATTTTAAACCCATTCAACCAAAACTCTCTGATTTAGAATTGATTGGCATCAATATTTCTGCAGAATATTTGTCGGTTGATTCTGAATATCAATTATTTAGATACTTGAAGAATTCAAAATTAAAAGGATTGATTGAAAGAAGCGTTTATAATCGGAGAAAAAGAAAACTTTTTTATCCCATGGAAAATGTCAGAAAGCTGATGGTGGCGAAATTTAATGAAGTAGGAACTGCTTTTATCGTTGATTCTATGCCTTTGGAGATTTGTAAAAATTCAAGGGCAAACCGTTCAAAAATTTGCAAAGAAAATGAATTTTCATTTCCGAGCAGAGGCTATTGCGCCTCGCAATCGAGTTATTATTATGGGTATAAATTACACGCGGTTTGCTCTGTTTCAGGCATATTCCAGAGTTTTGATATTTCCACTGCAAGTATTCATGATATTCATTTTTTGAAAGATATAAAGCATCAAATGAATAATTGCACTTTACTTGGAGACCGAGGTTATCTATCGGCAAATGTGCAGATAGATTTGTTCAATTATGCAAATATTAAGCTGGAAACCCCGATGAGAAGCAATCAAAAAAATTATAAAAAGCAATCTTATCTATTCATGAAATCGAGAAAAAGAATTGAGACTTTATTCTCCCAACTTTGTGACCAGTTTAAGATCAGAAATAATTACGCAAAGTCTTTTAATGGCTTTAAAACAAGGGTTTTGAGTAAAATAACAGCGCTAACTTTCATCCAATTTGTAAATGTTTTTGTCTTTAATCGAAAAATGAACAATATCAAAATTTCAATTGTTTAATAATGCACTACGAGTAATAATAGTTGTTTATTTCATAAAAAGTGTTAATTTTCAAGTTCATTAATAAAACACAATTAGCTTATGAAGAAATTCTACATTGGAGTATTCTTTCTATTTGGGATATCTCATCTCCAAGCTCAGGAAACCAAAACCTTGTGGCAAAAAGATATAAAATCTTCTACTCAGGATTTTCTTTCGGGAATGACTGCTACGATTGACCGCCAGATCCTGCTTTCGGGGAGCTCCATCAATCAAAAGTCACAGCAAATTTCAACAGATAATAAACAACCCAACAGAGGTTATGATTATCATGTGGTAAAGCTCGACCAACAGGGCAATAAGGCTTGGGACAAGTGCTTTGGAGGAACAAGACACGATTACCTGATGTCATCTATTGCAACAAAAGAAGGAGGCTTTCTGTTGGCAGGAACCTCATTTTCTAACCAATCGGGAGATAAAAAAGAAAACAATCTTGGAGGTTCAGATGTTTGGATTATTCGTCTCGATGAAAATGGAGAAGAACTCTGGCAAAAAACATGGGGTACAAAAAGCAATGATGAAGCATCATCTGTTGTGCAGTCTGTGGATGAAGGGTTTTTTGTGGCAGGTAATATTAATTCAAATAAGCAATTATTCGGATCAAAAGATGTATTCGTTTCAAAATTTGATAAAGAAGGACAACTCATCAATACCACTATTCTAGGCGGAAAAAGATTAGATGAAGTTCAGGAAATTATACCAGCTAAAGATGGTGGAGTAGTGGTTTTGATTTATTCTACATCTGGGAAAACGGAAAATATCATTGCATTCAATGATGATGAAAATAAACCATCTCAAGAATCTGCGAATAATCAAAATAATCCACAAAAAGAAAATCGAAATCAAGGAATCAATATTCTTGATTCTGATGTATTATTAAACCATAAAAACGGGCAACCTACCACAATTAATTATCAATCAAAAACAGAAGACGGTTTTGGCGCAGGCGATTATTGGGTGGTTAAGTTGGATAAAAACGCCAATGTTGAATGGCAGAAAACCTATGGCGGAAATGATGATGACCGACCGAAAACCATCGCTTTTGCTGAAAACGGATATATCATTTCCGGAGAAAGCAGAAGTAATTCGTCGGGCAATAAACGCGAAAACATCAAGGAAGGAACGGATCTATGGATCATCAATATCGATGAACTTGGCAACGAAATCTGGCAGAAGAACTACAGTTTCGGAAATCGAGATGTTGCCATGAGTTTAGATGTGATCCGACGAACCACTAAAAATAATCAAAGTGAAGACAAAGGATTTTTAATTGGTGGCTACACCCAAGCGGAAGAAAAGATACAGACTGACGATGAGAAATTCTGGATGATTTACCTCGACACCAATGGAAAAGAAGAATGGCGCAAACACGTCGAAGGCAAATCGAAGAAGAAAGAGGAACGCTTAGTATCTGCTAAATTGCAGAATGACGGAACATTTCTTTTGGCTGGAACGAGTGCCGAAGAATTGGGACAAGAAAACTGGAAAATCTTGAAGTTGGGAGATAAAGATCTGGATCATCTCATTGAAAAACAAGACATCCGAATTTACCCGAATCCTGTGGAAGATTACTCTTATGTTGAAATAGGGTTTCCACTACAATATAATGAAGAAGCTGAAATTTTCCTGCATGATATGAGTGGCAGGCAAGTGCAATCAATTAAAACAAAAAATAGAGTGACGAAAATTAATACAAGTGCGCTGCCGCAGGGTGTGTATGTGGTGAGTGCGAATACCAAAACTAAAGTTGTTAATGCTAAAATTGTGAAGAAATAAAATTATGAAAAGAAATAAAATCATAGGGTTTTTCGTATTTGGTTGTACGCTTATCTACGGTCAATCAACAAATTCTTATACTGCAAATATACTCCCACCAACACCAGAAACATTTAATTTTAGTGTGCAAAATACTAATTTTACAAATACACCATCTGGTGATTTTACTTACAATCTCCCGCTTCACGAAATCAATATCAATAACTTTTCCCTACCAATAAGTTTAAATTACAGGAGTGGGGTTAAAATAGATGATTTAGGTAGCAATGTGGGGACATCATGGCAACTGAACGCAGGAGGAGTAGTGTCGAGAGTAGTCAGGGATATGCCAGATGAGTTAGCGCCAAAAAGATGGTTACCTTCAAATCTTACTTTTTCTTCTACTGAGATTGAAGATATAAAAGAAGCCGCTCTGCCAGGCATGTATGTAGATACAGAATACGACTGGTTTAATTTTAATGTGTCGAATGGATTTTCTGGTAATTTTTATTTAGATCAAAATTTAAATCCCATTTATGCAGGTGATGACTATATCATAAAAAAGATTGAACATACTATGCTTGACGGCAAATTATATTTTGAATTTATTATTACAGATAAATTAGGGAATAAATATTTTTTTGGAGGTCAAAAAAAATATGTGGAGGAAACAACTATCATGACATCGAATAACTCAGGTAATAATGACCCGAACCCCAAGCCTCAATCAGCAACGGGATGGTTTCTCCACAAAATAATAACATCATCTGGAAAAGATATTTTATTGGATTACGATACAGATTTTTATAGTTTTTTCTCAAGTGTTGACTCTTCCTTGAATGTAGATCAGGAATGTGCATGTAATGGAGGTAACGGATTACAATACAAAACTTCCATTATAGACAGTAAAACTCTCTCATCAGTAACAGGAAATAGATTAAAATCTATTTCGAGTGATAAAGAAACAATTTTATTTATATATAATAAAGATAGAGATGATGTGACTGGGTCAATCTCTAGTCTACTAACGGCTGTTGAATTAAAAAACAAAAATAATTTATTAGTAAGGAACTTTGTTTTAACATATGACGACTTTATTAAGCCAATTTCAAATTATTATTTTACTGAATCAAATCAAAATACCCGATATAGATACTTTTTAAAGCAAGTACAAGAATTATATTCAAAAGAAAAACATCTTTTTGAATATTATAACCCGTATGATTTACCTGCAAGGTTTAGTCTATCTGCTGATTATTATGGTTATTATAATAAGAAAAACAATAATCGTCCATTTCCGGTAATCAATGATTTTAATTCAAATGAAATCAGAACGATAATTCCTATAATAAAAAATAAAATTCCTACCACTTATATTTCTGCTGATAAAGAGGTTAATCCCACAAGTGTACATTTTGGTAATCTCAGGAAGATTACATATCCAACAGGGGGTACTTCTACAATTATTTATGAGCCGAATAAAACAATGGAGCAATTACCCGTAGAAAATTTTTCTTCATTGAATTTTATGTTGAATAGGCAATGTGAAGATCCAAAGATTATTGAGCAAAAAAAGACAATAACATCGAATGGAGGTGATATCTTTTTAGATGCGATAGCCGCCGTAGATTATTGGAATTGTGGAGAACCGGACGATTTACATGAAGTTTATGGTATGAGTGTAAAGGATCTATCCACAGGTATTGTAATATGGAGCAAAAACAAAAAAGTTAGCGAAGGAGGCTTTACTACTGACATATCCTCTTGTTTTCAGGGAGTTTCTGACTATTGTCCCATCAAAACAGAGGCTGGTAGAAGTTATGAGATTACTTTCAGAGTATCTTCGAAAATTGGTGAAATTTCGGGTACCTTGGATGTTAAATATAATAAGGTTACAACGTTTGAGGACAAAAATGTATTTTATGCCGGATCAAGAGTGCAAAGAATAATTGAAGATAATAATGAAGGCAGCAGCTACAGTAAAAATTATTTTTACAATTCTTATGATGAAAAAAACAGCCAAAAATCTAAGATAAGTTTTTATGTAAAACCTGTTTTTTACTATATTAAATCTGGTGTAAAGAACTGTTATTTTGATTGTGGATGTTATAATTTACCCATAGGCCCCGATAGAACACTATGCATGGGTGGGGTTGACCAAGGGTCAGGTGCTGTACTAGAAAGTATAAGTGTAGGCTATACTACTAACAGCCTTTTTAATTCTTTTAATAACAGAAGTAATAAGCCGTTTTATACTACAATTACTGAAGAAGTAGTAGGAAAGTCATTATTGGAAAGAGTTTTTAATGAGTTTAATGATACACCTGCTCTTACTTTTGTCGGACCCGAAATTTTTAATTTGCCATATTCAAATACAAGTAATTTAATGCAAGGCAAGATCAAAGAAGAACATATATACGAATTCAAAAATAACTCTTACAGTAAAATAAAAACAAATGAATATGCATATGATTTTTCTAAAGATTATATTCTTAAATCTTCAGTTTTTAAACAAAATTATCCTATACCTCCATTTTTTTTAGTGCCACAAGGATATATAGATAATATTTCTATTGCGGAATATTACAACCACTACGGAGAAGCAAAAATGACTCAATCAAGTAAACAGGAGTTTATAAATGCAAATACATTGTATTCAATAACTACAAATAGATACACGAATCAAAACCACTATCAACTCACTTCTCAGAAAACAACCTTCCCTGATTTGACAACTCAGGAAACCACTTATCAGTATTCTCACGAAAAAGGGAATACATTTTTGACAGGTAAGAATATGGTTGGTATACCATTAGAAACAGAGGTAAAGAAGAATGGGGTTGTGATATCCAAGTCGGAAACGAAGTATCCTGTATCTCAGGATGATGCTGATTTAAAAACCTCCGGTCTGCCTTTACCTGTTAGTGTTTCCAGTCTTGATTTGCAAAGCAATGCCATGAATATGGGAGTTTTATATAAAAAATACGACAGCCACGGTAACCTTTTGCAGTATAACCTGAAACCTGATGTCAATGGTAATTCGGGGAATCCTGTTACTATCATCTGGGGTTACAATAATACCCAGCCTATCGCTAAAATAGAGGGGATTGGATATGATGCTCTTATGGCGATTTCAGGAATCTCTGCGATGATTACGGACTTGCAATCCAAATCAGCGGATGACGTAAGTGATGCCACGGAACAAATCCTTATTGGGGCATTAGACAGTTTCCGTACAAACTCTCTGCTGGCCGCATATCAGATCAGCACTTACACCTATAAACCGCTTATTGGAGTCAGCAGTATTACACCTCCCTCGGGAATCAGAGAGATTTACAAATACGATACCGCGAACAGACTTCAATCGGTGGTTGATGTAGACGGAAATATACTAAAAGAATACAGCTATCAATACAAACAGTAAACATGATGAAAAAACTTTACTTCACCTTAAGCATGGGATTGTTTGTAAGCTTACATTCACAAACAGTATTGCCCAGCGGTCTTTCAGGTCTTACCACTGAGAACTATGTTTACAGCCGAACCTATCTAGATTCTACTACCACGAGCAGTACGGGTGTACAGCAAATACAGAACGTCACGTACTATGACGGACTGGGTCGGCCTAAGCAAAGCGTAGCGGTTAAAGCAACGGCAAAGGGCAATGATTTGGTAACTATCGTCCCTTACGATGGATTTGGGCGGCAGGTGAAATCTTATCTTCCTGTCTCCATGGTCAGTAAAGATGGAGGAATCCAAGCATTGGATACAATTGGTGTGGTCTCCTATTATACCACTTCCCCAAACAGTACTACAAAAGATTTTGATCTTATCGATGCAAACCCGTTCTCTCACAAAATTTTGGAGAGTTCGCCTTTAGACCGGATACAGCAGCAGATCCAGCCGGGTGCGGCGTGGAGTACTAAGCCTGTAGCCTTTGGATATGAAACCAATATAGGTAATGAAGTATTAAAATTTGGTACTATTGATCTTGTTCCTTGGAAAGCTGGAATTACTAATAATATGCTCTCCCTAACAGTTGGTGCTGAATATTATCCAGCCAATCAGCTTTATAAAAACAAAGTGACAGATGAAGACGGAAATATCTCTTATGAGTTTAAAAATGGAGAAGGACAAACCATATTGGTAAGAAAAATGGAAGGGACAACTGAAGTAGATACTTATTATGTTTATAATGAATACAATTTACTTGCCTATGTTATTTCTCCATTGGCATCAGAAGCAATAAAGAATAATCTAAGTATTGATTTGAGTTCAGGTGGTAATACATTATCCCACCTGTGTTACCAGTATAAATATGATGGTAGAGGCAGGTTAGCGGAAAAGAAACTTCCCGGTAAAGGCTGGGAGTATATGGTGTATGATCAGCAGGACAGGTTGGTTTTAAGCCAAGATGCTAACTTGAGATTAACCACCAATAACTTTAAAGCCAAAGGCTGGCTTTTTAGCAAATATGATGTATTTGGGAGAGTAGTGTATACAGGATTCTTTCCGAATGGAGCAAACAGAGCTGCGATGCAGAATGCCTTAAACAGTATGCAACAAAATCCTGGTAATAATGAAGTAAGAACTACCTCACCAACCGTTACGCTTCAAGGAATGTCATTGTATTACAACAACCAGGGTTTTCCGACGGGAAACAAAACATTGCTTTCAGTCAACTATTATGATACCTATCCTGTAGATACACCCTATCCAGAAAACAATAAGATACAGGGAACCCCAATTCTGGAAGATATTTTTCCTGCTGGAGTAACTCAATCCACCAAATCTCTGCCCACCGCATCTTTTGTTAAAAACATAGAAGATGACAACTGGACAAAAAACTACAGTTTCTACGATAGAAAAGGCAGAGCGATTGGAGGGCATTCCATCAATCACCTCGGCGGTGATACCAGAACAGAAAGTATTCTCGATTTTACCGGGGTTCCAAAGAAAGTATTTACCTATCATAGCAGGCAAAGCTCACGCACCCCAACGGTCACCATAGAAGAAACCTTCACGTATGACCACCACAACCGTTTACTAAAGCATGAACATCAGGTCAATAACCAATTGCCTGAAATATTGGCAGAAAACACCTACAATGAAATTGGACAATTAAAAACAAAAAAAGTTGGTAACAACATTCAGGAAATTGATTATGCATATAATATCCGAGGTTGGATGACCGCTATGAACAATCCTGCGAATGTTATTACGATGGGTAATGATCTTTTTGCATTTACCCTACGATATACTGATAAAATAGGATTAGAAACCCCTGATGTCCTCAATAACCCTACCTTAAAAGTAAAAGGCAGATACAATGGAAATATCGCAGAAATTGATTGGAACTCCGTAGATGAAGCAGGAGTTCCTCCATCAAATAGCCCATACCGTTACGGATATGTTTATGATGGACTCAATCGTTTAAAAGCAGGCTTTTATCAGGATCCCGGAAACCCTGGAAAAGGAACCAATAACGAAATTATTGATGAATATGACGTGAATGGAAATATTATAAAACTGAAAAGATTTGCTTGGCGACCGAAAGTTTCCACCCCTGCAAAAATAGATGACCTTACCTATACCTACACAGGTAATAAAGTTACAAATATCGCAGACACTGGAAACTCCAGTGGTTATGAAGGAGGCAACGGTTTGATACAATATGATGACAACGGAAATATGTATACAATGCCCGATAAAGGCATTACCAATATTACCTACAACTACTTGAATCTGCCTTCACAGATTACTCAGCAAAATATCACCCAGTATCTTTACCGAGCAGATGGGGTGAAGCTCAAGAAAGCCTATACCGTAAATAACGCAACAGGAAGTCACATCATCAATTCAGAATATCTAGACGGATTTCAGTATGTTACCCAAAACGCGTTGGCAAGAGAAGCATTAAGCGAGACTGATGATCATACATTGAGTGCCAGAACCGCAGGAGAAGAAGAAGCTTTTGTTGCTATAGATAACTTGATTGAAGTGCCTGGTACCCCTGATATGCGAGCGATGGTTCTGTCTTTTTTTCCTACAGCCGAAGGATTTTATGATTATATGAAAAAGCAGTATATTTACCAATACAAAGATCATTTGGGAAATGTAAGATTGAGCTACAGCAAAAATACTACTACCAATGAATTAGATATTTTGGATCGGAATGATTTCTATCCTTTTGGGATGAATTTTCTAGGATATCATTCTGTGTTTGATGCGATGGGAACACCGTACAACTACAAGTACAACGGTAAAGAACTTCAAGAGACGGGAATGTATGATTACGGCGCGAGATTTTATATGCCGGATATTGCAAGATGGGGAGTTGTTGATCCACTAGCGGAGAAGTATCCGAGCCTTTCTCCATATGTGTATGTGGCGAACAATCCGATAGGTAATATAGATCCTGATGGAAGAGATATACTTCCTGTACTTTTAAGAAATATTAGTGGAAAGGGAATGGCAATAAGAGAGGAGTATAGAAGTTATAACGCTGTTATTAAAGCGATGTCTGATTTTGGCAAAACAACATACGGTAGAGAATTTATAGGTAATTTCTTAGAGAAAGGAACCCAACAATATGGAGTTAAAGGCAATGGTAAATATGCTAACTATACATTAGAAATTAAACAATTTGACTTACCAGAAGGTTCATATCAATATAATTATATGGAAGGTGCTGAAGGTTATTTTAATGCGGTCGAAGTTGATGGAAAATTACATATAGTTATGGGTATAGACGCAAGGGATAAAGACCCTCAATCTTTAGGAGAGACAATAACCCACGAATTAGCATTGCACGGATATAAAGTTGAAGATATTATCAAGGCATATGAAAAAGGAGGTATTGAAGCTGTTAATAAGATGATGCCAAATGATAGAGGAGATTCTGATCATAAAGCACTAAAAAATAATAATCAAAATCACAAAGGTGTTAATAAATACAATCAGACAAAAAATGAACTGATTAAAGTTAATCCTGAATATAAACAAGAATTCGAAGAGGCAAAAAAAGAATAATTTATGAAATTAAGAAAATATATTTTGTATGTTTTATTTGCTATACTTATGTCTTGTAGTAAAAAGGATAATGTGAAATTCACTAGCAATTTTCCTGAAGAATATGAAGTGAATTATAGTAAGGACACAATAAAAATAGTTTTTAAACATTTGAAATCTAAAACCATAGATACATTGATTTATGCTAAAATGGGAAATGATTTTTTTGAAGTAGATAAAAAAAATAGTAAAAAATTATTTTTTTCAACAAGCAAGGATACTTTATACTCTATAAATGATGGAAGTTTTTTATATAAAACCAAAATTAAAAAGAATAAGGATTTGTCATTTAAAACATCTACAATTTTAGTAAATGATTTAGGAAAAGAAGTTATATTGTCGTCATTTTACTATGATAAGGATTATAGAATATTAAAAATAGAAAAACAGCAAGCTACAATTATTTTTTTACCACAAACCATCCCGCTCTGCGAAGTCTCCCGACTTTGAGCAATAAAAAAAAGAAAACGCTAACAGTAAAAGGTTAGCGTTTTTTGTTATAAAAGATTAGATGTTTTTAATTTTATCTTCACCACTTTTGGCGTGTAAAATGGCAAGAATAGTAATGGTTTGTTCTTCTACCAAGAAGTAAATGGTAGTGTTTCACTAACTGTGTAAGTTGAAAAGTTATTCTGAAAAATTTTGAGCCTTCAAAAGCTCAAAACTTTTTCGGAAATAACTTTTTACTATTTTTAAACTTTATACAGTTATGATCGACAAAGAAGAATTATTAAACAACAAGGATTTCTACAAATCCTTCAAGAGTGGAGAAGATTTAACCTCTTTCTTCAAAACAATGCACAAACGAGCCGGGCTCCGTCTAATAACTATTATCTTTAAAATTATTTTCCTGTTTTTCATAAAGCGCAATATTCATAGCTATTACAAAGAAAAATAATTTCTTTAATCCTCGGTTCGAAAATTCGAACCGAGGATTTTTAATATTGCTTAGATTTTTTTGTATTCCAAAAATCCTGTTTTACAGTAAACTATATTTTTCACTCCTAAAAGTTAGGTGAAAACATTTACTTTTTAAGTGGTTTTCACGTTCAAATGCACCCTTTTCCACAAGAATAATTTTGGTTTTCTTGTGTTCTTTGTTGGTTCAGTTTATCAAATAATAATTTCGCATTTTTCAGTTCAGGACTGTTGTGAATTTCATCGGGTGTATAGATTTTATGAACGTAATGTGGTTTTTCAGAATTATATTCGTTTATAGATTTCGAAATATAATCGGGTAGTTCCTTTTCTGTTATTTCTCTGTCTTTCAAGTAGGTTTGTTTCAAAATTCGGTTGTTGCCTTCTATCAAACTATTAGAAAATAAAACGTCTTTTAACGCAATTTTTTTATGAATTCCTACTTTACAATTTTTAATAAATTCGTGGATGGTAACATTGTTATTTTCACTTCCACCATCAACAATCAGATCAAGTTTTTCTATTTCATTTTTCACAATCTTCTTTTCTAAAAATTGCTCATTGATTGCGCTTTTCAAACTATTCAATCTTATTTGTCCCGACAAATTTTCACTCACATCCCAAGCCAATATTTTTCGAGAAAAATTATCCATCACTGTATAAATGTACATCATTTTATGATCCGTAGTTTTATATCTCGTAACATCCATATGCCAAATTTCATTCGGTTTTTTGGCACTTACAGAAGTCCGCTTTCGAAATCCCTTAAATTTTTTTCGCTCTTTTCCCAACCCTAAAAGCTTTGCATAATAATACCAACTTTGCACCGACATTGATATTTCCCCATCTTTTACCGCTTTTCCCCAAACTGAACCGCTGCTCCAATGCAAGTGTTTTTTTTCCTTCAGTAGATTTTTCATGGTTTCAATTTCTTTCCTACTGATTTGTCGGCTCACTCTTTTGTAACACAGCCAAATAAGGGATTCTTTGCACTCATATTTTTTCATTTTCTGCCATTGCCCAAATTGATGAGGAGATATTTTTAGAAGTTTCAAAATCATTTTCTTATTTACCGAATCTGAAATCATCTTTTCAATAAAGGGTAAAAGTGTTTTCCGATGAGTTTTCAAAAGTTTCTGAAAATTTTTAATTCCCAAGATATTTAAAACCAAAAAATAGAATTTGCAGAAAGAAACAAAAACTTTCCGCAAATGTTTTGCCCTCATATCTGCAATTATTTTAAGTTCCTGTAAACTACAGTTTGAAATATCTTCATACTCGGAACCACAAAAATTTTCTGCTTTTTTCGTTTTCCAATAATGAGAAGTTGTTTTGGGAATTTTATCTAAAAATGCTTCGGGAAATATTTGCTTTTCTATCCCAAGAGAATAGCAAAGCTTCACATTACTGTGGTAAGTGATATAATGATTCAATATAATTTTTTTTCAAAATAAATATGCCTTTCTTAAAGAAATCAAAAAATTACACACCTTACATCCAAAATTTTCACCCGAAAATAATCTGATTAAATTTCAATTTATGAATATTATTGGAGTCGGCTTGCCGATGCTACAGAAAAAAATCACCGGCTAAATCCTTTTCCTTTCTTTTTTTCTTCTTCTCTATGCTGTAAATCATATTCTTCCGGATTCGTTAAGCGCAGAATTTCTTTCCTGGCATTTGCTTTCACTTCTTCGATATGCCCTTCTTTTTTCCAAACTTGGTATTGCGCTATTCGTTGTGATAGATACTCCAAATAATCGCACTCGTGTTTTCCGTATTTTGTTGCTAATTCCAAAACTTTTTCGTCTGGAAATACGTTCTTCAAAAAATGAATGGTCTCAATATTAATGCTCGGTATAGAAATAGGTTCTTCCTTATCTATTCTATCGAGAAAATTTAATTTAAGCTGTAAATCTGCAATTTCAAATTTTTTCTCTTTAATTGCATCAATCAAATTATTCTGAATCGTTTCTCGCTCTCCGATGAGTATAGAGAGTTTTTCTTGAACAGCAGTACTTTCCAACATATCTTTTTTGATATTGTCCTTAAGATTTGTTGCCCTTACTAGAAATTGAAATTGCTGAAGAAATAAGCCAGAAACTTCAGAAGACGGAACAATTTCTTCAGCAATTTCAATTTGTTGTCTCACATTTAAATTTAAGGTGTTCAAAATTCTTTCATTAAATTTCTCTAAAATGAAATTCTCTCGAGACTTTTCATAAATATCCCGATTAATAATCATGTTATCTTTTTGAATAGTCGAGTTTTTGAACTTACCCTCAAAATGCGTATTGGTTACAGAAGTCCTTTCAATATTTTTTTTCAACTTCTTTATTTCTTCTGCATTGGCTCTGTGGGAGGTTTTAAAAGACACCAAATGTTCTTTTAATATTTCAATAGTTTTATCCTTATCTATTCCTATTTCAATACCCATTACCTTTTTTTTGGCTTCGATTCCCTCTGTATTATTGCCGTCTTCTAGTGCCGAATTAATTCTCCCATAATACTCCCGAGCTTCTTCATGTTTAATCCCTGTACTTTTTAATCCTCTATTTAACCCGAAAGGCTTCATGGCTTCTGCATACCGATCTTGCCGGGTTTGCATGGATTCTCGATTTCCGATAATCTCTTTTGCCGAAAGCCGTCCATCTGAAGTGAGATTTACCGTTACAGCATGAATATGAGGGGTTTTCTCATCTCGGTGCAAAACAAACCGAACGATATTCTCTTTGCCAAATTCGGAACAAATAAATGCCTGATTGGCGGAAATCCATTTTTCTAATTCCTTGGGTTGGGCTTCTATTTCTTTCATTCTTTCATGACTCCCAGTGAGAATATGGGTAGTGTATTTTACAGCATCTTTTCGAATCGCTTTCTGCGTTTTGTAGCCCTCTGAAATTCTTTTTTCGATGGCGTGATGAAGTGGAATTTTACAAAGTGAGGTAACTTCAATATGCTGATTTAAGTGTTTTCGCTCCGGATCCGCATGCTTATATGAATGTTCTTTTCCTTCTGCTCGATCGATATGATGACCTATTCCTCCGGAGGAAACTTTTCCTTTTTCTGAGTGATAAACAGCGTAACTCATCTTGTGTTTTTAATGTAAAAATGTTTTTAAATTCTCTCTCAATTCTTCCTGCTTTTTTTTCTTTTCTAAAGCAAATCTGGTTAAAGAAATCAAAAAAAATCAGCGAATTTTCTCTTTAATATATTTCAAAACTTGTCTTTTCTGACTGGTAAATTCACTCCAAATAGAGTGAATTTTTAGCCTCGCAGAGCCCACGATTTTGACATTTTGGAGCGTAGCGGAAAAATACAAAGTCTAGCGGGCTATTCTTTATCTTCATTAAAGCCAAATGTACGTAAAATAATACTCCCTCAAAATTATAATGTTCTTAGTGAATTATTATAATTCCTCAATCCTCTAATCATACTAAATGTAAGATGAAGTTATTCTTTCTTACCTGCCAAAAAAGTATAAGCAACTTGTATAAAATAAAACCATGTCAATTCTTACTACCAGCGAAAAATAAGCACAGGTCAAAATGACCTACTTGTATAAGATAGCACTAACTTAGTAGTCAGAAAAATTAAAATGACTAATCAAATAATTGGAAAATTTATATCTCAGATTTTAGAAAATAATAATGAAAATCTATCTGAAATTGTATCTGTAGTTTTCAAATTTTCTAACCAAATTTCGGAAGCTGAAAAAACCATTTAAAAAAATGAAATTGAAAAAATTATTCCTGTCGAAAATTCCCCAAGTATAAAAAATAAAATTTTTGCGGTTCTTTTTTCCATTGGGAATAATTCCAGACAATTAAAAAAAATTGGATTTTCTGACCAAGAAATTAAAGAAGCTTTTAATGATCATTTCGATAAGGCGAAAAATAGCGACTTTATGAAATCCTTAAAATCTTAAAAAAATAGGGTAACATTTCTATTTAAAATAGTGCATAATGAATACAATAGATATTAAGAAAAAATCTCTCTCTTTGAAGTTAAATTCCAATCTTCATTCTCACATTGAAAACTGGCAAAACAAGAAAATAGAAGTTTAAATAATTTTATTGAAACCACTCTTTTTGATGCTTTAAATTAGAACCAAACGAAGAAACTAAATTAGGTATCGTAGAATCCGAAAAAAAGAGCCACTCTAAAAAAGATATTCAAGCACCGAACAACTATTTAAGATTTGGATAATGAATTATAGCACAATTCCCTCCAAACGATTCAAAATGAAACTATAAAAATACTTTAGAGAGGAAGGTATTTAACTTGTATGATAATTTTATTTGCATATCCAAGCAATCCTTACAGATAATTTGTAAGGATTGCCTTTTCAATAAAATCAAAATTTTACATATTTCATTATGCAGGACGTCGTTAAATTGAAAGGCTTTTTTACTCTTAAAAATTAGAATTTTGCTAATACTTTCCTTTAATATATAAAATTATTTAATTATATGCAATGATATATTTTATATATTTAAATAAATATGTATACTTTAATATTAAATCTTTACGGAAACATTATCCATTTTTACACCTCAAATTATAGAATACTTAAAATCAAAGGGTTGCTGGTTTTCAATCAATTATAGAATTGTTTTCCCCTTGTTTTTATCCACATTTATTAGTTTTTTTAATAAATAATAGAATTAGTTATAATTAATATAATTAAGAGGCAAGTGTAGCTTCTTTGTTAAGAGCTTCTGTTACTGTATTTGTTGAGAATAAAACGACTAAAACACGGAAACATTATCCCATAATACGGAAACATTATCCATTTTCTACGGAAACATTATCCTATACTACGGAAACATTATCCTAAAATACGGAGACATTATCCTAAAATACGGAGACATTATCCCACTTTCTCCAGTAAAGTGAATACAGCCTTAATATATGCCTCACCCTTTAGTTCTAAATCCACTCTCCGCTTTAGATGTTTCGATAATTCTTTGTACCCTTTTACCTCATACAGTTTCTTCATAATTCTCAATTGTGGCTCATTGAGCGATCTCTGTTTTTTAAGATACTTCAATGCTCTGTCTATTTGTAAGGCATCAAGGTTTGGGTAGTTGTTATCGAACCCAATGGCATTCGTAGTGCTATACAATACAAAGTTGTAAATACCCTCCTTATAACTGTAATTAAAGCTTATGTCATTATAACTGTCGAGATCTGCTTTTACTCGTGTTAAAAAGTCTCTTTCGAACCTATAATAACCCTCATATTTATTAATTGGGATCGATAATTCTTTAAGTAGCTGTACATATTCCTTAGATATACTACCTTGCTTTTTAAATTTAACCAACCACATCAAAAATCGTAATGTGTTATTAGTTGAAGTATTGAAAGAAAGATCTTTTTTGATAGAGTAATATTGAGTCATATTCAATAAATGCTTCAAAACTGCTTTATCCATTTTGAAGTAAATGTTTTTTTTATTCCAACTGGGTTCTAGGATGAATGGTACTGCTTTGTAACCATTGATGGTTTCATCTTTTAGCCTTAGCCAGTTAATATTTGTCATATTAACCAAAGCTTCCTGTATAGTGTTGTTTTTCATCTTCCTGCCCGGATTAATATCCTGTATAGAAACCGAAAAATCCACAAGTCCTTGATGTGCCCAGCCTTCAAAATAATCATCAAAAGAAAGTTGCCTTTGTTGGCTTTCATCTTGCATTGGGGATTTCACGCTTATAAAAAGAGATTGCTCATCTTTGATTGCTGATAGAATCATGGTAATAATCCTTTGTTCTATGATTGAAGTTTCTTGGGAAATAAGAATTTCTCTGAAATCATTAGAAATTAATACTTTTTTTCTTGGTTTTGAAGTGAGCGCCTCTTTCCGGGGAATTATATTCGTATCTTTTTTAGCCATTTTCTGTGTTTTTAGAGGTAATCAAATCTTCGTTAAAGTCTTTATTTATAGGTGTTTTAATAGTGATGAAATTATCCAAATTCCATAAACGAAAAAGCAAATCTGTGAAAAATTTAATAGATTCTTTAGAATTACCAATCATAAAGTAATGGGTAACGCTATTTGGGGATAATGTTTCCGTAAAGTAAGATTGTGGCAGCTCTGAATCTTCCTTTAATTCATGTTTCTGGTCGGTTTTCTGAAAAAATTGTTTTAAAATTTTAATTGGTGAATCTTCATATAATTCTGATATTTCTATGGTGATATTATTTTTTGCTTTTTTTATAGAATTAATACAAGGTATAAAAGCCGTAATGATGCACAGATTGAAATAAAATCCTGCCGAATCATTATCATTACACAAAAACACCTTTTTAAATTGATTTATTTCAAAGTATGCTTTTATTAATTGGGCTTTCCTAAAACCCAGTTCTCCGTTGGTAGAAACATATTGTATAGACTTTTCATTATAAATTTCATGAAAACTAATGGCGTCAAAAATACTTTCAAAAATGGATAATGTTTCCGTGTGTTCTGTAAATTGAGAGAAAGTAAATCCTACTCCGTTTTTAGAATCCTTATCAAACCATTTTTTATTAAAGTATTTGTCATCACTTGTTTGAACCCGATTTATTCCCACAACATTTCCTGCAATATCCTTAATGTAGAAGCCTAAACTTTCTGTACCTGATGTTTTGTAGGTGAAGAAAATAGTGTGGAATAATGCTGAAGAAAGTACTTTCTGAGATAGCTTTCTGAAAGAAATAAGATACGGAAGATGCTGTTCTATTTTTGGGATAATGTTTCCGTAAATCATGTATTTTTTGGTTTCTACAAAAGGTTCATGGAGATTGGACTGCATATTAATTGATTTAAAAACCTGTTCTGATGTTGCAATTCCTAAATAATCTTTTAATTCTCTATTGATTTCTTCTGCAGAAGCATCAACATTTTTTAAAATTCTTTTTTTTATAAACTGTATAATGTCTCCGCTATCATTATAAACAATAGAATAATACATTTTTATCCCGGTTCTTTCATGTTTGAAAAAACGGATAATGTCTCCGTCTTTTGATGTAGAGTTCTGAACATACGCTTTTTTGTACTTGTCAAATTGATATGCCACACCCTGCTTGAACAGAAAATACTGCTCCAGATCTACTTCAGCTTTTATCCTTTCCCAGTCGATCGAATAAATCATCAAGAATTTACTTTAGCCTTTCTACCTCTCTGTTTTTCATCTTCTCTTATATAATCGGGTCTCGGTTGAATATTTTTACCATATTTTTTTTTCAATTCTATAATTCCTAATTCCAAAAGATCCCAATCTTTATAATACAAATCTCCTTCTACCACTTTATTATAGGTTACATCTTTTATAAATTCAAAATATTGTCCTGGAATATAAACAGTAGTTGTTGTATCATAAATTTCATCAGAATTACGCTTTCGTCCACCTTTCTTCGTTTTTTCTTGATCTCTGATGAATTCTGGTCTAGGTTTAATATTTTTAAAATTATTCTTCAAAAGCTCTAATGCTTCTACAAGTGCTTCTGATTGATTATAGAATATTTGTCGCTCTACAGTTGCTTTATAAAAGACTAAATTTTTTATAAATTCTAAAGAATCTGCTTTTAGAAAAATGGTGAATGTTCGTTTTGCTAAATCCTCATCCATCGTTTTTGCATAAATATTCTTCTTCTCCTCTCCTACTTGTGACTGCAAAAGACTTTTAGCATCCAAAATTTCTTTTTTAACGGGTCTATTCTTTTTAACTATTTTGCTACTTTCTGCCACATCATTGCTTTTCACTTTAGAAACCTGTTCAACTACCAATTTTTCAGTATGATTTTCAATTTTCACGGAAACATTATCCTCTTTTACTGTTTCATCATCTTTAATTTCATCTGCTTTCTCCTTTAAAGATTTAAAGTTTTTAAATAAATTAGTATTCATACTTTTTAATTTTAGATTTTATTTCTTTCACCAAATTCTTATAATCTTCTGCTGCACGACTTTCAGTATTTATCTGAAATATATTTTTGCCTTCTTGCTTCGCTTTTTCTACATTCATATCCTGTCGGATATAAGTTTTCAGAAAATATTCATTAGCATCTTTATCTTGGGTAATAATTTCAGTATACTTTCTAAAATTCACCGTATTGGTTAAAACCTTATTAAAGAAAAACCCTAAAAACTCTAGTTTTGGATTGTATTTTTCTTTGATATTGAGAAAAGCAGGCAATAAATTATCAATTCCCGCAAAAGAATACTGTTCTGCTTCTATTGGTGAAATAACGTAATCTGATGCACAAAGAGCCATTTCTCCCAACGTTAACTTTTTCATTAAAGGTCTTGGAGGACAATCGATCAAAACATAGTCAAATGGCATCTGTTCTAAAAGATTTTGAAGATTAATTTTAAGAGTATCTCTATTGTAGTCTTCTTCTTCTTCTAATAGTGCATCTCCGGCTAAAATATAAACGTTTGAACTTCCATGATGTTTTAATTTAAATTCTCCATTATTATCCAGAAAATTTTTCACTGTATAAGAAAAATTATCTCCTATACCATAGCCCATTGAAAGATTTTTTTGACTGTCAAAATCAATCAGTAAAATGTTTGTTCCTTTTTTTTGCGCTAAAGCTGCTCCCACATGAATTGCTGTGGTAGTTTTACCCACTCCTCCCTTTTGGGTAATAATTGAAATAATCGACATATATAAAATAATTGCATTATTCAAATATACATAATATTTTAATATAATAAATAATTTAATTTTACGCAATATATTATTTTATATATTTATTTCAGATTTAAAAACATTTTTCCATTATAATCCTATTTTATTTCTTACATATTACCAATATAGAAAATTAATATAATATTTACAATAGATAAATTTATATATTTATTATATTATATTTTTTTTGGAGGTTTTGCCTAAATAGTCCAAATTTTTAATTATCTATCAATCTTTCGCACAAACCTTCCTTTTTGCAACATTTCCGAAACTTTAAAAAATCTCTATTTTTTTTCGGTTGCAATAATATATCGCAAAATAAATTTTATTTGCGACAGGTTTTTGCAATTATTTGTAGTTTTACTTTGGAATTTTATTTTACAAATTATGCTTATAGGGAATCAACATCTGCAGGAAAAATGATGATGCAAATGGTAGGAGTATGTGCAGAATTTGAAAGAGGCATGCTGAAAGAAAGAACGCTAAAAGGTTTGCAATACGCCAGGGAACAAGGTAGAATTGGGGTTTTAAACCGAAATTAAGCCCGTTCAAACAGAGAAAATTATTAAACTTAAAAAAAATGGAAAGTCCGCTGCGGAATTAGCCGAACTTTTTAATGTGCATAAAGCCACAATTTATAGGATTTTAAAAAATTAAAGGCATAGAAGTTCTTTATCTTTGCTAATAAACTACCCCGAGGCAAGCCTCGAGGTATTGGTTAATCCCATAATTTGAGTTGCTCACCGTGGATTTTTTTATACTCTTTTTCTTTTCCTTGATTTTCAATATACCTCCGAATAACATCTTTATTTCCATATTGACCAACTGTATTAGCATAATAACCGCTTGTCCACAAATTTCCTCCCCATAAAATTCTCTTTATCGCAGGATGTTTTTTAAATAATTCTCGTGCACTCAAACTTTTTATCAATGTCACTAATTTAGATACCGAGATGCTTGGGACACTTTGAACTAAAAAATGAACATGATCCGACTCGTAACCAATCTCTACAAATTGAACTTCATAACGTTCTGAAATACCAATGCATATTAATTGAAGGCTCTCTCCTATTTCCTTCGTTAATACTTCTCTCCTATATTTCATTGGAAAAACCAAATGATATAAAAGCAAACTTTTATTGTGCTTTTTGTAAATATGCTCATCCACAAATCAAATTTACACTTTTTCAAAATGTGTTGAAAAACCCTCCGTTTTTCAAACTTTTCCGCTTTGACCCCGAGGCAAGCCTCGAGGTATTCTCTTTGAATAAAATTAAAACGTATGCAAATTATCCTTATTCGAGGAACGATGAATTCCGGTAAAACAACAACTTCAGGACTAGTGTATTCTGAATTAGTTAAGATTTCAGAAAAGGAGCACACATTTAACGGAAAGAAAGTTACCAAAAACAGTCTGCAGTTCAATAAGAAAAATGAGGTAATAGATTTTACTTCAATTTTGATCATCAGAAAATTGAAAGTTGGGATAATAAGTGCAGGGGATATTGCTACTGATCTGAAATGTAATATTGAAATAATGATTAGTTTAGATATTGATATACTAATTTGTTGTACTCGAAGTCGAAATCAAAAAGGTTCATCTTATTAGAATGATTTCAGATGATTTTTCGAAAGAACACGAAATCATCGGAGAGTTTTGGACAGAATTTAGTAATGATTACGAACAAAAAGACAGCGTAAAACAAACAACTGTAAAAAAAATAATTGATTTAATAAAAGTAATCTAAGAGCTTGTGTACGCAGATTGATATAGTTTACGATATAACTACGAGCATAGAATTCTGGGTAAGCTTCATTGTAGAGAGATTTATTAATGAATGCCTAAAACTTAAAACTGTGAATATAATTAAAAGCGTAATTGTCGGAGTGGGTGCTATTGTGTGGAGCCATACACAAATTCGACTCGTAGGATTGATTAGACGAAATTAATTTACAAGATGATAGTAAGGGGGTTCGAATCCCCCTTAAATTTGGTATTATCCATCCATAAGTTACGTGGGGAATGCTTAAAAAATAATCATTCAGCCCCAGATTTAGAATTTAAAGTATTTTAATATTTTTTTCCACATAGAAGTCTGTTCACCTTCATCAACAATTGGTCCTACTGGTGGAATCTTTGTTTCTTTAAAATATTCTTCCTTACGTTCCATGTCATTTTCTCTCCCTAAAAATATTTGATGTTTTTTCCAGTGGCCTGCAAATTCAATTTTATTATTTCTTATCCAATAGTGAGACTGGCACTCAAAGTTCCAATTGCCAATAGAGGGATGAAGCGTAACTGCCTTACCATTAAAAGTCAATTTCCAATCCGTCGGAGATAACGGAGTCACCACTTCATTACCGCAACCACATATACATTTATGTATCGCAGTGCAGTATTCGATTGAGATATACAAAACACCTTCTTCAGCCTTCTCAGGAATAAACTCAACAAACTTATGCTGTAACATCTTCATTGAAAATTTTAGATACACCAATAGAATATGAGCTGTGATGCTCATTTTCCAAATCAACATAAATTCCTGATATCTTCTTCCATTTCAAAATAGCAAAAATAGCATTCAATGCATTCAGTTCAGCTATCTGAATGTTGGTGGCATATTCGTTATTGTCAGAGTCTTCCGAGAAAATACGGAGAGGTAGATGATCGTTTTTTTCACGTGTAGCAGAAGTAACCCTTACAGCACCAGTAAGCTTGTCATCAACGACATTAACCCCCAAACCAACATCGGAAAACGCTACACCAACACTTACCAAATAATCGGTTATTAATTTTCTTGCAGCATTCCGATCAACACAAACAAATACATAATCCATTTGATCTAGTTCTTTCAAGTTTTCTTCTTTTACATAATAGTCATGCGCGTGAATATACTTGTGCATGGATGAGTACAATTTTTGGTAATAAGACACCTTTCTCGGGTTTTCGCATAAATCATTCATTGACGCTGCACCGGGAGAACGGAAAGCATTGTGCTGGTCAAAGCTATCCCCATCATATAGATGAATTCCTTTTACAGGAGTTTTTGCTACCAAATCCAAAATATACGCTCCCGTACCACCCAGTCCAATAATTGCAATTTTCTGCATTTCTAACTTGGCATTAATCACTTCTATATTTGCACGGCTAGAATTAGTATCAATGTATTGAAATACAGTTTCATTACCACTGTCTGGTATGACCTTAAAAGTTTTTTCCGTAGCTGATGGGTCTAGATATTTCGCAGGCGCAGTAATGATATCTGCATACCTCTTTACTTTTTCATAGTAGTTCGGATATCCAGCAACAGGTTTATTTGAAAAAGATCTGTTTACCGTAACCTGAGAATTTAGTGCAGAATTAGTATTACTATGCTGGATTGCTGTAATGACTGTGCCATCAATTTCACAGGGGTTATCACCAATAAAATATATAACATGGTTATCCGGTGTTCCCGTTTGTTCACTACTACTTAATGTAAGCGTACTTACCAGTATCCCATATTGGATTTGCATGTTTTGATCTATAAAGGGTATATGGTGGATAAGTAAATATCCACCACGTACCTCTATCTCATAACCTTCCTCTCTTAGACGTTTAAGGTCAGGACTATGATTTATCAGTTGCTGTGACATCGAAGATCATTTTATTTTTTACACGAACAAAAGCACCTTTAACCATAGTGCCTTCTGATTTTGGATCCCAGCCTCTGCTATAAGTAACAGTATAACCCTTATTTGGATTATTATCATATGATCCGAAAGCTAAGGC
>NZ_JAUFQB010000013.1 GCF_030409525.1 Kaistella yonginensis | reverse complement strand
GAGATTGTTCATGTATTTAAGTGATTGGTAGTCAGGTAAATATACGATTTTTTAATCAAATGAACAATCTTTTTTCCTATATTTCTAAATGCACAACGGGTTTATTAGTATTAAAATTGATGACGAAAATGCGCATAAATATAAACAATATTTTGATTGGGAAGAACATTTATATAGAATTCCCTCCCACAGATTATTGGCAATTCTTCGGGCTGAAGCGGAAGGATTTGTAAAAATCAAAATTGAGATTGAAAAAGAAGAATCTATAGACATCATAGAAAAAGCCATTCTTAAATCCAATAGTGATTGTGCCGATCAAATAAAACTGGCCATCCAAGACAGTTACAAAAGATTATTAGAACCAGCAATTTCAAATGAAATATTGCAACAAGCAAAACAAAAAGCAGATATAAAAGCCATTGAGATATTTTCAGAAAATCTAAAGCAATTGCTTCTCGCAGCGCCATTGGGCGAGAAAAGAATTTTGGCTATAGATCCTGGTTACAAAAGTGGTTGTAAAATCGTTTGTCTGGATGAAAAGGGAGATCTGTTATACAATGAAACCATTTATCCACACGCACCCCAAAATGAATCTGGCATGGCGATAAAGAAAATCCGATCCATGGTTAATGCATACCAAATAGAAGCAATTTCCATTGGAAACGGAACTGCAAGCAGAGAAACAGAATTTTTAATAAAAAAAATAGCATTTGATAAACAACCGCCGCAGGTATTTATAGTTTCAGAAGCCGGTGCATCGGTGTATTCGGCGAGTAAGATTGCCAGAGATGAATTTCCTAGTTTTGATGTTACGGTGCGCGGAGCAATTTCTATCGGCAGAAGATTGTCTGATCCTTTGGCGGAGCTCGTAAAGATAGAAGCAAAATCTATAGGTGTGGGACAATATCAGCATGATGTAGATCAAGCTAAACTAAAGACTGAACTGGATGCAACGGTGATGAAGTGTGTAAATGCGGTAGGAATTAATCTTAATACAGCAAGCAAATCTTTGCTTAGCTACGTTTCTGGAATTGGGGAAAAAATGGCAGAAAACATTGTGAATTATCGTGCAGAAAATGGTGCTTTTGCCGATCGCAAACAACTGAAAAAAGTTCCGCGTTTGGGAGAAAAAGCCTATCAACAAGCGGCAGCATTCGTAAGGGTATCCAATGCAAAAAATCCTTTAGACAATTCTGCAGTTCACCCAGAATCCTACAAAATAGTAGAAAAAATGGCGAAAGATTTGGGCTTAAAGACCGATGAGCTCATTGGTAAAAGAGAAATAATTCAAACCATTAAGCCAGAAAATTACATTTGCGATACGATTGGTATTTTAGGAATAAAAGATATTCTGAAAGAATTGGAAAAACCTGGTTTGGATCCGAGAAAAGCTGCAAAAGTTTTTGAATTTGATCCAAAGGTAAAATCCATTAAAAATTTGAAAATTGGGATGATTTTACCTGGAATCGTAAACAACATTACGGCTTTTGGTTGCTTTGTGGATGTGGGGATAAAAGAAAGTGGCCTGGTTCATATTTCCCAATTGAAAGAAGGTTTTGTATCTGATGTAAATGAGGTGGTGAAACTGCATCAGCACGTACAAGTGAAAGTTACCGAAGTAGATGAGGCGCGGAAAAGGATTCAGTTGAGTATGATTATAGTCTAAAGTAAATATTAGAATACGGATGATGATGCTAATTTACTCCCATTAAAAAAACCGTTTCAAATGTTTGAAACGGCTTTTTAAAAAATACTTAAGCAAAAGATAATTATAACTGATGTTTCGGAGTATATCCGTCTTCGCTTAATTCTTTTTGCTCATATTCTGCGATCATTTCTGCTTCAAAATCTATTTTTTTATCTTTCCCCATTCTTCTAAGCAAAGAATCAAAAAGTGAATAAACCACGGGAACAATGATTAATGTTAGGAATAAGGAAGAGGTTAATCCGCCAATTATCACCCAAGCTAAACCGTTGTTCATTTCTGCGCCCGCTCCTTTTGCCAAGGCGATGGGAAGCATCCCAAAAATCATTGCAATGGTGGTCATCAAAATAGGACGAAGCCTTGCATGATTCGCCTGAATTAATGCATCGTGCGTACTTGCGCCGGCTGCTTTTCGCATATTGGTAAAATCTACAATCATAATCGCATTTTTTGCCACCAGACCAATCAACATAATCATTCCTAACATAGTAAAAATGTTTAATGAGTTATTGGTTAATGCTAGAATTACCATTACTCCAATCAATGCTAAAGGAATAGAAAATAGTACTACAAATGGATATACAAAGCTGTCGTATAAAGCTACCATTACCAAATAAACCAGAATAATAGCGGCTAATAACGCAATTCCTAAACTTCCGAAACCTTCTGTCTGATTTTCCATATCGCCACTCCAAATATAATTGACACCGGCTGGTTTAGTTTCTGCATTGTCCATAAATTGTGCAGACCACTCATTGGCAACGTCTCCCACAGGACGACCAACTACTTTGGAAAGTACTTTTACAGAAGGAGATTTATCTCTTCGCTGCAGTAAACTTGGCCCAGAACTCATATCTACATTTGCGAACTGGCTCAGCCGGATTTGTTCTCCTTTATTATTGGTAAACATTAAATTTCTTACATCTTCAATGGATTGTCTATTGGCATCTGCAAAACGGATATTGATGTCATATTCATATTCTCCAGCCCTATATTTTCCGTCTGTATTTCCATTAAATGCGGTTTGCATTGCCATACCAACGTTTGAAAGATTTAAACCTAACGCAGACATTTTATCACGGTCGATATTTACCCGAACTTCCGGACTTCCGGTATCGGTGGACAATTCTGCATCTACAGATCCGGGAACTTTTTTCAGTAGTTCTAAGATTCTGTTGGCTTCTTTGTTTGCTGTTTCGTTATCTGCAGCAGTTACTACCATTTCGATGGGACTTTGATCTGCTCCCATTAATCCGATAGGTGCAGTTTTAAATTCTACACCGGTAAATTTTTCTTCCAGATCTCTTTTGATTTTTGCCGACATAATATCGGTACTCTCATCACGTTCTGATTTATCATTTAAAATTACCTGAACTTCAGACTGGTATGCGGTTGCCTGCGCTCCACCAAAGCCTGAAGATTGCTGACCCACAGTGGTAATTAAGTTGACAACATTTGGATTATCTCTTAAATATTTTTCCACATTTAAAGTAACCTGATTTGTTTTTTCAATGGTTGCATCTTTTGGTAATTCCATTTGAACTAAGAATTGTCCACGATCCATTTTCGGGAAAAACTCCCCTCCTATAAATCCGAATACCACTAATAGACAAGAAGAGATCAGTATCACGAATGTTACTACCACAGTCATAATTCTTCTTAATCCAGTTTTTAAACACCATTCTAAAATATCGGTAATCCAGTGTGTAAATTTATCCAATTGCCCTTCAAACCAGAGGATGAATTTTTCAAAGGGATTTTTACCCGTCAAATGCACCACTTTCCCGAATCTTGAAGACAACCAGGGAATGATTGTAAAGGAAGTTAGTAGAGAAAATAAAGTCGCCATAACTACCGTGACACAGAACTGCGCCAAAATGTCTGACACCAAACCTGAACTCATAGCGATGGGTAAAAATACTACTACAATTACCAAAGTAATAGCAGTTACCGTAAAGCCGATTTCCGAGGCACCATCGTAGGCTGCGCGAATTCTGCTCTTACCCATTTCCATGTGACGGTACACATTTTCTAGAACTACAATGGCATCATCAACCAAAATACCAACCACTAATGAAAGTCCCAATAAACTCATTAAGTTTAATGTATATCCCATTAAATACATTCCGATAAACGTTGCTACCAAAGAGATCGGAATAGAAACCATAACGATAAATGCATTTCTAATGTTGTGAAGAAAGAGCAACATCACGATCGCCACTAAGATAATTGCAAGAAACAAATCAAAGAGTACGTGGTTGGCAGCATCGAGGGTAAAGTTTGTACTATCATCCACGATGGTTACAGCTAAACCCTGTATTGCGTAGTTTTTCACCACTTCCGCCATGGTTTCCTGAACACGTTCCGAAACCGCTACTGCATTGGCATCAGACTGTTTTTTCACCTGCATCAAAATCGTAGGATTCTGATTATATCTTGCTATCTTATCAATATCTTTCTGCGTATCAAAAACCGTGGCAACATCTGAAAGCCTTACTTGGGCACCATTGCTCGAGGAAATAACCAGGTTATTCATCTCTTCAATAGATTGATACTTTCCAGATAATCTGATGGTAGATTTTGTGGTTCTGGATTTTAAACTTCCCGTGGGAAAATCTAGATTGGAAGAGAGGATAGCCTGCTGAACATCAGAAATCGTAATTCCATAACCCTGCAATTTTTTATCATCAATGCTTACCTGTATTTCACGCTCCTGGCCACCAACAAGATCTACCTGTGCAACTCCATTTACCCGGGAAAAAATAGGTTCTATTTTCTTATCTAATAAATCGTAAAGCTCCTTGTTATTGAGTTTATTACTCGAAATACTCATGGTCATAATCGGTAAATCATCCAATGAGAATTTATTTAATGAAGGTGCATCTGCGTCATCTGGCAATTCAGATAGAATGGCATTCACTTTACGTTGTGCATCATTGAGTGCATAATTCACATCCGCCCCAGTATTCAGCTGAACGAGAATTACGGAAAGACTTTCGTAAGAAGAGGATTCTACTTTTTTTACGTTTTCTAAAGACCCTACCGCATCTTCAATTTTTCTGGTCACTGATGTTTCTACCTCACTTGGCGATGCTCCCGGATAAACCGTGGAGATGGTTACCATATTGGTTTCAAATTTCGGGATCAGCTCGTACCCCATCATGGAGTAGCTCAGAATTCCGCCTAATGTCAGAATCATAAATAATACGATAATGAGCGACGGTCTTTTAATTGATATTTCTGCTAACTTCATTGTTCTACTTTACGATATTAATTTTTGATCCGTTTTCTAAATTGATTTGTCCGCTAGTAATTACTTGCTCACCACCTTTTAATCCACTGATTATTTGTACTTTACCACCATACACTTTTCCAGTTTTCACGTTGATCATTTTCGCAGTTGCGTTGTGCACGATGAACAATTGTCCAGAACTTACTCCATTTACAAAAGCTTCTGCTGGAACCGTCAACATATTTTGAGTTTCCACGCCATTATTGGTTTTAAACAATGCGGTACCATACATTCCCGCTTTTAACTGGCCGTTATTGGCTACTTCAATTTCTACTGGGAAATTCAATGAAGCATCACTTTTCGGAGCAATAAATGAAATTCTCCCGCTGAAAGTCTCTTCAGGCAAAACATTCACATTGATGGCAACATTTTGTCCAATCTGTATTCTCCCGATCTGGCTTTCATCAACCAAAACCGATAATTTTACACTATTGATATTTACGATTTCAAATAATGGAGTACCCGGCGAAACAACCATTCCTGGCTCAACCATTTTTTTATTAATGATTCCACTGATTCCCGCACGTACGCTGGTATCATTTACCCGAACACTTTGTGCTCGTACTGCAGACTGCATATTTTTCAGTTGTAGTCTAGAGTTATCAACTTGCTGTTTGGTAACTCCGCCGGTTTTGTAAGCGTTTTCATACCGTTGATTATCGATGATTGCGTTTTGTAAATTATTTTGAGCCTGAGAAACATCTACCTCGATGGCATCTCTTTTAATAGTTGCTAAAACTTGGCCTGCACTCACTCTGGATCCTTCTCTTACCATTACATTCACAATTCTCCCAGAAATCTCCGCGGCTTGATTGGTTTCCTGTTTCGGGATAAAAGTTCCGTTTGCTGTATAATCCGTATTGATGTTTTCTCTTCCTACTGTTACTACATTCACGTTAATCTTATCAACCTGTTTTGCAACTTCTGCCACTTCTTTCTTTTGATTTGCCTTGTTACTGGCAATTTTGTACGCTCCAAGACCAACGAGTATTAGTGCTACAACGATATATATTAAAGTTTTTTTCATTTGGAATAATTTTTTTAGGTCAAATTCAATCTTAATTCTAGATTTTCTTCTTCGTTTATTTTAGGTAAGTTTTTAGGTCTCCTTTGGCTTTATAATATTGCACTTCGGCAATTTTGTAATTTAAAATAGCGTTGCTATAATTGTTTTTTGCTTCTACCAAAGCGTTTTCTGCTTCCAAAAGTTCCGTTAGAGTGGCTAAACCATATTGGTAATTGCTTTTCGTATTTGCCGTTACTGTTTCTGCCAGTTCCACATTAGCTTTTTGATTTTCTAATGCAGACAAGCTGTTTTCAATCTGAGATTTGGCATTTTGATAAGATAAATCTAAAGCAAGTTTAGTATCCATGATATCAATATCCAATTTATCCAATTCAATTTGAGCCATTTCTACTCTCGCTTTTGTGGCAAAACCATTAAAAATAGGAATATTTACCCCTAAAGTAATTGCTGAATAATCTGCCCAATACACTCCATTTTTTTGCCCATTTGTTAAAGGAAATTTATCTCCCAAACCTTGCCAACTATAATTGGCCGTTACATTCACGGTTGGATAATATGCCGCTTCTACTGCCTGTTTGTTAAATTCTAACAACTGTTTTTGTTTATCTAATACCAAAATCTCGGTTCGATCTTCTGTACCTAATGTTTCTGCCAAAAGGTGCGGGGTAATTTCCATATCTCCCTTCACCAATTCGATATCTGTTTCTATGGGCATTCCCATATAGAATTTTAAAGCATTTTCAGCTTGATTGATATCGTTTTGCAACTGTTTGATAAGGGTAGAAATATTGGTGAGATTCACGTTCGTTCTATCCAGATCAATTTTTTTCGCCAAACCATTTTCAAACAAACTCTTGATGATGTTTCTGGCTTTCTCTGTACTGGTAAAACTACTTTCTAAGGTTTCTTTTTTCTGCTGAATGGTGAAAACCTGAAAATAAGCATTAGAAACTCTTTCAATAATTTGCTCCTCTGTCAACTGCGCATTAAGTTGATAAAATTCTTTCGTGGATTTTGCAGCTTTCAAGCCCACAAAAACCTGCTGGTTAAAAATTGCCTGGGACAGTTGCAACCCGCCACCTGCATTCCATTTTTGACCTAAGGAAATCAATTGGATATTACTTGGCCCACCGCTGAAAGCACCTGCATCTAAAGCAGTTGTTTGCAAAATCGGGTTGTAGGTGATGTTCCCAACACCATTTATTTGAGGTAATGCTCCAGATTTCGCTTCCATGATCTGGTAATCTGCGTTGCGAATATCTAATTTTGCTTTCTGCGCTTCTGCCTTATTTTGCAGAGCGTACTCGATGGCCTCCTTCAGGGTGACAATCTCTTGCCCTTTCAACCCTGTGATTGAAAACGCAAAAAAGACTGCTCCGAGAGCCATTTTTCTCCAATTGGTCATTATAAATAATTGTTTTTTATTAAAAATTGAGTGGTAAGTTTTCTTTGAAAATTCCAGATTTATTTTATTTTATGCTGAAAACTTTCTAAAACTTCTCTTCCTTTTGCCGTAGTTATTGAATTGATGTACATGATTAGAGCTTGGCGATTATAATGTTCCCTATCGATGACTTTTGAATCAATGTATGGCGAACTGTCATAAGACATCACGAGTTGAAAGAATATTTTTGCATATATTTCTGCGTCGAAATCACCTCTATACAACCCCTGTTTTCGTCCTTTTTCAATATTATGCACCAGTACTTCTGAAAATTTTTCTGAAAAATTCAACATGTGCTTGNACAAATCATTCTTTCTACAACGTTTTCTATATTTTCATCTAAAAATTGCAGTCTTTCAATGAGCTCTACCAACTTGTAGTAAAGTACTTCTTCAATCAGTTCTTCTTTATTTTTATATTTCTGATAAAGCGTTTTTTTTGAAATACCAAATTCTTTAGCGATATCATCCATCGTCAGTGTTTTCGCCCCATTTTCTATGAAGAGATCTGCTGCTTTGCACAAAAATTCTATGTTTTCTTCCATAATTTCGAGTGCAAATATACACCATAAAACTTAAAAACAAAAATAGTTTCCTAGTTTTTGTTAAAATATTTAGATAGTTGTAATGGTTAACTTTTAGAGAATGTTTAATTTAATCTCAGTACATGAGAAATCATGTTTCGCTTTACTATTCTTTTACCCGTTGTGCATTTAGAAATATAGGAAAAAAGATTGTTCATTTGATTAAAAAATCGTATATTTACCTGACTACCAATCACTTAAATACATGAACAATCTCA
>NZ_JAUFQB010000012.1 GCF_030409525.1 Kaistella yonginensis | reverse complement strand
TGAGATTGTTCATGTATTTAAGTGATTGGTAGTCAGGTAAATATACGATTTTTTAATCAAATGAACAATCTTTTTTCCTATATTTCTAAATGCACAACGGGTAATCTATTATATGCCATAGAATCTGCAGTGAGCAATTCGTAAAATTTATCTGCTGATATTTTGAAAACACGCTTATGAGAAACAGAACTTTCTTCGGTTTCAATCACCCATTTTTGATTAAATGATTCTGCACTTGTAAAATCAACAAAATAGCAATTCGCTTGTTTGAAAATGTTTGCTTGTTTTGCCAATTTTTCAAAAATTGCATCTTCAAAATTCATTGGAAGTGGCTCAAAAAGAAAAAGGCCAAACAATCTATTATCTTCAGCTTTAATATCAAAACCACTTAAATTCCCAACCTCAAAACCTTTAATTCCACCTAAAATTTGTTCATGAAAAGTTCCGATAGAATTGTTGATGGATTTATCTACCTGCCTTAAAATTTCAGCTTCAATAAGATCTTCTTCGCTTATATCATTAAATTTTGCATCAAACGTTAACTTAATCGTATCGATTTTATTAGTGTAAAATGTTTTCTTACTGATATTGTTTTTAGCTTTCAAATAGGAGTTGTGCAAATTACCAATACAAATGAGTAAATGTTCATCTGAAATAAAATTCACTTATTTATTCGCCATTATAATTTATCTTAAAGTTCTGTTGCCAATTTACAAATAAATTGTTTTATAGTCAATCACTACTCTTTTCCCACCACCATTCCCTAATTTTGCACCATGCAAACCGACCGAAAAATTATTCATGTGGATATGGATGCGTTTTACGCTTCTGTAGAACAGCATGACAATCCAGAACTGCGCGGGAAACCTCTGGCGGTAGGCGGTGGAATGTATGGTGTGGTTGCAGCGGCAAGTTATGAAGCACGAAAATTTGGGGTACGTTCTGCCATGCCCGGCAAAATTGCGCTGGAAAAATGCCCGCATTTAATTGTGGTAAAACCCCGTTTTAATCGGTACAAAGAAATCTCGCAGCAGATCAGAAAAATTTTTTTTGAATTTACCGATTTGGTCGAACCGCTTTCTCTGGATGAAGCCTACCTGGATGTGACCGAAAACAAAAAAGGGATTGAATCTGCCCAAGAAATCGCACGCCAAATTAGAAGCAGAATTTTTGAGGAAACCGGACTGACGGCTTCTGCCGGAATTTCAGTGAATAAATTCCTGGCAAAAGTGGCTTCTGATTACCGAAAACCCAACGGGCAGAAAACCATTCATCCCACCCAGATTTTAGAATTTATGGCAGAACTTCCGATCGAAAAATTTTACGGGATCGGAAAAGTCACCGCCAATAAAATGCACGAACTTCATATTTATAAAGGTGCTCATTTAAAGGAAAAATCGCTGGAAGATTTGATTCGCCTTTTTGGAAAATCGGGAACCTACTATTATAATGTGGTGCGCGGAATTCATCACAGCGAAGTAAAACCACATCGCATACAGAAAAGTGTGGCGGTAGAAGAAACATTTTGGGAAAATCTGTTGGATGAGGAAGCGGTTTTTAAACAATTGCAAATCATTGGTGAAGAATTAGAAGCTCGCCTATCAAAAAAAGAAATCAAAGGAAAATCATTATCCCTGAAAATTAAATACAAAGATTTCACTGTGTATACGCGCAGTACAACGCAGGAAGTCTATTTTGAAAATGCTCAGGATTTTTACGAAACAGCCCGCAAACTTTGGGAACTGCGCCCCTTTGATAAGCCGGTTCGCTTGCTCGGCTTATCACTTTCTAACCTCAATACGCAGGAGAAAAAACAGATTTCGGTACAGTTAAAAATACCTTTTGAAGAGTTTAATTAATGCTGTTTCGAGGACTTTTCATAATTTCATTTATTCCGCACTTTTCTGAAAAAAGGGCATCGTTATTTTTAAAAAATAAGATTAAAAACCAAAAAAACGGTATTCGATCCTTAAGAATTATCGCTTTTTGCTTGCTGCGAGGTTAAAAATATTACTCTACCAGGCCGTTCTTATCATAGGTCAAGTGTTGCCTCTATGATCTATCCTATTTTTGCAGCCAGATAACAATTAAATATTAAACAATGAAAAAATTATCAATCTTGGCACTTTCAGTATTTCTGGTTGCCGTATCATGTAAGGAATCAAAAACCGATACCGCTACTGCCACTACAGAACAAGTTGTTGCTGAACATGCAGGAGAATCTTTAACTGTAAATACAGAAGCCAGCACCGTCAATTGGACTGCTTACCACAAAGGAGGCTTGAATCCAAGATTTGGCACAACCAAAACAACCGGTGTATTTTCGGTAGAAAACGGAAATCTTATTTCTGGGAGCCTTGTTTCAGAAATCAATAGCTTAATTACGGATCCTAGTTCGGTAGATCCTGCCATCACCGATGGAAAAACTTCTTCAGATCTTGACTCACATTTGAAAAGTGCAGATTTCTTCGATGTTGAAAAATACCCAAGTGTAAAATTCGACATTACCAAAGTTGAAGATCTTCCAGCAGGTAGTGCAAGTAAAGTTGAAGGCGCGAACAAACAAATAAGTGGAAATCTTACCATCAAAGATAAAACTGTAAATGTTACTTTCCCAGCAAAGGTTGACGTAACCGACGGGAAAGTAAATTTAGTTTCCAAATTTACCATCAACAGACAAGATTGGGGCTTGGCTTACGGTGCAGAAGGTGATCCAAAAGATTGGATGATTTCTCAGGAAGTTGACCTTGAATTGAATATTGTTGCAAACAAATAATATTTTCCCTCCATCTATACTAGAAGCCGCTCTTTTGCGGCTTTTTTTAGCACCTGATTGCAAAACTTCAGAATGAGATCATTTTTTTAATTGGAGAGTTTTGCGCATTCATTTTAAAAAGACGATCATAAATAAAACGAACGGATCTTTAGAAAAAAATTTTTACTCTTTAAAAACAGGAATTCTGATTCTCACTTTTTTCGGGATGGTTTTTGCTTTTCTATTTTAAAATCGATTTATATGAACCCAACCATGATTCAATTTTTCCACTGGTATTCTAAGGGAAATTCAACATTATACGATCAAATAAAAAAATCGGTCTCTTATTTAAAAGAATTGGGGATTTCGGCCGTCTGGTTTCCGCCGGCTTATAAAAGTGCGGGTGGCGGTTATTCCGTCGGTTACGACCCTTATGATTTATTTGATTTAGGTGAGTTTGACCAAAAAGGAACGATCCCTACAAAATACGGAAGCAAAGAGCAATACCTTGATTCCTGCAAAACTTTACAGAAAAATGGCATTGCTGTCATTACCGATATCGTACTCAATCATAAAGCTGGCGGGGATGAGCTAGAAAGATTTCATGCCGTAAAAGTGAATCCAGAAAACCGACAAGAAAATATTTCTGAGCCTATTGAAATTGAATCGTACACTCAATTTACTTTTCCTGGAAGAGGAGAGAAATATTCAGATTTCAAGTGGAATTTTCAATGTTTTACCGGCGTTGATTATGCCGAAGGCCAAGAGAATGGAATTTATCAAATTATCAATGATCACGGTGATGGTTGGGAAGAGATGATTGATGACGAAAAAGGGAACTACGATTATTTAATGTACAACGACATTGATCAACGAAATCCTTTCGTACGTGAAGAACTGAATCACTGGGGAAAATGGTACCACGACCAAATTCATTTTGATGGCGTTCGGTTGGATGCTGTGAAACATCAATCTCCCGAATTTTATAAAGAATGGTTGTATCACTTAAGAGCAAATACGGGAAAAAATATTTTTGCGGTCGGAGAATATTGGGCACCAGGAGAATTACCCTTGCTGGAAAAATATATTGAAGCCACAGAAGGTTCCATGAGTTTGTTTGATTCCTCTTTGCATCATAATTTTCATAAAGCATCATTAGCTGGCGCAGCATACGATTTACGAAAAATTTTTGATGAAACATTAACCCAGGCCAATCCACTTTTATCTGTAACTTTGGTCGATAATCACGATACGCAACCCTTGCAGGAATTAGAAGCTCCGGTTGAAAAATGGTTTAAACCTCTGGCTTACGCTTTAATTCTTCTTAGAAAAGAGGGATATCCTTGTCTATTTTATCCCGATTTATTTGGCGCAAATTATACCGATAAAGATAAAGAAGGCAATGATCAGGAAATATTTTTAGATAAAGTTGAGAAGATTGAAGAACTGCTGAAAGCACGACAATTGTTTGCATATGGACCTCAGCGCGATTATTTTGAAGACGCCAATTGTCTCGGCTGGATTCGGGAAGGTGATGAGGAACATTCAGGTTGCGCCGTAGTTTTGAGCAATAAAGAAGCTTACCAAAAACCGATGGAAATGGGCGAAAAATATATTGGAAAAACTTTCTACGATTACTTAGGATGGTTTGAAGAAAAAGTCATCATCGATGAAAAAGGTTGGGGAAATTTTCCCGTTCCTGCAGGAAATGTCTCCGTTTGGGTTATGGAGAATTAAAAACATTATCTAAAGGTGATTATCACCGGGGGTTTTTGATAGAAAGCCACGATGACTTTAGCCAAGGATACCGCTATTTAAGAGCCTGTTTAAATTTGCTTAAAAAAATAAATCGCATTTTTCCCCGACACCTAAAAGGTGGAAAATTTCTTAAAATTTCATTTTTTAGGGATTGAGGAAATGAATTTTAAACAGGCTCTCAATTGTCAGAATAATTCGTACTAAAATACCTAAAAAAATCTCAAACCTTATTGGATTTGAGATTTTTCGAATAAAATACTTTTTAAGTGAAGTTTTACGTCGTCATCGTGATTAGTTCTGGATTAGTTCTGCAAATGGCAATCTATTCTTATTTTATCACCTTTTTCGTTGTGATTTCTCCACCTTGATTCACTTTCAAAATATAAATCCCGTTGTTCAATTTTTCAGAATTAATAACTACAATCGTACTATTCGGTTTGATTTTATTAATCATTCTTCCACTGGAATCGTAAACTTCTACCTCGGTGATTTTCTTTGATTTTGCTTTAATGATAAAATCACTTCCGTCTTTGTAAATAATTAAATTTTCAGTCGTATTATTGGTTGCCAAGTAAATTTCCGGCACATATACGATTTCAAATCTGCCAGAATTTTCGCCCTCATTTGCTGTAAATTGGTATTCGCCTTCTGATAAATTGGTAAGGATCCCGGTATGTTTGTCTTTCAGATAAATATTTTGTCCGTTAGCAAAAATTCCATTTTTTTCCTCATCTAAAGCAATGGTGTAATTTCCAGTTGAAAAGTGATTACTGCCTAAAGGAACCACATCGGTATTTGAAAAAGCATCCTTTCCATTAATGGATATTTTTTCATTTTCTACCGTGCTGTAAATTGCATCTGAGCCTCCTAAAGATTGGGAATCATCTTTGGTATAACCATTATTTCCACCGGCAAAATAAACGATTGCAATTTGGGAAGTAATGTTCGTAGGACTTTTCATTTTCAACCAATATCGATCAAATGGCACCGTATTTTTTCCAAAAAACCCTACGGAAAGTCCAGCAGAACGGATAGCATTGGTAAAGGCAACGGTTTTGCTCGCCACTAAAGTTCTTGCCATAAATCCTTGTTCGATTTTCACATACCTTGTAGGTACTTTTGTTCCGGCGCCTGCATCACCTGTCGCAACTGTTCCGCTTCCGGTTCCAGGTGGCGTAGCAGCGTTAAATTGTGCATACGCTTGCCCTCCATACAAATCGCCTTCTTGGGCCGTTCTTGTATTGGCTTTGTTATCCCAAAAATAAAAAGTGGGACTTAAATCTGTAGAATTTGCTCCGTAAAACGCATCCAAATCTAAGTTGGACGGATAAGGATTGCCGATTAAATTATAGCCACGATTGGTATCAGAAGTATTAGAATTTACGAGCGTGTAATTAAAACTACCATTCATAGGTTCTCCCGTGAAACTAGCTTTCATGGGGGAACCGGAAAAATCTGTACTTGTGGCTTCTTTTACCGCCAATGCTCTTCCTGCAATATAGGCACCTGAAGAATTATAAAACTTGTTTGTTGCTTCATTATGATACAATACAAACGGCACGGTCACAGCATTACCTGAACCATCTTTATAAATATCTTTGAGATTCAAATTTTTTACAGGGGAACTTAGGTAATTGTATTGTTGTCTGCCTGCGGAGAAAATAACATTTCGTTCGGCAATAACATTTCCTGTATTGGATGCGGTTGCGTCTTGAAAAAGATTGGCATTATTTGCCAAACGGAAAGTTGCCAATGCATCTACTTGTACTCCATTGAGTGCATGGAATTCATTAGGCAAAACATTATTTCCTGTTGCTGGAACTAGAAGTTCTGCAGCATCTACTACACTGGTTATGTTTTTAACAACAGTTTTTAAGGGGGCTGTTTTGATGCCAGAATTTGAAATTTTCAGATTATAATAATTTCCATCTGCTCCTTGTCCAATTCCTATTTGATTGGTAATGACTTGATTCCCACCGCGCGAATATCCCACCGTACTTCCGTTTTGCAGATTGATGGTTTCAATGCCTACATCAATTGAAGTTTGACTGGTGCCACTGAAACCATGTTGGTCTCCTGTTTCAAAAGTTCCATTATTTTCTACCGTTACTGTTTGTGAACCAACTGGCCCAACAATAGCGTTCGAACTGATTTTAAAAACTCCACCAGGTTTTATGGTAAAAGTACCATTATTTTTAAGGGTGATATCATTACCTGTTTTACCCACATTATTTCCGGTGACTTCGATGTTTTGATAAGATTCTGAACGAATATTTTGGGAACCTGCTTGCGAACTTGCAAATTCTACTACCCCTGCTGTTAAATTATATACTCCCGTGAGACCAGGTTGAGCACCTGTTTTAAATAGTCGATATCTTCCGCCGGACATGATCAGATCACCAGAAGTAAGTGGAGAATCGTTTACATTATCAAATCCGCCTGTACTATTATCTAAAACAATTCCTGCTCTGATTTCCAAATACCCCGGAGAAATAATCCTATTTACGCCATTGGGTTGAAATACGTAAGAATTTTGATCTAATTCTACGATTACTTTTTTTGCAGAACCTTCATTTGGCAAACCGTTTCCAGAAGCTTGATCTCCTTTTCCGATATAATAGAAAGTAGCATCAGCATGATAAGTTCTACCTGCAGCGCCAGTTTGAACATTTCCTAAATTAGCAGTTTTTGTAATCCCATTGGGTGAGGTAATTTTTAGAGTGCTTGCTTGTTGTGTTGCAAAAGTTTGACTAATTTGACTCGCTACAGGAACTATATTCAAAGCAGTTGTTCCATTAAACCCAAAATCAAACATTCCTCCCGTTTTCACATTGAAGGCACTACTTGTACCTAACGCCAAATCTTGATTAATTAATCTTACATACGCTCCGGAATTTACATTAAAGGTAATTTTAGCAGCAGTCGTCTGGTTGGCTATATTTATTGTTTGTGTAAGCGCAGCAGTAGAACCATCACCTGTTCCTACAAAATTAATGTCTGATTCTGCTAAGGTGCGAACGATATAAGTGGCTTCAAATAAAGCCAGGGCAGAAACAGTCAAGTCGCCTTTTAAGTTAACAATACCATTTCCACCGTAAGTTGTAAGAGTAGATACTTTATTAACATTAAAGAAACCTCCACTCACGGTCATGTCTCCATCAATATTCAACGTTGCAACACCTGTATTCCATGCATGATCTCCTAAATAAACTGTTCCCGCAGATTGTAGAAAATTCCCTAGAACATTAATTACTTTCACACTTGGCCAAGAATTGAACCCAATAGTAAAAAAACCAGAGCCACTAAAATTGAGATTATTATAAGTAAAATTGCGCAACTCTCTAACCGTTGGGGTATTTGAAATATATTCTACAGTACTATTGGTAACCGTATTTACCAAAGGATCAGAATTTGCGATGAATTCTGCGCAAATTTGTATCGTTCCTGTAGGTGATAAAACTCTGGGGCCGCCCATAATATTCAGATTACCGTATGTTAAAGGCGGAACTGGTTGTGAGGTTGAGCTCGCAATATTGAATTGGCTTTCACAATCTAAAGTTGCTGTGGCAGAACCCCCATAATTAAAATCACCATTAATAGTAAGTGATCCCGTAGAAGCTGCAGAAAAAGTTCCATTGCCGTTCAAGGTGAAATTATTGATTGTTCTACTTGCGGCAATATTCAATTGGTTGGTTCCAGGAACATTGATGATCACATTATCGGTTGCTGCAGGAACTCCGTACGGAGACCAGTTGGCAGGATTTGCCCAAGTTGTATCTACAGAACCATTCCAAATATATGCAGCAGGAACAGTATAAGAAAAAGTTGTTGCTAAAGTAGAATTATTAGTTACTGATCCACAACCACAGGATGACCCTGGCCCATTGCCAAAAATTTCATCCCCTCCTCCACTGTGCCATGCTGAGACAATGTATGTTACAACTGTTCCAGGAGTTTGCGCTGGAATGATGGCTGAAACAACATCAATGTTGGACCCACCATAAGCAAAAGTATTTATATACGAACCAGAAACTACCATTGTTGTGCCCGTTCCTACTCCAAATACCCCTGCTGGAACAGAACCATCGATCGTGTAGTACACTCTTAGTTGATTGGTGTCAAATTGGTTTTCAACTTTGAAACTAATTGTTGTTGCTTCTGAAGAATTAGGGATAAGATTGTTTCGATATTGGATACCACTAACACCATTAACAAAATTTGTAGTCACTTCATGGTAAACATATTTAGCTTCTGCAAAAACCAATATGCTGAAGAGCATTAATACCAAAGAAAGCACTTTTTGATGCAAAACTAAAGTATTTAGTTTTACATTCCATAGTAAATATTTTTTCATCTTTCAAAAATTTGTGTATTCAAAAATACAACTTTTTAGATTTCAATGGGTTAATTCATTCTTATTTTTTCGTAGCAAATCATTGTTTTTAATTGATAATTTGGGTCGACCGAATCGCTCAACAACCCCCCAGCCATGGCTCCACCCGCATTTTAGCACTTTTGATGTTTGTTTTTCAATTTTTTTTTATTTAAAAACGAGCATTACCAGAATAACATTTTGACATTTTGAATTCTGAACGGAAGAGCAGTATTTCTGTTTTTTATCATTTCCTTAACAGCCATTTCTTTTTTGAGCGCTTATCTTTGTTTTACACAAAAAAATAAAATAAATGAACGACCATTATACCGTCAAAGCATTTGGCGCAGCCTCCAAAGACGACGATTTAAAAGAAATAATAATTGACCGACGAAGTCTGCAACGGAAAGACATTGAAATTGACATTCTCTATTGTGGCGTTTGTCACAGCGATTTGCACACGGCACGAAACGATTGGGGCGGCACCAAATACCCTGCAGTTCCTGGGCACGAAATCGTGGGGAAAATCACGAGAGTGGGCGCAGATGTGACCTCTTTTAAAGTGGGCGATTTGGCTGGAGTTGGCTGTTTGGTCGATTCTTGCCGAGAATGCGAAAGTTGCAAACAAGATTTAGAACAATATTGTTTGAATGGATCAACCGGAACATACAACGGAAAAGATCAGTATTTGAACCAGCAGACTTTTGGCGGATATTCTGAAAAAATAATTGTAGACGAAGATTTTGTTCTGAGAATTCCAGAAAATTTAGATCTTCAAGCGGTTGCACCACTGCTTTGTGCTGGCATTACCACTTGGTCGCCACTAAAACACTGGAACGTAAAGGAAGGAAGCAAAGTGGCAGTGGTTGGTTTGGGCGGCTTGGGTCACATGGCTATAAAACTGGCCAAAGGTTTGGGTGCAGAGGTCACTTTAATTTCTAGAAGTCCCGATAAAATTCAAGATGCTTTAGATTTAGGTGCTGATTCGGTGGTTATTTCAACCTACGAAAATGAAATGAAAGCCGCCGCCGGAAAATTCGATTTAATCATCGATACCGTTCCTTATGACCATGATATTAATCCTTATATCGCCACTTTGAACATTAGTGGGACTTTAGTTTTAGTCGGATTTATTGGTAAAATGGACGATGCATTGTTTACACCACCGATGATTTTAGGCAGAAGATCGGTGGCAGGCTCCGTAATTGGTGGGATTAAAGAAACACAGGAAATGCTGGATTTCTGCGGTGAACATCATATAGTGTCGGAGGTTGAAATGATCAAAATGCAGGATATTAACAAAGCGTATGAGCGCATGCTGAAAAGTGATATTCGTTATCGATTTGTGATTGATATGCAGTCTTTGAAGAAGTAATTTTTTTCAACCACAAAGTCACAAAAGTTTTTTTGATTTTTTAAGTAAAAATTATACTACTGATAAGTTCATTAAAGGATGATCTAGTTACTTAAAATTGAGTTTAAATAGTAATCCGGTTTAAAAATTTCAGCCGGATTTTTTGTTATTTTTGAAGGATTTCGTTGGCTACTTTCTGCTTTCCATTGATTGGTTCGGTTATTTTTAGATTTAAAATATCTGTAACAATAGGATAAATATTTACATTTTGAAACTCCCCAATTTTTTTATTTTCTTTAAAGGCTGGCCCCAAAGCGATAAAAGCAGCTTTCATTTCCGGAACTTCGTACGGGTTATATCCGTGCTTACCGACCGAAGCTTTTTTGCCTTTCTCTAAAAATATCTTCGGTGATTTGGGAACCAATAGTATTTGCCCGATTCGATTATAGCGATCATGCTTAGGTGAAAAATTTAATTTTTTCGGAAACTTTTTATCGAGAAAAACATCGTATTCAGGCGTTTTATTCTTCTTTAAATTTCGGTAAACTGCCTTTACTTCGGCTGGGTTTTTCACCACAATTCGCAGTAGAGTTTGAGCGTTATAAAAATCAAACCGATTCTTATCAAAAAGAATCTCTGGAATGGTAAGGGGATTCTCAATATCCACTTTTATCATACCATGATCAGACACAAAAATGAAGTTTACATTTTTTAATCCTAATTTTTTTACTTTCTCAAATAAAGCTCCGACTGCATGATCGACCAGTTGAACTGCATTTTCTGTTTCTTTACTTTCTGGTCCAAAACGGTGACCGCTAGCATCAACTTCCGGGAAATACAACGTGATAAAATGGGGACGAATATCTTCTGGCAATTGAAGCCAGTTGATGACTTTACTTACTTTTTCCTGAGGTGAAAATTTTTCGTGGTAATGGTAATAATACGTGGGTCTTGCACCGCCTGCATCACTCGCCGAACCAACCCACATCATCGATGCTGAAAGCATTCCTTGTTTTTCTGCTAAACTCCACAGTGGATTTCCGCCATACCATGAGCCGTCTTCCGCTGCTTCTTTATTACTCATCGCGTAAAACTTTTTCTTTAGATAATCATAAAAATAATTATCTATTAAGCCGTGATGTGCAGGGTATAAACCCGTGATTAAACTCCAATGATTGGGAAATGTAATGGTCGGGAAACTCGGCAACATTGCTTTTGCTGTTACGCCTTTCTCCGCCCATGTTAAAAGGTTTTTGGCGTGATATTTCTCAGCATAGTCCGATCGCAAACCATCTGCCGAAATTAAAATAACGTATGGTTTGGATCGTGTTTCAGCAGCATTGAGCCGATTAGGAGTTATCACTTGTGCCGTATCCGTTTGCGCAAAAACACCCAAGTAGTTTAAAATAAATAGCAATGAAATCAGGTTTTTCATAAAAATTAAAATAAGAACAAAGTTAATCTTTAAAAAAGGTTAAAAAGGGCATTGCACCTAAATTTCTAAGTTAGCGTTTTGAAAATAATAAAAAAATTATTCTTTAAAAAACAGGAACATTCATTAAAATAAAAAATGCAACAATCGAAATTTACTAAAATTTGTTAAAAAATATTACATTTGCAAGGAATCCATCTATTTGATATGAAAAAATTACTATTATTTGTTTTTTCCTTTATATATTTCAGTTCTTTTGCGCAACTTGATCGGGAACATTGGTTTGCTCCGATGGTTGATCGCGTCGGGAATTCGTCGCAATATCAATCAATTTACCTATCAACCAATGAAACAACTCCATTTAAAGTAGATATTTACCACAACAATATTGTTGTTGCTTCCGTCAACATCAGTAAAAATAATCCTATAAAATATAGTATTCCTAACTCACAACGAAGCAGGATCATTACCACGAGTCAGACTAATTTGTTTAAGCCTGTGGCGATGGGCTTTTATTTGAAAGGCGACAAACCATTTTTTGCAAGTCTGCGATTTTCAATTAAAAATCATGGGGAAATACAAACTTCCAAAGGAACTGCTGCTTTGGGAACAGAGTTTCGGGCAGTGGTGGCACCAATAACGGTTTATAATGGAATATTAAATTTCATGAACAGTATCATGGCGACGGAAGACAATACAACGGTCACGGTTACTGATTTTCAACCGAATGTTCAGTTTTCTGATTTTATCACCCGAACTCAGATTACATTTACACTCAACAAAGGCCAATCTTATATCATTGATGGCTCTGGGGATTACTCACAAAATTTTACCGGTTATATCGGGGCAAAAATAATTTCTGACAAGCCCATCGTTATTGCCAATGGAAACTTTAATGGCCAATACGCTGGAAATTATGACTCTTCCTCAGACATTTTAATGGATCAAGGGGTTCCGGTAGATAAACTGGGACAAGAATTTGTGTTGATGAAGGGAAATGGCACAACCACATCGTCGATGGAGAAAGCAATAATCGTTGCCACAGAAGACAATACTGAAATTTATATCAATAATGGAACAACCCCTGTTGTAACCTTGAATGCAGGTCAGTTTTATCAAACGACGAATGGGGCATACCAAGACCAAGGTTTTAACCATTACAATATGTTGATAAAGGCCACGAAAAACATCTATGTATACCAATTAATGGCCGGTGATTCAGGAAGTTCTATGGTTGCTACGGGCGGATTTAATTACATCCCACCTTTAAACTGTTATCTCCCCAAAAAAATTGATGAAATTGGGAAAATTGATGAAAATGAATATTCATCCAATGGAGTTTCTTATAGTTTAACAGTTCCTACAAAACTAAATATCATTACCGAACGAAATGCGCTAGTTGATGTTAAGCGAAATGGCATTTCATTGGCTTTGACTACAAGCAATGGTCCTTTCGATGTAACCGGAAATAATGCCTGGGTAACCTACTCGATTCCAAACATTACCGGAAATGTGGCGGTGTATTCTTCTAAAGCGGTGACTGCAGGAATTTCGGCAGGAAACGACGCTGTTGGATATGGTGGCTATTTCGCTGGATTTTCCTCGATTCCACTCATTACAAAAACAGTGGGCGACTGTCTTCCAGGCGTAAAATTAGAAGTTACAGAAGGTTTTGACAGTTATCAATGGCTTATTAAAGTAGGCGCCACGTATGTTCCCGCTCCAGGAATTAACAACACTTTTGAATACATTCCTTCGCAAGCTGGTATTTACGCCGTTAAAGTTAAGCAGGGTTCCTGCGATGAAATACAAACCCGCGATTTCAAATTTTATAATTGCACCACCTTTACCAATTACAATTATGATACGTGTACCACAAAAACAGTCACCCCTATTTTTGCCTTAAGTTCCCAAAGTGTAAATATTCCTACGATAAAGATCGACACTCCTCCGACAAAAGGTACCGTTGTTATCAATGCAGATGGAACCATTACGTACACCGCAAACCCTAACGCAACTGGAGTCGACACGTTTAAATTTTCATTCTGTGGAACTGGCACCATTCCTGATTGTGAAACTGTGCAGGCAACGATCCAGCTCAATCAAATCGAACATTATGATAGAACCCTCAATGAATGTTCTGCAACAGCAACCGCAACTTATAATTTAACTCTAGCAGCTCTCAGTCCTGATGTAGCGGTGAGCAAAAAATATTTCACCGATGCCGCTTTCACCAATCAAATTCCCACAGCCCAAATAACAAATTACACCTCAGCACCAGGTTTTGTTTATGTTCAATTATCAAATACATATGGTTGTGATGCAACTGCGAGAATTGAATTATTAATCACCGCGCCACCCGTTGTTACGCCCGCACTTTATACGCTAAACACCTGTGATGAAGAAATCGATGGAGTTATTGATGGGATTTATAAAGTGAACTTAACTACAATTACTCCCATAATTGTTCAAAATCCAACTGCTTTTACTATTAAATATTATGCAACTCAAGCACAAGCAATAACGGGTGGAACTGATCTTATCACGGGAAATTTCACCTTTACCACAAATACCTCGGTTTGGATTAGAGTAGAATCACCATCAGTCTGCGGACCTATAATTAAAGAAGTTCTTTTAACCACAGGAACAAAATTAGGTATTACAACGCCAGTTCCAATCATTGTCTGCGACAACGACCGAAATAATACAGAACCAATTAATTTAGCAGATTATCTCAGTTCATTTATAACAAATCCTTACGATTCGGTAAAATATTTTGATGATTTAACCAAAGCGCAAAACGATCTGCCAGGACAAAACATCTCAGCAGCACAAACCATTACCGCTGATAAAACTTTCTATTATCGATTTAAAAAAGCAGGAGTTTGTGACAATATCGGAACGCTCAATATTTCCTTTAAAAGTTCAACTCCTTCTACAACCCTTGCGGCAAGCGTTACTGTTTGCGAAGGCAGCACAACCGATTTGAATGTCGGCTCTGGGTATTCTCAGTGCTGTGGAGCACTGGGGAGACTACAACAATTATTAATGTTGGGGTTGGAAATTATTATGTGGATTTAACCAATGCTTCTGGCTGTATCTACCGCCAAAATG
>NZ_JAUFQB010000011.1 GCF_030409525.1 Kaistella yonginensis | reverse complement strand
GATAAAATCTTGATGATCTGAACTTCTGAAAATTTACTGTTTTTCATAGTCTTCCAAATTTAAAAACTATATTTTTAAATGTTCTTATTTTTGGGGAAGATTACAGTATGATTGATATAACCAGGGATATTTAATGACCACCCTAATCCTACACTAGTAGCGACTTCATTTAATTTTATACCTCCTGTATTATATGAAACAGATAAAGGAATAGTTAAGTTATCAACTTTTATAGTATACAAAGGGATAGAAACATTAACCTTTCCTCTAAATAAATCAATTGAATTCTGTCCTATTTTGGATATTCCATATGTTTCAGCAGTTACTGCAGTTGGAAATATATTTTGAACTGAATTTTCACTTCCATTTATTTGACAATCCGACCAAACACTTTGACATAGCATTAATATAATAATACATAATTTTCTCATCATTTCTTCACAATTTTACTATTCACAACTTTCTTTTCCGTCTTCGCACTCACCACATACACTCCCTGGGGTAAAGCACTTGTATTCATTTTCGTCACGCTATTTTTCGTTTTTATATTTTGAATTACTCTTCCTGTCATATCATGCAGCGCAATCTCAGCTTCGCCATTAAATTCAAACCCAATCTCCACATAACAATAATCCTCCACAGGATTTGGGTAAATCCTTATGTCTTGTTTTTCAATGAGATTATCCAAATCTTTATCACCCAATTTCAAGATCTTCCAGTTCTCTTGTCCCAGTTCTTCGGCACTTGTTCCAGCCAAAAGAAAAGTTCCATCGTTCTGTAATTTAGCAGATACTAAGCGTTCCTCTTTCTTTTTAGATTTGCCCTCTACATGTTTGCGCCATTCTTCTTTCCCTTCATTATTAATATACAGCATCCAGAATTTTCCATCATCGGTTTGTATCTTTTCTTCTGCCTGGGTATAACCGCCAACTAAAAAGCCTTTGGTTTTATTTTCTTTGTCCTTAATCGCATCCATGCTCATCAGGATGTCGCGATTACCAAAATTATAGGAGTATTGCGCCTTTTCACTTCCGTCTTCATTCAGTGCAATGAGCCACAAATCGGTTCCTTCTTTCAAAGAAGGTCTTTTGTTCCCGGATGATTCTGAACGACTTTCTCCTCCAATCACATATCCGTCTTCAGTAAAAGAGAGTTGTCGCAAGTGATCATCGTTTTTGCCACCGAAATTCTGTTCCCATTCCACTTTTCCCGATCGATCTAGTTTTACGATCCAATAGTCGCCTACACCGTAATTCTCAGTCTGTTTTCCGTAAAAATCAACATCAACCGGTTTTGGTTGATCAGGATTTTTGGGATTGTTTTGTGAATTGGAAGGTTTTTGAAGGATTTGTGAACTAATGGTTTGTTTTTTCTTTCCGTTATAGGTTCCGCTGTACGAATAGATTCCTATCAAGCATCCGCCGTCTTTGGTTGGAATCACTTTTTCCACTTCATCTCTATCACTACCACCCAACACTTTTTGGTAGATTAATTTTCCGTTTTTGTCGAGTTTAGAAAGCAGTACATCCGTTCCTCCAAACCCTTGTGAGGACAGATTGGTATTTCCAGCAACAACATAACCTAAATCCAAGGTCTGTATAACCGATCGGGCTTCGTCTCCATACTGAGTGCCGATGGTTTTCTGCCATTCTTCTTCTCCATTTTCATCAATTTTAATGATCCAAATATCCGATCTCCCAAACGACTTTTCTTTCTTATCGATTCCCAAAGTGGAATAAGAAGTCCCGGCAAGCAAAAAACCACCTTCTTTGGTCGCAGTAGTTGCAGCTAAATAATCATGTCGGTTTCCTGAAAAATATTTTTCCCAAACTTGCTGACCTTGCTGATTAAGTTTCATGACATGAAAATCATAACCGTTATTCTGATTAGCTGATCCGTCAGAACTTACCGAAGATATTTTGGAAGGTTGTATCGAACTTCCCGAAACAAGGTATTGCCCATCAATAGTGATGGAAAGTTGGGTGAGAAAATCCTGAGTAGAAGATTTTATATCTTTTTGCCACAAGGTTTTGGTTTCTTGTGCGGAAACCGAGAGTATGGCGAAAAGAAATAACACCCCAATGTAAAGTTTTTTCATAAATTGGTTTTTCAATGGAGAAAAAGTACAATAAATAGTAATACGAAAATCGGGGTATACGACCATTTTCTCTTTATTTCGAAAACAATAACTGAAAAGAGAAGTGTGATTAAGCAGTAACAATCTGTTATTTAACCACATAAGAATGAAAAAAGAAAACCTTAATTTTTATCAGTTTTAAGAAATCCTTTTTATTTTTTATAAACTCCCGGTTGACAAATCAATTTAATTTCTTTTTTCAACCTCTTTAATTCGTTAAAACTCTACCTTTTAACAAAAAAAAGCAGTTAGTTCTAAATATATTTGAAAGAAAAAGAATCTATTGAATGATATGACATCACATAATTTGATATTTATCTGCATATGTAAATATGACTTTTAGAAATTTTAACTAATCGTTATTCTAAATCATCGCCGAGATTTTTTCTTCTTCCTCCACCACTCATCTTCCTGCTGCGAAACATAATTAGGCTTCAGGAAATCTTCTATTGCTTCACTAGCAATTTCTTGTAAACTATCTATCGTTGTTGATTTTACAGTAGTAGTAAAATCGTCTTCTCTATTTCTTATTTCCGAAGGCGCAAATACAGGCTTCAGTAAACTACCAAAAACATTATCAATTGTCGAAAGAGAAAAACCCTGATAGTTTTTAAAAAAGAACCCGTCTTTTTGTGGACCTGTTTGAGAGCGTCCAACTTTATTGATCCAAATATCCTGAATTTCTTTCTTCTGATTTGGTTTAAATTCTCCTTTGTATTGAACTCTCATTTTAAAGCCATCTTGCTGCAATTTTTGTCTGAGATCATTCAAGCTAGTAGCATTTTGTAGATTTTTCCGAACCGTTTGTTTAACCTCAAAAAGCAATTTTATTTCCGAAATTCTCAATTTATTTGAAATTTGAGAAAGCGTGTAACCTGCTTTGTATTGTCGTTCTGTATAAGGATTCTTATCTTTCTCCAGAATGATTCGCATTCCAGAAATACCATCTTTGACATTGGAAGAAAGTTGCACATCAAAACCTTTTGCTTTCATTTTTGAAATTAATTCTTCAAAATTATTGGATGTTCGCAAAGATTCTGTGAGGTTTTTCAACATTTCGGCTTTTTTCTCAATTCCAATTTCAACATCGGTTTTAAGATTTCGTTCCTGGCAAATTTGTCGGACTGCTTCACCAAACCTCTCTCCTATTTTGCGTGATTTTACTGTACATTTCCCATGAATGTTCATTCTATTCACCACAAAATGAATGTGTTTCTGTTTTGTGCTATTATGAATATCCAAACGAAATTGATTTAAGTCCGTAACTCCAACTTTCTTTAATGCTTCAATCGCAATGTCCGTCAATTCTTCATCGGAAAGAGATTTCCCAATTTCTTCCGGTGGAGAAATATATCCGGTTAATGCCCATTTTTCAACATTAGAATTCCGGTCGGCGACGATTTTCATTTCGTGAAATTGATCTTCTGGATTGCTGCTCAAAAGAAAATTTACTGCCGCAAGTTCCGCCATTCCTTTGTCGTTTCCGTTGTATTCCAAAGCGATTTTAGAAATTATTCTGGTTGTTGCTGAATTATTCATTCTTTATTTTTATCATTCATTCTTGAATATAAATATTGACGGATAAGGTCAATAACTTCTTGGATTTCCATCAAAATTCGCTTCTTATTTTGGAACATATTCCATTCTCTATTTCGCAAAAGATTAGTGATCCTGGCAAAATTATTTCCGTAATTTAACAGTGTTTTATCGATTTCAAATTCATTCACTTTTAGTTCTTTTTGCAGGTGAACCATTCTTGAATAGGACGATAATTTCAGATTAAATTCTTTCGCTTTTTTCTGGCTATCTTCATATTCAAAATCCTTCAATCGAAACGAAATTACTTTAGATAATTGCTGTTCAGATTTTTTCCTTAAACCTCCTTTTCGTCCAATTTCTTGGAAGTGTTTTTTTCTTTTTTCAGCATTCATTTTTCGCTCATTTTCTTGAGCCATTTTATCTATAAAATTTTTCAAATTATCTGCTTTCATCTTTTATTAATTTTTAATCTAATTGTATTTCTGACGATAGGAAGAAATCAAAAACTCCCATTTTTACGAAAAAGCAGCACGCGCTTTTTGTAAACATTGGGTACTTTTTGCACTAGCATCCTACCATATTTCACCTGAATCTATTTTACGCACGTTGTTTCAGGTTGCACCTGCGTAAAAAGAACACAGGCAAAAACCTTTTAGAATTTTTTGAAATCATTTCTATATGCTTTTATTTTAATCACCTTCTTCTATATTTTACTTGCCTTTCTTCTGTAGGATTATTCTGGAGCAGCCAATCATTCAAGTCCTTAAAATCAGAATACAAAACCCGACAATCTTCTGCGTTTTTTAGATCATTTTTAATAATTTCAACGGCTCGAGTTCCGGCTTCGTCGTTATCAAAATAAAGTTCAATGTTTTTATAATTTCCGATCTCGTTTTTAATTTTATGAATCATCGAAACGGAATTCAAAATGATATAATCAGAAGTTTCTTTTTCCAGATAATTTTCTACTTTTTTAAAGGAGAGAAAGTCAAAGAAGCCTTCGAAAATTCTTACATCTTTAGAATCGTTTTTTATCGATGTAATATCTTTTTTGTCCAGACAAATTTTTGAATAAGCATTCCTAATTTCATATCCACCAGAATCATTTTTGAAACCGATCCCGAAATAATTTTTATCGTTCATCCGATAATGAATTTCTTCAACCCATTTTTTTTGATCTTCAACATTTCGGCTTTTTAAATAATGTATTAAAGCAGGATGCTGAATTTCTTTGACGTCAATTATTTCATAACCTTTTGGAAGGTTTTCTAATTTTAGATTTTGCTTTTGAAAGGAAAAATTAAATTGTTCCAAATATTTTAATGCATCGCTTACTGAACACTTTTTCACTGCTTGAACAATTGAGATGCTATCATAACTTTTTCCAGTACCAAAATCAAACGCCGTATTCTTAATAAAATCGACTGATAAACTTGGAGTTTTCTCTTCGCGGTCAAGTGCAAAATAAAATGCGGTTCGGGAATTTTCTTTACTCGGGAAAAAAGAAAAACTTTCCAATACTGCTTTGATTGATATATTCTTTGCTTCTGAACAATTCATAATAGTTGTATATTTCTTCTATGTTTTTTGCTAAACTACCTACCTACTTACCAAGTGACTGTTAATCAATTAATTAAAGGCGTTTTTCATGCTTACCTTGATTTACCTACTTACCCAATTTCTTTAAATAGGTAACTTTAGGTAACTTTATTTAATTCTACTTACCTTTATAACAATCTGATATAGAATGATTTAAAACCGTTAGGTAAGTAGGTAGTTTATTTTCTATTTTTAAAATTAATCTGTGGTTTTCAACCGAATTAGGTAACCATAGATTTGTCTTTGCGGATGTTTTACTCTGGGAAATTTGAAAGATGATAATGCTCTCCCGATTTTTAAATGATTTAATCGAATTCCCTGCGTGCTCAAATCTATCATCACTTCGGTCGCAGTCTTGAATTCTTCCAGATTATCGGATGGTTCATAAAACTTGTTGATCATTTCCTGTTCTAAAGTCATCTGCGTAAATCGCTCGTTCCGCTTTTCGTTTTCGGAAATATCTGCTAAAGTCAGTTCCGGATTAAAACCCTTTCTTTTAAAAGCATTGAAGTATGCTTGTGACCAAACTTTATCAATATCGATTTCCATTGAATAATTGAAGTTGATTTTCTCGATCACTTCAAAAATAATCCAACGCACACTCCCCGATTCATCGGTTAGAAAATCCGTTTTGTTAGTAGAACCCACGAAACTGCAAATACGCTCCAAATACTCCGCTTTACGTGCATAGGGAAGCCTTTCGTTGATATGGGTTTTTGAGATAAATGCTTTCAATGAATTGATATCTGCTTTGGCTAAAATCGAGAGTTCATCTAAATTGATAATCAAATTTTTACACAGTTTAATTCTGCTGTCTTTATCCAATCCGATATCTTCCGAGAGATAATTCATTAATTTTCTGGGAATGAAAAATCTTAAATAGGTTGATTTTCCGCTATTTTGAATCGTATTGGCGAGGACTAAACAATGTTTATTTATTTTTTCTTTTTCTAAAGCACATAAAACCGCTCTCGTAAACCACTTCTCCATGTGATACAGAAAAGCATTATCATTATTTGGTTTTTACGTAACTACAAAGGTTTTTTATATGATCTTCTCCGTCCCACTGTTCCAGACTTTCAAAATATTCCGAAATGGGATTATATTGGTCAATCAGATGGCTTCTCACCAGGATTTCTAATTTATTGACTGGAATATCAATTCCAGATTGAGCGAGTTCTATAAACAACGAATTCAAGTTGAGATCAGACCACTTTTTATCTGAAGTACGTTTAATTTCGAACTCCAGCGATATGGTATTAAATCTCAAAGAATACTTAGCATTTAGATATTTCAGCGTTCGATCAAATATAGTTTTGCCTACTGTACCAGTTTGATACAGCGTTTTATCTTCCTCCATAAAAGATTAGGTATTTGGGAAGTAGAAACAAATAATTACTATATTTGTACTTCACTTCCAAGTGAAACAATAAATTGAAGCCTGACTACTGCTATAGTTGGGCTTTATTTTTTCTTATGGTTTATAATGAAAGCATCCGCCTCCTGATCGGAAAAAATCTTGTGTTCTGTGATCCAGTTTATAATTTCAGATTTTTTAAAGTAAAGGCTACCATTAGTAGGTTTATAGAATGGAATTGCTCCAGAAGACGTAAGTTTGGTGAGCTTAGAGTAACTCATCCCAGTATACTTAATCAAGTCAGAAGAAGTCCACACTTCTTTAGCATTTAGCGCGCCTTGCTCAACGAGAGTTTTTATCTCGTGAAGTTGCATTTTGATTTCGATTGTGGTCATAATAAAAATTTTAATACCACAAATGTATTAGTGTGAAAGCCGATGAAAGGTACGATAGTTATGTTGCAGAACTTTTATAATTCAAATCAGAACTTTTACAAATCAGATCGGAACTTTGAGAGAAATGTAGGGAGAAATTTATGAGTTTGAAGATGTATACTTCTTTTACTGGGCGAAATTATAGAATCATAATTGATCGGTTTAAAGCCGTTCTTAATTTGATAATAATAAAAGTACTCTGAAATTTTAGATACATCACGTTTCAAAATTGGTTTGAAAGCTTCAAATATTAAAAACCCAACAGTTTTTTGATCGGCAAATAAATAAAGATGGTTTGTTGTTTCCCCATTACTTCTTATATCATTTATAAATTCCTTAAAATATTCAAATTTAAATACGTGTTCAGTTTCTATATTTTGCAAATGAAGCTTCTCTCTAATTAAAGTAGTATCAAAAAAATTCTTATCCTTCAAATGCTCAAATAAAACCTTAATTGATTCATCACTAGCTGGACGATATACAGCAACATTGATTTCCGCTGCATCGGTTATTTTAAAATCAACATCATACTTATCGTCAATTTGAAAAATTTCATTATCGGTCATTTTAGACTTTTCTATGATTTCCACAGAGTCAGTGATTTTATTGACCTTAATACATTCTTTACTTTTGACTGAATCAAAAGTTTCGACCTTATCAAACAATTGATTATTATTCTGTTTGGGTTTATCTTTAAGATCCCTCATATTCTTATAAATGTCTGTTCCACCAACTAAAAGAAAGCCCGGAAGTAAAACAGTGACTAAAATAAAAATTGTCGTTAATAGAAAAATAATCCAGAGAGGCTTAAATAATATTTCGTAAAAGAGGTAATTAAGATAGGTTAAGACGGCAATCATCACAACTAAAATTATCGCCAAAGTAACTTTTGACTTTAGTAAAAAAGTCCAAGCAGATATGCCCTGATATTTTAAATCAAGAATTCGCGAATTAATTTTTGTCAAAAATTTCTCCATATTACGGTCTAAAAATACAACTATTTGCAATTAAATGAAATAAAAATTATCTTTGAAAAAGTGAATTTGTTGTACCTATGTTGTACCTAAGAGAAATTTGAACCCATAAAAAAAGCACCTACATCGCTGTAAGTGCTTGATTTCCAATGTTGTGGCCCCACCTGGGCTCGAACCAGGGACTTGCTGATTATGAGTCAGCTACTCTAACCAGCTGAGTTATAGGGCCTAACTTTATTTCCGAATAAATTGAAGTCTCAATTGGGTTTGCAAAAATAAGCTTTTTTTGAAAAAATCAAAATTTATTTGAAGTTTTTCCTGAGAAAATTAAGTTATCGTTCAGTTTTCAGAATTATCTTAACACAAAGAATTTTTATCTATTCGAATATTTTTGATGAAACTTTTAAGAACGCAAAGGCGTAAACTTAGCAATGATCGCAAGGAATTTCCTTGGCTCTTTTTACTTTTTACTTGGCTCTTATTTGATTGAATGAAAATAGTTGAGAAAATTCACCATTAACTATTCACTCTCCTTGGCTCTTTTTACTTTTTACTTGGCTCTTATTTGATGGAATGAAAATAGTTGAGAAAATTCACCATTAACTATTTACTCTCCTTGGCTCTTTTTACTTTTTACTTGGCTCTTATTTGATTGAATGAAAATAGTTGAGAAAATTCACCATTAACTATTCACTTTCCTTGGCTCTTTTTACTTTTTACTTGGCTCTTATTTGATTGAATGAAAATAGTTGAGAAAATTCACCATTAACTATTCACTCTCCTTGGCTCTTTTTACTTTTTACTTGGCTCTTATTTGATTGAATGAAAATAGTTGAGAAAATTCACCAATAACTATTCACTCTCCTTGGCTCTTTTTACTTTTTACTTGGCTCTTTAAAACGCAGGTTTTTCCTGACACAATTCTATTAATATTCCGTTGGTCGATTTTGGGTGAAGGAAAACAATGAGTTTATTGTCGGCGCCGTCTTTTGGTTCTTCGGAGATGAAGATAAATCCGGCTGCTTTTAAACGTTCGATTTCGGTATAAATATTTTCGACCCCAAAGGCGATGTGGTGAATTCCCTCGCCGCGCTTGTCGAGGAACTTAGCGATGGGACTTCCGGGATTGGCAGCTTCCAGCAGTTCGATTTTGCTTTCGCCCAGTTCATAAAAAGAAGTGGTGACTCCTTCCCTTTCTACGGATTCTTGTTTGTAATGTTCTTTGCCTAATAATTTGGCAAATAATTCGTCGGCTTTTTCTAAAGATTTTACGGCAATTCCGAGATGTTCTATTTTCATAGTGGTTTGTATTATGTATTATGTACAATGTATCACGTAAAATGTACTTTGTGTGATTTCTAATTTCTAATTTTTGCCTTGTACTTTGTACTTTGTACTTTGTACATCTTACTTTGTACAACTAAATTTATTTTATTAGTTTATTTTTTACGTCTATTTTGACCGGGTTTGCGTGAGGGCGGAGTGCATTGTTGGAGCTCTTTTTCTTGGCTGGATTTGGTGGTGTTGGAAAAAAGCGACTGCACGTAGACCGACTTTTTTCCTAAAGGCCAATGCGGCAGAGAAAAAAAGACACGCCCAAATAATTCAAACAAAAATAGTAAATTTGCAGCATGAACGAAAGCAACAGACAAAAAAAAGTCGCCCAAATAATACAGGAAGATTTCGCAGAATTTTTCCGCAAGCAAGCTTCAGAAAGCAAGCAATCATTTTTAATCTCCGTTTCTGATGTAAAAGTAACGGCTGATTTAAGTATTGCCAAAATTTACCTAAGCATTTTTCCGCCAGAATACCGCAAAGATATCATGAAAGAAATTTTGGTGAATAAATCGCAATATAGAAACTTTATCGGCCAGAAAATGGGGAAACAGGTTCGGATTATTCCGGAATTAAATTTTTACCTGGATACCACGATGGATGATGTGGAACAAATTGAAAAAGAATTGAGAGGCGAAGGCGATAATCCTATTCTTTAATCAATTTTAAAGCTGCTTATTCCTTGAGAAACACTTCATTTTATATTGCTACCCGCTATCTTTTGGCCCGCAAAGGAAGCACGGCGGTCACTTTTATTACGTGGCTGGCGGCCGTGGCTATGATGGTTGCGGTGGCAGCGATGTTTATTATTATATCGGTTTTTTCAGGTTTAGAAGATTTGAATCAGGATTTAATTGCTAATTTGCATGCCGATATTACGGTAAAAAGCAACCAAGGTAAAACGTTGCCGAATATTGAAAAAGCAACAAAAATACTGGGACAAGATAAAGAGATTGCCCATTTTTCTAAAGTGATTGAAGAGAAAGCTTATATTCGTTTTCGGGAAAATGGGGATATTGCCAATTTACGAGGCGTAGATTCTGCCTATATTTTTGTAAACCCAATCCATCAAAATATTTTCTACGGCACGTATCCAAGTTTTAAATACTCGAATGAAGTCCTGATGGAGAATAAACTGGATAACCGCTTGGCGATTCCGGTGGGCGAAGGTGCAGATTATGCGACGATCTTAATGCCCAAACCTGGCACCGGGATGATTAGTAAAGAGGAAGATATATTTACCACCCGTGAAATTTTTGTTTCCGGCGTTTTTCCGGGAAATGATCAGTTAGACAATACCATCATCTCACCCATTGAGCTAGCACAGGAACTTTTGAACTTGCCAAAAAATGCGGCTTATCAAATCGTAATTAAATTAAAAGATCCCACCAAAGCCGACGAAGTAAAAGCGGCATTATTAAAATCATTGGGCAGCGGCTATGTTTTAAAAACCAAAAAAGAAGAAAATGCAGCCTTCTGGAAAATGATCAATACCGAGAAACTCTTTATTTACTTGATTTTTGCTTTGGTAATTTTTATCACCACTTTTAATTTGGCTGGAGCGATAATTATTCTGCAACTCGACAAAAAAGAACAGGCGAAATCCCTCATTTCTTTGGGAATGAATATGAAATCGTTGCGCAATATCTATTTCTACACCGGACTTTTAATTGTGTTCTTCGGGATTATTTGCGGTTTGATTTTGGGCACCGTGATGTGTTATATTCAGATTAACACGGGCTTCTTCAAAGCGGGTAGCAATACCGATCTGCCTTTCCCTGTGCGCATCAATGCCATGAACTATCTCATCGTAAGTGCAACGGCCGGACTCTTCGGAATAATCGTAGCAAGACTTTTTTCAAAGGTTAACAAAAGTCATTTCAAAGCCTCCTAGATTCTGCCTTTTAATGGTTAATTTTACACTTTATTAATATTGATTTCAGTTCAGCTGTTGGATGAATTGCTATTTTATTTTAATGGTCTTTAGATAAAAAATTTCTTATGAAAAAATTCCTTACTCTTTTACTCGCAGTTCATTTTGCAGGCTATTCATTTGCTCAAATTCCCACTGGTTATTATGATTCTGCAAATGGCCTGACCGGATATGAACTGAAATCTGAACTCTATGGAATCATCAGCAATGGCGCCCTGGATTTGGGCTATGGCAGTGGTACAGGCGGATTATGGACCACCTACTTCACTTCTGATGTTGATCGGTATTACGAAAATAATGGCTCCGTACTCGATATGTACTCTGAAAACCCCACAGGACCAGACGCTTATGAATTCAAGCTGGGACAGTCTTACAGTGGTGGCAATCAATGTTCCGATGTTGATTTCACGGTGGAAGGTGTTTGCTATAACAGAGAACACAGCCTCCCAAAATCCTATTTTGGAAATGCTGCTCCCATGGCCAATGATGCTCACTTTGTAGTTCCGTCTGATTATTTTGTGAACCAACAACGATCAAACTATCCGTATGGCGAAACCGATTCACCCGTGTGGACTTCTAAAAACGGAAGTAAATTAGGAACATCCAGTTTTCCTGGGTATTACGGTACTGTTTTCGAGCCAATTAATGAATTTAAAGGTGATTTCGCCAGAATGCACCTGTATTTTATCACCAGATATCAGGATAAATTACAAAATTTTAATAAATTTTATCCCAATATCAATCCGATTGACGGAACTACAGATCGTGGTTACAAACAATGGTATATTAATCTATTGCTGAAATGGGCGGCTCAAGATCCCGTTTCTCAAAAAGAAATCGATCGTAATAATGCGATTTATGTCAGACAGAAGAACAGAAATCCTTTTATCGATCATCCGGAATGGGTGAATATGATCTGGACTTCTACCCTTTCAAGTGTCGAAATTACTACCTTTAAAAAAACAATTTCAATCTATCCGAATCCTGTTAGAAACGGACAATTGCATCTTGCTGGTTATGGACTGGAAGAACTTTCAACGGTGCAAATTTATTCTCTGGACGGTCGCTTAATCCAAACCATTAAGCAGAATTTTAAAACTTTACCTAAAATAATTCTTAAAGACGTTCCGAAAGGAGTTTATATTTTGAAAACCGATACGCAAAGTATAAAATTCATGGTGGACTAAACACTGGCATGATCAAAAACAACCGGTCCTGCTTTTTAGTTGGCCGGTTTTTCATTTTAATGCAGTTTGAAAATACTAACGGTCAATGGTCAATAAGTTTTAGTGTTCGGTAAAAAAAATCAATTATACGCATGATTGTCATAGCATGCTCGTCCTGAGTGACGAAAATTTTCTTTAACTTTACCCTCCCAATTTAATTATGATTATGAAAAAGATGACTACGTTATTGCTGGGCTTTTTGTTTTCAATAACACTAGCGCAAGCACCAGCCAATTATTATGATGGCACCTCTGGATTAACTGGAGCGGCTTTAAAAACTAAACTCAGCCAAATTATCACGGCCGGAGCACAGGACAAAGGATATGAAGGATTATACAACGCCTATCCTAGTACCGACACCGACAGCTTTTATGAAAATGATGGCAGCGTGCTGGATATGTATTCGGAGAACCCAACCGGGCCAGATCCTTACACCTACAGACACGGTGTAAAAAAATGTGGAAATTATAGTGTTGAAGGTGATTGCTACAACAGAGAACACGTGATCCCACAAAGTTTTTTTAACTCTAAAGCACCGATGGTTTCTGATGTTCACCATATTCGTCCCACCGATGGAAAAGTGAATGGAATGCGCAGCAACTATCCGTTCGGAAAAGTAACCAATCCTTCATACCTCTCTAAAAACGGAAGCAAAACGGGTCCTTCTACCTCCCCAGGATATACGGGAACGGTCTTCGAACCGATTGATGAATTTAAAGGAGATATCGCCAGAATGGTATTTTATTTTGTAACTAGATATGAAAGCAGACTTTCGGGTTTTTCATCAGGCGGAATGTTGGGTGGCTCTACCTATCCTGGTTTACAGGAATGGGAAAAAGTAGTATTGATGGCTTGGGCTGCACAAGATCCGGTTTCTCCGGCCGAAGTAGTTCGTAACAACGCTTCTTACTTTTTTCAAGGAAACAGAAATCCATTTATTGACCATCCAGAATGGATTCAAACCATTTGGGGTACCCAGGTGATCGATAATCAAGCACCTTCTACTCCTACCAATTTAGCGGTGGCCTCTACAACTACAGCTTCAGCAAACCTAACGTGGACTGCTTCAACGGACAATATTGCTGTGACCTATTACAAAGTCTATGTGGATGGAACATTCCGAATGAATGCAAACAGCAATTCAGCCATCGTTTCAGGCTTGAATCAAGGAACGACTTATAACTTTTATGTGATTGCCGCCGATGCAGCCGGAAACGTGTCCCCTCCAAGCAATACTGCCACGGGAACAACTTTAGTCGACAACCAAGCGCCAACGGCAGCTACCAACTTAACTTTGGGTTCGGTGGGAACCAATAACATTACCATCAGTTGGTCTGCAGGAACGGATAACGTGGGTATTGTTTCGTATGATATTTATGTAAATGGGCAATTGATGGGTTCTACTCCAGAGACCGCTGCGAATATTGCCAATTTGAATCCTTCCACCGTGTACAGCATTTATGTAATTGCGAAAGATGCGGCGGGAAATGTTTCGCCAGCAAGTAACACCGTAACTGCAACTACGCAAGCCATTGGTTTGAATTGTGGTGATGAAAATTTTGAAAGTATCCCTGCAAAGTCTTCCCAATACAATACCTACAACTGGACGAGCAATGGAATTTCTTGGACTTCGGAAGATTCCAGAACAGATGAAACGATCAATGGTCGTGCAATTACCATCAGAAATGGATTCCTTACTGCATTATCTGCGCCCAACGGAATTGGTGATTTAACGGTAACCACGCAAAGAAAATACTCTGGTGGTAGTGGAACGCTAAGCATCTTCATCAATGGTGTAGATACTGGAAAAACAATTCCTTACAGTGATGCGGTCACTACGACCACAGTAACAGGATTAAATGTGTCTGGAAATGTTGAAATCTCTTTGGTGAACACGAATTCTAACAGAATAGCCATCGATGATATGAAATGGACGTGCTATAGTGATGGCTTAGCTACAGAAGAGAATGCGAGCTCGAAATCAAAATTGACCCTCTATCCGAATCCGGTGAGCAATGGAGCGTTACATGTGAATGCGAAGAATTTAAATCAAATAGCAACGGTTCAGATTTTTGATTACAGCGGAAAATTAGTGCAAACCATTTCTCAGCCGTTCAAAACGAGCAATAAAATCATGCTTAAAAATTTACCAAAAGGAGTTTATATTTTGAAAGTGGGACCAGAATCTGCCAAATTCATTATTCAATAATATTTTTTTTAATAAATAATAGAAAAGGCTGATGGTTTACCTCAGTCTTTTTTTTAATTTTGACCTATGGATCAGCATATGAAATTAGGACTCATTGGGAAAAATATTTCCTACTCTTTTTCGAAAAACTATTTTGAAAGCAAGTTTAAAAAACTATTTCTAAAAAATCATTCCTACGTTATTTATGACTTGAATGATCTTGCAGAAGTTGACCAAGTTTTTAAAAACCAAAATCTCACCGGACTTAATGTAACCATTCCTTTTAAAGAAAAAATAATCCCTTATCTCGATGAGTTGAGTGATGAAGCCAAAAAGATCGGAGCGGTCAATACCATTGTTATTAAAAATAATATAAAAAAGGGCTTTAACACCGATGCTTTTGGATTCGAAAAAATGCTTTTTCTTCATAAGAAAGACCATCAGAACTCTGCGCTAATTTTAGGAGATGGCGGTGCAGCGAAAGCCGTAAAATACGTCCTAAACAAATACGGAATACCGCATCAAACCGTCACCAGAAATGGACTCCTAAAATTCGAAAACCTTACCGAAGAGATGGTTCGCCAAAATCCATTGGTTATTCAATGTACGCCCGTTGGAACCTTTCCGAATGTGAAGGATTGCCTCGACTTTCCTTTTGCCGGTGTAACTGATCAGCATTTGGTCATTGACCTTATTTATAATCCAGATTATACTTCCTTTCTCAAATTATCTGCAGAAAAAGGGGCGAAAACAGCCAATGGTTTTTATATGCTTGAACAACAAGCAGAAAAAGCGTGGGAAATTTGGAATGTTCAAGAAAAATAAGTTAATTTAGTGCACGGTTTATTAATAAAAATGATAAGACCGATAAATTTAATAAAAAGACTGCTATGATTACAGAAGATTCCCTTTCTGAGAACCAAGAAAACAAACCTTTGAACGAAGAGGTTTTAAATGAAATTACTTCCGAAAACCCAACGGAAGATCCGGCCACGCCCTCCTCAGAAATCCCCACAGAAGAGGTGATTGAAGAGCCTAAAGTTACTGAAAAAACAGAAGAGGCTCCAGCCGAAAATGAACCTGTTACTGAGGTTGAAACTCCAAAACCGGATCCTGCACTGGCTCATGATGAGGCATTGGAAATACCGATAGAAGAAACTCAAAAAAGCCATGAACCAGCTGCTGAAAAAGAAGAGCAGGAACAGCACAAAGAGGAACTAGAAAACTTTTCGAATTTAACACTACCTGAAGTGCTGGCCGAATTGGAAACCATTGTTAACAAAGAAGATGCAGGCGCTCATTTTAGAAAGTTTAATCAGTTAAAAGAGCAGGCAAATCATTTGATTCATGATCAAACTGAAGATATAAAAAGCGAATTCGTAGCAGCGGGAAATCCCGTAGAACTTTTCAGCCATCAACATCCATTACAAGCTAAATTCTCTGGCTTGCTGCATATTTATCGTGAAAAAAACGACGAATATCATAAGAAATTAGAAGAAAATCAGCATAAGAATCTTGAACACCGACAAAGTATTATTGACAAGCTGAAAAATCTTTACACCAATACCGAAGCCGGCACCAATCTTTTCAAAGCGATTCGCGAAATCAAAGACGAGTGGAAAAATGCCGGACAAGTCGCCAAATCTGATTTCAAATTACTGAATAACAATTACTTCCATCACCTGAACCAGTTCTATCAAATGCTTGATATGAACAAGGAATATATGGAGCAGGAATTCGCTCATAATTTAGAGAAAAGACAGCACATCATTGAAAGAGCGAAGGAATTACAAGTAGAACCCTCCGTGCAAAAAGCTCTGAATGAATTACAGTATCTTCATAAACTGTGGAAAGAAGAAGCTGAGCCGGTGGCAGAAGAATTCCGAGAGAAAACCTGGGACGAATTCAAGGAGATTTCTAATAAAATACACGACCGAAAATCGGAATTAAACGAGCAAATAGAAAAGGAACAAAACGATAACCTGATTCGTAAAAACGAAATCATCGAGGAAATTAAAAAGATGGCGGCTGCTGCCAAAGAAACCAACCACAATTATTGGCAAAACGCAATTAAAAAAGTGGAGGAAATGCGCAGTGAATTCTTGAAACTAGGCAATGTTCCGAGAAAAGTTTCTAATCAAAACTGGAATGACTTTAAAGAGCATTTAAGAAACTTTAATGTGAAGAAAAATGAATTTTACAAAGGATTAAAAAATTCACAGCAAACCAATCTTGATGAAAAACTGAATTTAATTCAGACCGCAAAAGACAATATGTTGTCGGAGGATTGGGAAACTACGGTTCCCTTGTTTAAAAAACTGCAGGAAGACTGGAAAAAAGTCGGTCACGTACCAAGAAGTATGACCAATAAAGTCTGGGACGATTTCCGTGAAGCGTGTAATACGTTCTTTAACAATTACCGAGAAAAAAACAATACGGCAAATGACAACTGGAAGGAGAATTTCAAAAATAAAAAACAGCTTTTAGACGAGTTGAAAGAAATTGGCGATGAAGAAGGAAGTCTTGAAAAAATAGAACAAATTAAATCAAAATGGAACGCCATAGGAAAAGTTCCGAGAGATAAAATTAATATCAATACGGAGTTCAATAAAACACTTCGGGAGAAATTGAAACTGAACAAGATTCACGAGTATGATTTAAAAGAAGAAGGACTTACCGAAAATCAAGTGACCGACAAAGCGCGTAAAATTAAAAATCAAATAGCTGATTTGGAAGCCGAAATTGTAAAAATGGAAAACAACCTTGGATTCTTTAGCAATCCATCACGTGAAAATCGTTTGCTAAAAGACACTTACAATAAAATTGATGATAAAAAATCGCAACTCGAAAGCATGAAACAAAGTTTGCACAGTATTCTCATCGGCGAAAATCAATAAGAAAATGATTTTAAAAAAAATATTTTTACTTCTATTGCTCAATTCTCTGTCATTGATGAAAGCGCAAGATGTTCCCGATTTACTTTCAATACCTGGTCCGATTGAATATGATGGTACGGAATATTTTTTATCGTGGAGTAAACCAATGTCTAAAACGCTGTTTCGTCAGCAGTATTTACCGAGTGACGAACGAATTGAAGATTTCACCCAACTCCTGGATTTCTCCTTTTTCAATAAAGAAATTGAAATGGAATTGGCCGTTCGGCATAAAGTAGAAGGTATACAAAATAGAGAAAAGTCTGATAAATTTGCAAAGATCAATGTGAGTGAAAGCCCAGATGGTAAAGAATATGTTGTTGATTATTTTATTTCGGAAAGTCCTGAGAAAGGTGATTCTTTTATAGAATACAACATTTATCGTTTTAAAAGCTATGATAACGGCGGAGCAAAAAGCTTTCTCATTTTAGCGTTTAGCAAAAGAATGTACGGCGACTTGAAATCGTCGGCGAAATCTTTGGCAAGGCAGAGGGATCACCTTTTGACCACGATGATCGAATTTAAAATTACAGAAATAAAAGTTGTAGCGACCAATTAATTTTTAACTATAAAAAATAAAACACTCGACAACCTGTTGGGTGTTTTTTAATTCAGATGAACCACGAAATTTACATGCAGCGTTGCCTTGAACTCGCGAAAAAAGCCGTCGGAAACACCTATCCAAATCCTTTGGTTGGAGCTGTTATTGTTCATCATAATAAAATCATCGGTGAGGGTTTTCACCAAAAAGCTGGAGAAGCTCACGCTGAAATCATGGCAATTGATGCTGTTAAAAATCCTGCATTATTAAAAGAATCCACCATTTATGTTTCTTTGGAGCCCTGTGCTCACTTCGGGAAAACACCGCCTTGCGCTCTTAGAATTATCGAAATTGGTTTTAAGAAAGTGGTCATCGGAACGCTCGATTCACATGAGAAAGTCAATGGAAAAGGAAAAAAAATAATCGAAGACGCTGGGATCGAAGTGATTTCTGGCGTTTTAGAAAAAGAATGTCAGGAACTGAACAAACGGTTTTTTACTTTTCATCAGAAACATCGGCCTTATATCATTTTGAAATGGGCTCAATCGGGTGATGGTTTGTTAGATCAAGATTTTAAGCCCACGCAAATTGGCAATCCATTGACCAAGCAATTCGTACATCAATTAAGAAGTCGCGAACATGCGATCTTGGTTGGAACCAGTACGGCTTTAACCGATAATCCCAGGTTAACCACCAGAGAAATTGCCGGTCGAAATCCCATCAGAATTGTCATTGATTTTGATTTAAAAATTCCGGTGAACTATCATATTTTGAATGACGAGGCAACCACGATCATTATTAATTCCATAAAAGATCAAGTGAAAGGGAATTTAAATTTCATTAAAATTGAGAAAGATAATTTCTTATTAAATTTGATGGCAAAATTAGTTGAACTTCAAATACAGTCGGTCATTATTGAAGGAGGTTCTAATACGCTGCAGCAGTTTATCGATGAAAATTTATGGGATGAAACCATCATTATTAAAAATAAAAAATTACACTTATTGAATGGAACTAAAGCTCCTAAATTTACGGCTCTACTGTCAAACGTCCAACAATTTCGAGAGAATGTCATAGAATTCTATAAAAATTCACCTTAATGGAATTTTCATTTAATACAATAAAATCACCCGTAGGAAATATTCTTCTTAAAGAAAAAGGAAGTAAATTTCTTGGTTTTGTATTTCCTGTTGAAAATGAAAAAGAGGTCAAAGACGCCTTAGCCAAGGTAAAAGAGGAGCATCCCAAAGCGACGCATCATTGCTATGCGTTTCGGTTAGGAATTAAAGGTGAAAATTACCGGGCAAATGATGATGGGGAGCCGTCCGGAAGCGCGGGTTTACCGATCTATAATCAGTTACTGGCACATCAGGCAACACAGATTTTAGTAATTTCGGTACGCTATTATGGTGGTACAAAACTCGGTGTATCTGGCTTGGTAAAAGCGTATAAAGAATCGGCAAAACTGACTTTAGAATCCGCTGAAATTATTACCAAAGCCTTAGAATCAAATCTCGAAATTCACTTTGACTTTAATCAGCAGAATGTAATTTTCACTTTGTTAAATAAGTTCGGCGCAAAAATAATCGATTTTAAAACAGAAGAATACTGTACTATTTCTACCAAATTAAAAACCGCTGAAAAAGAAAACATCTCAGAGCAATTGTCTGAGATGCAAAATATTTCATATAAATTTCTAGATTAGCCGATATTCACGTTATCGTTTTCTCCATTGATCACTTAAAAAATGCCTTTAGAAATTGTTCCCTTTCACTTGGCTCTTTTTACTTTTTATCTGGCTCTTTTTAATCTCTCCTTCCCATCAGCATGGAAGCCCAGTACAAAAGTTGAGCTAGTGAGCCTAAAGCTGCGACCACATAAGTTCTGGCTGCCCAAGTCAACGAGTCTTTTACGCCCACATATTCTTCTGCAGTAACGGTTCCGGTATCCTTTAACCATTTCATGGCTCTGTTGCTCGCGTCATATTCTACAGGCAAAGTGACAAAAGCAAAAAGCGTTGTCACGGCAAACATGGCGACCCCAATCGCAAGCACTGTTGTATTACCGTTGGGATTTTCAATCGTTCGGGTAGCACCCATTAACACAATACCTCCAATTAAAACAAACTGCATCAAGTTGGAACTGATGTTCACCATCGGGACTAATTTTGATCGCAATTGCAACATCGAATAGCCTACCGCATGTTGTACAGCATGACCACATTCATGAGCTGCAACCGCGGCTGCAGCAGCATTTCTTTGCATATATACACCTTCTGATAAATTAACTGTTTTATCTGCTGGATTATAGTGATCGGTGAGTTGGCCCGGTACGGAAATCACTTGAACATCATTGATACCGTTGTCTCGTAACATTTTTTCTGCCACCTCTTTTCCAGACATCCCATTTCGCAAATGTACTTGCGAATAATGCTCAAATTTTGACTTTAACCTGGACGATACCAACCAACTTACCAGCATTGAGAGTCCAATAATTACATAATAACCTGTCATTTTTTCTACTTTTTATATTTTTAATAAATGCCTATACAACTAATAAAAAACGTGCCAAAGTTTTTAGTTTTGGCCGAATGAATTATCTTTGTTTTTTTAAACTTAAACGGATGAATGTGATTACAATTCTTGAAGTAAAAACCGAAGCTGACTTACTAAATTTCATCAAATTTCCGATGGAAGTTTACAAAAGTAATAAAAATTATGTTCCGCCCTTAATCAATGATGAAAAAAACATCTGGAACCCCAAAGAAAACGCAGCTTTAGACTATTCTGAATTCAAAAGATATCTGGCTTTTAAAGACGGACAAATTGCCGGGCGAATTGCGGTGATGATTAATCATAAAGAAATTAATGAGTTGGGCATTAAAAAAGTAAGGTTTGGATGGTTGGACTTCATTGATGATATTGATGTTTCAAAAGCATTAATTCAGAAAGCCATCGATTATGCAAAGGAAAAAAAAATGTCTAAAATTGAAGGTCCCATGGGTTTTACCAACTTAGATAAAGCTGGAATGCTGACCTTGGGTTTTGATAAAATCGCGACCATGATTGGCTTATATAATTTCGAATATTACCCTCAACATTTGGAAAATATGGGTTTAATCAAAGAAAAAGAATGGGTAGAATTTGAATTGGATTTCCCTAAAGTGCTGTCTGAAAAAGTTCTAAAATTTAGCAATCTTATCGCTGAAAAATACAAATTAAGAGTGTTGGAATTTAAATCTAAAAAAGAAATCCTTCCTTATGTAGAACCAATGTTTAAACTTTTAGACGAAACTTACAAAACGCTATCAACCTATACTCCGATTACCGATGAGCAAATTAAAACGTACCGCGAAAAGTATTTTAATTTTATCGACAAAGACTATATCGTATGTATCGTAGATGAACATGATGAATTAATATCTTTTGCCATTACGATGCCGTCTTACTCTGAAGCACTGCAAAAAGCCAAGGGTAAGTTATTTCCATTCGGCTGGTATCATTTTTTACAGGCGGGCAAAAAAAACCTGCGTGCTAATTTTTATCTGATTGGCATTCATCCAGAATACCAAAGACGGGGGGTAACATCTATTATATTTAAAGAAATCTGGCGTAATTTTAGTAAAAAAGGGGTAAAAATTCTGGAAACCAACCCCGAACTCGAAGAAAATAAAAGTGTTCAGGTTCTGTGGCAGGATTATAATCCCGTTAATCATAAACGACGTAGAACGTATTCGTTGGAAATCTCACCGCAAGAAAATTAAAATAAAATGAAAAAGCAACTATACCTCTACATGGCGATGATCATTGCATTCATCGTGTACAATCAGTTTTTCCAGGTGAAAGACGAACGGCTCAATGAGGGAATCAATATTCTTTTTGCCAGTTTTCTTTTCCTGTATATTGGTTATCTGGCGTATTTGGTTTTAAAAAGAATAAAAGATACCGGCAAGAATAAATAACCTGTCAACAACTATTAATTTATTGATTGTTATCAGTGATATTTACGGGTTATTATTTTTTCTATTATACTTAATTCCTTAAATTTGCAAGATTAAGAAAATAACGTTACGATGAATCTTCCCGAAAATTATATCCCGATTATTATTCAGATTGCAGTTGCTGCAGGTTTCGTTTTACTTTCCATTTTAGGAACTCATTTTTTAGGACCAAGACAAAAGTCGACTTCTACCAAAAAGAATGAAGCGTTCGAATGTGGGGTTGAAGTAGAAGGAAATGCGCGTACACCGTTCTCTGTAAAGTACTTTCTAACCGCTGTACTTTTTGTTTTATTTGATATCGAGATTGTTTTCTTCTATCCTTACGCAGTAAACATCCGTGAATTTGGAGTTGAGGGATTCTTCGCTGTCCTTACCTTTATCTCTGTGTTTTTCATCGCATTCATCTATGTTTGGAAACGTGGTGCACTTGACTGGGATAAATAGTGTAAAAATAAATCTTTAGTAACTTTAAGAAAATTAAAATGTCTGATAATAAACCAGTAATAAGAATGGATGCGGAAGCTCCAGAAGGTTTTGAAGGAGAAGGGTTTTTCGCCACCAAACTCAGCAGTGTGATTGGTATGGCAAGAAAATTTTCACTTTGGCCCTTACCTTTTGCTACTTCATGTTGCGGAATTGAATTTATGGCGACCTTAAATCCAACATTCGATGCCTCCAGATTTGGAATGGAAAAGAACTCATTTTCACCCAGGCAAGCTGATATGTTGATGGTATGTGGAACCATTTCAAAAAAATTAGGCCCCGTTTTAAAACAAGTATACACCCAAATGGCCGAACCTAAATGGGTAGTTGCTGTTGGCGCTTGTGCTTCTAGTGGTGGGATTTTTGATACCTACTCTGTTTTACAGGGGATTGATAAAATAATTCCTGTTGACGTATATGTGCCAGGTTGCCCACCCAGACCCGAGCAAATTATTGAAGGCGTAATGCAGGTTCAGGCACTTTGCGAAAGTGAAAGCATCCGCAGAAGAGACTTGCCAGAATACCAACAATTGTTAGCATCTTACGATATAAATTAATGGAAATGACGAATGATTTTGTTTTAGAAGCCATAAACCGAGAGTTTCCCGACTCGGTTATTTCGCACGAGACGCCTTATGATTTTTTAACTTTAGAAATAAAGAAAGAAGACTTGAAAAAGGTGATTCATCATTTAAGAGATTCTTCACTTCAAATTAATTTCCTGACGGATATTTGTGGGATTCACTATCCTGAAACTCCAGACAAAGAACTTGGCGTAATTTATCACCTCCATAATATGATGACGAATTTTAGAATTCGTCTAAAAGTATTTATGCCCAGAGAAAATGCAGAAGTTGATACAATGACCGACCTTTATGCTGGTGCAAATTGGATGGAACGAGAAACTTTCGACTTCTACGGAATTAAATTTAAAGGACATCCTGATTTAAGAGTAATTCTTAATATGGAAGATTTAGGATACCATCCTATGTTGAAAGAATATCGTTTAGAGGATGGTACCAGAATGGACAAAGATGATAAAATGTTTGGAAGATAATTGGTTTAAAGAAACTCCTTTAGACTTAAAGTCAAAAAAATTATGAAAGACAACGCACTCTCAAATATACTGAACCAACACGACGCCAAGGATCAAATTGACGGTCAATTATACACCTTGAATCTTGGGCCAACCCACCCTGCAACGCACGGTATTTTTCAGAATGTCCTCACCATGGACGGCGAAAGAATCTTGCACGCGGAGCAAACCATCGGATACATTCATCGTGCTTTTGAAAAAATTTCTGAACGCAGAAACTTTACCCAAATTACCACCTTGACCGACCGTATGAATTACTGTTCGGCTCCCATTAATAATTTAGGCTGGCAAATGACCGTGGAAAAACTCATCGGGTGCGAAGTGCCAAAACGGGTAGATTATATGCGCGTGATTATGATGGAATTGGCGAGAATTACCGACCATCTTATTTGTAACGGTGTTACCGCTATGGATGCTGGCGCGATTACGGGATTAACCTACCTTTTCAGAGAAAGAGAAAAAGTATATGAACTCTACGAAGAAATATGTGGAGCCAGACTCACCACGAATATGGGTAGAATTGGAGGTTTTGAAAGAGATTTCAGTCCGAAATTTCATGAAATATTACAGCATTGGTTGAAGACATTCCCAAGAATTTGGGGCGAATTCTGTAGCTTAAACGAAAGAAACAGAATCTTCATGGACCGAACCATCAAAGCTGGACCAATATCAGCGGAAAGAGCTTTAAGCTACGGCTTTACGGGTCCAAATTTAAGAGCGGCGGGTGTGGATTATGATGTCCGTGTTGCAAATCCATATTCTTCTTATAATGATTTTGATTTCATTATTCCTGTTGGAACTTCTGGTGATACCTATGATCGGTTCATGGTTCGTCAACAAGAAGTTTGGGAAAGTTTAAAAATCATAGAACAGGCCTATAAGAATTTACCAGATGGGCCTTTCCATGCAGACCTACCCGATTTTTATCTACCAGAAAAAGCAGATGTTTATAACAATATGGAGGCGTTAATCTATCACTTTAAAATTGTGATGGGTGAAGTACATATTCCGAAAGGCGAAGTTTATCATAGTGTAGAAGGAGGAAATGGCGAATTAGGATTCTATTTGGTGAGCGATGGTGGCCGAACACCCTACCGACTTCACTTCAGAAGACCTTGTTTTATTTATTACCAAGCCTATCCAGAAATGATACAAGGCGCACCAATTTCTGATGCGATATTAACCTTGTGTAGTATGAATGTAATTGCAGGCGAACTAGACGCCTAATTTTGTACGATGTACAAAGTAATATATATATATAGATTAATAAATTAAAAAGTACATTGTACCCTGTACATTGTACATTTTACAAAAAAATAAGATGAGCGAAACGATTGTTTTTACACCTGAAACATTAACTCAGGTCCATAAGATTACCGCGAGATATCCGGTGGAAAGAAAAAAATCCGCACTGATTCCCGTGCTTCATTTAGCACAAAAAGAATTTGGCGGCTGGCTGCAAGTTCCTGTAATGGATTATGTAGCTGATCTTCTTGAAATCAAACCGATTGAGGTTTACGAAGTAGCCACTTTCTACAGTATGTTCAATATGAAACCTGTGGGACAATACGTATTAGAGGTTTGCCAAACCGGTCCGTGTATGCTCAATGGCAGCGACGATATCATTCAACATATCAAGGAAACCTTAAATATCAATGCTGGAGAAACTTCTGCTGATGGGCTATTTACTTTAAAAACAGTAGAATGTCTTGGCGCTTGTGGCTACGCGCCGATGATGCAAGTCGGGAAATTTTATCACGAACATTTAACAAAAGAAAAAGTAAACGAAATCCTGGATCTTTGTAGAGAGGGAACACTTGCTTTGGATTAATTTATAAGAATAATGAGTAAAAAACTTTTACTTAAAGATGCCCATATAGAAGGAATCCGCACCTTCGAAGTCTACCGCAAACAAGGCGGTTACGATGCCGTGGAAAAAGCTTTTAAAATGACTCCCGACGAAGTTACTGAAGAAGTCAAAACTTCTGGGCTTAGAGGTCGTGGTGGCGCAGGTTTTCCGACCGGTATGAAATGGAGCTTTCTGGCAAAACCAGAAGGCGTTCCCAGATATTTGGTGGTAAATGCTGATGAATCAGAACCGGGAACTTTCAAAGACCGGTATTTGATGGAGCATATTCCTCACCTCCTAATTGAAGGCATGATTATTTCCGCCTTCGCTTTAGGAGCCCACACCGGATATATCTACATTCGAGGAGAATTCGCGTGGATTCCGGATATTTTGGAACATGCCATTGAAGAAGCTAAAGCAGCCGGATTTTTAGGGAAAAATATTTTAGGAACAGGGTTCGATTTAGAAATTTATGTTCATCGTGGTGCTGGTGCTTATATTTGTGGTGAAGAAACCGCCCTGTTAGAATCATTAGAAGGTAAAAGAGGAAACCCTCGTTTGAAACCACCCTTCCCTGCTGTAAAAGGACTTTGGGAATGTCCTACGGTAGTAAATAATGTAGAGACCATTGCCGCTGTGGGGCCCATTATTAATATTACAGGTGCGGAATATGCGAAAATTGGCGTTGGCCGTTCAACAGGAACAAAATTAATTTCAGCCTGTGGAAACATCAATAAACCAGGCGTTTACGAAATCGATATGACCATTACCGTCGAAGAATTTATTTATTCTGACGAATATTGTGGTGGAATTCCCAATGGTAAAAAATTAAAAGCCTGTATTCCAGGGGGTAGTTCTGTACCGATTGTTCCTGCAAACCTATTGCTGAAAACCATCAACGGTGAACCTCGATATATGAATTATGAATCGCTATCAGATGGTGGTTTTGCGACCGGAACGATGATGGGTTCAGGTGGATTTATTGTTTTAGATGAAGACCAATCGGTGGTAAAACATACCATGACTTTGGCTCATTTTTACGCCCATGAGAGCTGTGGCCAATGTACGCCGTGTAGAGAAGGAACCCCATGGTTGTATAAGATATTGAAAAAAATTCACAGTGGTCAAGGAACCTTGGCCGATATTGATTTGCTCTGGGATGTTCAGCGAAAAATTGAAGGAAATACGATTTGTCCTTTAGGTGATGCGGCTGCTTGGCCTGTTGCTGCTGCAATCCGTCATTTCCGTGATGAGTTTGAGTGGTATATCGACAATCCTGAAAGTCAAACAAGAAATTATGGTTTAGCCAATTATGCAGATCCAATTCCGATGGCTGCCAAAACAGAGTAAAAAAGAAAGTCATAACAAGACGGTTTAAAAGAAGAATAGGATGAATTCCTATTATAAATATGAAGAAAATAGTAGTTTTAGCTGCATTATTTTTAAGTTTTAGTTTCGCTTTTGGTCAAGAAGAATTGCCAAAAAAGCAACCTCTAACACAAAAAGGACAAATGCTAATTTTTTGGGGATGGAATCGGGCTGCCTACAGCAATTCCGATATTCATTTTAAAGGAAATGGTTATGATTTTACATTAGAAAAAGTGGTTGCCCATGATCGGCCGTCAGATTTTTCTTACCATAACTATTTTCAGTTAGATCGGGTAACAATACCGCAGACCAATCAAAGGTTTGCCTATTTTATCAAAGATAATGTAGCTTTTGTTTTAGGAATTGACCATATGAAATATGTGATGGATCAAGACCAATCGGTTAAATTTTCAGGTAATATTACTGATCCGGTTTATGCTGCACTGGTACAAAACGGAAAGGTTGATTTAACAAACGGAGAATTTTTAACTTTTGAACATACCGATGGATTAAATTACATCAACTTCGGTTTAGAAAAGTATAAGAATATTTATAACAAAGAAAAATTTGATATTGTTTGGAGTTACGGTGGCGGTTTAGGTCCTATGTTCCCCAAAAGCAATGTGAAATTATTCGGTAATGAAAGAAGCGACCGGTTCCATGTAGCGGGATTAGGTTTGGATGGTAGAACCAGTTTGAATTTTGTGTTTTGGAAACATGTGGTCGCAAGAGTCGAAGCGAAAGCGGGCTATATCAACATGTGGGACATTAAAACAACCTTAAATAATAAACCCGATAAAGCATCCCAAGGCTTCGTTTTCGGACAAGTTAATTTTGGAATTGGATATACCTTTAACACAAAAAATAATTAATTCATTTTTGAATTCATCTATAATGAGCGAAGAAATTAAAAAATTCAAGATAACCATCGACGGACAGACGACCGAAGTTTTGCCTGGTACTTCTATTTTAGAAGCTGCAAGACAAATCGGTGGTAAATTAGTTCCCCCGGCAATGTGTTATTATAAACCCCTGGAATCCAGCGGTGGAAGATGCAGAACGTGTTTGGTAGAAGTATCAAAAGGTTCTGATGCCGACACCCGACCAATGCCTAAATTGGTAGCAAGCTGCAGAACCAGTGTAATGGATGGTATGGAAGTAAAAAACCTTACCTCAGAAAAAACACAGGAAGCAAGGCATGCTGTAACAGAGTTTTTGTTGATCAATCACCCACTCGATTGCCCAATCTGTGATCAAGCGGGCGAATGTCATTTACAAGATTTAAGTTATGAACACGGGTTAGAAAAAACAAGAACCGAATTTGAAAGAAGAACTTTTGAACCAGAAGATATCGGTCCGAATATTAAGTTAAACATGAACCGTTGCATCTTATGTGCAAGATGCGTTTTGGTGGCAAATCAATTAACAGAAGGTAGAGAACATGGCATTTTGTTCCGCGGGGAACATGCCGAAATTTCAACCAATTTAAACAAAGCTTTAACGAGTGATTTTATCGGAAATGTTATTGATGTTTGTCCTGTTGGTGCTTTGACAGACAGAACTGCGCGATTTGCCAGTAGGGTTTGGTTTACAAAACCATTGAACGCAACCTGTGAATGTACGAAGTGTGCTGGTAAAGCAGTGGTGTGGATGAAAGGTGAAGAAGTCATTCGGGTAACCGCCAGAAAAGACCAATACGATGAAGTGCAGGATTGGATTTGTGATGATTGTAGATTCCACAAAAAAGATGTAAAATTATGGACCATTGAAGGCCCAAGACATATCGACCGCCATTCCGTAATTTCTTTGAACCATTACGAAAAACCTAAGAACATGATTAGTCTTTTGGATAATCCAGATGCAAAAGAACTGAGCGAAAAAGACGAGAAATAATGATGGATTTAATTACTTTTAAAATTATATTAGTTGTTACCCTTTTTGCGGTATCCTTGGGTATTGCTGCCTATTCAACATGGGGCGAAAGAAAAGTAGCAGCCATCCTTCAAGATAGAATTGGTCCTAACAGGGCCGGTCCTTTTGGGATTTTGCAGCCTTTAGCCGATGGTGGTAAATTATTCTTTAAAGAAGGATTTGTTCCACAAGGTGCAGATCGATTTTTATTCTATGTGGGTCCTGCTTTAACCATGTTTATTTCCCTAATTACGGGCGCGGTGATTCCTTGGGGGAAATCGTTGAACATTGGGGGAGAATCATTTAACGTACAGGTCGCCAATATCGATGTAGGCGTTTTATATCTGATTGCAATGGTTTCCATAGGAGTGTATGGAATGATGATCGGTGGTTGGGCTTCCAATAATAAATATTCCTTAATCGGTGCAATTCGTGCGTCATCGCAAATGATTTCTTATGAATTAGCCATGGGTCTATCTCTTCTTTCGATTATTTTAATGTCCGGAAGTTTAGATTTGCACTTTATCACCAGCTCACAGGGAACAGGAAAAATCTGGGGATTCATTCCTGCAGACGGAATGAACTGGAATATCTTCTACCAACCTTTGGCTTTTATTATCTTCTTTGTAGCAGCGATGGCTGAAACCAACCGTCATCCGTTTGATTTACCCGAGTGCGAATCAGAATTGGTCAATGGTTATATGACCGAATACTCTTCGATGAACTATGGTCAATATATGTTCGGCGAGTATGTAAACATGTTCATTTCTAATGCATTAATCGTAACTTTATTTTTCGGAGGATTTAATTTTCCGGGGATTGAGTGGGTTTCTCAGAACTGGGGAGAAAACGTGGCCGGAACATTAAGTATTTTCGCCATGTTAGCGAAAACCATATTAGGAATTTTAATCTTTATGTGGATCCGATGGACGATCCCAAGATTTAGATATGACCAATTGATGCATTTAGGTTGGAAAACCTTGATCCCATTAGCATTAGCGAATTTAGTAATCACTGCCGCAGTTATTGTTTTCTTCGCGAATTAATTAAATAGAAGTTTTAATGCAACACTGAAAAGTGGCGCTAAAACCCATGAATATGAAACTGACAAACAGATCAAAAGTAGTCTCGAATAAAGAGATGACTTTTATGGAAAAATTATACCTCCCAGAAATTTTCAAGGGAATGGCTATTACGTTAAGACACGCCATCGAAGGACCAAAAGGAAAAGTATTTGCTTATCCTGAAGTGGTAAAGCCTAGAGCAAAAGTATGGCGCGGACTTCATGTTTTAAAAATTGATGAAGAAGGTCGCGAACGATGTACCGCTTGTGGGCTTTGTGCCGTTGCATGCCCGGCTGAAGCGATCACCATGACCGCTGCTGAAAGAACCAAAGACGAGAAAGAACTCTATCGTGAAGAAAAATATGCCTCTGTGTATGAAATCAATATGTTGCGATGTATTTTCTGTGGCCTTTGTGAAGAAGCTTGCCCCAAATCAGCAATTTATTTAACCGACCGTTTGGTAGATGTAGAAACCAATCGCGGAAGTTTTATTTATGGGAAAGATAAGTTGGTTGAGAAAATTAATGCAAGAATTGATATTTCTGACCGTCAGAGTGAATTGCAAAAAAAATCAGTAAAATAGTATGGAACAAATCATATTTTTCTTTGTGTCATTTTTAGCGTTGGCCAGTGCATTCTATTTTGTTTTTGCCAGAAATGCCATGTATGCTATCTTGTCGCTGATCGTTACCTTCTTTTCAATTGCAGCGCTTTATATTTTATTGAATGCGCAGTTCCTCGGTATTGTACAAATCATTGTGTATGCCGGTGCAATCATGGTTTTATTTCTTTACATATTAATGATGTTGAATCTGAATAAAGAAGATGAAAGTAAAAAGAAGAACCTCTCTAAATTCATCGGTGTATTTTCCGCAGGATTATTATTGGTGGGCATTTTAGGTGCATTTAAAGGTTTAAATCAAAAAACTTTTGCAGGTGATGTAGATATGTCGGTGGGTCTTACCAAAAATCTTGGGAGATTATTGTTTAACGAATATGTTTTGCCTTTCGAGTTGGCTTCAATCTTAATTCTTGCGGGAATTGTAGGAGCGGTTTTAATTGGTAAAAAAGATTTATAGAATTATGGGAGAAGTAAATTCATTTATACAGGTAGTGCCACTGGAGTATTTTATTATTCTAAGTTCTGTTTTGTTTAGTCTGGGTGTTTTGGGGGTATTAATCCGTAAAAATGCCATCATTATTTTGGGATGTGTAGAATTGATGCTGAATTCTGTTAACCTTCTACTGGCCGCTTTCTCATCGTATAAAGGCGACGGAAACGGACAAATTTTGGTCTTCTTCATCATGGTGGTTGCCGCTGCAGAAGTTGCCGTAGGATTAGCAATCATCGCCATGTTGTACAGAAATACCAAATCGGTAGACATTAGTATTTTTAATAAATTAAGAGGATAATATAGAATGGAAAATTTAGTTTACGCAATTATACTATTGCCCTTTGCCGGATTTCTAATCAACGGTTTATTCGGAAAAAAACTTCCGAAAATGTTGGTAGGAACCTTGGCAACTGCGGTTGTATTTGCCTCATTCATTATTGCTTTGAGTTTATTCTTTAAGTTCGATGCAAATTCACAACCCGTAATTGTACGAGCCTTTGAATGGTTCCGAATTAATGGAGTTCAAGTGAATTTCGGTTTTCAAATCGACCAACTGTCATTAATGATGGTGATGATTATCACCGGGATTGGCTCTCTGATTCACCTCTACTCAATTGGGTATATGAGTACCGACAAAGGTTTCCACCGCTTCTTTTCCTACCTGAATTTATTTATATTCATGATGTTACTTTTAGTAATGGGTAGCAATTACCTGATTCTTTTCATCGGATGGGAAGGGGTTGGCTTGTGTTCCTATTTACTCATTGGTTTCTGGTATAAAAATAAAGAGTACGGTGCAGCAGCAAGAAAAGCGTTCATCATGAACCGAATTGGTGACTTGGGAATGATTATTGGAATTCTGATGATTGCCTTTCAAACCAATGCAATCGATTATCTTTCAGTTGCACAAAATTCTGGCAAATTCGAATTGGATTCAGGCATTATTATTTTTATCACTGCCAGTTTATTTATTGGAGCGATCGGCAAATCTGCCCAGATCCCATTATTTACCTGGCTGCCTGATGCAATGGCTGGCCCAACGCCAGTTTCTGCCTTAATCCACGCGGCGACCATGGTTACGGCTGGTATTTATTTGGTGGTGCGATCAAATTTTTTATTCTCTTTGGCACCAACCACCATGGATGCAATTCTGTTCATCGGTTTATTAACCGCTTTGGTTGCAGCCTTTATCGGCCTTAGACAAAATGATATTAAAAAAGTGTTGGCCTACTCTACCGTGTCGCAATTGGGCTTTATGTTTGTTGCAGTTGGTGTAGGAGCTTATACCGTTGCCATGTTCCATTTAATGACGCATGCTTTTTTCAAAGCGTTGCTGTTCTTGGGTTCTGGTTCTGTAATTCACGCGATGAGTGGTGAACAGGACATGAGATTCATGGGCGGATTAAAGAAAAAAATTCCAATTACGCATATTACTTTCTTCATCGGAACATTGGCAATTTCAGGATTCCCATTCCTGTCGGGAATGATTTCAAAAGATGAAATTTTAGCAAATGTTTACGGAAGAAGTCCTTATTTGTGGGCGATTCTGTTCATCATCGCAGCAATGACGGCAATTTATATGTTCAGAGCATATTACTTAACCTTCCACGGGGAATTTAGAGGAACCGAGGAACAGAAAAATCATCTGCATGAAAGTCCTTTAACCATGACTCTGCCTTTAATCGTGTTGGCAGTACTTTCAATTATTGGGGGTTTCATTAACCTGCCACATTTTATTGGTCACGGTAATTATGCCCACTTAGACAAATGGTTGCAAAACCTTTATATGTATGATTTAGAGCTTGCAGAAGTTCCTCTGATGACTGAAATGATCCTTCTAGGTTTAACTGTTTTAATGTTCTTCGTAGTGTGGTTCCTTGTTAAAATCATTTACATCAACAAGAAAAAAATGGCTTTACCTGATGAAAATTATACCGGATGGGAAAAACTTTCTAACAAGAAATTATACATCGATGAATTGAATAACGCGACTTTCGTGAAATTTATCGAAGGACTTGGCGTCGGTGGAAATATGTTTGACAAAGGCGTTCTTAAAAGATTTGTTGATTATATCGGTACCGGAGCACAGGATTCAGGAATTGCCGCAAAAAAGCTACAGAACGGAAATGTAGAGAATTATGTTCTCATCATGTCTTTAGCAATCGGAATTATATTAATTGTTAACTTTATATTACAATAGTAAATGTCGTACCTATTATTAACATTACTGCTTTTACCACTTTTAGGTTCAGTTTTGGTGTTCGCGTGGAAAAATCCCGCCAGTAAATATCTAGCATTAGGAATTGCATTTGCACAAATGTTTTTGACCTTTTATATGCTGTCGGGTTTTGATTTCAAACCGACCGTTGATGGAGTTTTGCAATATGAAATTAATTATCCTTGGTCCAATTATATCAAGAGCAATCTGCATTTCGGTATTGATGGAATGAGCATGTTGATGTTATTGCTCACCAATATCTTAACACCGCTAATTATTCTTTCGTCCTTTAATGAAAAACCGGGGTACCGAAATACATTCTACGGCTTAATCCTGCTAATGCAGTTTGGTTTAATCGGTGTTTTCACTTCTTTAGACGGATTATTATTCTATATTTTCTGGGAAGTAACGCTAATTCCAATTTGGTTAATCGCGGGAATTTGGGGTCAAGAAAACAAGAAAGTAGAATTTACTACACGATTCTTTGTTTATACTTTTGTAGGTTCCCTATTCATGTTGATCGGTTTAATATACGTGTACAACCACTCCGCATCATTTGCTCTCACTGATTTATACAACGCAGATTTAACTTCAGGCGCACAAACGGTGATTTTCTGGTTTATCTTCTTTGCTTTCGCAGTGAAGTTACCAATTTTCCCATTCCATTCCTGGCAGCCAGATACCTACACCTATTCACCAACCCAAGGGTCTATGTTACTCTCTGGAATTATGTTGAAAATGGCCGTATTCGGTTTATTAAGATGGTTATTACCCATCACACCAGAACCGATTTTAGGAATTTCCGGACAGATTGTACTGGTACTGGCGATTATCGGAATTGTACATGGTGCTTTAATTGCGATTATTCAAAATGACTCCAAACGATTAATAGCCTACTCTTCTTTATCTCACGTTGGTTTGATGACAGCCGGGATTATGGCTTCTGCAATCTTAACGATGAAAGGAACATTAATGATTGAAGGTGGCGAAGGAGCTTTAGTACAAGCCTTTGCCCACGGTATCAACGTGGTTGGTCTGTTTTATTGTGCCGATATTCTTTACAAAAGATTTAAAACTAGAGATATTAGACAAATGGGTGGTTTAGCGAAAGTAGCTCCAAAGTTTGCCGTTTTATTTATGGTAATTTTATTGGGATCAATTGCACTCCCATTGACCAACGGCTTTATCGGAGAATTTATTTTAATTAAATCTATTTTCGATTATAATATTCTTGCAGCGGTCATTGCTGGTACAACGATGATTTTTTCTTCGGTGTATCTTTTCAGATTTTATGGCAAAGCCATGTTTGGAGAAGGGGATGAAGAAGTACTTGCAAATGTAGAAGACGTCACTGGCGTAGAATTTACCGTGTTGGCAAGTTTGGTTGTATTTGTAATTGTATTGGGAGTATATCCGCAACCAATGCTCGATATGGTCAACAGTTCTTTGAAGTTTATTTTTACTTCAATGATGAATTAAGAAAAATTAATAATTAAGAAATAAAGAGATCGAGATCCCGATGAAAATCTAAAATCTCAAATCTATAAATCTCAAATCTATACTCAATGAGCGTTTTAATAATTATATTCCTTACCGCAGTAGCTGCTTTATTTGCAGGTGTTTTTGAACAAGGAAAATTCTCCAGATACATTGGTATTCTGGGCTTGATGATTGCTTTTTACGTCAGTTTCTTACCAGAGCTATCGTTCTTCCACCAATACCAACACATGTATGAATTTGGGGCAAATGCCGCTTTATTTACCAAAATATCGATTGTCATTACCATCTTATTATTTTTCTTGGGCGGTTTTTCATTCAGCAATCATCGAAATCACCAATCAGAATTATACACCCTCATGTTATTTTCCTTAATTGGTGGGGTTATTTTATTTGGTTTCCAAAACTTGGTGACTTTATTTTTAGGAATCGAAATCCTATCTATTCCTTTATACGTACTCGCAGGAAGTAATAAAACCGACTTGCGATCAAACGAAGCTTCGATTAAATATTTCTTAATGGGTGCTTTCGCCACAGGATTTCTTCTATTTGGCGTGGCGCTAATTTACGGCAGCAGCGGAAGTTTTGACTTGTACACCATCCATAAGTTTGCGGTGGACCATCCAAAGGATTTAATGTTCAACTTAGGCGCAATCCTCATGCTGGTTGCTTTGGCTTTCAAGGTTTCCTTAGCACCGTTCCATATGTGGAGTCCAGATGTCTATCAAGGATCACCAGCACTAATTACCGCCTTTATGATGTCGGTGGTGAAGATCGCTGCCTTCTTTGCTTTATTTAAATTAATGACGATTGGTTTTATCGGAATTACGGGCGAATGGATTACCATCTTAGGCGTTTTAATTATTATCACTTTATTCTTGGCGAATGTTATGGGTCTGGCGCAAAGTAATGCCAAACGAATGTTGGCCTACTCTTCCGTGTCGCACGTGGGTTATTTATCTTTAATCTTCTACGGAATGAATAGTTTGTCAAGTTATAACTTGGCGTTCTATCTCTTCGCTTATTCTTTAGCAACCGTTGGCGTAATGATGTGCTTGATCTGGGTTGAAAAATTAAAAAGAGAAACTTCTTACAACGCTTTCAAAGGATTAGCGCATACCGAACCCATCTTGGCGGTCACGGCTACAGTTTCTTTGTTGTCAATGGCGGGGATTCCTATAACTGCAGGTTTTATGGGGAAATTTGCAATCTTCGCGCAGGCTATTGATTCTGCCCCATTTTTAGTATTGGTTGCGGTTTTAGGTTCTGCACTCTCAATTGCCTATTATCTGCGTTTGATTATGGCGATGTTCTTCCCGAAAGAAAGCAGTTTCAAAACCTCAGAAAGAGTTTCTTTAACGTACAATATTGTAGCGGTTTTCATTATCTTCGCTCTAGTAGCGATGGGAGTTTTCCCAGATTTGTTTGCGAAGCAGTTTGGATTATAACTAAAAAAAAAATAGAAGAAGCCGTCTCATAACTGTATGAAACGGCTTTTTTTATGCTTTTATCACAGACTCCTGTCAGAGTCTGGGTCTCGAATATTAGAATCTCAGAGGCTGATTTCGAGTATTGAGACACTTTCTTTTTTTTATGAAAACTGCCTAAAAAATCAGCATTATATTAACTTCATTTTTTTTGAATATGATTGATCAAAAGTCATGAAAACCTCATTATAATTTTACCTAAATTTGTTTTAAACCAAAAAAAATTATTGACTATGAAAACAAAAATTACTTTTTACAAAAATCCAAATATTTTTCCAAAATCCCATTCCGGGCGGAAGATAAAGAAAAGACTTTTTTCTGCACTAATCGGACTAATCATGATGTTTGGCTACAATACCACAACCAAGGCACAAACAACATTAGTGCTTCCTAACAGCAATGAGGGTAGCTCGTTTATTGGACCTTTCGGAAACGCCGCAAGAAAATTACAATTTATTATCGATGATAGCTTACTCACCTCTTTGGTAGGAAAAAACCTTACGTCAATTTCATTTCGATTGCCAGCAAGTACAGTCGATAGCTGGCCTGCAAACGCTTTGACCATGTCTGCATTTGATATCTATTTGAGTGATAGTGTTGAACCAGCTGATCGGCAACTCGATTTTACAGCCAATGTTGTAGGTCCCCAAACTAAAGTAAGAACAGGCAGTTTAGTGATTCCTGCAGGAGCTTTAACAGTCGGGTCTAACCCAAATAATTTTAGCTTTAAAATCACTTTCAGCAGTGCCTGGCAATATACCGGCGGCAATCTATTGATTGAAATAAGACACAGCGGTACCGGAATTTCTTCCAGATCCGTTCAAGCAGCTCCCACAACTTCTACAGGCTATGGCACGCTGTTTTCTGCACTTTGGCAATCTACTGGAAACGTTTTACAAGGCAACTTCATCTATGTAGAAATTACAGCAGATGGTCCTTTGGGTGTAAGTTCAGTGAAAATAAACCAAAGGCCGACCGTTTATCCCAATCCTGTAAAAGACGAGCTATATGTTAAATCTGACAAAGAATTTACTTTTTATACGGTTTATACGATGACGGGCCAAATGGTTGTTTCAGAAAAAACCTCCGGAAAGACACCATTGAATATAGTTTATCTTCCTGCGGGTCAGTATATTTTAAAATTAACCGATATAAATGGAACTGTGGAATCGATCCAGTTTCTCAAAAAATAACCGTTCACTAGTTTACAAAATGCCACCCGAATATAAATCGAGGTGGCATTTTTTTAGACCACAAGCCCAGTTGATTTAATCATTTAATTAATTCATTTGTTTAAATCAAAAAATTAATTCTATATTTGCAGAAGAATTAATTTAAAAATGGCAACAACCGAACTTTCAACCGAAGATAAAATCTTACTCGCCGCTTCCAAGGTTTTTACCGAAAAAGGGTTTTCCGGTACACGAACCCGCGATATTGCAGAAGAAGCTGGTATTAATCTGGCCTTGCTGAATTATTATTTCCGAACCAAAGAAAAACTGTTTGAACAGGTCATGAAAGTGAAAATCGTTTTATTATTCGGTCAAATCATTCCTATCGTCACCAACGAAAAAACCACATTAGAGGAGAAAATTGATTTGGCAAGTGTAAAATACTTCGATATTTTAACAAAAAATCCCAACCTCCCGATTTTCGTCTTAAGTGAAATTCAAAAGAAAACTTCTGATGTAAAATCAATTTTGCCTTTTGAAAAAGTTTTAAATAATTCTTTTTTAATGCAACAGATTAGAGAAAAGCAACCAGACCAAAACCCTTTTCACTTTCTACTGAACTATTTAAGCATGACTGTTTTTCCCTTTTTAGGCAAACCTATTTTACAATCTTTCGACTTAATGGACGATGATGAATTTCAAAAATTTGCTACGGAAAGAAAAACTTTGGTTCCCATGTGGATTAAAATGATGTTGAATAATTAATTGTAATCAACACATTTTTAATATCTAATAATTAACATCTAATGTCGATCATCTAAAAGCGCTCTAATGAAACATTTAAAATATCTTTTTATCTTTCTTATCTCTACTGTCACCGCACAAACATTGACTTTAGAAGAATGTTATGATCTGGCGAAGCACAATTATCCGCTCATCAAAAGACACGATTTAATTGCCAAAACCAAGGAATATAATTTGCAAAATGCCGCGAAAGGTTGGCTTCCTCAAATTCAAGTCATCGGACAGGCAACCTACCAAAATGAGGTCACGCAACTACCAATTCAGATTCCAAACATGACTGTTGAGCCCGTTACTAAAGACCAATATAAAGTTTTTGCAGATATTCAACAGAATATTTACGATGGCGGAATGATTGCCAACCAAAAGAAAATGGCGACCATCAATGCTGAAATAGAATTGCAAAAAACCGAAGTCGAAACCGATCAATTGGAAATGAGAATCAACCAAATATATTTTGGAATTTTGCAAACTGATGAACAACTTAAACAAACAGAACTCACCAAATCAGATATTACCAATGGACTAAAAAAAGCCGAAGCTCAATTGCAAAATGGGGTCATCTTCCGTAGCAATGTAGACGTGTTGAAGGCACAATTGGTAAATATCGACCAAAAACAAATGGAACTGCGGGCGATAAGAATTGGTTTTATCCAAATGCTTTCCCTCTTTATTCAAAGAAATTTGGATGAATCCACAACCCTCGAAAAACCTGAAAAAATTCTAATTTTAGACGAAAATAAACGGGCTGAACTGCAACTTTTCGATTTACAGAAACAAGCTTTGGAGCAGCAAAAATCGAATATCACCTCTAAAAACACCCCGAAAATTGGTGCTTTTTTCCAAGGCGGTTATGGAAAGCCAGGATTTAACATGTTGAAAAATGAATTCGACCTCTTTTATATCGGCGGCGTACGCTTAAACATTCCGATCTCTGGCTTCTACACCAAGAAAAATGATTTAGCACTCGTCAGCATCCAACAAAAGGAAATTGAGGTTCAGAAAGAAAACTTCTTATTTAATCAACAGTTTCAAACCATTCAGAAGAACAGTGAACTTGAGAAGATCCAGCAACTACTCACCAAAGATAATGAGCTGATCGTTTTACGCGAAAGTATAAAAGCATCATCTTTTGCCCAATTAGAAAACGGAATCATCACGACCAGCGATTATTTGCGCGAAGTTAACGAACTCGACCGCGCTAAAAACCAAAAAATAACGCATGAGATCCAATATCTTTTAACCCAATATAACCTGAAAGCACAACTAAATCAGTGATTGAGTCTTTGAGTGTTTGCATACCAAATTTCTAACTATTAAAATCTATTTCCTTTAAAATAAAATAATCCGATGAAAAAATACATCTTCCTTCTCACCATTTTTGCCCTTTTCTCCTGTACCAATTCTGATGAAGATTACGATGCTTCCGGAACTTTCGAAGCAGATGAACTCATTGTTACCGCAAAAGCAAATGGAACCATTTTACAATTAAATTTGGAAGAAGGACAAGAACTTTCTGCGAATGAAAAAGTAGGCGAAATCGATCCTAAAAATGTAGAACTGCAAAAAGAACAGGTTCTGGCAAGCATGGATGCACTTGAGCAAAAAACAAATTCGGCACTGCCACAAATTCAGGTCTTGCAATCCCAAATCTCGGGACAAACTGCCAATGTTTCCATTCTGCAGGAGCAACTTCAAAATGCAGTCCGTGAAAGAAATCGAACTGCAAATCTAGTGGCAAAAGATGCTGCGACAAAAAAGCAACTCGATGATGCCAATGGGCAGATCAAAGTAATTCAGAGGCAAATTGCGGCAGCGCAAAGTCAATTAAATGTTTTGCAACAACAAATTTCAACCACCAAAGAAAATGTATCGATTCAAAACAGAGCCATTTTAAGCGAGAGAAAACCTACACAGAAAAAAGTTGACCAGATCGATGAACAATTAAAAAACAACTCGATTGAAAGTCCGATTTCAGGAATGGTCTTAACCAAATATTTAAATGAGGGCGAATTTGCGGTGGTTGGGAAACCTATTTTCAAAATGGCAGCACTCCAGATGATGACCTTAAAAACATTCATCACGGGTGATCAATTGCCACAGGTGAAAATTGGTCAAAAAGTAAAGGTTTTAATCGATGCTGGTGAAGGTACTACCAAAGAACTCGACGGAAATATCTACTGGATCAGTTCTAAAGCCGAGTTCACCCCAAAAACCATTCAAACAAAAAATGAAAGAGCTAACCTGGTTTATGCCGTAAAAATTCACGTAAAAAATGATGGCTATTTGAAAATCGGAATGTATGGCGACGTGAAATTTTAGAGTTAGTCACAAAAGATGAATGTCTTAAAAAGATTAATAATAAAGCATTAAAGTTCACAAAATAGTTTCGAAGTTCTCTTTTTTGAACTTTAAAGTCTAATACGTTTTATCTTTAAAAAGAAAAATCTTTTGTGACTCGTGATTAAACAAAAAACTAAATTGACCAAAAAAGTCACAAAAGATAAATGCCATAAAAGATTAATAATAAAGCATTAAAGATTAATAATAAAGCATTAAAATCCACAATAAGAAAAAAGCACACCTTTTTTGAACTTTAAAACTTAATAAGTTCCCACTTTAAAAAGAAAACTTTTTTGACTTTTGTGGTGAAACCCATCAAACATAACAATGAAATCAATTACCGTTCAAAATCTCACCAAAACCTATGGCAAGAAAAACGACAAAGTTCTTGCAGTTGACGATGTGAGTTTTGAAGTAAAACCTGGAGAAATCTTTGGCTTAATCGGTCCCGATGGTGCCGGAAAAACCTCTATTTTCCGAATGTTGACCACCGTTCTTCTCCCCGACTCCGGTTCTGCAACCATTGAAAACCTAGATATGGTAAAAGATTATAAAGAAATCCGAAAGATTCTTGGCTACATGCCGGGAAGATTTTCACTCTATCAAGATTTGACCATTGAGGAAAACCTGGAATTTTTTGCGAGTGTTTTTAATACGACCATTGCCGAAAATTATGATTTAATAAAAGATATTTATATTCAAATTGAACCTTTTAAAAACCGGCGCGCTGGTAAATTATCAGGCGGAATGAAGCAAAAACTGGCATTATCCTGTGCTTTAATTCACAAACCAAAAGTTCTTTTTTTAGATGAGCCCACCACGGGAGTAGATCCCGTTTCCAGAAAAGAATTTTGGGAAATGCTTCAACGGTTAAAACTACAGGGTATTACCATGGTCGTGGCGACACCATATATGGATGAAGCGGCGCTTTGCGACAGAATTGCCTTAATGAACCACGGGAAAATCCTCTCCATAGATACGCCAGAAAATGTGAGTAATTCTTTTCCTGACCTGCTCTTTGAAGTAAAAGCCGGTAGAACTTCCACTGTTTTAGGCGCTTTGGAGAATTTTGACCAAAAGAAAAATGTCTACGCCTACGGTGAATTTGTGCATTTAACCATTGACAAAGAAGACGACTTTGACCCTTCAATTATTAAAGATTATTTACAAAAAGAAGGATGTGAAAACATCGAAATCTATCCGGTGACGGCCAGTATCGAAGACAGTTTTATCCGTTTATTATCTCATTAAAATGATGACTGAAAATAACAATATCGCCATTAAATCCGAAAACCTCACCAAAGTTTTTGGCGACTTTACGGCCGTAGACCACCTTAATTTTGAGGTAAAAAAAGGAGAGATTTTTGGTTTTCTCGGTGCAAATGGAGCTGGAAAAACAACCGCGATGCGAATGTTTAGTGGCCTCTCCATTCCGAGTTCTGGAAATGCTACGGTTGCCGGTTATGATGTATACACTGAGACTGAAAAAATTAAAAAGAACATCGGGTATATGAGTCAGAAATTTTCTTTGTACGGAAATTTAACCGTCAAAGAAAACCTGAACTTCTTCGGAGGAATTTACGAAATACCAAGGAAAGAATTAAGAATGAAGCGCAATCAACTCATCACGGAACTGGGTCTTGAAAATGAAAAAAACAAATTGGTTTCGCAACTCCCTTTGGGTTGGAAACAGAAATTGGCCTTCTCGGTCGCTATTTTTCATGAGCCTCAAATTGTCTTTTTGGATGAACCCACCGGCGGCGTAGATCCGGTCACTCGGCGACAGTTTTGGAATATGATTTATGAAGCGTCCGATCGTGGAATTACCATTTTTGTCACCACCCATTATATGGATGAAGCCGAATATTGCGACCGTGTTTCCATTATGGTAGATGGGAAAATTGCAGCTTTGGATACTCCCGCAAATTTGAAGAAACAATTTAAGGCAAAAAATATGGACGATGTTTTTTATGAATTAGCGAGAGGAGCGAAAAGAGTTGAATAGCGATTACCTCAACAAAAAAGAAGAACCATCCATTATTTCAGACTGCATCGAAATATTAAATATACGCCTAAAAATGGTAAAAACAACTAAAGAAAATCTCGGAAGAAAATAACGATCAGTTTATTATTTTAAACTATCAATTGTCAACGATCCGCTATCTACTAAAAAAATGAAACAATTAATCACCTTTGTAAAAAAAGAATTCTGGCACGTACTGCGTGACAAAAGAACGCTATTGGTTCTTTTCGGGATGCCCGTTGTACAAGTTCTGCTCTTTGGTTTCGCCTTGAGTACTGAAGTTAAAGATACGCGAATTGGGATTTTGGATCAGGAAAAATCACAGAGCTCAATAGACTTGGTTGCAAAAATTGCGGCCAATCAATATTTTGATATACAACAAGATTTAAAATCCATCAACCAGGCTGAAGACGCATTCAAGGGTGGAAAAATAAAAATGATTTTGGTGATTCCTGCCCAGTTTACCCAAAATCTGACCAGTGGTAAGAAAGCGCAATTACAGCTCATCACCGATGGAACCGACATTAACATGGCGAACCAAATCTATAATTTCATGTCGAATATTATTCTGGATTTTTATGGCCAACAAACTCTGCAACAAAGTTCTGGTGTTCAGCCCGAAATCAGAATGCTCTATAATCCCCAACTCAAAGGCGCACCCAATTTTGTACCCGGAGTAATGGCTTTAATCCTGCTCATTATTTGTGTGTTGATGACCGCCATCGCGATCGTGCGCGAAAAAGAAACCGGTACCATGGAAATACTGCTTGTTTCACCCATGAAACCCTATATTATTATTTTGGCAAAAGCCATCCCTTACTTTATTTTGTCGATGATTATTTTGGTTTCGATTCTTATTTTAAGTGTCACCGTGCTCGATCTGCCGATCAAAGGCAGCATGCCATTACTCTTTGGAATAAGCATCATCTTCATCATCACCAATCTGCTCTTCGGAATTGTTATTTCGATCGTCACCGATAGTCAACAAACCGCTATGCTAATCGCGTTAGTTGGCACCATGCTCCCAACCTTGATGCTGAGTGGTTTTATGTTTCCCGTAGAAAACATGCCTGTTCCTTTACAAGTGGTGGGCAATGCAATCCCCGCAAAATGGTATTATGAAATCGTAAAAAACATCATGATCAAAGGAACCGGCCTAGAAGTAGTCTGGAAACACGTTTTAGTTCTCATCGGAATGATGCTGGTTCTTTTTGCGATTGCCGTTAAAAGATTTAAAATCCGCTTAGAATAGAGAAAACTTTAGCAATTAGAAATTTTACATCATATATTATACATAGTACAAAAAAATGTTCAGAACTTTAGGCATATTAATCAAAAAAGAATTCCTGCAAATATTCAGGAACAAGTCGATCTTAGCCATTATTTTTGTAATGCCCGTTATTCAGTTGGTCGTTCTTCCTTTGGCGGCAAGCTACGAGATTAAGGATATTAAAATCGCAGTGATCGACCATGATAAATCAACTGAATCACGTGAACTTATTCGGAAAATTACCGCTTCTGGATATTTTAAAATCCTAGACTACGGCGAGAATTACAAGGAAGCTTATCACGAAGTTGAGATGGACAGGATCGATTTAATATTAGAAATCCCCAATAACTTCGAAAAGAATTTACTACGTGACCGTAATGAAAAAGTGCTGCTCGCCATCAATGCGATCAACGGAACAAAAGCTGGCCTTTCTGGCTCTTATATCGCCCAAATCTTACAGGATTACAATCAGCAGGTTCAATTAGAAATAAGCCCCGAATTAGAAAGTGCCAAGAAAATTTCTGGGTTGAATATCGTACCGAAGTTCTGGTTTAATGAAACTTATAATTACCGTCTGGCTTTAGTTCCCGGAATTCTGGCCTTTTTGGTCACCTTAATTGGGGGTTATTTAACCGCTTTGAATATTGTAGAAGAAAAAGAAATCGGAACCATCGAGCAAATCAACGTGTCGCCGATTAAAAAAAGTGATTTCATCTTGGGAAAACTGATTCCCTTCTGGATCTTATCGATGTTAGCCTTCAGCATCGGATTGATAGTCACCATTTTTGTGTATGGAATTCAAATGCAGGGCAGTTTTTTACTGTTGTATGCCTTCATTTCAGTCTACCTCGTGACCATTTTGGGAATGGGACTTCTGGCTTCGGTTTATAGTGATACACAACAGCAATCGATGTTTATGGTCTTTTTCTTCATGATGATTTTCATCTTAATGAGCGGACTTTTCACACCGACTGAAAGCATGACCGAGTGGGCAAAATACATCGCCTACGTAAATCCGGTAACATACGGCGTAGACGGCGTTCGGTTGATTATGTTGAAAGACAGCGGTTTTATGGATTTGCTGCCGCACTTTGGGTTCATTATAGGCTTGGGAATAGTGGTTAATACGTGGGCGGTTTTACGCTATCAGAAAACAAACTAGTCCGTCCATTTAAACCATGGTAAAAACTTTTTCATCTGACTTAAATCATACGAAAGTTCCTTAATAAACTCTATATTTAAAATCTAATTTTTACCATTATGAAAAAAACACTGGTTCTTGGTTCTCTTCTTCTAATTGGAGTTGTGACTTTATTCATGAGCAGCTCGGTCATTTTCGACTGGTTTGGGATTAGGGAAAAAGAAGGGAATTACGTAGGCGGTATCGTCTGGGCAAATTTAATTTGCAGCCTTCTTTATTTAATCGCTGCGTACGGAATTATCCGAAATCAAATTTGGGTCAGGTTTCCGCTTACCATAGCGCTCCTTATTTTAATTCTTGCCTACGTCGGCTTATTTATTCATATTAATAATGGCGGATTATACGAAACAAAAACCGTAGGAGCCATGGCTTTCCGACTGGGAATTACAGCAATACTATTATTTATAACTACTAAATTATTTAAAAAATGAAGAAAATTATTTTATCAGCCTTGTTAGGCTTAGCAGTCGTAATCTCTTGTGAGAAAAAAACCGATGAACATGCAGAACACATGACTACAGAGCAAACAGCCACAGACGATCACGCCTCTCATGACGAACATGCAACAACCGACGAACACGATGAGAATGTAAAATTAGAACTCAACAATGGCGAAAAATGGACCATGAACGCAGAAATGAAACCTTTCATCAATGAAATGGAAACGCAGCTTAATGCCTTTAAACCAGAGACTGATGACTATAAAACTTTAGGACAAAACCTCAGCGCAACCAATGATAACCTCCTAAAAAGCTGTACCATCAAAGGAACACCTCACGATGTTTTACATGCTTGGTTGCTGCCACACATGGAAGAAATCGACAAATTAAAAAAAGCAGACAATAAAGAAGATGGCAATAAAATTGTGGGAGAACTGAAAGAATCAATTGTAAAATACCACGAGTTTTTCAACTAAGCAATCATTTATTAACCTCAACTTATCCTTAAACCTTCAGCTCAACTGAAGGTTTATTCATTTTTCTTGGCTTCTTCCCAAAGCGCATCCATTTGGCTTAAACTTAAATCTGCCACCTTCATATTTTCAGCAGCGGCGAGCGTCTCCATGTGTTGAAATCGCTTGATAAATTTACTATTTGTTCTTTCTAAAGCGGAGTCTGGATTAATTCCCGAAATTCTTGCATAATTAATAAGCGAAAAAAAGACATCGCCCAATTCTTGTTCTCTCTTTGCCGGATCAGTCTCGGCATGAAACTCTTTCAACTCTTCCTCCACCTTTTGCCAGGCATCTTCCGCATTGGCAAATTCAAACCCGATCCCTTTTACTTTGTCCTGAATTCGGTAGGCTTTTACCATACTCGGCGTACCTTTGGTTACCCCAGAAAGTACCGACTTGTTCCCCTCTTTCAGCTTCAGTTTTTCCCAATTGTGCTTCACCTCTTCTTCATCTTTAACCTCCACATCCCCATAAATATGAGGATGCCGGAAAATCAATTTTTCATTCAAAGAAGTAATCACATCGGCGATGTCAAAACTTCCTTTCTCGGAGGCAATTTTTGCATAAAAAACCAAATGCAGCAAAACATCGCCAAGCTCTTTTTTGATTTCCGGTAAATCTTCTTCCAGCAACGCATCAGAAAGCTCATAAACCTCCTCCAAAGTCAAATGCCTAAGCGTTTGCAGGGTTTGTTTCTGATCCCAGGGACATTTCTCCCGCAGATCATCCATAATATCTAAAAGTCGGCTAAAAGCCTCGAGCTGTTCTTGTCTGGAATTCATGTGTGAGTGTTGGGTGTTGGGTGGTTATTTCTCGCTTCTATTTGTAATTTCTAAATTCGAGCTTCTATCTCGCTCAAATTTACTTTAAATAAAAACTTCGGCAAAAATAAAACTCTTTGCCGAAGTCGATGGATTTAGTAAGAAAAGCAAGTGTAGATCATGATTGATTAGCTATTGCTTTTTATGAACTATTTATTGCTTAACCCATTTTTCTATGCGTACTCTTTGGAGCTCCTTTTGCAGAGGAAGTTGACGCTTTCGCTTTGGGAGTCGAAGCTTTTTCAGTTTTTGGAGCCGCTTTTTTTGTGTCTTTTTTTTCTGCGATGGCCGGCTCTTCTTCCGTGGTTTCTTCCGATTTTACAAAACTGTCTGGCGTGATATAGCCTGCTTTGTGTAGAATATTGTACCATTGCGCCAATTTCTTGATATCAGATACATACACGCGGTCATGATCGTATTCAGGTAAAGACTGCGTCATGAATGTTCTCAATTCTGCGTCGGTGGATTTGTGAGAAATGGTTTCTTTGTACTCAAAGTTTTTAGCCACATTTTCGAAAACATCGAACAAAGGAACTTCTTTATCAAAAGTAAACATCGCGATATTATCAAGCAAACTAACCTGTGAAGAATTAGATATACTGGCTTTTTTCTTGGTCAATACATCTTCTACGATGAACCCGTTTTTCAACTGCGAAATCAATTTATAAAGCCCTGGCTTTCCCGAAATTGATATAATTTTTTCTAACTTCATTTTTATATTATTTGTTTGAATTTAATTTTTAATAGGATATTTTCCTTTATTTCGGAAATCTCATTTTGTAGGTCACAGATACATCGCCTTGCGAAATTTTCATAAGCTTTCCTTTGACTAATTTTTTCTTTAAAGAACTGAGGTGATCTGTAAACAAAATCCCTTCGATGTGATCGTATTCATGCTGAATAACACGCGCTCTCATGTCTGAAAACGTGTCGGTATGCTTTACGAAATTTTCATCATAATATTCGATCAGGATGGTTTCTTTTCTTTTCACATCTTCGCGTACATCGGGAATAGAGAGGCAACCTTCATTGAATTTCCATTCTTCGCCAGTCTCCTCCAGAATTTTTGCATTGATGAAGACTTTCTTAAAATCTTTCAGCTCGTGGGCAATATCTTCATAATCTTCATCTTCTGCCAGCGGAGAAACATCTACGATAAATAGTCGAATATCCAGGCCAATTTGCGGCGCTGCCAAACCGATACCGTTTGCGCTGTGCATGGTTTCGAACATATTTTCAACCAAGGATTTTAACTCAGGGTAATCTGGGTTAATTTCATGGCAGTGTTTTCTTAAGACGGCATCTCCAAATGCTCTAATCGGTAATATCATTTCTGTATTTGCTCTAAATAATTTTGCAAAATAAGGGTTGCACTCACCTTATCAATTAATCCTTTTTCTTCTCGCTTTTTCTTTGTCTTTCCACTTTGGGAGATAAAAAAAGAGGCCATCTTCGAGGTAAAACGTTCATCAAATCTTGCCACTCCTACGATTGGAAACTGCAATTTGAACTTTTCTAAAAACTTCAAAATATCAGTTTCAATGTCATTTACATTCCCTTTTAAATCCGTTGGCAAACCAACCACAATTTGATCCACCGTGTTTTCACTGAAATACTTTTTTAAAAATACAAATATTTCTTTGGTGGGAACGGTCTCTAAACCACTTGCAATGATTTGCATTTCATCGGTAACGGCAATTCCGCACCGGGCTTTTCCATAATCAATCGCTAGTATTTGTGACATCGTGTGCAAATTTAATAAAATTTTGTTGAAATGATTTTGTGCAGGTTTAAATTCTTTTTTTCAAGTTCTTACCAAAATAATTTATAATTTTAATGTTTCAAAAAAGTTACGCATGAAAACATTAATTCTCGTAAGACACGCAAAAAGTGATTGGCCAGAAAACACCGATGATTTCAACCGGCCTCTTGCCGAAAAGGGCATCCACGATGCTGAAAAGATGGCTCACTTTTTAAAGTCAAACCACCACGCCATCGAGAAGTTTTTTTCAAGCCCCGCCTTGCGCGCCTTTGCTACGTGTGAAATTTTCAATAAAGAATACCAGATCGAAATTGAAACCATTCAAAAGCTGTACAATGCCTCTGATACCCATTTCGAAAATATTACCCTCGGGTTAGATGATGGCCTAACCCACGTGGCCATGTTTTCTCATAACAACGGCATTTCTAACTTTGCCAACAGCATGTCTGAAGATGTATTTATGTTCCCCACCTGCGGCGTCGCTGGTTTTGAAATCGACTGTGAGACCTGGACTGACTTCCATGATGCCAAGAAAAAATTGGTCTTCTTTTATGAACCCAAGACTATTTAAAATATTTTATTTTAAAACCGCACCGTCACAAAAAATGATGGCGCTAGGTATTGGTGTGCATGAGCTCCCAAAAACAACTATTTCTTTTTCTTCAAATCCAAGTCTTCAAAATCGAAACTAAAATCAGTAATTTCTGAAATCGGTTTGAGTTTCATCCCTTGTGCTTTCCCATTTTCATCCAAATCAAAATTGACAAACGCATCGGCATCATAACTGCGGTCGTCCCATTTGGCAATCATCACATTGGGCGAGTACGGCAAAAGCTCGCCTTTTAAGCGTGGTGAATTTTTACAGAAAATACGGAATCCTTTTCCGTCAGCCGAAATGACCACGTCGCCAAACCAAGGATCGGTATAAGTCCCTGCGATCTGCTCTGTTTTGAGCTGGCTGTTTTTATCTTTTCTAAAGTTTTCTGATTTTTCAAAAACTTCTTTTTTCCCTTTGGCATATTCAGCGTTGATGGTCAGCATGCGATCTCCATACGCTTTTACCCAATCTTTTTCAGGCATCCCCAAGTAGGAATCTTTGATCGAATTGGTAATAGCACTAAAGGCCGCCCCACTCTGTTGATTGGTTAGCACCACAATACCGAGGTTCAACTCAGGAATCAGCGTGAACTGGGTGACGGTTCCAATTAAGCCTCCCGTGTGATAGACTTGTTTATGTCCTTTTACATCGGTTAAAAACCAACCCAAACCATAGCCCCCGAAATTAGAGTTATACGTATTTTTTAAGGGTACTGGCGTTGAAATCTGTAAATTCCACAACTGTTGAATTTGCTTATCCGACACCAATTTTTTACCGTCTTTGGTTGTAAAACCATTAATTAAAAACTGTGCCCACAGATTCATATCTTTAACCGTACTCATAATACCACCCGCCGCATTGGCCGTCTCATTCCAATCGTGTGGCACCTGGATCACTTTGCCATCCACGGGTGCATGCGCATCGATGATATTGAAAACATTGGCGGCTTTTGCTCGGCTGTAACTGCCGTAGCTGGAGGTCATGCCCACTGGCTTCAAAATTCTTTGTTCAATAAATTCTGCCCAAGAAAGCCCGGAAACACGGTGAATCACCTCACCGGCGACGATGAACATGATGTTGTTATAATCTAAAGTAGTTCGGAAGGGGTTTTCTGGTTTTAAATAACGCACATTATGGATGATGTCGTTGACCGTAAGTGGGCCGCCCTCTGGAAAAAACATTAGGTCTCCCTGCCCTAAACCGAGTCCGGCGCGGTGGGTGATTAAATCTTTGATGGTCACTTCCTGCGAAACATATGCATCGTTCATTTTAAATTCGGGAATATACTGGCTCACTTTATCATCAAACTTCAGCTTACCTTCATCAACCAACATGGCCAGGGCAGTTCCGGTAAAACCCTTGGAGTTTGAGGCGATGCCAACCAAGGTTTCATCCGTCATTTTTTGCTTCGTTGTTAGGGAACTGAGACCAAAACCTTTGGAGTACACTACTTTTCCATCTTTAATGATCCCCACCGAAATGCCCGGCACATCAAATGTTTTTAAGGTATTTTGAATCAGAACATCGAGTTTTTTTTCTTCGATCTGCCCAAAAAGTGGCGTTAAGGAAAGAAGAATAAAGAGAATAGTGCTTTTAATTTTCATAGGGACAACTGTTTTTTCAAAGGTAGAAATTTTTTCTAAGATATGATTCCCTCGATAAAGCCTCGTTTTTTATTTATAAACTAAAGCTCCAGATTGCAAGGCTGGAACAATGGACTGCCCTTTTATCTTTAGAAAAATGGGATAATTGAAGACCTAAAAAAAATCCCCAGTGCTAACCTGAGGATAAACTATTTATTTATTTCTTTTTTTGGTTTGGGTTCAGTGGTTTACCTCGATTTCCGTTTGCTTTCGCATTTTGCTGATTAACGCCATTCTTTCCTTTATTGGGATTTTGCGTGTTGGCTTGGTTCTGTTGTGGGGTTATTTTTTGTGGCATTGTAATATATTTTTAAACCATTAACTCATTATTTTTACGCCGAAATTCTTCAATTGTTGGATTACCCAAGCTACGGCTTGAGCATTGGGAACTTCTCTGCTGAAAATTTTATCTACGTATAAATCTCCTCTGTAGGAAGCACTGGTCGCGATCCCGTAAGCGTAAGCATAGTCTGACCAACCTTCTAATTCTGCCACTGTAAGCATCATTCTTCGTAACATCGCAGGATGCGCTAAGCAAAAAGCAAGTTCCATCATATTCAACGACTGATTGGCTTTTTTCAAACACAGTTCAACTTCCATTTTACTCTTTAAATGGGTGACTGTACAGATCAATAAACTACCTATTTTAGGGCAAGTCAAAAGTAAACTACCAATCTTTTATAGAGCTCAAACATAATATTAATCCAAATATTTAAGGTTGCCCAAAAAAGATTCTTCCGCGAATAAATCCGCGGAAGAACCAACACAAATGATGAAAAAAAAAATATTTTAAATTAGGTTATTTTTTAGGAGGTGGTACAATCTCTCCATCAATAGCTGAAACAGGATTGTCCCCTTGTTCCGGATTCACAGTAGCATTATTATCTAATATTACCGTAGAGGAATCTTGTGCTCTTTTTAAAGTTTCATATTCTTCTGGTGATAATACATCGTCTGATTGTCTACAAGAATTTAAAGTAAGGGTAGTAAAAACTACGGCGGCGATAAGTGCTAATTTTTTCATGCTTTTAATTTTTACAAATATATTGCCTTAGCCATTAAACGTGCAAAAAAGACAACCGTTAGTTTATAAAAAATCACAAGATTATTATAAATAATGTGTGGTTTTTTAAAAAAAATTACAGTATTATTGTAAACCCATAAATAAAAAATAATTTATATAACTAATAATCAAGTTGTTATAATATCATGCAATTGAAATCCATTTTTTCTTATGTCGTTTTATTTTTTATCGTCATTTCTTTAAAAATTCATGCTCAAACCACTTATGATTCGAATTTAAGTAATGAACAAATTGAAAAAAAAATAGATGAGAACAGTAACAATCCAATAAAAATGTGGAAACTCATTAATTTTTACATTCAAAAATCAAAAAAAAACTTTGATAATGAAGCGTTGTTTTATGCTTACCGCTACGCCAGTATAACCAGTAAATATCCTCTAAATATAAAATATGCAGATAGTGCATTGGTGACAGCAAAAAAATCGAAGATTAAAAAAATCGTACTCGATGCCTACCTTAATAGAGGCAATATCAATATGGCCGAAGAGTTTTACCAAAAAGCACTTGATGATATTTTGGTTGCAAACAAACTCTCACAGGAAGCTGGCAATGATTATATTTTTAATAAAACGATTTATTATATCGCACAAAATAAAATTTATCTCGGACAATACGAAGATGCTGCAAAAGAGCTTCGAATTTGCTTGAATTTTTTTAAAGATAATTTACAAAACAAAACTCCGCTGGGTAAAAATTATGAAGTATATTATATTTATTCCCTCATGAGTCTTATTGATTCTCAAACAAAGCTCAGCAAGTTCAATGAAAACAAAATACTTTTAAAAGAAGCGTTCAACTATCTGGAAGAAAATAAACTCCAACAATATATTCCCTACTTTATTTCGTCGGAAGGAACCAACGCCTATTACGCCAAAGATTATGAGACCGCAATTTCTAAACTTTCGGAAGCCATACGATTGTATAATGATCAATGGCAGCACAATACGGAAATTTTCTATTTAGGTCTTTCTTACTGGCATGTTGGTAAAAAAAAATTAGCCATAAAATACCTGGAGGAAATTGATAAACATTATGAGAAAACAAAAAAACTAGATCCACAATTTCGATCTGCATATGAAATCCTCATTAAATATTATAATTCGACCGGCAACACCGAAAAACAATTAGAATATATTAACAAGCTGATGGTTTTAGACCGATCGTATGAAAAAAACTACAAATATCTTTATGGAAGGATTGTAAAGGAATACGATACCAAAAAACTAATAGCCGAAAAAAATAGAATTGAATATACCCTGAAAACCCAAAGAGTATTTTTTATTGTCTTGTTTATTTTGTTCCTCGGTGGTTTTTTATATTTTGGTTTCCGCATTCACAAAGAAAAACAAACGTATAAAAAGAGATTTGAAGAAATTATTGCACAACAAAATAAATTAAGTTCCACAGAAAAATTAAGTGGCGATTCTGCTCAATATGAAGGGCAGCAAAAATTTGATTATGATTTTTATAATAAAATACCAGGCCTTAATCCTATTTTTGTAGAAAACATCTTGAACCAATTGGCAATTTTTGAGCATGAAAACAAATTTCTAGATCCACAGGTTTCCCAAAAATCGCTTAGTGAAGATTTAGGAACCAACTCTACTTATTTCTCAAAAATTATCAATACTTACAAAGGGAAAAATTTCGTACTTTATATCAGTGATTTGCGTTTGGATTACATCATCGATCATCTTAAAAATGATGTAAAATACATCAATAAGGATGTAAAAGAACTGGCTGCGATTGCAGGATTTTCAAATACTGAAAATTTTTCAGATCATTTCCGCAGGAAATTCGATTTAAAACCATCTGTATTTATCAAAATGTTGAAAGATAATATGTAAAAAGCTGGCAATCCTCTTTTTTTTAAAGATTTCGAAGCGTATCTTTCCCTCATTTGTAAAAAAGCACGCCCATAAAAAAGTCGAAACCTTTCGTAAAGATTTCGACTTCTGTAAAAACGTAAAATTTAAAAATATGAGATCGTTTTAGTTGTTTAGTGGATTAAATTCTGTTTCCTTGAGCATCTTATCGATGATTTCCAAAGCTTTTTTTTCTTCTCTTAAATTAACCATCAATCGTACCGTACTGGCCGTTGGTGTTGTTGTAAAAGACATGTACTTATCATTCAAAAAAGTCGAGATACTTTCTGCTTCTAATTTTGATTTTACCAATTGAATTTCCGCTGGTTTTTCACTTTCAAATACGGCTACTCTTGTTTCTCTTTCCATAATTCATTTCAATTTTGAAAGTTGAAGGTACAAAAAATAATTGTATTTTATTCATTAAAACATAAAATACATTCAATTATCAAGCGATTCTCCGGGGAAAACCGCCTGAATTTTCTTTTATAATTACATTTTAGCGAGACAAACTTCAATTTTATCTAAAGCCTGCTGAATTTCGTCGGTGCTTACGTTTAAGTGCGGGCGAAAACGAATCGACTGATTGCCGCAAGACAAAATAATCACCTGCTCATCATACAGTAAAGATTGCAACTGATCGCGTTCTGTACCGCTTGGCAAATCCATCGCACACATGAGCCCTCTTCCTCTAGGATTTGAAATTTTAGTTGGATATTTTTGAGCCAAGTTCTGTAAACCTTGAAGCAGAAATTCCCCCACAACTCTAGCATTTTCTACCAAATTTTCTTTTTCAATCACTTCTAAAATTAGTTGAAATCGCAGAATATCGATAAAGTTTCCCCCAAAAGTAGAGTTGATTCTGGAGCTTTCGCGGAAGACATTATTAGGAATTTCATCAAACTTTTCTTTATTGGCTAAAACCCCGCAAACCTGCGCTTTTTTACCAAATGAAATAATATCTGGTTTTGCGCTAAAATGTTCAAATGCCCACATTTTTCCGGTAAGGCCAATTCCTGTTTGCACTTCATCAAAAATCAGTAAAACTTCATTTTGGTCACAAAGTTCCCTTAATCCAATAAAAAATTCGTTTCGGAAATGGTTGTCGCCGCCTTCCGCTTGAATCGGTTCGATGATGATACACGCCACTTTATTTGGATTAGAGAGAATCGCTTCTTCAATATTAAGGAGGGCAAGATTTTCGTTTTTAATGGTTTCTTCTAAATTGTCGTCGGTAATTGGGAAATTCAAATGTGGATTGAGGATTCTTGGCCAATCAAATTTCGGGAAATATTGGTATTTTCTAGGATCAGAAGTATTGGTTAAACTTAGCGTATAACCACTTCTACCATGGAAAGCCTGTTTGAAATGTATACATACTCCCGCTTCCAGATTAAGTCCTTTTTCAAAATTCTTACGTGTTTTCCAATCGAAACAAGCCTTCATTGCGTTTTCAACACCCATTGTTCCACCTTCGATGAAGAAGCAATATTGCAATTCTTTGGGAATGGCGACCCGCTCGAAAACAGTCATAAAATCGGCAAATTCCTGGGAATAAACATCGGCTAAGGTTGGTTTATTGACGGCCATTTTCCCTAACCAAGCAGATTTCTCCATCAAATAAGGGTGATTATAACCGATCGAGGCCGAGGCAAACATCGAGAACATATCGAGGAATTTTTTGCCAGAAAGTCGGTCATGAATCCAAGAACCTTGGGATTTTTCAAAATCCATTACGAAATCGAAACCATCGGCTAGCATATGCCTGGACAGTGTTTGCTTTACGGTATTGGTTGGTTCTGGGTGAGATGCTATTGCGTTGTTCATATTTTTTGAAGTTGGAAGTTAGATGTTAGTTGTTGGAAGTTAAAGGTTCAAGGTTAAAAATTATTACGCTATTTAATCGTTTAAAAAATTTTTGTTGGGTAGCCATTTTTGCAACCCGGCCTGAGTGGAGCTCTTTTTGTGCAGCGCAGCGGAACAAAAAAGCGGGAACGGAGGACGGATCAGTTGCCCAAATAAATATTTTCCTTACAAATCGAATTTAATTCCCTGTGCGAGTGGTAAACTGTCGGTATAATTAATGGTATTGGTTTGTCTTCTCATGTAATATTTCCAGACATCGGAGCCGGATTCTCGACCGCCGCCGGTTTCTTTTTCGCCTCCAAAAGCACCGCCGATTTCTGCCCCGGAAGTTCCGATATTCACATTGGCAATCCCACAATCTGAGCCTAGTTGCGATAAAAATAATTCTGCCTGACGCATATCGGTCGTCATAATGGCGGAGCTTAAACCTTGTGGAACATCGTTCTGCATTGCGATGGCTTCGTCTAAGGTTTGGTATTTCATAATATACAAAATGGGTGCAAATGTTTCATGCTGAACAATGGCATAAGAATTTTCGACCTCAGCGATACATGGTTTCACATAACAGCCGGATTCGTAGTTTTTGCCAGACAAAACGCCACCTTCGACAACAAATTTGCCGCCTTCTTTTTTACATTTTTCAATGGAATCCAGATATTGCTGAACGGCTTGCTGGTCGATTAACGGGCCAACGTGGTTATTTTCATCCAATGGGTTTCCGATTTTTAATTGCTCGTAGGCTTTTACCAAACGGTTTTTCACGTCGTCGAAAATCGATTCGTGAATAATTAATCTTCTGGTAGACGTACATCTTTGCCCGGCGGTTCCTACGGCGCCAAATACTGCTCCGATAATCGACATATTTAAATCGGCATTTTCTGTAAAAATAATAGCGTTATTGCCCCCCAATTCCAGAATTGATTTACCGAATCTTTGCGCGACGTTGGTTCCGACGAGCCTGCCTACTTTAGTTGAGCCCGTAAATGAAATTAAAGCCACATTTTTGTCATTGACCATGCGATCTCCAATGGTGTGGTCACCCACAATCATGGTAGAAATTCCTTCGGGGAGATTGTTTTCTTTTAAGACTTCGGAGATAATATTTTGACAGGCAATCCCACAAAGTGGTGCCTTTTCGGAAGGTTTCCAAATGGTTACATTGCCACAAATCCAGGCGAGTGCGGTATTCCAAGACCAAACGGCTACTGGGAAGTTAAAGGCTGAAATAATCCCAACCACTCCCAGTGGATGATATTGCTCGTACATTCGGTGTCCGGGTCTTTCGGAATGCATGGTATAACCGTGCAGTTGGCGTGATAATCCTACGGCGAAATCACAGATGTCGATCATTTCCTGTACTTCACCCAAACCTTCCTGCAAAGATTTTCCCATTTCATAGGAAACGAGTTTTCCTAGATCGTCTTTATATGCTCTTAATTTTAAGCCGAATTGCCGAACCAACTCTCCTCTTTTGGGTGCTGGAATCTGCCGAAATTCGAGAAATGCTTTTTTCGCGGTATTGATCACTTGATCGTAATCGCTGTCGTTGGCCATGGTTACTCTTGCGATAAGTTTTCCATCAGTAGGAGAGAAACTTTCGATAAGCTTGCCGTGGGCAAAGTAACTGCCGCCGGACGAAACACCTTTATTGTCTTTTTTAATACCTAAATTAGAAAGGGATTTTTCGATTCCAAAATCCTGATTTGTATGGGACATAATTTTATTTTGAATTGTCCTTAAAGATAGAAAAATTACTGAAATCAGAAAAGTTTTACGGTAGTTTTATTAAATTTTAAAGGATTTTGGGAATTCGGAAACAATACTGCAAGTACGATGGGCAATATAATATTTCCCGATTTAGAGGCAGAAATTTTAACCAGAAATTTTCCGAATTGAAATTATAGTCTTAATTTTGAAAAAAGTTCTCCATGGAAAATTTACAACCTGAAGGTAACAATTCAAAATTCAAAAAATGGTTTAAGCGTGTTGGAATTGGTGGGCTCATCTTTTTCACCGTGAAAGGAATTGCCTGGCTTTTTATCTTTTATTTTGGTGCAGAATTATTTCAGGATTGCAGCGCAAAATGATTTCAAGGAATATTCTGCTTTCTTTGCCACTCGTCCTTTTTGATTTGAAAAACAACATTGATTTTTGGAGTTTCCCCGAAATACGCAACTTCTGTTTCGCCAAGATTTTCTGCGCCAAGTTTGGTCATTGCTTTTATGGAGCGAATATTGTCTTTTCCCACATGAAAAATTACTTTTTCAACAAATTGAAAAATATAATCCAGCATCATTTTCTTTACGCTTGCATTGATGTTTTTTCCCCAGAATTTGGTTCCGTAAAAAGTATAACCAATTAAAATGCTTTCATCGTTTTCATCATAATCGTAAAATCGGGTGCTTCCTAAAACCGCTGTTGTTTCTTTATCAATAATTAAAAAAGCACCTTTACTTTGTAATGCACCTTTGAAAAAATTTTGAAAAATGTCTCTCTTATATCTTTCTTTGTTGGGATGCATGGCCCACACTTCGGGGTCAGAAGCCACATTGAATAATCGCTCAAAATCACTTTCTGCTAAGGGCAGCAATTGCAAAGAATCGTTCTCTAACTTGGGTTGAATGGAGAATTTCATAGATGATGTTTTTTCAAAGATAAAAATAAGTTCCCATCAAGAAAAAAATAACACCGATCAATATCAAAAAAATTGATTTTAAAAAAGAATCGCTTTTTCTAACGCTAATAGTTTTTGTTTGCGCCAAATACCGCCACCGTAGCCAGTTAGTGTTCCGTTGCTGCCGATCACGCGATGACAAGGAATGAGGATTGAGATTTTATTCATCCCATTTGCATTGGCTACTGCCCGCACTTTTTTAGCATCACCCAAGATTTCTGACTGTTGGCGATACGTCCAGGTTTCGCCGTAGGGAATTTTCTCTAAAACCTTCCAGACACTTTTCTGAAATGCTGTACCAACAGGAGAAAGTGGAATGGTGAATGTTTTTCTGTTGCCCTGAAAATATTCTGAAAGCTCTTTTTCTAAAGTTTTAAAATGCGGATTTTCACCTTGAACAATCGTTGCATTTAGTGATTTTGCTAAATCTTTGAATTCGGTTTCGAGCATTTTACGATCGGTAAATTCGAGCATACAAATCCCCTCTTCCACAGCGGCGGCGTACATTGTTCCGATGGGAGTTTCGATTCTCTTTAGGTCGATTATTCGTTGGGTTTTCGAGTTTTTTGGGGAAACGCCAAAGATGGTTTTGAAACTTTCAGTAAAACCGCTCAAACTCTCGAAACCGCTTTCATAAGCAGTTTCGATAACATTTTCACCTTGCTGAATTTTTTTGAATGCCGTATTCAACCGAAACATTCTTTGAAATGCATGAAAAGTCATTCCATGATTTTTTTGAAACCATCTTCGGACGGTTGCGGGTTCTATTCCTCTTTTAACCAAATCGTAATCTTTAAATTTCAAAGTTGGATCTTCCCGTAACTCTTCTAAAATTTTTTGAATATAGTCGGGTGTTTCTGCAGGATTTTCAAGGGGTTTGCACACTTTACACGGGCGATAGCCGCTCAGAATAGCATCTTTGGTATTGCTAAAAAATTCCACGTTTTCTGGTTTTGGTTTTCTGGCGGTACAGGTTGGTCTGCAAAATATTCCGGTAGTTTTTACGCCCATCCAAAAAACGCCTTCGAACTCTGGGTTTTTAGTAAAAGAGGCTTGGTACATAATTTCATTGGTGAGTTCCATTTCGTAAATTTAAAGCAAATTTATTTGAATTTAAAGTGACTGACAACCGGAAAATCGACAACTATTTTTTTAAGTGGAGGACTCGCTTCGACTACCGACAATTTCTTGCGGGTACGAATCTCGCGTCCCGGCTTGAATGAAGCTCTTTTTATAGTGGTGGTTGAGCGAAGCCGAAGCCAGCGCTATAAAAAAGCGGGAATGGAAGACGGATAATGACGCCCAAATTAAAATGAACAGAACACAAAAAAAGTGAACCGAAGTTCACTTTGAGTTATTTTTTAGGAGCAGCTTCTTTTTCGATTTGCTTAATTTCATTGAGTTTATCGATTATTTTCGCTACCGTTTCTGGTTTAGCTTCTTTTACCGGAATGACCACTTTGGTTAGATCCCACTTGATGATAATCTCTGCCGAATGAACGTCAACAGGATTGACGGCGATGTCAAACCACTCTTGTTTTTCAGCTAATTTCTGAACAGGGAGCGTAATTTCTACGATATTGAGTTTTTCATCATAGGCATAAGCTCCCCATTGGTTGGCATCTTTATTTAAATATACTTTCCACTGATTTTCCGACGGAATTATAAAAAGGGCGTAAGAACCTGCCTTCACTTCTTTGCCTCCGAAATTAACATTTTGTTCAAAGGTAATTTTGGTTGCAGAATTTGCACCGGCGCGCCAAATTTTTCCATAAGGAACGAGGTCGCCAAAAACGGTTCGCCCTTTCACGCCAGGTCGCCCGTAGTCTACCGAGATTTTGGTCATGGAGAATTGTTGTTCTACTTTCTGCCGAGGACTTGCAGTAGGAATACTATATTGCGAAAATCCCCACAAAGAAAATGATAAAAATACGGTAACGATTAGTTTTTTCATAGAAGCTGAAATTTAGGTTTAATAGATTGGATTTAATAAGGATTAAAGATATGAAAATTTGGGAGTTATTTTGATGATTGAAATGAATTAAAAAAACCACTTAGACCGAAATCTAAGTGGCACCATTAAAAATAAAACTATGAAACTATGGCATTAAGACCGTGTCGATCACATGAATTACGCCATTTGACTGGTTAACATCTGCAATGGTAATTTGGGCTGAATTATTCTTTGCATCTGTTACATATAATTTTTGCGCTTTGACCCAGAATGTTAATTGTTCACCCTGAACTGTTTTGGCCATGTATTTTCCGTCATTTTTCTTGATCCAAGTCATTAACTCTTTGGCAGAAATTTTTCCAGGAACTACATGATAGGTTAAAATTGTTTTTAGCATTTCTTTATTTTCCGGCATGACTAAAGTTTCTACAGTACCGGCAGGTAATTTGGCAAACGCTGCATTGGTTGGTGCAAAAACGGTGAATGGTCCTTTGCCTGATAAAGTTTCAACCAAGTCAGCGGCTTTTACAGCGGCAACTAAAGTTGTATGGTCTTTTGAATTTACTGCATTTTCTACGATATTTTTAGAAGGATACATGGGCGCTCCACCAACCATTACTGTTTTTTCTTTCATTGCGATTTTTTGCGCGTTGGCATTGTTTCCGAGGGATAAAGTCATCATTAGCGCTAAAGCTGCTGTTGTGATTTTTAAAATGTTCATTTTGATAATTTTTTAAGGTGATATATTATAGTTTGTGTTAGTATCAGTTACGAGATGCGATTAGGTTTGGATTTATTTTTAATAAATTATTTTGATTTTTTTATAATGGGCTCAAATTCAAGCGAGATGGAATTCATGCAATATCTTTTTTTATTGGCGGTAGGTCCATCATCAAACAAATGACCTAAGTGTGCATCGCATCTGCCACAACGAACTTCAGTTCTGACCATATTATAAGACTCATCTCTTTTATAAATGACCGATTTTGGACGAATGGTTTCAAAAAAACTTGGCCATCCACAAGAACTGGCGAATTTTGTATCAGATCTAAAGAGTGCATTTCCGCAGGCAGCGCAATAGTAGGTTCCTATTCCATCAAATGTATTGTACTTGCCGGTGTTGGCCATTTCTGTTTCATTCAACCGAGAAACCAAATAAAGATTGGTGTTGAGAACCTTTTTCCAGGCAGAATTTGGGATTTTTAAAACCTTAGTATCTGTTCGGGAGTAGTACGGATTGATGACATTTTTGCCGTTGAGTTTTTGAATTTTTTGGGCCTTCATATTTTGGACACTGCAGGTTCCTAATAATAAGATGGCAGCTATTTTAAATAGATTTTGCATGTAATGGTGATTATAAACTCATATACGTAAAACTTGCAGATTTGGTTTTGTATCTTAAATAAAAAAACTACTTTTGAACACGAATAAAAAAATTGGCAAAAGAAACCCTTACTCCAGATCAAATTTTATCTTTGCTATTAAGTAGAGATGAAAAGGGTTTTAATTATCTCTACGATAATTATTCGGGTGCTTTATATGGAGTGATTATTCGGATTGTTCGCTATGAAGAAGAAGCCAATGAAGTTTTACAAGATGTTTTTGTGAAAATCTGGAATTCTGTAAAAAGTTTCGATGCAACTAAAGCTTCATTATATACGTGGATGCTGAATATCGCAAGAAATTCTGCCATCGACCGACTAAAATCTAAATCATTTCAAAACGATTTACAAAACCAAAGCATTCCCGATTTCGTAAGTGAGGGTATGGGACTTTCTACAGAACAATCCCATGAATTTAATGAAGTTCAGCAACAGGTTAATAAATTACGAGACGATTACAAAATAGTGATTAACAAAGCCTATTTCGGAGGACTCACCCAAGAAGAAATAGCCGAAGAATTACAAATTCCGCTCGGTACGGTAAAAACCAGAACAAGAGCTGCATTAATAGAATTAAGAGAAATTTTAAAAGAATTTAAATTTATTATTTTATTTTTTTTATTTAAATAAAAGTGGATATAAAAACCTACATATCATCAGGCGTCATTGAAGCATATGCGTTGGGAAATCTTTCCAGCGAAGAATCTTCAATCTTGGAATGTGTGATGAAAAATAATGCGGAAGTACAGGCCGCCGTTTTAGAAATGCAACAAACTTTTGAAAATCTCGCAACCGCACAAGCCATAGAACCTCCTTCTCATTTGAAAGCGGGTATTCTGAAGAAAATAGAATTTGGAAATCCAGAGAAAACTTCTGGAAAAATTATTCCTTTGAATATCAACAATTCTGAAAAAGACACCAACCTAACCATTCCTGTTTGGATGAAAGCCGCTTCTGTAGCTGTTTTATTTGGATTAGGATATTTGATCTATGAAGTGGGTTCAAAAAGTGCGCAGATTGAAAAATTCGCTGAAAATAACACAACGCTTTCTACAAAAATCACGTCGTTAGAACGTATGAATTCCGTTTTAATGAATTCGAAAAAAATAGAACTAAAAGGCGTGGAAAAACATCCCAATCTCCTTGCAGAAGTGTTTTGGAATGAAAATAATCAAGTATTTCTTAACCCGAAAAACTTACCTGCAGCTCCAACAGGAAAGCAATATCAACTTTGGGCGATTGTCGACGGAAAACCTGTAGATATGGGAATGTATGATCCTAATAACAAATCATTGGTTCAAGAAATGAAAACGGTTTCGAAACCTCAAGCTTTTGCAATAACCTTGGAAAAAGAAGGTGGAAGTCCTACGCCAACGATGGAGGAAATGTATGTAATGGGACCTATTTAGAAAATAAATTTAAAAGCGAGGATTTTTCTTCGCTTTTTTTAATTTTCAACTTCTTGATGTCACAAATATGATATATTGTAATGCGTTTATTTTAACTTTACATAAAGTTTAGAAGCATGAAAGTGATTGCCATCGGAGATATTCACGGAAGAAATACTTGGGAGAAAATTTCTACTGAAAATTTTGATTATTTTATATTTATCGGCGATTATTTTGATCCTTATGAAGACATTTCTGCTGAAGAAGAGATTGCTAATTTCAACAAAATCATCAATTTCAAAAAGAAATTTCCAGAGAAAGTGATCTTGCTTTTCGGCAACCATGATTTTCACTATTTGAATTCCACAAAACAAAAGTACAGCAGATATAATTTTGATTTTCACACCCTTATCGATGAAGTTGTAGAATTGGCGATGGACGAAAAATTGTTTCAAATGTGCTTTCAATACGAGCATTACCTTTTCAGCCACGCCGGAATTACCAAAACTTGGTTGGAAAATATTGGTCTTGAAAATGATGATAATTTAGTAGAAAATATCAACAATTTGTTGTACGAAAATCCTCAAGTTTTTGAATTCCGTCAATTAAAAGATTCCAAATCCAACGGGAATAATATCTACCAATCTCCAATTTGGGTTCGCCCAGAAAGTTTGCAAAAAGACGCATTGGAAAAGGTGGTACACGTAATTGGACATAGCAAAAAACCTTACATAACTTTTCAAAATAACATCATCTTTATTGATGTTTTAAAAACTACACAAGAATATCTTTGCATTGAAAATGATACTATTTCTCCTAAAAAAATATTGTAAACTTTTTCAACAAAAAAACGAGAGAAATTTTTCCCTCGTTTTCAATATATTACCTTTTTACTTTTAAGTTAATCTTGATAGATTTCGCCCTTTCAGGGCTTTGCATTATATACTTTTCATTTATTCATAGGGCTTCACCCTATGTTAATGATTTTGCCACTCTGTGGCAATTTCAGCAAATAAAAAAAGGAAATGTCTATAATCTCACATCTATCCGTCTCATATCTATTTCTACATTTGCTCCATCTTAAAACTCATGCTTTCAATCACTTTCAAAATTGCTTCCACTGTATCCATCGATGTTAAACAAGGAACGCCATTTTCTACGGAAGTTCGGCGGATTTGGAAACCGTCTCTTTCAGATTGTTTTCCTTTGGTCATGGTGTTTACAATGTATTGGACTTTTCCAGTTTGAATTAAATCTATTAAATTAATTTCTGGATTTTCTTCAATTTTGTAACCGATTTTGGTGCGAACTCCATTTTCTTCAAAATATTTTGAAGTTCCTTCTGTTGCCCAAATTTGAAAACCAATTTCTTGAAATCTTCTTGCCAATTCGCACGCTTCAGGTTTGTGTTTATCTGCGACTGTGAAAAGGATTGAACCATGAAGCGGAACTTTTCTACCAGATCCGATTAAACCTTTGTACAGCGCTTTTTCCAGGGTAGAATCTTTCCCCATTACTTCTCCAGTGGATTTCATTTCTGGCCCGAGAGAAATATCCACTCTGGTTAATTTTGAAAAAGAGAACACAGGAACTTTCACGAAAACGCCTTCTTTCACGGGAGCCAAACCGTTTTTGTAACCTAAATCTTTTAATTTTTTACCAAGAATGGCTTTCGTAGCCAATTTTGCCATCGGAATTTCTGTAATTTTAGATAAAAAAGGAACGGTTCTACTTGATCTTGGATTCACTTCAATCACATAAACTTCACCTTCAAATAATACGTATTGAATATTCATTAAACCAATGATGTTCAACCCTTTCGCCAATCTTTCGGTGTAATCTACCAAAGTCGCGATTTGTTTTTCGGTAATATTTTGAGGTGGATAAACCGCGATAGAATCTCCAGAATGAACTCCGGCTCTTTCGATATGTTCCATAATTCCTGGAATTACAACGGTTTCACCATCAGAAATGGCATCAACTTCTACTTCTTTTCCGGTTAAATATCTGTCAATTAAAATCGGATGTTCAGAGTTTTCTTTCACCGCATTCGTCATATAATGAGCGAGTTCCGCATCGTCATAAACGATTTCCATCGCTCTTCCTCCCAAAACATAACTCGGACGAACCAAAACCGGGAAACCGATCTCATTCGCGATAACCAATGCTTCTTCTTTCGTAAAACAGGTTTTTCCCAAAGGTTGTGGAATTCCCATTTCTTGCAAAGCGGCTTCGAATTTATTTCTATTTTCGGCGCGGTCTAGATCTTCAAGCGTTGTTCCCAAAATTTTTACGCCGTGTGCTTCTAATTTATCGGCTAAATTGATGGCGGTTTGTCCTCCAAACTGCACAACAACACCTTTTGGTTTTTCCAATTCGATAATGTTCATCACATCTTCCTCCGTTAAAGGTTCGAAATACAATTTATCCGAAATTGAAAAATCTGTGGAAACTGTTTCAGGATTATTATTAATGATAATCGCTTCGTAACCCAATTCTTTAATCGCCCAAACTGAATGAACTGTGGCGTAATCGAACTCAACACCTTGTCCAATTCTGATTGGTCCAGAACCAAGAACGACGATTTTCTCTTTATTGGAAGGAATACTTTCGTTTTCTTCTTCATAAGTTCCGTAGAAATATGGTGTTTCACTTTCAAATTCGGCGGCGCAAGTATCGACCATTTTGTAAACTGGCATCACGTTGTTTTCTTTTCTAAAATTGAAAACTTCATGTTGAGAAATTCCCCAAAGATGACCAATATTCATATCAGAAAAACCAAGTCTTTTGGCGTCAAGAAGAATTTCTTTATTAAATTTATTTTCAGAGATTGTCTTTTCAAAATCAACCAGTTTCTTGATTTTCCAGATGAAAAATTTATCGATCTTGCTCCATTCTACAATTTTTTCCCAATCGTAACCTCTTCGCAAAGCATCACCAATAATGAATAATCGTTCATCATCACAAACTTTTATTCTTCTTTCAATTTCCTCGTCGGTTAATGCTGCAGCATCTTTCGATTTTAAACCAATATGTCTTAAACCAGTTTCCAAAGAACGAATCGCTTTTTGCAAAGATTCCTCAAAATTTCTACCGATCGCCATCACTTCTCCAGTTGCTTTCATTTGGGTTGAAAGTCTTCTGTCTGCAGTTTCAAATTTATCAAAAGGGAAACGTGGAAATTTGGTTACCACATAATCCAATGCCGGTTCAAAACAAGCGTAAGAAGTTCCAGTTACGGGATTCATAATTTCATCTAAAGTCAAACCGACTGCAATTTTTGCTGCAATTTTCGCAATCGGATAACCCGTTGCTTTACTCGCCAAAGCCGATGAACGCGAAACTCTTGGATTCACTTCGATGATATAATAATTAAAAGAATGCGGATCCAAAGCCAGTTGAACATTACAACCACCTTCAATTCCTAAAGCGCGAATAATTTTTAATGATGAATTTCTCAACATTTGATATTCTCTGTCCGAAAGTGTTTGCGAAGGTGCCACAACAATCGAATCTCCGGTGTGAACTCCAACTGCATCGATGTTTTCCATATTGCAAACCACAATCGCGTTGTCATTTTTGTCGCGCATTACTTCGTACTCAATTTCTTTATAACCTGCAATGGAACGTTCAATTAAACATTGGCGAACCGGGCTGTATTTTAACCCAAAACTGGTAATTTCCTTGAGTTCATCGTCGTTATTGGCAATTCCACCGCCAGTTCCACCCATTGTAAAAGCGGGACGAACAATCACGGGATAACCGATATTGTGAGCGAATTCTAAAGCGGCTTGTACGGTATTCACGATGTCGGAATCTGGAACAGGTTCGTTTAATTCGTTCATTAAATTTCGGAACAAATCCCGATCTTCTGCTTGATTGATGGCTGAAAGTTTGGTTCCTAAAACCTCCACTTTACATTCTTCGAGAATTCCAGAATTTTGCAATTCTACCGCCATATTCAATCCCGTTTGCCCACCCAAAGTTGGCAAAAGCGCATCTGGACGTTCTTTTCTGATGATATGACTTACGAATTCGAGAGAAATTGGTTCAATGTAAACTTTGTCTGCAATTTCTACATCGGTCATTATTGTTGCCGGATTGGAATTGATGAGGATCACGCTATAACCTTCTTCTCTCAAAGCCAAACACGCTTGAGTTCCCGCGTAATCAAATTCTGCGGCTTGTCCGATGATTATTGGACCGGAGCCGATTACTAAAATTGTTTTTATGTCAGTTCTTTTCATAAGTTTTAAATGTAACGATGTATCAATGTAGCAGTTTACCAATTTAACAATGTAAAAATTTGCCGATTTAAATGGCAGTTCTTATTGCTAAATTATAATTCTGGGGTTGGATTTTCTTTGACTAAACTGGTTGATAATATTTTATAAATAATTTTTCCAATTACGATAATCTGTTCTTCTAACTCTTCATCAAATGGGTATGATTTTGAATGCTTGCAGAGAAAAAGCCAATATTTTGTTTCTTCGAGTTCCTTCGCTGCAATTTTTATTTTATTAATAAAATCCTTTTTAGTTGCTGGATTTTGCGCCTCAAAAGAGTTTGCGCCAATGCTAGTACCGCAACGTAATAATTGTCTTGCAACTACATATTTTCTTTTTTCTTCTAAAAGTTCACAAAAATCAATAATGTCTAATGAAAATTTAACTGTTTTTTCAATTAATGGATTCCCTTCAAAATTTATCATATTAAATTTATATAAAGTTATTTTTTTCTATTGTTAAATTTCTAGACTAATTAATTGTTACACTGTTACATTTTTAAATTGGTACATTAGACCAATAAACTCATCAAACAAGTAATTTGCATCTTCTGGTCCAGGACTTGCTTCTGGATGATATTGTACAGAAAAACAAGGATGGATTTTGTGTTTCAAACCTTCATTCGTTTTGTCATTCAAAGCGATGTGTGTTTCTTCTAAATCGGTACTTTTTATAGATTCTTGATCTACAGCGTAACCGTGATTTTGGGAAGTAATGGCAACTTTATTTTTCTTTAAATCTAAAACAGGATGATTTCCACCACGATGTCCAAATTTTAATTTAAAAGTTTTTGCGCCACAAGCAATTCCAATCAATTGATGACCAAGACAAATCCCAAAAATTGGAATTTTCCCTAATAATTTTTGAATCATTTCGGTGGCTCCTTTTACGTCTACAGGATCGCCGGGACCGTTGGAAAGCATGACGCCATCTGGATTGATCAATAGTATTTCCTCTGCTGTTGTATCATGAGAAACAACAATGACATCGCAATCTCTTTGTGCCAATTCGCGCAAAATACCGAGTTTCGACCCGTAATCTACCAGAACCACTTTCAAACCTCTTCCCGGATTGGCATATGAGGTTTTGGTAGAAACCTGAGCAACCTGATTGGTGGGTAATTTCGTTGATTTTAATGTGATGATTACTGAGTTTTCATCTGCCTCCGCATTCACGATTTTTCCTTTCACGACGCCTGAATTTCTAAGAACTCTGGTTAACCTTCGTGTATCAATTCCAGAAATTCCAGATAGGTTTCTTTTTTCGAAAAATTCATTTAAAGTCATTTGATTTCTAAAATTCGAGGGATAATCACAAACTTCTTTGACGATTAAACCTTTAATTGCAGGTTCGATACTTTCAAAATCATCGCGATTAATTCCGTAATTTCCAATCAGTGGATACGTCATGCAAACAATTTGTCCGCAATAAGAAGGATCGGAAATAAGTTCCTGGTAACCTGTCATACTGGTATTGAAAACAACTTCACCATCAATATCCTGATTGGCTCCAAAACCTTTGCCGTGGAACACTTCGCCGGATTCCAATATTAATTTCTTTTTCATTTATTCTTTTTTGTACGATGTACTGTGTAAAAAGTACAATGTATTTTATTCTTATTTAAATTAAATTCTGCTTTATTTTGGTACATTATACGTAATACTATGTACAACTTTACATTCTACATAAACTCAAAACCTCGCTCTTCCAACGCCGTTTTTAGAATTGCCATTCTGGCAAAAACACCGTTTTCCATTTGTTTGAAAATTCGGGAGCGTTTGCATTCTACCAATTCATCAGCAATCTCAACCCCTCTATTTATTGGCGCAGGATGCATGATGATGGCATTTTTCTTCATGGTCTTTTCGCGCTCTTTGGTTAAACCAAATTGTCGGTGATATTTTTCTGCAGAAAGTTTCATTTTTTCGTCATTTTCGTGTCGTTCATGTTGAATCCTCAACAACATTAAAACATCGACTTCTTTTACCAAATCATCAATGGATACATATGTTCCGTTAATAATAGTTCCTTCATCAAACCATTGTTCAGGACCGGAAAAATATACTTTTGCACCCAACTTCCTTAAAACTTCAGCGTTCGAATTGGCAACTCGGCTGTGTTTTACATCGCCAACAATTCCTATTTTCAATCCTTCAAATTTTCCGAATTCCTGCTGAATAGTCATTAAATCTAATATATTTTGTGAGGGATGATTTCCCGTTCCATCACCACCATTAATAACTGCGATGTCTATTCCTTTGAACTCATCATAGAATTTTTCTTTTTTGTGCCGAATGACACAAAGGTCAATTCCTAAACTTTTCAACGTTTTTACAGTATCATATAAAGATTCTCCTTTATTTACAGAACTTACGGAAATATCAAATGGAACTACCTTTAAACCCAACTTTCTTTCAGCCACGTCGAAGCTTGTTTTGGTCCGGGTGCTGTCTTCAAAAAACAGGTTGGCCACATAGACTTCGTCTTTGGCCTTTAGTACTTTACCTTTTGAAAAATCATCAGCGTCTTGTAGTAAATTGTTGATTTTTTCAATGGATAAATCGGATGTTTTTAGCATAACTTTAGTTTTTAAATCAAAAAAAAACGAAGCCAAAATGACTTCGTTGTTAATAAATATCGTGATTATCGGCATTGCTGCCTTTGTGTAAATCGTCTAATGGAAATATTCTTTTCATTAGGTGCAAAGATATAATTTAATTTCAAAAGGCACAATATTTAAAGAAAACTATCATAAAAAATTTTACAACTTTGCTAATTTATTATATATTTGCTAAAAAGATATAGTTATGCCGAATTCCTGTCCCAAATGCAATCAGAAAAATGTTATTAAGAGTGGTATCATCAACGAACGGCAAAGGTTTTTATGCAAAGACTGTAAATACTATTTTACCGTAAAAAAATTAGGCAAACAAATTGACGACTATGTAGTTACCAAAGCGCTGCAACTTTACTTGGAAGGTTTAAGTTACCGTGAGATCGAAAGAATCATTGGGGTTTCGCACAATTCAATAAGTGCCTGGATTAAAAAATACAACATCACACGACCGCCCCATTCAGATTTTCATCCGGTATACAAAGTTTTCAAGCAAAATGAACTCATCGAATACATGTCAAAGGAAGAGAACTTAAAAGGTTCCGGCCTAGTGATCACTGAGTTTGGCGATAAATACATGATGATAAAGTGGGAACGTTTTAAAAAATAATTTCGGTCAATTTTTCCAAATTTATCATTACAATTTTCACTACCTACATTTATTACATTGATATATATTAAATTTCTTCAATTAAATTTTTAGTTTCAATTTCGTTTCGACAAAAAAACAAACTAAAAAATATTAATCCATGAAGAAATTTACTGTTTCATTAGGAATTCTTTCATCTCTGTGTTTTTCACATTTTGCCTTGGCGCAGGATACGCCCACCACTGCCGATCTTTTGAAAAGAATTGAAGTCTTGGAAGCCGAGAAAAATAAACCCAAAGAATGGGATGCCTCATTATATGGCTGGGTTCGCACGGAATACAATTTCGATAGCAGGCAATCTGCCTATGCCCGAGAATATAATTTGAACCTTTATCCGCTGGATGAAAAATTAGATGCCAATGGAAAAGATATTAATGATGCTGGAGCAAGTAACTTTCTAGCAATCACTTCCAGAGTCGGAATTCGATTTAAAGGTCCAGATGTTTGGGGCGCAAAAGCCAGTGGAAATATTGAGGCCGATTTTTTTGGAAATACGGAACTCAATAAATCATCTGGCGGAAGTGGAAGTATTGGTTTAATGAGACTTCGACATGCAACTGCTACTTTAGCGTGGCCAAAAACTGCAGTTACTTTCGGACAAACTTGGTATCCATCTGTTGTTGCAGATGTTTTCCCAGGTGTTGCCAACTTTAATTCAGGAATTATATTTAATCCATTTGGTTGGGCAGGTCAAGTGAAAGTTGCTCAAAAACTAACTCCTGAACTAACTTTAACTCTTGTCGCTTATAAAGACCGGGAATTCCAAACTGCAAATGCTATAGGTGCTTCTGTCAACAGTGCGACATTCAATTCTTCTATTCCGACTTTGCACGGACAATTACAATATAAAACAAAAACAGTAACGGCAGGAGCTGGCGCAGAATATCAGTCTTTGAAACCGGTTATTGAATCAGTAGGATTAGTTTCAGATGAAACGGTAAATTCTGATATGTACTTCGGCTATTTTAAATATGCCAACGACAAAATCATCACCAAATTATATGGAATCACTGGTGGAAACCTTCACCATTTGGTTATGCTAGGAGGTTTCGCTGGCTACACAGAACCGAACAGTCAGGAATCTTACAAACCAACTAAAACTTCTGCTTTCTGGGTAGATGTTGCAAGTGCAAATCCGAAAGTTGCTCCCGGAGTTTTCTTTGGATATACCAAAAATTCCGGTGTTGAGGCTGGATATAAAAATCTTTACATCAGAGGAGCTTCTGGAGCGAGGGTTTTGGATGCGGTTTGGCGTGCATCTGCCAGAGTAGATTTTAAGCAGAATAAATTTAATATCTCTCCCGAAATCGAATATACCGCAGCAAAATGGGGTGATATGAATGCAAAAGGAAAAGCAGAAAACAACCTCAAAGACGTTGGGAATTTCCGCGGAATGGTGAGGGTAATGTATTCTTTTTAAATCAAATTATAGCAAATAACATCTTTAAATTTTTAAAAAACAAAAACAGATAAATTATGGCCAGAAAATTTAACAGTCAGCAAGAGCACGATGCTTATGTTGCAGAGAAAAAAAAGAATAAAACGATTTGGGGCGTCATCATGGCCTCCTCACTCGGAACTTTGATTGAGTGGTATGACTTCTATATTTTCGGAAGTTTAGCCGTGGTTTTAGCCACCAAGTTTTTCCCAGCAGATAACCCAACTGCTGCCTTCTTATCTACCTTGGCAACTTTTGCTGCCGGATTTGTGGTTAGACCATTTGGTGCATTATTCTTCGGAAGATTAGGAGATATCATCGGTAGAAAATACACGTTCTTGGTGACGCTTCTCATCATGGGATTCTCAACCTTCTTAATCGGTTGCGTGCCAGAATATGAAACCATCGGATACGCTGCACCAATTTTGGTTTTAATTCTAAGACTTCTTCAAGGTTTGGCTTTGGGTGGAGAATATGGTGGAGCCGCAACCTATGTCGCTGAGTATTCGCAACCTCATCGACGTGGCTACTGGACTTCCTGGATTCAAACAACGGCAACTTCAGGTTTATTTATTTCACTGATTGTAATTCTCGTTACTAAAACTTCACTTTCTGCCGAAGAATTTGATAGTTGGGGTTGGAGGATTCCGTTCTGGATTTCTATCTTAATGGTCGGTGTTTCATACATTATCCGAAGAAATATGGCAGAATCTCCCCTTTTTGCGCAAGCAAAAAAAGAAGGAAAGACCTCTAAAAATCCATTAAAAGAAAGTTTCGGCAATAAGTTTAATTTCAAATTCGTTTTGCTGGCTTTATTTGGTGCCGTAATGGGACAAGGGGTAATTTGGTATACTGGCCAGTTTTATGCAATGAGCTTTATGCAGAAAGTGATGAATATAGAATCCTCACAAGTAGATACCATGATGGCTTTAGCACTTTTCGTGGCAACTCCCCTATTCGTTCTCTTCGGGTGGCTTTCTGATAAGGTGGGTCGTAAACCCATTATGATGATCGGGATGTTGCTGGCAATTATCGCCTATCGACCAATATACAAAGTCATGTACAACTCTGTAAACATTGAAAGTAAAGTCATTGCTAAAAATGGTTTAACCGAAAAAAGAACAGTAAAAGTTCATGAGAAAAACCCAACTGACAGTATTATCACCTTCCATCAGGAAAAAATGTTTACCGATGGTACTTTAATGAAAAAAGACAGCATTGTACATTGGGCAGCAGCCGGACCAATTATGGTTAATGGTAAAGCCGAAGCTCCGTTAATCAAACAAGCCATTACCGTAAATCCTGACACCAGATGGTTATTGATTTTATTGGTATTTATTCAGGTTGTTTTCGTAACGATGGTTTACGGACCGATTGCCGCCTTCCTGGTAGAAATGTTCCCATTGAAAATCCGCTACACCTCCATGTCATTGCCTTATCATATCGGAAATGGTGTTTTTGGAGGACTGCTTCCTGCCGTGGCTACCTATCTTGTAACTTCTGGAAAAGAAGCAGGTCATGCGGAGTGGTACCTGGAAGGGTTATGGTATCCTATTGTAGTTGCCGGAGTTTGTTTGGTTATCGGAACCCTCTATTTAAAAACAAAAAACAAAAGTTTAACCGAAGATGAATTTGTAGAAACACCGATTGAAAACCCTGTGGTATAAAATTTAATTCAACCCAATTTTCTTTCAAATTTTTCAGTAACTTTAAAAAACAAAAAAATGGATCAAGTAAAAAAAATATTAGGAGTAGTCTGGATTCTTCTGGCAGTGGTAGTGGCTTACTACGGATTATCGATGTTCGGTATACCCAAAGTAATGTCCGACAAACAAGAGGACAACGTTTTCGGTTGGATTATCCTCACCGTACTCATGCCGATTATTGTCGGTGGGTTAGGTATTTTCGGGTGGTATTCTTTTACAGGAGAATATTCCGATGATAAAATGTAAGGACAAATGATGATGAAAAGACAACGGGAAATTCGTTTCCCGTTGTTTTCTATTATTTAGATTATGAAAAAAAGACATCAACAAAAACTGGTTATTTTAAGCATTGTATTGTTTATCTTATTGAATGCACCTATTTTACTGTTGTTTAACAGTTCGCAAATATTGATTGGGATGCCAGTCATTTATGTTTATCTCTTCGGCGTTTGGGGTGCATCGTGTATCACTTCATTTATTATTTTCAAAAAATTCGATGAATAGTTATTTACTTTTTGCGTTGGTTATAGTCTATCTGGGACTTCTATTCTTCATTGCTTATTTCGCAGAGAAACGAAAAAGTAGTTTCTGGGTAAACAATCCCTATGTTTATGCACTTTCACTCGCAGTTTATTGCTCAGCGTGGACCTACTACGGTAGCATTGGCGTAGCTGCAAATCAAGGTTTAGAATATATGACAATCTATATCGGACCCATTATTATTATTCCTGCATGGATTTATATTAACACAAAAATTATCCGAATTTCCCGGGTCAATAAAATCAGCAGTATTGCAGATTTTATCTCCTTGCGTTATGGCAACAGCCGTTCGCTTAGCGCACTTATAGCAGTGGTTTGTATGTTTGCAATTATACCATACATCGGTTTGCAGATCAAGGCGATTTCAGAAACTTTTCATCTGATTACCGAAACCGATCAAACAGCCAATGTATTTTTTGATTCGGCAACTTATGTTGTTTTGATCATCGCTTTATTCTCCTCTTATTACGGCACAAAATATGTGGATGCCTCCGAAAAAAGATTAGGAATTATCTCTGCAGTCGCAGTTGAAAGTTTTTTAAAATTAATCTTCTTTATCATCCTTGGCATATTCGTGGTTTACGGCGTTTTTAATGGTTTTGATGATATTTACAGCCAAGCAGAAAAACTCCCTGATTTCGCCTCAAAAAATACATTTAATGGATTAGAAGGTGGTTTCAATTGGTTCCTGCTTTCGATGCTTTCAATGTCAGCGATTTTTCTTTTACCCCGGCAATTTCATACTGCGATTATCGAAAATCGTAAAGAAAAACACATCAAAACGGCAATTTGGCTTTTTCCGCTATACCTTTTAATTTTTAATCTCTTCGTTTTCCCCATTGCTTGGGGCGGGAAAATTTTATTCTTCGGCGAAAATGTAAACCCAGAGCTCTACTCCATTTTAATTCCACAGAAATTTGGAAACACAGTGATTGCAGCCATGGTTTTTTTCGGCGGTTTAAGTGCCAGTATTTCGATGATTATTATTTCGAGTATTTCATTGTCTATTATGCTTTCAAATAATATCATCATTCCCTATGGCTGGCTCGATAAATTCAAATTCAGTTCAGAAACAGACAATACTAAAAACATTGTGAATATTAGGAAAATAAATATTTTCTTGCTTATTCTAACAAGTTTTATCTTCTATAAATATTTAATTTTGGGCAAAAGTTTATACAGCATTGGCTTGGTTTCTTTTGTCTTAATTGCGCAATTATCTCCTTCATTTTTCGGGGCTATTTTCTGGCGCCGTGGCACCTATTTGGGATCTGTCATAGGGATTATTTCAGGCGTACTCATTTGTTATTTGGGATTGGTTTTACCAAGTTTTTCTGACAGTTTTCAGCAAAGCAATTTCTACAACAGCGGTTATTTTAGCTTTTTTAATATCCCTTATCTAGCACCAATCCCGCAGATTTTTTTCTGGAGTATTTTCGTCAATGGGCTTTTGTTTACGCTCATTTCTACGAATACCTTGTCTGATTATCGCGAGAGAAATTATGCGGAAATTTATGTCGACATCAACGATTATATTCAAAACCATGAGAATGCCTACATTTGGAAAGGTACGGCCCATGTTTCTGATATTCAAAAAATATTAGTTCGTTTTTTAGGAGAGAAAAAAACCGAGCAAGCACTTAAAATCTTTAATTTAAAATACAAAATTACCGATGATAGTGACACAGCGGATTCTAGATTCATCAAATTTTCCGAAAACCTTTTAAGCGGACGAATCGGTACAGCATCAGCAAAAATTTTAATTGAAGGGGTCGCTCAAGAAGATAAAATTTCGCTGCCAGAAGTTTTGAAAATTTTAGAAGAATCCAAAGAAAACATTACCATCAATAAACAGTTGAGCGAACAGTCTCATCAATTATTAAAGTTATCTGATGAGCTTCAAAACGCAAACCAACATTTAATTGTAAAAGATCAGCAAAAAGATGAATTTCTAGACAGTGTTGCCCACGAACTTCGCACACCACTTACGGCCATTCGTGCCACGGGTGAAATCCTGCTTGATGATGAAGATATGCCGGCAGAACTGAAAAAGGATTTTCTGGAAAATATCATTTCAGAGTCCGACCGATTATCGGAAATTATTAATGATATACTGTATTTGGATAAATTAGAAACGGGTACCATTTCATTAAATATCAAGGAAAATAATATTGTGCAAACCTTTCATAAAGCCTTAAAACCGTTAAGTCATCTGTTTGAAAAAAGAAATCTTCACCATTCTGAAGTTCACCTTTTAGAACGTGAAATCTTTGAATATGACGAACAGCGAATGATTCAGGTTTTTCAAAATATCTTGGGAAATGCTTTGAAATTTACCAACGACCAAGGAATGATTCAAATTAAATTTCAGCAGAAAGACGATCAATTAAAAATCTCAATATTTAATACCGGAAAGACCATTCCAGAAGAAGATTTAGAATTTATATTCGAAAAATTTTATCAATCGAAAAATCAAAATCTCCGAAAACCAGTTGGTAGCGGACTTGGTTTAGCCATTTGTAAAAAAATAATGATTGCCCAGCAGGGCGATATCGAAGTTAAAAACAAAGAGATCGGGGTAACATTTGAGATTTATTTACCGATTAATGAAAACAAATCTGTAAAAATTACAGAAAACTAGATTATAAAAGAGATATGAAAAAGATACTCATCGCAGACGACGAACACAAAATAATCATGACTTTAGAGTACGCTTTTAAAAAGGCCGGTTATGAGGTTTTTATTGCGCGCGACGGTTCTGAAGTTTTAGAACTGTTAAAAAACGAAATTCCCGATATGATTTTACTCGATATTATGATGCCGAATATCGATGGTTATACCACGCTTGCTGAAATTAAAAAAGATAAAAACCTGAGCGGCATTAAAGTCATTTTACTCTCCGCTAAAACGGGCGAAGCAGATATAAAAAAAGGAATGGAACTCGGTGCCGACGACTATGTGACCAAACCTTATTCCATTAAAAAACTGACGGAAAGAGTTGAAGAACTTTTGACAGACAAGCAATAAGTATTCAATAACTAGCAATAAATAAAATTCAATTTTGGGAATTTAGACTTTAGACCTAAAACCCACTATCTAAAACCTAAATATCATGAATGCAGATCAAATTTTTAAAGAAAGTATTGCTCACAAAGAGAAATTTTGGGCGGAACAAGCAGATAAAATTGATTGGTTTAAAAAGCCTGTAAAAATATTGACCGATGACGGCGAAAATTATCCAACTTGGTTTGCAGATGGCCAATTGAACACCTGTTTCTTAGCGGTTGACAAACATGTCAAAGACGGCTTTGGCGATCAAATAGCAATCATTTACGATTCACCAGTCACGAATAGAATCATTAAATATTCTTACAGTCAAGTTTTAGAACACGTTTCAAAACTTGCTGGTGGACTAAAAAAGTTAGGTTTAGAAAAAGGAGATACCGCTATTATTTATATGCCGATGATTCCCGAATCGGTTTTCGCCATGTTGGCTTGTGCAAGATTAGGCGTTACGCATTCCGTGGTTTTTGGTGGATTTGCTCCACAGGAATTGGCCATCAGAATTGATGACTGTAACCCAAAAACGATTATTACCGCAAGTTCCGGAATGGAAGTTTCGAGAAGAATTCCGTATTTGCCTTTTGTGAAAGAAGCAGTTTCGATGTCTACACATCAACCTGAACACATCGTGGCTTTCGATAGAAAATTATTAGGAAATCGAGTTGATTTTAAAAACGATTCTTCCTTGGTTGATTTTGAAAAGTTAATGACCGAGTCAGTGCCGACCGATTGCGTTTCTGTCGAATCTACCCATCCTTTGTATATTTTGTACACTTCTGGAACGACCGGTAAACCGAAAGGAGTTGTGCGAGATCATGGTGGTCATGCTGTGGCGATGAGATTCTCCATGCAGAATATTTACGGCATTAACGAAGGAGAAACCTTCTGGGCAGCATCCGATATTGGTTGGGCAGTTGGACACAGTTATTCGGTTTATGGTCCATTAATTAACAGAAATACAACGATTATTTTTGAAGGAAAACCGATCGGAACTCCAGATGCAGGAACATTCTGGCGCGTGATTGAAGAACATAAGGTGGTCGCCATGTTTACTGCTCCAACTGCAATTCGTGCCATTAAAAAAGAAGATCCAGAAGGGAAATTGGTAAAAAAATACGATATATCTTCTTTAAGGACTCAATTTTTGGCTGGTGAAAGATGTGACGTTGCTACGCTGGATTGGTATGAAGAATTTGTCGGAGTTCCAGCCATCGACCACTGGTGGCAAACCGAATCAGGTTGGCCAATGTTGGGCTTAATGCCGGGAGTTGAAGACGTAAAAATCAAAAGAGCTTCGGCCGGCAAACCAATTCCGGGTTATGATATTAAAATTTTCAGTGAAGAAGGTTATGAGTTGGAAGCACATCATGAAGGGTATTTGGTCATCAAACTTCCTTTAGCTCCAGGAGCGATGATGGGAATTTGGGGTGATCCGGAGCGTTTTAAATTTGGATATCTAGCGAAATTTCCTGGATATTATTTCTCCGGTGATGGTGCGATTAAGGATGAAGATGGTTATGTTTTCGTGACCGGCAGAGTGGATGATGTGATCAATGTTGCAGGACATCGACTTTCTACGGCGGAAATGGAAGAGGTTGTGGCGGCTCATAAAGAAGTTGCAGAATGTTGCGTGGTTGGAATTGATGATGATTTGAAAGGTCAAATTCCGTTTGCGATCGCTGTGCTGAAGTCAGGTTCGGCTGTGGATGAAAAAACTTTGGAAAAAGACCTCGTTTTGTTGGTAAGGGAAAAAATTGGCGCTGTGGCGTGTATGAAAAATGCTTTGGTGGTGCATCGTTTACCAAAAACGCGTTCAGGGAAAATATTACGAAAACTAATTCGGACGATGTTGGATGGAAAGGAATACCAGATGCCGTCGACGATTGATGATGAAAGTGTTGTGGAGGAATTGCAGTTGAAAATGGATGAATATAAAAAGAAGTATTTGTAAATTGTTGTGTCTTTTAATGGAACTTTTTTTAACGCAAAGACGCAAAGAATATATTAATAATACTGCATAAAATTACGGACGCAAACCGAAAGGTTCGCCAATTCCTTAAATAAATAAATAAAACATTGACGCAAAGGCATTTCACTCAGCAAAGTTTAAAAGTTCTTAACTCAGCCACGAAGTGGCGAAATCAATAGCATAGGGTGTAGCCCTATGAATCTATGAATAAAAAAATAAATTTACATTTAAACCAAAATTGGAATAAATAAAACGGGTCGTAACTAGCCCTGATAGAAGCGGTTACCCCGGAACTAGCGTTGGGAAAAACCTTGGCGTGAGGAGTATGAGCGGATAGCAGGTTCCTGGCTCCTAAATAAAATTAGAATTAAAAAAAATTAAATATTATGAAAAATTACGTGATAGACGATTTACCGGACTATTTTAAACAGTACAAAAAATCGATTAAAAACCCGAAAAAATTCTGGGATAAAGTAGCCGATGAGAATTTCGTCTGGTATCAACGATGGTCGAAAGTGGTTTCCTACGATATGGAAAATGCAAAAATTGAATGGTTTAAAAATGCCAAACTTAACATCACCAAAAACTGTATCGATCGGCATTTGAATGAACGTGGCGACAAAACGGCGATTATCTTTGAACCGAATGATCCGAAAGAAGAGGCACAACATATTTCCTACAGAGATTTGCACGCAAAAGTTTGTAAAATGGCAAATGTGCTGCGTGATTTAGGCGTAGAGAAAGGCGATCGTGTTTGTATTTATCTGCCGATGATTCCGGAATTAGCAGTTACCATGTTGGCTTGTGCAAGATTGGGTGCAATTCACTCGGTGATCTTTGCAGGATTTTCTGCAAACGCTGTGGAGTCAAGAGTAAACGATTGTGGCGCAAAAATGATCATCTGTTCTGATGGAAGTTACAGAGGTACAAAATCGATCGATCTAAAAGGAATCATTGATGAAGCCGTTGAAAAATGTCCGACCGTGGAAAAAGTTTTGGTGGTGAAAAGAACGGGTGGCGAAGTGAAAATGAAGGAAGGACGTGATCTTTGGTTGGCTCCATTGTATGACAAAGCACCCGCTGATTTTATTTCGGTGATCATGGATGCAGAGGATCCGCTGTTTATTTTGTACACCTCAGGTTCTACCGGAAAACCGAAAGGAATGTTGCATACTACTGCGGGTTTCATGGTGTTTACGGCTTATACTTTTAAGAATGTTTTTAATTATAAAGAGAACGATATTTACTGGTGTACGGCAGACATCGGCTGGATTACAGGACATTCTTATATTTTGTACGGTCCACTTGCGAATGGCGCAACGACCGTCATTTTTGAAGGAGTTCCAACGTATCCTGAACCAGATCGTTTTTGGGAAGTGATTGAAAAACATAAAGTCACTCAATTTTACACGGCTCCAACTGCAATTCGTGCCTTGGCAAAAGAATCTTACGAATGGGTAGAGAAACATGATTTGTCGAGTTTACGAGTCATAGGGTCCGTAGGTGAACCGATCAACGATGAAGCGTGGCATTGGTATAATGATCATGTTGGTAAGAAAAAATGCCCCATTGTGGATACTTGGTGGCAAACGGAAACCGGAGGAATTATGATTTCACCATTGCCATTTATCACCCCAACGAAACCGACCTACGCAACTTTGCCTTTGCCGGGAATTCAGCCCGTGTTAATGGATGATAAAAGAAATGAAATCACCGGAAATCAAGTCGATGGAAATCTATGTATTCGTTTTCCATGGCCTGGAATTGCAAGAACAATTTGGGGTGATCATCAAAGATATAAAGAAACTTATTTCACGGCTTTCCCTGGAAAATATTTCACCGGAGATGGCGCTTTGAGAGATGAAGTTGGCTACTATAGAATTACAGGTCGGGTTGATGACGTGATCATTGTTTCTGGACATAATCTGGGAACTGCACCTATTGAAGACAGCGTGAATTTACATCCAGCCGTGGCAGAATCTGCGATTGTTGGTTATCCACACGATGTGAAAGGAAGTGCGCTGTATGGTTTTGTCATGTTGAAAGACAGTGGCGAAAATCGTGATAGAGACAATTTAAGAAAAGAAATCAATAATGTGATTTCCGATACGATTGGACCGATTGCGAAGCTGGATAAAATTCAGTTTGTGTCCGCATTGCCAAAAACCCGTTCGGGGAAAATCATGCGACGTATTTTAAGAAAAATTGCGGAAGGTGATTTTGCAAATTTCGGCGACACTTCTACCCTTTTGAATCCGGAGATTGTGGAGGAGATTAAGAATGAGAAAATTTAAGATTGTTGGATGATGGATGTCTGAAGATGGATGTTTACAATTTTACAATTAATTATAGAACCTTGCGGGAACGTAAGGTTTTTTTTACCGCAAAAGAAAAAAAAGAAATGTGGATGGAAATTTAGAAATTCAAAAGATTGCAAAAGAATGATGCAAAAATTTACCATTAAGTTTTTGGTTAAGGAATTCAGATAATTAAGATTACCCAGAGAAATTGACAATAAACGTGCTCTTTTCCACGCATCTCTCTTCCACTTAAAACTTATGTGTTTAAAAATAAAGAAGAATTATTATAAAACTTTTGTGACTTATGTGGTTTAAAAAATTACTACATTTAAATAAAAAATTGGACGATTCAAAATATGATTCCGAAGTTCTTATCATTGGCGGCGGTTTGGCAGGTTTAACAAGTGCGATCCATCTCACGAAAAAGGGTTGTAAAGTAATTATTATTGAAAAGAATTCTTACCCAAAACATAAAGTCTGCGGCGAATATATTTCCAATGAAGTCCTACCCTATTTCAAATGGCTTAACGTCGATATTGAAGAGTTAAAACCCACTCATATTAAGTCTTTACAATTTTCATCAGAGTCCGGACGAACCATTGAAACCAAACTTCCACTCGGTGGTTTTGGGATCAGCCGGTACACTTTGGACCATGCACTTTTTTTAAAAGCGCTTTCACAAAATTGCGTGATTATCGAAGATCAGGTCAATAACGTTCATTTTAAAGATGATCTCTTTAAAATTCAGCTGGCTTCCGGAAAAACTTTGACCTCGAAAGTGGTTTTAGGTGGGTTTGGAAAACGCTCCAATTTAGATGTGAAAATGAAGCGTGGTTTCATCGAACAAACATCTCCTTGGTTAGCCGTTAAATCTCATTACAAAGGAAATTTTCCGGATGATGTTGTGGGTTTACATAATTTTAAAGGTGGTTATTGCGGTGTATCGAAAGTTGAAAGTAATGTTCTTAATGTCTGTTATTTAACCAGTTTTAAATCCTTTAAAAAATATAAAAATATTGAAGAGTTCCAGGAAAAAGTTGTCGCTCAAAACCCACATTTGAAAAATATTTTAGAAAATGCAACTTCTGTTTTTGAAAAACCTTTGACCATCAGTCAGATTTGTTTTGAGAAAAAAAAGAATGTAGAAGATCATATTTTGATGATGGGTGACACTGCAGGATTAATACATCCTTTATGTGGAAATGGAATGGCAATGGCAATTCACAGTGCAAAACTGGCTTCGGAACAAACGATTGATTTTTTAAAAAACCAAACTTCCCGTCAGGAAATGGAAAAGAATTATTCTTTAAACTGGAATAAAAATTTCAAACAAAGATTATGGTATGGCCGAATTTTAGGCATGATTTTAGAACATTCAAAACTTTCAGAAGTTCTGACAAATTTAACAACCCATCTTCCTTTCCTACTTCCGATTATCATTAAAAAAACGCACGGAAAAGAAATCACAATGACTCAAAATTAATGGCTTTAGATACCAAGTACAGGACAGATCTCGAAGAATCAATGGATGATTTTTCGATGGATAGCAATGATTTGGTGACCGCTTTGGATGACATTGCTCGAATCAATCAGTTGCTCGGCGGAAATGCAGTAACATTAAATGGAGTTAAAGAATTAATTAAAAACTATCCAAAAGATCAGAGCATCACGATTATGGATTTCGGTTGTGGAGGCGGTGACATGCTGCGAATGCTCTCAAAATTTGGAGCTGAAAATAATCTAAAATTTGTTTTAATTGGAATCGATGCCAACGAAGCCACCATTCGACATGCAGAAAAATGCTCCGCTGATTTTGACAATATCACCTATTTGGCTGAAGATATTTTTCTCTACGATTTCTCAAAATATAATATTGATATTGCCCTGATAACGCTCACTTTACATCACTTTAAAAATGATGAAATCATCAAAATAATGAAGGTGATCTATAACATCATCAAAAAAGGAATCGTTGTTAATGATTTGCAGCGAAGTAAACTGGCTTATCGTTTGTTCCAAATGCTTATCTTTATTTTCAGATTAGAAAAAATGACCGCGAATGATGGCTTAATTTCTATTTTAAGAGGTTTCAAAAGAAAAGATTTAGAAAAATTTTCAAAAGATTTAGGTTTAAAGAAATACAGCATCAAATGGAAATGGGCTTTCCGATACCAATGGATTATTGAAAAATAAACAGCAAATAAAAAAATAATATTAAACCACAAAAGGCACAAAGATTTACTGTAAAAAAAAAATGAAGATTATTAATATGAACCACAAAAGAAACTAAAAATCTATAGATTTTTAACTTATGTGAACTTTTACAGTAAATATTTTCAATAAAACTTTTGTGACTTTGTGGTTAAAAAATATTCAATTAATGAGTGTAAAAATAGTTACCGTTGCAAAGCAACTCCCAAAATATTCCCGAAAAACTTCCGAAGTCTTGCCTTTCCTCGATCTCTGGTTAGAAGGTCAGGAAAGTCGGTTTATTCGTAAAGTCAAAAAAATATTTGAAGGCGCTGCAGTGGATGAAAGATATTCAATTATGGATCCAGCAGAAGTTTTTACCGCCACTTCTTTCGAAGAAAAAAATAACATTTATGCCCGCGAAGTCGTTATTTTGGGCGAGCAAGTTTTGGACAAAGCTTTAAAAAAAGCCAATTGGAAACCGCAATCTCTGGATTATATTATCACCGTAAGTTGCACTGGAATTATGATTCCGTCTCTAGATGCCTATCTGATTAATCGATTAAATTTACGCCAAGATATTGTTCGTTTGCCGGTAACCGAAATGGGTTGTGCGGCGGGCGTTTCCGGAATTATTTACGCGAAAAATTTTCTTCAAGCAAATCCGGGTAAACGCGCCGCTGTCATTGCAGTGGAAAGTCCAACCGCCACTTTTCAACTGGAAGATTTTTCTATAGCAAATATTGTAAGTGCCGCAATTTTTGGTGACGGTGCGGCTTGTGTTCTACTTTCTTCTGATGAAGATGCGGAAGGTCCGGAGATTCTTGCGGAAGAAATGTATCATTTTTATAATAATGAACATATGATGGGTTTCAAACTCACCAATTCTGGCTTACAAATGATCCTGGATATTGAAGTCCCAGACACGATTGGAGCACATTTCCCAAATATCATCCATCCGTTTTTAGCGAAACAAAATTTAGAAATTAAAGATATTGATCACCTCATATTTCATCCGGGCGGAAAAAAAATCGTCCAAATGGTGGAAGGTTTATTTTCAGAATTGGGTAAAAACATTGATACGACAAAAGAGGTTTTGCGACTCTACGGAAATATGTCGAGTGCGACCGTTTTGTATGTTTTAGAAGAAATCATGAATCAAAAACCGCAGAAAGATGAGAGAGGTTTGATGCTCAGTTTCGGGCCCGGCTTTTCTGCACAAAGAGTTTTACTACAATGGTAAGAAGATTTGAAAATACAAATTACTGGACTTTAATCTTGGGCGGAAGTTCAGGATTGGGATTAGCTTCTGCAAAAAAATTAGCTTTAGAAGGAATGAATATTTGTATTATTCACCGTAATTCCCGTGCAGAAATGGAAAGTATCAATGAAGGATTTACTTTAATTAAAAATCAAAATATTCAGTTTTTAAGTTTAAATAAAGACGTTTTAAATCTGCAACATCAAAAGGATGTTTTAGCAGAAATAAAATTAGCGTTGGGAACAGATGGAAAAATCCGTTGTCTATTGCATAGTATTGCCAAAGGAAATTTAAAACCAATGATTGGCTCAGAAAACGAAAGTCTTTCCACCGATGACTTCTCCATTACTTTGCAAGCCATGTCGACGAGTTTATATGATTGGACAAAATTAATTTTTAATGAAAATTTATTTGCTGAAGATGCCAGAATTCTTGCTTTTACCAGTGAAGGAAGTAAGAAACCCATTGATAATTACGCCGCAGTTTCGGCTGCAAAGGCCTCATTGGAAGCCATCTCAAGAAGTATCGCTTTGGAATTTGCTCCTTTTGGTTTACGTTCCAATTGTATTCAGGCTGGAGTGACAGATACACGATCTCTGCAAATGATTCCCGGAAGTGAAGAAATAAAAGAATATTCAAAAAAAAGAAATCCATTTAAAAGATTAACCACGCCGGAAGAGGTAGCTAATGTGGTTGGTTTACTTTGTCAAGATGAAGCCGCTTGGATTAATGGTGGTGTAATACCAGTAGATGGTGGTGAACATTTGAGATAGATTTTAAATTTTAAATTACATTTAACTAATCAATGATTATAGAAGAAATAATTAAAAATCTGCCTTACAATACTCCATTTTTATTCGTGGATGATTTGGTGAGCGTTGACGAAAATGGTGTGACCGGAACTTTCACTTTTAAAGAAGATTTAGATTTCTACAAAGGTCATTTTGTCAACAATCCAATTACTCCTGAAGTTATTTTAACCGAAACAATGGCGCAAATCGGCTTGGTTTGTTTGGGAATTTTTCTGGTTGGAAGTGATTTGACTGAAGAAAGCCAAATTGGTTTAACTTCAACCGACATTGAATTTATAAAACCCGTTTTTCCGGGTGAAAAAGTGACGGTGATTTCAGAAAAAATATATTTTCGATTTAATAAACTGAAATGCAAAGTAAAAATGATGAATGAAAAATCAGAAATCGTTTGTGAAGGAACAATTGCTGGAATTATTAAAGTTAATTAAAATGGAAAGAAGAGTTGTCATCACCGGATTAGGAGTCGTTGCTCCCAATGGAGTTGGTTTAGAAGATTTTAAATCAGCTTTAAAAGAAGGCCGTTCTGGAATTCAGTTTGATCAACAATTAGCTGACCTGAAATTTTCCTGTCAGGTTTCCGGGACTCCGCCCATTGACAAAAATAATGTAGACGAGTATTTTACCGATTTAGAATTAAGGAATTTCAATTCGACCGGAATTATGTACGGTGTTATCGCGGGTTTAGAAGCTTGGAAAGATGCTGGTTTACAAATTTCAGAAGGTAAAAATCCTGATTGGGATAGCGGAACGATATTCGGAACAGGAACTTCAGGGATTGAAAAATTCCGTGAAAGTATTTATAAAATCGATGCCCTGCAAACTCGGCGATTGGGCAGCACCGCCGTTTCACAAACCATGAATAGTGGAATTTCTGCTTACTTAGGCGGGAAATTAGGCTTGGGAAACCAAGTCACCACGAATTCGTCCGCTTGCACCACCGGAACAGAAAGTATTTTAATGGCGTTTGACCGCATAAAATCTGGAAAAGCAAAACGTATTTTAGCCGGAAGCACGAGTGATTCTGGCCCTTATATTTGGGCGGGTTTTGATGCGATAAAAGTATGTAATTACAAATTCAATAATGATCCAGAAAAAGCCTCCCGACCGATGAGTGCTTCTGCTGCAGGGTTTGTGCCTGGAAGTGGCGCCGGCGCTTTGGTCATCGAAGATCTGGAATCTGCCTTAGCAAGAAATGCAAAAATATATTGCGAAATACTGGGTGGAAATCTTAATTCTGGCGGGCAACGTGGTGGTGGCAGTATGACTGCGCCCAATTCCACTGCAGTACAAAAATGTGTGAAAGATGCAATTCTGGATGCTGGAATTGAAGCAAAAGATATTGATTATATCAGCGGACATTTAACTGCAACTTCAAAAGATGCTACTGAAATTCAAAATTTAGCCGAAGCTTTAAACCGTTCGGCGAAAAATTTCCCATACATCAATTCTCTTAAAGCTTTGACTGGACATTGTCTTTCCGCAGCGGGAAGTATCGAAACGGTTGCAACCATCTTGCAACTGACTGAAAATTTTGTAGCTCCCAATAAGAATTGCGAAGATTTGAATCCAGAAATTACCGCAATCATCGATGCTAAGTGTATTCCACAAATATTGTTAAATAAAGAAATAAATATTGCGGCAAAAGTAAGTTTTGGTTTTGGCGATGTGAATGGTTGTATTATCATTAAAAAATATTCTTAATAAATTTAAAACAAAAATATGAACAAGGAAGAGGCTCTGAAAAAACTCAAAGAAATCGTAAAACCTTATGTCAGAAATGAGGAAGCGTTAGAAAACATCAATGAAAACACAGATTTCATCAATGATTTAAATATTAACTCCGCTAATTTAGTTGATGTTATACTTGATGTGGAAGAAGTTTTTGATATTGAAATCGATGCCGAATCCATGGAAAAAATGCGTGATGTAAAATCTGCATTGGCGGTGATTAACGTCAAATTGAGTAATAAATAGCATTTTAAGCAGCAGCAATCACCTTTGAATTAAGCACTATATTTTCCTACAGAAAGGGTATTGAACAGAATGCAATACCCTTTTTATTGATTTGTTTTAATAATAAGAAATTGATCGCAACAAAAATACCGCCTCAAATACGGGATTTTATTTTATTGCTGATTATTTATTTTAGAATGTTTTTTTCCATAAACAAAGTAGATCACCAAACCTAAAGCTAACCAGATCCCAAGTCTCTCCCAACTTTCAATCGGTAAACCTGCCATCAAAGCGACACATATAATCACTCCTAAAATAGGCACCAAGGGAACTAAAGGAACTCGGAAACCACGAACCGCATCTGGATTCGTCTTTCTCATCACTACCACACCGATACATACCAGCGAGAAGGCAAATAGAGTTCCGATACTGACCATGTGACCCAAGTCGGACACGGGAACAAATCCTGCAAATAAACTCACAAAGATCATGAAGATAATATTTGTTTTCCAAGGCGTGCTGGTTTTGGGATGTACATCACTGAAGAATTTAGGAAGCAACCCATCAACACTCATGCTATAAAATACACGACTTTGCCCCATCAACATCACCAACATCACCGACGTATATCCGGCAATAATTGCGATGGTAAGGGCAGAGTTTAGAAAAGTATAACCGGTCTTCGCAAATGCAGTTGTTACTGGACTAGCATCACCTTTGAAGTTTACATAATTTTCCAGCCCTGTTAATACATAAGAAAAAAGTACATACAATATGGTACAGATAATCAATGAACCAATGATTCCTATAGGCATTCCTTTTTGTGGATTTTTCGCTTCTTGGGCAGCGGTACTTACCGCATCAAATCCGATGAAAGCGAAGAAAACAACGCCGGCACCTCTCAGAATTCCACTCCATCCGTAATGACCAAAATAATCACTCTGGAAGAATTCAAAAAAGCCCATTTTACCTTGCCCCATCAACACCTCACCTTCGTTCACTGGGATAAATGGTTGGTGATTTTCAGGATTAATGAAACCCCATCCAAGCGCGATAAATACTAAAACAACAGTTACCTTCAGAATAACCAATATATTATTGATCAGCGCTGATTCTTTAGTCCCTTTTATTAATAATAAAGAAAGTAAGCAGATAATTAAAATTGCGGGAAGATTTACATACCCTGACGTTTCGTCCCAAGGACCATGCAATAAGGAATTTGGTAAGGTAATACCAAAACTCAACATAAACTTTGCAACATATTGAGACCAAGAAGAGGCAACAGTAGCAGCACCCAGAGCATATTCAAGCACCAAATCCCAACCAATAATCCATGCCATAAATTCTCCCATTGTTGCATACGAGTAAGTATAGGCGCTCCCGGCCACCGGAATCATCGATGCGAATTCCGCGTAACATAGTCCCGCAAAAGCACAACCCAAGGCAGCAAGAATAAAAGAATAAACTACGGCAGGCCCAGCATTTTCTGCAGAAGCAATACCCGTTAATGAAAATAAACCAGCTCCAATGATGGCTCCAATTCCTAAAGCCACAAGCGAAGTTGCACTCAATGTTCGTTTAAGTCCCTTTTCCGAATCATCTGCATTTTGCAAAAGTTGGCTAAGAGATTTTGTTTTCCAAAGATTTGACATTTTATTTGTTTAGATTTTAATGTTGTAAAGTCTGTTAAAAGACTACGAAAGTAATAAAATTTCAGAATAAATTATGTTGAAAAACCATCTTTTTATTTTTTTTTGTGCATATTGCTGAATATTATAAAAATAACAATTTTTTATGCGATCAAAATTCTACGCGGTACTATTTCTCATGTTACCATTATTTTACCTTACTGCACAAACCAAAACTGAAAGTCTCGATAAAAAAATCAATGCGGTTTTCGAGCCAATTGTTAATTTTTTCAGTATTATTATTTTCTTTGAACCCTTTGCGTTTCTTGGTTTCGAGATGCCTTTTATTGTGCTGTGGCTCATCATCGGTGCGGTATTCTTTACCGTTCGGTTTAACTTCATCAATTTCACGGGAGTCAAACATGCTTTAGAATTAATCCGGGGAAAGTATGACGATCCCAATGAACCGGGAGAAGTCTCCCACTTTCAAGCCTTGGTAACTGCGCTCTCGGGAACGGTAGGCTTAGGGAATATTGCTGGCGTTGCAGTTGCGGTAAGTTTAGGCGGCGCTGGTGCGACGTTTTGGATGATCGTAGCTGGAATTATTGGAATGTCTTCTAAGTTTGTGGAATGTACGCTTGGTGTTAAATATAGAAAAATTAATGAGAAAGGAGAAGTTTCCGGTGGACCGATGTACTACCTATCAGAAGGCTTAGCACGAAAAGGTTTTAAGAATAGCGGAAAAGTTTTAGCTATTTTATTTGCGCTGCTCTGTGTAGGCGGCTCTTTTGGTGGTGGAAATATGTTTCAAGCCAATCAGAGTTTTGCACAGGTGGTCAATATTTTTCCCGTATTTGAAGGGAAAGGATTTTGGTATGGAATGGTCATCGCTATTTTTGTGGGAGCAGTAATCATTGGTGGAATTAAAAAAATTGCAAGTGTAACGGATAAAATTGTTCCTTTCATGGTAGTTATCTATGTCGTTTCATGTCTAGTCATTATCGGTGCCGAGATTCACAACCTGGGGTCTGCGTTTGCGCAGATTTGGAATGGAGCGTTCTCGCCAGATGGAATTGCGGGCGGATTTATGGGCGTGCTAATTATGGGATTCCGTAGGGCTGCCTTTTCCAATGAAGCTGGTGTTGGGTCAGCTGCTATTGCCCACTCGGCAGTAAAAACAGACGAACCAATTTCCGAAGGTTTCGTAGCTTTACTAGAACCATTTATCGACACAGTGATTATCTGTACCATGACGGCATTGGTTTTAATATTCACAGGATTTGCCCAAGATACAAATGGATTAGAAGGTTCTGCCTTAACCTCAAGAGCATTCAGCAGCGTTCTTCCTTGGTTTAGATATGTCTTACTTGTCGCAATCATTCTTTTTGCTTTTTCCACCATGATTTCTTGGTCTTATTATGGAATGAAAGCGTGGACTTACCTTTTTGGGAATAACAAGTTTATGGAAAATACCTATAAAATATTATTCCTGATTTTTACCGTCATCGGAGCTTCATCAAGTTTAGGTGTTGTAATGGATTTTTCAGACATGATGATCCTCGCCATGGCAGTACCAAATATTATCGGTATGTATTTCCTATCTGGTGAAGTTCGGAAAGACCTTGCCAGCTACTTGAGAAGACTCAAAAGTGGGGAAATAAAAAAATATAAATAAGAATAATTTAGAAATGAGTTATCAATCAAATTCTAATCTTTTAATAATGAAAAACAACCGCAATTATTTGAAATTGAAGACTAATTCTCATTAACTTTAACCCATGATTTTAAAAGATATTTTCCAGTCGGATTTAGTAAAAGAAATTGAAGAGTCCGGAAACCTAAAACATTTTGCTGCAGGTGAAGTTATCGTCAACATGGATTCTTATATTAAGAATATTCCGGTCGTTGTGTCGGGCAGTATTAAGGTGATCAGAACCGAAGAAGACGGTCGAGAAATTCTACTCTATTATTTAACTCCAGGTGAAAGTTGCATCGTTTCGATTTTGGCAGGAATGAAAAATGAAACCTCAAAAATAAAAGCAATTGTAGAAGAAGATGCAGAACTGATGCTTATTCCCGCAGATAAAGCCAAAGAATGGGTGAAAAATTATCCAGATTGGACCGACTTTATTTTTAATCTCTATCAAAAACGTTTTGAAGAATTGCTTGATGTGGTAAATTCTGTGGCATTTCAAAAAATTGATACCCGACTTTTACACCTCATCAAACAAAAAACCCAACTCTATCAATCCAAAGAAATTTCGGTTACGCATCAGCAATTAGCCGATGAATTGGGCATTACAAGAGAAGCAACCAGCCGCGTTTTAAAACAAATGGAAAAAGAACATCTTGTAAAACTTTCCAGAAATAAAATTGAACTTCTGTGAGTTCTTACGCAAAAAATTTAGCCACAGAAGGCACAACAGTTTTATCATTTTTAAGTTAATCAATCCCGAAATTTCGGGGCAAAAAAGCATTATGAAAAGCATTTCGCTTTTGCATACTTTTGAATAACTAATTATTTACAGTGTGCTTTTGTTTCTTTTGTGGTTAAAAGAAATGTGCGTTCTGTGATGTAAGTTACTGTAACGGAATTTCAACTGACCTAAATTTGCAGTATTAAATCAATAAAAATCACAAATTTATGTTAGACACTATTAATCAATTTTTCGGATTCACAAAAACAGATTACGCTGACCTGGTAAAAAAAGGTGCCATCGTTCTTGATGTTCGCAGTAAAGGAGAATTTGCTAGTGGTCATGTGAAAAACTCCATCAACATTCCGGTAGATCAACTTTCAAACAATTTAGCAAGATTAAAAGATAAAAATAAAACCATCATTACGTGCTGTGCTTCGGGAATGAGAAGTGGTTCTGCAAAAACTATTCTTTTAAATAATGGCTATACCGATGTTCACAATGGTGGCGGTTGGGCAAGTTTAAACTCTAAAATTTAATATGATGGATGCACATTTATATAACGTAAATATCGCTTGGACCAAAGACCGACAAGGCGAAATGTCTTCGCCAGAACTTTCTACAACGGTAGAAATTGCAACTCCACCGCAATTTCCGAAAGGGGTCGAAGGAATTTGGTCTCCGGAACATCTTTTCACTTCTGCCGTTTCAAGTTGTTTGATGACGACTTTTCTTTCTATTGCTGAAAATTCTAAATTAGAATTCACTGGTTTTTCTTGTAAATCCAGCGGAAAATTAGAACAAGTGGACGGAAAATTTCTAATGACGGAAATCATTTTGGAACCAACTGTAACCATCGTAAACGAAAACGATCGCGAAAAAGCAGAACGCGTTTTGCAAAAATCAGAACAACATTGTTTGATTTCAAATTCCATCAAATCGAAAGTGACGATGAATACGAATATTATTGTAGGTTAAAATAAATTAACATTAATAATAAAAATAGAACCTCGATTTTTTTTCGGGGTTCTATTTTATTTGGTACACAGATTTTCAAAGATAATAACTGCAAAGAAAAATTTTTCCAAAATTTCTTTATTCATCGGCTATGTGATAAACATCACTGTACAAGATTTTTTACTACCCTACTTTTGTCATCAAATTAATATTAATGAAAAAACTATTATTCCTATTCCTTATTTCTGTCCAAGTTTTTGGTCAAGATACCATTCAGGTTTCCAAGAAAGATTTGGAAGCCAAAATTGAAGGGCAAAATTTATCGGTAAAATTAGCCAATGATGAGGTAAATTCTGCAAAAGCGAGTTTGCTGGAAACCAGAGCGATGTATTTGCCAAATATAACCGCTTCCTACACAGGAATTTCCACCAATAATCCTTTGATGGCATTTGGTTCTAAACTCAACCAAGAAAGAATTACGATGATGGATTTTGATCCTACAAGGTTGAATAGTCCAGATAATATTTTCAATTTCGCTACAAAATTAGAAGTTCAGCAACCGATTTTTAATAAAGATGCGGTTTACAAGAAAAAAGCAGGAGAAGTTCAAGTAGATGTTTTGAAAATTAAAGCAGAACGAACCAAAGAATACCTTCAATTTGATTTGAACAAAGCGTATTTGCAATTGCAAATGGCGTATAAAGTGGTGAAAGTTTTGGAAGAAGCAAAAAAAACAACGCTTGCCAACAAAAAAGTAATCGACAATTATTACAAAAACGGTATGATTCAAAAATCTGAAGTTTTGTATATGAATGTGCGTGTTTCTGAAATCGAAAGTCAAATTCAATATGCGAAATCCAATGTGAGAAATGCTTCAGATTATCTCTATTTTTTGCTGAATGAAGATTCTGAAAATAAAGTGTTCCAACCTCAAGATGAATTTTCTTACCACGAAAATATTTTAGAAGAAAATCCGCAACTGAATGTGAACAGAAAAGATTTACAAGCGTACGAAAAATCTTTAGATGCTTATGATTACCTCATCAAATCTTCCAAAGCGAAATCTTTACCGAAATTAAATGCGTTTGGAAGTTTCGAAATGTATGATAACAAACCTTATCAATTTGATGCAAACGGATATTTGGTTGGTTTACAATTGTCTTGGAATGTTTTTGATGGTTACAAAGCAAAAAGCGAACAAGAAAAATACAAAGCAGATCTTTCTAAAGCAAAAACTGAAATTTTGCAATATCAAAAGCAAAATCAGTTAGAACTCAACAAATCTTATAGACAGGTTTTGGATGCAGACCGAAAAGTTTCATTAACCAAATTATCTTGGGATCAAAGTGCAGAAGCGTACAGAATTAGAAAAAATAGATACGATCAAGGTTTAGAAAAATCATCAGATTTACTTTCTGCAGAAACCCAAATGTCCCAAAAAGAGTTGGAATATCAACAAGCAATTTATGAATATAACTCGGCTTTAGAATACTTTAAATTTTTAAAATAGACGTGAGATTAAGAGACACGAGATTTGAGACCTATTCTAATCTCACATCTCCTTGTCTAAAGTCTATCAGTCTATTATCTATCAGTCTATTATCTCAAAATATAAAATTATGAAAATATTAGTTTACTCCGTCCTACTTTTAGGTTTATCGATGAGTTGTTCCGCAGATGAAAAAGATGCAACACTTACGCAAAAACCAATTCAAGTAACCGTCAATCAACCAGAATCTAATTCTGAAGGTGCTTTTGCAACCGCAAGTGGGAAATTAGTTTCCAAAAATTCTGTGAATGTAAGCACAAGAATGATGGGCTACATCACTGGATTGCGCGCAGAAGTTGGGCAAAATGTGAGTGCAGGTCAATTGTTGGTAAGCATCAATTCCACCGATATTCAAGCAAAAGGTGGACAAGCAAATGCGCAAATTTCACAAGCACAAGCCAATTTTAATATTGCTAAAAAAGATTACGATCGTTTCTCTAATTTATATAAAAGTCAAAGTGCTTCTCAAAAAGAACTCGATGATATGAGAGCGCGATACGAAATGGCTAAAGCAGGATTAGACGCAGCTCAAGCAATGAAAAGTGAAGTGAATGCACAATACAGATACACCAATGTAACGGCTCCAATTTCTGGAGTAATCACTGCGAAATATGCAGAACAAGGCGATATGGCAAGTCCAGGAATGCCGATTTTAACGATTGAATCTCCCTCGGCTTTGCAAGCGCAAGTTTTGGTTTCCGAACAAAATATTATCCTCGTTCAACAAGGAATGCCGGTGAAAATTACGTTGAAATCTACCAACCAAGTTTTAACTGGAACGGTTGCAGAAATTAGCAAATCTTCTGCAAATACTGGTGGACAATATATGGTGAAAATAAATGTTTCCGACAGCAAAAATCTCTTATCAGGAATGTTTGTAAATGTACAATTTCCTTTTAAAAATACAGGAAAATCCAACCAAGATTTTCAAGAAGGTGTGGTAATTCCAAAATCTGCTTTGGTAGAAAACGGACAATTAACGGGAGTTTACACAGTAAGTTCAAGCAACACCGCGATTCTTCGTTGGGTGAAAGTTGGGAAAAATTTCGGTGATCAAGTGGAGATTTTATCTGGTTTGAATGCGAAAGAACCGTACATCGTTTCTGCACAAGGAAAATTGTATAACGGAGCGAAAGTAACAAAATAATGTAACAATGTAACAGTGTATCAGTGTAAAAATGTATCAGTGTAACAATGTAATAATATAACAATGTGCAATGACAGTACACAAAATTGGTAAACTGCTACATTGATACATTGTTAAATTAAAAAAATAAAATTATGCAAGACGGAATATCAGGAAAAATTGCCTCGGTTTTCATCAATTCAAAACTCACCATACTTTTGATGGTTGCTTTGATGGTGATTGGCGCGTACAGTTCAACCTTAATACCAAGAGAAGAAGAGCCACAAATTATTGTTCCGATGGCAGACGTAATGGTCGGTTATCCAGGTGCAAATCCTACGGAAGTAGAAAATCGTGTGGTGAAACCTTTGGAAAAAATAATTTCCAACATCAAAGGTGTAGAGCACGTTCACAGTATGGCGATGAACGGAAAAGCCATGATTATCGTACAATTTTACGTGGGCGAAGATACAGAACGTTCTTACGTGAAACTCTATGATGAGATGATGAAAAATAAAAACATCTTCCCAAAAGGAGTTTATGAACCATTGATAAAAACCCGTTCCATAGACGATGTTCCGATGTTGGGACTCACACTTTGGAGCGAAAATTATAATGATTTTCAATTAAGACAAATTACCGAAGAACTTTCTTCTGAAGTAAAAAAAATAAAAGATGTTTCCCTAACCAACGTGATTGGCGGAAGAAGCCGACAACTAAAAGTAATTGTTGACAAAGATAAAATGGCAGAATCCAATGTAGATGCATTGGGAATTATGCAAATGATACAAGCCAATAACGGAAGTTCCCAATCAGGAAGTTTTACGAGCAATGACGCAGAATATTTACTGACCACTGGAGAATTTTTGAGTTCTGCAGAAGATGTTGGAAATCTCGTCATCGGAACTTCGCAGAATATGCCGGTTTATCTAAAACAAGTCGCAAAAATTGAAGATGGTGCTTCTTCTTCCACCAATTATGTGAATTTCGGCTACGGAAACGCTACTGAAAAAGGCAAGAGTTTTTTATCAGAATATCCTGCAGTTACCCTTTCAGTTTCGAAAGTGAAAGGTGCAGATGCGATGAAAATTTCCGAGGAGATTTTAACAAAAGTAGAAACTTTAAAGAAAACTTTAATTCCGAATGATGTTCACGTAGAAGTTACCAGAAATTATGGTGAAACTGCATCTCATAAAGTTTCAGAATTAATGGGACATCTTGGAATTGCGATTGTTGCGGTAACCATTTTGGTAATGCTTGCAATGGGATGGAGAGGTGGATTGGTGGTTTTTCTATCCGTTCCTTTAACTTTTGCACTCACGCTATTTTCCTATTATATGTTGGGATATACGCTGAATAGAATTACACTTTTCGCCTTGGTTTTCGTGGTGGGAATTGTCGTGGATGACAGTATTATCATCGCAGAAAATATGCACCGGCATTTCCACATGAAGAAATTACCGTTCAAGCAAGCCGCAATTTTCGCCATTAATGAAGTAGGAAATCCTACAATTTTAGCAACATTTACGGTAATTGCAGCAATTTTACCAATGGCATTTGTTTCTGGAATGATGGGACCTTATATGTCGCCGATGCCTATTGGAGCGTCGATTGCGATGTTGCTTTCCTTATTTATTGCTTTAACGATTACGCCGTATTTAGGATTCCATTTATTAAAAGTAAAAGATTCCGAAGAACATAAAGAAGAACAAGGTCTGGAAACCGGTTTCATTTTTAAAATTTACAAAAAAATTGAGCAGCCATTATTGGATAGTAGTAAAAAAAGATGGACGATGCTCGGAGTTACTTTTGTATTATTAATGATTTCTATGTTTGCTTTTCCGGCAAAATGGGTGGCTGTAAAAATGCTACCTTTTGATAACAAAAATGAAGTGCAAGTCGTAATCGATTTACCAGAAGGAGCAACTTTAGAAAGAACTGCGGCTGCAACACAAGATATTGCACAATATTTGAAAACCGTTCCGGAAGTGGTGAATTATCAATCTTATATTGGTTCTGCTTCTCCGATTACTTTTAATGGATTGGTTCGTCATTACGACATGCGTGGAAGCAGCAATACTGCGGATATACAGGTCAATCTTTTGCACAAAGAAAATCGAGATTTGCAAAGTCACGATGTCGCAAAAGTGATTCGTCCAGAAATTCATAAGATTGCCAAAAAATACGGTGCGAATGTAAAAATTGTAGAAGTTCCACCTGGACCACCCGTTTTATCTACCATTGTTGCAGAAGTTTATGGACCAGATTATAATGAGCAAATAAGAATTGCGGATGACGTGCAGAAAATCCTCATCAATACCGATGATGTTGTAGATGTAGATTGGATGGTTGAAGCGCCACAAACCGAATTCAAAATTGTTACAGATAAAGAAAAAGCAATGTTGAACGGAGTTGCGCCACAACAAATTGTAGGAAATTTAACCTATTTGATTGGTGAACATTCCATCGGAAATTTATATGATCCAAAATCCAACGACGCTGTTGATATTGTGATGAAATTAAAAGATGGAGAAAAAACCAGCATTTCCGACATTACCGATTTAAAGGTAAAAGGTGCAGCCGGAATGGTTCCTGTAAGTGATTTGGTGAAAGTTCAGCGAGAAACTTTAGAAAAATCCATTTACAGAAAAGACCAAAAACGCGTGGTTTATATTTTGGCAGATATGGCAGGAGGATTAGAAAGTCCGGCTTATGCAATTTTGGGAATGGATGAAAAACTGAAAAACATCAAACTTCCAGCAGGATATGAATTGAACGAATTGTACATGAACTCGCCAAAAGATGAATCCAACTACACCGTGAAATGGGACGGAGAATGGCAAATTACCTTGGAAGTTTTCCGGGATTTAGGGATTGCATTTTTAGTCGTAATTATCATTATTTATATGTTGATTGTCGGTTGGTTTCAAAATTTCAAAACCCCAATTATGATGATGATTGCGATACCGCTTTCCTTGATCGGAATTGTACTTGGACACTGGTTATTAGACGCTTTCTTTACGGCAACTTCATTTATCGGAATGATTGCTTTAGCGGGAATAATGGTGCGGAATTCCATTTTATTAATCGATTTTATAGAAATTCGTTTGAGAGAAGGAGCACCTATAAAAAGAGCAATCATAGAAGCAGGAGCAGTGAGAACAACTCCAATTTTATTAACAACTGGAGCAGTTGTAATCGGAGCAGTCGTAATTCTTTTCGATCCCATTTTCCAAGGTTTGGCAATTTCACTTGTATTTGGAGCAATAATCTCCACATTACTCACGCTGATTGTAATTCCACTGATTTATTATATGTCTGAAAAAGACAAATGGATCCAGAATGAACCGGTAGAACCTGTTTATATTGAAGAAGATATTCAGGATTAATGAACCACGTTCTCTGTCGAAATTGCTTTTCGACAGAGAATTTTAAAAAATTAAATTATGAAATCGCCATTAACAAATATTTTAATTAAAAATAGAAGAATTCAGGCGAGCGCGTAAGACAAAATAAAAACAATAAAAATCTCATTATGAAACTTTTACTTATCACGGCCATCAAGGAATTTGAAAATGATGTGAAAAACATATTGGTAAAATCGGGTGCAAAATCATTTACCTACAATGAGGTAAACGGTTTTAAAAACGAAACCAATCGTATTGTTACCGACAGCTGGTTTGCCACTTCCTATTCAGAGACCGAGTCTTTGCTCTTCACCGTTTTTGTCTTAGAGGAACACACTGCCCAAATCATTGAAAAAATTACAAAATTCAACAATGAGCAAGAAAGCCTTTCAAATATTCATATTGCGCTGGTCGCTTTGGAACAACAATTTTAAAATTTCAATAAATAATTATGAAATCGACATAAAAAAGTTTATAAACTAATACTTTTGAACTTGGACGATTGCATATCCCCTTTTAAAAATAATAAATAACTAGATATGAGAAATAGAATAATACACGCATTTGCTGGAACCATGATTTTGGTAAGCATCCTTTTATCCATTTACGTAAGCCAAAACTTTTTGTGGCTGACTGGTTTTGTAGGAGTTAATCTACTACAATCCTCACTGACCAATTGGTGTTTGCTCGACAAAATGTTAATGAAAATGGGCTACACCAATGAAGGAGGCTCCTGTGGAGTTTAGTCCATAACTTTTTAAAAGAACAAATCCCCGCAAATCATTTTGCAGGGATTTTTTTTGGTAAAATCACTTAGAAAAACCATTCGGCTAGAAATAAGCTTGACCAAGTTGAATCATCAAAAAATAAACCGCCGCACCAGGCGACGGTCTATCTTAACAAATAAAAATATGGAAATAAACTACTTAGTTTTAATAACAATCAATCCGCGGACTTCGTTTTCTTTGTAACCCATTGCTAAATCGCCCGGATACAATTCTGCGATTTTTGCGGAAACATTTGGTTTTATATTTTTTCCCGGTTCACCATGGCATTGCAAACACATTGCATTGGTCACTAACGGTTCATAATAATGCGTCTCGGTACGAACTGGCTTTAAAAGTTCACCCGCTAAAAGTTGTTTTTTATATTGTTCGATCAGCTTTAACTCTTCTGCATTGGCTACGTTTTTAGGATTACGCATTTTATCAGAAACTCTAGAAATTTCTAAGCCATGTTTTTCAGACATCGATTGTGTTAAAGGCATAGCTTCGATATTACAAAACTCTAAGGCCGATTCTGGTCCTCCTTTCTGCATTTGTTCGCCTACATTTTTCATTAAAAGTTTCTTGGTTTCCGTTGCAAAACTTTTCAATGAATCTGAGCTGATTGATGCTTTCTCAACAACAACGGTGTCGCCCGACATTTCTGGTGTTGTTACTTTGGTACCACACTGCATAAAAAATAATGCAACTGAACTTAATAAAAAAACTTTTTTCATGACTCTTATTTGCTCAAAGATAGGCAGTCTATCTAAGAACCTTTGTGACCCAAGTCACACATCTGCTTTTTCCCTGAAATTCCTATCTTTGAACTTATGAATTTTTATGAATTATTCCTAAAACCGTACGCATCCTACGAAACATATCAAATTGTTTTAGAAACAATTGCAATGACTTTCGGCATTCTAAGCGTTTATTTTTCAATTAAAAAAAACATTTGGGTTTATCCGACAGGTATTATTTCCACCGTACTTTATGTTTATATTCTCTTTGTTTTCGGGCTTCTTGGCGATATGATGATTAATTTTTATTATTCGGTAATGAGTATTTACGGCTGGATTTTATGGTCCAAACATTCCGAAGATCACGTTCATGTAGAAGTTTCTTGGGCAACCAAAAAAGAATGGATTTTCGCCACCATTTTATTTATTTTGAGTTTAAATTTAGTTACGATGGTTTATTATTATAAACCTTTTATTGATAATCATTTTTCGATGATTAATGTTGAACTCGGTTTATACCATCTCGATTGGGCAAATTGGTTAGATATTCTAACCACTGCAATTTTTCTCGTCGGAATGTGGTTAATGGCGAAGAGACGCATCGAAAACTGGATATTCTGGATTATCGGAGATATCATTTGTATTCCTATGATGATTTACAAAGGACTCGGAATTACTTCTATTCAATTTTTAGTTTTCACCGTGATGGCAATTATTGGTTATTTTGAATGGAAAAAAGACCGTCTTATCAATAACAGTAACTGATGCAGTCTATCTTGACCCACGCTTTGATTGCTAAAGAATTAAGTATCTTTGCAATCCCAAAATCACAAGCGATAAAAACCTTTTTCTTATGCAAAACACCCTCAGATTTTATAAATATCAAGGAACCGGAAATGATTTCGTCATGATTGACAATCGTGATTTGCAGTTTCCCAAAGAACAAGAAATTATTGAAAAATTATGCGACCGCCGTTTCGGTATCGGTGGTGATGGGTTAATTTTGCTAGAAAATGATCCGGCAGCTGATTTCAAAATGGTCTATTATAATTCCGACGGAAATGAAAGCACCATGTGTGGAAATGGTGGCAGGTGTTTGGTCGCTTTTGCCCATTTTCTTGATATATTCGAAGACCAAACAACCTTTACCGCCATTGACGGTTTACATGAGGCCGAAATCAACAATGGCATCATTAAACTCAAAATGATCGATGTACCGTTCATAAAAAATATCGGGGGAAACTTTGAGCTGAATACCGGTTCGCCGCATTACGTATCCTTCGTAGAAAAGTTAAAGGATTATAAAGTTTTCGACCATGGTAACAAAATTAGAAATTCTGCGTCTTATTGTGAAGAAGGAATCAACGTTAATTTTATAGAAGAAATTGCTGAAGATGAAATATTCCTTAGAACGTATGAAAGAGGCGTTGAAGATGAAACTTTCAGCTGCGGAACAGGAGCAACCGCTGCGGCTCTGGTTTTTTTGAAAGATAAAAAAATTTCTTGCGTAAAAGTAAAAGTTCTGGGTGGAAATCTAAAAGTATATGCAGAACAAGACGGAAAAAGCTTCAAAAACATTTGGTTAGAAGGACCAGCGAAACAGGTTTTCAAAGGGAAATTTAATTTTTAATAGATTTTTTATTTAGACATGAAAAAAAATGTTGGAATTATTTCCATAATTGTATTTCTGATTTTTGCAATCGGAAGTTTCTTTGGCTATCAATATTACCAAAAATTTTATGGGAATAACGTAGAAAAAGAAGGCTATATTTTGATTCCACATTCCGCAAATTTTACCGCTATTCTTGATTCTATTTCGCCTTATTTAAAAAATAAAGAACAATTTGCGGAAGTTGCAACAAGCAAAAACCTTACTAAATTTTTTCATGCAGGCCGCTACCGAATTAAATCTGGAACCAACAATACCGATTTGGTCAACATGATTAAAGCAGGAAATCAAACCGAAAACACTTTTAGAATCGGTGATTTTTTCACCGTTTATCAAATGGTTGGGAAAGTGGTAAAAAAAACAGAATTGGATTCCCTAAAATTCGCTACCGATTTAAATAAAATCGCTACTGCAAAAGGTTATAACAATGCAGAAGACCTGAAAAAATATTTCTTCATCGATACTTATAATTTTTTCTGGACGGTAACTCCAGAGGAATTCTTTAAGAAATTTGAAAATCAATATGATAATTTTTGGAACGCAGAAAGAAAAGCCAAACAACAAAGTTTAGAATTAAGTCGTGATCAAATCTACGCTTTGGCTTCTTTAGTTTACAAAGAAACAGGTGGCAAACCTGATGAAATGAAAACCGTAGCTGGATTATATCTGAACCGACATCGAAAAGGGATGAAACTGCAAAGCGATCCTACCGTAATTTATGCGGTAAGCAAAGCCAATAATTTTCAGGGAGATCCGATCAGAAGGGTTTTTTACAAACATCTGCGGGAACCCTCTCCTTACAATACCTATTTTTCTGCGGGAATTCCGCCCGGGCCTATTTGTATGGTTGATAAAAATTCGGTTGACGCTGTTTTAGATTCAGAAAACAATGAGTTTATTTATATGTGCGCGGATCCGGCACGCTTTGGATTTCACAAATTTACAGCAAGTGCGGCTGAACATGCGGTTAATGCTAAAAAATATCAGGATTGGTTGAATTCTAAAAACATTAAATAAATCGAAATTAAATAATCCTATGTTTTAAACCTGGGATTTTTAGAAAAGAAAATATTAAACAAACATTTAATTTAACTTTTGTTAAAAAAAACAATCAGTATAGTTTAAACTAAAATTATGACGAACAAAATTGAGATTTCATCAATTATTAAAAAACGAACTTTAGGACTTGCGTTCGTTTTGGGTGCAGCCAGTTTAGCGTTTGCACAGCAGAAAGTAAATGTAAGCGGGAAAATTGTAGACAAACAAAACAATGCCGTTCCTTACGCATCAATTACCTTCAGCAACAAAGCGAACAAACTGTTCAGCGATGCAGCTTTAAGTGATGAAAAGGGGGAATACAAGCTTGCGCTTACTCCTGGAAATTACGACATTTCGATCGAAGCGATTGATTATAAAAAAGCAACTTTAAACAAACAAATTTCAGCAGGCGGAAGTCTGGGTAACTTCACCGTCGATCCAGAAGGAACCATGACCAACGGTAGAACCAAGGATATTGAGGGCGTTACCATCACTGCCACTGCAGTAAAACCCTACCGTGTTGAGTTAGACAAAAAAGTCTACGATCCTTCCACTGACATCATTAGCAAAGGAGGAAATCTACAAGATGTTTTGGGCAATGTTCCATCGGTCTCCGTAGAAACAGATGGGACGGTATCCATGCGTGGAAACTCCAACGTAAAATTCCTGATTAACGGAAAACCTTCTGCTCTTCTAGGAATCGACAGTGGCGCCAATGCCTTGCAATCGATCCCAGCAGACCAAATCGAAAGAATTGAGGTGATTACCAATCCTTCCTCAAAATTTGAAGCGAGTGGCACGGCCGGAATCTTAAATATTATTTTAAAGAAAACCAAAGGGATGGGCTTCAATGGTAGCGTGAGCGGAAGTGTAGGCTATTTACCAAGCACCAACTTAAACACCAACCTCAGCTGGAAAAAAGGAAACTGGACCTGGTTTGTTAATGGCGGTGGCGGTTACCGAGAAGGTGAAGGAAAAAGTGATAGCGATACGCGATTCTTTGATCCCACAACACTTGCAACGACCAGATATTTTGAGCAAAACTCTAAAAATAAAAGTGAAAGTAATTTTTATAATGCGACGGGCGGATTTGCGGTTGATTTAACGGAGAAAACATCATTCAATTTATCGGGAATGGTTCGGAATTTCTCCAGCAATAGTAATAACAAAGTAGATAACTTTAGTTATGATGCCAGCAGAATGCTCACCAACTATTCGCAAACAACGGCTTTAGGAGACAGCGAAAACCTTTCCTTGCAAGGTGATATCGGTTTGGATCATAAGTTTAATGATAGCGGTCATAACATTTACCTTTCCTTAAGTTTACAAAAAAGTGACAATAAATCCACCGAAGATTCAAAAGAATTCGATGAATCGGTGTTCGAATATGGCAGTATCGGAAACAATAATACCATCAACAAATCAGTAATCGGTAAAGTTGATTATGAATTGCCAATCGGCGAAAAATCAAAAATAGAAGCAGGTTATCGAATTGATAATAATGTGAATGATTACGATTTCCTAAATCGCGAAACAGATGCTGGCTTAAACTACGGCATTGTCAATGCATACAGTGGAAATACTATTTATGACGAAACCATTAATGCCGGATATGCTCAATTTAAAAGTAAATTTGATAAAATCGGTTACCAACTTGGGATAAGAGCAGAAAACTCATTAATCAATATTGAATATCAAAGTTTAAGCGGAAATACCTCTAATAAAAAGAAAGATTACACCGAATTTTTCCCAAGTGTTTTCTTAAGTTATGATTTAGGAAGTACCCATAATCAATTGTTATTGAACTATTCCAGAAGGATTAACAGACCGCGTTCTTGGTTTATGATTCCCTACCCAACTTCCTTGGCAAACCGCCAGAATTTGTTCCGTGGAAATGAAGATTTAGATCCATCTTACATCGATTCCTTTGAATTGGGTTACGCGATTCAGAAGAAAAAATTCACTATTAATCCAACCTTATATTATAGAAAAACTACGGGTGATGTGAAATTTGTTGTACTCAGCGAAGCCGTTGGTTCAGATGTTTTGGTCACCAGTCCTTATAATGTAGGAAATGAGACAAGCTATGGTTTAGATCTAAATTTAACAGCCGATCTTTTCTCGTGGTACAAAATTATGGCCAGTGTCGATCTTTTTGGTTATCAATCAGATGGTTCTTATTTCGACCCCACCAGAATGACAAAACCACTTTCTTTTGATGGTTCAGGAGTATCGTCAAGAGTTCGTTTAACCAACAGTTTTAAAATCGATAAAACATTGAGTATGCAAGTTCAAGGTTTTTACCGAGGTGGACAGAAAACGGCTTCCAGCGAAAGCAAAGATATGTATGTCTTAAATTTCGGCGCCAATAAAACCATCTGGAAAAACAATGGAACCATCGCCTTCAACATCCAAGATATTTTGGGAACTAGAGGTAGAAAAACAACCAGTTTTGGCCCAAGCTACGAAAAAGATTCCTACATGCGCTGGAACCCAAGAAGTTTCACTGTTTCTTTGACTTACCGTTTCAAACAAGGTGAAAAAGTAGATGCACCAAAACGTAAAAAAGATATTAATTCTAACAGCCAAGGTGGTGATGATCAAGGCCCACCAATGTAAGAAAAGAGCCAAATAAAAAATAAAATCCTGAAAATTAATTTTCAGGATTTTATTTTGATTCCCTAACGCTAAATCCCGCTCCAAAGGAGAGGAGTTTTATAAATCTGCGCGAAAAATTAAAATTCTTTTTTTGCCAAATATTTTTGCCATTCCCAAGTGGTTCGTAATGCCTCATCCAAAGGCGTTTCAGCTTTCCAACCGAGTTCTCTTTCGGCTTTGTCTGCATTGGCATAAGCAACAGTAATGTCGCCTGCTCTTCGTTCGCAGATTTGATAGGGAACTTTTACCTTATTGGCTCTTTCAAACGATTCAACCACTTCTAAAACTGATGATCCTTTTCCAGTTCCTAGATTGTAAATATCGATGACGGTTTCAGCAGTTTCGTTTATTAATTTCTGTAGCGCTTTTACGTGTGCTTTTGCTAAATCGACCACGTAAATATAATCACGAACCGCAGTACCATCTTCGGTTGGATAGTCATTTCCGAAGATCGAAAGTCTTTCCCGAATTCCGGCTGCTGTTTGTGTGACAAATGGAACCAAATTATTGGGAATTCCGATGGGTAATTCACCTAACAGCGCTGAAGGATGCGAACCAATTGGATTAAAATATCGTAGTAAAGAAACTTTTTTTTGATATGCTGTGGCAAAATCTTTCAGGATTTCCTCGCCCATTTGCTTGGTTTTTCCGTAAGAAGATTCTGGTGTTTTCAAAGGCGTATTTTCGTCGATTGGTTGTTGATCGGCTTGCCCGTAAACCGTACAAGAAGAACTGAAAATAAAATTTGTTAGATTTCTATTTTTAAATTCCTGAAGGATATTAATTAAAGAAAATAAATTATTTTCATAGTAATCCAACGGTTTTTCCTGGCTCTCTCCTACTGCTTTGAAAGCCGCGAAATTAATACAGCCATCGATTTCATAAGCTTCAAAAACCTGATAAAGCAATTCCTTTCGTCTCAAATCAAAAGGAAAAAAAACCGGCCTTTTACCTGCTACTTTTTCAATATTATCGAGAATAAATTTCTCCGAATTGGATAAGTCATCTACTATAATAACTTGAAAATTATTTTTTAAAAGTTCTACCACGGTGTGGGATCCGATGTAGCCGAGTCCGCCGGTAACGAGTATGGTCATTTTTTTTAGGGGTAATGAATGATGGGTAATGAGTGATGGGTAATGAGTGATTTTTATTGTGGTTTTCCTATTTTGGTAATTTCGCTTTTATTGGTCTTTGTTTAAATTTTTTGCGATTTGCACTTTGTCAAAGTTTTCAGAAGCATTTTTGTATACTTTGACAAAGTTTTGCATCTGACTTTTTAATCTAAAAATTCTTCTTTTTGATGACAAAATATGAAATTTTCTATATCACCAAAAATTTCCATAACCTCTTCTCTTTTCAAAAAAGTTGAATCACTTGAAATTAAAGTTTTAAATGATGAAAATGGATAATCTTCTAATCTATTCACAAAATCTTTAGGATTTTGATGAACATAAACGATTAATTTTCTTAAATATTCTTCATTCTCAATTCTTATTCTTTTAAAAGGAGATTCCAGCAATGGTCCGGTTCTAAATTTATTAAATCTATTAAATGCTTGAGAATAAGAACTTAAAAATTTTGCAAATTGTTTGCTAATTATAGCGTCGTAAGAATGTAATCCATCTTCTTTAAAATTAATTTTCTTATTATTTTCAAGTAAAAATTCATTTATCTCTTTTTCGGACTTTATTCTTATAACGAAATGAAAATGATTGGGCATTAAACAAAATGCATAAAATTGGCAAACGGGAGAAATAAAAACTTTCAATCTTCTTAAGAAATATAGATAATTTTCTTCAGTATCAAAAATTTTAGTTCCATTTATTCCTCGGTTATAAATGTGATAAAAAAAATCGGGCTCTAATCGATCTGTTCTTATTTCCATAAAGCAAAACTATTTTATTACGAAACTTTGTCAAAGTAACTATCATACTGCAAAAAACTTTGACAAAGTAAATCACATAAAGGAAACGCTGTCAAAACAACGAAAATACTTCACAAAACTTTGTCAAAGTAACTATCACATTTCATAAAACTTTGACAAAGTAAAGTAAGTACAACTTGTAAAACTTAACTCATAAACTCCAAAACCGCATCCGAAATATATTTCAACTGCTCTTCATCCAATTCGGTGTGCATCGGTAAAGAAATGACTTCTTTCAATAATTTATCAGTATTTACAAAATCTGCATCATTACTTTCTTGGAAATAGGCTTTCTGTTTTCGCAATGCTACTGGGTAATAAATCATGGCCGGAATTTCTTTTTCGGTGAGGAATTGTTGCAGTTCGTTTCTTTTTCCGTTGGTTATTCTTACAGTATATTGGTGAAAAACGTGGGTGGAATTTTCGGCTCTTTTCGGTGTTAAAATATTGGGATTTCCCGCAAAAGCTTCGTCATAATAATCGGCTGCTTTTCTTCGGGCTTCGTTATACGTATCGAGAAGCGGCAGTTTTTTTCTTAAAACTGTGGCTTGAATACTGTCTAAGCGGGAGTTCACACCCACCTCATCGTGGTAATATCTTTCGTACATTCCATGATTTACGATGCCTCTAATCTTGTGTGCGAGTCCATCATCATTGGTGAAAATTGCTCCACCATCACCATAACACCCTAGATTTTTTGATGGAAAAAAAGAAGTAGTTCCAAGAATTCCCATCGTTCCCGCCTTCTTCACCGTTCCATCAGAAAAAGTAAATTCGGAGCCAATTGCTTGGGCATTATCTTCGATGACATGAAGGTTCTGGGCTTTCGCGATATTTAAAATCGCTTCCATATTGGAACATTGCCCAAAAAGATGCACCGGAATAATCGCTTTCGTTTTTGAGGTGATAGCAGCCTTCAACTTATCCGTATCCATGGTAAATGTATCGTAATCTACATCGACTAAAACGGCTTTCAACTTCAATAAATGAATGACTTCTACGGTCGCTGCAAAAGTAAAATCTGCGGTAATTACTTCATCGCCTTCCTGTAAATTCAATGCCATCAAAGCAATTTGCAAAGCATCGGTTCCGTTTGCACAAGGAATTACGTGTTTTACGTCTAAATATTGCTCCAACTCTGTTTGAAAAGATTTCACTTCGGGTCCATTGATGAATGTAGCGGAATTCATCACACTCAAAATAGCATTATCTACATCAGGTTTTATCTTGTAGTATTGACTTTGTAAGTCAACCATTTGAATTTTTTTCATAAGTCGTTATTTATTTTTTTTGGTCTTATGTAATCGCCAACTTCGTTATCTGTTGGATGGAATTTTTTACCCGCGATTTCATAATAATATTTGTTCAAATTTAAGAAAATTAAAAGACTTCAAAGTTTTTCGAGATTTATAAATTACGGAAAATATTTTCATTTTTTTAAGTTCAATTTTCTTAAATGATAAAAAATGACAGATATCTACTATTTTTTTTGCCATTTATTAGGGGGGGGGATTTTACTATTACTTAAAATACAATACAAGTGCTGATATTATTTTTGTTGAATTCTCACAACTTTAATAAAAATAATTAACTAATGTAATTTTAAATTTCAATTAAACACAAAAATTATACAAGATGAAAAAAATACTATTCGCGTTTTTGGGACTTTTATTCTCCCAATTTACAATGGCACAATTGAAACCCGGAGCAACTACAAATATTATTAGGAACCCCAAAATTGACCCATTAATAAAAATGAATTTGCCCACAACTACGCGCCAAGATTATATTGCATTTTACGAGCAAAATGGTTTTTCTGGAAGAGAGGCAAGATATGCGCAAAATGTTCCCAATTTTGTGATGCCTTTTGCAGATCCGAAATATGTTTCGATGAAAGTTTCACCGGGTCACATTGCCTACATTACATTTAATGATGAATTTGGAAGTCCCGTAATTTTTTGGGGAGATAATGCTAATTTTTATCAAAGATTGGGCAACATGAAAATTATTTCTATAAAAGTAGTTCCTGCAGGAGAAGTTGTTTTAGGTTTTGGCGGAATTTCTACCAATATTGAAAACAACGATTGCAAAAGATTTTTCGGAGTTATAAAAGTGAAAGTGCTAGAAAAACTGGCAAATAATGAGTTTATTTATTGCCCGGTGAAAATCACTAATAAAAGAATTCAAAATCCAGAAGAACCCTTGAATAAAGAAGCAACCATTTTTAATGTTCCAAATTTAAGTTCACGAAATCCTTTGCAGAACTATGTTTTCAGCAATAATCCTGTTCCGGAAATTACAACTCCTGTGAGATTTTCTGCAACTGCAAATATTGGCGATTTGTTTTTGGTGAATTATAATGCAGTTCTTGAAAATAGAATTTATGTAGAATTTGAAATTGATTTGCATTCTGCACACAAATCTGGTGATGCTGCGTCAGATTTCTCTTCCAACGTGAAAATGAATAAAAAAGAATACATCAGACTTCCTTATGCAGAATTGGGAACTTTCTTCAACATTGGACCCTTTCGCGCAGAAGGAAGTCCAGACAATACCGTTTTGGCTTCTGGTGGAATTTACAAAGATTTTCGGGTGCATTTCATCAAACAAAACCCTAATCCATAATTGAGATGAAAAAATTAATTCTGTTAATATTCCTCTTTTCTGCACTGAAAATTTTTAGTCAGCAACAACCAGTTTCTTCCGGCGGAAATGCCGTTTCAGCAAGTGGAAGTGTAAGTTACAGCATCGGGCAAATTGCCTATCAACAAGCAATTGGAACTGGTGGCTCCATCATCCAAGGAATGCAGCAACCGTTTGAGATTACCGCTACTTTGGGTGTAGAGAATTCTGAAATCCAGTTGGAAATGCAGGTTTATCCAAATCCAGTTTCGGATATTTTAAATTTGAAAATAGAGAAAATTTCCTTTAAAAATATGCAGTTCAGGTTGTACGATTTATCTGGAAAATTGGTGAAAACGGAAAGTATCAAAACTGCGGAAACGAAAATTAATCTTCAAGATTTCCCCAGTTCTACTTATTTGCTTCAAATCATCAATGATGGAAAAATTTCGAAAATATTTAAAATTATTAAAAAATAAAAACTAATAACCATGATAACTTTAATAAAAAAATCGGCAATTATTTTTGCCTTAATTTCTTTTACATTGAATGTTTTTGCACAATCCAATGCAGGAATGACTTACCAATCGGTCGTACGAAACAGTACCAATGCTTTGGTCGCGAATTTACCAATAGGTGTGAAAATAAGTGTTTTAAAAACTTCTGCAACTGGACCCGTTGTTTTCTCGGAAACGCATACTCCAACTACGAATGCGAATGGTTTGGCAACTTTCGTCATCGGACAAGGAACTTTGGTTTCTGGCGATTTGTTATCAATTGATTGGGGTTCAGATTCGTATTTTCTAAAAACCGAAACCGATCCAACTGGTGGAACTTCTTATTCCATCGCCAATACTTCCCAATTTTTTTATGTTCCTTATGCCTTCTACGCCGAAAAAAGTGCCAATGGTTGGGATAAAGCCGGAAACGTTGCAGGAAGCGGAGAATTTCTGGGAACAACCAATGATGAAGATTTGGTGTTCAAAAGAAATAATGTAGAAAATATGCGCCTTACCAATACTGGAATTTCTATGAACAAAGAAATTAAACCAAATGGAACAGCCGGCTTAATTGGGCAAACTCTTACCAGTAATGGCGATGGAACCATGGCTTGGAAAAATGGAGCGTTTAATAACAATACCAGATTTAAAATCCGATTTAGGGAATTTGGATCAAGTGGAGTTCTAGATGTTCTGAGTATTCCCTATAATCTAAATACGACGAACGTATCTGTGGGCGTAAATACTTTTACCATTAATAAAACAGGATTATACCATTTTGATTATTCGCTGAATATTACTGCAGCAACTGCTACAAATCCTGCCAATTACCCGGATTACGTTGTCTATTTTGGAGAGGGTATCACTGAATCATTAAGTGCAGGGCCTTTTGTACCTATGAATAGTAGCAATTCCAGTTGGAAAGCATCAGGTTCTGGTTCATTTGATCTTTATATAGTGGCTCCAAAGATTTTTAGAATGGTACATTCCGCCTATTATACCACAAGTCAAACGTTCAATTTATACCTCAATGGACATTTGATAAGCGAATAATTTTAATAAAAACCTTAAAATGAAAAAGTTAACAATAATCTCGACCTTATTTTTTGCAAGTCAAATATCTTTTGCACAAACTACGCAAGAATCTGCTTGTCCGCCACCAAAATATTCTGCAGGACAAACTTCTGCGCAAGTGAATGCAGATACCAGAAGATATGTGGATTGCGTGAAACAATATAGGGAAAGAGAAAATGCGCGACGAGCCGAAGAAGGACGAGCAAACAGGGAAGAAAAAGCGAATAGAGAACGAATCCAGCGAGAGGAAAGAGAAAGGTTGCAGGCAGAAAGAGCCAGAAACAGGGAAAGACAACGTGCAGAACGCGAAAGAGTGCAACAGGAAAGACGAGAAGCGGAAAGAGTAAAAGCAGAAAAGCGCATTGATGATAAAAAAAGAGCAGATGATGAACAGCGTCGTTTGAAAGACGAAAAAAGAATTGATGATGAAAAAATCAGAGGCAAGCAGAAGAACAACGCCTAAAAGATGGACGATAAAGAAATTATTAAAATTGAAGTTTAGAATGCAACTTATTTTTTTAAAATTAAAAAATTCCTAATGAAAACAATCTTTATCATTTTCCTTTTTTTTAACCAAATTTTCTCTGCTCAAGGGAAATTTGCCGGAGAATTTTCTACATTGATAGGTGAAAAATTCATTACTGAAAAAGATTTGCCAGAATTGAAAACTTTCAAATACCAACAAGGAAAAGTTTTGGGAGAAATTCTTACAAATGCACCGTATTTTTCGGCTTTGGAAGTTTTTAAAAAAGGAAATACCGCAGTCGTACTATTAGAAAAAAATATCGATAGGGATAAAAATGAAAAAGCAATCATCGAGGTTTTGAAACTATCGAAAATTTTGAAAAATCAAGATATTAGAATTTCAGGTTGCACAAGAAAAAACCCTTATCCAAACGAAGAAATTGTGGCGGTAACTTTGGCAAATTCTAAACCAATAAAAGTACTAAAAGCATTTGTTTTAAAGGATATTCGCTTTGAAAAAGTAAACATTACAAGTATAAAGTGCAGCAATGAAATGACCGATTAAAAATATAAATATTGCAAAATTTAAATATTAAAATCTAAACTATGAAAAAATTACTTGTATTAATTATCTTTTTGCTATCTCAATCAATTTACTATTCACAAGTTGTAACAACTAAAGTTATTGATTTAAAGAAAAAGAAAATTTCTTCTAAAGATGATATTCAAAAAGATAATATCGTTTCCTATGAAATTTCATTAGATCAAATTTCTGTGGCAGAAGCCGGGAGAAATACGATTGATAATAATGATTGTAGAAGTACATGGGGAAGTATCAGAATTAAATTCTATGAATTAGATGCAAATGGGCAGATAGATATGAGTAAAAGTATTCCTTCAGATCTTAACCAAGATTCTTTTTTTGAAAAAGTTATTGGACGAAATGCGCCATTTAGGTCTAAAAGTTATTACCAGGATAGAATTGGAATTAGCAATAATGAATATATCAAACGGATATCAGTCAGAGTCTCGGAAAATATGGTTAAAAACAGGCGAATTGTGGCAAGAGTAGAAGTTCAACTTAAAACTGCACATAAAGACAATGATTTTGCTTCCTATGATATTTTGAGAATGAGTTCATCTACTTCAACCATTTTTTACTTAGAAGATTTGCCTACTAAAGAAGAGACTGTGTCGGTAATTACCAATGGTCATTCGAATATAGTTAAAACAACAGAGGGTGAAGCAGAAGGGATCAATGGTGGTAATTCTGATGATACCCACAGGATTTGGTTGGGCTTCACCATTAAGAAAAAATAAGAAACGCAGTGAAAACTAAATTTAAACTTCTGAAAATTGCAGGGTTCATTCTCACCTTGCTGCTTTTGGTGCAATGCACTGCAATTGGACCAGGAATTTCTTACAGTTCTACGGAAAATTATTTTGAAAATGCGCTTGATGGAACAGGATTGCCATTGAAATATTCCACAACCGGACCTTGGGAATTGGGGCTAACTTTTGTGGCGCACAAAAATGGCGTGATAAAATCAATCAACATCAAAAACCCAGAATTGGGCAACAAACGAGTTTCTATTTGGGACACCAACAACAGAATGTTAATCACAAGTTTTGAATACCGAACCGATTCCGATAAATTTTACCAAAAAAACCTCCTCAATTTTAAAGTCGAAAAAGGAAGAACGTACACCATTTCTTTCAATGCGACCAATTACTATTATTACGAACTTTTTTTCAAAAAATTACCGATGAGTGATGATAATCTCACCTTACTTTCCACCAATTTCACACCAGGAACTTGGCAACAATTCCCAGATAAACAGATTGATAACATTATCCACGGTTTAATTGATATTGATTTTGAATGGGAGATTTATTAATTGAAAATCACATCAACTGATTCTGCAACACAAAATTCACCAATTCAGCGGCGGTTTTAGTCCCCGTTTTTACCCGAAGATTTCTCTTGTGATTTTCTACAGTGTGATAAGAAATAAATAATTTTTCTGCAATTTCAGGTGTTTTCAATCCGTTAATAATGCAGGTTAAAATTTCTCTTTCTCTTCTCGTAATATTTGGAATCGTTAAATTTTCAATTTTATTCTGATGCAAAATCGCCAAAAAATAAGGGTGTTTTACATTAGAAATATTCATTATCGTCATTCTTGGTTTGTTGATGACTTCAAAAATTCCCAAATCTGTGACCATCACAATTGCAGAAACGCCGCGTCCTTCTTCATTAAAAATGATTTTTGGAAATTGGATTAAGGTCCATCTCAATTTTCTATTTTTATCTTCCATTCTACAATAAATACTGAATTTGTAATTTTTTCTTTCTTTAATGGGCGTTTTTTCCAAAAAATCGAGCATCATTGTAGTGCAACCCATAAAATAATTATGATCTTCCGCAGGCATTATCTTTGCAAAAAAATTGGGATAATGTTTTTTCCATTCGTCTTTTTTGTAGGAAGTGATTTCATGGATATTGTCGCTGCTATCAATAATAGATATATCGGTATTGTCTGGAATGAACCAAAAATAGGGACCAATCGCAAAGTTGGGCAATTCATCAATTGAAGTTTGGAGCAATTTCAGGTAGGTTTCTTTGCTTTCACCTTTGGTTTGTAATTTTTTTGCAAACTCATCAAAATCAATCATTTGGATATTTAAATCTGGATTTTTCATTGATGCTTTTTAATTTAATAATCAAAACTACGAAAACCTTTATTTTAAAAATAAGGAAAAAGAGATTTTTTAAAAAATAAATCTGTACTATCGTGTAGAAATCCATCAAACTGACAAAAGAAGAAGCGATTTCATAAGAAAAACAAAATAAAACTAAAAAAACTCAATCTATTTTTTTGCATTTCATTATATTTACTAACATAAATTTAATTAATATGAAAAAACACCTCTCCATTTTTATACTGATGGTCTTTGCTTTTACAAATGCACAGACTGAGCTCGTCTTTGTTTTCTTTAAAGACAAGCCGAATAAAGCCGTTTTTTATGCGAATCCACTTTCGGAACTAACTCAGAAATCACTGGATCGAAGAACAAAATTTGGCATCGCTTTGAATGATCAAGATGCTCCGATTGAACCCACTTATATTCAAAATATTACCAACCTAGGTTTCACTGTTAACGATTATTCTAAATGGATGAATGGCGTCGCGGTGAATGCAACACCAGCACAAATCACAACTCTTGAATCGCAACAATACGTTCAGGCGGTAGAACGGTTTATAAAACACCCTGACGGTGGGAAAATACCTATAAAAAAAGTAAATAAATTCGAGGAATTTAATAATACATTAGGCAAAACAACCTTTAATTATGGCTCAGGACTGGCACAAGTCAATCAGGTAAATCTACGTCCGTTACACATCGCTGGATTTACCGGAACCGGGGTTACCATCGCAGTGATCGACACGGGATTTCCGAGAGTAAATACGGGCTCTGTGTACGCAAGAATCAGAGATAACGGACAAATAAAAGGCGGCTATAACTTTATCAATAAAAGTACCGACATTTATAACACCTCCTTAAACAACCATGGTTCGTATTGTTTAGGCACAATTGCCGCGTATGTAGAAAATAGTTTTGTAGGTACCGCACCCGATGCAGATTTTTATTTATATGCGACCGAAGATGCAGTGAATGAAATCCCGGAAGAACAACTTTACTGGACAGAAGCTGCGGAAGAAGCCGACCGAAAAGGAGTTGATTTAATTACAACTTCCTTGGGTTATTATGATTATGATGATCCGCGCTATAATATGGTGTATGGCGATATGACGGGAACTTCTTCTTTCATCGCAAGAACCGCCCAAATCGCTACCGAAAAAGGAATATTCGTTTTGGCAGCCGCTGGAAATGAGGCGCAAAAACCTTGGCATTACATCATTACTCCTGCCGACAACGAAAAAGTTTTTACCATAGGTGGGGTTACTTCCACGGGAAGCAGTTCTTCATTTTCATCGTTTGGTCCAAATGCGGTCGGACAGATCAAACCTGATGGAGTCGCTAGAGGATCTTCAACTTATATGGGTTACAACAATTCCGTAACAACCAGCAACGGAACCTCTTTTGCCACGCCGCTAGCAGCCGGTGGTGTAGCTTGCCTGATCGAAGCTTTGCCCACAAAAACGGTGGATGAAATTAGCAATCTTCTGCGAGAAAACGCTTCCCTATATCCGAGCAGCGATGCTCAAAAAGGATACGGAATCTTAAATTTTGGAAAATCATGGAATAGCGCAACCTTGGCAACTGCAAGCAGTGGAAAAAAATCAGTCTTGCAAATTTATCCAAATCCTGTGGTCAAAACATTTACCATTAAGACGGATGAAAAAATAATTTCAGTGGAGTTGTATGATACTTTAGGCAGAAAAATGCAGTATTTGAAAAATGAACCGACGCATAATATTGAGCGCTTATCCAGCGGCGTATATTTTGTAAAAGTACAGACTGATAAAAATCAATACATTGAAAAATTGATTAAGGAATAGTACACGCCTAAGCTTTCTTTATAAAAAAGACCTTCATTTTCAGAAGGTCTTTTTATTTAGGCTGAGTTTCGACTCGCATTAATATTACCAAAGAGCGAGCGCATAACCAGTTTTTCATACGCATCACGGTTTCCTTCTTCTTTCTGAATTTTAATTAAAGCATATTGCTGAATACTCAGCAGCGGCAACACGATCTTCTCTCTAATTTTCACCGACATTTTCGACAGCGGTTCCTCTTCCATTAATTCTTGAAAACCCGTAAGCTCCAACATCAATTCTTTTGAAAGTTGATATTCATCAAAAAGGATGGTCCAAAATTCGCCAAACCTTTCGTTGTTTTTCATATAAGAAGTTAAGGGAAAATATGATTTATTCATGCTCATCATTGAGTTATGAACAAGTGTTTTAAAGAAATCAGATCCTTTGTACATGCTCCTAACCTCATCAAATCGACCCTGATTTTTTAAATCTTGCAGCGCAAAACCAAAGCCGAAGAATCCTGGAACATTTTGCTTGAGCTGACTCCAAGAGCCTACAAATGGAATTGCACGCAAATCTTCAAATTTCAGTTCCCCACCTGCACCTCGCTTCGTAGGACGGCTGCCGATGTTTGTTTTACCATAATATTCTAGCGTACTCATCTCTTGCAAATAAGGTACAAATCGCGCATGAGCTTTCAAATCCGAATATTTCTTATAACTAATTTCCGCCAATTCTTCAATTAGTTTTCTTTCATTAGCCGTCAGATCTTTTTTAGCATTTTTAAAGACGTCGTTTTCAATTCCAGCAGTTAGCAATTGTTCGAAATTATATTTTGCCTGATCTTTATTACCGAAAACACTGGTGATTGTTTGTCCCTGCACCGTTAATTCAATTTGATGATTGGCGATTGTTTTTCCTTGGGAAGCATAGAAATCATGGGTTTTACCACCACCTCTTGCGGGTGGGCCACCTCGACCATCAAAGAAAATCACTTTAATTCCAAAATCATCGGAAACCTTGGTTAACTGTTCTTTCGTTTCATAGATTTCCCAGTTGGCCTTCAGATAACCGCCATCTTTTGTACCATCTGAAAAGCCAAGCATTATGGTTTGCGCCTCTTTTCTTCGGTCTAAATGTCTTTTATAAATGGGTAATTCATAAAGGTCTTTCATCACATTTTGCGCAAGATCCAATCCTTCCATGGTTTCAAAAAGAGGTACAATATCTACATTAATTTCTGCTTCAGGATAACCACATAATCTGAACAGTGCAAAAACATTTAAAACATCTTTGGTGGCTTCTGAATTTGAAATGATATACCGGTTCATTCCACGTTCTCCATTTTTCTGCTGAATATCTTTAATGTTACATACATTTTGCAAAGTATCTCTGGTAATACCTTGAAAATCATTGGGCTGAAGAATGACATCCGTACTTAAAAGCCAATCTAATTTCTCTTGGTCAGAACTGGTTTCAATATTTAAATTTGATTTTATTTGCACAATTTCATCAATTACTTGTTGATGAATCCGGCTGTCTTGACGAATATCTAAAGTGGCGAAATGCGTACCGAAAATCATCACCCGATCTTTAAAATCTTCCAAAAGATTTTTAAAAAGTCCGTTGTGCTGTTCCACCAGAATTTTCTGGGCTTCTTTTACTTTATTTAAAATTTCTATGCTAGAAATATCAACTTCTTCTTTAAAAATAGCGTCGTATAAATGGTCGCTAAGCTGGTCTAAAATTTTTGCAACTCCGCGGAAACTAAGTCTTCTTCTCAGTTTTTTCAAATGCGCATAGTAGGATTTTAAAATCGACAGATGAAGTTCCTGAGCAACTTGCTGGGTGATTTCAGCAGTCACAAACGGATTTCCATCTCGGTCACCACCTGGCCAAAAGCCCATTTGAATCAAATTTTGGGTCGGTGTGAAATTTTGGGTCCCGAAAGAGTTTTTTATTTTCTTGTAAAGCTCACCAATCGTGTCATAATAAACGTAACGCAGATAAAATATAATACTCAGCGCTTCATCCAGTGGTGATGGTTTTTCTTTATTAAGGAAAGGTGTTTTTCCCAGTTGTTGTAGTAGCATATCGATTTCCGTAATCGAATCGTTCGTAATCGCCGTGCGTAAATCGTGCAAGATCCGTTGAACAGAGTTGGGATAAAACTGCGTGGGGTGTGCGGTAAAGACGACTTTAATCGCAAAATCCTTCAATTTCTTTCGGGTTGCATCCAACTGATGCTCTTGCAAGGCCCGCTCATGAAGTTGGAAAACGGTGCCCGCATCACTCTCCGAATGCAATTGCGGAAAAGCGGCATCTTCAATGCTGTCATAAAGTACGACCTGTCGCTCGATATACTGAATAATTTTAAAAAGCAATTCGGTTTTCTGCTCTTCTGTATTGAGCTCGGTGTGTTTACTGAAAAACTCTTCTACAATTTGCTCAGGACTTTTCCCCGCCTCATAACCTGCTTTACTTTCCTCATAGAGAAAAGGCAATAACATCCCGATATTCGACATTTTATCATAGGGCAAACTCATAAAAAGAGAGTTGTAAATTTGAAATTTATTCTCGACCAATTGGCGGAATTTTTCTTTTTTTTCTTCGTGTAGCATCTAACAAATTTAAGATTTTTTATTTCTTAAAGCATTTAAAAGCGAAATAAAAAAAACGCTACTTTCCATTGAAATTTGTATCTTCAATGGATGAAATTTCTTAAAATAATTTTTCTCTTCTTTTTCCTAGGCGCTTTTTCACAGGAAGCTGCATTCAAAATTACAAATCCAAAGAAAACGGTTATTCCTTTTCAATTAATCAATAACTTGGTATTTGTCCCTGTAAATATCAATGGTGCCGATTTAACTTTTTTACTGGATTCTGGGGTAAATGAAACGATTCTCTTTAGTTTAGATCAAAAAGAAGTTAACTTTAATGAGGTCGAAAAGATTAAATTTTCAGGCTTAGGCGAAAGCCTGGATATCGAGGGTTTAAAATCAGAGAACAACACCGTCAATATCGGTCACGACTACAAAGATGATCATCACACGGTATTTATTATTTTAGATGAAAGCATCAATTTTTCATCTCATGTTGGCATCCCTGTTAATGGAATTATCGGTTATCATTTTTTTAAAGATCACCCGATTGAAATTAACTACAGTACCCAAAAAATTACCATTTTTAATAATGAGAAAATTTACAACAGAAAGCAGAAAAAATTTACTAAATTCCCAATAACCATAGAAGGTAATAAACCTTATATGATGGCCGATGTAGAAATCACTACAATCAAAACTCCTTCTAAACTTCTGATCGATTTAGGCAATAGTGATGCGGTTTGGCTATTCCCTAAACTGATTGAAAACTTCCAATACAACCGCCCAAACATTGATGATTATTTAGGACGTGGTTTTAATGGCGACATCTTTGGCAAGCGCAGCAGAATCCATGCATTATACTTAGGAAAATTTGCTTTTCAACAACCTCTCACAGCGATGCCTGAAGAGTATTCTATTCAAAATTTAAAATTGGTACCCAATCGGAAAGGTTCCATCGGTAGCGACATCCTAAGGCGATTTACGGTGATTTTTAATTATCCAGACCAAAAAATTCTTTTGAAAAAGAATAAACATTTCGATGATCCTTTTCAATTTAACAGCAGCGGGCTCGACATTCAACAAGATGGAATGACTTGGGAAAAAGACCTGGTGATGATTGAAACTAAAAAAAATAGTAGAAATGATGAAGGAAAACCAATCTCTGATTCTCCTGAGAAGTTTCGATATAATTTTGTGCTCAAACCAAAATTCACAGTGGCGGGATGTAGAAAAGATTCGCCGTGTTTTGTAGCGGGAATTCGGAAAAACGATCAGCTTATTTCTATTAATAAAAAAACGGTGGGCGATATGAGCATGCAGAGAATCAATGATTATTTCAAGGAGGACGATGGAAAAAAAATCTATTTAGAAATAGAAAGAAATGATCAGATTCTAAATATAATCCTTACTTTAGAGGATCCTATTCCCTACCAAAAATGAAAGTTGAAGAAACCGTCATCGACCATATACGTTCCCGACCAAGATTTAAAATTTTCACAGAAATTTCACGCGAAGAATACACCATTTATTTAAAAAGTTTTCTGAAAGAACGGGAAGACCAATTTACTGGCAATATCAACAATGAAGTTTCAGAAATCACTGTAAAAACTCCCGAGGAGAATTACTGGAAGCCCAATCTGGCTTTGCGTACCGAAACAGATTCTGAGCAAAACAAAACCGTTGTTCGAGGAATATTTGGACCCTCGGCATCGGTCTGGACATTTTTCATGTTTCTGAATTTTATTTTTGGGATCATGTGGATGGTGGCCATTACCATTTGGTATGTAGAAAAACAAATTAAGAGCAATGATTTTCCGTGGGCTTTCACTTTTTCAATGGCCATGTTGGTATGCTTGGCGCTCACCTTCACTGCAGCCAGAATTGGAAAATGGAAAGGCAGAAAGCAAATGCAGCAGCTTCGCGAGTTTGCCGAAGAGTCCATCCGAAAGTTTGAAACCTATCAAGCTGCCGATTGAGCAATCGTTTGCGTGGCTTTTACGGTTTCTCTTTTTGCTTGTTCTTCTAAAATTTTCGTAAGATAAGGTTCAATAATTTCATTCATTTCTTCCACAGAAATATCATTTGATTTTGAATCTGCATGTAGATTTTTCCATGGTTTTTTACCGCCCCACTGATAATCACCGAAAACAATCACTGGCGTTCCGTTGGCTTTTACAGTTGCTCCGCCTTTATTTAAAACCCACTGATCTGCCCATTGATAAAGATATTTGGCATCATCTAAAGATAATCTTAAACAAGAATGTGAGGCTGGGTATCCTGGCAAATCATATTGATGCCAGCCAATGCCCAAGGTGTTGTGCACATTGAAGTTATAAGGAAGTTTCCAATCGCTATCTACGGTGGAAATTGCCAGTTCTTTTTTCCAGTTTGCAAACATGAGACCCCGTTTTGTTTCAGCCGTTTTTTTTCCCATACTCGTAGGTCCCCATTTAATCAACTTTCCATTTTCATATAAAGCATACGCTTGAATTGGATAGGAGAAAAATACAATTTTTTTAACCGCTTTCAATTTTTCTAAAACTCTTGGAAATGGCGTATAAGACATTAAACTAGCATCCATTTTATCGGGAATCATCAAGGTATCTGCGCGCCACTTATTTTTCATATCCAAACGGTTTAACGCTAAAATAACCGCTTGCTCATCTTTGGTAAACTCTTTATTAAAAACAGACATGGCAGAATCTTTCTTTTTTTTAGGGAAAATAAAGGATTGATAGATTATGGTATTTCGCTTTATAGAATCTTGAATTAAGGAGTCTTTTTTGACCACAGCCAAAGAGTCATTCTTTTTGATTTGAATCTCCTTTTGATTGCTCGCTTTTCCCTTTTCACATTGAACAACAAGGGAAATCATCAATAGAAACGCCATGAAACGGAGTGTTTTTTTTTGAAAAATTGTAAGCATGGTTTATTTTAAGTAGGCTGATTCTTTGCAATAAAAGTGCCATCAATAAAGGAGTTTATAAAAAGTTTTATCGTATTATTTTTTATATAAATCCCAATATTTCTGTGCAGATTTCTCCCATGAAAAATCATAATTCATATTCGACTGAACCAATTGATCCATTAAACCCTCTTCATGATAGATCGATAAAGCACGGTGAACGGCATGAACGGCTCCATTGGCACTGGCTTCCCCAAAGTTAAGGCCACTTCCACCGGTGGAAATATCTTCTACCGTATCGCGCAAACCACCCGTATAACGCACGATGGGAATCGTACCATAACGCATGGCGTACATTTGATTTAATCCGCAAGGTTCAACTCTTGACGGCATTAACAAAAAATCAGACGATGCATAGATTTGATGAGATAAATATTCTTTATATCCCAAATCAACTGCAAAGTTGGAGTACTTGGAAGAAAGCGTACTTAACTGATTTTCAATATTTTTATCTCCTGAGCCAAGAATAATAATATTCAACGAGCCACGGGTTTCTTGTATGCTTTTTTCAACGATCTCCGGTAAGAAATCAGCTCCTTTTTCACCAGCAAACCTACCGATAAAACTAAAAAGTGGCAAGTCGGGATTTAGACCATATGTACTACACAATTCTTTTTTATTGTTCCATTTTCCAATGCCAGCATCTTCTTTTCCGTAATTAAAGTCGAGAAAAGGATCAATTTTTGGATCCCAGATTTCGGTATCAATTCCATTAATAATACCATTTGCTTTGGCATGTTCTTGTCGGACTAATATTTCTAAGCCCCTGAAATTTTCAAAAAGCTCATCCATATAACCCCCAGAAACAGCGTTGAATGCATGGCAGCATTTAATCATGGTGGCTAAGGGATTGATGTAACCGTTCCAATCGAGTAAGCCCCAATTTTCGCCATAAAACCAAGGGAAATACTTGGCCATTTCCCATCTCATCTGTCCTTGATATTCTCCATTATGAATAGTTCCAATCGTTTTTACGCCTTTTAAAAAATTAAACTCCGGACAATTTTCGATCATAAAAGGAACTAAACCGGTGTGGTAATCATGGCAGTGTAAAATATCCGGGCGAATCTTCATGGCGGTCAACCAATGTAAAACTCCATGTTGAAAAGCTAAGAACTGTTGACTTTCATCCCAATAACCATAAGGATTTTCGCGATCTAGCAGTCCGGGAATTTTTACCAAATACAAATCGAATCCCAAAATTTTCGATCTTTCTTTCATAACCATCACCTGAAATGTTTGATCATGCTGATGAATCCACCCATCAAAAACCAATTCGAAGCTGTGATCGTGCACAAATGGTTTATTGTACCAAGGCATAATTACACTGGCTTCAACGCCTTCAATTTTGTTCAGATATTTGGGCAATGCTCCTACCACATCGGCAAGTCCGCCCACTTTAGCGACAGGATAACATTCGATCGAAAGGTTGAAAATTTTCATGGTAAAATTCTGATTTTATGGGATATTACTTTTTCGTACTTTTTTTGACTGCTGAACTTTTTTTGGCGGTTTTCGGCTTTCTTACAATTGTTTTTCCAGCATTTGATTTCTCTGTAACAGTTGTTTTTTTAATGACAGTTGTTTTCTTTATCTTTTTTTTCTGCCTTAAAATCACTCCAGCAAGTGGGGGTAATTTCAGAATAATTGCGTTGGGTTTGTACATCCATTCATCGTCTTCTTCATCAATAATCTCTGCCTGAACGCCACTCCCAGCAAATTCATGATTGTCTGAGTTCAGAATTACTTCCCAATTTGTTCCTTCGTCAACACCAATTTTATAATCAAAAACATTGGGTGTTAAATTTAAAACAACCATTAACACCTCCTTTTCACTTTTTCCTTTTCTGAGATAAATATAGATGGAATTTTTAATATCATTAGCTTCTACCCATTCCATTCCGTCGGGAGAAAAATTGTTTTCAAAAAGGGCTGTTTCGGTTCGATATAAATGATTTAATTTTTTTACGAATTCCTGCATTCCTTTATGAACAGGATATTCGAGCAAATGCCAATCTAGACTTTGGGTAAAATCCCACTCGTGTGTTTGTGCAAATTCATTGCCCATAAATAATAATTTTGCACCTGGGTGGGTAAACATGTACAAATACAGCGCTCGAAGATTTGCAAACTTCTGCCATTCGTCACCCGGCATTTTGTAAATCATACTGGCTTTTCCATGCACGACTTCGTCATGGGAAAGGGGCATCATATAGTTTTCATTAAACACGTACATCGACCCGAAAGTTAATTTGTTATGATGGTATTTTCGATGAATTGGATCTTCTTTAAAATATTTCAACGTATCGTGCATCCAACCCATCATCCATTTCATGCCGAAACCGATTCCGCCGTCGTAAACGGGTTTGGTAATCATCGGAAAGTCTGAACTTTCTTCAGCAATGGTCATGGTATCTGGAAAATTTTTATAAACGGCCTTATTAAAATCCTGCAAAAATTTCTTGGCTTCTAAATTTACATTTCCACCCTCAACATTGGACTCCCATTCGCCTTCATTTCTGGCATAATCCAAATGTAGCATTGAGGTTACGGCATCTACGCGAAGTCCATCGGCATGGTATCGATCGAGCCAAAACAGGGCATTACTAATCAAAAATGATTTCACTTCCGGTCTGCCATAATTGAAAATATGGGATTTCCATTCTGGGTGAAAACCTTTTCGAGGATCTTCATGTTCGTACAAATAGGTTCCATCAAAAAAATGCAAACCATTAGCATCGCCGGGAAAATGAGACGGCACCCAATCTAAAATAACGCCGATTTCATTGGTGTGCAATTCATTAATTAAAAACATTAAATCCTGGGGTGACCCAAAACGAGAGGTTGCTGCAAAAAAGCCAGTTACCTGGTATCCCCAACTTGGATCATACGGATACTCCATCACCGGCATAAATTCCACATGGGTAAAACCCATTTCTTTTATATAGGGCACCAGTCGTTCTGCTATTTCTCTATAATTAAAGAATCGTTCGGGATCATCAAGGCCGCGCATCCACGAGCCTAAATGCATTTCGTAGACAGAAATGGGAGCTTTGATGGTGTTTTTATGGATTCTTTGAGACATCCATTCTTTGTCATTCCACTCAAACCAAGTGGTAGAAACCAATGAGCCAGCTTGCAGACTTTGTTCCCAGCTCAACGCAAAGGGATCTCCTTTTTCGAGTAAAATTCCTGCATTGGTTCGGATTCCGTATTTGTACACATCACCCCATTTCATTCCAGCGATAAATCCTTCCCAAATTCCAGACTCATCCCATCTTGGTAAGAGTTTGTGGGTTTCAGAATGCCATTGATTGAAATTCCCAATAACAGAGACTTCTTTGGCAAAAGGTGCCCAAACGGCAAAATACACGCCTTCTACTCCATTGAGCACCATGGAATGAGCGCCGAACTTCTCATAGAGTTGATAATGATTTCCTTCCTTAAAAAGATAAATATCATGGTCGGTAAACAAAGAATGAGAAAGCACATTTGCCATGTCAATAGAATTTTCGAGTGAATAAATTGAACAAAAAATACGAAATCTACATTTTGTATTTCCTCCATCAAATATATTTAAAATAAAGGTAAAATGAGGAATATATCCTGTAAATGTTTGATTCATGGAGGAATGTTTGACGCTGATCAATATGAACTTACTACAAAAATTCTAGCTCGGAAAATTTAAGCTCAAACCATTTAAATAAATTTCCTACTTTTAGCTTTTTAAAAATAGAAACCGCTGCATGAAATTTACGTTAAAATCGAAGGAAAACGATGACAGGCCCGTTTATATCACAGGAAATTTCAACAAATGGAATCCAAGAGATTTAGCATTTGAATTGGTAAAGATTTCAGACAATAAATATTTCATTGACATTGCCGATGAAAAACTTTCGGATGCTATTGAATATAAATTTACAAGAGGTGGTTGGGGAAATGTTGAAATCGACCGATTTGGAAATATTACCCCGAATCGAAAAATTGATAAAGAGAAATTAGAAACTGCAGATGAAGTGGAACGTTGGCGAATTAATTGGGGTCCATTCAAGCAGGAATTCTTTCCCATTGTTGAAATTATTTCTGAAAAATTCTTCATCCCGCAACTCAACAAGACGCGTAAAATTTGGGCACTTTTGCCTTTCAATTATAACCAAACAAACAAAACATATCCTGTTCTTTATTTGCAGGATGCCCAAAATCTTTTTAATGAGGGTTCAACTTTCGGCAATTGGGAAATCGATAAAAAAATGTCGATTCTCGCAGAATATGGTCGCGGCGATGTAATCATCATCGCCATTGAAAACGGCAGTGAAGACCGAATTAAAGAATACGTTTTAGACTATAATTCGATCACTGAAAATGCAGAAGGGAAAAAATACGTTCGCTTTTTGGCAGACACGTTAAAGCCCTATGTTGACTCTGTTTACCGTACAAAACCCGAACGGGAATTCACTGGAATTGGCGGGAGCTCATTGGGTGGATTAATCAGTATTTACAGTGGTTTTCTTTATCCAGAAGTGTATTCTAAATTATTGATTTTCTCGCCCTCATTGTGGCTCAATCCGGAGAATAATTTTCCTCAGATGAATTTTAAAAACCCGTACGACATCAAAGTGTATCTCTACGGTGGCGAACAAGAAGGTTCGGAAATGACGGAAAGAATTCAGCTATTTGAGAAAACCATGGAAGGTTGGGAAGATGCTACCTCGATGCAATTTGAATTCAAAACCAGCATTAATCACGAAGGAAAGCATCAGGAATTTTATTGGTCGCAAGAATTCCCCCGCGCAATTGAATGGCTGTATTATGACACACAAGAAGATCCGAAAGAATTGGCCAAAAAAGCAGCTTTGGTTAAAAACGAAATCACTGAAATTTAAGGCTGCCATCACTTTAATTAAAACAACACGGCTTCATCAATTAAAATTTTCTTATTTTTAAGGCAAATTTTTAAAAATGACAAGAAAAAATATATTGCTGTCTGCAATACTTTTTCCAGCGGTGATGGCATTTGCTCAACAATACGGTGGAATGTGGATTCCCACAGAACTCAATGAAAAGGAAATGAAAGATTTGGGAATGAAAATTTCTGCAAAACAGATTTTCGATCCTTCAAAACCGAGTATAAAAGACGCGGTGGTTCAATTCAACGGTGGTTGTACGGCAGAAATCATTTCGCCACAAGGTTTACTATTAACCAATCATCACTGTGGTTACGGTCAGATTCAGAAACATTCTTCTGTTCAAAACGATTATTTAACGGATGGTTTTTGGGCTAAAGACCTGAATGGTGAATTACCTAATCCTGGCGTAACGGTAGATTTCATCGCAGATATTAAAGAAGTTACCGGCCCAATCTTGGCGGGAACGCAAAGCTTAGATACAAAAGCATCAGAAGCACTTATCGCAAAAAATATGGAAACGGTAAAGGCTGGTTTTAAGCTGGAGCCATGGCAAAAAGTAGTGATTAAACCGGTGTATTACGGCAACAAATATTACGCCTACATCATCGAAACCTACAAAGATATTCGGTTGGTCGGCGCACCACCAAGTTCCATCGGCAAATTCGGATCTGATACTGATAACTGGGTTTGGCCGAGACATACGGGAGATTTTTCGATGTTCCGTATTTATGCGGATAAAAACAATAAACCTGCAGAATATTCAAAAGACAATATTCCTTACACCCCGAAATATTTCTTGCCAGTTTCCATTAAAGATAAAAAAGAAAATGATTTCACGTTCGTCTTTGGCTTCCCTGGAAGAACGACCGAATATTTACCTGCTATTGCTGTTGAAAAAGTAATGACAGAAATTGATCCTGCAATGATTAGCGTGCGAGAGGTTGCATTGAAAACATTAAATGAAAAAATGCGTACTGATGCTGAAACCAGAATCAAATATGCTTCTAAATATGCATCGGTAGCCAATTACTGGAAAAAGTGGATTGGTGAAGTTGAAGGTTTAAAAAAATCTGATGCCGTTGGTAAAAAGAAAAAATATGAGCAAACTTTAATTGCAAAAAATCCGCAGATCAAACCAACAATTGATCAATTGAATAATCTGTATAATGAGCAATCTCCGTACTCTTTAAACCGTTCTTATTATTCAGAAGTAGTGAGAAATGCAGAAACTTTGTCATTGGCAAATCAGTATTTGAATTTTATGCAAAGTTATGAAGCGGGGAAAATTAATGATCAAACATTAACTGCTTTTAAAAACAGATTAGCTGGAATTTACCAAAATTACAACGGTGAATTGGATGCAAAAGTAACCGCACAATTGCTAGCACTTTATGCAGAAAAAACGCCGGCGCAATTTCTTCCTGCAAATTTCGATCAACTGAAAGAGGTGAATAGAAACATCGACCTGGTAGAAGGTTGGTCTAAAGCTTCAGTCATTACGGGGAGAGGAATGTATAATGGGGCAACTGTTCTCACTGATATAGATAAAGTATTTGAAAATCCAGCTGAGTTAATAAAAACACTAAAAAGCGATCCTATCATGCAATGGGCTTCTGCGATGAAAAATTCGTATATGACGACTACAGAAGGAAAATATACAGAACTTCAAAACCAAATTGATGTGCTTCAAAAGAAATTTATGGCGCAACAAATGGAAACAGATAAAGACCGTAAATTTTTCCCAGATGCCAATTCGACGCTTCGTGTAACATATGGCCAGGTTAAAGGTTCAAACCCAAGAGATGCTGTTTCGTACGGCTATCAAACACACCTGGAAGGCGTGATGGAAAAATACGTGCCTGGTGATTATGAATTTGATGTGCCTGCAAAACTTGTCAACCTATACAACACCAAAGATTACGGAATTTACAAAGATAAAACCGGTGATGTCCCTGTAAACTTTACGGCAACCAACCACACAACAGGTGGCAATTCTGGAAGCCCAGCTCTGGATGCGTATGGGAATTTAATCGGTCTGAATTTCGATAGACAATGGGAAGGAACGATGAGCGATATTAATTTCGATCCACGTTTTAGTAGAAATATCATGGTAGACACCAAATATATTCTTTTCATTGTTGATAAATATGCCGATGCAAAATGGTTATTGAACGAAATGAAAATCGTGAAGTAAATATTTTATAAAATATTATAATTTAAAAACGCACCCACTGAGGTGCGTTTCTGCTGATCATGAGTTGATCAAGAAAAAAATAAGCGGTTTTTTTTAAAAAAATGTAAATTTTGAGTATGTAATTTTTATTTTCAATTAAAGAATTAGATGGTGACAAACCAGAACTTTTATGATTTATTTACAAGTCATCATTCGTAAAAATATGAGAACTTAAGCTATATTTGCTTTTCAATGAAAAAGAAGTAATGAATATAAAAAAATCACGCAAAAGATGGCGTATAACCGTATTACTGGTCGCTATGTTAATTGCTCTAATCTTTTATCCGCTACCCTCTCAAAAGCCTATTCAATTTTACGATCGAGACAATGGGCAACTAAAAACGGAAAAGGTCGCTGGGGAGCAATGGTTAGTTTGGCTTTACAACAATCCTGTGGGTGAAGCTACTTTATGGGCGTTAGCAAAAAGAAAAATCGTTTCTTCCATCTATGGTAATGCGATGGACAACGCTTCATCAGCAGAAAAAATAGAACCTTTTATTCAAGACTTTAATATCGACATGAGTATTGCGCAAGAGCATACATTCAACAACTTCAATGATTTTTTCACCCGCAAATTAAAAAAAGGCGTACGACCAATTGATCCGGATTCTACCGTTGCAGTTTCACCCGCCGATGGTAAAATTTTAGCTTACGCGAATATTTCTAATTCCGATTTTTTCATAAAAGGATACCGCTTTGATGTTACCTCATTTTTGGATCAACCAGAGCTTGCAAAAAAGTATCAGAATGGGTCACTGCTCATTATTCGACTCGCACCACCCGATTATCATCGGTATCATTTTCCAGTAAGCGGGAATACCTCTCCAAATAAAAAAATTGAAGGTGATTATTACTCGGTTAATCCTTTGGCATTGCGCAAAAAAGCGGAAATATTCTGGCTCAATAAGCGTGAGTACGCCCTCATTTCAAATCCAATTTTTGGTGAGGTAACAATGGCAGAAGTGGGAGCAACAATGGTTGGAAGTATGATCCAAACTTTCAAAGGAAATTCAGCCATCAAAGGTGAAGAGAAGGGCTACTTTAAATTCGGAGGCTCCACAGTGGTTTTATTATTTGAAAAAGGTAAAATTGAAATTGATAAAGATCTACTTTTGAATACTTCCAAAGGTTTTGAAACGACGGTGAAAATGGGAGAAAAAATTGGCTCCCAACCATAGAAATATCAATTTTTGATAAACTAATAAAAGGTGGGAATATTTGCCCACCTTTTTCATATCTTCAAATGTAATTACTAGCTGATAAACTTAGAAGACACTGGTCGTATCTCAATAAAAAAATACCTACTATTTTTCAGCACCTTCCAACTTTTTTATAAGTAAAGAATAAAACATCTTCCAAAGAAAATAAGAATCATTCATGCTACTTATCATTAGCTTTTGAAAGAGCTTATCGAAAATTGTTTCCTATCTTTAAGATTAATAATACGTGAACGGTTAAATCTCGGCTTGGGGTGAGATGATGCGTATTATTTCGACCTAATTTATGATATAAAGCTATGAAATTACATTCAAAAGTTCCGGAAGGGAAGTTAGAAGATAAATGGAAAAATTATCAGGCGAAAGTTCAGTTAATCAATCCAGCAAATCGAAAAAAATTAAATATAATCGTCGTAGGATCAGGATTAGCTGGCGCTGGTGCGGCTGCAACCTTAGCAGAACTTGGCTACGAGGTTCAATGTTTTTGCTATCAGGATTCTGCCAGGCGCGCCCATTCCGTTGCTGCACAAGGTGGAATTAACGCTGCAAAAAATTACCAACACGATGGCGACAGTGTTTATCGCATGTTTTATGACACGCTAAAAGGTGGAGATTTCAGATCTCGCGAAGCCAATACCTATCGTTTGGCTGAACTGTCGGCTCCATTAATCGATCATTTTGTTCAGCAAGGTGTTCCCTTTGCCAGAGAATATGGTGGCGTTTTGGTTAACCGAAGTTTTGGTGGCGTACAGGTCCAACGAACTTTCTACGCCAGAGGACAAACCGGCCAACAATTATTAATCGCGGCTTATGCGCAGTTATCCAAAATGATCAGGGCAAAAAAAGTTGAAATGCTACCTCATCATGAAATTCTAGATATTGTAGTAATAGAGGGTAAAGCAAAAGGTGTTGTGGTACGAGATTTACAAACTGGCGAAATTAGACGCTTCGCCGCTGATGCGGTTGTACTTGCAACTGGTGGATATTCGCGCGTCTTTAGATTATCAACACTTGCGATTGGTTGCAACGGAAGTGCCATCTGGAAAGCACATAAGCGTGGTGCTTATTTTGCAGCACCCAGTTTTACACAAATTCATCCCACTGCTCTGCCACAATCCAGCGAGGCACAATCGAAATTGACTTTAATGTCTGAGTCCTTACGCAATGATGGCCGAATTTGGGTGCCCAAGAAAAAAAATGATGACCGAAAACCCATAGCTATTCCTGAAGAAGAACGCGACTATTATTTGGAAAGACGGTATCCGAGTTTTGGAAACCTGGCACCAAGAGATATTTCCTCCCGTGCGGCCAAAGAAAGAATCGATGCAGGACATGGCGTTGGACCATTGAAAAATGCGGTGTATTTAGATTTTAAACATGCCATCAAAACGCTCGGAAAAGAGGTCATTGAAGACCGATACGGAAATCTATTTTCAATGTATAAAAAAATTACAGGTATCAATGCATACGATGAACCAATGAAAATCTCTCCCGCTGCACACTTTTCTATGGGTGGCCTATGGGTTGACTATGAATTAATGACCACGATCCCAGGTTTATATGCCATTGGCGAATGTAATTATTCTGATCATGGGGCGAATCGACTCGGGGCGAATTCATTACTGCAAGCCAGCATCGACGGATATTTTATCTTGCCTAATACCATTAATAATTATTTGGCTGGAGAACTAAAAAATAAACGTCCAGGGATTGATCATTCTGAATTTAAAATAATTGAAAATGAAGTTAAAGCACAAATCACAAAAATATTAAATATCAATGGAACCCGAACAGTCGATGATTTCCATCGTGAATTAGGAAAAGTAATGTGGCAAGAATGTGCCATGAGCCGAAATAGAAATGGCTTGGAAAAAGCCATTGTTGAAATCAAAACGATAAAAGAACAGTATTGGAGCGACGTAAAAGTTACCGGAAACCAAAATGAGCTGAACCCCGAACTGGAAAAAGCGTTGCGCTTGGCAGATTTTATAGAATTGGCAGAGTTGATGTGTGTGGATGCCTTACAACGCAATGAATCCTGCGGTGCTCATTTTCGGGAAGAATATCAAACGGAAGAGGGAGAAGCATTAAGAAATGATGAGGAGTTTGCCTACGTTTCAGCGTGGGAATATAAGGATGGCGACTTTTTCCTTCACAAAGAAAATTTGGTTTTTGAGTTTGAAAAACCAACTGTTAGAAATTATAAATAATTAGACTGCAAGGTTGAAAGTTTTAAAAAAAGATAAATCGTATCCTAAAACTTTCTCATCTAAAAATAAAATATCGATGAAAGTAACATTTAAAATTTGGAGACAAGAGAACCACGACTCAACAGGTGCGCTACGAACTTATGAGAGCGAAGGCCTAAGTGAAGAAATGTCTTTTTTAGAAGCTTTGGATCATTTAAACGAAACACTCGTTCTAAAAAATGAAAAAGTAATCGCCTTTGACCATGATTGTAGAGAAGGAATATGCGGTCAATGTGGAGTTTTTATTAATGGCAGGGCGCATGGGCCCCATGACAATACCACTACTTGCCAGCTTCACATGCGCAGTTTTAAAGAAGGTGATACTATTGTGGTAGAACCCTTTAGAGCAGGTGCTTTTCCGGTGGTGAAAGATTTGGTTGTTGACCGCTCTGCATTTGATCGGATCATCGAGCAAGGCGGTTATATCACTGCAAAAACTGGAACTGCCGCAGAGGCCAACGCTATACTAGTCCCAAAAGATATTTCCGACAGCGCCATGGATGCTGCTGCATGTATTGGATGTGGAGCTTGTGTGGCTACGTGTAAAAATGCTTCAGCTGCTTTGTTTACCTCAGCAAAAATTAATCACCTGAATAAATTGCCACAAGGCAAACCAGAAGAGCACCGGCGAACTTTAGATATGATCTTTCAAATGGATTTGGAGCAATTCGGGAGTTGTACTTTTACGGGAGCTTGTGAAGTAGAATGTCCCGCAGAAATCTCCATCAGTAATATTGCAGAAATGAATGCACGCTATTTTAAAGCCAAATTGCTGAGTTGAGAACCGAAAGAATTATTTTTTTCTTTTTGCTTTTGATTTTGCTTTTTCCTGCGCACGATTCGCGCCAATTTTTTTAGGAATTTTTCTCGCATGTGGACCGCCCCAGTTTTCTTTTTTATTTTTATCTTTCTTCTCATGAAACGCGCCACCGCCCTCTTCAAGTTTAACCGTGTGTGCATTTTTCATCACGACCTCGTCTTTTTCTGAGGCTATTTTTACGGGATTAATTTTAACTTCTGCTGGGAATTCTTTGATGATTACGGATTTGTCCATTAAAATTTCGATATCCAACAACTGGCTTTCTTCATTTTTAGATACAAAAGAAACGGCAATACCATTTTTATCAGCACGACCTGTTCTACCGATTCGGTGAATATACTGTTCTGGAACTTCTGGTATTTCAAAATTAATAACATGGGTAATATCTGAAATATCTAATCCACGCGCCATAATATCGGTGGTAATCAAACCGCGAACTTCCTTTTTTTCAAAACTTCGCATCGCATTCAAACGATAGTTCTGCGATTTATTGGAGTGAATAACATCAAACTGATCAGGGAAAAGTTCTTCAATTTTAGTATAAAGTAAATCTGCGTGTTTTTTATTATTACAGAAAATAAGAACTTTAGAAAAGTCTGCATCTGTTTTTAATAGGTTTTCAAGGAGGTTTATTTTCGTATTAAAGTTTTCTACCTTATAACCAATTTGTTCAATTTTTTCAAGAGGAGTTCCCGATTTTGCTAAGGAAATTTCCACTGGATTTGCAAAATACTCGAACAATAAGGCATCAACCGCTTCGGTCATGGTTGCAGAAAAAAGAATATTTTGTCTTTTCTCTTTCATCATTTGAAAAATATGTGTGAGCTGTGCTTTAAAACCCAAATTCAGCATTTCATCAAACTCATCGATGATTAATTTCTGAACTTCTTTTAATGAAATCGCGTTATCAATTGCCAAGTCCATTACTCTTCCCGGTGTTCCCACCAAGATATCGCAGCCGTTTGCAAATAATAATTTCTGGGTTTTTATATTTTTTCCACCATAAATACCGATCACTCTCGCGGTAATATTTTGTGTTAAATTCTCTACAATTCCTGCAACCTGTACCACCAATTCGCGGGTAGGAACAAGAATGAGCACGGTAGGGTTTCCACTTTTATTGTATTTCCATGTTTTAAGAACGGGCAGCAAGTAGGCCAATGTTTTTCCGGTTCCTGTTTGGGCTATTCCCATCACATCTCGTCCTGAAAGAATGGGACTGAGTGTTTTGTGTTGAATCGGTGTGGGTTCAAATAAATTAGAATCAGCAAGAACATCAAGAATTTTTTCTGGGAGATCGAAATCGGCAAAAGTCATTTTTTCCATTTTGCAAAGATAGTTTTTTTGACAGGATTAGAATATTTTGTATTTTGGAAGGATGAAATATTATTTTCTTCCCGTTATACTGTTCTTTTTCTCCTGTGAGCAAAAGACAAAAATAGTTTCAACGGCTGCCGTGGAAATAAAAAAAACGAATAATACTGCGGTTTCAGAACGTAAAGATCCTGTAGATTCCTATTCTTGGTTTCAATACTACCAAAAAGAAAACCCTAATTTTAAAAATAAGTCCTTTCGATTTACCGAATCAAATCGCATTAATTATCAGCAGACACCTGTTATTGTTCTTAATAAAAAAGGGTTCAATGAGATCTACAAACCTTTTCTCATTTTTAATGAAAGTAAGACGCAATACCTTGATTTCGACAGTTATCAATGGACTTTACTGCCCGATGGTAGTGCGGGTTTTGAGCCTGATCAGCAGGTCGTTTTAGTCGACTTAAAAAAGAAAGAAGCCCAACAAATTGCATTTTTTGGACCTTCATACTGGGTGGAAGAAGCCTATTGGAAGGGAGATTCTATCGCTGTTTTACTCGGCAATTCTTATGAAAAAATTCCTTTCAAAATGGAGTTTAACTTTAATAAAAACCAAGTTCAGCATTATCAATATCCAGATACTTTAAAAATAAAAACGCCTTATTCAAAATTCCGCTTAAGTAATAAGGGGATAAAAGTGGAGTAATTAAATAAATATACATTCTCATTTAAGTAACATTTAGATTTTTCCGCACACTAACTTATTAAATAAAATAAAAGCCGTGTAACAAAACTCTACTGCGGGTTGTCTATAAAAATATAAACTATTGAATGAAATCTATACTCTATATCTCTACTCTTTTTTGCTCAGCAATTTTTACGGCACAATCGAAACAAGATACTATTAAGCAAAAAGACATCGAAGAAGTTACGGTAATTGCAAGAAAACCCACAGTGGAAAGCAAAGCAGACCGCACGGTATTCAATGTCGCCAACAGTTCAATTTTGGCAGGAAATACCACCTGGGAAGTGTTGCGAATGACGCCTTTGGTCAGTATTGATAATAATGATGTAATTAAAGCAGAAGGCGAAAGTGTTACAGTCTACGTAAATGATCGGAAATCGGTGTTTACTGGCAAAGAATTAAAGGAGTATCTACAAACTATTCCGGCAGAAAACCTGATGAAAATTGAGGTCATAACAAGTCCATCTGCGAAATATGAAACAAGCGGGCAAGTCATTAATATTGTTTTAAAGAAAAATGAAAATGAGGGTGTTAAAGGAAGTGCAACCTTTAACAATAATCAAAGCAGTAAAAATTCGCAGTACGTAAATTCTAATTTAAATTATCACAAAAACAATTTTACACAAAATCTTACGGGTAGTTATCGTGACAATACGAACGTATATTCAAATGATCAAGAAAATTTTTATTATGCTACTCAAGCGCGCAGTTTTATATATTCCGAAAACACCAGCCGCTATCGAAGCCCGTCTGTCTCATCAACTTCTGAGTTTGAGCTTTCTGATAAAAACACGATCGGACTAATCATAGAATATGCTACTTCTAAACAGAACCAAGAATCTGAGGTCAAGGGTCGAGATTTTATTGGGGATGAATTTGAAAAGTCATTTATTAGAAAACAGGATACGAATGGAAAGTATGAAAACATGGGCAGTAACCTGTTTTATAAATATTATGATAAAGAAAAAAACAGAATTGTAGATCTCAATGCGGGGGTCAATTACAGCGGTTCTGATAATGAAAATAATTTTGTAACACATTTTAATACGACTGCAATTCCGGTTGGAGGCAGGATTTTGGGAAAAACGCAGGAAAGAGAATATTATTTGAAACTTGATTACTCGCAACCGATAGGCACCGATGGGAGCCAGTTGGAATTTGGTGGAAAAATGAATTTTACAAATAATAGTATTCCGTCTGATTATTTCCTATTAACCTCGGGCGTATTAGTTCCGGATGCCTCACGAAGCAATAATTTTCAGTACACCGATCAGCTAAATTCGTTATATGCCAATTTTTCAAAAACGTTTTTCAAGAAACTAGAAACCCGAATTGGACTACGCTTCGAGAATCTTTCTTACACGATAAAACAAGATGTTGGCGATGTAGAAATGTCTAAAAACTACAATACTCTTTTACCAGATTTGCTTTTAAAATATTCATTTTCGGATAAATTTGATTTGAGTGCGACTTACAACCACAATATTTGGCGGCCTTATTACTCAGAGTTTAATCCTTTTCTTCTGCCAAGTGATGATGGAACGTACTACCGCGGCAATATGGACTTACAAGCAAATCCCAGCGATCGCGTTTCATTGAAGTTTGGAATACGAAAAAAGTATTTTATTTCCGCCAACTATTATTTCAGCAACCATGACTACTGGACTTCCTACGTTGTAGAAGATGGAAAAACCATCAGTGAACCGACCAATTTTGATGGCCGGGTTGAACGATATTCCTTAAACTTCAATACGAACCAATCTTTCTTTAAAAATAAGCTCAGTATTAATCTAAATGTAAGCGGAAATTATACCGACAATAGTGATTTCAATACCCGCAATAACCTCCAAGCTAAAAACTACATCAGCAATATCGGCGGTTCTTCAAATATATCTTACACCAATCTGCTTAGTAAAAACATCAATTTAAATGCTTGGGTAGGATATTATAGTCAGGACAGTGGGAACTCAGTTGGCAATAAGGCCAATGTTTTCCATACTTTTTCGGTAACCAAAATTTTCGAACCTTTACAAATGGAAGCAACCGTACGAATTAATAATATATTCGTAAAACCATCCTCGGATCGCACCACTTACGCACCGATTGGAAGTTTTCGAAATGTCTCGGCATTTGATTGGTATGGCGTTGCCTTTAGTTTGGTGAAGCGTTTTGGAAATCAGAAAGTAAAAGACAACACGAAAACAAATGTCGAAAAGAGCGAAGGCGGAGCTAAATAATTTAAAAAATTACGAACCACCCCACTATAATTTCCCGTAAAGGAAACCCTCAACTGGTTTAAACAATTGAAAGTTGAAGATAAAAAATTCGCTTTCTTATTTATAAAATCAGATTATTTTGATTTTTAATAAAGATTCTTTACTAATTGAGCCAAAAACTTTCTCTCTTATTCAAGAAGCAGTTCTTTACTTGCATTGAAGGCTCTGCAATATTTTGATGATGTTGATGAGGATTTAGATTATTCGGTCTTTAAAAAACCACTTCCTTTAAAAAAATCAAAAAAAGGATTGAAGTCTCTATTCTTAAAATTGATCCTATTTTCTAATTGCAGAAACTACAAATAATCAGTATTAATTTTTTACTCCCACTCGATCGTCGCCGGTGGTTTGCTAGAAATATCATAAGTCACACGGTTTATTCCACGAACTTCATTGATGATTCTGTTTGAGATCGTATCTAGAAATTCGTAAGGCAGTCTGCTCCAAGTAGCGGTCATAAAATCGGTGGTATTGGCTGACCGAACCACAGCAGTGTATTCGTAGGTTCTTTCATCGCCCATTACGCCTACAGACTTCACCGGAAGTAAAACAACAAATGCTTGCGAAACCTTATCATACAAATCATTTTTGTACAATTCTTCGATAAATATATCATCTGCTTCTTGTAAAATTCTGATTTTCTCTTCATCGACTGCACCCAAAATTCGGATACCTAATCCTGGCCCTGGGAACGGATGGCGGTGAACCAAATGATGAGGAATACCGAGTTCCTCTCCAACTTTACGAACCTCATCTTTGAAGAGTTCGCGCAAAGGCTCAAGCAATTCGAAATCCATTTCTTCGGGAAGTCCGCCCACATTATGGTGGGATTTGATAACCGAAGAAGGCCCTTTTACCGATTGACTTTCGATCACATCAGGGTAAATGGTTCCTTGGGCTAAAAATTTGGCTCCCTCGATTTTATGAGATTCTTCATCAAACACAGCTACAAATTCATTCCCAATTGCTTTTCTTTTTTCTTCGGGATCAGAAACCCCTGCCAACTTAGATAAGAATCTTTCGGAAGCATTGATCATTTTAATTTTTAAATTGAAATGTTCGCCGTAATTTTCCATGACTTTTTTACCTTCGTCTTTTCTTAAAAGTCCGGTGTCTACAAAAATACATTGCAGCTGATCGCCAATAGCTTTGTGAATTAAAACGGCTGCTACGGAGGAATCTACCCCACCGGAAAGACCGAGGATTACTTTTTGAGCGCCCACTTTTTCTTTGATATCTGCAATGGTTTCATCGATATAATTGGTGAGTTTCCAGTTTTTGGGTGCGTTACAAACATTGAATACAAAGTTCTCCATCATGCGTGAGCCCTCGTCGGTATGGGAAACCTCAGGATGAAATTGTACGCAATAGATTTTCTTGGCTTCATTAGAAATCGCGGAAATCACATCGGTCATTGCATTAATGGCAAAACCTTCCGGCAGGGTTTCTACCTCATCAAAATGGCTCATCCAAACGGTAGAGAAACGACTTACACCGGCAAGTAATTGATTTGATTTTTGGATTTCAAGTTTTGCTTTGCCATATTCGCCTTTGGCTCCTTTTTTTACTTTACCGCCCAATAAATGAGTGGTTAACTGCATTCCGTAGCAAATACCTAGCACGGGAATTTTTTGGTTAAATAGTTCTTTTTCTACCAGGTGTGCATGTTCTGCATTCACAGAGCTTGGTCCACCGGAAAGGATAATTCCGGAGGGTGCCCGTTCTAAAATCTCTGCTAAAGGCGTATTGAAGGGAAGGACTTCTGAATACACGCCCATTTCTCGAATTCTTCGTCCGATAAGTTGATTGTATTGTGATCCAAAGTCGAGGATGATGATTCCGTTTTGCATTTTTTGGTTTAGGTGTTAGGTGCTGGGTTTTATTAATATTGAAGGGGTACTTTTTACGTAGCTCTTTACTCTTTCACAACATTTCTTTGGTAGACAAATTTTTCTTTTATGCCTGATCCCTAGCCCTGATCGCAGTGAAAATCCCGGAATGAGGTGCGAGCCGCCTTGGCGGAGAGCGCCGAAATGAGGAATTGTAACGGAGAGCAGGAAAAAGCTTCTAAAAAAAAGGGAAAAAGACGTGGAAAAACCACGCCTTAAGAGTTAAAACTTCGCGATATCGTCTCTGTAATATTCGTAATCGTAATGAATCACATCTGCTCCTTGGTACACTTTTTCGCGAGCCTCTTCGAAGGTGTCGCCCGTGGCAACCAAGCTAAGTACCCGGCCGCCAGTGGTAAAAATCTGATTGCCTTTCATTTTGGCACCTGCAAATAAGACCTGACTGTCTTTTACTTTATCGATATTTCTGATTTCAAAACCTGTTTCGATCTGACGCGGATAGCCACCAGAACACATCACCAAGCAAACCGCTTTTTGGTCGCTGAATTTGAGCTCAATTTCATTACCTTCCAAACAATCCATGATGACATCATACAGATTATTTTCTAACAACGCCATAATTACTTGCGTTTCTGGATCGCCGAGCCTCATGTTATATTCCAGCAGATAGGTGCCATCATTCGTAACCATCAGTCCAAAAAATATAAATCCTTTGAAACGAATATTCGAGGAGTGAAGTCCTTCTAAGGTCGGTTTCAAAATGTTTTCTTCGAAATCTTTTTGGTGCGCTTCTGTAAATTCTGGGCTTGGTGCAGCGGTACCCATTCCGCCAGTATTTGGTCCTGTATCGCCATTTCCGGCTTTTTTATAATCTTTTACGGGGATACACGGGAACAATTTTTCACCGTTAGAAAAAGCGATAATGGAGGCTTCAAATCCGCTCAAGTATTCTTCAATCACGAGTTGAATTCCGGCATCTCCAAAAATTCGGTCGATCATAAATTGGTGAATGGTAGTTTCTGCTTCTGCCAAATCATCGGCAATGACCACTCCTTTTCCACCGGCTAAGCCACTGGCCTTTATCACCAAAGGAAATTCCTGCGTTCTTACATAATCAATGGCCTCCTGATACGCCTCAAAAACCACTGCTTTTGCAGTTTTGATATTATGCGTTTGCATGAATTTTTTCGAAAAGGCTTTGCTACCTTCCAATTCTGCGGTTCTTTTTCTTGGTCCAAAAATCTTGAGGTTATATTTCTTAAATTCATCTACAATCCCTGCTACCAAAGGAGCTTCTGGACCTACGATGGTCAAGTCTATTCTTTCTTTGATGACGAAATCGCGTAATCCTTCAATACTGTCTTCATAAATGTTTTGTCCCAGCACTTCTGTGGTTGCATTTCCTTTGGCGAAATACATTTTAGAAATTCTTTTGTCGCTGTTTAATTTCAGGGCGATTGCAGATTCTCTGGCACCGTTTCCTACGATTAATATTTTCATTTGTAGTGATTTACTTATTTTTTATGTTCCATGCCATCGCTTGTTCAATTGAGCGATTTCATATTTATTTGTTTGTTTGCGTTTTACAAAAATACTCAATTGAAAATACATTTCAAATGGAGTCGGATAAAAATCCTGCTAAATTTACCTGAGCAAAATCAATGCAAAAAGTGTCTCATTCCTGAAAACATCATCGGAATTCCGTGCTCATTGGCCGCCTCAATGCTTTCTTCATCACGCAGGCTGCCACCAGGCTGTATAATGGCTTTGATGCCTTCTTTCGCACAGAAATCTACAACATCACGGAAAGGGAAAAATGCATCAGAAGCTAAAACCAAATCTCCCTGAAATTTTTCTTTTGCGCGTTCTACGGCATGTTCGGTTGCCCAAATTCTATTCACCTGACCGCCGCCAATTCCTAAGGCCTGGAAGCCATTGCTTACGACAATTGCATTTGATTTTACATATTTTACCACCCTTTGTGCAAATAGTAAAGCTTTTTCCTGCTCGGCATTCGGTTTAAATACCGTTACGGTTTTGATATCATCAGAAAATTGATTGTCATTATCCTGAACCAACATACCGCCATCGATTTTTACCCATGTTTGCTGGTCGGAAACAGGGTTTTTAATTTTAATAATGCGGAGGTTTTTTTTCTTTTTTAAAAATTCTACAGCATCATCATCAAAATCCGGAGCCATGACAATTTCTAAAAACGTTTTGTTGAGTTCTTCAGCCGTGGCTAAATCTACTTTAAAGTTCATGCCGATAATTCCGCCGAAAATGGATACAGGATCACATTCAAATGTTTTTTTATACGTTTCTACAGCCGTTGTTCCGATGGCAACTCCACACGGGGTAGAATGTTTTACCGCGCAGCAAGCCATTTCATCTTTGAATTCATTGACCACCTTCCAACATAAATCCATATCACGAAGATTATTAAATGACAATTCTTTGCCACCCAAAATTTCAAAATCTTTCATCGCACCGTTTCCTGTTGTGGAAGTATAATACGCCGCAGTTTGATGTGGATTTTCACCATATCTAAGATCAGAAACTTTTTGATACGAAGCATTTAAATAGTGTGGATAATCATATTCTATGAGCATTTGTGCAATTGCTGCATCGTAAGCGGAGGTAAGATTAAATACTTTGCCAGCTAATTTTTTACGTGTTTCTAAAGTGGTATTGCCCAATTCTTCGATTTCATTTTGAACCAAAGCATAATCCTCCACATTGGTAATTACCGCAACAGATTGAAAATTCTTAGCTCCCGAACGCAACATCGAAGGACCACCAATATCAATAAATTCTACTTTATCTTCTAAAGAAATATCGGTATTTGCATGTGCAAAAAAAGGATACAAATTCACAATAACCAAGTCAATTAAACCAATTTCGTGTTCCTTTACCGTGTTCATATGTTGTTCATTCGACCGCACCGCAAGTAATCCTCCGTGAACTTTTGGGTGCAATGTTTTGACCCGGCCATCCAACATTTCGGGGAAATCGGTGACTGCATCAATTTGAATAGGACTTAAACCAGATTCTTTTAAATGTTTAAATGTGCCACCCGTGGAAATGAGTTCATAACTGTTGGCTTCTAAAAACTTTGCAAAATCTACGAGACCAGATTTATCGGAAACGGAAATAAGCGCTCTTTTTTTTAACATTTTCTTTCTTTTTACTTTTAATTAGATTTACTTCAATTTCTTTTGTGCTTCCCCTCTTTTTGAAAGAGGGGTGCCGAAGGCGGGGTGTTAGATTTATTTACTTATGAAAAATGTTTAATAATAAAATCTTCCAGTTCTTTCATAACATTTTTTAAATCATTCTTAACTCTAGAATCAGGAATTCTATAAACCATCAAATTTAACGACTCTAAAAACTGTTGTCTTCTTTCATCATATTCTTCTTTATTATCATTACTTAAACCATCTATTTCTACAACAACCCCCAAAGATTTAATGTAAAAATCGACAATGTAATTTCCAATAATTCTTTGTCTGTCAAAATCAATTCTATGAAACTCATTATTTCGAACCTGTTTCCAAAATAGTACTTCAGACAATACATAACCTTTTCTTAAACTTCTTGATCTGCTTAAAAGTTCCTTATTTTTGGGAAGCACTTCTATCTTTCTTCGAAAGATTTCAACTCCGTCAATATAAGTTAATGTTCTTTTTTCCATAACAATAAGTACACACCCCGTCCTTCGGACACCCCTCTTACTAGAGGGGAATTCCCAAAACTTCATTAATCGCTTTAGGAAGAATTTCAAATTCTATCGTATGGATTTTTTCCGCCAAACTTTGCAGGGTTTCATCAGGAGAAATTTCAAACGACTTTTGAAGAATTATTTTACCTTCGTCAATTCTCGAAGTTACGTAATGAACAGTGACCCCAGTTTCTCTTTCTCCCGCAGCCAAAACAGCTTCATGTATGTGCTGACCCCACATTCCTTTTCCACCAAATTTTGGCAGTAAAGAAGGATGAATATTGATGATTTTTCCGGTAAAAGAGTCACAGAATTCTTTATTTAAAATCGATAAAAAACCGGCAAGAACTATTAAATCTGTATTTTCAGGAAGAATTTGTTTTAAATCAGTTGAAAAAGTTGACCCTTTTGAAATCATTTGCGTCGGTAGCTGATGATTTTTCGCCCGCTCCAATCCATAACAGTCTCTGTCTGCAACCACCAACGAAATTAAAGCATTGGGTATTGCTCCATCGCGAATGCAGTCAATAATTCGTTGTAAATTGGTTCCACCACCGGAAACTAAAACGACAATATTCTTCATTTTCTTTTTAAGGTAACAATTTGAAAATGTAACAATTCAACGTCTATTTGTTTGTAAACTGGTACCTCGATTAATTGTTAGATTAATTGTATTTTCTCTGCACCTTCGGTGATCACTCCAATTTCGTAGGTATCTGGAATAAGATTTAATACTTTTTCAGCGTGTTCCTCATCAATAACAACCACCATTCCGATTCCCATATTAAATGTTCCATACATTTCCATACGGTCAATATTTCCGCGTTTTTCCAGTTCCAACATTACAGAAGGGATTTTAATTTTAGTTACATCAATCGATGCACAAAGATTTTCTGGAATAATTCTCGGAATATTTTCGATAATTCCACCGCCTGTAATATGCGCAATTCCACACAAAGCCACTTCTTCTAAAATCTGGTGGATCGGTTGATAATACAATCTTGTTGGAACAAGCAGCGTTTCGTATAATGGTTTTCCTTCAAACTCTTCATTAAAATCAGTGAAAATTTTTCTCACCAATGAAAAACCATTCGAGTGAAAACCTGAACTTGACAAGGCAATAATTTTACAGCCCGGCTTAATTTTCGACCCATCAATGATTTGATCTTTCTCTACAATGCCGACGCAGAAACCGGCTACATCATAATCACCAGGTTTGTACATTCCGGGCATTTCTGCGGTTTCACCGCCAATAAGCGCACAATTATTGTCTTTGCACGCTTTTACCATTCCCATCACAATTTCTGCTGCGATTTCGGAATCTAATTTTCCACATGCTAAATAATCGAGGAAAAATAAGGGTTTCGCACCGTGACAAATGATATCATTAGCGCACATTGCAAAACAATCTACGCCAATAGAATCGTACTTTTTGGCATCTAAAGCGACTTTAAGCTTCGTACCTACCCCATCGGTTCCACTAACCAAAACAGGATTTTTATAACCCGCAATTTCATAAAAAGCACCGAAACTACCTAGATTATTTAAAACATTTGAATTATGAGTTTCTGCCACGGCAGCTTTTATTTTATCGACGGTTTTATAACCTTCTTCTTTATCAACTCCGGCGGATTTATAAGTATTGCTCATTTTTGTTTCTTTAAAATTATGATTCTTAAAAAAATTAATTACTAAAAACAAAAAAGCCGACAATCATTCTGACCGTCGGCTTTTTCTTTATTTTTCAGCGTCGATTACATTTCCAAAGTTTTGGAACTTTTTTTGTGGTGCATGTAATTTCAGCGTTTTCACTTTAAAAAATTTTGTTCTGCGAAAATAGGATTTAAAAATGAAATTAGAAAATGCTTCTTCATAAAATTTGATTAAAAAAAGAAACGCTAAAATTAAAACTTAAATATTTACTTTTGTACCACTTAAAAAATATAAACTTATGGCTTCAGGCATTTTTGCAATACTAGATGATATCGCCGCTTTAATGGATGATGTGGCTTTGGCATCAAAGGTAGCAACCAAACAAACTGCTGGTATTCTGGGTGATGACTTAGCGGTAAATGCTGAAAAAGCGACCGGTTTTCTAGCATCTCGCGAAGTTCCTGTGCTGTTGGCTATTATGAAAGGTTCCTTTATTAATAAATTAATTATTGTGCCGATTGCTTTTTTATTGCAATTTCTTTTTCCGCCCGCGATTAAAGTAATTCTGGTTTTGGGAGGACTATATTTAGCATTTGAGGGGGTAGAAAAAATCATCGAATACCTCTTTCACCGACAGAAAAAAAGCAAAGAAGTTGTCGCAGAAATTAAAGATGGTGAAGATGAAGAAAAAACAAAAGTAAAATCAGCCGTGATGACCGATTTTATATTATCGATTGAAATTGTAATTATTGCGTTAGGTTCGGTTTTAGATAGATCTTTAACCATTCAAATCTTAACGGTTTCCGTGGTGGCAATCCTTGCAACGATCGGGGTTTATGGGATCGTGGCATTGATCGTGAGGATGGATGATGCGGGGCATCGTTTAATTAAACATTCCAATCATAAAGGATTTTTAAATGCGGTTGGAAAGACCTTGGTGAAGGCTTTACCCATCGTCATCAAATCACTGGGAGTGATCGGGACTATCGCTTTGATTTTAGTTTCAGGTGGTATTTTCGATCATAATATTGACCAGGTTCATCATTTATTGCCCGGTGTTCCAGACATGGCAAAACAATTTTTGTATGGGATGATTGCAGGATTGATGATGATAGCTATTATTTTTGGTGGCAAAAAAGTTTGGAATCTTCTGAGAAGATAGATTCTATACAATAAAAAAAAACGGATTTCGACCCGTTTTTTTTTACTTTCTTGATTTTATTTTTACTGCGGCAAATCCATAGGAACTTCCATCAGTAATATTTCTGAATCTTCTAGTGCTTCCAGCGTAAATTTATCAGTTTCCCAAATCCCAAAACCATCTCTGGTCTCTAAGGTTTGATCACCTACTTTTGCAGAACCTTTCAAAACAAAGACATATACCCCGTTTTTGGGATCATTTAATTGGTATTCTTTCGAATTTCCTTGATCGAATTTGGCCATATTAAACCAGGCATTTTGGTGAATCCAAACCCCTTCATCATCGGCTTTTGGAGAAAGAATTTGTTGAAAATCGTTTAATTTTTCGCCTTCTTTGATACTGATTTGATCATACCGGGGTTCTACATCCATTTTATTAGGAATAATCCAAATTTGCAAAAACTTGACGAGTTCATCTTTATTCTTGTTGTACTCACTATGCTGTACACCCGTGCCCGCACTCATGACCTGTATTTCTCCTTTTTTAATCACCGCTACGGTTCCCATAGAATCTTTATGTTCTAAATCGCCAGCTAAGGGAATTGATACAATTTCCATATTTCGGTGTGGATGCGTTCCGAAGCCCATTCCTGAAGAGACCTGGTCATCATTCAGTACTCTAAGAACTCCGAAGTTCATCCGCTCTGGGTTGTAATAATTTGCAAAACTAAAGGTATGGTGGGATTTTAACCAACCGTGATCGGCGTAACCTCTAGAATCTGATTTGTGATAAACTGTTTTCATATTTTTGGGATTTAATTTAGTTTGCTATCTCATTAATAACTTTACAAAAATACCAACAACGGGTGAAACTTCCATTGATTTAAGATAAGAAACACCCACCTACTTTCTGCCAGAGAAGATTGTATTTACTAACAAAAAATCCGCCAACGAGGGCGGATAAAATTTAAGAAAAAGGTCATTTCAAAAATGAACTTGCTTAATATCTTGTTGTAATTCTTGAGGTGTTTCACCTTCTTGATTCTTAATCAAAAACATAGTGATTAAAGAAGCGATTAACATACAGGCCCCACCAACGACGACATAATCAATCGCCATATTTCCAAACAAATTTTTCACAATTGGTCCTCCAAAAACACCATTCACAATTTGTGGCATAACGATGAAGAAATTAAAAATTCCCATGTAAACACCCATTTTTCTTTGAGGAATTGCATCAATTAGCATCGCATATGGCATCGCCAAAATACTGGCCCAGGCAAATCCTAAGCCGACCATCGATATCCATAACATTTCAATATCTTTAATAAAGTACATAGAAATCAACCCTAAACCCCCACAAAACAAGGCTAAAGCATGGGTTTGCTTTTTTCCAATCGATTTGGCAATTGGTGTTAGAAGAAAAGCAAATGGGATAGCAAATAAATTATAAAGTCCAAATAAATAGCCTGTTAAATCCCCGGCTTCATTGAATTTTAATGATTTGGTGTCTTCTGGAGAAAGTCCGAAATGATGCGTAGCTAAAGCACTCGTAGTGAATACCCACATCGTAAATAAAGCAAACCAAGAAAAGAACTGTACCATCCCAAGTTTTTTCATTAAAGCAGGAATTTTTGCAAAATCCTTGAACATATCAGTAAACTTAGAAGGCTCAATAACCACGTCTTTTTCGTTTTCAAACTCTGCAAACTCACTGGGCGAATATTCTCTTGTGGTAATCATTGTATATAGAATTGAAATTACCAAAACTGCTGCACCAACATAGAAAGAATAAATTACATTATCTGCTACATAGCCTTCTGGAGCTACATTAGAAATGCCCAATTTCGTGAGCCAACTCGGCATATTCGAACCAATCACCGCACCAATTCCAATGAGAATTGTTTGTACTGAAAAACCAATAGTCGCCTGCTTCTTCGGCAACATATCCCCAACCAAGGCTCGAAAAGGTTCCATGGCAACATTTATGGAGGCATCCATCATCGCTAAGAAAATAACTGCTAATAATAAAACATTGGCAGCAATTAAGTGCGTTATGGAAGCAGCATTTGGAAGAAGAACCAAACCGATAGCGCAAAGAACCGCACCGATAAGGAAGTAGGGTTTTCTTCGGCCCAAAGGACTCCAGGTATTGTCGCCCATATGACCGATAATCGGTTGTACGATTAACCCAGTGATTGGAGCAACAAGCCAGAACCAAGATAATTCATGCACATCGGCACCCAAATTCTGTAAAATTCTACTTGCATTTCCGTTCTGCAAACCGAACGCCATTTGAATACCGAGAAATCCCATACTCATGTTGATAATTTGAGCGAGGGAAAGATTAGGTTTTATTTTTTGAGCCATCTATTTTAAGTGTTTGAGTATTTGAGTATTTGAGTACTAAAAAACTGATTATTTCTTCTTTAAATTTAAAATTATTGCGTCCTCAATCGGTGATTTTATTTTGATGACTTCGTTGCTGTTGTCATTGGGAATGGTCATCGAAAGCACATATTGTCTGATTTTCCATTGGTTTCCTATTTTTTCTAGAACGCCACTACCCCGACAAAGTTTCATTTGCGTTTCGAGCAGTTCATCGAACCAGGCGTATTTTCCATCGGAACTGAAAGTGATATTTCTTTTTAATGAAGTGAAACTCCACGCTTTTCCTTTGTCGAAATGAGGTTTTGCGTAATCCATGAATTCTTTTTTATTCCAAACTTCATTGGCATCGGTTCCTACGAAAGTAGATTCTTCTGCGTAAAGGGCGAAATAATTTTTGAAATCGGCAGTTGCGGCGAAAGTATTTAGATCATCTAAAACTTTGGAAACGTGCTTTTTCTGTACATTTTCATAAAATCCTTTCTTTTGAGAATAAAGAGAGTTCGAACAGAAAAAAATCAAGGTAAGAAAAGCAAAAATAATATTTTTTTTCATGTTTAAAAATTAAATTATTCAAGTTCTAAAATTAACGAAGATTTTTCAGAAATCGTGATTTTATTTTCATTAGAAATAGAAAAATCTTTTCCCGAAATAACGTCTTTCCCTTTTGAAACGCCATTTAAAGCTTCTGTAAACCGACTTAAATCAAAGGTTTGTTCTTTTTCATTATTATTAATGACGACCATTATTTTTTCATTGCCATTATACCTGAAATAAACATAAACCTTTTCTTTCGGCATATAATGTTTGGTTTTTCCAGAATGAATAACCTCTTTCCCTTTTCGCCAATTCAGTAATTTCTGCGTAAAATCGTAAAATTCTTTCTGTTCGGAAGTTTGTGTTTTGGGATTAAACGCATTTTGTTTATCACCTTTCCAACCTCCAGGAAAATCTCTGCGAATATCGGCATCTCCGCCTTCTGGTTTGTTTCCCTGCATCCCGATTTCGGAGCCGTAGTAAATTTGTGGAATCCCACGAACGGTTGAAATTAAGGTTAATGCCATTTTGTAATACCGAACATCTCCTTTGAAAATCTCATTAAACCTTTCTGTATCGTGGTTTTCGAAAAAAACCAAAATATTATTGATGTCTGGATAAAGAAAATCATTGCCAAAGGAATTGTAAATTTTGATCATTCCTTTATCCCAACTTTCCTCTTCTTTTAGCGCATTTGGTAAATCGGTAAACAGCGTAAAATCCATCACAGAAGGAAGATTAGAATTGTAATGATCAATCGCTCCAATCTTAGAATTTTTTTGCCAATAAGAAATATGAGCCGGATTGTACATCCAAGCTTCACCGACAATATTGAACTTCGGATATTCATCAGTAATCGCTTTTGCCCATTTTGCCATCGCAATTTTATCATTGTACGGATACGTATCTACGCGCAAACCACCGAGTTCTGCATATTCGATCCACCAAATTGCATTTTGTGTAAGATATTTTAAAACCAAAGGATTGCTTTGATTAAGATCGGGCATCGTAGTATCGAACCAACCGTTTAAGGCTTCCTTTTTATCCACTTCAGAAACATTGGTGTCGAACTGGGAAGTTGTTCTGTAATTGGATCTTTTGAAACCATATTTTGCTTCACCATCTGGAAATTGATGAATCCAATCTTTGGTCGGCAAATCTTGAATCAGCCAATGGGATATTCCCCAATGATTGGTGACATAATCCTGTATAAGCATCATTCCACGTTTTTGGAGTTCACGAGAAAGTTCTACATATTCGTCGTTGGTTCCATATCTTCCGTCGATTTTGTACAAATCGGTTTGAGCATAACCGTGATAAGAAGTTTGTTTTTCATTATCCTCATTTGCCGGTGTGAGCCAAAGTGCAGTAACGCCAAGGTTTTGCAAATAATCTAAATTGTTGATGATTCCACGCAAATCGCCCCCGTGTCTTCCGCTGGGTAAATTTCGGTTTGCTTTTTCTATTAAATTGGGTTGAGAATCATTGGAAATATCACCGTTTGCAAAACGATCGGGCATAATTAAATACATCACATCTTTAGACGAAAATGAATTTCTATTCGCAGAATTGGGATTTCTATTTTTGAGTTCATAAGCATAAGAATCAACTATTTTCTTATTAATTTTAAAATTGATTTTGAACGAAGAATTCTTCACCTCATCGGTATTTATGGTGATGAAAACGTAGTTTGGGTTTTCTGTTTTGGTTAAATCTATAATTTTAATTTGATCGGAAATTTCAACTTCATATTTTGAAATATCATTTCCATAGACCATGATTTGAAGGTCGGGATTTTTCATATTTTTCCACCAGAAAGCGGGTTCTACTTTTTGGATTTGAGCGAAACTGATGATCGAAATCAACAGAAATAAGACCGGTAATTTTTTCATTCTACTATTTTTAATGGGGTGGCGCGAGCGAAGCGAGCGCCAATTTTCCTGATTTTACATTTAATATTTTCAAAAAATCTATATTTTCAATGGTGCTTTCTCCCAAGCCACGTTTACAACGGCATCCTTTTTTTGCGGCTGCAAGTCCGTCTCCTTTGGAGCGGGACTTAGGTTGAGAAAGAAAGATAGTGTGCAAAACGGGATAAAGCTTCTAAAAAAAATCATTTTATTTTTTAATTTCATTTATGCGGTTTTTGCTAATTTATTCGCTAGCCAACTCACATAAAAAAGTTGAAAACTGTGATACAACATAATGGGCAAAAGAAAAATAACTTTTTGATCTGCCGGAATTCCTAATATTAACACAAATAAACTGCCGTGAACAAGTGATTTTTTTGAGCCACAAAAAGTAGCAGTGATGGTGTCTTCACGAGAAAAATTCATTTTTCTGGAAACGAATTTTAAAATAAAATAGATTAGAAAAAAGAGCACCATTAAGCTTAAAATCAATACAACGAAAACTTGTAGGGACACGGTGGAAAAAGCATTCTGTACAAATGCCGCTGAAAAACTTTCGTATACAATGAGCAAAATAATCAATTTATCAAATTGCGCGATGAGTTTACTGTGTTTGGTGACCAGTTTTATAAAGAAACGGTGCAGCAATAATCCCAAAATTATGGGCAATAAAACCTTTAGCAATAATTGCATGACAATTTCTGACTGATCTAAGGTAGATTCCCCACTTTGTCTTAGAAAAAATCCCATCAACAAAGGGGTCATCACAATTCCTACCAAGCCAGAAATTGAGGCATTAAATATAGCCGACGGAATATTTCCTTTGGCGATGGACACCATCACCACAGAAGAAGAAACCGTGGAAGGTAAACTCGCCAGAAAAAAAACGGAAAGCCAAATTGCGTAATATTGAGTGTTGCTTGCAAATCCGTAAAAAAGAAAAACAAAAAAAGGAAACAACACGAAAGTTGCACCCTGCACCAAAAGATGCAAGCGCCAGTTGGAAATATCTTGGATGACTCTTTTAAAATTCAGTTTTAAACCATAGAGAAAAAAGATTCCTACAATTCCCCAATTGATAAAAGCATCCAAGTTAAAAACCTGCTGATACGATTCTTGGTAAGGTAAAATTTTACCCAAAATAACCATCAACAAAAGCAAAAATAGAAAAACATTCTGTTGATTAAGGATTCTAATTTTGCGAAGCATTTACTTTCATTTTGTTTCTTTTCGATCCTATTATAAAGCAGTTACAGAAATTGCGTAGCCACCACTTCTCACCAATTTCATAGGGAGTTTGGATTTATTGGTTACGGTTTTCTTGTAAATTTTATACGACTGCGGATTGTTGATATAATCGGCATCATCGCCATCAGCATAAATCGTGGCTTCGTATTTTTTACCTTTAGGTAAGAAAGAAAAATCTACAGTATAATTTCTGGCATTTTCATCGGTGATTCCGCCGACAAACCACTCGTCTTTTCCTTTGGTTTTACGTGCGGTGTGAATGTAATCGCCAGGTTCTGCAGCCAGAATTACCGTGTCATCCCAATCCAGGGCAACATCTTTGATGAATTGAAAAGCATCCATGTGTTTGGCGTAATTTTCCGGTAAATCAGCGGCCATTTGAAGTGGGGAATACATCACAACATACAATGCCAACTGTTTTGCCAAGGTGGTTTTCACAAATCTAGTATCTCCTGGAAAATAATAATCGAGTTTGGTTTGGAAAATTCCCGGCGTATAATCCATCGGTCCACCGATAAATCTGGTAAAAGGTAAAATGGTTTGATGATCGGGATTGTTTCCGCCGAATGCTTCGAATTCTGTTCCACGAGCAGCCTCGGCTGCGATCCAGTTAGGATACGTTCTGCTTAAACCTGTCGGACGAACCGATTCGTGAGAGTTCACCATAATTTTATATTTATTGGCTTTTTCGGCAATTCTTAAATAATGATTGATTGTCCATTGGGAATAATGGTGTTCGCCGCGTGGAATAATATTCCCAACATAACCTGTTTTCACGGAAGGATAATCATATTTGTTCATCAATTTAAATGCTTCATCGGCCCATCTTTCGTAATTCGTAGCAGAACCGGAAGTTTCGTGGTGCATCATCAATTTCATATTTTTTGAATGTGCATAATCGTTCAGCATTTTAATATCAAAATCTGGATACGGCGTGATGAAATCGAATACAAATTCTTTGCTGTGTCCGAACCAATCTTCCCAGCCGGTGTTCCAACCTTCGATGAGCAAGACATCGAAACCGTTTGCAGAAGCGAAATCGATGTATTCTTTTACTTTGGTATTGTTGGCGGCATGTTTTCCGTTCGGCGTTAATTTGGTGAAATCTGTTTTCCCGATGTGAACATTATTCGCGGTAGAATAGGCCCATTGTGATTTTCCGATAATCATTTCCCACCAAACGCCCATGTATTTTGTAGGTTTGATGTAAGAAGTGTCTTTATATCGCGTAGGTTCATTGAGGTTAAAAATCATTTTTGAAGCCAAAACTTCTTCCGCTTTTGGGGAAACGATAATGGTTCGCCACGGAGAAACTGCGGGAGTTTGGATGTACCCTTTGGCTCCTTGTGCATCGGGAGTTAGGTGTGTTTTAAATTTAAAATGCGTTGCATCTAACTCCAAATGAGAAGCAGGGTAATTGATTACAGCAGCTTCGGAAATATTAATATACAATTGATCTTTTCCTTCTTTTTTTAACATTAACGGAGTTTGCACTGCATTTTTGATTAAAGTTTGCGATGCATTTCCATCATAAGAAGTGGGCCATTTTGCAGGAATTTGCGAAAGATTGGTCGTTTGGGTTTGATATTCCTGAGAATCGTAATCTCCGGCAATCCACCAAGCTTTCATATCGGTTGGTAAATCAATTTCGGTATCTTCTTCTTTAATAATGAAATAATTGAGATTTTTCTGCTCGGGAAATTCATATCGAAAACCCAAACCATCGTTAAATAAACGAAACTTAATAATGATATATCGGTCGTTTTGTTCTTGGTTTAAAGTAACTGCCAACTCGTTATAATGATTGAGATACGATTTCTTCTCGCCCATAATTGGCTCCCAGCTTTCGTTTTTAGCATCATATTTTTCGGCTGTTTTGGTAAAACCATTGTCTAAATCTTTTCCCTTTTGATCTTTGTTTTCAATTTCGGACGCGAACTGAATATTGCCATCGCGCAGAAGTCTTAAACCCAATTTAGAATTTTCGACGACTGGTTTTCCTTGATATCTAAGGTCGTAGTGAGGAATACCTGCTTTTAATTGAAAGTTCATTTCGAATTTTCCATCGGGTGATTTAAGCGATTGAGCGTTGAGTACGAAACTTCCCATCAGAAGGAAAAGGGCGGATATTTTTAAATTTTTCATAGATTGATAATTAATTTTACAAAGCTCATATGGATTGGCTAACTTGATTATTGCATCGTTGCAAAGTTTGTTAATCGCAATTTCATTATGATTTTTTACAATCAATAAATTTAAAGAAAATGCGAGTACCAAACAATTATTTCATTCACATTTATCTGTAAAAAACAAAAAACTGTTGCTAAAAAGCAACAGTTTCAGTATTAATAGAGAATTGGAATTATAATTTTGTTTTAGTCCACACGAGATTTTCTTCGTCGAACGTAATTTTATAATTACCAGCTTCATCAATTGGAATGTTTGCACCGCCAGCTTCTAAGCTTCCGTTGTTTCCATTATCACCAAAGTTGGTGTCCCAGCCATTGTTTAATCGGAATTTAATTTCGCCCACCGAAAGGGTGATATTTATTTCCCATACTTGGGTTGTACTGTTCCAAACCATATCGGTATCATCAGCCCAACCGCCCGGACTTGCACTACCAATTACACCCCAAGAGTAGGCTTCTAAGGCGTAGGTAAGTGCATTGGTATCCACGGTTAATTTTTGGTAACCTGTATTTGGTGCCACCAAATTACCACCGCCATTGTAAGTAATATTATTGCCACCGGTTGAACCATAACTGTTGTCCCAGGTTCTGGCTGGTGTAATTTTAAATTCAGAATTTGGGTCAGTAAAATTAATATACCCTAAGTAAATTCCATTACTGGTAGCCGAACGCAATGCTTCTGCTGTTGGTGGATTCCACCCTTGGTATGCACCTGGTGCGTACAAGAACGATTCTAACTGATACGGGGTTACTTTTATCATCACCAAATCAGAAGTTTTCACAAGTACACCACCCGCAGATTCGGAAGTTGCAGTTACTTTAAGGTCGATATTGCTGGCCACATTTGCTACTGCTCCTGTTTTCAAAACTGCCTGATCAAATGCTACGTTAGTTACTGCAAGCATTTTAACATTCTTGACTGTTCCTAAGGAATAAAAAGTAGAAGATCCTGAAGCTGCAATTTCTATATTATAGTTCACATCGCCAGCGTAACTGTAGTCAGTCCACGAGATTGTGGTTGCTGTTACGGTTGGATTTGCCGCATCTAAAACCAAGCTTGAACCTGCAGTTGGGTTTGTAATTACAGGGCCATTTGCGGGATAAACAGTAACTGCGAAAGAAATAGTGTTAGACACTTCAGTCCCTCTTTCGATTCTTAAGTAAGCAGTTTGCGAGGAATAGGGATTTAAGCCTGCTTGAAGCATCGCCGTATTCAAAGCACCTACTGTTGTTTTCACCGTGTTAGTTTCTGATTTCGCTAATTCTACTTTCGTTTGAAAATCTGGAGTTGCAGAAACCATAATTGAATAAGCTCCTGAGCCACCTACGGCATTGTCCCAATTAAGAATAAATGGATTCGCGGCCATGGTAGGATAAAGAACGTTGGCTCCCAATGTAGTATCGTAGAGTTTGAAAGAAGGCTCTGGTGTCGTCCAGTCTCGATCGGCGTCGTCTCTACACGCATTGAATACAAGCAATGGCAAAAGAAATACCATCAATAATTTTAAAATATTTTTCATTTTGTTTTAATTAAAAATTAAAAAGTTTGGTCTTTAAAAATTATAACTTTACAATTTTATAAGTTCCAGCTTTAAGGTTCACGGTGATTTTGTACGTACCACCATCACCCGCAAATTTAATGTTTCCGTTATCTCCTTTAGGACCAACATAACCGGTATTTCCATCTGCAGAGATATTTCCCCAATCGAGGTCACCCCAAGATTTTTGTCCTATAATTTTGAATTCGGTATCACCCGCAAGTGAAGAAGTAAATTCATATTCACCATTACCAAGGGTGGTCATTGCTACGGCATTTTCTGGAGACCAGCCGTTGCCTGCGATATTTCCTACAAGATAAATTTCAGGGAAATCATACATTGTAATGGGTGATTTTTTTGCTTCGATGGTTTGCACACCAAGCGTAGCATTGATGGTAATTTTATACACTCCAGTTTCACCCGTGAATTTAATGTTTTCATTATCGCCATCTGGTTTAACCAAAACATCACTCCATTGTTTGAAATACTGATTTTCTGGTTTTGTACCATCCGTATTCAAAGCATAGTTTTTACCATCCCAAGCCAATTGCCCCAGGAATCTAAAGTTTTCGCCACTTTGCAAATTGGTGTAGATATAAGACAGGTTATCTTTTTTATATAAAAGTTGTGCTTTGTCTGGAGACCACCCCACATAAGAAGCGGCACCTACGATGTAAAAACTAGGATACGTTAAAACGTACGGAGTAATCATCAACGAAGTCACATTAGACGTTGCTGCCAATGATTCGCCAACTCCTAAATAGGAAATCACTCTCATATACATTTTACTGGCAACACTTGGTGGTAAACCAATTCCTGCCGCTGCATCATTCATTTGCAACATGGTAAAAGCAGTTGCTCTTTGTGAGCCACCAACGGTTGCCAATTTGTAGGGTGTGGTGAAATCTTTGTCTTGAGCGATTTCAATTTGGTAGGTAATTTCTGTTGGCACAGAATAGGCTGCAGATTGCCATGTTACGGTAAGTGCAGGATTGCCTGGAAAGTTTTTGTCTAAGACCAAACTATTCGCAGAAAGATCCATCACGATTGGCGCTGCTAGATTATCAATGGTTACGATATCGCGATCTTCGCACGATGCCAAACCTAAAATCAGGGTAACCGCCAAAAATAGATGTTTAAATATATTATTTTTCATTGTTTCTTTATTAATAATTAATAACCAGGATTTTGTTTCAGATTCTTGTTTACGACCAAATCATTATTAGGGATTGGGAACAAATTACGGTGCTCGCCCACGGCAATACCATCTTTTGCATTTCCTTTCCAAGGCCATAAATAAGTAGCTGAAGTGAATTTCCCAAAACGAATTAGATCCGTTCTTCTTGTATTCTCCCAAGACAATTCTCTAGACCTTTCGTCTAAGATAAAGTTAAGATCAATAAATGAAACGGTAGAGGCATTTGCTCTGGTTCTCAACGCATTGATGTATCCAACTGCTGTAGTCATGCTACCGCCACCGCCTCTAAGGACTGCCTCGGCATACATTAAGTAGATATCTGCTAAACGGTAGATTGGCATATCGGCTTCTACCCAGTTATCATGTGCACCAACTGCTCCGGTACTTTTTATGTTTTTATACTTGATAAAAGCATATCCATCATTAAAGTTCCCTAAATCATTGATTTCTAAAGATTGGCCACTGGTATAGAAACGGCCTCTTAAATCGCTAGCTTCAAATTTTTGCACGAAAGCTTTGGTCGTTCTAAGACCACCCCAACCGCCATTCACTCCAAAAGCTGCAGGATCCATGGTACCACCGATTGCAGCGTGAACCATAAAGGTTGTACCACCATTGGTTTGGGTTTTCAAGCCATCATAAACAATAGAAAAAATATTTTCTGGGTTGTTTAGGTGGTTATCTGCTAAGAATAAATTTTCATATTTAGAATTGAGTGTATATCCAGCGCTAATTACCTTTTCAGTATTCGCAATAACATCTGCATTTCGTTCTGCTCCGGTGTAGACTTTCGCATTTAGATATAATCTTGAAAGAAGAGACCAAGCTGCTGCTTTGTCAACTCTTCCGTATTCATTTGTTTTCGGTGCTTTTAAATCATTTGCCGCAGCCAATAATTCTGCTTCTACATATTTAAAAAGTTCTGGTCTCGCAATTTGTTTTGGTAAAGTACCAAAAGTAGTTTCATCTACAAAAGGAACATTACCATAAAGATCTAACAAATGGTAATACGCTTGGGCTCTAATAAATTTAGCTTCTGCGCGCATTACTTTTGCTTCGTCAGCATTCGCTCCTGAGATGCCGTTTGAACTTAACATCTCATCTGTTGTGTTTTTAATAAACTCATTACAGAAAGCAACTTCAGTATACAATCTGTAATACATGGCATTGTTAAATTCATTAGACGGTGTCCACGTCATTTTATGAAATTCTGGTAAGGTACCATCATTCCAACCAATTACGGCTTCATCGGTTGTAATTTCTTGCATGGTGTAAAGCAAGCGCATGTAGTTGGAGAATCCACCATCAATATCGGCGATATCACCATTTCCATCGCCACCAGTTTGTCCACCAACAGCTAAGCCACCATATAACTTCGCTAAGAGATTTTTGTAATTACCGAAGTCTTTGTAAAGACTTGCAGCGGTAACTTCGGTGATAGGTTCTTGTCTTAAATCATCAATACAAGAGGTCATTACCAGCGAACCACCAAAAAGGGCTAACACGATCGAAATATTTTTTATTCTGAAATTTTTCATTGTTGTTAATTGTTAAAATTGAAAGTTTAATCCTAATGAATATACTTTTGGTCTTTGATAAAATCCATTATCAATATTTCCAAAAATTTCTGGATCTACGCCTGAGTAATCAGTAACTACAAATACGTTCTGCGCCATACCATACACTCTAAGGTTACTTCCTGAATTGAAAACATCACCAAAGTTATAGCCAAGCGTCAAATTATCCATTCTTAAGAATGAAGCATCTTCTACAAAAGCATCACTCCAGTATTGCGGCGTTCCAAAACCGTAGTTTGCAGTTGTGCTAGAGATATTCTGTAAGTATTCATTGGTTGCAATACTTTGCACATTCGATTGAGAATCAAAGTTATTGTACACATAATTACCTAAAACCGCTCTCAAAGAAGTTGACAGATCCCAGTTTTTGTATTTGAATTTGGTCGAGAAACCGAAGGTAGCATCTGGTGTGGTCGATTGGTAGAAATATTTATCACCATCTGCACTGATTTTACCGTCTCCGTTTCTGTCTACATAAACTCCTTCTAAAGGTTTCCCAGCAGCATCGTAAGCTTGTTGATACACATAAAAACTAAATGGAGTGTAACCTACGCTGTGTGCTTGCACGGTATTCCCAACTCCACCAGAAATTCCTCCTTGCTGAATAATGTAACCATCGGCAACATCATCAAAATGAGTAACTTCAGGGTTGTATTGAGCCACATTAAAGCTGAAATCCCAGGTAAAGTCTTCTGTTTTAATAGGAGTTACGTTGATTAGGAATTCGATCCCGTCTGTTTCCATCAATCCTATATTTTTAATATTGGTATTGCTGAATTCACCTGCGGGTACTTGAACTCTTGCTTGTAAATCTCTGGTTTTTTTCTTGAACCAGTCGATTGAACCTGTAACTCTATTTCTCCAGAAGCCAAAATCTAAACCAGCATTAATGGTCTCCGTAGTTTCCCAAGTTAAATTCGGGTTATACTGCGTCGGGCGGTACATTAGATAAAATTGATCTCCGAAACCATATTGAGCGGTAGGATCAGATACATTATAAGAGGCAAAGGAGTTATAATACCCACCTACTTCCTGTTGTCCGGTTTCTCCCCAACCTGCTCTTAATTTCAAATCAGAAAATACGCTGGAGTTTTTTAGGAAACTTTCGTTTTTAATTTTCCAAGCTCCTGAGGCTGCATAGAATGTTCCCCAGTTGTTTTTCAAATCTGTACCATTGTAGAATCGAGACGTAGCGTCTCTTCTTACCGATCCTGTTAAGATATATTTGTTGGCAATGCTGAAAATTCCACGACCATAAAATCCTAATAAGGTCAATTTACCTTCATAGCGATTACTCGGTGTAGAAACTCTGGTTGGGTTTCCATAATACGTAGTTGCGGAAGGCACCTCATCATGAAACTGCTGATAAGAATAACCAGCCATTAAATCTACTTTAGTATCAATTGCAGATATTGTTTTAACGTAGTTTAAATACGTTTCTAATAACTTATTTGTTTTTTCCTGCGTATAATCTCTTCGTGTACTTACATCTCCGGAAGCAAGCATTCCCGCATAACCTGGGTATTGCGTAATTGCTCCATTTCCTTTCTGATAATCATATCCACCGATTACATTAAAATGCAAGTCGGGTAAGAAATGAAATTTATAATCCAACTGTAAATTTCCAATTCCACGGAAAACGGTAGAAACATCTCTTCTGCCATATAAAGAAGCAATCGGGTTTCTGGTGGCATTGACATTAATGTTCGTAGGATTTAAAAACCATTCCCAGTAATTATTCACTTGATTTCCCTGTGGTGAGTAGTCATAGACTTCTTGAGTAGGATCAAAAAACTGTGCTGCTCCGATGACACCAGCTGGGAAACGATTTTCGGTCATCGACCCTTTCACGTTAGCCGTAACACTCAAATGGTTGTCAAAGAATTTCGGTGTAAGGTTTAAACCTACTGATGTTCTTTTAAACTCATTGGTTCTTACAATACCATTTTGCTCATTGTAACCTAGCGACAAGCGGTAAGGTAATTTTTTGATTCCCCCAGTAATTGCCACGTTATTATCAGTTCCCCAAGCGGTTTGATAAATTAAATCTTGCCAGTTGGTATTTGCTTTACCGAGCTTGTTGATGTAATTCTGGGAAGCATTTGCTTGTACAAATGCTCTAAACTCGTCCGCAGTTAAAACGCTCTGATTTCCCATTTTGGTAGATACAGAACCTGAGGTGGAGAAGTTTACACGTAATTTACCCGAAGACCCTTTTTTGGTGGTAATCAAAATTACCCCATTCGAGGCTCTGTTTCCGTAAATTGCAGCTGCAGAAGCATCTTTCAAAACGTCAAAAGATTCGATATCATTTGGGTTAATCAATGCCAATGCATTTGAGGCGCCACTGATCCCGCCAAAATCCATCGGAATACCGTCGATCACAATTAAAGGATCATTACTTGCTGTTAACGAAGCACCACCTCGAATACGAATGGTTGCTCCAGACCCAGGATTACCACCGTTTCCGGTAACGGTAACACCAGGTGCTTTTCCAATAATCAACTGATCTGCTGAAGTAGATCCAGGATTAAAGTCTTTGGAAGTGATTGAAGCAATTGATCCGGTAAGATCTTCTTTCTTCTGTTTTCCATAACCAATTAAAACAACCTGCTCAATTTCGGCAGTTTTAATGGTGTCAGTTGTTTGTGCGTTTAGCATTGTTCCTGCCAATAAAAAAGCGGGAGCAATTTTTAAAACTTTCGTATAGTTTCTCACAAAAATAAAATTTAAGGATTAATATTCAATAACCACGATCCTCTTAAAAGGAGCAATGCAATTTAAGAAATTTTTCAGTTATAATAATTTTTTTTAGGGAAATGTTAATTATTCGTGATAAGAATCATTCTTTAAAAACCTACCTAAATCATAACGTACTAGTAATCATTACAATAACAAAATGAGTAGTTCTAAATAAATTCAGATAAATTAACAATAATATAAACAAGTGTTTAGCAAGAATACCACTTAGCGCGCCAAATTTTGATGATTTTAAAAATAAGATAATAATTAATAATAATCAATTGGGAAAGTTTCTAGTCCACTCGATAACCCTTATCTTTGCAAAAAATTAGACAAAATATATGTCAAATAGAAAAATGATTACGGCTGCCTTACCGTACGCCAACGGACCAGTTCATATTGGCCATTTAGCCGGAGTTTATATTCCCGCTGATGTATATGCGAGATTTCAAAGAAGACTAGGAAAAGACGTTGCATTTATTTGCGGTTCCGATGAACACGGAATTCCCATCACGATTCGTGCAAAAAAAGAAGGCGTTACCCCACAGGATATTGTAGATAAATATCATGGAATCATTAAAAAATCTTTTGAAGATTTAGGGATTTCATTTGATGAATATTCGCGCACCACTTCTGAAAGACATCGTGATGTTAGTCAGGATTTTTTCAAAACGCTATACAATAAAGAGAAGTTTATCGAAGAAGTTTCTGAACAATATTTTGATGAACAAGCCAATGAATTTTTAGCCGACCGATATATCGTTGGAACCTGCCCTAATTGTAGCAACGATAACGCTTACGGTGATCAGTGCGAAAAATGTGGGTCTACCCTTTCCCCCTCAGAATTAATCAATCCAAAATCCATGTTGAGCGGAAATATTCCGATTTTAAAGGAAACTAAAAACTGGTACCTTCCTTTAAATGAATATGAAGATTTCCTGAATGAATGGATTATCGAAGGACATAAAGATGATTGGAAACCCAATGTTTACGGCCAAGTAAAATCGTGGTTAACCGATGGTTTGAAGCCCAGAGCCATGACCCGCGATCTGAATTGGGGGGTGCCTGTTCCTCTTCCAAACGCCGACGGAAAAGTGCTTTATGTTTGGTTTGATGCGCCGATCGGTTATATTTCTTTCACCCAAGAGTGGGCAGAAAAAAACGGAAAAGACTGGAAAGATTACTGGCAAAACGAGAATTCAGACTTGGTTCATTTTATCGGAAAAGACAATATCGTTTTCCACTGCATTATTTTCCCGGCGATGATGAAAGCGCATGGCGATTACAAAATGCCAACCAATGTTCCGGCTTTTGAATTTTTAAATTTAGAAAACGACAAAATCTCAACTTCCAGAAACTGGGCAGTTTGGGCGCACGAATATGTTCAGGAATTCCCGGGGCAACAAGATGTATTGCGATACGCTCTTCTTTCTTCAGCGCCGGAAACCAAAGACAATAACTTTACCTGGAAAGATTTCCAAACCAAAAACAATTCAGAATTGGTGGGAATTTTCGGAAACTTTATTAATAGAGTTGCCGTTCTTATTCATAAATATTACGATGGAGTTGTTCCAGCCGGAAATGAAAATGCTGAAGAATTAAACGAGATTACAAAAGCCGCGACCGAAGTTGAAAATTTCTTAGAACAATACGAATTCAGAAATGCTTTGACAGCGATGATGAATCTGGCACGTTTCGGAAATCAATATCTGCAAATTGAAGAACCTTGGAAAACCATTAAAGATAATCCGGAAAAAGCCGCAAGTTCTTTATTTATCGCAGCACAAATTGCAGTTGGATTAGCACAAATCTGTGAACCGTTCCTTCCTTTCAGTGCAGAGAAATTACAGAAAATGTTTAATGTTTCTCAATTAAGTTGGAGCGACATTAAAAATGAAAAAGTACTCATCAAAACCGGACATCTAATTAATCCGGCAGAATTATTATTCTCAAAAATTGAAGATGAAACGATTGAATTTCAAATTCAGAAATTAGAGAATACCAAAGAATCTAACAAAAAAACAAATCCTAAAGCCAACCCGATGAAAGAAGAAATTCAATTTGATGATTTTACAAAAATCGATTTAAGAACTGCTACAATTCTCACTGCAGAAAAAGTAGAGAAAGCAGATAAATTATTGAAATTCTCCGTAGATACTGGAGTTGACGTTAGAACGGTTGTTTCTGGAGTTGCTGAAAGTTTCACGCCGGAAGAATGTGTTGGAAAACAAGTCATGATTTTACTCAATCTTGCTCCACGTAAAATCAGAGGAATCGAATCTCAGGGAATGTTGCTTTTAACAAATAACGCTGACGGAAAATTAGTATTTGTAACTCCTGAAAAGCAAGTAGAAAACGGTGTTGAGATTGGGTAAATTCCTCACCCTAAGTCCCTCTCCAAAGGAGAGGGACTTGAGACGCTTAAAATTTTCTTCTAATAAAATCTGCTAAATCTGCGAGAATTTATTTTTTCGTTAATCTTGCTAAAAAAGAATCTTCTTCCTGCAGAATTTTTTCAATCGTAAATCCATTATTTTCAACAGCTTTTTTCATGGTGTTAAAATCCAGATAAAGCCATTTAATCGGTTTTTCAGTGTCGAGTTTATAGTGCAAAAAATAATCGACTTCGCCGTAATAGTGATCTGCTGGAACCATCACACCTCCGTCTTCATCTCGGTCATACATGTAGAGAATATCGGTACTGTCGATTAAAATTTGTCCCTCGTCCTTTAAAAATGAGTGTAATTTTTCAAGGTACAAATCGATTTTGTCCAGCGATTCAAAAATGCCAGTTCCATTCATTAATAAAAGAATGGTATCAAAAGATTCCCCGGAATATTGTAGAATATCAGAACAGCGTGTTTTTTCAACACCACGCAACTTACAAACTTCAATAGATTTCGGTGAAAAATCTAAGGCCAAAACATCTAAACCTTTTTCATTCTGAAGATAGAGGCTGTGTGAACCGGCTCCTGCTCCAATATCCAAAACTTTACCTTTCGCTAATTCTAAAGCTTTTTGTTCCACCAAATTCATTTCATCAAAATCCCGAAAAAGATATTCAACCGGCAAATCATCCATTTCAGAAATTGAAGTTTCTGTAAGTAAATTCTCGGGGCTATCATCGTGATAAAAGTCCCAGATTGCCTGTCCCATTAAATCTTTCATTCTTAATAAATTTTGCCAAAAATAAGGAAATATTAACAAGAATCGCATTCATCAAAGTCTTTCTGGAAAAACGTAATTTATTTATTAAAAGAATGAGTAATTTAGTACGATGAAATTTCAGAATAAATGAGAAAAATAGATCAATTCTTTGCTGAGTACGCAGAAAGTCATCAAAACCACAATAACAAAATCATTCATTGGATTTGCGTTCCGTTGATTTTTTGGTCAATTTTAGGCTTTATTTCCTTAATCCCGTCGCCTCATATTTTCATTCAATATTTCGGGTTGATCAGTTTGGTTTCGATCCTTGCGATTTCATTGGTTACCCTATTCTATTTCAAATTATCGTGGCGCATTGCTTTAATCATGATTTTCATCATGTTGTTAATGGAACATCTTGTTTATTTTATCAATGTAAAATTTGAGCACCACTCTTGGATATTTTTCCTTACTATTTTCACACTTTCGTGGTTTGGTCAATTTTACGGACATAAAATAGAAGGTAAGAAACCGAGTTTCATAAAAGACTTACAATTTTTGTTGATCGGTCCTATCTGGCTTTTAAGTTTTCTCTTAAAGAAAATCAAAATTAAATATTAAGCACCATTTTTGATGCTCTTCTTCAAATCCTCCAACATGAAAAATTTTTTAACTCTTTCTCTCTTTGCAGTACTCTTTTCTTGTTCCGACTCGAACTCCAGTAGTTCTGAAATGAAATCGATGGAAGTCAATGCAAACCTGATGGAAGTGGTTACTGAACCACCATCAACGTCGAATAGCCTAGCTCCAAAACAGTCAATTCCAGATAAATCTTCTGGAAAATCGGATACCATTTCCAAAAAAATCATCAAAAATGGGCGAATGGAAATTCAAGTTGCCAGCATCGATAAATCCAAACTAAAAATTGAAGAAAAATTAAAAAAGACAAATGCGTATATTCAAGATGAAAGTTTTCGAAATGATGAGTATAGCGAAAGTTTAAATGTGAAAATCCGAGTTCCTTATCAAAATTTTGATGCTTTGATCCTTTCTTTTTCAGAGGGAATTGGTTCAGTACTTTCAAAAAATATTTCTTCCGATGATGTAACCGAAGAATATACCGATGTTTCTATAAAGTTAGCCAATAAAAAAATCTACCTCGAGAAATATCGGGATTTATTGAAAGGAGCCTCTTCTACCAAAGATATGTTGGAAATTCAAGAAAAAATCAGAGGGTTGGAAGATGAGATTGACGTGGCAGTTGGCAGACTACGTTTCATTGATGATCAAGTGAATTACAGCACCTTGCAACTTACCCTTTACAAAGAAAAAGTGCGAGATTCCGTTACTTCCAGGATTGGTTTTGGAAGCCGTTTTGCAGATTCCATTTCGCAAGGTTGGAATAGTTTTGTAGGTTTTATGTTGGGCGTAATTTCTTTCTGGCCGTTCTTTTTGATGATTCCCATTTTGATCTTCAGTTTTAAAAAATGGAAAAACCGAAAAAAAAATAAAAAGGAATAAGGTAAAAACAATTATAAACGATCTTTAAATCTATTTTCCCAACACAAAAACCGCAGGAATTTTATGAAGTTCAGGTTTGTTTTTAAGCCAATCTTTTATGGTTAAAGTTTTGATGAATTCCTCAGTCGGATCATTAATATTTGCCGCAATACAAAGCTTGGTTGTAGGAGCTAAAAATTTACACAAATCTTCAAAAAGCGGATTATTACGGTAAGGTGTTTCCATAAAAATTTGGGAATAACCCGTAGTATGAACTTGATTTTCAAGCCATCTTATTTTAGCCTTTTTGTCAGATTTATCAATGGGTAAATAACCGTGGAAGCTAAATTCCTGACCATTAAATCCACTTGAAGTCAAGGCCATAATAATTGACGAAGGTCCATTGATGGGAATTACTTTGACCGCATTTTCATGACACCACGCAACCATTACATTTCCGGGATCAGCGATACAGGGCAACCCGGCTTCTGAAAGCAAACCAAAATCCTGTCCTTTTTTCATTAACATTTGCGCTTCCTGTAAATCTTTTCGCTCCGTATTTTTATCCAGTAGAAATAATTTCAGTTCAGACTGCTTTTTTTCAGGTGCAAAAAATTTGATCACTTTTCGAGCGGTTTTTTCATTTTCTACAAAGAAATAATCCGTCTTTAAAATATACTCTTTCACCACTGGGGCGAAATAATCAAGGGGTGAATTTTCGGATAAGTAAGCAGGAATAAGGAATAGCATGGTTGAGATTTTGGGTGGTTGAATATTTGTGTTTTTGTGTACGACAAAAAAAATAATAGCTACTTAATTTGATTATTATATCTTTTCACTTGACTCTTTAGGTCGATCGCAATCCTTTCACAAGCTTTATCTAAAAGCTGATAAACATGATCAAAATCTTTCATTTCTCCCCAATATGGATCAGGAACCTCTTGATTATTTTCTAGAATTAAGGAAACTTTATTTCGGTGATCGGCCGATTTTGCTACGGACAGAACATCTTCCAAATTATTTTGATCCATACAATAAATATGGTCAAATTCTTCAAAATCTTTCGGTGTAAAAGGTCTTGAGCGTTGTCGCGAAATATCAACATTATAATGATGTCCGGTCTCAACAGAACGATAATCCGGATTTTTTCCTTGATGCATATCGATCGTTCCAGCGGAATCTACCACAAAACCGATGGGAAGTTTAGACTGTAAAATACCTTCAGCCAAGGGACTTCTACAAATATTTCCCAGGCAAACCATTAAAATTTTCATACTCTTCTTTATTTAAAAAAACCCTTTCATCCTTTAAAAGGCTGAAAGGGTTCTGAAATTATATTACCTCCATTTTAAAGGAGTAATTTTTACTGTTTAATCTTTTCTGTTAATTCCTTAACATATTTCTTAATTTCTTTATCGATTTTCGAAACATCTTTAATCGTATCGCAAGCGTACATTACGGTTGAATGGTCTTTTCCACCCATTTCTTCGCCGATTTTATTGAAGGTTGCGTTGGTGAACTCCTTTGCAAAATACATCGCCAACTGTCTTGGTAAGGCGATTTCTCTCTTACGGGTTTTCGATAATAACTGCTCTCTTTGAATACCGAAATATTCGCAAACCACCTCCTGAATATAAGGAATATTGATGACCTTTTTCTGATTAGCGGCAATCTTACTAATGGTTTCCTTCAGTAGTTCTAATGACAGATCTGACTTGTAAATGGTCGAATACGCGATCACTGAATTAATCACTCCGATTAATTCGCGAACGTTGGTTTTCACTTCAGAAGCGAGGTAATCGAGCATATCTTCTGTAAGAACGATCCCATCACGACTTAATTTATCAACGATAATTTTTCGTCTCGTATCAAAATCCGGAGATTTTATTTCTGCCGAAAGTCCCCATTTAAATCGGGAGACAATACGATCTTGAATATCTAGAATATCTACTGGTGCTTTATCAGAGGTCAAGATAATCTGCTTTCCATTTTGGTGCAAATAATCGAAAATGTGGAAAAAACTGTCCTGCGTAGATTTTTTTCCAGATAGAAATTGAATATCATCAATAATCAGAACATCAACCATCTGATAGAAATTGGCAAATTCTGTTTGTTTGTGTGCTTTGGCGGCAGAAACGAATTGCTGGATAAATTTCTCGGATGATAAATAAAGAACTACTTTTTCCGGATAAGCGTTTTTTACTTCCAAACCAACAGCGTGGCCTAAATGGGTTTTTCCAACACCATAACCGCCATATAAAAATAATGGATTGAAAGCGGTTGCACCTGGTCTTTTTGCAATTGATTTCGCAACCGTGGACGCAAATTTATTGCTTTCTCCTTCTACATAATTATCAAAGGAAAAGTCAGCTTTCAAGTTCGAATCAATATTTATTTTCTTCATTCCCGGTACCACAAAAGGGTTGATTACGTTTCCAGAAAATGAAGGAGGTAAACTTTCCTGCATTTTTGGTGTGGCAACACTTTTACCTTTCATGTTCATGGTAATGGGTTTTTCTTGCCCGGTCGGTTTATTTTCCATCACCGAGTACCAAAGTTTTACGCCTTTTCCAATATTTTTTTTCAGGGCAGCAGAAAGCAATGATAAATAATTATCTTCTATATATTCTTTGTAAAAATCACTCGGAACCAATAAGGTTAAATTATTGCTGATTAATGAAACAGGTTGCACATTATCAAATAATAAATCAAAAGAATTTTCGAGTTTTTTTAGGTCGGTATTGTCCTCCGCCGCATTGAGGTTGTCCCTCATGAACGTAAGACATTTCTCCCAAATTATAGTTAAATTTTCATCCATTTTCGTGCTGCAATTTTTCCTTCGTTTGTTTATTTTGACGGGAAGACAAAGATGGAATTTTTAATCGTTAAAAAAAAATCTTTGCACTATTGATTATTTAAAAATATATTTGTATGATTAATTTAAAACTTAAGATGATACACACAACCCACACATTACGAGTTCGTTACGCTGAAACCGACCCTATGAAATACGTCTATTATGGTCATTACGCGACCTATTTGGAAGTGGCAAGAGTTGAACTCTTTCGTACGCTCGGGATTCCATATGATGATATTGAAAAACAAGGAATATGGCTTCCAGTATCTGAATTTTCCATTAAGTATTTAAAACCAGCGAGGTATGACCAAAATCTAGAAATTCATACGTTTATTAAAAAAATCCCTGGGGTAAGAATCGAATTTGAATATGAAATTTATAATGATTCTAAAGAAAAAATTACGGAGGCAAAAACCACTTTATTTTTCCTCGATTCTCAAAAAAATAAAGTCGTAAAATGTCCGGATTTTTTAATGAACCTCATCCTTAAAAATTGGCAAGATTAAATTATAATGCTGTGCCCGAATTAATCTCATAAGGTTCTTTATTTTTTTCAAAGATTCGAGTCGTTTCATTGCCTTCCACGGTAATTCGGTTTCCAATTCTTCGAATCCAGTTTCCTTCGCGCAGCCCAATCACTTTGGTCTCATTTTGGGTTAAAAATTCTTTGATTCGGGTTTCTCTTGTTTCGCCATTATGTTTCAAATCTGGATTCGGATCCAGATAATGTGGGTTAATATTAAAAGGAACCAAGCCCATACATTCAAAACTCATGGGATAAACAATAGGCATATCATTGGTCGTTTTCATATTGAGTCCGCCAATATTTGAGCCGGCACTTGTACCCAAATATGGTTTTCCTTTTTTCACATTCTCTTTTACATGGTGCATCAAATTATTTTCATGCAGCGTTTTCACCAATAAAAAAGTATTTCCCCCACCAGTAAAAAAACCTTTTGCGTGGTTAATGGCCTCAGCTTGGTCTTCAAATTCATGCAATCCCGTAGCTTTAATCTGCAGTTCTGCAAAAAAGACTTTCACTTTATCCGTATAATCATCATGAGAGATTCCACCCGGTCTAGCAAACGGAATAAAAATAATTTCGTCAACTCCCGCAAAAAGCTCCGCAATTTCTGATGTAAGGTATTCCAAATAATTTCCTCCATATAAAGTAGAAGTTGAGGCTAAAAGAACATTCATTTCCATAAAATTTAAATTTGAGAAGCGTAAATATAATCAATAAAGACGATGTCATAAATCGACCCATTCTATAATTATCAAATTAATAAAATTAAACCTGATTTTTATCAAGTTTATGTTAATTTTACAAATATACTTCATTAACAAATAAAACATTAATATATTTGCATAGAATTTAACAACTAAAAAAAATTATCATGAATTACACGATTGTTGGTCTTTTTCCAAGTCAAGAAAACATCAAAGAAGTTTCTGCAGGAATCGAAAAATCAGGAATCAGAAACCAGGATTATATTATTTACAGAACCGACCAAGAAAATGCGCCGGATGTGAAAAAAAATTTCTGGGCTAAACTTTTCAAAACTCAAAAAGCAGTTCATATTGCTCCCGACCATTTAATCACAAGTGTATCTGTGAAAAATGAAGAAGAGTTTAAAAATGTGAAGAAATCTTTTGAAGCCAATAAGGCTGTAAAAATCTATGAATTTAAAGACATGACTATTGATGAAGCAAAGGACTTAAATTATATTAAAAAAATCGTAGCCCTACGCGCAAAATCGCATATTTATGCACTACCAGAAATCACATTGTCACCTGCGCAAATGAATTAATTTTTGCTGAATTTGTAGCAACACATTTACTATTTAACACACAAATCTGCCTCTTTCTTTAATGAGGTAGATTTTTTTTAGTATCAAAACGCTAAAAAAATTAATTTTAGTTACCTTTACTACTATTCAAAAAGCATTTTAATGAAAATTCAAAATTTAGGCTACTTTTTATCATTACTGATAATGCCCCTCTTTTTTTCACAACAAAAAACGTATTGCAACCCCATCAATATTGATTATGGTTATACGCCGTTTGACGTATTTTCTAAGCAAGGAAAACACCGTGCAACGGCAGATCCTGTGATTGTTAATTTCAAAGATAAATTGTTTCTGTTTTCTACCAATCAAGAAGGGTATTGGCATAGCGATGATATGCTCCACTGGGAATTTGTTTCCAGAAAATTTTTAAGAGATAAAAAATACATTCACGACCTGAACGCTCCTGCTGTATGGGCGATGAAAGATACTTTGTATGTTTATGGCTCCACCTGGGAATCTGATTTCCCGATTTGGAAATCGACCAATCCGACCAAAGATGAATGGGAAATCGCCGTAGACACTCTGAAAGTGGGTGCTTGGGATCCCGCTTTTCATTATGATGAAGACAAAGATAAACTCTACTTATATTGGGGTTCTAGCAATGAATGGCCGCTTTTGGGAACTGAAATCAATACGAAAACCATGCAGTCGGAAGGCTATGTAAAGCCGATTATCAAACTTAAACCCCAAGATCATGGTTGGGAAAGATTTGGCGAATACAATGATAATGTCTTTTTACAACCTTTCATAGAAGGAGCTTGGGTTACAAAACACAACGGGAAATATTACATGCAATACGGTGCGCCAGCGACCGAATTCAGTGGTTATGCTGATGGTGTTTATGTGAGCAATAATCCGCTCGATGGTTATGAATACCAAAAACACAATCCTTTTTCTTATAAACCGGGAGGATTTGCCCGCGGCGCAGGTCACGGTTCAACATTTCAAGATAAACACGGAAACTATTGGCATGTTTCCACCATTTTCATTTCAGTGAAAAATAATTTTGAAAGAAGGTTAGGAATCTGGCCGGCAGGCTTTGATAAAGATGATGTCCTGTACAGCAATACCGCTTATGGCGACTACCCGACTTTGCTTCCGAAATATGCGCAAGGAAAAGATTTTACTAAAGGATTATTTCCCGGTTGGATGTTATTGAATTATCAGAAACCGGTACAGGTTTCATCAACATTTGGCGGATACCAACCCAACCTTGCGGTTGATGAAGACATTAAAACGTATTGGTCTGCAAAAACCGCCAACCCTGGAGAATATTATCAAACAGATCTTGGAGAAATTTCGACCATCAACGCCATTCAAATTAATTATGCAGATCAGGATGTTGAATTCAAAGGAAAAACCTCAGGGAAAATGCATCAGTATAAAATTTACAGTTCTAATGATGGGAAAAATTGGAAAACTTTAATAGACAAAAGTAAAAATATAACCGATGTTCCACATGATTATATCGAATTAGAAAAGCCTGCAAAAGCCCGATTTTTGAAGATGGAAAATTTAAAAATGCCTACCGGAAAATTTGCCTTAAGCGGCTTCAGAGTTTTTGGTAGTGGCGCTGGTGCAAAACCTGACAAGGTTGAAGATTTTGTTCCTTTGCGTGCTGATCCTAAAAAATATGGCGAACGGAGAAGCATTTGGATGAAATGGAAACAAAATCAAAATGCCGACGGGTACGTTATTTATTTTGGAAAATCACCCGACAAATTATACGGCAGCATTATGGTTTATGGTAAAAATGAGTACTTTTTCACCGGTGCAGATCGCGTGGATGCGTATTATTTTCAAATTGAAGCCTTTAATAATAATGGAATTTCTGAACGATCACCCGTTTTTAAATCTGAATAAAAAAAAATAAACCTATAATAGCGGCGCTATTCAAAACGCTTTTTTATTTTTGCTGAATGAAAATTGCATTCCTCGGGCCGCAAGCAAGTTTTACCCAATTAGCCTGTTCCCAAATCTTTCCTGAAAACGAACTGATTCCGCAATCAAGCATCATCGATTGTTTTACTGCGGTGATGAATAATGAGGCTGACAAAGCCGTTGTTCCTTTAGAAAATTCGATTGAAGGAACGGTTTCGATGACCTTGGATTATCTTTATGATTTTGAGGGGATTTTTATCGAAACAGAAGTAGTCATGCCTATTGCTCATCATTTGATGGTTCACCCAGACAATGAAAGATTCGACACCTTTATTTCTCATCCACAAGCGCTTGCACAAACTTTTCACTTTCGACAAGATCATTATAAAGATAAAGAAACCCGCGATTTCAGCTCTACAGCGGCGGCGGCAAAATTAGTTGCAGAAAATCCTCAAGAAAAATGGGCCGCTGTTGCCAATTCTTATGCAGCGAAATTGTATGGCTTAAAAATTCTTCATTCTGATATTCAGGATTTTGAGCAGAACCATACCAAGTTCATCGTGATCTCTAAAAAGAATCAATTATTAAACCTGGATATTCCAAAAACTTCCGAAAAAACCTCATTATTAATAACGCTTCCGGAAGATCATGCTGGCGGATTACATCAAGTACTTTCTGTTTTTGCCTGGCGGCAAATGAATCTTTCAAAGATTGAAAGCCGAACGTTAAAAACTGGTTTAGGAAATTATTTTTTCTTTATGAATATTGCAAATGAGTGGCATCCTGTGCGATCAAAAAATGCCTTAGAAGAATTAGAATCTATCGGAGCTGCCGTGAAATTCTTGGGACATTACCATGAATATTTGCTCGAAAGCTAATTTTCTGCGCTGATTAAGAAAGCAAAAATCAATACTTATCTTTCCATTTCTTTTTGAGTTGCTCGGCAATTTTATTTTCGGTAGCATTATTTCCGGGATTGTAAAATGCAGTTCCTTTTAATTCTTCCGGCAAAAATTCTAAATCGACGAAATTTCCTTCATGAGAATGTGCGTAATCATAATCTTTACCATAGTTCAAATCCTTCATTAATTTTGTCGGAGCATTTCTGAGATGCAAAGGGACCGGCAAGTTCCCGCTTTGTTTTACTTTTGCCATCGCATCGTTAATCGCCATATAAGTAGAATTGCTTTTTGGTGACACCGCTAGATATACCGCTGTTTGACTCAGAATAATTCTGGCTTCCGGATTTCCAATCACGTTAATCGCCTGGAAGCAATTGTTCGCCATAATCAAAGCATTCGGATTTGCCAGTCCAATATCTTCAGCGGCCAAAATTAACATCCGTCTCGCAATAAATTTTATATCTTCACCGCCAACCAGCATTCTCGCTAACCAATATACGGCACCATTGGGATCAGAACCTCGCATGGATTTGATGAAGGCAGAAATAATATCATAATGCTGTTCACCATTTTTATCATAAAGCGCCATGGTTTCTTGTAGGACAGACAGTACATCTTGATTATCAATCTCTTTCTGTTCTGTATTTTTAAATTGATTGAGCACATTTTCTATGGCATTAATCAACTTTCTCGCATCGCCACCAGAATACTGAATAAACGCTTCTTGATCTTTAATACGGAAATCGGTCTGGAAATCTTGGTTGTATTTAGCCAAAGAAATATCGATGAGTTCTTCTAACTTTTCGTATTCCAAAGCTTTCAAAACATAAACCTGCGAACGAGAAAGCAACGCCGAAACCACCTCAAAACTTGGGTTTTCAGTGGTGGCACCCATTAATACCACCCAACCTTTTTCAACCGCATGAAGCAAGGAATCCTGTTGTGATTTATTAAATCTGTGAATTTCATCAATAAATAAAATGGGTGATTTTCCGGAAAAGAGATTTTGTTTTTTGGCTTCCTCAATAATTTCCCGAATATCTTTAACCCCACTTGAAACTGCCGAAAGCTTATAAAATTTGCGTCCAGAAGTTTCCGAAATAATTTCTGCTAAAGTTGTTTTACCGGTGCCTGGTGGCCCCCAAAAAATGAGTGAATTCAGCGTATCATTTTCTAACATTTTACGAATCGGCCCGTTTTCTCCGGTTAAATGTTCCTGCCCTAAAACCTGGTCTAAAGTTTTTGGTCTTAATCTTTCGGCAAGAGGAATATTCGAATTAATCATGGTACAAAATTGCACTATTTTTTTAAGAATTTGGAATACCACAGCAAGGCAATTCTGTTCTAAAAATTATATTTTTTAAATATCCACGAAATTGCTTCTGTTAAAAACAATTAGAAGTGATATGAATAAAGACCTACTTAACAAAAAAAACGCTAGGAATAACTGAATAGAAAAAAGCCCATTCTTTTTTAATAAATGAGCTTTTAGGTGGAGCGATTTTAAAGTTTATCCCATAATATGGAAGCCTCCATCTACATGGCGAATTTCTCCTGTGATTCTGATCTCTTTACGAAAAAGATGAATAACCTCGTGCGCTAAATCCTCTGGAGTTGCGTTTCCTAAGGGACTCAATCGGTCAGCTCTAGCTACATCTTCATCTTTGAGCGTTGCATTTCCTGCCTTACTTCCCATGTAAGGAGAGAATCGCACGCAATTAGCTCTGATGCCATAATCTTTGCCAAGTTCGTACGCCATTTCAATCGTTAATCTTTCGAGTGCAGCTTTGGCGATACTCATATTGATGTACGGAAAAAAAGAAACTTTTTCGGCAGCGATGTAACTTAGGGAGACTATAGAACTTCCGTTTTGCAATACGCCATTTTGCAATAAAGCATGAGATAGGCTGATCAAGGAGAATGCAGAAACGGTCATCGTATCATTAAACTCTTCAGCAGTAACTTCTAACATTGGTTTTACCGACTTTTGGCGAATGGTTTTGTCCATTGCGATTGCATGTAAAAACCCGCTTAACTTGATATTTCGAGTTAAAAGTTCATTGGCAAATGAATGTAAATTTTCGGGTAGGGTCACATCTAACGGGAAAAGCAAAACATCATTTCCCAAGTTCTTCTTGCAAGCTTCTTCGAAATCTGCATATGATTTGGTAAGAAAGTTGGTTGCTTTTTCAGATAAATTGGTATGAAAAGGGGTCACCCCTAATCCGGTACACACGACCTTGCCATTATAGGATAAAATTTCTTGAGCGACTTTCATTGCGAGAGAATTTTCATCTGCAATTCCGGTAATTAAAAAAGTTTGATTTGAAAGCATTCTAAATTTGATAAATTATAGGGTTATGATTAAAGTTTTGATTGAATATTAGGCTTTATACAGGGCAGTTCCCCAAGTCCAGCCAGATCCTACAGCAGCAAAGAGCAATAGATCTCCTTCATTTATTTTTCCGCTTTTATAGGTTTCATCGAGCACGATAGGAATTGTTCCTCCTGAGGTATTCGCATATTTATCCATATTGGTCATCACTTTCTCAAAAGGAATATTAACTTCAGCAGCAACTTTTTGCAAAATTCTAATACTTGGCTGGTGTGGAATAACCCACGCTACATCATCTGATTTTAAATGATTTGCCTCTAGAATCTCGTTGATGCATTCCGGTAAAACCCTGGTTGCAGTTTCATATACTTCTTTACCATTCATTTGGAAATACTGAAGGCCTTGTTTAATGGTTTCTTCTGTGGCAGGGATTTCGCACCCACCAGCAGGAATATTAAAATGCATTTTCCCTGTTCCGTCTGCATGCAATTTAAAATCAAAGAAACCCTTATCTTCATGGGTTGCAGAAAGCAAAACTGCTCCCGCACCATCCCCAAAAAAAACAGAATCTTTTCGGTTCCAATCGGTAATAGTGGAAAATGTATCTGCCCCAATAATTAAGACATTTTTGTACAGTCCGGTTTGTATAAACTGGCAGCCAATCGCCAAACCATAAAGACCGCCCGAGCAAACGGCAGAAATATCAAAAGCGACCGAATTTGGTGCTTTGATTTTTTCCTGGACAAAACAAGCTGTTGAAGGTGCTTGCCTGTCGGGGGTAGAAGTTGCTACAATGATTAAATCAACTTCAGCAGCATTAATGCCTGCGTCTTTTAAAGCTTCCAAAGCTGCTTTAGAAGCTAAATCGCTGGTCACTTCACCTACTGCTATTCTTCTTTCCTTGATCCCTAAATTTTTAAAAATCCACTCATCTGAAGATCCTACTGCTTCAAAAAAATCATTTTTTAAGATTTTTGGTGGGGTGTAAGATCCTGTTCCTTTTATATACGCTCTTATCATTATTAAAAAATATCGTGCAAAGATTGGTATAATATTTTGTATTCTCGCAATAATTTAAAATTTTTACTTAAAATATCATAAAAAAACATAGAAAAATTTAAGTTTATGAATACAATTATCTACTTAAACTGTGAAATATAGAAAACACACAAAACAGAATCTATTATTTAAATATTTATTTGTTACATAAAAAGCTCTACTTTTGCGAAGTATTATCTTTGTATGTTCAACAAAATCATCACATTTCCTTTGGTTGTCCTGATAAAATTTTATCAGTGGTTTATCTCACCATTATTGCCAAAAAATTGTCGGTACGAGCCCACCTGCTCCCATTATATGATCGAAGCACTTAAAATTCACGGGCCGGTTAAGGGATTATGGTTGGGCGCTAAAAGAATTGCGAGATGCCACCCTTGGGGAGGCGAAGGCTACGATCCGGTTCCGGAAAAGAAGCCGTAAGTTTTTGTGTGATTGAATGATTAAGTTAGTGCCTTAGTGCGTTATTAAAAAAATGAAATAAATTATATGTTTACATTCTTATATTCCACTTGGGATCCGTCCACAGGGATTCCTTTAGGACCAATTACCCTTCATTATTACAGTTTAATGTTTATCATTGCCTTTGGACTTGGCTATGTTTTAATGACCAAAATGTTTAAAATCGATCATGTTGATGTAAAATTTGTAGAGCCACTTTTTACCTGGACTTTAATCGGGACTATTTTCGGAGCCCGGATTGGACACGTTGCATTTTATGAACCTGAACTTTTCAAAACAGATTTCTGGTCCGTTTTTTTACCTATTCGCACCAATCCCACTTTTGAATTCACAGGATTTTCCGGTTTGGCAAGTCATGGAGCGGCGATTGTTTTGGTGACCTCAACAATCATTTTCGCGATTAAAGTGGTGAAGAAAAATCCTTTTTGGATGCTAGATCGGGTTGCAATAACAGTGGCTTTGGCTGGATTTTTTATCAGGTTTGGAAATTTTTTCAATTCAGAAATTATCGGAAAACCCGCTCCTGAAAATTCAATTTTTGCGATTAAATTTCCGCAGCAGAGTTTAAGTTATGGTGAAATTGTCCCCAGATATCCTACACAACTTTTTGAGGGATTTTCTTATTTAGCGCTGTTCTTCATCATGTGGATGATCTATCTTAAAACCAATAAAAAATACCAACAAGGCTGGCTTTTTGGTTTTTTCTTTGCCGTACTTTGGTCGATTCGTTTTTTGGTTGAATTTCTGAAAGAACCACAAGGCGTAGAAAAAATAACCTTAGGAATTTTAAATACCGGGCAAGTGCTTTCTATCCCATTAATCTTGGCAGGACTTGTCATTATGTGGTATTCAAAAAACAATGTGACCCCTGAAGAAAACAAGCAAGAACCTGCATAAACTCTTAAAAATTTTCGTGTAAAACGCAATCCTTTCAATTCTATTTGGAAGGATTTTTTAATTCAGATATTTAAAAACCGTCCCAATTTCTTCAATCAAATCAGAGGCGAGCATGGCTTCTTTGGAATATTTTTCCGCAGCGAAATCACCTGCTTTTCCATGAAGCCAAACCCCAAAAATCGCTGTATTCTCTGCGGAATAATTCTGCGCAAGCAGTGATGCTAAAATCCCTAATAATGCATCGCCACTTCCTCCTTTTGCCATCCCAGAATTCCCAGAAACATTATAAAAAACCCTATTATCCGGAGTGATAATTTGGGTGTGATGATCTTTTAAAACGATGAAAATCTTTAATTCCTTCGCCTGTTGTCTGGCTAAATTCAATCTTTCAAATGAGTTTTTTGTCGGGGCAAAAAGTCGCTCAAACTCTTTTGGATGTGGCGTTATGATTGCGTTTTTAGGAATCAGTTTTAGATTATCAGGATTTTTAGAAAGTATATTTAAAGCATCAGCATCTAATATCATAGGATTTCGGTGCGTTTTCAAAAATTTTAAAAAAGAAGATTCGGTCGATGCATCAGTTCCTAAAGCAGGACCGATTCCAAGAACTGAATCATCTTCAAAGTCAAAGTTTACGATCCTATTTTCACCACCGTTACTAAACATTGCTTCGGGGCAAGAGGTTTGAAGAATATCGTATCCGCATTTTGGTGCAAGTACGAAGGTTAATCCACTTCCAGTTTTAAGCGAAGCTTTCGTGGCTAAAACCGCCGCACCCATTTTTCCAAAACTTCCGGCAATTAGGGTTGCTTTTCCAAAAGTTCCTTTGTGCGAAAACTCACTTCGTAATTTATAAATATTTTGAATCATTTCCTCATCAATCACCAAGTCATCCGATGGTTCTTCTGCCCCAAATTGCTCGCTTAAACCGATATTCAAAAGATGAACTTTTCCACAAAAAATGCCGGTTTCTGGATGAAGAAATGCCTTTTTCCAAGTTTGAAATGTGAGGGTTTGGTCTGCTTTAAATACGAGTGCGTTTTGTTCTGTGATCCGATCAGCAAGTAGTCCCGAAGGCAGATCAATAGAAATTTTAGAAAAAGGTAATTTATTAAGCACGTCAATAATTTCGGCGTTTTCTCCTTCGAGTTTTCGATTTAATCCAATTCCAAAAAGTGCATCAATTATAATTGTGTTTTCCTTAAAATTAAATTGGCTGAGCCTTTCAAAATCGTAAATATCAATTCCAGTGATTTCCTGACATTTTTTTAAATTAATCCAAGCATTTTCTGAATATTCCTGCTTTTGATTGGTGAATAAAGCCACCTCAAAACCTTTTAAATATAATAATCGGGCGATTGCAAAACCATCACCTCCGTTATTTCCGTTGCCACAAAAAACAGAAAATGAGTCATTAATTTCATAGCTTTCAACCATCCAATCTACACAGGAATTCGCAGCTCTTTCCATTAATTGCAAAGCGGAAATCGGTTCAATATTTATGGAGTATGAATCCCAATTTTTGATTTGTGCTGCTGAAAATATTTTCATTATATGCCTTTTTCACTATTTAAATTTAAGGAATTATACCATACTTTACTATTTTATTTATAAATTATTGGCTAAAAATAAAATAAGATAACCAATTCACGGCTTAATTGTAAAATAATTTTTTATTTTTGCTTTACAAAATTAAAAACATAAATTATGGGAATGATTCAAGAATTTAAGGCATTTGCCTTTAAAGGGAATGTAATGGATTTGGCAGTGGGTGTAATTATCGGTGCTGCTTTCGGAAAAATTGTATCTTCTTTGGTGGAAGATGTCATCACGCCACTACTTTTGAATCCTGCATTGAAGGCGGCAGGTGCAGAAGACATATCCAAATTAGCTTGGAATGGGATAACCTATGGGAATTTTTTATCCGCGATTATTAATTTTCTATGTATTGCTGTGGTTCTTTTCTTTTTAATTAAAGGAGCAAACAAAATGCAGAAACCTGAACCAGAAGCTGCACCAGCAGGACCTAGTCAAGAAGATCTTCTGGCAGAAATCAGAGATCTATTGAAAAATAAATAAAAGCATTTTTGATATCGCTAAAAAGACGCATTGAAAAATGCGTCTTTTTATTTATAAGTACATTATTTTGTTAATGAGTCTGTAAAATACTACAGATCTGTTCGGCTAAAGAAAGACCGATTCGATCTTGTGCTTCCACCGTAGAAGCTCCTGTATGAGGAGTCAAGGAAATTTTAGGATGGTTCAAAATGGCTTTTGAAGGCGTTGGTTCATTATTGAAAACATCCAAAGCTGCAAAGGCAAGTTTGCCAGAATCGAGTGCACTGATCAGATCTTGTTCATCGATCACCCCTCCTCTACTGCAATTCACAATGACTGCGCCATTTTTCATTTTCTCAAACTCTGGAGCACCAATCATACACCCTTCTTTTTGTGCCGGAACATGAAGCGTAATAAAATCTGCATGCTTCAAAACATCACCCAAAGGTTCTGTTTCTATATCAACATTGATGAATTGATTATTGTAAAACTTAACTTTTATGCTGGCTCGACCGATATTATTATCCGCTGCAATTACCCGCATTCCTAAACCTAAAGCGATCCTCGCTACTTCTTGTCCGATTCTGCCCATGCCTACAATCCCGATGGTTTTACCACGAAGTTCAATTCCCTTCTCATAGGATTTTTTCAACTGATTAAATTGGGTGTCGCCAATCAAAGGCATTTTCCGATTTGAATCTTGTAAAAATCTTGCACCGCTAAACAAATGTGCGAAAACCAATTCTGCCACGGAAGCTGACGAAGCAGCGGGTGTATTGATCACATGAATATTTTTAGACCGAGCGTAATCCACATCAATATTATCCATACCCACACCACCGCGACCAATGATTTCTAAAGTTGGACAAGCATCGATTAAATCTTTTCTAACTTCAGTTGCACTCCTTACCAGCAGTGTTCTTATCTGATGTCCATTGATAAAATCGACTAAAAATTCCTGTGGAACTTTGGTGGTAATTACGTCGAATCCTTTTTCTGTTAAAGCATCAATTCCTGATTGATCTAAACCGTCATTTGCTAATATCTTCATCCTTTATTTTAATCATTAAAAACTTCAATGGTCAACTTTTTTTCTACCATATCAGTAAATTTACCTCTGTATTGGGTCGCTTTCACGATATGATTATCAATCCAATGGTAATTTCCACCCCGAGGTTTTCCACATAAAACGCTATGGTATTTGAAGCCATGTTTATCGAGCCAATCGATGGTCAATTGTTTTAAATTTTCGGTTCTAGAGGTAAAAAAACAAATGATATGACCTTGATCGTACCATCTGTTAATGGTCTCCAAGGCGTCTAAATACGGCTCACAAGTCACCATTCGTTCCGGCTCTTCGTTGGGCACATCATCTGTAATCGTACCATCGATATCGATTAAGTAATTCTTCATCTCTCCTTTGAGCATTGGGCTTAAATGGTCTTTGTATTCTAATTCCATCATCAAAAATTTAAGGTGCAAAATTACAAAATTTCATTGATTTACAGCCTATTAAATATTTGCAATCGTTATGCGAAGCGGTTTTTCCTTTTGTTAATGGTACTCTGATGAGAATAAAAATTTACAAAAAGAACGATTAATCATGAAAATCTTACCATATTTGCTCTCAAAAAAATCCCCAATTTTGTAGGTTAAATTGAAGTTAAAAATTTCCCCAATAGATTATTTAATCTTAATTTTGTGAAGATGGAAGAACAAGTAGTTTTAATCTCGGAAAAAGACGAGGTTTTGGGTTTAATGGATAAAATGCAGGCGCACGAAAACGGTCTTTTGCATCGTGCTTTTTCTGTTTTTTTGTTTAATGAAAAAGGAGAAGTGCTCTTACAAAAAAGAGCCGCCGAAAAATACCATTCCCCAAATCAATGGACGAATGCAGTTTGTTCTCATCCCCGAGATGGTGAAACCTATCTGGAAGCAGCACAACGCAGATTGAAAGAAGAGTTGGGAATTGAAGGAATGGAACTCACTCCAAAATTTCACTTTATCTATAAAGCAGATGTGGGTGGAAATCTTTGGGAACACGAACTAGACCACGTTTTTACGGGAAATTATGACGGAAAATTTTCTTTGAATGAAGAAGAAGTTTCGGACATCAGATATATCACCATGGAAGCACTGGATGCAGAAATGGAATCGAATCCGGAAAATTTTACAGAATGGTTTAAGATTATTCTGGGTGAATATAAAGATCGGTTGTAAAGGATTATTAATGAGCAATTGTAAAATACGAAATCGTAAAAAATGATCAAAAACGGTCGATTTACATCAAGCAAATATGATTAAAAATTTAGAAAAGCTTTTACAATTTTTACCGCTTGGATATTTGTATCTCATCATCCTTGGAATTCTTAAACAAAGTCTTCTGTATAATCAGTTGGGCGTAAACATCCTAAATTATTCGTCTGTGATGGATATTTTACTCGGCCCTATTGCTGATTTAACCGCAAACATATCTCTAATCATTGCAGTTATTATGATTGTGACATTAACCTTAGCACTCAGTTTTTATGTAAGTAAAAATACAGATAAACGGATTACACAGAAACTTGTGGGATTAAAAACGGATGATATTTCAACGGCAAAAGAAAATCAAAACAAGATCAAAAATAGATTTCTATTGGCTATGGCTGTATTTTTACTCTCGTTCTTTCTAGGATTTGGCTGGTGCTCCGGAGCTAAAATTGCAAAAAAAATTAAAAGCAACCAGTTAGAATTTCTTAGCATTTTAAAATTTAATACCGGAGAAAAGCAGCAAATTTATTTAATTGGATCCAATAGTTTGTATTATTTTTACGTGACCAAAGAAAATAAAAATGTCAAAATAGCACCAATTACGGCAATTAAAGAAATTGAACTACAACCGAAGTTGTAAAATAAAAATGATCAACCGCTCGTTGAAAATATAAAGTGAATAATGAAAAAGAAAATTATTTCAGCATCAAAAATAAATCAATAATATAGTAACCAACTGCACTCCTAGCCCCGATGGTAGTGGCATCCCACGAATCCACGAAAGTGGTGAGTGGATATAACGTACAGCGGGACGGGTTTTGAAAGAAACGAAAATCATGTTGCTCCTAAAAAATAAATTAAGAAAAAGATACTATGAAAAAAACTCCATTATTTGATAAACATGTGTCGCTCGGCGCGAAAATGGTTCCTTTTGCTGGTTTTGAAATGCCCGTGCAGTATACGGGCGTGACGCAGGAACATTTTGCAGTTCGTGAGAAAGTAGGCGTTTTTGATGTCTCACATATGGGTCAGTTTTTTGTAGAAGGACCTGCTGCAAAAGATTTATTGCAATTTGTAGGCACCAATAATGTGAATACCCTTGAAAATGGAAAAGCACAATACACGTGTTTGCCGAACGGAAATGGCGGAATTGTAGATGATTTAATTGTGTATAAAATGACAGACGAGAAATATTTCGTGGTTGTAAATGCTTCGAATATTGAGAAAGATTGGGCGCACATTTCGAAATATAATGAGAAATTTGGAGCGAAATTAACCAATGCTTCTGATGAAATGTCATTGTTGGCAATCCAAGGTCCAAAAGCGACCGAAACGTTGCAAAAAATAACTGAGGTCAATCTTTCTGAACTGCCTTATTACCATTTTTCGGTGGGGTCGGTCGCAGGGGTTTCCGACGTGATTATTTCCAATACCGGTTATACAGGAAGTGGAGGTTTTGAAATTTATTTTAACAATGAAGACGCGGTAAAACTTTGGGACGCGATTAATGTAGCGGGTGAGGAATTTGGACTACTTCCTTGTGGTTTAGCATCTAGAGACACTTTGCGTTTAGAAAAAGGTTTCTGTCTGTACGGAAATGATATTGATGACACAACTTCTCCCCTAGAAGCTGGCTTGGGCTGGATTACGAAATTCGACAAAGAATTTGTAGACAAGGAACGTTTTGCCAAACAAAAAGAAGAAGGAATTACACGGAAATTAGTCGGTTTTGAAATGCAGGAAAGAGCCATCCCAAGACATGATTATTTGGTAGTAGATTCAGCAGGAAACGAAATAGGAAAAGTAACCTCGGGCACGATGAGTCCGATGAAAGGAATTGGCATTGGCTTGGCTTATGTGGCCAAAGATTTTATGAAAGTGGATACTGATATATTTATTCAAATTAGAAATAAGAATGTGCCGGCGAAAGTGGTGAAGACACCTTTCATTTAAAAAACTACCATTGAAAATTTAAAAAAACAGCTGTAATCAAAGGCTGTTTTTTTTGTATGGCATCGTTTTCGCAGTCTTGTTGGCTCACAATAAATCTAAATATTATGTCATTTATTAACAGAAGCCTCGCTGGCTTAGCAGGCTCATTAGCGCTTACCGCAGTTCATCAAATTTTTAAAAAATACAGTTCCGAGGCACCCAATTTGGAAGAGGTGGGTGAAGTTGCGGTTCGCGCATCTTTGGACAAGGCAAATTTACAACCAACAGACGAAGAAGAAGTATATGCTGCGGCAATGGGTGGGAATATTTTATCGAATGCGTTATTATTTTCAACGCTAGCTACTTCAACCAACACGACGCAAATTATTTCTAAAACCTTAGGAACTGGATTATTGGGCGCAGCGGGAACAATTGGTTTAGCAGATCAATTGCTCGGTAATAATAACGCCACAGACACCAATCAGAAAAAATGGATGACGACGGGTTATTATCTTTTGGGAGCGCTAGTAAGCATAGGGGTGTACAACGTGCTTGAGCGAAAGTTGAACAAGTAAAAAGACAAAATATCTCATCCTCGATGGGATATTTTTTTAAGGCAAATGCTGAAAGCAGAAGTCATTTCCTATTTTAGTGGTTCGTTTGCAACGGGACCCGGCTTTTGTCTGAGCATGACATTGATTAGGAGAATTTACACCCGCCATTTTTTTGGGTGGAGAAATTGGTTCATCGATCTTGCGAAAAGGAGGGCGACAGATTTTACATGGTATCAGGCCACTCTTCAGCGCATCTTCTAGAGCTATGGAGGATGAGACATTCTTCACCATTCTACACGTCGACAAATGATATTTTGCACCTGCTGGTGTTTTGTAAACCGCTTGTGCAGACAATTGAATCGAAAACAACAGCAGTATTAAAAATCGCATTATTTCGTTTTGAAAAATTGTTCTAACTCTACAATATTTTTCTTTTCATTTCCGATGAAAATTTCGTTATTAGTAAGAAATACTGGCCGTTTTAAAAAAGAATAATGGTCTAATATTAAATCCCTGAAATTTTTTTCTGTTAAAGCTTTAACATCAATATTTCTTGTTTTAATCTGCGTTGATCTTCTACTAAAAAGCGATTCATATGATTTGGTGTGGGCATACATTTGAGCCAAGTCATCTTTCGTAACCGGCGTACTTTTCAGTTCGCGCAGTTCCCAATACGAAAGGTCGAATTTGTTCATAATTTTGGTACACGTTCCGCAGGTTTTCAGGTAAAATATTTTTTGCATGTTTCAAATTTAGGAATAAATTAAACATTTTAAAAATTAATGAATATCTTTAATATCAAATAAGATTTTATGCAAAATAAAACAGTTTTTCAGTTTATCTCGGAACCGAGTGATGTTAACTATGGAGGCAATGTTCATGGTGGAAGTGTGATGAAATGGATTGATCAAGCCGGTTATGCTTGTGCAAGTTCATGGGCTTCAAGTTATTGCGTAACGGTTTATGTGGGTGGAATTCGGTTTTATTCACCCATCAAAATCGGTCATATTGTAAAGGTGGAGGCCGAGGTTATTTACACGGGGAAAACAAGTATGCATATTGCGATTAATGTTTTTTCTAGGAACATTAAAAGAAAAGATTTCGAGAAAAAAACACACTGTATTATTGTATTTGTAGCGGTTGATGATGAGGGAAATTCTGTGGAAGTCCCAAAGTTTCAACCGAAAACCGAGCAAGAAAAACAGTTGGAACAATATGCGATAAAATTGATGGATTTGCGCAAACAAATTGAGGAAGAGATGAAACGGTTTTTGTAAATGTTTTTCTCTTAAAATATGCCGGTTTTTAGTGGCGTTTTTTATGATTTTTTGATTTCGCCACTTCGTGGCTTTTTTTCATTCGTTGAGTGGAGTTTCATAGGATTTCATCTTATCTTTTTGATGCAAAATACATAGGAGAAAAAATTCAGGAATTATATTCTTTAAATAAAATGGAGCATTTGAAACATGATCCGTTATTCAACCAAACCAATTCGCGTTCGATAGTCAAAAATTTTTAACATCAGAACAAATATTTTTTTTCAAAAAAGAAACGAAAAAAATCATAGAGGAGTTCTACAGACAAATTCTCAATGCAAGTAATTACTCAAAATATTTCTCTAAGCAAACAGGTTTTTACTCTGTTTTTTTTTAAAATTATGTTTCTTTCAAATTCATTTTTTATTTATATTTGTTAAGCTTTTTTTAAGTTTATTTTAAGAAGTTTTTAACATTATTTTTGCTGATTAAATTTACTTGAATGAAGAAATTTTACCTGTTAATCATCCTATGCTTTTTTCAAAAATCATTTGCCCAAAAAATTCCGCTTGATACCTCGAATTACCTTCGGAATGGCATGTTCGAAAATGCGTCTGGTAAAATTATTACCAACAACTCCGAAAAAATAAAATTCTTACAAGAAAGAAATCGCCAAATTCAGTTGGAAAAATTGAACATGCAAAAAGCAACACAAATTCCGGTAGAAATGTGTACGAATGGAGGTTTCGAGCAAGTTGAAAACATAGGCGGAACCAATTTCATTAAAAATTTCCTTTACAATATCGGTGATCCACCGGGACCAACGCAATGTAAATCGATTTCAAATACGGGCGACACTGCTATTCCCCAATACAATCCTGCCAGTACTTACGTGATGGCAACTTCCGTCCCTGCCAATCTTTTCGATCGTTATATGGGAGATATAAAAGCATTTGACCAATATGCGTTGAAAATCAATCATGAAAGCTCCTCTACTTATGGCTCTATTGTACAAGGAAAAAGATTTAAAACCAACAACGAAAATTTCTTAAAATTTAATTATAAAGCCATACTTCAATCGGTTTATGATACGAGCCATACCGATAATCAAGCATTTTTCAAAGCCAGAATTCTGGATAAAAACAAAAAAGTCGTCAGTGAATTTTGTTTGGTTGGAGATGAGAAAAATTGCATATTCACCAAGGTTCCAGAAGGTGGTTATGGTTACGTAACGCTCTACACCGCCAATTGGCAATCGGGAATTTTAGATATTTCGTCTATTCCCAATAACGAAGAATTTACGGTAGAATTTATGGCATCCCGTTGTGGATTAGGTGGTCATTTCGGCTATGCTTATGTTGATGACATCTGTCTGCTTCAATCGAATGAAAATTTTGTAGGATCCGTAACATTGGATCCATTGTATGCGGTTTGTCCTACGCTTCCGATCAGCGTTTGCGGAAATTACACTTTGCCAAATTCGGGCGGGATTACGGCTACTTTAAAAAAATTGACTTTAAAGGTTTACGATGCGACCGGAAATGTAGTTTACACCAGCGCTACCACCTCGAGTTTGGATACGGTCAACAAAAAATTCTGTTTTTCGCTTTTAGCGCAGGATTTCCCAAATATTACCAGTGGCAATTATAATGTGGGAGTCAATGCTGATTTCGATGTTGCAGGTTCTGCAGGAGGTTGTGGAAGCAGTGGCAATACCCAAATTTTCGCCTCGGCTAATGATCCCGATGCCAATGATGGGTGGGATATTAGTTTTCTAAATTGTTCCTCCGGGTGTAACCTTGTGGTGCAGACTGCAAAAGTTTCAAAATGTGATACGAATAAAGATGGTTCAGAGGATTTTAACCTCACCAATTTTAATAATCAAGTCGTTGTTTCTACAAGTGGTCTTAGTTTTACTTATTTTAAAAATTATAACGACGCCTTTAACAATACCAATGCAATTGCCAATTTCACAAGTTATAATTCTGCCTCGGCAATTATATACATCAGAGTTTCTAAAGATCCGGGTTGTTACAAAATTATTCCAGTAAATGTTGAAGTTAAAAATCCGACCGCAACTATTTCTGGGATTTTGAATGTGTGTTCCGGAAGTACCGAATTGAAAGCTTCCTCAGGTGCAACTTATGTATGGAGTACTGGAGAAACTACACAGAATATCACCATTAGCAATATCGGAACTTACACCGTAACGGTCACCGATAGTTTTGGTTGTGCGAGTACCGCGACCGTAGTAATAGAACCGAGCCAAACTGCAGTAACGCCGACTTTAGAAATTACACAACCTTCTTGTTTTGTGTCGTCGGGAACCATCAAAGTAACGTCAATTGCATCGGAATACAGTTTTGATAACGGACAAACTTGGGGAACAAATCCAGTGAAATCTGGGTTATATCCTGGAACTTATCAGGTGATGATAAAAACCCTGAAGGGTTGTACATCCTATGCACAATCGGTAACCATCGTTTCCTCCTTAACTCCATATCCTTATTATTCAGCGATACAGCCAAGATTTTGTGGCGATACCGGAAGTATTACGATTGCCTCAACTGCAGCATTTTACAGTTTTGATGATGGTACAACTTGGGTAAACAGCGCTACGATTGATCAACTTCAACCTGGAACGTACACCATCAGAACGAAAGATATTGCCGGTTGTATTTCTAATCCTGCGGTTATTTTAATACAAAGTAACACCCTCGGAAATCCCGATTTTTCAGTGAAGAATCCGGCATGTACTGTTGCTGGAAGCATCACGATCAATACGCCAGCAGATTTTTATACTTTCAATGGAGGACAAACGTGGGTAACTTCTAATGTTTTATCGAATGTATTATCCGGGAATTTTTCCATCGGAATTAAAAATAGTTTAGGATGTACTTCTTATTTTCAAAGTATTTACCTGCAACCTTTTCAGAATACCTACCCCGATTACGATGTTATTCAGCCTACTTGTGGAGAATTAGGAACCATCTACATAAAAACGGAAGCAGATTTATACAGTTTCGATAATGGTTCAACATGGTCGACGAGTAATACGAAAGATTTGCCGGTGGGAACCTACTCCATTCGACTTAAAAATACAGCGGGTTGTTTATCTCTATCGCAATCTGTGAATTTATATCCCCCAAAACTTGACACCCCTTATATCAGTGTAATTCAACCTATATGCGCTGGTAATGGTACAATTACCATCAATTCCGTGGCAGATTTTTACAGTTTTGATAATGGTGCAACTTGGGTAACTACCAACAGTAAAAGTGTTCCTGCTGGAAATTATCAAGTGATGATCAAAAATAACTTGGGCTGTACCTCCTATTCACAAGGTGTTTACCTCTATGAACCAAAACTCCCTGCACCAACTGCTACGGTAGTACAACCAACGTGTACGACGAAAGGATCCATCACCATTACTACGTCCGCGAGTTTTTATAGTATTAATGGAGGGGCAACTTGGTCTACCAATAATGTCTATAATAATCTAATCGGAACAAGTTATACCGTGATGGTCAAAAATGCACTGAATTGTGTATCGGAAAGCAATTATGTTTATTTGAATTCAGCGTATTTAAATGAGCCCACGTATATTGCCACCAGTCCAAGTTGTGGTAATATCGGAAATATTACTTTCACCTCTGCAGCAGATTTTTATAGTATCGATAATGGTTACACCTGGGTAACTACACCAGTTTTCGATAATCTAGTTGCCGCAAGTTATTATTTGGTAACCAAAAACACTCAGAATTGCAAATCGAATCCGATCGCTGTTTATTTAAATACGACCGATTTGGCAGAGCCGTCTTATACGGCTATTCAGCCGGTTTGTGGGACTTTGGGCTCGATTACCATTACCACTCCTGCAGATTTCTATAGTATTAATGAAGGAAATACTTGGGTTACTTCGCCGATTTTTACCAATCTTGCGCCAAATAATTATTACATTAAAATTAAAAAAGGAACTTGTACTTCCAATTATACCTGGGTAAATATTTCTGATTTTTTCCTACCCAACCCGACTTATACTTATACCCAACCCACTTGCGGCGTGGGTGGCACCATATCCATTACATCGCTGGCCGCGCAATACAGCATCAACGGTGGGCAAACATGGAGCACTTCTCCCAATTTCACCAATTTAGCCGACGGTTATTACAATATCAGCATAAAAAATGCACAGGATTGTAAATCAGCTCCATATGGTGTTTCGGTGAGTTTAGCAAGATTTTACTTACCCAGACCCGATATTTTAGTCATACAACCCACTTGTGGAAATAAAGGCAGCATCAAAATTGTAACTCCCGCAAGCGCTTATAGTTTCGATGGTGGACAGACTTGGAGTACGGTGAATGAAAAAACCGGCTTAACTTCTGGCTCCTTTCATATTGTCATAAAAAATGCACAAAATTGCACCTCAAATCCATATGATTTGAATGTGTACATTAATACTTTTTATCTGCCACGACCTTTAATAAAAGTGGTTCAGCCAACTTGTGGCAATAATGGAAGCATTACGGTGGTTTCACAAGGAGCTCAATATTCTTTTGATAATGGAGTCACGTGGGGCACAAATCCTTCTTTGCTTAATCCAACGCCGGGCTATTATAATATTTTAATTAAAAATAGTGCGGGTTGTATTTCCCAAACCGTTTCTGCATCGATTAATAAATTTTACCTCAGCCGACCAAGTGTTACCACGATTCAGCCGACTTGTTCTGTACCGAAAGGAAGCATTTTCATTAATACGATCGCAGATTTATACAGTTTTGACAACGGAATAACTTGGACGACAAATCCCGTAAAAAATAATTTGAATCCAGGAAATTATAATATTTTGGTTAAAAATTCTTCCGGGTGTATGTCGGAAAGTTCTTATGCTTATATTTATTCGGCACCTTCAATTCCGCCAACTCCCGCAGTTACGGTAATCCATCCCACACAATGCGACGCTACAAACGGAAGCATCACCATTACCACTCCTGGCAGTAGTTATTCCTTTAATGATGGAGCAACTTGGAGTACAATTCCGGTGAAAAAAAACATTGGTTCTGGAACCTATATTGTGAAAATAAAGAACAATAGTTCCACTTGTGAATCCGCTTCTGTAGCGGTAACATTAAACTCAGGAATTAATATCGCTGCTCCCTCTTTTAGTGTAACTCAACCAACTTGTAGCGTTTCTACTGGATCAATTACCATAACAACTTCTGCAGCAACATATAGTTTTGATGATGGTTTAACTTTTATTTATGCCGACACAAAAACCGGTTTATCTCCTGGAACGTATAAGATAAAAATAAAAAATGCAGCAGGTTGTATTTCCGATGGTGCAACGGCGGTGGTTACAACTCCGGCTCCTTTACCTGCTCCGTCTTTCATGATTGCACAACCAGATTGTACAAATTCATTAGGCTCTATTGAAATTACGACACCGGCAGCAGAATATAGTTTTGATAATGGCTTGACTTATGTTACTTCTAAAACCAAACCGAATCTAGGACCTGGAACTTACAACTTGATGATTAAAGACAGTGCGGGCTGTACTTCTTTGGCAGGAATTGCGACGGTAAATGTACAACCAACAACTCCCACCGCTCCACAAGTTTCTATTGCTCATCCTTCCGGGTGTACTGCATCTACGGGAACAATTACCGTAATTTCTGCAGCGGGTTTTTACAGTTTCGATGATGGAATTACGTGGCTCACTTCCGCTTCTGCGAATTTATCTCCAGGAACGTATCATGTAAAAATAAAATTAACTGTGAATGGCTGTCCTTCGCCCGCGACAACCGCAACGGTGGATGTTCCTCCAAATGCACCAGCACTTCCCCTATTTGCAATTGCTCAACCGAGTTCTTGTGTAAATCCTTTAGGAACCATTACGATTAGCTCTACAGAAAATCAATATAGTTTTGATAATGGCGTTAGCTATTCATCGAATGCCACTTCTGGACTTCTTTCGCCAGGAATTTATCTTTTGAAGGTGAAAAATAGCGCAGGTTGTGAAAGCGCAACGGTTTTGGCAACAATCAATGTGCCTGCTGATACCCCAAAGAAACCAACCGCTACCGTTCAACAAATTGACTGTACGAATCCTTCTGCAAAAATTACCATTAATGAAAATGCCGCCCAATACAGTATCGATGATGGCATATCTTGGCAAAACTCCAACGCTTTTACGGGATTGCTTCCAAAAACTTATCTGATTAAAATAAAAAATGCCTTAGGTTGCGAATCGGTGGCAACTTCGATTGTTATCAATATATTTAATAATCCAACGCCGAAACCTTTGGTCAATACTAGTCAGAGTTTCTGTGTACAGCAAAATGCGACAGTTGCAAATATTACAGCAACGGGAACCAATATTTTATGGTATTCTACAATTTCTGGTGGGAATTCTATTCCAAATAATACGGCTTTAAGTAATGGAAATATTTATTACGCAACGCAAACTATAAATTTCTGTGAAAGTGAAAGAACACCGGTTTTTGTAAATATAATCACCACTGCTGCTCCGATTGGAAATTCTGTGCAAACATTTTGCATCAGTCAAAATGCCACGCTTACTCATCTTTTGGTCTCAGGAACGCAGATCAAATGGTACAGCAGTATTTCTGCATCATCTACACTTCCGAATAATACGCAGTTGCAAGATGGGGTAACCTATTACGCAACACAAACAAGTGAAAATTGCGAAAGCGTAGCGCGGCTTCCGGTTAAAGTAACTTTGGTAACAACAAATATTCCTGCGTCCGATTTTTCTGCTCCGGCTTTATGTTCTGATGAAAATGGCACGAAGAAAATTGATTTAACCACTTATCAAACCAATTTGGTAGCCAATTCAGCGAGTTACACCTACAAGTTTTACAACCAAAATAACCAAGTAATTCCTGATCCGACCAACCATACGCTACAAACTGGCCTCAATAAAATTTTTGTTGAACTGAATTCTACCACTGGATGTTCTGCAAAAGTTCAACTCAGTATTCAACTTAATGCTTCGCCAATTGTGAATTTACCTGCAACTGCTGAATATTGTCCCGAAGAATTTGTAAAAATCGATGCAGGGGTGCAACCTGCCAATACCACTTTCACATGGACTTTTAATGGAAATCCAGTGAGCACACAGCAGGTCATTACCGCAGATAAAAACGGAAAATATGAAGTTACGGTAACCCACATTTCTGGATGCAGCACCACGAAATCGGTATCGGTAAAAAAGGTAGAATTACCTATCATCACGGACATTAGAATAGAAAACAGCACCGTTCAAATCATCGCAACTGGAGTTGGAATTTTAGAATATTCCGTCGATAATATTCAGTGGCAAACTTCTAATTATTTTTACAATGTGCCCAATGGAAATCACACGGCTTATGTTCGAAGTGGGTTGCAAAATTGTGCTGTTGCCGAGAGAGATTTTACCATTTTTAAAATAAACAACGTATTTACACCAAATGCAGATGGGGTAAATGATGAATGGAAAATAGAAGGAATTGAAAACTATCCTGGATCCAAAGTACGGGTGATCGACCGCTTTGGAACGGTGGTTTTAGACAAGACTGTGAAAGGACCTTTCTCTTGGAACGGCGAATATCTGAGTAGAAATCTTCCGACAGGCAATTACTGGTACTATATCACGCTTTCTGATGGCAGAATATTAACCGGATATGTAACCCTTAAAAATAGGAATTAGTGCGGTTTATAGCGGCGTTTTATTTTTTATCGCTGAAGGTTCGCTGTTATAAATGCATTTTTAAAGGTGAGGCTGGCAAATTAAATTTCGATCATTTATAGTAAAGAACGTTGTACGACATCAGATTTGATCCGCTCGTTCGTGGAATTATTATTTTTGATATGAAATATCCTCTGTTCATCATTGATTAAAAGACTCCACTACACAATTGGTGATTCATTAGACGAAGTTTGTGAAGTACGGTTTTCACCTTAACTAAAAAAACTGCCTCGCGTAAAGCAAGGCAGTTTCCTATTAAATAAAACATCAATTATTTAGGACAAATAACTTTAAATTCTGTTCTTCTGTTCACTTGTTGCTCTTGTTCTGAACAGGGTACGCCGTCTGCACATTTATTTAATAAAACCGATTCACCATAACCTTTCGCGCTAATTCTGGCACTGCTAATTCCTCTGGAAGTAATATAATCTACCGCAGATTGTGCTCTGTTTTGAGAAAGTTTTTGATTGTAAGAATCGCTACCTCTGGAATCTGTATGAGAACCTAACTCTACATTTACTCCTGGATGATCTTCCATAAATCTCACTACTTTGTTTAATTCAGGTTTTGCATCTTCTCTTATATTGTATTTATCAAGATTATATAAAATATTATCCAGAGCAATCCCTTCTCCACATTTGGTTTCTTGGGCGCAAATCTCAATATTTACAAATAGGTTTCGGTCTCTATTATAATTTTGCGTATTTACCATTTCTATTTGTGAAAAATAATTTTCTTTTTTCGCATACAGTTCGAAGGTTGCATTTGGTGGTAATTGTAAAATAAAATCTCCATTTGCATCAGACATGGTCGATTTTTTATAGGCATCAAATTTATTTTCTAAATAAACTGCAGCTCCTGAAAGCGGAACCGAAGAGTTACATTGGAAGGTTCTACCTTTAAGAATAAAATTACGATCAGCGTAAATGAGTTCTTTGTTTAAATCTCCGTTGGCAATAAACTCAGCGGTCTTGGTTGAAGTAGGATCCAGTGAAATTTCATTAAATGAACCCGTAATTGCATAATTGTTCGGATTGATCTCATCGATATATACTTTACCCGAAGCGTCTGTCATTGCAGTTTTTATTATATTTCCCTGCAGATCTTTAATCAAAACTTGCGTATTGGGAATTACTTGCCCTGAAAATTTATCTTTAGCGGTAACTACGAGTCGATATGATTTTACTTCTGGTGCTTTGGTTTCGACCACTTTCGCAGGATTTTTCGGTCCGAAACGATAAGATAATCCAGCGAACACCCCAACTGATTGTAAAGTCATTTTTTGCATTTGGTTGGGTTCATTAACTCCTGCAATATCAGATCTCATGATGATTTTATCATCGTATACATTGTCTATTTTTCCGCGCTCAACGTAATAATACGTGGCTGGTTTTGTACCGTAAGTTTTGTCTAAAATCTCATTTTTAGTAGATTCAGCTACATTATAGTGGTTCATGTAATATGCACCAGCATTAAGTCCCCAATTGTCATTAAAGAAATAATTAAATCGCAGCTGTGCTTTGGTCGAGAAGACCACTTCTTTATCAAAACCTGAGTGGTAGGTGATGACATCATTAAGAGCATTTTGTCTAACACCATCTACCAATATTTCGCCACCATCTATAAATCCAACTCCGCCCATTAAACCTAGTTCTGAGGTGAATTTATTGTTTTCAGTTTGCCATTTAAAGGCTGGTCCGGCTCCAACAAATGTTCTGGAGATTTCTTTCTTTTGAATTTTGAAAGAAGCATAATCCAGAATGGTATTTTGCAGGGTACGCTCTACGTATTGACCGGGTAAATCAACTGCTTCTGGCGTGTTGTTAATAAAATCTACATCAGCTTCTACGCCAAACCAATTCCAGTATTTGTTTACGGATAGACCGCCCATAAAACCACCTTTATAATCAATAAAGCGAAAGGTTTCTTTGTACATAGGAAAATCGTAACCTGCCCTAGCAGAAATTTGCCAATAAGAATGTTTGTCTTCTAATTTTTGAATTGGTGTTTCTTGCGCTTTTAGAATTCCTAAAAAATTAGTTGCTAAAAAGGCACTTGCTAAAATAACTTTTAAATTTTTCATTTTGATAATTTTTAATTAATAGTATTTGTAATTTGTATGACAAAGTTGCTATTATTGAAAGCTATTTAAAAGAGGTAAACCCCTAAGATTGGAACAGGAAAATGCCCCTTTATTTTAGGGGCAAAAAAAACCGCTTCAAGTTTGAAACGGTCTATGTTTAATGATTATGAGTGAAATATTTACCTCAATAATTTCAATGGAGTTGATTTTTAATCGCAAAAAGCACCAAACCTACTCTACTTTTCACATCGAGTTTTACAAATACAGAATCGCGGTACCCATCAATTGTTTTAGGGCTTAGAAACATTACATCGGCAATTTCCTTATAGGTTAGCTCACTGCACGCTAATTTGATGAATTCTTTTTCGCGATCCTTCAGATCTTCTACGCATTCTTTCACCAGTTTTTCTTCTGTTCGAATATTCAACAAACACTGCGTAACCATATCGGTATAGAATACTCCTTTATCATGCACGGTTTCTATGGCTTCAAATAAGATTTTGGGCGACATTTCTTTTAAGAGATAACCTCTGGCTCCGGCTTTTAGCATTGCAATAATTGTTTTCTCATCGTCTTCCATCGTTAGGGCAATGACCTTTATTTCAGGAAAATGATCCTTTAGATATTGAGTCGTTTCCACACCATTTTTTACGGGCATATTTACATCCATGAGCACCACATCTGGATTGATATGCTCCACTTCAATTGCGTGGATAAATTCCTCGCCATTAGAAGAAGTATTGATGACCTTATATTTTTTATTAATAGAAAGCATTTTTTCGATGGCCCCGGAAAGCATTTTATGATCATCTACAATTGCAATTTTTATGGTTTCCATAAAATTTTTGTTTAATTTTTATTGTATTTAATGGTGATTGTGGTGCCTTCACCTATAATGGTGTTTACATCCAAATCCGTTTGGATTAAGTTAGCTCTTTTTTTCATACTCATTAATCCACTTCCCGATTTATGTTTATTCTCATTAAAACCGATTCCGTCATCACTTAAAATAATTTCTACAAACCTCGGTTCATCTTGCAGTGATATGGTCATATTTTTTGCTCTCGAATGTTTGAGTACATTGTTAATGGATTCCTGAATAATACGGAAAAGAATCAAACAGTCTTTGGATTCTAAAATAATCTTGTTGGTATTATGAGTAAATTTAATTTTCATGAGATTCAATCGATCAATCCTAGAAACCTCTTTCTGAACAGATTGTACTAATCCTAAATTTTCTATTTGTTCTGTAATAAAACTTTTACTCAAACTGCGAATGTCCCGAATACTTTCGCCAATGACTTCATTTATTTCCTGTAAGATTTCTTTTTGCGGCCCTTCAGCAGTTTCTAGACCCAAGTTAACCATTAATTTTGCGATGGACATTTTTTGTCCTAAATCATCATGCAACTCCTGTCCGATATAGCTGAGCGTTGTTTCTTTCATCTCAATAATCGCCAGGGTAAGTTCTTGTTCGAATTGGGCCTCCTTTATTTTTCGATCAAATAATAATTCAGATTTTTTTTTGTAGAAAAAAATATAGACCACCACCATAATGAGTACGATGGCAAAAACCAAAACGGTGGTAAACAGATAAATGATATCCACTTCAGAGAAATTCGTCATCGTACAATCTTTTTAGCTTTAAATAAACCGATTAAAAGAATACCGTACCCCACAAAGTTGATGATAAAGGTAATGAAAACCCATAACCCACTTGTCATTGTTGAAGAAGATATTTTGCTAATAATGATGGATGGCACCATTCCCAAGTAAACAACAATTAATCCCAAGGAAAACCAAAAAGGATAATACTGATTAATTTCTAAAATGAGATCCGTTTTAAATGTATCTAGTAAAAACAACGCAATTACAAAAAGTAATAGAAAGACATTAAAGAAGAGTATGATTTGTGGAAAGCCATCTGCAAGGTCAATCGTTACAACTTGATAACAATAAAAAAGCAAAAATAATAGGGTGATAGCATACGCTATTTTTTTCAACATCCTATTTTTAATTAATTTCTGGTACATCAAAAAAAGAAGGAGAAAAAACAACCCTAAACCAAGATAGATGTAGATGTAAAGGGTATAAATTGCAGGCAAACTTTTAGTAAATCGAATATAATAAGTAAGCGCATCAATAATATAAGTCACCGCGATTGCGGCGATCATTAAGTATTTATAATCTCCTAATATATCCCTTCGTTTAATCAATAACACTAAAATACTTAGGATCAAAAGATTAATTAAAAAAAGGCCTATGTCTCTATTCCATTCCATTATTTTATCATTCTGGCGGAGTTAAGTTTCCAAAATCAAATGCACTAATCTCTGAAATGCCAGGATTGTCTTCAGCTGGACTATAACCACCAATTCCAACTTTACCGCTTCCAGGCAAAGGTTTTACACTTGCTTTGAGATACACTGTTTGTTTTCCTTGGTATTGTTTTTTTAACCTGTTATCAAAGTTTCCATTATTAGGATATTGACCGAAAGCAATGGTGATCCCAATCTTTTTAATCTTTTGTTTTTTAGCTTCTGCTTTTACGTAATTAATATAATCTTGCAACACTTCAATGTCATAATAGACTTCTTTCGTTTCAGGATCAACTTTACCAGCGTTCAGAATTTTATAGTTATTATTGTTGTATTCGTCGCTAAGTACTTTCGCCTGCGCTGCCGAGATCAGATGTTCCGAGAGCGCACTCACGGTGGTCGTCGTGGTAGAAACACCTCCGAGACCCGTGCCTACACTGATCATACAGGAATACACCAAGAGCAACAATGAAATTGCAATAGATGCCGTAAAAAGAGTTTTTTTCGTTTTCATAATAATTATTTTAACAAAACTAGCTTTATTATTAATAAAAAAAACAGGAAACTCACCCTTTTTTGTATAAAAGAAAAGCCAACGAAATTATTCGTTGGCATTCTAATCTACTATTGGTTAAGTTTTATCTCGCAATATTTACCGATCTGGTCTCACGAATTACCGTTACCCGTACTTGTCCCGGATAGGTTAATTCATTTTGAATTTTCTCTGAAATATCGTAAGAAAGCTGTGCAGATTGGTCATCACTAACTTTCCCACTTTCAACCATTACTCGCAATTCTCTACCTGCTTGAATTGCGTACGCACTTGAAACGCCATCAAAACTTAAAGCGGCTGCTTCCAGATCTTTTAACCTTTGGATATACGATTCTAGGACTTGTCTTCTGGCTCCCGGTCTGGCTCCCGAAATCGCATCAGCAACTTGAATAATCGGGGATAAAAGGGTCGTCATTTCTACCTCATCATGGTGTGCTCCAATGGCATTCACCACTTCTGGATTTTCGCCATATTTTTCGGCCCACTGCATTCCTAGAAGAGCATGCGGCAATTCAGATTCCTGTTCAGGAACTTTTCCAATATCGTGTAACAAACCAGCTCTTTTGGCCAATTTAACGTTGAGTCCTAATTCTGCGGCCATGGTTCCGGCGATATTGGCAACTTCTCTGGAGTGTTGCAACAAATTCTGACCGTAAGAAGAACGGAATTTCATTCTCCCTACAATTTTCACTAGTTCTGGGTGCAGTCCGTGAACTCCTAAATCGATTACGGTTCTTTTACCGACTTCGATAATTTCTTCTTCTATTTGTTTTTTGGTTTTATCAACCACTTCTTCGATTCTTGCCGGGTGAATTCTACCATCGGTAACCAATCGGTGTAGTGATAATCTCGCGATTTCTCTTCTCACTGGATCAAAACACGAAAGTAAAATCGCTTCCGGAGTGTCATCTACAATAATTTCTACTCCTGTTGCTGCTTCTAATGCGCGGATGTTTCTTCCTTCTCGTCCGATAATTCTACCTTTCACCTCGTCCGATTCAATATTGAAAACAGAAACTGAATTCTCGATAGCCTGCTCGGTTCCAATTCGTTGGATGGTTTGAATCACGATTTTCTTGGCTTCTTGTTTCGCATTAAGATTGGCTTCGGCCATGATATTCTGAACATGAGCTTGGGCTTTGGTTTTCGCTTCTGATTTTAATGCTTCTACCAATTCATTTTTTGCATCTTCTGCAGAATAGCCAGAAATTTTTTCTAAAATCTCTACTTTCTGAGCAGTTACCGTGTCTAGTTCCTGTTGTTTTCTTTCAAGAATTTCGTGTTTTTTACTGTAATCAGCAATTTGGCGATCCAGGTCTTTTTCTAGTTTACCTGTTTTACTGAGTTCATCATTGAGCTTTTGCTCTTTGTCTTTGATTCTTTTTTCGGAATCCTGCATTTTCTTTTCTCTGGTCTGAATATCTGCGTCATGTTGCGATTTCAGTTCCATAAACTTTTCTTTGGCCTGAAAATGCTTTTCTTTCTTAAGGGATTCTGCCTGTACAGTGGCTTTTTCTATAAGGTTTTCGGCGTTTTTCTTTGCATCTTGAACGATGAATTTTGCTTTTGTATTTAGAGCACTTTTGGAAAAAACCATTCCAATTAGCGCTCCTACACCTAAGCAAACAATACCGATAATAATGGCGATTGTTGGTGTCATATATGTTTAGTTTTAATAATAATTCTGTTAAAAATCAAGCTTTTAGATTAAAAAAAATAATTTTTCTTTTCATCAACCTTGATTATTGGTTAAAAAAAAGCCTACAATAGTCCACGGATTTAGAGTAAACTCCTAATCAACACGATTTGAACTGTTTTTTACTTTCTGTAATCCGAGCAAGTCGGCACGCCATTAAATAAACTTTCGTTCGGTAATAGTTTTGCGTTGAGTTTACCTGTAATGTGTTAGAACTATTGTAGGCAGTCGTTGATTGAAAAAGAAAAATCTACTTTTCCAACTCTTCCAAGAATTGATTGATTTTTTGCAATCTTTCTGTGGAATCTATTATGTTTTTATCGTTATTGATTTGGGCTACTTCTGCATTGGTTCCAAATTTTAAGCAACACATGGCCAAAGCATCCTGTTTATCTCTAACGTCAAAATTCTGTTCAAAATCTTTAATCATCGCTTCAATCTGCTTCCCAACTTTTCGCAAAGTTTCTTCCTCTGCGGAGGGTACATTCAGCGGATAACTTCTTCCGGCAATCGTGATGGTAATTCTTCTTACATCCATTACAATCCACTGTTTTGAAGTTCTGCAATACAATAATCCACTTCTTTGATCAATCGGTTAATATGATTTTTCATCAATCGGTTATGATCTGGGTTTCCTGATATTGCTGAATAAAGTTTTATATTTTTTTGTTCTTCTGCTAAAACCTGATTTTTTTTCCTTTCCTCTTCATATTTCATCTTCAACGCTTCATGCTCTTGATCTAATTCCAAATATTTTTCGTTAAGATTTTGATAGCTTTTACTTACCGCTACAATCTTTTTTTCTAAAACCGAAAAATTATTTTCTAAATCTTTGAGCATTTCTCAGGTTAATTTATTCTAACTCTTGAGCAAAAATATAAAAAATTAAATTGAAAGTATCACTTCTTGCCTACTAATTGTTGAAATGGCGAAATAAAAAAAGAGAGAGCCCTGAAACTTTCTCTTTAATATCGTTGAAATAGGATATTTTATTCAAATTTCAGTACGAACATAAACGCTCGGGTTTTTGCGCTTGAGATTGCAGATGACCAATACGGCGGAGTTTCCGCATTATCTGCCACCGATTCGTTATTTATCATAAAGGTTCCTCTGAAACCGGGTGTCAACTTAAATCTACTAAAATAAAACTGCATTCCGATTTCAGCAGACCACGCAAAATTACTCGCTGTCGTACGAAAAATCCCTTGCTGATTATCATCTTCGGCCTTGCTATTGGATTGTAAATTCACCATCCAATTTACTCCTGCCGCCGCATACGGGCGAGAATTATACCAGCGATCCCCATGAACTTCAATAAGTAATGGCACATCAACATAGGTAGATTTTACGGTGCGCAATCGATCAGCATCCGTTAAAACCCTGGGTGTAAATGGTTGATTGGCAGGTGTTCCTGCTGCAAACTGATCATTGGATTGGGTATTAAAGAAAATCTCACGTTCAACAAATTGTAAACCGGGTTCGATTCGTAAATCAAAATTATCATTTAACCTTAATTTACCAATAAGACCTGCTCCAAAACTATATGCAGACTTGGTTTGCACCGAATTTTTTTGTCCATCCATTCCAAATTTTGGGTGAAGAACCATCTTATAATCGAAATTATTGGCAGCCAAGTAAAATCCGTAACTGAATTTCTGCCCGTCGAATCCCTCCAAATTATCCATTCGGTCTTTGGTTCGGAACAATTGAGCGTTTGCAAAGCTGCACAGTAAGAATGCTGCAATACAATTTATTTTTAAAAGAGTGTTCCCCATATTATTTGGTTGCCTTGTAAATAGTTGCGATCCCTAAACTTAATTTTTTGTACTCTACTTTTTTAAATCCTACATTTAACAATATCGACTTCATTTTTTCGCCAAAAGGAAAAGCATTTACCGAGTCTGGTAAATAAGTATAAGCGCGATTGTCTTTTGAGACCAATTTACCAATTTGAGGCAAAATATTTTTAAAATAGAACATATAGAACGGTGCTAAAAAACCTTCTACTTTGGAGAATTCTAAAATATAAACGCTTTTTTCTTCTTTCACGACCCTTTTTAGTTCAGACAATCCCTTTTCTAAATTTTCGAAGTTCCGTACTCCAAAAGCAACGGAAACCGCATCGAATTTATTGCTTTCGAAAGGTAGATTTTCGGCGTCTCCTTTTATCATTTCGATTTGGTCGGTTAGATTAATCTTCTGGATTTTGGTGATTCCGACATTTAACATCTGCTGAGACAAGTCTAGACCAACGATTTTGGCGCCTGTTCCTTTTTGCACAGCAATTGCTAAATCACCTGTTCCGGTGGCAACATCTAAAACTTCTTTTGGTTGATCAGCGTTCATCCATTTCACCAAGGTGTTTCTCCATAGAACATCAATTTTCATTGAGAGAACATGATTTAATAAATCGTATTTCGGTGCAATGTTGTCGAACATATCTTCGACTTCTTTTTTCTTGCCGGCTTCGGTATTGTAAGGGGTAACTTGGTTCAAAATAGGTTTATTAAAATTGATAATATTCTTTGTAATATTTCAAAAAATCAGCTTTTCGAAATATCTTCGTTCTGGATTCTACTTTCTGAATATTTTTTACGATTGGATCATACTCTTCATCGATATTGTAATAGAATGCATCCGTATACAATTTATTAAATCGTACCGGAGCATTTACAAATAGTTTTCCATCGATGGTGGTTCGGGGTCGTACGGCAATTAATGAATCTTTATTTAAACCATAGCCATAAAACTGTTCATTGATATAATAATCTTGATGAGCAATGTTTACCAAGCCCCGGTTTTTGTTCACAACAAAGGCGGAATCAAACAAAACCTTCTTTTCACCATTTAAAACCTTAATTTGATTGTTTCCTTTTTTTAATTCCACCTGAACTTTCTGTCCCGCAGTGATGATTTTTTCAACCCCATTATTAATATTAAAATAATAAGTTTGTTCTGAAGGATTATCAACCAGATAATAGTTTCTTTTTGCTAAAAAGAAATTATAAATCCCAAACGCAACCAATACGGTGATGATTGAAATAATTAAGCCTTTTGCTGATGGACTGATTTTCATAAGAAATATTGTAGTAAAAAAACTTTTGCAAATTTAATAATAATTTTGTTTCTTAACGATACAATATTATTATTAACTTTGCCGTAAATTTTTCATTCAAATATATGCCCAACACAATCATAATCGGTTCAGGAAGTTACCTTCCTACTAAGATAATCGGCAAAGAACATTTCATGAACTCGGTTTTTTATACTGATGATGGTGAATTAATCGACAAACCCAACGAAGAAGTTATTCAGAAGTTTGTAGAAATCACCGAAATCGAAACCCGTCGTTATTTACAGGAAGATGAATTTAATTCTGATTTAGGCTTTCGCGCCGCTAAAGAAGCGATCGATGATGCGAAAATTGACCAAGAAGAGTTGGACTATATTATCTATGCCAGTAATTTTGGAGAAGTTGATCATAACGGAATGACCAATTTCATGCCGTCGATGTCCGCTCGAGTTAAACATAAATTGGGAATCAAGAACAGAAGAACCGTAAATTATGACATGATTTTTGGTTGCCCAGGCTGGGTAGAAGCCATGATCATGGCAGATACGCTTATCAAAGCAAAAAAAGCAAAACTCATCTTGGTGGTAGGTTCAGAAACATTGAGTAGAGTTACCGATGCTTTTGACCGTAATAAAATGATTTTTGCAGACGGTGCCGGAGCAGTGGTGGTACAAGCCACCGATGATGAGACCGTAGGAATTATCGCTGATTGCACGCTTTGTGATAGCGGGCCAGAATTAAACTACTTAGAAAATGCGCCTTCCTTAAAAAAAGATGAAGACCGCCGACCTTTATACATTAGAATGCACGGTAGGAAAATCTATGAATATGCACTGAAAAACGTTCCAGACGCAATTAAAGAAACCATCGATAAAGCGCACTTAACCATCGACGATATCGACAAAATCCTAATTCATCAAGCCAATGCCAAAATGGATTATGCCATGATCTCTCGTTTGTTTAAATTATACGGCAGAACAGATTATGACCATGCGGTTTCGCCAATGACCATTCAATATTTAGGAAATTCGTCTGTAGCTACAATACCAACTATGTTTGACTTAATCATCAAAGGAAAAATGGATGGACAATCTTTTAAAGAAAAAGGAAATATCGTGTTCACTTCTGTAGGAGCAGGAATGAACATCAATGCGATTGTTTACCGTTTTCCTTAATTATTATCCTTAAAAAATACAAAAAAGCACAAAATTTGTTTTGTGCTTTTTTATTGACAATACTATGCAGAAAAACATTTTAATCATTACGGGAATTTTATTCGCTCTGGAATTTTATATTTATCAAGCGTTTAAAACCCTAACCAACAACAACTATTTAAGAATTGCTTATTGGGCAATCACCATCTTGGTGTATTTCTTTTTCATTTATGAAATATTAAATTTCAAAAAAACCGACCGTGATCACTCTCGAATTCAACTTATCGCCTCGATTTTTATGATATTTATGCTGCCCAAACTATTTGTCGCTTTTTTCCTTATCATTGAAGATTTGGGTCGAGGAGCTCAATTTTTTGTACAATCATTTGGTACTGGCGAAAACCATTTACCAGATCGTCGGAAATTTCTAAGTATTCTTGGGGTGGGCACCGCCGCTCTACTTTCTGGTTTATTTCTAGATGGAATTATTTTCGGAAAGTATCGACATACCATTAGAAAAGTGAAACTGAAAATTAAAGGTTTACCCAATAGTTTTAAAGGATACAAAATCATTCAAATTTCCGATGTGCATGCCGGAAGTTTTTTACACCCCGAAAAATTGCAGCAAGCAATTGATTTGATCAATGAGCAAAAACCAGATTTGGTTTTGTTTACGGGCGACATGGTAAATAATTATGCTAGTGAATTTGAACCATTTGTGGCACTTTTCAAAAGCATCACTGCGAAAGATGGTAAATTTTCGATTCTTGGAAATCATGATTATGGCGATTACGGCGCGTGGGAATCTACCGCAGAAAAAGCAAAAAACCTTCCAGATTTAATCAATTTACAAAAACAAGCAGGTTTTGAAATGCTAAGAAATGAACATCGAATCATTGAACAAGGAGGTGAAAAACTTTATTTGCTAGGCGTCGAAAATTGGGGAGAGAAACCTTTTCCGCAGTACGGCGACTTAGATAAAGCGGCGAAGGGAATCCCACCAGAAGCGGCAAAAATTTTGATGAGCCACGACCCAACGCACTTTGATTACATTGTGAAAAAACACCCTTCAAAGGTTCAGCTTACACTTTCCGGACATACGCATGGCATGCAATTCGGGCTCGATCTTAAAAATATTCGATGGTCTCCTGCGCAATACCGTTATAAAAAATGGGCGGATTTATATGAAAGCAATGACCAGTATCTATACGTAAACAGAGGTTTCGGCGTGATTGGTTACCCCGGAAGAGTTGGTATTGATCCAGAAATAACCTTATTTGAACTGAGTTAATTTAAAAATAAGTTGATGGTATCGTTTAAAAAAGCAACCGACCAAGATATTACACTGCTCCAAGAACTAGCAGAAAAATCCTGGAATTCTGCCTACGCAAATATCTTATCTACAGACCAGATTGAGTATATGTTAACCGAAATGTATGCAAAAGATGAATTATTTAAACAGCTTCAAAACCCCAATTATCAGTATTATTTAATTTTAAGTGATGTGATTCCTGCGGGATTTATCGGTTTTGAATTTCATTATGAGAAAGAGACTACCAAACTTCATCGCATTTATCTTTTAAACGAATTTAAAGGAAAAGGATTGGGTAAAAAAGGACTCGATTTCATGAAAAAAATGACAGCAGAAACAAGTGACAAACGAATTATTCTAAATGTAAACAAAGAAAACCCCGCCAGAAAAATGTATGAATCACAAGGTTTCAAAGTTTTTAAAGAGGAAGTTTTTGACATCGGAAATGGTTATGTGATGGATGATTTTTTAATGGAGCACCTTCTTTAAATGACTGATTATTCAGCTCTAAATGAAGCTCATTTTTATTTTGGTATAATTTTAGAATTGGTAAAATTAATAACATTAAAAATTTAAAATTATGACACGATCTAATTTATTCTCAAAGTTTCAGATTTTCGCATTGGCATTGATTGCAAATTTCTCAGTACTAATGGTTAGAGCACAGGAAGGAGCAGCTGATTTAAAAGTAGATGTAGATGTAAACAAAGGCAGCGACATGATGGGTGCAGACTGGATGAGTAATCCATTGGTTTGGGTAATTGGTGCTTTGGTACTGATCGTTATTATTGCCCTAATCGCAAGAGGAGGAGGCAGTAAATAGTTCTACAATATTTCAAATAATGAATCCAGAAAAATATTTTTCTGGATTTTTTTTATAGACTCATCAAGCGGTTTTATAATAATTTGCAAAAAGCAATGTTTTGATGATTATTTCGATTATTTTTGCCTGCTGTTAATCAAATACAATAAAGCACTATGAAAACAAAATTGATCGCGCTACTTTTAATCTTCGGATTTACAATGATTTCTATTTCTGCCCCGGCTCAAGAACAAAACCTAAAAGAAATGAAGCAAAAAGCTTTGGTTGTAAAAATCAAAGGACAAGTGATTGCTAAAAAAATGGACTTAGAAAAAGAGCTGCAAAATAATGCCAAAATCACCAAAGAGGTAGAAAGCCTCAATAAACAATCGAATAAAGCGACCAACAAATTTTCGCCATCGAGCCCAAAAGATACCGCGAAAGATGCAAAAAACACAGCCAAGCTTTTGAGGAAAACAGAATCAGCAAATAAAGATTTAAGAAGCAGCAATCAAAAAATTGCAAAGCTAGAGAAGGATCTCGCAAAATTAGAAGAGAAATTGAACAAGCTTGACTACGCGGTCGAACTTGAAAAAAAATAATTCTTTGCGTTCACCAAATTAAAATCCCGAAACTTTTTGAAAGTTTCGGGATTTTCTATCTCGGTTAATGACTTGAATTTTCATTATAAAGCAAGTGCTTTTTGATACGCATTTTCTAAGCCGTCAAGGTTTTTGCCACCCGCCGTTGCAAAGCCAGGATTACCGCCGCCGCCGCCTTGGATTTCCTTCGCTAAATCTTTAACAATATTTCCAGCGTGGTAAGTCGTTTCTAAAGAGCCAGATACGCCAACGGTAATCATTGGTTTTCCTTCCGCTTCCGAAAGAATGATGATTAGCGCATTTTCGATCTCCTTCTTTAACTGAAACACGATGTCTTTGACACTACCAGGATCCAGAGAAACTTTTTTTACCAATAATTTTTTACCTTCTTTTTCAACAAAGTCATCCACCCAATTTGATGTTTCTGATTTTGCTTTTTCTTTTTTCAACGATTCAATTTCAGCTTTTAAAACGGAATTATCCTCCATTAATTTCTCAACGGATTTTTTAAGATCTTTAGATTTTAATAAGAAAGAAATTTCCTTGAGCTGCATTTCCAAATTACGGAAATAGGCAGCCGATTGATCGCCAGAAATCGCTTCAATCCTACGAATTCCGGCAGCTGTTGAACTTTCACTCTGAATTTTAAAATGACCGATTTCACCAGTATGTTTCACATGAGTTCCTCCACACAATTCTTTAGAAGAACCAAATTGGATCATTCGAACTTTATCACCGTATTTCTCACCAAAAAGCGCCATAGCACCTTTTTCCATTGCTTCCGTTATTGGAATTTCACGGAATTCTTGCAATGCAATATTTTCTTTGATTTTAGCATTTACTTTTTCCTCGACGGTTTTCAACTGTTCCTCATCCATTTTTGAAAAATGGGAGAAATCAAAACGCAAATAATCAGGACCAACGAAGGAACCTTTCTGTTCAACGTGCATTCCTAAAACTTCACGCAAAGCTTCATGCAACAAATGGGTTACCGAGTGATTTGCCTCGGTGTTTTTCCGTTCTGATTGGTTTACTTTAGCATAAAAAACGGCACCGGCATCTTTCGGCATTTCTTTAATTAGAGAGACGATCAGATTATTTTCTTTTCTTGTTTCCAGAACTTCGATGATCTCGGAACAGTCGGTAATCGTAGAAACGCTCGGATTTGAAATATCAAAACCCTCCGTATAACTTGGAATTAAAATTCCTTTGTCGCCGATTTGCCCACCACCTTCTGGATAAAAAGGCGATTTGGATAAAACGATTTGATAAAATTCGCCATCTTTATTTTCTACTTTACGGTACCGCGTTATAAAAGTTTCGGTTTCCAAAACGTCGTAGCCAACGAATGTTTCTGGTTTTTCTTCTAATATTACCCAATCATAAACTTTCGCGGCAGAATCTTTTTTTGAGCGTTGCTTTTGTTTCGCCATTTCCTCTTCAAAACCTTTTTCATCCACAGTCAAGTGCTTTTCTTCGGCAATGATTCTGGACAAATCTGCTGGGAAGCCGTAGGTATCATATAATTCGAAAACAACAGCTCCCGGAAGTGTTATTTCATTTTTAGCTAAGGTTTCTTTAATCACCAAATCGATTCTTTTTAAACCGTGTTCTATCGTCTTTAGGAATGAGTTTTCTTCTTCTTTAATGACTTCAGTTACTAGTTTTTCTTGCCTCACCAACTCTGGGAAAAAGTCGCCCATTTCCGTTTTCAAAATGGCAACCAATTCAAAAAGGAAGGCTTCTTTCATTCCTAAAAATCGGTAGGCATAAGAAATCCCACGACGCAAAATTCTACGGATTACATAACCGGCGCCACCATTGGATGGCAATTGTCCATCAGCAATCGCAAACGCAACGGCACGAATATGATCCACCACCACGCGAATCGCAATATCTTTTTCATCATCTAAAATCCCTGTATATTTTTTTCCTGAAAGTTCTTCTACTTTTGCAATTAAAGGCGTAAAAACATCAGTGTCATAATTTGAAGTTTTGCTTTGTAAAGCCATGCACAAACGCTCAAATCCCATTCCGGTATCAACGTGTCGGGAAGGTAATTTTTCTAAACTTCCATCGGCTTTTCTGTTGAATTCCATAAAAACCAAATTCCAAACTTCTACCACTTGCGGATGATCGTTATTCACCAGCTCTAAACCGGAAACTTTGGCTTTTTCTTCTTCAGTTCTTATATCAATATGAATTTCTGAACAAGGTCCGCAAGGTCCGCTTTCGCCCATTTCCCAGAAATTATCTTTTTTATTTCCGTTGATAATTCGGTCCTCAGAAATATGTGCTTTCCAGAAATTATAAGCATCGTTATCGCGGTCTAAATTTTCAGAAGCATCTCCTTCAAAAATAGTAACGTATAAATTCTCTTTTGGAATTTTGTAAACCTCGGTCAATAATTCCCAGGCAAAATCGATCGCCTCTTTTTTAAAATAATCGCCAAAAGACCAGTTTCCCAACATTTCAAACATGGTGTGGTGATAGGTATCCCGACCAACATCGTCCAAATCATTGTGCTTCCCGGAAACCCTCAAACACTTTTGGGTATCTGCAATTCTGGGTGCTTTTGGTTCTTTATAACCTAAGAAATAATCCTTAAACTGCGTCATTCCAGAATTAGAGAACATCAAAGTCGGATCGTCTTTTAACACGATGGGTGCAGAGGGAACGATAAGATGTCCTTTTTCTTTAAAAAAATCTAAAAACTGTTGTCTTATTTGTTGTGAAGTCATGATTGAATTGGCTTTAGCGTATCTATAAGTTGGCAAATTTAATGATTTTTAGAATGACTGTCGAATAATGTTTTCGTGAATTTAAAATTATTCATTTTTAAAGTTTTTCATCTGGAATATTGGTTACGAAAAACCAGATTCGAATTGCTATCGTATCTATAATTATCGGGAGATCATTTCTAATTATTGAAATGAGCACGATAGATAATTCCTACTAATTTCTTTACATTTCAGCCTTATATTTGCATGTAGACTAAAATCAATTCAAAACAATGAATAAAAATAAGAACAAAAAAATGAAAAATATTTTAACACTCTTGGCATTTATCTTTGGAGTCGGTATTTTTGCCGCAACCTCTTTTTCTTGCTCGAAAGCCAAAGTAAAAACTATTGAAGAAAACAAAAAAAATGAAATAAATATGGAAGGTAAAAATATTAAAGAAATCTATTTTGCTGGTGGATGTTTCTGGGGAACAGAACATCTTTTTCAACTCATAAGAGGTGTTGTAGAGACTGAAGTTGGATATGCAAACGGAAAGATTAAAAACCCGACTTACGAACAGGTCATCAGCCACACCACCGGTTTCGCTGAAGCGGTGAAAGTAAAATATGATGCCGATCAGGTAGACTTACCACTGCTGATCGCAGTCTTTTTTAAATCGATTGATCCTACCGTTTTAAACCGACAGGGAAATGATGTGGGCGATAATTACAGAACCGGAATCTATTCCACCGACGCAGCGATTGAAGCAATCGTAAAAACCGAAGTTGCAAAATTAGCTAAGAATTATAATAAACCCGTTGTTGTAGAAACAATCGCTTTGAAGAACTTCTATAAAGCAGAAGATTATCATCAAGATTATTTAGATAAAAATCCCGGTGGATATTGCCACATTCCGCTTTCCGTTTTTGAAGAAGCAAAAAAAGCAAACCCGCTTCCCTCGGCGAAATAATAAAATTAAAGGTTGTCGAAAGGCAACCTTTTTTTTATAAAAATTTTTTGATGTTCAAGATTGAAACATTTAAAAGAATAAGAAATCCAAAAATAATATAAACTGTATTTTTGGGAAGGTTTGTTAAATCAAATTGAAATTTCGTGAAATTTTCAAAAGAGAATTGCTGGTTCAAAGGAATCTTCGGATTGTATTTCCCTGGCAACCCCAAATCCATCACATTCGGGATGGGCTTTTGCAGCTCTCTATTTCCATAATGCCAAAAAAGAAGCGGGATGATCAGTGCGCTCATCAGTCCTGGGACATAATATTTCTTGGTAAGTTTATTTTTCATTCTTAAAGATAAATTTAGACAAAAAAAAACCGTCCCAAAAGAATGAGACGGAATTTAAATTATAATACCTTTAAATTAAAATGCTATTTTTTCTCTAAAGCTTTAATTAAAATCTGAATATTTACTTCATCTTTAATCACCCCGTTCGCTAGAGGCATTTGAAATTTCACACCAAATTCTTCGCGCATAATATCTTTAGGTTCCGTTGCAATGGTTGCTTCACCATCTTTAATAGAAACATTTGCATTAAACTGAACTGGTTTTGTAATTCCTTTGATGGTTAAGTTTCCATCTAAAAGCATGTTATAATCGCCAGACTCGTTCGCTGAAACTTTGGTAATTTCAAATGACGCAGTTGGGAATTTATCAGCTTCAAAGAAATCGCCGCTTTTTAAATGTCCATTCAGTTTGGCCAATTGCTCAGCATCATCTTTCAAATCTTCAGAGGTAAGCGAGTTCATGTCTGCCACGAATTTTCCACTTTCCAAAACTCCATCTTTCACGGTAAGGTCGCCACTCTCGAACTTAATCGTTCCGAAATGACTTGACTGGTCAGATTTCACTACCTTGTAGCCTTTCCATTCAATTCTACTGTTTAGCGTATCGAGTTCATATGTTGCACCCTGATTGGTCGTAGAAACTTCGGTTACCTCACTTGTCAGTGGTTTATCTTTTCCACAAGACACCAATACCATCGCCGAAAATAGACCTAAAAATACCGAATTTGTAATGTTTTTCATCATTAAATACCTTTTTATTAAATTGTTTTGGCTAAAATAACAAAAATATCTTTATTAAAGACAAATATGTTATTTTTGCAGTATGCTATTAGAAATCAAGAATTTATTTTTTTCGCATCGGTCCGATCAAAGGCTTTTTCAAAATTTTAATTTAAAGGTTGAGGAAAGTAAAATCATCGCTTTGGCGGGTGAAAGTGGCTGTGGGAAATCTACTTTACTAAATTTAATTTACGGCCTGCTCGATTGGCAACAAGGTGAAATTATCTTTGATGGTTTACCGGTTTTAGGTCCCGACCACAATTTGGTTCCAGGGGAAGAAAACATGAAATTGGTCGCGCAAAATTACGATTTGATGCCGTATGCAACTGTTGCGGAAAATGTTGGTAAATTCATTTCTAATATTGATTTAGAAGAAAAAAAACAAAGAGTTCAGGAACTCTTGAAAGTAGTTGGATTAGAAGAATACGAATATATTCTGCCAAAATACCTCAGTGGCGGACAAATGCAGCGCGTGGCGATTGCAAGAGCTTTGTCGGTAATGCCCAAACTTTTACTGTTGGATGAACCATTTAGCAACATCGATTTTTCTCGAAAGATAGAATTGCGAGAGCGGTTATTTAAGTATGTTCAAGAAAAGAACATTTCACTGATCATTTCCACGCATGAAATTCAGGAAGTCATGCCTTGGCTGGATCAAATTATCGTCTTGCATGAAGGCAGATTAATTCAAAATGATAACGCAGAAGAAACCTACAAAAATCCTTATAATCAATATGTTGCATCGCTTTTTGGCGAAGTAAATATTTTTTCAGACGAAGAGAAATCTGCGTTCAATCTTTCGAAAAACTTTTGGTATCCGCACGAAATCAAAATTGCAGACACTGGAAAAGAAGCTGTGGTAGTAGAAAGCCGATTTGCGGGAAGTTATTATTGGACTAAAGTTTCAGTCAACAACAAACAGCTCATTATTTACACGCCTGAAAAAGCAGAAGGTTCGGTTCAATTATCTTTTAAAGATTAAAAAAAGTCAAGCCTATTCAATAATAATGAATAGAAACTTGACTTTTATCACTTCGTTTTTATTTTTTAAAAATAATTCTTAGCTTTGGTATTCAAAACGTAAGGAAATTTTTGGTTAATTCTCTTTCTGCCCCTGAGACGAAATTAGGACAATTCATTTGTACAACTAGTCTTCGAAACGGAACCCTGTCCAAATTTTTCCTTTTTTTATGCCTTTTTCACAAATTCTGATTTGAGCGCCATTGACCCAAACCCATCAATTTTACAGTCGATATTGTGATCGCTGTGGGGTCTTAATCGAATGTTTTTAACTTTTGTACCCGCTTTAACAGGTTTCGGTGCCCCTTTTACTGGCAAATCTTTTACGACAACTACGGTATCGCCATCTTTCAATTCATTTCCGTTGGCATCTAAAATTCTATCTTCATCTGCAGTTTCTCCCGGCTTCCACTCATGAAAGCATTGGGAACAAACCATCATATCATCTTGCTCATAGGTGAACTCTGATTGGCATTTCGGACAAAGTACGGTATCACTCATAATTATAATTTTCACAAAGATATTATTAAAATAAAAAGCTTACAAGTTTAATAAGCACTCGGAGTTTCATAGGTCATGATGAAGAGTTTAAGCACTATTTCAATGTCAGAAGCTATCTTTACCTCATTGCCAATCGGAAACCGCACCCTTCGACCTTCAACCTAAATTATTATCTTTGCCAAATGGATTTACACTATATCGTTCGCGAACCTCAAAATATTACTTCAAAAACACCTTTACTTATATTGCTTCACGGATATGGAAGCAATGAACAGGATTTATTTTCTTTCGCACCTACTTTGCCAGAGGATTGGTTAATCGTAAGTTTCAGGGCACCATTCAACACCAATTACGAAGGTTATTCTTGGTACGATATTGATCTAATGAATGAAGAAAACCGAATTGATGTTCGCCAAGCCAAAGAATCACAAGAAGCCATCTTAGAACATATTTTGAAAATTTCTAATGACTATGGTTTAACAGAAAATGAAACGCATTTGTGTGGATTTTCGCAAGGGGGAATTTTAAGCTATGCTTTGGCGCTAAACCAACCAGATTTGTTCAATAAGGTTGCCTGCATGAGTTGTTATGCAGAAGAAAAGTTGCTCACCAATATGGTAAAAGATAAAAAGAAAATCGAAAAATTACGCTTCTTTATTTCTCATGGAACCGATGACGCAATTATCCCATTGGACTGGGGCCGAAAAGCCGCAGATATGCTTTATGAAAAAGGGGCCTATTTTTCTTTCCGCGAATACATGAGCGGACATGGCGTAAATCAAAAAAATTATATGGACTTGATGGATTTCTTCGGGAAATAAAATAACTTTCACAGCGCACACAAAACTATTAATAAATTACGAAGATGAATATCTGCTTCGTTTTTTTTCTTATAAGTGGGAATTATTTTAAGGTTCTATCACCGTAGAGTTTTTAACTTCTTTAATCATAAAAGCGCTTTGCGTACTGGCGATATGTTGCAAATTCGTTAGTTTACTCACCATAAATTCACGGTATTCCTGAATGTCACGTACACAAATCTTAAGAATGTAATCGTAATCACCCGCCACATGAAAACATTCTAACACTTCTGGAAACTGTGTAATCTCTTTTTCAAACTGAAAAATATACTCTTTCTTATGTTGTACCAATTTTACATGGCACAAAACGATGAAGCTTTTTTGAATCTTTTCATTATTTATTAAAGCAACCCGTTGTGCATTTAGAAATATAGGAAAAAAGATTGTTCATTTGATTAAAAAATCGTATATTTACCTGACTACCAATCACTTAAATACATGAACAATCTCATT
>NZ_JAUFQB010000010.1 GCF_030409525.1 Kaistella yonginensis | reverse complement strand
TTAAAAATAGTAAAAAAGTTATTTCCGAAAAATTTTTTTGAGCTTTAAGGGCTCAAAATTTTTCAGAATAACTTTTCAACTTACACAGTTAGTGGGACACTACCTATTTTAGATTTTTTTAATATGCTATTTTTCGGTTATTTAATTCTACATTAAAATTCACCTTCGCACCCAAAGCATCAAAAACTTTCAAAATAGTTTCAAATCTTGCATTTTTAACGCTGTTTTCTATTTTTGAGATTTGGGCTTTTTGCACACCAACAAGTTCTCCTAATTGTTCTTGAGTCAAATTACGTTCTTGTCTTGCTTGCTTAATGGCTTGTCCCAATAAGTCTGTTCTTAATTCATTTTCAAAAGCATCTCGTCTTTCAGTTCCTTCTTTCCCAATGTGTTTATCGATCATTGTGTCCAGAGAAACCGTTTTAAATTTATTTGTTGCCATTATTTTCTATTTTTTGATTTATTTTCTAAAAATTGCTTTCTTATTTCTTCTGCCTTTTTTATTTCTTTTGATGGTGTTTTCTGGGTTTTTTTCAGAATTCCGTGTGTTGCAACAACCAACGTTTCTTTGTCTTCAGTTTTGTCCCAAAATGAAAAAAGTCGGTATGCTTTACGATTATATAAAGTCCTAAACTCCCAAATGAAGTCATTTAGTTTTTTAAAAAGTTCATTGTCATTTACAAATTGCGCTTTTTTGAGGTTGTAATATATTTTCTCTCTCGTTTTATCGTCAAGATTGTCCAAAAAATCAACTGCGTCTGGCAATATTTCAATGTCAAAGTTTCGCTTCATTCACAATTTTTATCAAAGATATAGATTTCCCGATTGGGAAACAAATAGATTTTGTTATTTCTTTTAAAGTTCTCAATTTTTAGAATTATTTTAAAAATTTTATTAAGAAAAACTATCAACCAATGACCTGCGTCATTTTAAACATCAGAACTTCTACCTAACTTTGACAATAGAAAAATTAACCTAAATAAATATCATATTATGAAATCGCCATTAAAAAGTTTACAAACAATTGAAAAATCATCGATTCCGATGGAAATACAATTATTAAGAGATAAACACTGATGAAGTTAGGCGATTGCATATGACTTTTGAAAATAATAAATAAATAGATATGAAAAATTGTAATGAAAAATGTACAAAAAAATGTACAGTATCACTTCTTGCAGGATTAACCGTTGCTGCAGTTATCGGAATCTTTTTTGCAACTTGTAAAAAATGCAAAAACGGAAAAGGTAAAAAATGCAAAACGAAAAATTCTGGAAAAAAATCTAAAAATTCTGATCTTGCAGCCACGTTGTAAATAGGAATTTCTTAAAATAAAAGACAAAAGCATTAGAGAATTTTGTGAGGTAAAATTACCCAAAAAGCACAATATTTTCTAATGCTTCTTTTTCTTCAATCATAATTCTTCTGGTACTATCAAAACTGATCAATCCTTCTTCTTTAAACTGCGTCAACATTCGGATCGCGGTTTCTGTAGCGGTTCCAATCAATCCTGCAAAATCTTCTCTCGTGATGCTGATTCCATCATTTTCTGCATTGTTCAAAATCCCTTTGTGATGAATGTCCATCAATGCTTTCGCAGTGCGTTGTCTCACCGTAGAATAGGCAACATTCATCATTTGATCTTGCATTTCTACCAAATCATTAGAAATTAAACTCACAAATTTATTCGCAACTTCTCGGTTGGAATTAATGAGCGTGATGAATGCCATTTTCGGGATTTCATACAACGTTGCATCTTCAATTACCGCCGCAGATTCTATATAAGTTCCGTTGTCGGAAAGCAAAGATAATTGACCAACAAATTGTCCAGCGTGCCATAATCCGGTGACAAATTCTTTTCCTTTTTCGGTAGATTTAAAGGTTTTTACCACGCCACTTTCTATGAAATACAAAGAATTTGCGGTATTTCCTTCGCTGAAAACGAAATCTTTTTTGTTGTATTCTAGCAATGCATAATCTTTGGACAAATGCTCCAAATCCAGATATTGAGCGGCTTCTTCCATAAAACGCGAAACGCCGTCCATCGTTTGTGAAAATTCGTGTTTCAGGAAATCGTATTTTGTTAAGCGACTTTCTATGGCATCCAACAATTCTTTTTCGGTAAATGGCTTGGTCAAATAATCGTCTGCTCCCAAATTCATCCCTTTCCGGAAATCTACTTTTTCGGTTTTTGCGGTTAGAAAAATGAAAGGAATTATGGAGGTTTCTGTGCTTTTATTCAGTTCTTCCAAAACTTGATAACCGTCTAATTCTGGCATCATAATATCGCAAATGATGAAATCTGGAAGCATTTTTCTAGCCATTTCTACACCAATTTTCCCATTTTCTGCGGTGCATAATTCGTAACCCGCCAATTCTAAAATGTCTGCGGTATTTTCTCGCACATCTTGATTGTCTTCTATTATTAAAATTTTTTTCATGATTTTTAATCCATTGGAAGTTCTACCCAAAAAGTGGTGCCTTCGTTTTCTATACTTTCAAAAGTTACGGTTCCACCCATCAAATCGGTGTATTGTTTTACGATATTCAAACCTAATCCTGTTCCTTCAATATTCGCAGCGTTTTTGGTACGGAAAAATCGATCAAATAAATATTTTTGATCATCTACAGGAATTCCTATTCCGTAATCGCTGATTTGAAGCAATACATTTTCGTTCTTTTTCCCTATTTTAAAATCGATTATTGAAGATTCCGAAGAATATTTTGAGGCATTTGACAACAAATTATTGAGGATATGATTTAATAATTTCGCATCCATATTCACAAAAATTTCTTGAAAAGAACTATTGAAATTGATGGATTGTTCCTTTTTTAAATTGATGTTATTTTCTTTGATTAATAATTTTACATAAGCAATCAAATCAAACCGTTCTTTTATTGCCGCTACTTTTCCTTCATCCAATTTGCCCAAAGACAAAAAGTCATTTAAAATAATGGTAAGATTTTGCACATTTCTTTCAATTTGCGCCAAATATTTCTCTCTTTTTTCTTTTTCGTCTGCTCCATTTCTCTTGCCAATCAAAATTGCAGAAGTAAGAATGGCGCTCAATGGTGTTCTAAATTCATGCGATGCCACCGAGATAAACCTGGATTTCAAATCATTTAATTCTTGTTCCTTTTTTAAAGCATTCTGAATACTAAACTCCACTTCTTTTTGCTTTGAAATATCATTATAAACAGCTACCACACTATTTATTTGTTGTTGAGTATCGCGTAACGGAGCGGTGTTTACGGCGAAATATCGGTCTTTATATATTACTTCAAAAGAAAGATGATCGCCTGAAAGTGTTCGGTTGATTTTCTTTACAATTCTGGCTTTTCTTTCCTCGCTAAAAAAAGTTGATTTATTCAGAATAGTTCCTTCTTTTAAAACCATATTTAAGCCCAGCTGGCTGATGGCATCTCCTTCTGCAAACAAAACTTCAGTTTCTTTATTCAGAACTAAAATAAATCCGTTGGGAAAATTTCTAGCAATTTGCGAAGAAATGTTTTTACTTGTAATCGCTTCACGTTCAGCAAGTTTTGTAATTAAAATTTGATCATTGACCAATTTTTCTAAATTCAATTGAGTTTTTCGAAGCGCTTCGTTTTCTATTTTTACATCTTCCAATTCTTCAGTAGCTGCATACCTATTTTTGAAGAAGTACACATACAACTCTGTTTCCTCGAAACTAATTTTCTTCGATTTTACTTTGAGACGAATGAAGGCACCATATTTATTGATTCCGGTAAATTCTTCTTCTGGATCAAGTTTAAAGGCAATTGTATCCTTTTTAGAAAAATTTGGAAGTTCTTCCTTAATAAGGTTTTGAATTTTTTTTTCCTTTAATTCTCCTTTTTCATATTTTAATAATTCTTCAAAAGCAGCATTGAAGAAGTGGATTTCACCAATTGAATCCACCATCAAAACAGCATCAGAACATTCTGCGAAGATTTCGTTTACGAGGAGATTTTGGTTTATCGCTGGTTTCATTTATACGGAAGGAAATTAATTTATCGTTTATTTTACAACGCTAAATTTAATCAATAAAAAATTGAAAGTTTTCATGCGATGAAAATATGGTCTGGAAAGACAAAAAAGCTCAATATGTAGAAAAATATTGAGCTTTTGTATTTAAATTAAAAATTAATTAGACTTTTTCGCTTTAATCATCGACTCCAGCATATCCCACATTTCCTGCGGAATTTCTTCGAGCATATTAAATTCTCCGGCTCCTTGTAACCATTCACCACCGTCAATCGTTACTACTTCTCCATTCATATAAGCAGAATATTCTGAAACCAAATAGGCCGCAAGATTTGCCAATTCTTGATGTTCACCGACTCTTCTCAAGGGAACTTTTTTACGCATATCGAATTTTTCAGCCAAATCTCCAGGTAAAAGTCTTTCCCACGCTCCTTTTGTAGGAAATGGGCCCGGTGCAATTGCGTTGAAACGAATATTGTATTTCGCCCATTCTACCGCTAAACTTCGCGTCATTGCAAGAACGCCAGCTTTCGCGCAAGCAGACGGAACAACATAGGCAGAACCAGTCCATGCATAAGTAGTCACTATATTCAGAACCGTTCCGGGAACTTTATTATCAATCCAATATTTTCCGATGGAAAGCGTGCAATTTTTTGTTCCTTTTAAAACAATATCTAAAATAGAATCAAATGCGGAATGCGTCAATCTTTCGGTGGGTGAGATAAAATTGCCGGCAGCATTGTTTAAAAGAATATCGATTTGTCCGAATTCTTTTACCGCCGCATCTTTCATTGCCTCTACTTCTTCCCAGTTTCTTACATCACACGCAACGCACAAAACTTTTCCTCCTGTTTCCTCTTCAAGTTCTTTTGCTGTTTGCTGCAGTTTTTCCAGATTTCGCGAAGTAATGACCACTTTAGCTCCTAACTGGAGAAAATATTTGGTCATGGCTTTTCCGAGTCCACTCCCACCGCCAGTCACAACGGCTACTTTATTTTTTAATGCATCTTCTTTGAGCATCGGTTGCATGTACATGTTCATTTTTTAATCTTTTTGTAAATTTAAGTGAAATAGCTGGATGAAAGTTACGAAAAGTTATGCTTGGAATAAAAATAAGAGAAGGCGCGAGCGAAGCGAGCGCCAATAATTCTGCATATCAAATGTAGACAGGATTTAAGGTTAATAGCGATCTTCGTTACTCTTTATTACGGTCAAAAAGTAAACGCTCGCCACGTTTCTCAGTTGAAAAATTTCCATTTTCAAAAGCGAGAAATCCATTTACAAAAGTATGCGTGATTTTCGAATGAAATACTGTTCCTTCCAGCGGACTCCAACCACACTTGTACAAAATATTAGCCTTGGAAACCGTGTAACTCTCATTTAAATCAACCAAGACCAAATCAGCTTTATACCCTTCTTTGATGAATCCACGCTTTTCAATTTGAAAAAGAATCGCAGGATTATGACACATTTTTTCCACAATTTTTTCTAAAGAAATTTTATTATTCCTAAAGCTTTCGAGCATCACATTCAAAGAGTGTTGAACCAAGGGACCGCCAGATGGCGCTTGCAAATATTTCTGTGATTTCTCCGCTAAAGTATGTGGTGCGTGATCGGTAGCAATCACATCAATCCGGTTATCTAAAACTGCTTTCCAAAGACCATCTTTATCTTTTTGCGTTTTTACCGCAGGATTCCATTTAATGAAATTGCCTTTGAATTCATAATCGTCATTGGTAAAAGTGAGATGATGAACACAAACCTCAGCGGTGATTTTTTTATCCTTTAAAGGAATGTCGTTCCTAAATAGTTCCGTTTCTTTCGCTGTAGAAATATGGAAAATATGCAATCTCGCTCCAGTTTTTTCAGCAAGTTCAACTGCTTTTGAGGAAGAAATAAAACAAGCTTCCTCACTTCTGATTAGATGATGTAGATCCACCGGAATATCATCACCATACTTTTCTTTTGCTAATTCGGTGTTTTTTCTAATGGTCGCCTCGTCTTCACAATGTACTGCAATAAGCATTTTTGTACTGCTAAAAATCTTTTCTAAAGTTTCGGGATCGTCTACCAACATATTCCCCGTAGATGAACCTAAAAACAATTTGATCCCTGCCACATTTCTTGGATTGGTTTTCAAAACCTCTTCCAAATTATCATTTGTACCGCCCATCATAAAGGAATAATTAGCAAATGATTTCTCGGCGGCAATGCTATACTTCTCTTCCAACAATTCCTGGGTTACCGCATTCGGAACGGTGTTGGGTTGCTCCATGAAACTTGTTACTCCGCCTGCAACTGCTGCCTTGGATTCAGTTTCGATATCGCCTTTCCAGGTTAGACCCGGTTCACGAAAATGCACCTGATCGTCGATAATTCCAGGGAGAAGATGTTTCCCAGAAGCATCGATAATTTGATCTACATCTTCCTCAGAAATATTTTTTTCAATTTTAGAAATCACATCATTTTCGATGAGTAAATCACTTTCAAAAATTTGATTTTCATTAATGATGGTTGCATTTTTTATTAGTATTTTCATTTAGAAAGAGATTGAGAATTGATAGACAATAGCTTGTGGTAGCGTTTTTTTTATATAGAAACCATTTAGACAAATTTAAACAAAAATTTCACCATTTTATAATCACCTATCTCAAATCTAAATATTTATCTTTGTGAAAATTTCTACACTTTGTATAAAAAATTATTGGGGCAAACGGCTATTTACGGATTAAGTACGGTGGTCATTCGGTTATTCCCTTTTATAATAAGTCCGTTTGTTACCAACGCCTTCGGGCCAGAATCACTGGCTCCGTTTATCGACTTTTATTCGGTTGCCGGTATTATCATCGTTTTACTTTCACACGGAATGGAAACCACCTTTTTCCGCTTTGCAGAAAAGGAAGAAAACAGCGGAAAATTAATTTCAACGGCGACGTTAAGCGTTTTAGCGGCGTCTATTTTGTTCATGATTTTTAGTTTTATTTTTCGACAAGATTTAGCCATTGCGTTCAAAACTCCCAATGAAATCAACCTTCTCACGATGATGCTTTTTGTTTTAGGGCTAGATGGGCTTTCAACAATGCCTTTTGTTATTTTAAGAAAAACAGGAAGGCCGAAAAAATTTGCGATTATCAAAATCATTAATGGAATTATTAATTTTCTTTTAGTTTTATTTTTCATCGTGATTTTACCACGATTAGGAGGCCGTGGATTTTTGAGCCTTGAATACAATAAAGAGTTTGGAATCGGATACGTCTTTGTAGCAAACTTGGTTGCCAGTGCAGTAACATTTATATTGCTAGCTGAAGAAATAAAATCAGTGAGAATTTCTTCTTTCGACTGGAATCTCTGGAAAAAAATGATGGCATATTCTTGGCCAATTACGATTGCTGGGCTTGCTGGAGTCATTAATGAAACCATGGATCGACAATTTCTTAAATACCTTCTTCCTGAGGGAACAAATATGCGACAAATGGCAATTTATGGGGCAGTTTGCAAGATTGTCACCTTCCTTACTCTTTTCCGACAAGCCTATCTTTTAGGAATTGAACCCTTCTTTTTTTCGCATGCTAAAAACGAAAATTCTGGTCAATCTTATGCGAAATTGATGGACATGTTCGTCATTGTGAATTGTATTATTTTATTAGCTTTATGTGTTAATTTAAATTGGTTGGCCGAACTTTATCTCTCAAACCCAGCTTACAACGAAGGTATTCCGATTGTCCCGATTGTTTTAATCGCAGCCGTTTTTTTGGGAATTTATTTGAATATGTCGGTTTGGTATAAACTTTCTGATAAAACCATTTTCGGCGCGTATATCTCAGTTCTCGGAGCTGCCGTAACCATTGCAGTTAATATTTATTTTATTCCAACTTATGGATATTGGGCATCGACTTGGGGAACTTTTTTAAGCTATTTCTCAATGATGACCGTCTCCTATTTCTTGGGGCAATATTTTTATCCGGTTCCTTATCACATGAAGAAAATTATTGGTTATTTGAGTTTAAGCATTCTGTTTTCGGTCGTTTCCTACTACGTGCTTGATGGTAATTTACTCGTTGGAAACTCATTATTATTACTATTTTTAGCCATTGTTATTTACTTTGAAAAAGATACTTTAAGAAAAATAAGAAAAGCCTGACATGAACATTAAAATTATCAACAAATCACAACATCCGTTACCAAAATACCAAACCGAACTTTCGGCGGGAATGGACTTGTATGCAAATTTGGAAGAAAGCATCACTTTAAAATCTTTAGAAAGAAAATTAATTCCGACTGGATTATTTTTAGAGCTTTCAGAAGGTTTTGAAGCACAAATTCGACCAAGAAGTGGACTTGCTATAAAAAACGGAATTACCGTTTTAAATGCACCCGGAACCATCGATGCAGATTACCGTGGCGAAATTGGGGTAATTTTAGTAAATTTGTCCTCCGAGAATTTTGTCATTAAAAACGGCGATCGAATTGCACAAATGGTGATTGCAAAATATGAAAAAGCAGATTGGCAAAAAGTGAGTTCTCTCAATGAAACAGATCGTGGTGAAGGCGGTTTCGGAAGTACTTCTAAAAAATAAACAGAAATAATTTGGTGAATTTTCACCAAGAAAAATTGTAGAAAAACTATGAAAATTATTGTTCCCATGGCCGGTCGCGGCTCTAGATTAAGACCACATACTTTAACCGTTCCAAAACCACTAATTCCGATTGCAGGAAAGCCAATTGTACAACGCCTCGTGGAAGATATTACCAAAGTTGCAGGCGAGAAAATCGACGAGATTGCTTTTATCATCGGGGATTTCGGCTCAGAAGTAGAAGCTTCCTTAATTCAGATTGCAGAAAGTTTAGGTGCGAAAGGAACCGTTTACACCCAAGATGAACCACTTGGAACTGCACATGCGATTAAATGCGCAGAACAGTCGATGCAGGGAAATGTGGTGGTGGCTTTTGCTGATACCTTATTTAAGGCAGATTTTTTATTAGATAAAAATTCAGATGGTGTGATTTGGGTAAAAAAAGTAGAAGACCCTTCTGCATTTGGTGTGGTAAAATTAGATGATTACGGCTTCATTACCGATTTCGTAGAAAAACCAACCACATTCGTTTCAGATTTGGCCATTATTGGAATCTACTATTTCAATTCTGCCGAAAAATTGATGGATGAAATCAATTACATCATGCAGAATGATATTAAATCAGGTGGAGAATATCAATTAACGACTGCTTTAGAAAATCTTCGTCAGAAAGGCGCAAAATTCTCCCTCGGAAAAGTTGATGATTGGATGGATTGCGGAAATAAAAATGCGACCGTAGATACGAACGGAAAAGTTTTGGAATACGAACGAGAAAATGTTTCCCAATTCCCTGCATCGGCAAAAATTGAAAATTGCATGATTATACCACCGTGTTTTATTGGCGAAAATGTTGAAATATCAAATTCAAAAATCGGACCCAGAGTATCCATTGGAAACAACACAAAAATCATCAATTCTAATATCGATAATTCCTTAATCCAGGAAAATACAACCATTAACCACGGAAACTTAAGCAACTCAATGATTGGGAATTCCGCACAATATTATGGTGTTGCCCGCGAAATCTCGTTAGGTGATTTTTCTGTTTTAGATTTTCTTTCTAAAGATGCAAATCATTAAACTGCAATAGTAAAAATTCTAAATACCACACAAAACAATTGGTGGGGTTTGGCGTTAATATTGTAAACTTTTCTATAAAGTTTAAACAAGAAGCACATGAAAAATTATATTTTGGTACCGGTTTTAATGATAATGTTGATTTCTTGTAAATCAAAAACAGCGATTGAAAACCCAATCAGTACCAATACTCCGGTAGCCTCAACCGCAGTTTTTTTTAATGCCATTAACAAAGAAGCAGATTTTCAGCACCTAAAAATCAATTCAAAAATCACAGCTGAAACCGGTAAATTTATTCCACCTCTGGATGCAACAATCTATATTGAAAAAAACCAAAAAGTCTGGATCAATATGACCGCCATATTTTTAAACGTTGGACGAGGAATTGCAACCCCAGAAGGAATCAAAGGGTATGAAAAATTAAACAAAACCTATATTGAATCTGATTTTACGTACCTAAATTCACTACTAAATGTTGATTTTATCGATTTTAATGCCTTTCAAAATTTGCTCTTAGGAAAAACATTTATTCCTGTCAACAACAAAGATTTCAAACTTACTAAAAATGCACAAGGTTATGTTTTAACTTCGGTGAAAAATTTGAGTTTTCAGAGCAATGGAGACGTTTCAGAATATTCTGCAACACTTTCCTATAATGACCAAATGGATTTGGAAAATGTAGCATTAAAAAAAATAGATGCACCTGATGAACTGGAAGTTTCCTATGCAAACTGGGAAAAATTCGAAAATACGGCCCTACCAAAAAATGTTAAAATAATGATAAAAGGGTCAAAAAACAGCCAAATTATACTGGAAAACACGAAATTTGACAGTTCTAAAATGGAAGCACCTTACACTGTTCCCAATAATTATACGAAAACTGAAATTAAATGATTAAACGATTTAGCTTTTTAATAGGGATTTTTCTATTCAGCTTTTTTTCTGCGCAGAAAAAGGAACAACTACAAAAGCAGAATGCGGAACTGAAAAAACAAATTTCGGCAATCAATACAAATTTGGCAAAAACCCAACAGCAGTCTAAACTGTCTGTTGCTTACCTCAATGAAGTTGAAAAGAAAATTGTCCTTCGCGAGAAAGTTTATAATAACACTCAAAAAGAAAAGCGGTTTATAGAAGATGAAATCTATTTGCGACAATTGGAAATTAATCGTCAAAATAGAGAGCTTGCGGTTTTGCGAAAAAATTACGCAGAAGTATTAGTAAAAGCTTATAAAAATAAAGGATCACAGAATAAAGTAACCTTCATTTTATCCGCAAAAAATTTGGGCGAAGCGCTCAGAAGAATTCAATATTTAAAGGATTACTCCAATTATCAAGATAAAAAAGCGGCAGAAATTTCAACAGCTGCGAAAGTTCTTCAAGAAAATATTTCTTTAAAGCAGAAATCGGTAAAGGATAAAGAAATGATTCTCTCTAATCAACAAAAAGATCTCTTGACCATTGAAGCAGAGAAGAAAACAAAGCAAATGCTTTTAGAAGAATTTAAGAAAAATGAAGTTCAACTTACAGGAGAACTTAAACAAAAACAAGCAGAATCTAAAAAATTAGAAGGTCAGATTCGATCGATTATTGCAGAGGAAATTAGACTTGCCAAAGCAAAAGACGAGGAAAGGAAAAAAGAAGAAGCCGAGAAAATTCGCTTGGCAAAAATAGCAGCAGATAAAGAAAAGGCAAAAATTGAAGCAGAAAACAAAGCACGAATTGAAGCCTTGACTTTAGAAAAAAAGAAGGCTGATGATGAAGCCAGAAGACTAAAAGAAATATCTGACCGAAAAGCAGCGGAAGAGACTGAGAAAGCTAAACTAGCAGCAACCGCAGACGCAAAAAAGACAGAAGATTCTAAAAAAGCAGCGGAAGCTGAAAAAGCGGAAGCGCGAAGAATCGCAGCAGCAAAAGACGCAGCAATAGCAGCATCCAATGCTAAAGCAGCTGCTGATCGAGCCGCCGAAGCCAAAGCCGCCGAAGCGACAATGGTGAAGAAAAATAACGACGAAAAGAAAGCAGCAGAAACCAAAGCAATGACGAATTTTGGCGTCTCGACTGCCGTGGGCAACAATTTTGCGGCAAACCGTGGAAAAATGGGCATGCCCGCTTACGGTACAATAACCCACAGATTTGGACGACAGCCTCACCCTGTTTTCAAAAACATTGTGGAAGAAAATAACGGCGTAAAAATTGCTGTTCCTAAAGGTACGGTTGCAAAATGTATAGCGCCTGGAACAGTTTCTCGTGTAATCGCATCGGCAGATGGTTCTAAAACTGTGATTGTAAAACATGGAGATTATTTCACCATCTATGCAAATCTTTCCAGCACAATGGTTTCCGCTAATCAGCAAGTTTCAGCAGGAACCTCAATGGGTGTAATTGGAGCAGATTTCGATGGCAGTTATACTTTGGATTTTCAGATTTGGAATGGCAGTAATCCCGTCGATCCACTAGGTTGGGTGAATTAAAAAAATAATATAACTTTGTATAAAATTTAGAAGATGAATACACTTACAATACTCGCTCTATCTTGGCAACATTTATTAATCGTTGGAATCATTATTTTGGTATTCTTCGGTGGTAGAAAAATTCCGGAAATGATGAGAGGTCTAGGCTCTGGAATTAAAGAATTTAAAGATGCTGTGAAGGAAGATGACCCGAAAAGACCCGAAGAGCCTAAAAGCGATTCTAACTCTACTACTCCTTAAAAAAGACTGCGATGAATTTTACTGAAACAGCCTGGATGGTTTTTAACCAGTCAATTGATGCGTATCACATTAATGATAATGTTGAAACCCAGGTAAAGAATCCATATCCATCCGATAGTTTGGAACATCTTTTGTATGCTAAGAACTGGATTGACACCGTTCAATGGCACTTGGAAGACATTATTCGTGATGAAAACATTGACCCAATTGAAGCTTTAAGATTGAAAAGAACAATAGATGCTTCTAATCAGAAAAGAACTGATTTGGTGGAATTTATAGACAGTTGGTTTCTGCAAAAATACAAGGATGTTTCGCCCAATAAGGATGCAAAGATTAATTCGGAAACGCCTGCGTGGGCTGTAGACCGCTTATCGATTTTGGCATTGAAAGTCTATCATATGACACTTGAAGCTCACCGAGAGTCGGCAAGTGATGAACACAGAAAAAATTGTTCCGCAAAGTTAGATACTTTGTTGGAGCAGCAAAAAGATCTTTCTGAAGCAATTGATCAATTGCTTTTTGGTATAGAGAACGGTGAAATTAAGATGAAGGTATATAAACAAATGAAAATGTACAATGATGAAAGTCTTAATCCGATCCTATATCAAAATGTGAAAAATGCGTAAACTGAACTTCGGCTCCCTTCTATTCCTACTCATCTTATCTTGTTCTGTTGAGAAAATAAATCTTTCTCCCATTGCAGAATTGAGTAACAGTAGTGAAAAGGATAGCTATAGTAACAGAAAGAATTTAATCGTTTATTCCTCAGAAATTTCAAATTTAATTACCTCCTTTCCAAAATTTAGAAATGATGCCGTAAATCTGGAAGTAACCAATCTCAAATATCATCTCAAGGATTATATTGGTGCAATGGATGCTTACAATATTAATGGTCTTAATAATGCACAAAGAAATTTTGAAAAATCTTACAAAAAACTTCAGAAGCTTCGCAAGTATTTGAATGATGACGAAGATCAAGTGCTTAATAGATACTTGGTGAGAATTAAAACCAATATCACTTTTCTTGAAAGCAACATTTCAAAAGATTCCTTAGCAAAGCCCTCCAAATAGCAAATTATTACATGTTAAAAATTCAAGCAGAATCAAACGTTCCGACCAAATACGGAGAGTTTCGCATGATTGCATTTTCTGAATCCGAAAGTGATTGGATGCCTCATATGGCAATCATTGCTAAAGACACTGATTTTTCACAACCTATTAATGTGCGATTTCATTCAGAATGTATTACCGGGGAGGTATTTCATTCCCAAAAATGTGAATGTGGTCAGCAATTAGACGCAGCAATGAATTTCATCCACGAAAACGGCGGAATTATCGTTTACTTACGACAGGAAGGAAGAAATATTGGAATCATCAATAAATTAAAAGCGTACGCCTTACAAGAAAAAGGTTTTGATACTGTGGAAGCCAATCTGAAATTAGGACTTCCCGCTGATGACCGAAACTTTGATGTAGCAATCGAAATTTTAAATATTCTGAATGTTCTGTCCGTTAATCTCTTAACCAATAATCCACAGAAATTACAATTTGTAACAGAAAGTAACATTCGTCTGAACAAAAGAATTCCTTTGCAAATGGACTCTACAAAGGAAAGTGAAGGTTATTTAAAAACTAAAAAAGACTATTTCGGTCATCTGCTGGATGACGAAAACACCTTACACTAATTCATCTTAATCGCTGTTTCTAGAGCCAGCTCAATCATTGGCGCTAAAGCTGTTTCACGCTGATCCGCAGAAATTTGATCTCCTGTAGGAATCACATCTGAAACGGTAAGAATTGTAGCGGCATTTTTTCCTAAATACTGGGCATTTGCAAAAAGAGCAAAAGCTTCCATTTCTACAGCTGAGCAATTGTATTTTTTGGCAATTGCAGGAATACCAGGGGTTTTTCGATAGAAAATATCACTGGTATGAATATTCGTTGCACGTACATCTAAAGACATTTCATTTGCACAATCATTGATTAATCCGAACGCTTTTCCTTGATGTGAAAGCAAATCTTGCTCAATTTCCCAGGCAAACTTAGCGTAGGTTGATTCGCTTGCCGCATACTCCACATTCAATAAATCATACACTTTTAAATCGGTTGAATAGGCACCACAAGTTCCAATTCTAATGATAGTGTCTACCTCAAATTCGGTAAAAAGCTCGTAAGAATAAATTCCAATACTGGGAATTCCCATTCCACTGGCTCCCACAGAAACCTCTTTGCCTTCATAAAGTCCGGTAAAATACAATACATTTCTGGTTTTACTTACAAGCTTAACCTCTGTTAAAAAATTATCTGCAATGTATTTTGCCCTTAATGGGTCACCAGGTTGTAAAACAGTTTTCGCAATTTCTCCTTTTTTTGCTGCAATATGAACACTCATTATTTTATATTTTTAATTAATTATTCAATTTATAAAGTTACTAAAATATGATTGACTAAAAAACTTAAACTCTCAACTAAAACCTGATAAAAAACAGAATAACCATCGCAAAAGCAATGGTTATTGGTTTCTAAAGTGAATAAAAATTAAAAATTCTTAACCTTCGAATCATCAATGTTAAAGTATCGTATAACACTGTTATAATCACGATAATCTACGTTTGCATTTTTCCCACCTGCAGACGCTGGCACCAGTACCACCCTGAAAGTTTGATTATTTAGAAACTGCGGAGTCGTAGCAATGTCATAATTTCCATTAGCGTAAATCATAATATCATTTCTACTGTAATCAAAATCGTAATCTAATTCATCTCCGTCCATCAAATAAAGTGTTCTGGGAATTGCCTGCCATACGGTTGAACCATCGGAGGTCGCACCTGATTTTCTATAAATTAGAACAACATCTGTACTTACGAGGGGTTTTGTAAAACTTCTGCTAATAAAATATCCATCGGTTGTATTATAAGAAAAATTAACATTGTTAATATCTAAAACCTTTGAATAGGTATCATTATCTTGAACGATTACATCATCGTTTCTGCTATCGCAACTAACCGCTACAAGACTAAAGATGGCCACTAGGATTAAGGTAAAGTATTTTTTCATTTTGATTTTTTTAAAAGATTAATTAACTTTTAGAAGTCAATTAGTATGCCAACATAAAATACTTTTAAAAATTAAAAATTGTATTTTTGTTCACTCCTATTTTATTACAGAATGAAAAACACCATTTATAAAATTTCCTTTATTTTACTTTTCTGCATATTCCTTACCAGCAATGTAAAGGCACAGTATCAACCCCGTAACATTTCTTCTGCTGAGATTAATAAAGCAAATGAATGGGTAGATAAAACGTATCTGTCACTTTCGCAGGACGAAAAACTGGGACAACTTTTTATTGTGGCGCTTTATACCAATAAAGACGAAGCCCACATCAACAATGTTAGAAAAATAGTAAATGATGAAAAAATCGGTGGTTTAATTCTAATGCAGGATGATGCGGAACGAGAAATAAACTTGGTAAATGAGTTTCAGCAAAAATCCAAAATTCCTTTAATGATCGGAATGGATGCAGAATGGGGAGTGTTCCAAAGAATTGCGGCAGCACACAAATTTCCGTGGGCAATGACCCTGGGGGCGATTCAGGATAAAACTTTAATTACCGAAATGGCCGCAAAAATTGCCGAAGACTGCAAGCGAATGGGCATTAACTGGGATTTTGCACCTGTTGTAGATGTAAATACCAATCCCAACAATCCAATTATCGGCAACCGAAGTTTTGGATCCGAAGTTCTCAATGTGGTTAATTCTGCCATGGCCTATTCTAAAGGATTGCAAGACCATAATATCTTGGCAGCAATCAAACATTTTCCCGGACACGGCGACACCGACAAAGATTCTCACCTCGATTTACCGGTAGTTTCACATTCTTTAAAAAGACTTACGGAAATAGAGCTTGCCCCATTCAAAGCATTAATGGATAAAGGAATTGGTGGCGTAATGGTAGCACATTTGTATGTTCCTGCTTTAGAGAAATCAAAAGGAATTCCCGCTTCAGTTTCGAAGGAGGTGATCACTGGAATACTAAAAGAACAATACGGCTATAAAGGTTTGATTATCACCGATGCTTTAAATATGGGTGCAGTTGCCAACAAATTCAAAGCCGGGGAACTAGATGCCATGGCATTTAAAGCGGGGAATGACATTATGCTTTTCTCCCAAGATGTTGCTACAGGAAAAAAATTGATTCAGCAAGCAATCGATCAAAAGGAAATCCCACAAGAGCGCGTTGAAGAAAGTGTCAAGAAGATTCTATTAACAAAATATTATTTAGGCTTAAACCAATATGAACCGAGAAATCCGAAAAACATTAATGAAGATTTAAACAATGCGTCGCATGCGGCAATCGTTCAGAAAATGTATGCCAACGCATTAACATTAATTAAAGATGATAAAAAGCTCCTCCCGTTAAATTGCAATCAAACGTATTATTATGTTCCATTGGAAGAAGCACCTTACCAAACCTTCTTGGAGCAATTAAATCTTAACACGACCATAATTATTAAGAAATCTTCGGAAATTTCTACCATCCCAGCCAATTCTACAGTGATTGTAGGTTTTCACAAAGATAATTCTACGGCTTATAAACCTTATAAAATCTCCGCTGAAAGTAAAAAAATAATTGCAGAACTCACTAAAAATCAAAAGGTAGTACTCAATGTTTTCGGATCTGCTTACGCTTTGCAAGATGTGGATATTTCAAAAATTTCAACGGTTTTAGTGTCTTACGAAAACAATGACGATTCGATGATTGCCACAGCAAAAGCATTCTGCGGGCAAACGAAAATCTGGGGAAAACTGCCCGTTTTAGTGAGTGATCAGTTAAAAGCAGGTATGGGCTTAGAATTAAATCCTTCCTCCCGAATCAACTTGCCCTTCAAAACAATTATAGAATAATTTTAAATTATTGCAATGACAAAAAAAATAAGCATTTTACTGATCGTAATTGTAGTATTTATGCTATTATCTGCTTTTGGCAAGGGAATACATTCAATAAAAATTGGTATCGATTGGAATGGAGATTCAAAAGAAAATGGTTTTGTAACCATCACTAAAAAAGAAAAACAATCCACCCAAGAGGGAAATAAAATTCAAAATTTCGATTTAAATTTTTATGAAAATTCTAAAAAAATAGAAAAATTTTCTATCCAAATTGAAGGATTTGAAAAAAATGCAAAGTGGAGTGCCGAAAGCCCTTTTGTGATCGACAGTCTGCATCAAAAAAAATCATTTGTATTGTTGCATAATGGATTCCCAGCTTGCGGGTATGCTCAAAATTATTTTTTATTCGTGAAAAACATCCGTAATCAAATTCAGAAGTTGGATGAATGGGACACCTATTTTGATGCTCCCTACGGAACGTATCAATCGATCAAACCTATTTCTGAACACTCGTTTTCGCGTGTTACCGTAAGTATTAATGGTTCAGACAAGGAAGTAATCAACGATGAGGAGGAATTTGCAGTCGTAACCAAAAGCGATTCTATAATTTATTATCAAGAAAAAGACAGATGGTTTAAAAAGCACATCACACCAAAAGGATCTATTTTCTGGGAACGTGAAATGAAATTAGATGATGCTTTAAAAATAAAATTATAAAATAGGAGTCTTTTTTTTGCCATAAAAAAAACATTCAAAATAAAAAAAATTAAATGAAAATCGGAATTCTCTGTTATCCCACCTATGGTGGAAGTGGTATTGTTGCTACAGAATTGGGTATGTCATTGGCTGACAAAGGCTATGAGGTACATTTCATCAGTTCAGCTTTGCCTGCGAGATTAGATATTACCAATCCTAATATTTTTTTCCATAAAGTAAACGTTCAGACATATCCACTTTTTCAATATCAACCTTATGATATTGCGCTGTCGTCTATGATTTATCGGGTGGTAAATTTGTATAAACTTGATTTACTGCATGCACATTACGCAATTCCGTACGCCTATGCTGCTTTTACAGCAAAACAAATGTTGAAAGAAGAAGGAAAAGACATTCCTTTAGTTACAACCCTACACGGCACGGATATTACCTTGGTAGGGCAACACCCCAGCTATAAACATGCGGTAGAATTCTCTATTAATCAGTCCGACACCATTACTTCAGTATCTGAAAGCCTTAAGAAAGACACCTTACAATTCTTTAAAATAACTAAAGACATTCAGGTTATTACCAATTTTATTGATAATGATGAATTTAAAACGCAGGAAAATTGCCAACGAAAGCAGTTTGCGACTGATGATGAAAAGATTTTGATTCATGTTTCTAATCTTCGACCGGTAAAACGCGTTGAAGATGTTTTGCAGATTTTTAAGAATGTAAATGCGCGGGTAAAATCCATGTTAATCATCATTGGGGAAGGTCCCGATATGGAAATTATCAACCAGTTTTTAGAAAATCATCCAGATTTAATTGGAAAGGTTCGTTTGCTTGGGAAAGTAAATGATTTGTATAAAATACTACAACTTTCTGATGTCTTTTTACTTCCATCTGAACAAGAAAGCTTCGGCTTGGCTGCCTTGGAGGCGATGGCGGCAGAAACGCCCGTAATCAGCTCCAATGCAGGAGGGATTCCCGAAGTTAACATCCAGGGAGAGACGGGATATTTGGCTGAAATTGGAAATATTGAAGCAATGAGTAATTACACGATTAAACTTTTGAGCGATGAAAATCTTTTGGCCAAAATGAAAAAAAATGCCAAAGAACAAGCGCTACGGTTTGATCTGAAAAATATTCTGCCCGTGTACGAAAAAATGTACGCAAATACACTGGAGAAATTCCAAAAATAGTCTTTTCACCTTTTTTATTCAGAATTTGCTTTGTTACTTTGTAATCAAAGAGTGCTGACCATGAATGAAAAGTTGCTTCAATATTTATGGAATTTCAAAATTTTCAACAGTTTTGATTTCAAAGATGTGGATGGCAATGACGTGGAAATTTTAGATTTCGGGCGTTGGAATTTCGATTCAGGTCCGGATTTTCTTTTTGGAAAAATAAAAACCAATGGTTTAATTATTGCCGGAAATATAGAGCTACATGTAAAATCATCAGACTGGATTTTTCATAAACATTCGGGGAATCCCGAATTTGAAAATATTATTGCACATGTGGTTTTCAGTCACGATGTTGAACTCGAAGAATTTAAAAATAAAAACGTTCTCACCCTTGAATTAAAAGATTATATCGATGAAAACGTAATCTCTAAGTATGCAACTTTACTGCAGGAAACCCAATTTATTCCCTGCGAAAAAATTTTTAATCCTAATGACCTGCCCATCAATTTTCATGAAGAAACTTTATTGAAAAAACTGGATTTAAAATCCATTGAAATAGAGGAATCTCTTAAACTTCATCAAAATAATTATGAAGCTTTGTTATTTGCACAATTGGCATACGCATTTGGACTAAAGGTGAACGCACTGATTTTTAAACAATTAGCAGAAAGTATTGATTATACTATTTTCAATAAAATCCGACAGGATCAAACGCAGTTAGAAGCACTTTTTTTTGGCATCTGTGGCTGGCTCGTAAAACCTACCGATGAACAAATGCAAATATGGAAAAGAGAATTTGAATTTATTAAACGTAAACATCAACTCCCAGAATTCTATATTTATCCAAAGTTTTCAAAATTAAGACCTCCTAATTTTCCAACGATCCGGCTGTCACAATTGGCTTCCTTGTATCATCAGAACCAAAATCTATTTTCAAAACTAATCAATGCGAAAACCATCGACGAAATTTACAAGCTTTTTCAAAAAGTAAAAGCCAGTGAATATTGGGATCAACGGTTTAATTTTGGTAAAATATCAACGGTATACGGCGAGAAAACCTTGACAACAGATTTCATTGAGCTGATATTAATTAACGCTATTTTGCCCGTAAAATATGCATATCATAAAAATACCAATGAAGATATTCCCGATGAAATCTTAACGATATACCAACATATTTCACCAGAGAAAAACACCATTATCGAGCAGTGGAAAGACCTCCACTTGAAGCCGAAAAATGCGCTCGAATCACAATCTCTTCTTTTTCATTACCGCAATTACTGCGCAAAAAAAGAATGTTTACGTTGCAGTATCGGCGTGCGATTAATGAATACTTGAGCCCTATTCTAAAAATGTGATACATTTCATTCGGAACGATTCCCGATTGATGTTTATTAACCTTAATTTTGTACGGAAATTAAAAAATAGAGAAGATGTTTGATTGGTTAAAATTACTTTTATTGCCTGGCGATGTGCCTACAGTAACGCAATCTATTGTTGCCATAATGCTAGCGATTGGCACCGGTGTTTTTTTCGGACGACTGAAACTAGGAAAAATATCATTTGGCGTTTCGGCGGTGATGTTTACCGGCTTAATTTTAGGGCATTTCGGTTACAGAATTCAACCGGGTATCTTGGATTTTATTCGAGATTTTGGTTTAATTCTTTTCGTGTATGGAATAGGATTACAAGTTGGGCCTTCTTTTTTCTCTTCATTTCGAAATGAAGGATTAAAATTTAATATTCTGGCCGTTTCTACTGTACTTTTGGGTGGGATAATTACCATTGGCCTTTTTTACTTAACCGATCTTAAAATCGAAGATTTAGTCGGAATCATGAGTGGTTCCGTTACAAACACTCCTGGTTTGGGTGCGGCAAAAAATACGATTGAAGAAATCACCAATTCATTTCCTGACAAAAAATTCGGAGATCCGACCATTGGATATGCCATCACTTATCCATTAGGTGTTTTTGGGATTATCGCAACAATTATTGTTTCTAAACTCTTGCTAAAGATTAATCCAGAGGAAGAAATGAAAAAATTTCGACTCGCAAAAATAAACCGCGAACTCCCTTTGGTTCATAAGAAAGTACGAATTACCAATCCTGAATATTTTGGGAAAACATTGCATCAGACTATAAAAGATTTCGGCAGAGAGATTGTTATTTCACGATTGAAACACAGTGGAAGCAAGGTCGTAAAATCCCCTACAATGGATATTCAATTACAGGATCGAGATGTTCTAATGCTCGTTGGGCTAGAAAAAGATGTAGATGATTTCACTGCTATTGTGGGGCGGCCATCATCCGATTTATTCATTGAGTCTGAAAAACAAATCATGAAGAAAAACATCTTCGTGACCAATGCAAAAGTTATCCACAAAAAGCTTTCAGAATTAGACCTGTACAACACCTATGATTTAAAAGTGACCCGTGTTTTCAGAGCAGGCCGAGAAATTTTGCCAAGACCATCTTTGGAATTATTTTACGGTGATAAGTTACGCGTCATCGGATCAGAGGACGCCATCGAAGAAGTAGAAAAAATAATTGGCAACTCTGAAAAAAAATTATTAGAACCCGATTTTCTATCGTTATTTGGCGGGTTATTGTTAGGGGTTATTTTAGGCTCCATCCCGATTGTAATCCCAAGTCTACCCGTTCCGATTAAGTTGGGATTTGCGGCAGGACCCTTAATTGTAGCTCTTTTAATTTCGCGTTATGGCGGGATTGCCTTTATACATTCTTATATTAATAATGGAGCAACCTATTTCATGAAAGATTTTGGTATTTGCCTTTTCTTTGCTGCAGTTGGAATTCATGCAGGTGATGGTTTTTACGACAATTTCATTCAGTATAATGGTTGGATGTGGTTATTGTATGGGTGCGCAATTACCTTTATTCCTTTAATTTTAATGGTGATTATCGGTCGGTTTATTATGAAAATCAATTTCCTTCAATTGGTCGGAATCATGAGTGGAAGTTATACCGATCCGGCTGCACTTTCCTTTAGTACAAACTATTTAGATTCGGATATTCCGATTCAAACGTACGCTCAGGTTTATCCACTGGTGACCATATTCCGAATATTCGTGGCGAGTTTGCTTATTTTAATTTTTAGTTAGGGGATTTTTAACGTACTGAAGTTTTTAAATCCGATCGACATTTAGAAAGTTTACTGAATTTATTTTCGGTAAACTTTTTTAGTATTGAACACAAAAAAACAACCTCAATGAGATTGCTTTAGGGTACATATTTAAAAAAATATTATTTCGTTTCTGGGGCGTTATCTGGAAAACGCTGTTGCGTAAATTCTCTTGAAATCGCTGCTTTTTCAAACTTCAATTTTCCAGAAAGGGTTTCGATTACTACGCCATCTTCCTGTATTTGCGCGATTCTACCGTGCATACCCGAAGTGGTCACTATTCTACTCCCTACTTTCAATTCAGATTGAAAGTTTTTCTCTTGTTTAGATTTTTTCATTTGCGGACGAATCATCAGGAAATAAAACCCAACGAACATCAATCCCATCATCACCAAAGTAGGCATCATAGTGCCTTCGCCAGCTGCTGCTTGTAAAAATATTGTTATCATTATAATTGTTTAATTTAATTTAAGGTTGAATATCTGCTGAGAAGGTCAGCACAATTGGTGCTTTCTCAATGTTTGCGAACACTTCCGCTTGCTTATGAACCAACCCATCAAAACTGGATGAATCAAATTTCAAAGTGATTTTTCCCTTCTGTCCGGGCAAAATAGGTTCTTTCGTATAATCAGGAACTGTACAACCACAGCCAGGTTTCACTTGCGAAATGATCAAAGGATTTTCGCCCGTATTGGTAATTTCGTATACATGTTCTTTATGCGCTCCTTTTTTCATCTTCCCAAAATCAAAATGTGCTTCAGATAAAGCGATGTTGGTTAGTGGTTTCGACTGGGCTTCTTTCACCATATCTTCTGCCGAAGCGATCACAGGTGCAGCATCCTGAGCAACTTCATCTTCAATGATGAGCTGGTCTGCAGTTTGGTCTTTTTTGCAGCTAACTAAAGCTAAAGCAACCACAATCGGTGCTATTTTAATAAAACTTCTCATATTAACTTCTGTTTAAATCTTTCGTGTATTTATCTAAAATCCCATTGATAAAAATGTTGGAACGATCGGTAGAAAACACTTTAGAAATCTCGATATACTCATTGATGATAACTCTTCCTGGAGTTAAAGGGAAATAATCGAGTTCTGTAATCCCCGAGATCAAAATAATTTTGTCCATCAAAGAAATTCGCGACAAATCCCAGTTTTCTAATCTCCCTTCAAGTTTTTTCTCATTTTCTTCCCAATGGTTTAGGGATTCTTTCAAGAGTTTACGAGCGAAGTCACGATCATCTTCATCTTTAATCATTTTAATTAAAGTGTGGCTCGGTTCATTTTCTTTGAAAAACCCAATGGTTTTCTGCATCATCGAGTTTGCGATATGAAAATCATCCGACCAACTGAGTTCTTTTTCCTCAAGATGTTCATGAAAGTCATCATTCTCTGCGATATATCTTAAAAATAATTTTCCGATAAATTTTTGATCTGCTTCAAACGAATGGCCTTCTTCTTGCATAAAATCCTGATACCGTTTACCGGCCGACATTCTTTGAAAAGTTTTCACCAAGAGTTCATCATACGCTTCCCACTTTAACTCTTGATGTTTAGAAGTGAATGAAAGACGCTCCTCATTCTCTTCTAATTTAATTAAAACCTGATTGTTGATGAATTTTTGATTGGGATTGATTTCCTTATCGGTTTGGATGTACTTATGCTTCCCGATTTCAATTTGTCTTTCTGCTAAATCTTTCAGCGCAACTAAAAAATTAAGTTGGTAAATGTAAAGATGATAGATTTTATCGATTTCTGAGAACATATTCTTCTCTAATATATCGAATTTAATGGGATTTTGATAATATGAATACAACGATTCTACTACCTTTTCACGAATTTGTCTTCTTCCTAACATTTCAAAGAGCTTTTATGCGTGCAAAGATAATAAAATTGTCGGAAGTTGAGAATTTTAAGACACACTTCTACAAAAGTATCACTTGGGCTGAATGGTAAAAACAATAAAACCTGCAGATTTAAAAAATTACCAATTTTCAATTTCTTACTTTTGCATAGGTTAATCTGCGCTTAAACTGTGGGCAACCGAAAGATATTTTATGAACGCACTCAAAACTCTTAATCCTTACTTCTGGAAACATAGAACCCTTTTATTTTGGGGATTTTTATTCATTATTGCCAGTAATTTTTTCAATATTTTTAAGGTTCAGTTTGTTGGAAAATCGATTGACCAAATTGCAAAAACAAATTCCTTAGGCTTCAACAAACAAGTCTTAATTTATGTAGGAATCATTGTAGGCTCTTCACTATTGACGGGCTTTTTCACCTTCATGATGCGACAAACCATCATTGTTGCATCCAGAAAAATTGAATATGAACTCAAAAATAAAATATACAATCATTACCAGGAATTGTCCTTAACCGATTTTAAGAGAACCACCATCGGGGATTTGATGAACCGACTTAGTGAGGATGTTGTCGCGGTGCGAATGTACCTTGGACCGGGTGTAATGTATGTGGTGAATTTACTTATTTTATTGATTATCACGAGTATTTACATGCTCAACACCAACGTAGAAATGACATTCTGGTCACTGCTTCCACTGCCTATTCTTTCTTTTCTAATTTATAAAGTAAGCTCGATCATTAATAAAAAATCGAAAATTATGCAGAAAAGCCAATCTGCGATTTCGACTTTTGTACAGGACAGTTTCTCCGGAATCAGGGTGGTGAAATTTTTTGCTAAAGAAAGCTATATCGAAAAAAGCTACGGAATGAAGGTGAAAGATTATCAAGACAAATCGCTGGATCTGGCAAAAACGGAGGCGTATTTTTTCACCATCATTCTTTTTGTAATCGGTTTATTAAATGTAGTAATTTTGTTAATCGGTGGTCAGAAATATATGGCTGACGAACTCTCGGTTGGCAAGATTGCTGATTTCTTTTTATACATTAATATTTTAATTTTCCCTTTTTCAATGGTGGGCTGGGTCACTTCTGTTAATCAAAGAGCCGAAGCATCAATGGCGAGAATTAATGAATTTCTGGATATGAAAACCGACATTATTAACACCAATACTAACGTGTACCCCATTAAAGGTGATATCGAATTTAGAAATGTTTCTTATGTTTATCCAAACACAGGAATCAAAGCACTTGACAATTTAAGTTTTAAAATTGAAGCTGGTAAATCTCTTGCGATAATGGGAAAAACCGGTAGTGGAAAATCTACGATTGCCCTTTTACTCTGCCGTTTAATCGAACCAAGTGAAGGCGAAATCCTCGTAGATGGTAAGAATTTGAAAGATCATAATCTGGAAAATTACCGCAACTTCATCGGGTATATTCCACAGGAAAGTTTCCTTTTTTCTGATACGATTGAAAACAACATTGGTTTTGCTATCGATAAACCTTCTCATAAACTTGTTGAAGAATATGCAAAAAAAGCCGATGTTCATAAAAACATCATCGATTTTAAAGACCAATACAAAACGATGGTTGGCGAACGTGGCGTTATGCTTTCTGGGGGACAAAAACAGAGAATCTGCATTGCGCGGGCTTTAATTAAAGAACCAACGATCTTAATTTTCGACGACTCCTTATCAGCTTTAGATACAGAAACAGAGGAAAACATTCTTCAAAATATTGAAAATGAAATTCAGAATTGCACTTCAATCATTATTACGCACCGTGAAAGCAGTGCAAAACGCGCAGATAAACTCCTAAATCTGACCCCGCTAGAAAGTGATAATCTGAACTAATTCACCTGATCCTTAGCAATTAACTGTATTTTTTTGTAAATAATTAAAAATAAATTCTTCATTTAAAAGAAATCTTTTATATTTGTTACACAACATTTCAAAAATAGCTACAAATGAGTGATTACAAGGAACGCCATGAAAACGAAATTTTCACCAAGGTGTTGAAGGCAGGAAGAAGAACGTACTTCTTTGATGTGAGAGAGACCAAAGCGGGAGATTATTATTTAACCATTACCGAAAGTAAAAAGAACTTTGGTGAGAACGGAGAAGCAAGTTTTGAGAAACATAAAATCTATCTGTATAAAGAAGATTTTAAGAGCTTCGAAGAAATGTTTAAAGAGTCTACAGATTTCATTATCGGTCAAAAAGGTGAAGATGTAATTTCTGAAAGACATGACAAAGACTACAAATCAAAATCGTTTACGATCGAATCAGACGATGAAATTTAACCTGATCACCATAAAAACAAAAGCATTCAAAAATAATGAATGCTTTTTTTTGCCTACAAACTAGGCCACATTCTACACCAAAAAAAAGAAAATAAAAAAACGCATTGATAATCAATGCGTTTTAACTTGGGTGGATGATGGGTCTCGAACCCACGACCTTCGGTACCACAAACCGACGTTCTAACCAACTGAACTACAACCACCGTTTCAGAGTGCAAATATAAGATTTTTCGATATACTACAAAATTATTCCATCAAAATTTTTGAAAGCAAGCAACTTTTCTGTTGTAAATCCTTCTGCGTAGTCTACGCCAGACAATCGACCCAGATCCTGCGCTCTGTAGGTAAGGCTTTCTAGAAAATCCTTTGACGCAATTGGAGTCATCGGTTCCTGGGAATCTGGATCATAAAATTGTGTTTTATACGCAAGGCAAGCTTCAATTTTCTTGAACATAAACTCGGAAATATCTACCACGAAGTCTGGTGTGATGTGTTTCCATTGAATATAGTTGAAAATTTGTTTAGGTCGCCAAGGTTTTTGAGAGAGGTTTTCGAGTGAGGTTTCTATTTTAACAAGACCAGAAAGAAAACAAGCATCCGAAACTAATTTCGCTGCTTTTGCATGATCGGGATGGCGGTCATCAATCGAATTAGCAAAAACGATTTCCGGTTGATATTTCCGAATCATTTTCACGATTTGAATTTGCGATTCTTCGGAATTCAAAAGAAACCCGTCTTTCATTTTTAAATTAACGCGATCAGAAATCCCCAAAATTTTTGAAGCAGTGGCAGCCTCCTCTGCTCTGGTAACATTGGACCCCCGCGTGCCTAGTTCACCTTGTGTTAAATCAACAATAGCAATGGTCTTTCCTTCTGAAATAAGTTTTGCTAAAGTTCCGCCGCATCCTAATTCTACATCATCAGGATGCGCTCCAATTGCTAAAATATCTACTTTCATATTCCCGAAATTTATTTAAAATAGTGATAAATCGTAGTTAAAAACTGGGCGTAAGACTGCTCCAGTCTTATGATGTCACCAGATTTGAAATTGATTCCCGGCTTATTATCATCATTAGAATTTACCGCTAAGCCAGAAAGTTGAAAATACTGAACCGGTTGGTTTTGCTGGGCAGCAATTTTTATGGTTGAACCCAGTAGTTTTCGCGTTGAGATCGTATAAATTTCGCCTGCATCTAGATTAATTTTTGTGTAGGACCTTGGCTCAAAATCTTTTTTATCTCTATTAATGGAGATGGTTTGCTTTTTATAAGGCGACGAAATAAAGTACACCGTGTTTTCTTCTTTAGGAAAATCTGAAAGTTGCACATAAAACAAACTCAGCTTATAATGACTCGGCTCAAATTTGGTTAGACTCCCATCAACCTCTTCAAAAGGCTTCCAAGAAAAAGCGTTGGCACCGATTTCTTTGGCTTTTTTGTAAATCATTCCGAATACTTTGGCATCTTGCTCAGAAAAACCCTGAACTTCAACTTCGCCTAAATAATCAGCGGCAGTCGTTTCGGGATTAATTTTATAAAAAACTTTATCATCGTTTGTGTGTGTTTTCACCACTTTGTTCAACACTACATTTTGACCGAATAACACGGTTGACAATAATGCTAAGTTTAATAAAAGGATTTTTTTCATTCGTTGGTTTTTTCTAAAATTTCAAGGCAATCTTGCAGGGAAATTTCCCAATGGATTGGTTCGATTTGGTACACCTCTTCTATTTTATCCAAAGCCATAGTGCTTCGTTTCGGTCGTTTTGCCGGCGTTGGAAACTCTGCGGTGGTGATGGGATTCAATTTAATCTTGGAGCCTGAAAATTCAGCAATTTTCGAAGCGAAATCATACCAGGTTGTTTCCGAATAATTTGAAAAATGAAAAATGCCAAAGACTTTTGGATCCGATTCAATAATTTTCAGCACGGCCTTGGCTAAATCGTTGGCATTGGTAGGCTGACCAAATTGATCGGCAACAATTCCCAGTTCGTCTTTCACTGCAAATAATTCAAGCATGGTCTTTACAAAATTCTTATTGAATTCTGAATACAACCAAGAAGTTCTGAGGATGATCGTTCGTGGGTTATTTTCAAGTGCCAGTTCTTCTCCTTTTAATTTAGATGCTCCATAAACACCTTGTGGATTGGTAAAATTATCTTCTGAATAGGAAATATTCGTGTCGCCATCAAAAACATAATCGGTAGAAATGTGAATTAAAGTTGTATTCGAGTTTTTACAAGCTTCCGAAATGTTTGCAACTCCTACGGCATTTACAGCAAAAGCTTTATCAACTTCTTTTTCAGCTAAATCAACGGTGGTATATGCAGCAGCATTAACACAAAATTGCGGCTGAAATTCATCCAAAAAATTTTCAACCGCGCGAGAATCAGTAATGTTTAATTCCTGCGAGTCTGCAAATTTGAATTCGAATTGAGTTTCAAAATCAGCTGCTAATTTTTTAAAACAATTACCCAGTTGACCATTGCTGCCAATAACGAGAATTTTTTTCATCAATTTGCTTTTTTATTTTGTTTTCTGAAATGGGATACGCGGCTTTTAAAATCCTTTTCTTCTAAATCTACTAAAAATCTTTCAAATAATCTTTTCGTATCCACCGGATGAACCTCAGATTTACGTGTTTTCATGTTGAAGTAAATTACAGACATCCATAATACGCTGTGAATGGTTTTACCGTCTGCGCTTTTCATTAGAATCTCGACTTTAGAAAGGCGATCACCCACTTCGATCGTTTTGCTAGAAATAAGCACTTTTGCATTATAACGAACTTCTTTTAAATAAGCGATTTCATTTTGAATCGTGATCCAAGTGCAACCTGTTTTGCGTGTATATTCCTCATAAGTAAAGCCATAACCCGATTCTACGTGATCTTCTCTGGCATTGAGCATGTACTCTAAATATTTTACATTGTTGAGGTGTCCGATTGGATCGCAGTCACTGAAACGGATTCTCGACTCACTTGAAATTTCTTTTTGCATGGTACAAAATTAAAAAAACCATCCCAGATTATTGGGATGGTTTGGGATAATAAAATAATCTCTTAAAGTCCTAATTCTTTTTTCACTGCTGCAGTCGCATCTGGACCACCTTTGTAGATTAAAGCACCTGAGTCGATAATAAATTCGTACCCACTTGCTTTGGCCACTTTTTCTACTGCTTTGTTCAATTTTTCGATGATTGGTTTAACCGCTGCATCTCTCCTTTGAGCTAAATCGTTTTGAGCTGTAGCTTGAATTTGCTGTAAATTTTGTTGTTTTTTCTGAAGCTCAGCTTCTTTAGCGGTTCTTTGCGCTTCTGTCATTTTAGGACCGTCTACTTGCTGATATTGCTGTACTTCTTTTTGAAATGCGTCTGCTTGTTTACCTAATTCCTCCCCTTTAGTTTTACTAAAAGCTTCTAATTCAGTTGTCATTTTTTTCGTTTCTGGCATTACAGCTAACACTGCTTCATAATCCATACTTGCAACTTTTTGCGCTTTTGCAACTCCTACGGTTACAAACATCAATATTGCTGCAAATAATACACTTAATTTTTTCATAATTGGGGATAAATTAATTTATAGTTGTTTTGTTTATCGTTTCTTTTCTCTCTTTTACATCAGACGCTTCATTTGATCTTTCTTTCATTTTATTCATTCGATCATTTTTTTGGTCTAAAATATTTCTTTTATTTTTTTCTTCCTGCTCCATCTTTTTAACAGGCGAATTTTTCAGCAGTAAATCTAACACTTTATCTGTATAATCATATCTTTTATCAAGAAAAATTACACTGATGTTATTGCTTTTATCAAGAACTATGCCCAAAGTATTTTTCTCTGAAACCGTCTTAATTGCGCCCCATATAAGATCCTGAAAAGGTTTGGTGAGATTTGAGCGCGCGTTGTTTATTTCGCCCAATGATCCAAAACGATTATTAATCATCGCCTTGATTTTTTTGTCTAAATCATCTACTTCTTTTTGACGGACTTTCAGCTGATCGCCGATCAAAAGAACTTTTTCATTTTCAAGGGTTGCCTTCTTTTTTTCAAATTCTGTTTGCAAAGTTTGAATTTCGTTCTGCCAACTGGTAATCTGCTGATTGAGTCTGGCTTCTGCCTCGGCGTACTGAGGCAATTTACTAAGGATATAATTGGTGTCAACTACTCCTATTTTCTGCGCTGTGGCAGTGGCTGCAAAGGTGAGCAGAAATACGAATACGAATTGAAACTTTTTCATAGGTAATACTTTTATAATGATTGGTTCATCAAGAAGTGTGTTTTCCAACCGGCAGGTTCTGTTCCGATGAGGGTTTTATCAAATCCGTATGCGAAATCAAATCCTATCAGACCGAAAGCCCCCATATAAACTCTAATCCCAACCCCCGCTGAACGCTTCAGTTGGAATGGATTATACGTGCCGAATGAATTATAGGCATTCCCTCCTTCTAGGAAAGAAAGTGCATAAATCTTCGCTGTTTGATTCATCGAAATTGGATAACGCAATTCTAATGCAAATCTGTTGTAGATCGTTGCTCCACCGTAAGGAGTTACATCCTCAAGTGTTCCTCCGGTAGAAGAAGCATTTTCATATCCACGTAGTGGCACCAATTCTCGACCATCATATCTGCCACCAAAAAGACCCGTTCCACCAACGTAGAATCTTTCAAAAGGCGGTGCGCCCAGTTCACTCTTATATCCATTAAGGAAGCCCATTTCAGCGGTACTTCTTAAAACTAATTTTCCTACGACCGTATTGTAGATATCGGCTTTCATTTTAATTTTATAAAACTCTAACCATTTATATTTTTCGATCGCCGGCATATTTGCATAATCTTTATCGCTAAAGAGTGAGTACGGTGGCGTAAATTTAATCGAGGCTTCAATATTAGAACCTTGTGTTGGGAAAATTGGATCTAACCCAGCTGAGTTTCTGCTTAAGCCCACATTGAAACTAAAGTTCTTCGCCGAGCCATAATACTCGGTCGCATTCCCAAACTGGAAAGGATAGTTTTCGAAATCATAACTTTGATACTGTATTCCAGTGTAGAGAGAGAAATAATCATCTGGCCATCTTAAAAGTCTATTTAACCCCGCACTTGCTGAGAAAATATTTAATTTTTGTGTTAATCCAAATTGATCGGTATAGCGAACCAAAGACTGATTAAGTCCTACTGAAAGTGCAGTGGGTCTTGTTCCGAACAACCAAGGCTCGGTAAATGAAATCCCATAATTCTGGAAGAATTGACCGGCTTGCGCTTGGATTGATAAGGTTTGCCCATCACCTTGTGGAACAGGTTTGAAATCTTTTAATTTTAAGAAGTTTCTCAAAGAGAAGTTGTTAAAAGTTAGTCCAAGCGTTCCGATAAATGAACCGCCTCCGTAACCTGCTTGTAACTGTACTTGTGAAGAGCCTTTCTCAACCAGAGTCCAATGTACATCTACGGTATTATCTTGAGGGTTTGGCGTGATTTGTTGCCCCACTTGTTGCGGGTCAAAAAACTGCATTCCTGCTAAATCAAAATAGGTTCTTTTGATATCGCTTTTGGCAAATAAACTTCCTGGTTTGGTTCTTAAAGAACGAAGGACTACGTGGTCATGGGTTGTGGTATTACCGCTCCAGGTTACGCGGTTCCAGGTTGCTTTTTCACCTTCATTAATTCTAATCTCCAGGTTAATAGAATCTCCCTTTACTGATTTTTCAATCGGGGTAACGTTCGAGAACAAATAACCATTGTTCATGTAAATGGATTTGATGTCGGAATCATCTTCCTTTCCACCATCTTCACCAACTTTTTTGTTAAATCCAACGGCATCATAAATATCACCTGTTTTGTAGCCCAAGACCTTTTGTAAGTCATCGGTCGAAAAGGCGGTATTTCCTAAGAAATTAACATCGCCGATGTAGTATTTTTTACCTTCGGAGAGTTTGACATTAATTTCATATTGATTTTTAGGATTTCTCCAAACGGAATCGGAAACGATTTGTGCATCACGGAATCCTAGTGATCGGTAATAGTTAATCAGGTTACCCTTATCATCATTGTATTTATCTTCGATAAATTTCGAGGGTTTCAAGATTGCTTTAATTCCGAAACTTTTCTGCTTGGTATCTTTAAAAGCTTTTTTTCGAAGTTTTTTATCAGAAATATTTTCGTTGCCTTCAAACTCGATATGACTGATTTTAATTTTTCTGCCTTTATCTACGGTGATGGTCCAATCGACTAAATTAGGATCGCCTGCGTTCACTTGATCTTGGATGGTCACTTTGGCATCAGCAAAACCTTTTTTAATATACTCTTGCGGAATATTGGTTTTGAGTGTCGAAATTAAATTCTGGGTAATTTTAGTCCCAGGCTTTAGATTATTGTCTTTCGCTAGTTTTTCACTTTTCGATTTTCCGATGCCTTTGCCTTTAAACTTAACCTCTCCCAAATCTTTTAAATCTTGTAGGTTAAATCGCAGTACTACCTGATCGCCTTCGAGGCTTTCGATATAAACTTCAACTTCAGAGAAGGATTGTGTTTCCCACAATTTCTTAATTGCGTTGCTAATTTTTTGTCCTGGAATTTCTACGCTTTCGTTTTTATTAAGACCTGTAAATCTTAAAATCTGGGCAGCGGTATATTTTTTCACACCATCAACGACAATGTCTTTCAGGATATAAGTTCCTGCTTCGTCTTGAGCGTGAACAGGATTATTTTCCTGGGTGTTTTGCGATGGCGTAATCTGACCATAAAAATGGGCTGAGGCCACAAACATGATGATGGGTAAGAATTTAAACTTCATTTTTTATCTTGCTAACTATTTCTTATTTCTATATTTGTTCGTCAAGCTGCTCGCTTGTTTTACCGAATCTTCTTTCTTTGGCTTGGTAATCGTAAATGCATTTGAAGAAATCTTCTTGCCCAAAATCTGGCCATAAGATATCTAAAAACTGTAATTCTGAATAGGCAATTTGCCAAAGCAGAAAATTACTGATTCTCACTTCACCACTTGTTCTAATCAACAAATCCACTGGTGGAAAATCTTTGGTATACAAATGATCTTCAAAAAGCTCTTCTGTAATATCTTCTTCTGTTAATTCTCCATTTTTCACTTTGGTGCTGATTTGCTTTACGGCACTCAAAATTTCTTTCTGAGAACCATAACTCAGCGCCAAAACAAGGTTTCCCTTATCATTGTTCTTGGTTATTTCTACCAGTTGCATCAATTGTTCCTGAACCAAGGTTGGTAGTTTTTCAATATCGCCAATGATATGCATTCTCAAGCCTTTGCTGAAAATGTCTTCAGCTTCTAAAAGCAGTGTTTCTGATATTAAACCCATCAGCGTACTTACCTCTTCATCTGGTCTATTCCAGTTCTCTGAAGAAAAAGTATAAAGGGTGAGATAAGGGATGTGAATTTCGTTACAAGCATTCACTGCATTTCTCACAGCTTGAATGGCGTGTTTATGCCCAAAGGTCCTTTCTTTACCACGGGATTTCGCCCACCTTCCATTCCCATCCATAATGATGGCAACATGTTTTGGAAGATAATCCAAATTTAATTTTTCTTTTATCGACTGCATTTTTTTACTCACAATAACATGGTGGTCTTCCGAAGGAATAGCTTAAACCTATTGAGACTGTATTGACCCAATCTTTGGAATTGATGTTCCCTACTTGTCTATCTTTAAGCAATTCTGCTACTTTCGCTTCTGCTATTTCTTTATAAGGGCTTTCTTGCAAGAGGGATTTGTTATTGCTTCCCGCTGCTAAAATATCTTTGTTATAGGTCACTTTTACGCTTTTATCATCAACCATACTGTAGTCAATTGAATCTGAAAAGGTTGGTCTGAACATGAATTCACCAAACAAGGCCCAGTTATAATTAAATTTATATTTCAACCCTATTCCAAAAGGAATTGCCATGGTTAATTTTTTGGATGAGGTGTAGGTTGTTCTTGTTTCAAAATCATTTACATTCGTCGGTGCCAGAGCTGTTCCACCGGCATCACGTCTAAAATCATTTTCTACAGTGAGCTGTGGTGTGCTTGCCAGAATTGCGCCTACTCCACCAAAAATATAAGGACTTACTAAGCTTTTCTGCTCATCATTGACCGGAAAAAAATTGTACTCGAAAATTAAATCTGCTTCTACCACAGAATTTGTTCCCCATAGCTTTCTGTTTCTACGGTATTGTTCTTTCGCATAGGCATCAATAAACTGAATATGGTTATAGCCCAAATTTAACCTTACTGTTTGATAAGGGTTAAAATTCATTCGGTATAAAATACTACCGTAAAATGGGATTCCGTAATCAGCAATATTATCCAATACAGGTTTCTGTAAAACATAATTGGTTCTGCCGATATCCCCCACCAAATTACTCATGCCCAATTGAACTCCTATTTCGTGTCGCTGACCTTTATAGCCAACGGAAATAAAAAACAGTGCAATAAGCGTGTAGATTAATTTTTTTTGCATGAATGACTGTACATCAATTTTCATAAATAATTTTGCAAATATAAAACAATTTTACCGTAAGGAAATTCTTAATTTTTAGTTAAATAACCTCAAAAAAGCATAATTTATTGCTTTGAAAACGACGAATTATGTTTTTCAGAAATTAAACCCTTCAGCAGGAAGGTTTTTAAAATTTAATCTTTCCCCATAATTTTTCTGATTTTATTTCTAATTTTAATAAGAGTTGGTTCTTTATAATAGGCATCTTCTTCAAAATAGCCATAGCCATAGCCATAGCCATAGCCATAACCGTAGCCATATCCATAACCTTGATCTACTTGGTAATCGTTATATATTAAACCTAGGTTTTGTACTTCATGATTATGATACTTTTCGGTAATCATTTTCAGCATGTGTTTTTCTGTATATTCATGTCTTACCACATACACACTCGCATCGGCATAGGTCATCAATTCAAACGAATCAGCCACTAAGCCTACTGGTGGTGAATCGATAATGATAAAATCGTATTGGCTTTTTAATTCTTTTATAAAATTAATATTGCGCTCGCTCATTAAAAGTTCGGAAGGGTTGGGCGGGATTGGACCAGATGTTGCCACATCTAAATCCGGAATTGTTGTTTTATTAATGATTTTATCGATTTCTACTTCGCCAGTCAAATAGTTAGAAATTCCATATTGATTATTAATTTTAAAGTCTCCAAAAATCTTTGGTTTTCTAAGATCCATTCCCAGCAAAATTGTTTTTTTCCCACTGAGTCCTAGAACAGAAGCAATATTAATAGAAACATAGGTTTTTCCTTCGCCGCCGATGGAGGAGGTTACGAGAATCACTTTGGATTGGTTATCTTCTTTGTGCAAAAACCTTAGATTGGCCCGTATTCCCCGGAATGCTTCGGAAATAGATGATCTTGGCTGTTCTAAAACGGTTAAATTATTTTCGTGGCTGCTTTTTCCAATCACACCTAATAATGGAATTTTGGTGGCCTGCACCATTTCTTTAATATTTCTAATTCTGCTATCGAGCATTTGGCCAATGGTGATCAGAATTAAAGGTAAAAGCAGCAATCCGCCAATGATGGTATATTTGGTTTTTGTGATATTGGGTGCAATAGGTCCTTGGCCGAGATTTTTCGCAGGATCAATAACATTAATATCAGATTTATTGGTTGCTACTCTAATTTGCGTTTCATTTTGTTTGGCAAGTAAGGTATTGTAAGTGGCTTCGATCATATTGTAACCTCTCTCTGCGTCGATGTACCGGCGTTCTTTTTCCGGATAGGTAACCAAATCAACATTGGCTCTTGCGATTTCTCGATCAATTTTCGAGATTTCATTAAGGTAGGTGTTGTAATAATTACGTAACGAGCCTGTAGAGTTGGTTCTTGCTTCATTAATCAAACGATTGATTTCGCGCATTGGCTCAGAACTTGGCGTATAAACAAGTGCAAGTTCGCGTCTTTTGGCGTACAATGCTTTGAGTTCAGAAACAGTCGCATTAAAAACACCATCTTCTACACCTGCGCTGTTGGTGCTGATCATGCGATCTAAATTCTGTGAAGCCAGCGTGTTTTTGATACTGTTTAAAGAATTGATTCGGGTTAGAAAATCTGCTTTTTTAGCATCTAATGTTTTTATATTTTCTAAAGATTTTTCGTCACGGTCTTTAATATTATAAAGACCTTCTGAAATTTTCATATGATTGAGAATTGCTGCGCTTGAATCTAATTTTTTTCGAATATTGGAAAGATTATCCAACAAATATTTTTCGGTATTTTTATCAACAACATTTCGATCAATTAATCTTTTTTTCTGAAGTTCATCCACTGAAATATTCAGAAAATTAACGGTACCATTTAGATTATAGCCTTTTTTGCTGATAATCATGATGGTATTAATCTCTTTATCAAAATCAACATCGATGGTGCTTACCAAACTATTCACGGTATTATTAACAGTGGCAAGTGTTACAACGATATTTTCAAATTTAATTTCACTGGGATTAGCGTTTTTCACTAATTTAAACTTTAAGTTGGGTGAAACGTACCACTCATTCAAAGAAATGATTTTGTTTTCTGTTCTTTTGTAGGGTGTTACTGTTTGAAATCCTTCTTTTTCATACGAATATAAAGAGGTCGACTCGCCTTCTTTTGGCAGAACTATTTCAAAGCGGTTGCCTCCTTTTGGGATAATGGTTATAGGGTAATCTACTTGTTGTAAAGATGATTTATCAACCTCTAAAAACACGGGTGAATCGAACTTATCGAGGTAGGTTTGCTTGATGAATCCTTTTGTGGCGTAATTCACATATAGATCCAATTGCTTTACCAAATATTCATTATGTGATCTTGAGAGCAACATTTTTTTCAAGTAAACGCCATCTTGATTCCCATTGTTTCCCCAGATAAAGTTGATGGATTGGTTTGGGGTAAAATAACTTGCAGTATTATTTGAAATGCTTAAAGAAAGGCTTGAGGCGTATATTCGCTGTGCATAGTATTTACTATACATCCAAGAAATGCCATAGCCCAATGCTGCCATTAGTAAAAACCAATACCAGTTTTTTACTATTTTTCTAAGGAAATGCTCAAAATCAAAGATTGCAAAGGAACCAATCTTATCTTGTGTGGTTGTTGTGTTTGTATTTTCTTTTCCCGGAATCATCTTAGAGTCTTGTTAAAATTAGATAAATCGTAATCGCGGTAGTAACAAGTGAAACTCCGGTAGTTAGTGTTTGTATCGGATCTTTTCCAAAACCATTGAGATTCTTTGATCGGGTGGTCAGAAAAATTTCGTCTCCATTTTGCACCCAATAATAAGGCGAGTTCATCACGTCTTCGCGGGTTAAATCTATTTTAGCTATTTTGATTCCTTCTGGTAGTTTTCTATGAATCACAATATTTGTTCGGTCAACAGTTCTGTTTAGTCCGCCATTAATTGCCAAGGCTTCTGTAATGGTCAATGTATTTTTGTGCGCTTTTTTTTCTCCACTAATCTCCACTGTTTCTACGTCTCCTAAAATATAGTAAGTGATCCCATCTATATTCAGTCGCACTTCCGATTTTCCTTCAACAAAGTTTTGGTTTACCTTCTGTTGAATTTCTTTTGTCATGTCCTCAACCGTTTTTCCTTCTGCTTTGATATATCCGATTCCGAAAACATTTACATCTCCGTTTGAATCTACCTTTAATCCATTAAAATAGATGGTTGTATTCCCACCTTGACCGCCACCTTGGTTGGTAACCGTTGCGCTCCCGCCAGAATTGCCAGTCGATTGGGTTGCATTTAATGTAGAATAAAACTGTGCGGCATCACCTTGTGGGGTGGTTACAATGTTGAGCGTTAAAATATCGTTTTTAGTAATCCTGTAAATAGGAACGTTATAGGGAACCAAACCTTCTTCATTAATCACCAAACTTTCGTTAGGTTGCATGTATCGTACATCTTTAGAAGTGATGCAGGAGAAAAGAAAGAAAGGAAGAGTGAGGAATAAAGCTTTTTTTAATGTTTTCATCAGAAGTATTATGGTTTTGCAAAAATAACAAATTATTAATTGGTTTTATTTCTGGTGTATAAAATAAAACGAGGGATATAAGCGCCAATAAATCCTAAGGTTAATACCAGCAGCAGTAAATAGTTCACATTGATATGCCTATAAAAATACGCAACTGCGACTACAAGCAAATAATAGCACAGAATATACACCGAAGACCTTCTATGGGTAAGTCCTAAATCTAAAAGTGAATGATGAATGTGGTTTTTATCTGCGGCAAATATGGATTCCCCTTTAAATAAACGGATCATAACTACATTTAAGGTGTCTACAATAGGGAGAATTAAAATAGCAACAGTGACTGCTGGGGCAGTTTGCAGATAGTATCGCGGAACTTCTGGCAACTGTTTATCAATGAAAATATCAATAAAACAAATCGCAGTGAAAGCCAGTAAAAAACCTAAAATCATGGAGCCCGTATCTCCCATGAAAACTTTATTATTTCTGTAGTGGGATAAATTATAATACAAAAATCCGATCACAGAACCAATAATTACTGCGGACAAAACGACCAACGGATAATTATATTCACCTAAACGGAAATAACTGATTCCAAATAAAGCACTGCAAATTATAGAATATCCGCCAGATAAACCATCAATACCATCAATTAAATTAAAGGCGTTTATTAAAACAATAAAGGTAAACATGCTAAAAATAACACTGAACGTATAGCTGAGTTCATAAATCCCAAATACCCCGAAGAAACTTCTAATTCTAACATCAGATCCAAGAACCATAAGGGCGGTAACCATGATTTGCGCCAAGAGTTTTTTGTATGCACGCATGACCACAATATCGTCCATCACACCGATATAAAGTAAAATCACCAAAGAAGCAAATAAGAATTTATAGAGTTCAAATAATTCAAATGCAAATATTGAGGCGCATACTGCCAAAGAATAAAATATAGCAATACCACCCAGATTAGGTATTTTACGAAGGTGCGAGCTTCTGGTCCCAGGTTCATCCATCAGGTTTTTTCTTCGAGAAATTTTGACGATTGTAGGGATTGAAAAAAAAGTTAGGGCAAAAGAAAACATCATGCCTAGTACTAACTTTGCATAGAAAAGGGAAATTCCCAGGTTCTCCAGTAAATCTTTTATTAGTTCATTCATCGTATTTACCAAAGTGCGTTTGTATATCGTTCTATTGAAAAGCCACCCTTATGCCCATTTCCTTTGCCAAAATAAAAAAACATCGCTACAAAATAAGTCATAAATCCTAAATATAAAATTTGTCGGCCTCGTCCTTTAACCGCATAAACGATACTGGTCATACAAAACATGGTTACAAAAAACATATAGGCACCCGGAAGCCGTACGGCAAAAATTTCATTCGACCGAAAAAAATAAAACAGCGCGAGACCAAAAACCGCTAAATTTCTCATGTATTCATACCACCAAACCTCATCACAGGCTTCTTCGTCATATTTAATAAGGATCCCGATAAAAAATAATTTTACAATATCGTTCAACCCTGTTTCTACATTTGTCCCATAATAGCGATCATCGAGATATCCTGTGTAGGCTCCAGAAAGGTCATCTGGTGCGATGGCTCCAAAAATCCCACCTCCTAATCGATACAATTCAAACGGTGATGATAAGAGGGCGATCACCAAAACCCAAAATATTCTTTTGCTATTCATGGGTATTTTCACAAGCCAATATGCAGGTACAAAAACGATTGATGTTTTGTGAAATCCTAAGGCAATATACATGCATAGAAGAAACATCATTAAGTTACGTTCTTTGATGAATTTGAAGGAAGCCACACAAACCGCAATTCCTAAGCCTTGCCGCATCTGTCCAGAATCCTCAAAAAACATGATGGGCATAAAATAGAACATTAAGGCCAAGGTAGGAAACGCAACATTTTTATAAATGGTGGTGAACTTAAGGGTCACCGCAATAAGGGCCATGATAAAGGTCACAATATAAAAAGGCAGTCCGAAATCGAAGACCAGTTTATTGATGAGTACAAAAATCCACTCGATCTCTTCTGAATTGGGGCGAAAAAGTGCCTTGTCTAAAACATCGCCATAGGTGGTGTAAATCGCAAATCCTGAAAAAAGCATTTTGTACACAGGATAATCTGCACCAACATTAATCCGAAAGCCTACCGCAACAATAATCAAAATCCCTGCGACCCACACAAAAACACTCTGCTTTTTTTCTAACCTAAAAATCTCCCAATAACTCGCAAAGGCAAGAAAGAGAAAAATCAAGATAAAAATAGGGTGTAAAATTGGCATCAATAAAGTACTGTTTTTATATTAATTTCCGTACAAACGAATAGAGTCCTGTAAAATAAAGGAAATAAAATACTTTTTTCTTAAGTGGCAAAGATAAGAGATAATTCTTTTCAAAGCGTTGATAGGTAAATATTTCTCTTTTTGATAGGTGATGTTTTCTGCTAAAACTTTTCAGTGCATTACTCATTTCACCATACGACCGATCATCTTTTACAAAAGCCAAGTAAGCCAAGAAGGTATAAACTCCTTCCAGAATATTAAAATTTTTAAGCTCCTTATTTTTTGCAGCATACTGCGATTTTTCAAATGCTACATTTACTGCTTCCACTGCTTTCAAAATATCTAAACCGCTACGGTTATGTGTTTTCGTGATTGAATCTTTTCGTTCTAGATAATCGTAATGATAGCATTGGGTTTGTGCAATTGTTCTGCATTCCAGCAGCAATTGTGGAATCAACTGAATGTCCTCAAAATGAATGTTTTTTTTAAATCTTTTATTTTCGAAAAGCTCTTTTTTGAAAATTTTATTACATGCAAAATACGAAAGATCTGAAAAAACTGAAAAATGCGTTTCTAAGTCGATTTTCTCGGGCATATTTGGAATTTGCGTAAGTTTCTGCGTGATATTACCAAATTCATCTACTTTTTGTAGATTACAAACCACCATTTCGGCAGCATGATTTTTTGCTAACGCATACATTTCTTCAAACATGGTTACCGAAACCGAATCATCGCTATCTACAAATCCAATGAACTCGCCTTTTGCTCGGTCTAAACCAAAATTTCGCGCCTCACTTAAACCTCCATTTTCTTTGAAGAACGATTTAATTATTACAGGATATTGGTGCTGGTATTCATCAATAATGATTTGTGAATGATCTGGACTCCCATCATTAACTACTAAAATTTCGATGTCCTGCAAAGTTTGATGAACCAAAGAATCTAAACATTTTCTAAGGTATTTTTCAACTTGGTAAACGGGAACAATTATGGAAACTTTCGGCATCTTAGTTTGTGTTTTCTATCCGTTTTTTATAAAGATAATAATCTTTACCAATCGGTCTAATCTGGTAAATCCATTTTAAAAGCAAAGGTGCATGATCGTGAATTTTTGCAATTGGATAGTCCTTGACGAGTTGATAATCTTGCTCAAAATCTTTGCTGTCTTCTGGTTTTATCTTGTATAAACTGTTTGTATCACCCGGTTTTTTTGCAATGGTTAAAATATAATCAGGCTGAAATTGATGAACAGCATTGATCCACCAATATTTCTCATCCTTCCGCATTTCGTCATTAATGCGTTCATTTACCAAACCCACCTCATCATACGTGTAAAGCCTCGTATAAAAAGGAATTATCCCAGCGGGCTCCAGCAAAATAGATTGCTCAATACCCACGTTATCTTTATTGATATCTGCTGCGATGGTCATTCTTTGGCGCTCTTCCATATAACCAATTGTGTATGATTGTAGCATTTGAAAAAAATACAACCCTACACCTGCAATTGAGATTCCGGCAAACAACCATTTCTTCTTCCAAGTAGTGATGTTCAAAAAATAATATAAAGTCACCACAAACAAAAATGCCCGTGGAAGCCAATAATACCAATCAAAATAAGCTTTAAAAATTGAAAATATCGTAATTTTTGAAAGGGCAAATAGAAGAATCAAACCCAAAATAACTTTGGTTGTAGGTGTTCCTATTTTTTTATTCTTAATAATTTTGAAAATAGCATAACCTAAAAAACCTAGAAATACAACAAAAAGTAAAAACGTATAAATTGCATACTTCTTAATTAAACCGCCATAATAGGCCCATTGATAAAGAAAAAACTCAATGCTGTTATTCTGTGTAAGATTTTTATAGGCAATTTTTTTTGCTGTAATCGTATGGTTGACGATTTCACCAAAATAAAAATAATTAAAGCCTACCACAGTCACTACGCCAATAATCCCACCTAAAATATAGAGGTAATTGAATTTTCTCTTAAGATACCAATCGCCCAGAAAGAAAATTCCTAGAAAAATTACAGTATCCACTCTGGTCCAAAGTAAAAGTATAGGAAAAAGAAAATAGGCCCATTTTTTATTTTTAAAAAGACCAAAATAAATCAGACTATTATAGAGGAAAAACAAAATCCCATACTCCATTCCGAGGAAAGAAGCGGTTAAAGCGGGTGGTGTAATATTTAGCAAAAGAAAGAAAAACCCCCGCTTCAGCGTATCACCCGGAAAGAAAATCTGGGCCAACCACCAAGACCCCATTGCAAAAAGAATCCCACTGAAAATAAGCAGTGGATAAATAAATCCATCACCAAAAATGAGTTGGAAAAATGCGGTTACAAGAACATATAAATGTGTGGTAGAAGCCGAAATCCTTTCATCACCATTAAAACCAATAACGCCATATTGCACGAAATTTCTCGCAACACGCCAAGTAATAAAAGAATCCTCCTGAATGTTTTTGGTGAAAAACAAAGGGACTTTTACCAAAACAGCCAGTAGTATAAGCAGAAAAGGAGATGCGAAAATCTTTGATAGAACGGATTTCATCAGGGTGTTTAAGCGTCAAAAATAAGAATTTTAATTGAAGTAGAAGAATCGTAAAACCCACTAATTTTTTAGCAGTCGTGGGTTCAGCGCTCCTTTTTTTGCTGCTTCGTAATCGCTCAGCGAACACGGGATTAATTGCGACAGGTCTTCATCAGCTCCAAAATACCAAAGGTTCGTAAATCTTTCCCGCTGAAAAGCATATTTCTCTTCATCAATCATCAACCAATAGATCTCAAAAGATTTTTCGACGGGATGAGATTTCTGAATATTAATTCCTTCGATAAGATGCCAAATCATCTGCGCCATCAATTGGTGATTCAGAAAAGATTCAGAATTGGCATTAAAATTAAAAATCCCAACCGACTTCAACTTTTGACTCAACCCGATTTCTTTCATATAGGCACAAATCTCTCTTTTGTTTAAGCCATTGATTTGCGGATTGACTGAAAAACCATCGCCTATACTTTCTACCGCGTCACAATTTAAAGTGACCAGATCTGCTTGTCGGAAAAACGGTTCTGTTCTCTCAGTATTGTTCATTAAATCGGCCAGCCTTACCACATCAAATTCTACTTCTTTCATCAATTTCACCGAGTCCATTTCATTCAAATGTTTCTGATAACCGAGATGATGATAATGATTTAGGCTAAAAGTTTTGGAACCTAAAATTCTGGACAGAAAATTTTTCTCCGTGAGTTCTTCTCCTTCATTTACCAAAGAAATGAGATTAGAAATTTGGGTATAATTCGTGTTTTTTTGATGAAAATCTAAAGCTGAGAATAACGAGAAAGCCAAGTCATTACTGCCGCCAATTAGAACTGGTATGGCATTTTTATAATGACACATGGATAATACCTCTTGTAAAATATAATGAGTATCCTGATGAGACCTCCCTGAAATTAAATTTCCTAAATCACAAATCGGGACTTCGAAATCTAAATTTGACAATCGATAAAGTTCTTTTCTAACGTTTTTAAAGTCTAGAATTTCTGCCTCACCATTTTGTAGTCCACGGTAATCAGAGCAAAAGATGAGCGCAATTCCGTACTCTTGTATTTCATTAAAGATGCTATTTCCGATTTGCCATTTTTCTGTTTTTATGGGCCTTGGTGGCAGCAGAATGTCCTCGAGATTCATAGTAGGTAATATTGATTGTAGCAAAAGTAAAAAAAAAGCACCACCCATTGGCGATGCTTTAGTTTTTAAATCAGATAAATACTAGTCTTTGATTACTTTTTTAGTCAAAAAAGACTGATCTTTCATGATAATTTTAACAATATAGACTCCCTTTGTTAAGTTTCCTGCATTTACCGTCCCATTTTCTATATTTGATTTTAACACCAATTTTCCGCTTAAATCATACAATTCTACCGCTTGCGCATCTTTGCTTTTGATATTGAATTGGTTTTTAAAAGGATTAGGATAGAGATTGATTTCTTTATTTTTCGGGTCATTATTGGTTTGCGTTTCGGTTGAGCCTAAAACTACAGGATTTCCATTTATAATTGTTCCCAGCAATCTATTTTCATCTTTTGCGCATCTTACTGACATTCCCGCCTGCGGATAAACTGCGGTACCGGTTTGCATCTTGCTTCCTTGAAACTGCATCGCGAGGGCGTAGCCTGTGCCATAGTCTGCCATCGATGCGGTCCACACTCCTGATCTTTCAAACAAGACTTGGTTCTGACCCAGCTCGCCACGAATACCATCAGCTGGAAAGCTTCCGATTGGAAAGAGTGGATTTTCAAATTTCCAACCACTATTCCCTGCAACAGTTCCAGAATAGAAATTTGCTACATCATGCCATTGATTCTGTATAATCCCAACCTTACCGTAGGCATCATTTTGATACCCATTGTACCAAGGAGAACTCCCCTTTGAACCTGCATAGAGATTGGTAAATGTAACATCTGGGACACGCCAACCTTCAGGACAAGGATCAAACGGAGATTTTTTGTCTGCATGTCCCCATCTGTTATCAGCTTGAGCACGCTCGTTGGAAACCCAATCTCGCACTTTGGTTAAATCGTTAGAAAATGAATTACCACCGTCGTATATAGTACCTATACCAGCATGGTACAAAAACGACAAGGGGTTCCCTACCGAATAGCGCACATTTTCCTGCAATTTTTTATAGTTGGTTGCATTTTGAGAGCTGTAACTGGCATAATCCGTAGTGAAATTTAATCTATAGTCTTCTGCACCAACTGAAGTAAAGTTTAAATTGTTTTTACTAAAAAATTTGGTTGGATTTGCCGGGATGGGCTGATCTGAAAAAACATATATTACATCGGTATCTGGATTTGCAAATATAGGCAGCGGATCCTTTCTACCCCACTGATAATGAAGACCATTGGCTTTTCCGGAGGCCAAGGAATTGCTTACTGCACCAAGATTTCGATCCATAAAAGTAGTTTTGAGAGGAGGTAATTTACTTGCTGTTGGATTGATGAAATTATAAGAAACTGGGATAAGGTTTTCTGTTACATAGGTAACTTCATTGTCAGTTGGGTCACTTTCTGCCGCCCAAATATGCCAGCTCCAAAGCGCAGGAGAATTTGGATCTGTGTCATGAAGGGAGACCACTGCATTTCCTTTTATCAAAGGATTAACTACCACATTAATAGCGGAGTTTCTACCATCAATGAGATTAGGCTCAAGTACGACTGAGGTAATTAATTGAGGATCTGAAGTCCACAAAACTTTTGCTACCAAATTATCAGAAGGAAGCATGCCGTGATTAGAAAGAATTTGATTATAAACCGAAAAGGCTTTATTGACTGGTATTTTCACCAAAGTTTCATCGACAACGACATAAGAATTAGGGTTTTCTAGACCTACGGTATAATTTTCTTTTTCAGAAGTGAAATATTGGGTTGCAAAATCACCGATTAATAATAGGTTCGGATCCCGCATACATTTTACTGCGTTACCTGCTTTGGTCGGATTGGTTTGATTGTTAAAAATTGCATGAAGTCCTACATTCGTACTTGTTCTAAAAGGATCCGAAATCATTGAAAAAATACGAGCACCATCGTAAGCAAATGTTGAACTCCACAGTCCCCCATTTGCAGCATTATCCTCAAATGAAATTCCTGCTGGAGCATTCGGAGCGGAAGAGTTGGGATAGTAAACATAACCACCAGAAATAGCAAGTATCCCTAGGTTTCTACTCCCTCCTAGCACATTAGTAAAATCCATTCCTAATCCAGGATAAACTTTAATTCCATCAAGATTCGGATTTTGTGACTGAGGAAAAAGCTGTCGCAAAGTTGTACTACTATCATCGTTATTCCAATCTTGTTTACCGAAAAAAGCCAAATTATTATTTTGTGTTTCTCTTCCGTAATAAGAGGGAATTCGCCAGCCATTCGGGCAAGGATCAAGTTCTGATTTTAGCTCATAGGAGCGACTCTCTTTTTTTAGCGTTGCGTTGGAGCTGTTGCCATTGCTATGATAACCCTTGGCGTTATCTGACCATAAATCCCAAGCTACATAATCGGGACTGGCACCCGGAATTTTATACCTGCTGCTAGAAAACCAATTCCCTTGTACATCTGTATTGATAATATAAGTAATGGGATTTTTTACTGAATATTGAATGTTTTTCTCAATTTCATTAAAGGGTCTAATCTCAACAGGAATCGTATTAACAGGATCAATTTGTTTGTGTTTTAACACGCCGACTTCGCCAGAAATTTCATAGAAATAGGCATCTTTATACAACAACGGAGGAAAAGGGTCCTTTCGTCCCCATTCGTACATTAAGCCACCAGATTTTTGCCACTGATCGCCCAGAAAACTACTGGAAGTTGCACCAAGGTTACGGTCCATGTATTGAATATTGATGGGGCGTCCGGCAATATCGGTTTCTGTACCTTGCTGATAATATACTCCCTCTGCGGGATTATCAGTTACCCAAACATGCCAACTCCAATAGATGGTTTCATCAACTTTTAAAGCGACCACCGCATTTCCTTTGCCTCTTCCTCTATTAATTTCTACCTTAATTTTGGATTTAGAAGGATCAGCACCTGGCACAAGGCTGACCTTATCAATAAGCCCAGGTACATCTTCCCAATAAAGAGAAGCAGTTTGAACACCAGCTGGAATAGGATTTGGGAGACCATCTGATTTTAGATACTCGTATTCTGCCCACATTTTATAGGCTTTGGCAACGGGGATTTCTAACCCGCCATAATTGTTGGTTTGCGCGAGCCCAATATCGAAGATATAACTATTGGGAGCTTTGGCTTCATTTGAAGTTTGAGCGGAAAATAAATTAGCAAAAAAACAAAAAGCTAACAGTTGATTTTTAATCATTATCAAAAAATTATACAAATTAATACTGTAAATTTTTTAACATCTTTTGTGTGTTTAGTTTCTTTTAAATCAAATGTGTTTTGTGTTTGTTTTTTTCATTTTGTGTGAGACCAAATATATAAATATAATTCACACCTTATCAACATGTTATAGAAAAAAACAGGTGTTTAATATTGAATGTTTGGAAATATCCAATTTGTAAATTGGTAACAACCTGTAAATAAAGTCATAAGCAGTGCATCTTCCCCCTAAATACGATACAAAAAAATAGCTTAAAATTTATATGTTTAACGCATAAACGCCTAATTTTCTTAAAAAAGGCGGTAAAAACCGTAAAAATTACGACCCAAAACAAGTCGTTTTGAGCCAAAAAATCCATAAAAAAAATCCCGCCGATCAATCGATGAGATTTGTATAACAAGATGTAAATCAAAACGCTACTTCTTTTTAACTACTGATTTTTTAGTAGTGTTTTTTTTCACAGCAGGTTTTTTTGTTACTGCTTTTTTAGGTTTTTCTTTAAACGCATTTTTATCTTGCGCGGTAATCCATTTTTTAACTTCTTCTAAAGACACTTCTGCTAATTCTTCTGCCGTAAATTTTTCTTCTTTTTTATTTTTTGGAATTTTAAAAATGTTTTTACCCATTTTAACAATCGGTCCCCATCTTGCATTTTCTATGGAAATCTTTTCGTCTGTCCATTGTTGAATGTAACGGTTGGCTTCCTTTTCTAACTTTGCCTCTATCAATTCATTGATGTCGCTCTGGCTAAGGTTATCGAAATCGTAGCGTTTAGGCACATTAATAAACATGGATTGATATTTAATAAAAGGGCCAAATCGACCGGTACCTTTCGTAACCGGCTCTCCTTTGAAAGTCGCTATTGGCGCATCGGCAAGTTTCTTCTCTTTAATGATTTCCTCGGCTCTTTGCTGGTTAACAGAAAGGGCATCTTCCCCTTTAGGAATACTGATGAAAGCATCGCCCCACTTCACATAAGGACCAAATCTACCCACTCCAATGGTCACAGTTTGACCTTCAAAATCATTTAAGTCAAAAGGGATTTTGAACAATTCTAACGCTTCTTCTAAAGTAATGGTCGCAATATTTTGCGTCGGCATTAAACTTGCAAAAACGGGTTTTTCCTCATCGTCTTGTTCACCAATTTGAACCATGGGTCCAAATCTTCCAATTCTGGTCAACACGTTTTTTCCGGATTTAGGATCTACGCCCAAAATTCTTTGGCCACTGGCTCGGTCTGCGTTTTCTTCAACGTCGGCGATTCTCGGGTGAAAATCTTTATAAAAATCTTGTAAAACCACTTTCCATTTTTCTTCACCACTGGCAATATGGTCAAAATCTTGTTCTACTTTTGCGGTAAAGCCATAATCGAGGACTTCGGCGAAATTCTGGGTGAGGAAATCATTGACGACTTCACCAATATCAGTTGGGACAAACTTATTTTTATCACCACCAAACTTTTCGGTTAAAACTTCTTTTTTTAGATCTGTCTTCCCTAAAGTCATTTTCACGATTTCTCTTTCTTGCGGAAGAATTTCTTTCTTATCTACATATTCTCTGTTCTGAATCGTTTGAATGGTCGGCGCATACGTAGAAGGTCTCCCGATGCCGAGTTCCTCTAGTTTTTTTACCAAACCGGCTTCAGTATATCTTGCAGAAGGCCTTGAGAATTTCTCGGTCGCTTCTATTTTTTTATAATCCAATTCTTCACCAAGAGAAACTTTCGGCAACAACTTATCGTTGTTATCCTCCTCATCATCTTCGGCTTTCAGAATTCCGTAAGCTTTCAGAAAACCTTCGAAAATAATCACTTCGCCTTGTGCTTCAAAATGTTGTGGGAGTTTTGTATTCCCAATTTCAATGACCGTTTTCTCAATTTTAGCGTTCGCCATTTGGGAGGCTAAAGTTCTTTTATAAATCAATTGATACAACTTATTTAATTGTGCATCACCAATTGTTTTCACTGAAAAATCAGTCGGGCGAATTGCTTCGTGAGCTTCCTGTGCAGATGCAGACTTGGTGGTATAATTTCTGGGATTTGAATACGCCTCACCATATTCTGACAAAATTTGCGCTTTCGCTCCGTTAATGGCTTCCTGCGAAAGATTCACGGAATCGGTTCTCATATACGTAATAAACCCTTCTTCATATAAACGCTGCGCAACTCTCATGGTAGCGGTCACGCCATAACCTAATCTGTTACTGGCTTCCTGTTGTAAAGTTGAGGTTGTAAAAGGAGCCGAAGCGCTTCTGGTCCCTGGTTTTGTTTCTACATTTAAAACCTTGAAATCAGTTGCTTGGCATTGATTTAAAAAATCCTCCGCATCTTTTTCTTTGGCAAAATCTTTCTTCAGTTTTGCGCTAATTTCCTGCTTGTTATTATTAACGAATAATCCTTCTAATTTAAACGTGGATTTCGGTTGAAAACCTCTGATTTCAAGTTCCCGCTCTACGACCAAACGAACGGCTACAGATTGAACGCGTCCTGCGGATAGTCCGGTTTTTACTTTTTTCCAAAGAACTGGCGACATTTCAAAACCAACAATTCTATCGAGAATTCTACGGGCTTGTTGCGCATTGACTAAATTTTGGTCTATTGTTCTCGGATTTTCTATCGCTTTTAAAATGGCATTTTTGGTAATCTCGTGAAAGACAATCCTTCTGGTATTTTCTTCCTTCAATTTTAATTCTTGGGCCAAATGCCAAGCGATCGCTTCCCCTTCGCGATCCTCATCGGAAGCGAGCCAAACCATATCTGCTTTTTTAACTGCAGCTTTTAATTCGGCAACGAGTTTCTTCTTATCGGCAGAAACCTCATAGTCTGGGGTGAAGGTCTCCAGGTCGATTCCCATTCCTTTCTTTGGCAAATCTCGAATGTGTCCGAAACTCGATTTCACTTCGAAATCTTTGCCCAAATATTTCTGTATGGTTTTTGCTTTTGCAGGTGATTCTACGATCACTAAATTTTTTGACATCCCGGAAACTTTTTTGCAAAAGTAGAAGTTTTTTTTTAATACGACGTTTTTCTCTTTCATTTGACTGGTTTTAAAATAAAATTTAAACGGAACAAAACCCTTACATTTGCTCTGATAACAAACTACTTTTGAAAAAATTCATTCAAAACACCTTACAGAGTCAAAAAGTTTTCTACCGCTATTTTCGGCGAAAAGGGCTGAAAAGATTTTTTAAAGAAAATATTTTAGAAACCGATGGTAGCAACCATAGCAAAGCAAAATCAATTGCCTTGGGCGTGTTCATTGGTCTTTCTCCATTTTGGGGATTTCACTCTTTTTTAGCCATCACCTTATCGGTTTATTTTAAATTGAATAAAGTGTTGACTTTTATGACTTCGCAAATCACTTTTCCTCCTTTAATCCCCATGATTATATGGCTTTCGATGATTGTGGGCGCTCCGTTTGTAGGCCATACTTCTAATTTAGAAAACCAAAGTTTCGATTATGATTTTATCAAAAACAATATCACACAATATATAATAGGGAGCTTAATTTTATCAGTGAGCTGCGCTCTGTTAATGGGTTTTTTATCATATTTTATTCTAGAAAAATTCAGCCCTTCCAGAAAAAAGATGGTTAGGGATCATTGAAAGAAAAATCAATATAATTGATAATCACTAATTTAAAATAACATATTTTTGTGATAAACTTATTAGAATGTCCGAAATATTAAATGTAATCATTGAGCGAGACACTTATGAAAGCATCTTATATGCGGTATTGGGCGGACTACTATTGCTTTCGATTTATCACTTATCTCTTTTTTTTCAAAATCGAGATCAATCTTATTTACTATACAGTTCTTATACTTTTACTTCTTTTCTCGCTTATATGACTTTAGCAGAAAGTGGATTTCTATTTGACCTGTCCTATTTCTTCAATTTCAATTACCATTCTAAGGAGTTTTTTACCATCATTTTCAACGGTATTTATTTCTTATTTTTCGCGCAATTTTTAAACATCAAAGAAACCAACCAGACCTGGTATAAAATCATTGTTTTACCCATTTATTTTTTAATTAGTATTGCGGCAATCGGACTCGGAATTTTACAAATATGGAATATCGAAATTGTTTTTAATCGTTTCTACGACCTATTTCCGTATCTCATTACTGTTCAGACCATCATCTCGTTTTACATTCTAACAAAAGTTAAAAACAAACTCAAATACTATATTATTTTTGGGGGGATATTTCTATACATCTGCTCCATTTTGGGCGAGCAACCGGTAAGAGAGTCACCTTTTCTAAATATAAGTAGAAAGGCAGGCGATTTTATTTATTTCATCGGACTTATCGTAGAAAACATAGCGTTTTCCTTCGCTCTAGGTCGTAAACAAAGGATTACTTATCAGGAAAAAGTTTCTTTTAATAAAAATTTAATTGTAGAAATGCAGAAAAATGCAATCCTAAAAGATAAAATAAACTTACAAAATCAAAACAAGCTTTTGGTTGAAAATGAGCGAATAAAGTACCAACAAGAGATTTCTGATTTGAAACTTTCTATTTTGCAAAACCAAATGAATCCTCATTTTATCTTTAACGCTCTTAATTCTATTAAATTTTACATCCGAGAAAATGATTGTGAAAATGCGGTAAACTACCTCACTAAATTTTCAAAAATAATCCGGTCAATTCTTATTTCTTCAACCGTTAAAGATTTTACCTTAGAGGAAGAAATCCAAATAATCAAAGTGTATGTAGATCTTGAAAACCTACGGTTTAATAAAAAAATAGATTTCACAATATCCATTGATGAGCAGATCAATCCTGAGCAAATAAAACTTCCGCCAATGGTGATGCAGCCTTTCATAGAAAATGCGATTTTACATGGAGTAACTTTGGTCAACGAAAAGAAAATCAATCTACAAATTCATCAAAACTGCAATCATATAGAAATACGAATTAGCGACAATGGGGTGGGCAGAAAAGAAGCAGAACGAAATCGGGTTCGGCAGAAAAGTTTGAGCAATTCCCTAGGCACAAAAATCGCTGATGGAATGTTGAAAAACTATTTCGGCACTAACTCCTATAAAATCAAGTATCATGATTTGCACCAAAATGATAAACCCTGTGGAACCATGGTCGTTTTAGAAATTCCAATTCCCTAATCTTTAGCGTATTCAATACCTCATAATTCCCTGAAAATTCTTATATTCGCAAACTTAATTAATGAAGATAATTCTTATTGAACTGTTTGAAAATGAAGAAGTTTACCGAATATAAAAATCTCGATTTAACAACCATTGCCGAGAATATTACCCAATTTTGGGACGAGAACCAAACCTTTAAAAAATCCGTCGAAATGCGCGATGGCGAGCCGGAATATGTATTTTATGAAGGTCCTCCTTCTGCAAACGGGATGCCTGGGATTCACCACGTGATGGCGAGAGCGTTGAAAGATATTTTCTGTCGCTACCAAACCCAAAACGGGAAGCAGGTTTTCCGCAAAGCTGGCTGGGATACGCATGGTTTACCGATTGAGCTCGGTGTAGAAAAAGAATTGGGGATTACAAAAGAAGATATCGGTAAAACAATATCGGTTGAAGATTATAACCAAGCCTGTCGCAATGCGGTAATGCGCTATACCGATGTGTGGAATGACCTGACCGAAAAAATTGGATATTGGGTAGATTTAGAAGACCCTTATATCACGTACGAACCCAAATACATGGAAACCGTTTGGTGGCTTTTGAAGCAACTTTACGAGAAAGACCTGATGTACAAAGGTTACACGATTCAACCGTATTCTCCCGCAGCTGGAACCGGCCTTTCTTCTCACGAATTAAACCAGCCGGGAACCTATCGCGATGTTTCAGATACGACTGTGGTTGCACAGTTCAAAGTGAAGCGCGCTCCTGAAAATGCGAGCGAAACTTGGAAAAAATTATCGGCAATCGCTTATCCTGAATCAAATATTGACACTTCCGAAATCGCAGGAGTTTCTTGTGGTGGCGCCTTGCATTGGGAAGAATTTGAGGCTGAGCAACCTAAGGCGAATGTTTATTTTCTAGCGTGGACGACCACTCCTTGGACTTTACCTTCTAACACGGCTTTGGCAGTGGGAAGAGACATTGAATATATTTTGGTAAAAACCTTTAACCAATATACTTTTGAGCCGATTCATATTGTTTTGGCAAGGGTACTTTTACAAAAGAATTTTGGTAAAAAATATATTGAAGGAACAGAGGAGGATTTTAGCAATTATCGTTCAGAAAACAAAACAATTCCTTATCAAATTTTAAAAGAATTTACAGGTGCAGATTTAGCCGGAACCGAATATGAACAATTAGTTCCCTGGTTTTTACCTGCCGAAAATGCAGACAAAGCCTTCCGTGTGATTATCGGAGATTTTGTAACCACAGAAGATGGAACTGGAATCGTACACATCGCACCCACTTTCGGGGCTGATGATGCGCGTGTTGGAAAAGAAAACGGAATCCCACCCTTATTAATTAAAGATGAAAATGATAATCTCGTTCCCTTGGTTGATTTGCAGGGTCGTTTCTTAACAGGAGGCAACACCCCCGAATTATTTGGCGGCAAATACATTAAAAACGAATATTACGACGACGGAACTGCACCAGAAAAATCCTGGGATGTAGAACTCGCCATTCTTTTAAAAACAGAGAACAAAGCCTTTAAAGTAGAAAAATACGTGCACAGTTACCCGCATTGCTGGCGAACTGATAAGCCGGTTTTATATTATCCGCTGGATTCTTGGTTTGTAAAAATGACTGCGGTGAAAGACCGTTTGGTTGAATTAAATGAAACCATCAACTGGAAACCAAAATCTACGGGCGAAGGCCGTTTTGCCAACTGGCTGGTCAACGTAAATGATTGGAATCTCTCCCGTTCAAGATATTGGGGAATCCCATTACCAATATGGCGCACCGAAGATTTGAAAGAAGAAATCATCATCGGTTCTGTAGAAGAATTAATGATGGAGATGCAGAAATCAATGGACGCTGGTTTCATGACCGAAAATCCTTTTGCAGCGTTCGAAGTTGGAAATATGTCAAATGAAAATTATGCAAACATCGATTTGCATAAAAACATTGTAGATGAAATAATTTTGGTTTCAGCTTCTGGAAAACCGATGAGTCGCGAAACTGATTTGATTGATGTTTGGTTTGATTCTGGCTCAATGCCTTACGCACAGTTGCATTATCCTTTTGAAAACAAGGAAATGATCGATTCTCATAAAGCCTTTCCAGCAGATTTTATCGCAGAAGGAGTTGACCAAACAAGAGGTTGGTTTTATACTTTACACGCCATTGCAACGGCTGTTTTTGATTCAGTGGCCTACAAAAATGTAATGTCCAACGGTTTGGTTTTAGATAAAAACGGCCAAAAAATGTCGAAACGCTTGGGCAACGCCGTTGACCCATTTACCACCTTAGAAAAATACGGGCCCGATGCCACACGTTGGTATATGATTTCTAACGCAAATCCGTGGGAAAATTTGAAATTTGACTTGGAAGGAATTGATGAAGTTCGCAGGAAATTCTTCGGAACACTGTACAATACGTATTCTTTCTTTGCATTGTATGCAAATGTTGATGGTTTTACCTATGCTGAAAAAAACGTAGAAAACCGACCAGAAATCGACCGATGGATTTTATCTGAACTCAATTTACTCGTAAAAGAAGTTTCTGCTTTTTATCAAGATTACGAACCAACAAAAGTAGCGCGGGCCATTAATAATTTTGTCAATGACAACTTAAGCAACTGGTATGTAAGACTTTGTAGACGAAGATTTTGGAAAGGAGATTACTCTGAAGACAAAATTTCTGCCTACCAAACTTTATACACTTGTTTGGAAACAATCTCAAAAATTGCGGCTCCAATTGCGCCATTTTTCATGGATCAGCTCTATCAGGATTTGAATAAAGTAACGGGAAAAAACACCTTAGAATCAGTTCACTTAACCGATTTCCCAAGTTCAAATGAAGATCTAATCGATCAGGATTTGGTAGAAAAAACGCATCTTGCACAGCAAATTACATCGATGGTTTTTTCCCTAAGAAAGAAAGAAAACATTAAGGTAAGACAGCCACTGCAAAAAGTAATGATCCCGGTTTTGGATCAGAAAACAGAAGCGCAGATTTTAGCGGTTTCGGACTTGATAAAACAGGAAGTTAATGTAAAAGAATTACAGCTGATCAAGGCTGATGAAGCGGCAGACCTCATTGTGAAACAAATCAAACCTAACTTTAAAACTTTGGGTGCAAGACTTGGGAAAGACATGAAAACAGTTGCTGGAGAAATTACGACTTTTACGGCGGAGCAGATTTCAAGTTTAGAAAAAGAAGGACGCATGGAAATTCAAGGTTATGAAATTTCATTGGATGATGTAGAAATTTTCACCAAAGATATCCCAGGCTGGACGGTTACCAGTGAAGGAAAATTAACCGTAGCCTTAGATCTAACCCTAACTGATGAACTGAAAGCAGAAGGAATCGCACGGGAATTCATCAATCGGGTGCAGAATTTAAGAAAGGAAAAAGATTTCGACTTAACAGACAGAATAACAATCCGTTTAGAGGAAAATAGTCCTTTTGAAAAAGAAATTATCAATAATGAGACATATATTTCAACAGAAGTATTGTCAGATAGAATAGAAATTGTAATTTCACTCTCAAATTTTGACGAAATCGAGATTGATGATCTACAATTTAAGGTAGAAGTTAAAAAAAAATAAACACATCATAATGGCCAGTGAGGAACTGGTTTTTTAAAAATACAGCTATGGCAGAAGACAGACAAAGGTACGGTGACGCCGACTTACAAGAATTTAAAGAAGTTATTCAGGCAAAAATAGAAAAGGCGGAAAGAGATTTAATGTTGATTAGAGAAAGCTTCATCAATGACCAAAACAATGGCACTGATGACACCTCTCCGACTTTCAAAGCCTTTGAAGAAGGCGCTGAAACTTTAAGCAAAGAACAAAACGCAATTTTGGCAGGTCGACAAGAAAAATTTGTACGTGACTTAAAAAACGCTTTGATTCGCATTCAAAACAAAACCTATGGAATTTGTAGAGTGACCGGAAAATTAATCCCTAAGGAAAGATTGATGGCTGTTCCGCATGCAACTTTGAGCATCGAAGCCAAAAATATGCAACGATAAATTCATCGTATTCCACGAATAATGTACAAAGTGCGCTGTGTAATTTTACACAGAATACTTTGTGCATTTATCATTTTAATTCATGAACACTATTCTTATCATCCTGGCAGTAGCGGTTATCTTGATCTATTTTTTTCGAAAAGATCTGAAGCATAAATTCGTGCCGAATAAAGAAAAATATGTAACGATCGACGATCAGTTTAATACTGAAAAAAAAGAACGTGAAAATGAAATTGATAAAATCCTGAGCAAAATAGGAAAAAACGGATTAAAAGATCTTTCAACAGAAGAGAGAAAACGACTCGACGAACTTTCAAAAAAAATAAAATAAAAATGGAATCCCTAATTGTACATCCTAAAAATCAAATGGAACTTAATGCACTGAAAAGTGTCATGAAAGATATGGGCATAAAATATGAAAAATTTCATACGAGAAATCATCATGCTGCTCCAAAATCCGAATCGAAATCACCCGCAAATAAATCAGCAAAACCTGCCAGAAATTTCAAGGATAAACCAAAGAACGATTTGTAATGAAGAAAATAGCATTAATTACCTTTATCATTCTCTTAATCGATCAGGTTTCTAAATTTTATATCAAAACGCATTTTAATTTAGGCGAAAGCATTCCTGTATTTCCTGGTTTTAAATTAACTTTTGTAGAAAATCCCGGCATGGCTTATGGCTTTCATTTCGGTGGTTTATTGGGAAAATATGCACTTGTAATTGTGCGCGTTTTTCTAATTGGCGGTATGGTTTATTTATTTAACAAATGGCTGAAAGAAGGTGCGAGCAATTATTTACTCATCCCAATGGCCATGATTTTTGCCGGTGCCATCGGTAATTTAATCGATGGAATGTTTTACGGAATGCTCTTCGACAGTGGTACTGTTTATGATGAAAGCATCAGTCGCTGGATCGAATATGGTGGTATTTCGAAAGTCGTTCCTATTGGGGAGGGTTATTCTAGCTTTATGAAAGGGTGCGTGGTCGACATGTTACATTTTCCTTTGGTTGACTGGTACGTGCCAGAAAGCTGGCCTTTAATCGGCGGAAAACATATTGAATTTTTTAAATATATTTTTAATGTAGCCGATTCTGCAATTACCGTGGGCGCTGCATTACTATTGATTTTCAGAAAAAAAGCTTTGCCAAATGGCTTGGATTTTTAAATAGGACTAAATGAAACTATTTAATAAAACACCCATAACATTCCTGATACTTACCGTATTGGGAATTTTATTTACATTCTGGGCGAATTACATAATCGTTCAACCAACCAAAGATTACGAATCCGATTATTTGTTGAGATTCTATAACATTCAGTAAAATAAACCAAATGAAAAGCCCATTATTTGGGTCTTAAAAAAATCTAGAAAACATCTTAAAATAGATTAATTTTGTTCGATGTCGCATTTTCTACGAATATTTGTATTCCTTCTGCTAGGCTCCAATTTATTTTTGGCGCAATCTCCACCTGATTTCAGATTGCGGGTAGAAAATAGTTTTGCAAAGTTATATGAGAATCCAGATGTTGCGATCCATGCCGCAGAGGAAATCCGGACTGAAGAGGAGCAGCTCATCATCAAAGATATTCTAGCACAAGCCTATTTGTTGAAAGGAAATTATTTGGAATCCGTGCGCATTAGTTTTGAAAAATCCAGCTTGCAAAAACCTCAACGAGAGCTTCTCATCCGATTGGTTTTAGCACGGGAATTTTACAGTTTAAATCTTTATGAGCAAACCGCAAAAATAATTGAAACGGCAGTATCTGCAAAAAATCCCCCGCAGAATAGTCTATGGCTGGCGCAACTCTACCAATTACAAGCAAAGAACTTCATCGCTCTTAAGGATTTAAAGGCCGCAAAAAAAAGCATTTCTAAAAGCTCAAATCTTCTGAATAAAAATACTACTGCGACTCTTATTCTGAAAGAAAATGAACTTATCGCCGCCAATATATTATTACTAAATGGCCAATTTGGTCAGGCGAAAAAACAAGCCAATCAGTTGTTTTATTCGTTGGATGCGTTACCTAGAGCAACCTATTTATTTGCTTTAACCCAAGAGTTTCGCGGCCATTTGTTTTTTGAAGAACAAAATTACAAGGAATCAATCACCTGTTTAGAAAGCTCACTAAAAGCGTTGGAGGGAACAAGTTATGAACCGTTGAAAAACAGTCTCTTTATGGATTTATCCAAGAGTTATCTTGTTGCCAATCAAAATGAAAAGTACCAGTGGTATACCAGCAGATTCGAAGAAAGTTCGAAAAATTTAGAAAGTCAAAAAAAGGATGCACGGCGGGAACTTATACAGCTTAGCAGTAAATTAACTGCTGAAAACAACAAAGATATTTTTCAAAAACATAAAACACAACTTCTGTATCTCATTGGGGTTTCGCTATTGCTTATTTCCGTTTCTGTCTATTTTTTATTCCGGGAAATAAACAGCAGTAAAAGTCTTTTTAAACAAATACGGTTTTTTAGATCGCTTAGGATTCCGTATTTACGCTTAAGTTCTGCTCCAATAAAAACCAAAGATTTTAGCCGAAAACCGCTTAATATTCCAAAAGAAAAAGAACTTGAACTGCTTGAAAAACTCAACCAGTTTGAGGATTCAAAAAAATATTTAGATAATAATATGTCACTGGCAAACCTTGCCGTAGAACTGGAAACGAACACCAAATATCTTTCAGAAATCATTAATACGTACAAAGACAAAAACTTCAATGCGTATATTAATGAGTTGCGGATTAAATATATCACGCATCTTTTATCGACCGATTCAAGCTATCTACAATACAAAATCAGCTACATTGCAGAAATCGGAGGATTTACCTCGCACAGTGCATTCACCAATATTTTTAAATCGGTTACGGGTATGTCTCCAAATGAATACCTACAAACGTTAAGAAATCAAGCATTATGATCAGAATTAAAATTTTTCTTTTATTGCTCTGTTCGTTTTCTTTAGCCGTAAGCGCGCAAAACCCTACCGATTCTTTACGAAAGCGGGCAAAGGAAATCATCTATGATCAGCCCGAAGAAACCATAAAAATTGTCGAAAAACTACTTCTACAAGAAAAGAAAGCAGATGAAAGGGCACATCTTTATATGCTCATTTCCAATGCGTATATTGCAAAAAGAAATAATGACAGCTCCTTATTTTATATTTTAAAAGCAACGGATCTCATCAACACCACGACCCTAATCACCACTAAAATTAAAATTTTAAATTCGGTAGCCGTTCAATACCAACAAATGGAATTGTACGATAAGGCATTGGAAAGTTTAGATCGGGCCTTGGTTTTAACAGAAAAACTGCCATTTGGCGACAAAGACCGGGTCTTCTACTCCGCCTTTAATAGTGCGGTACACGGCATGATTTATAGGAACCAATCAAATCCTGATTTGGAATTGAAAAAGTTTAAACTCGCTGCCCAAAATTTTCATGAGTTAAAAGCAGATTCAAAAACATTGGCTAATTTAAGCATCATCTACTATAATATGGGAAACTGTTATCTGGATTTGTTAAAATTTCAAGAGGCAGCCATCGATTTTAAAAAGGCAGAAAATTTTGCAAAAGACTCCAAAACAAACAGCTTAGAAGCCTATGCGTTGAAAGGTCAGGGTGAAAGCTTATTCCTGAATCATTTTTATAAAGAAGCCCTTACCGTCTTATATCGCGCAGAAAAACTTGCAGAATCAAGCGGAGATTTGGTTTTAAATGAAGGCCTCTACAGGCTTTTGGCAAGCAGCAATCTGGCGATAAATAATTTTGAAAAATTTCAGCATTATAATACAAAATACTTAGCGATTCAGAAAAACTTAGAACAAAATGAATTAAAATCTTTAAACAGATATTTGAACACGCAAGAACTGGAACAACGAGAGCTAAATTCTAAGGTTCAAAAAAAGTTCAGACTTTATGAAGTGTTAACGCTGGTTTTTGCTTTTGCCATCTTATTTTTTATCCTTCAGAAAATTATCAAGCTCAAGAAAAAGAACCTGCGCCAAAAGAAAATATTAGAAACAATGGCAAAAGCAAAACAAATCGTGTAAACCAAAAAATTGAGGCTTGCCAAACGACCTTTAGTTTTGTATTTTTGCTTTTAAATTACAACAAAAACCATGTCCAGAATACTTACCGGCATACAAGCCACGGGAACACCGCATTTAGGGAATTTACTAGGAGCAATTATTCCTGCCATCGACCTGTCTAAAAAACCAGAAAACGAATCTTTTTTATTTATCGCCAACCTGCATTCATTAACACAGATTAAAAATGCAGAAGAACTAAAGCAAAACACCTATGAAATCGCCGCAGCTTGGCTTGCGTGTGGTTTGGACACCAACAAAACATTTTTTTACAGACAAAGTGACATTGCGGAAACGTGTGAATTAACGTGGTATTTATCCTGCTTTTTTCCGTATCAACGGTTGACTTTGGCGCACTCTTTTAAAGATAAAGCTGACCGTTTGGATGATGTTAATGCAGGTCTGTTTACCTATCCGGTTTTAATGGCTGCTGATATTTTGTTGTATGATGCCGAAATTGTGCCGGTCGGAAAAGATCAGTTGCAGCATTTGGAAATGGCAAGAGATATGGGTGCCAGATTCAACCATCAAATGGGAGAAGTATTTGTTTTGCCCCAGGCCAAATTACAAGAAGACACCAAATATGTACCGGGAACTGATGGCCAAAAAATGTCGAAATCAAGAGGCAATATTATTAATATTTTCTTACCCGAAAAGGAATTAAAAAAACAGGTCATGGCAATTGAAACGGATTCTAAATCACTAGAAGATCCGAAAGATCCAGAGACCGACAAAATTTTCGCTTTGTACGAATTAATCGCAAGTGCTGAACAAACAGAAGTTTTAAGACAAAAATACCTGGCCGGAAACTTCGGTTATGGTCATGCAAAAACAGAATTATTGCATTTGATTCTAAACCGATTTGAAAAGGAAAGAGAACTGTTCACCTATTATATGAACAACTTGCCAGAACTGGAAGAAAAGCTACAGGAAGGCGCTGCTAAAACGCGAGTGATCGCTTTGGAAACCTTAAGTCGGGTTCGAAAAAGTGTTGGCGTTTAATTGAAGAACTCAAAAAAAACCTTTCCCACTCGGAAAGGTTTTTGCTTATAAATGATCTCTTAATTCTATTAATTTTTTAATGACTTTCACCTCATCAGCTTCAAATTTATCATCGAAGACATCAAAATAAATAACGCTTAGGCCAAAGGATTTTGCACCTTCCACATCAGCAATCCAGTCGTCACCGATCATTAATGATTCTGCAGCGGTAACTCCGGCTTTGTCCAAAGCATACTTGTAAATCTCTGGTTTCGGCTTTCTAATATTGATTTCATCAGCGCTGGTAATGGTTTCAAAATAGTTTTGAATTCCAGAAAGTTCACATTTTTTATGGGTGACTTCTTGAAAACCATTGGAAAGAATATGCATTTTGTAGCCTTTATCGTGCAGGTATTCTAATATTTCGAAAGCGCCTTCTACCAAATCATTATAATTCAGGATTTCATCTAAGAAATTGCGTTCAAAAGCTTGTGCTAATTCAAAATCATCAATTCCAAAAAACAAGAAAGAATCGTAAAACCGGTGTTTTCTTAAATATTCTTTATCTATTTCGCCATCACGAATTTGCTCCCAAAGTCGCTCATTGATGGTGAAGTATTCCCGATGGAAATCATCAAAATCCAAATTATACTTATCGCGGACTTCTTGTCTTTTAAAAATTTCCTTTAAAGTTAAAAAAGCATTTCCGCGGTGGTCCCAAAGGGTATTGTCGAGGTCAAAAAAAAGGTGCTGAATTTTCATACAGCACAAATTTAAGGAAATAAAGATTAATTGGTTGAAACAAGGTAGGTTTTTGATTTCAATTTTATAGCTTGAATACTTTTGGAATAGCTTAAGAGAAAATCAATGGTTTGTTTCTTTGGTCTCAATTGTCTTTCATTTAAAGTGTAATTATTTTTCATACGCGAAATATTTAACTAAAAACGAAAGATTTTGCATATTATTATCTGGTTAAAATAATTTGATGTTCTTCCATAATTTTTCTCAAATTAATTAAAGCGTAGCGTACCCTACCCAGCGTAGTGTTGATACTGGAATCGGTTTGATCGGCGATTTCTTTGAAAGACAAACCATCAAAAAAGCGCAATTTTATTACTTCTTGCTGATTTTTTGGCAGATAATCGAGCATTCTCATCAAATCTTCTTGAATTTGCCGACTTACCAATTGCTCTTCAATATTTTCTTCTTGCACAGAAATGAGGTCGAAAATTGAAAATTCTTCATTGTCGTAAGAGGTTTCTGAGACTTTGTTATGTTTGGCTTTTAAGCGAAAGTGATCGATGACCAGGTTATGAGCAATTCTCTTTGCCCACAAAACAAATTTCCCTTCTTCATTATAGCGGCCTTCTTTTAAGGTAACAATTATTTTCATGAACGTATCTTGGAAAATATCATTGGCCAAGCTTTCATCCATTAACTTATAAAAAATAAAGGTAAAAATTTCTTTCTGATGTCTTTCAATGAGTATGGCTAGCGCTTTTTCGTCCCCATTTTTGAAACTTGAAATCAGCCAACTATCTGTATTTTTATGCATAACTCTTTTCTTAATTTAATCCAAGAATTCTCGCCCCTCATGATCTGGGCTAGGAAAATTCCGTTATTAATAAACTGATAGAGTTATATGATCTATAAAATTGGCTTTATTGTGAGTGGCTAAATTAGTAAAAAAGTTAATACTCTGTTAACTAATTAATAAAAAATTGCAAAATAATCATTTTAATAAATCGTGAAGCATGACTAATGGTAGATTAATCGTAAAATTTACGTTGACACCTTTCATCTCTTTACCGTTGAGACCAGCTTTATCGATTGAAAATGCATAACCTCCTGTTAAATCTATGACCCCAAACAAAGTTACTCCGGCTTTGGGTGCGAAATATTTCGTGGTGGTTTCTGCTCCTGCGACAAAGTAGATAGAATGGTATAAATCAACATTCCTTTCAAAATTCAGAAGAATATCTGCCTGAATCTTAGGTATGATAGCGAATTTTCCGTTGACACTTCCCATCATTCCGGCTGCACCCAAGCGGTAAATAACATCATCATTTTGTAGAAAGAGTAAACGGCCACCGAGTTCTGCAAAATTTTGGTTTTGGTATACGTAACCCACATGAACCATTTTATGTACGGTCATTTGAGCTTTCGTACTACCGAAAGTTAATAAAAATAATAGGGTGGCGAAAACGATCCTCTTCTTCATTACTATAATTTTATATTGGGGATAAAGATAAAAAAACTGCTTTAACATTTCTGTAAAAGCAGCTTTTTATATTTTTTAAAGATTAAATTCTTTCTTTATCTCGTCTACTTTGTCGAGTTTCTCCCATGTAAAAAATTCTAAATCTTTAATGGTAAACTCAACACCATTGGCACCGCGGAAAGTTTTATCAGCAACATAATGTGCTCTTCCCATGTGCCCGTAAGAAGCAGTTTCCTGATAAATAGGGTTTCTTAATTTTAAATTTTGTTCGATGGCGTAAGGTCTCAGATCAAATATCTTCTGGATTCTTTCGGCAATTTCTCCATCATGTAACCCCAATTTTGAAGTTCCATAAGTATTAACATATAAACCACAAGGTTCTGCAACACCAATTGCGTATGAAACCTGAACCAGAATTTCCTCAGCAACACCAGCTGCTACCAGGTTTTTGGCCATGTGACGCACTGCATAAGCAGCACTTCTATCTACTTTTGATGGATCTTTACCGGAGAATGCACCACCGCCGTGTGCTCCTTTCCCACCATAAGTATCTACGATAATTTTTCGTCCGGTTAAGCCCGTATCGCCATGTGGCCCTCCGATAACAAATTTTCCGGTAGGATTTACATGGTAAGTAATCTGATCATTAAAAAGATCTTGAATTTCTTTTTTTTGTTTTGCTTTTACTTTTGGGATCAATATTCCGATGATATCTTTTCTGATTTTTGCAGACATCGCTTCATCACTTCCAAATTCGTCGTGTTGTGTAGAAACCACGATAGAATCAATTCTTACGGGTTTATGGTCATCAGAATATTCAATAGTTACCTGCGATTTAGCATCAGGGCGAAGGTAGGTAATCGCGTTATTTTCTCTTCTTAGGATCGCCAATTCTTTAAGAATGGTATGGGCTAGATCTAGGGCCAATGGCATATAGTTATCTGTTTCGTTGGTTGCGTAACCAAACATCATTCCCTGATCACCTGCCCCTTGGCTGTTTGCTTTGGTTTCAAAATCATCATTCTCAACGCTTCGATCAACACCCTGGTTGATATCTGAAGATTGTTCATGAATCGCAGAAATAACACCACAAGAGTCGCCTGCAAACATATATTCGCCTTTGGTATACCCAATTCCATTGATTACTTTTCTCGCGATATCCTGCACATCAAGATAGGCTGTTGACTTCACTTCACCAGCCAAAACAACTTGACCTGTGGTCACTAATGTTTCACATGCAACTTTTGAGGCCGGATCATGCGCCAGGAAATTATCGATTAAGGCATCAGATATTTGATCAGCCACTTTATCTGGGTGTCCTTCGGATACCGATTCAGAGGTAAATAAATAAGACATATTTCTATTTGTTTTTAATTAAAAAAATAGAAGAAAATTGGGTGATTGCAACAGAAACTAAAAGAGAAAAATCGGTTTTAGCATTTTTTAATGAGGTTGCAATCAGTACAAATTTTTCCTCTGGTAAATTATTGGTGCAAATTTAGCCACTATTTATGAAATTGCAAAATTTATTTAGATGTTAAAAATCATTGTGGTTTAATGCCCACAAATTCTTCTGGGTTTTTGTTAAAATTTAGCTTGGTATTCAATGACTCAGAAATAAAGGCAATTAATTCATCTAAAATCTTCTGCTTATAAGTCGGCTTATAATAAATGACCGAAATCTCACGATACGGAAATGGCGCTCTAAAACGCTTTACTTTTTGCCGCTGCTCATCGGTTAACTGTTCTACAGCGAGCTCAGGTAAAATACTGATTCCTCCTAATTTATCAACCAACTGAACCAAGGTATTGATATTTGACGCGACAAAATCTAGATTTTTTGGCTTTACCGTATTTTCCTTTAGTTCGCAAATATTTTCAAATTGGGTTCTCAGGCAATTACCTTCCTCCAAAAGCCAAACTTTCTGCACATCAATATCTTCAGGAACTACAAAACTGTCTTTCTTTTCCGAGGTGCTATCGTCGGCTGCATAAAGCATCAATTCTTCATTAAACAAAAAGTCGTGGTAGAATTCATTGGCTGCAGTATAAGGAGTAGAAATAATTCCCGCATCAAGTTCACCACTTTTTAAAGCTTTGATGATATTATCCGTGGTCATTTCTTTAACGCTCAGCTCAATCTTAGGATGGTTTTTTAGAAAATCGAAAATTTCTGTTGGTAGTATAAAACCCGAGACGGTGGGAATAATCCCCAAATTCAGTTTTCCTGCCAAAACATTATTGAGTAAATTTGCTTTGCTCCGTAACTCATTAATCGCATCGATTACTTTCTTTGCTTCTACGACCAGTTGCATTCCGACATCGGTGGTGCGTATGGGATGGGTCGTTCTATCAAAAATCTTTACATCCATTTCATCCTCAAATTTCTGGATCATGGCACTCAAGGTAGGCTGCGTAATAAAACAAGCTTGCGCCGCATTGCCAAAGTGTTTATATTTATCTACTGCGATAAGATATTCTAGTTGTTGAATATTCATTAGGGTAATTTAGTCTAGGTCAAATATACTTAGATTTTGCCGAAATGTAATTATTTTTAAATAAATTTGAGGTTTATTAAATTCATTATTATGAGCAACAACAAATTAACCAACTCCGCTGGAATTCCCTATTATGAGCATGAAGATTCGCAGACCGCAGGACCAAGAGGGCCGGTTTTATTGCAAGATTTCATCTTACAGGAAAATTTAGCTCATTTCGTACGAGAAAGGATCCCTGAAAGAGTGGTGCACGCAAAAGGAACTGGTGCATACGGAACTTTTACTGTTACCCATGATATTTCAAATTACACCAAAGCAAAGTTATTTTCAACCGTAGGAAATAGCTGCAAAATTTTTACTCGATTCTCTACTGTTGGCGGGGAAAAAGGAAGCGCTGATACCGAAAGAGATCCCCGCGGGTTTGCGGTAAAATTTTATACAGAAGAGGGAAATTGGGATTTGGTGGGCAATAACACGCCCGTTTTTTTCATTAAAGACGCTAAAAAATTCCCAGACTTTATTCATACCCAAAAGCGGCTCCCAAAAACCAATCTTAAAAGCGCCACGATGATGTGGGATTTCTGGAGTTTTAATCCAGAATCGCTGCACCAAGTTTTAATATTAATGTCTGATCGGGGAACACCGCATGGTTATCGCCATATGCACGGATTTGGATCACACACGTTTTCAATGATCAATGCAGCCAATGAAAGAGTTTGGGTTAAGTTTCACTTTAAGACAAAACAATCAATCAAAAACTTCAATCAAGATGAAGCGGTAAAATTGAAGGGAGAAAATCCTGATTTCGCACAAGAAGATTTAATGAATGCGATTGAAGCTGGCGACTTCCCAAAATGGACGCTTTACATTCAAGTAATGACCGACGAACAAGCCAAGGAATTTCGATGGAATCCTTTTGATGTAACTAAAGTCTGGTTTCACGATGAATTCCCTTTAATTGAAGTTGGCGAAATGGAGCTTAATGAAATTCCGGTCAATTATTTTGCCCATGTGGAGCAATCTACTTTTTCACCGAGCAACCTAGTTAATGGCATCAGTTTTTCACCAGATAAAATGTTACAAGGTCGACTATTCTCCTATGCCGATGCGCACCGCTACAGAGTTGGCGCAAACTCCCATTTATTAGAAGTTAACCGTTGTCCTTTTGTGGTGAATAATTATCAAAGAGATGGTGCCATGGCAGATTCGAGCCAATACAAAGATGCACCGAACTATTACCCCAACAGTTTCGATGAAATAAAACCGATATCTGACTTTAAAAATTTCGAAGAAGATTTAGACAGTACTCACGTTTCACACTTTAACCGAAATGAAAATGATGATGATCATTATACACAGCCGGGGTTACTGTACACCAAAGCGATGAACGATCACGATCGACAAAATTTGGTTAATAATATTATAAGTTCAATGAAAGGTATTGCCGGACCAAAGAGAGATGAAATCATCAATCGACAGTTGTGTCATTTCTTTCGAGCGAATATTGAATTAGGAATGAAGATAGCGATGGGCTTGCAGATTAACATCGATGCAAACATGATGAGTCATTCAACCATTTAACCATTTATCAGCATTATTCATTTCAAAGTAGCGTGGTAAATACCGCCTCAAAGATTTGAGACCACCATGAGAAAAAAATGATTAATTTGCAGCGTATTAAAACCTTAACCTTTATAAAGATGTCGTACGAAAATATAGTTTTAAAAACAGATCAGAAAACAGCAATCATTACAATTAACCGTCCACAGAGTTTAAATGCGCTAAATGCGAAAACCATTTCGGAACTAAGTCAGGTTTTAGATGAAGTGTCTGCTGATCCAACTTACAGAGCCGTTATTATTACTGGTAGCGGTGAAAAGTCATTTGTTGCTGGAGCCGACATTAAAGAGTTTTCTGATTTTGGAACTGCCGCTGCAGAAGATTTAGCAAGAAAAGGGCAAAACATTCTTTTTAACAAAATCGAAAACCTCAACAAACCAGTGATCGCTGCTGTAAATGGGTTTGCGCTAGGTGGCGGTTTAGAATTAGCCATGGCTTGCCACATCAGATATGCGTCAGAAAATGCGAGATTAGGCTTGCCAGAAGTAACTTTAGGCTTAATCCCGGGTTATGGTGGAACACAGCGTTTGCCAAAACTGGTCGGAAAAGGCTTGGCCAATGAATTAATATTTTCGGCGAAAATGATTCCAGCGCAGCGTGCCAAAGAAATAGGCTTGGTTAACGATGTTTTTAGTTTAGAAGAACTTCTTGAAAAAACGAAAGAATTGGCCAATACAATCGCTCAAAATTCTCCGATGGGAATAGCCAAAGCAATAGCCGCGGTGAATCAATCCGATACTGAGCAAGGTTTCGAGACGGAAATTAAAGCATTTGGTGAACTCTTCGAAATGGCAGATAAAAAAGAAGGAGTCGCCGCTTTCTTAGAAAAAAGAAAACCCTCATTTTAAAAAAGTATATTTTTGATAGTAACTAAATTCGATATTGCTTATTTGAAAATGGCAAAGGTCTGGGCAAAACTCTCCTACTGCAAACGCAAGCAAGTTGGAGCGCTCATCGTGAAAGACCGTATGATTATTTCAGACGGTTATAACGGAACGCCTTCTGGCTTTGATAATTGCTGTGAAAATGAAACTGGGGACACCCACTGGTTTGTTTTACATGCAGAAGCGAACGCTATCTTGAAATTAGCTGGCTCTACGCAATCTGCAAAAGACTCTACCCTCTACCTTACCTTATCACCTTGCAAAGAATGCAGTAAACTCATTTTACAAGCAGGAATTAAAAAACTGGTCTATGTTGATCATTACAAAGATGACGATGGGATTAAATTTCTAAAAAATCATGGGATTGAGATCTTGCAAGTTCCTGATGATGAAATAAAATAAAAACACAAACACACATAAAATGATGACTTGGGATGAAAAAATTAAAGACTTCGAAACTTTTTTAAAATTTGAAAGAAACTTTTCGCAAAACACAATAGATGCCTATCTAAGAGACATCAAAAAACTCAAAGAATACGCGGAAGTTGACCTAGAAAACACAGGTCCACTAACCATAACCTACGAAAATATTCAAGAATACCTCTTTCAGCTTTCTAAGAAAAAATTTAGCGAGCGAACGCAGGCAAGATGGATTTCTTCCATCAAGTCTTTTTTTAAATATTTGACTGAAGATGAAGTTCGGGAAGACAACCCTTCCACATTACTCGAGGGACCAAAATTGGGACTCTATCTTCCAGACACTTTGAGTTTTGAGGATGTAGAAAAAATCATTAACGCCATCAACATCAACACCGATTTGGGCAAAAGAAACCGCTGTATAATTGAAGTGCTCTACGGATGTGGATTGCGCGTTTCTGAACTAATCGATTTAAAAATTTCCAACATTAACTTTAAAGAATTGTATTTAAAAGTGGAAGGAAAAGGGGACAAGTCACGATTTGTTCCGCTCGCTTCCTATACCGCAGAACTCATGAAAAAACATATTCATTCGGTTCGGTCTAAAGGAAAAATCAATAAAAGACACGAAGATATTTTGTTTCTAAACAGCCGCGGAACTGCGATGTCTAGAGTTATTGTTTTTATCATTATTAAAGAACTTACAGAAAAAGCGGGCATTAGTAAAAGGATTTCACCACATACTTTCCGTCATTCTTTTGCAACCCATCTCTTACAAAACGGAGTTGACTTGCGCTACATTCAAGAAATGCTGGGTCATTCAAGTATTACAACCACCGAGATTTATACGCATTTAAAAAACGAAGAATTACGGGACGTAATCCTTAATTATCATCCCAGAAACAAAACAGAATGAACGATTTAAAATACTGTCCGAAATGCGGAAATCCCGCTCTAAAATGGGATGGCGAAAAAAAATGGACTTGCTCCAACTGTGAATACGTTCTTTTTCATAATGTTGCCGGTGCGGTTGCGGTCATTATTAAGCATGGGGATCAAATTCTTTTTACCCGACGAAACCAAGAACCGAAAAAAGGGAAATTAGATTTGGCAGGAGGATTTGTAGATCCCAAAGAAAGTGCTGAAGAAACCTGTGTGCGTGAGCTTTTCGAAGAAATGAAAATTAAAGTTGACCGCTCCCAATTAAAATACCTAGCGAGTTTACCCAACACGTACGAATACAAAAATATTTTGTACAATACCATTGATTTATTCTACGAATATGAAGTCTCGGAAAAGCTAGAAATTCAGTTAGAAATCGCTGAAATTTCGGAAGCTGTTTGGCTTAAAAAAGAGGACATTAATTTAGATGAAATCGCTTTTGAATCTCAACAAATATTTTTCGAAAAATATAAAAGATCATAGAAAACAACTTCTTGAAGGATTAGTTAAAAAGCCTGTTTAATGATACGTAAAAAAAATCTTTTTCGCCCATCCTAAAGGGTAGAAAATTTCTAAAAGATTTTGTCAAAACGACAGCCTTTAGGAATTGGGGAATTAATTTTGATAAATTTTAAACAGACTCTAATATTTTACAGTAATTTTGAAAATTGTAATATTCCACCATGCAAGAACAAATCATTTTCGAAGACAATCATCTTTTAATTATCAATAAAAAAGCCGGACAACTTGTTCAAGGTGATAAAACTGGTGATTTATCTTTACTTGATTTAATTAAAAACTTTATTAAAAAAAGAGATCAGAAACCTGGAAATGTCTTTCTTGGATTGGTTCACCGTATCGATCGACCGACTTCTGGATTGGTTATTTACGCCAAAACTTCGAAAGCACTTTCCCGTTTAACACAGATGGTAAAAAATCGGGAAATTAAAAAAACGTATTGGGCCGTGGTTCCCAAAACTGAAATTCCCCAAAGCCAGCGACTGATCAACTACCTTCAAAAAAATGAAAAAAACAATAAATCAACCGTTTTCCCAAAAGCGACAGAAGGTGCCAAAGAAGCAGTTCTCAACTACGAAATCATGAAAGTTTTAGAAAATTTTCAGTTGTTAGAAGTCGATTTAGAATCGGGTCGTCATCATCAAATTCGTGCACAATTAGCGAAAATTGGCATTCCAATTAAAGGAGATTTAAAATATGGTTCGGCTCGCTCGAATCCCGATGGTGGCATACATTTGCACGCTAGACAGTTAGAGTTTATTCATCCTGTGACGAAAGAAAACATAAAAATAACCGCACCAGTTCCGGAAAATGATGCGGTTTGGAAAGCTTGTGAAGTGTAAATTATCAAGAAAACACAAATATTTATCACTAAAAATTAAATGCCAAATCGAAATCTTAGGATTAAATCTTTGATTTCCTTCTGAAAATTGATATTGTTTTTTGGATTAGTTTTTTAACTTAGAATAGCAAAGCAATATTAATTAGGGTGTTGTTGGCATTGCACCTCCGTTACTATCATTTTGATTGGTTTGTTTTAGAATATTGGCATCTTCTTTCGCCAATTTATTTTTGGTCGGTATTTTATAATTCACAGAAAACCCAAAGTTTCTTGTATCTGTTTTGTTATAAAGGAAAACACTATTTCCAACCAATGGTTTAGAGTGCAATTGGGTTACCTGTGTATTGAACAGATCATTCCCATACACCGAAACGGTTAGTTTTTCATTTAAGAATTTTTTGGTAAAAGTCAAATCAAATCTTTCATTAAAAGGTTTCTCTGATTCAAAATAGTAGAAGCCGGCTTTTTTAGACAATACATTATAATTCGCCGTCATTTTTATTTGAGATGGCAACATGACCTGCGCCATTAGATTTACGATAAACATTCCTTTCGGGTCGATTTCTTTTATTTCATGTTTCATATAGCCGGCATACACATATAGAAAATTGATTTTATCGGGGTTGAAATTCACTTTCATAATTTCACTTAATGGCGTAGTGAAAATCATAAATGGAATTGGCATCCCGATATTAAAATTGTGAATTCTCATGCTTGGAATATTCACCTGCTCATTTTTAATAACATCGCCATCTCGCGAAAGTAATTGCGCCACCTGATTATCAACAGAGGAAACATTATAACCAATAAATGCATAATCAAAGGCCGAAAGTTTGATTTCGAAATTATCATAAATCGTTGGCTGCAAATATGGATTTCCTGTAATGCTAGAATTGGGTCCAGTAAAGGTATTGTTATTGGGATTCAACGCTGAAATGCTTGGCAAGGTGATTTTCTTATTGTAATTCAAAGCCAAATAAACCTGATTCATCAAATTGTATTGAATACTTGCATTGGGAAACAGTTTAAATTTATTAAAAGGAATCAGTGGTTCCCGTTGTAAAGCACCTGCCAAATCTATTAGCCTGGTTGTTCCCCCGATATCATAATTCTCTGCCCTTGTTCCCAAGACAAAATCAAATTTTTTCAACTTCGCTTGGAATTCTAAATACGTGGAAGCGGTATTTCTTTCATATTCCAAATTGGTCACTCCTTTACTTTCGGTATCGAAAATTTGATTTTCATACAAACCTCCGAAACTCACTTTTCCTTCATCTAAGATTTTAATGGGCTGAGAAAAATCAACTTTGAAGTTAGACACCTGCATCACCGAATTATTATCCAGCAACCTGCCCAATGATTGATTGCCGTTAACCGTTGACTGATTATAAATATTGTCTTGGTAGAAATCGTTATCTGAGCGCGTATAACCTGCCTGAAAATCCAGTTTTTTATTCTTGTCATCGAATCTTTTCTGATAGGTCACCACCGCTTCTTGTCGCAGCGTATTCGTTTTGGCTGCATCAAGAGCCGAGAATTTATTTACAATCTGGCTTGGTAGGGTAAATGACCCATTGCTTAAAGTAATATTATCATTATTATTGCTATAAACATCATAATTCAATAATAATTTATCATTGCCCAAATCTACAGTTACCCCCGCTTTTGCAAAAGTTCCACGAGAAATTCGATCGGTATTTGATAAGACCAAATGATCCTGATTGCTATTCATTTCGCTTTCACGATAACTTTGACCGACCCTTAATTGCCATCCAAAATATTTATTTCTGGCATTTAAACTTAGTGAATTATTGGTTCTGCTTCGGAATTTATTTTCATTGGTAAAGGCGTAGTTTCCAGAATAGGTGGCGGTTAAATATTTATTTGCATTTTTATTGGTAATAATATTCATGATCGCTCCCCCAGAAGTAGCAGGAAACTCTGCGCCAGGCTGGGTAATCACTTCAATTTTTTCAATGGAGTTTGCCGGCATTCCTTCTAAGAAAGAGATTAAATCGTTGGTAGAGATATTTAGCGGTCGCCCGTTGAGATAAACATCCAGTACTTTTCCCTGATACATCATTCCGGCCACATCGGTTGCAATTAAACCAGGAAGTTTTTTAATTCCTTCCATAGCAGAACCCGTGTTCAGGTATTCTTGCTCAGAAAAATCAAAGATTGTTCGATCGGCTTTTTGCTCAACTGCCTTTTTAGTTTTGGTGATAATGACCCCTTCAATTTCTTTTTCTTTGGTTGGGGAATTTGGTTTTTCCTGTGAAAAATAAAGTTGAGAAAATATTAAGGCAATAAATGCAGAGGATAGTTTTTTGGTCATAAATTGATTTCTACTTAATAAGACAACGGAACTGAGAAAATGTTACAGAATTTACTCTTTGGATCAGACTTTATCCTATCTTTTGTTAAATGACGACTTCATAATTTAAACTTATTTCTCAATTTAATTCGCTCTATTCTTTTCATCAAAATCTATAGAACGGTTATTGTTTTTTACTTTCTGGTTTCCAAAATTATAGGTTGCACTAAATGTAAATTTTCTTGCATCCCAATAGTTATTGAAGGTCTGAATATTATCTGCAAAATAAACCGTTCCCTTATATCCGGATTGACGGAAAATATCATTTACAGAAAGATTTATTTGCAACGCTTTTTCAATTAAACTCACTTTTATTCCTGCACTGAAATTCGCGTTACTTTCTGAAAAATTATTGCCACTTTTCGATGGTAAATTTTGCCAATAATTCATTAGCAAAAAGAAAGTTTTCTGTTTATTCAATTGAAAAGTATTGTTGGTCGAATAATAAAAAGATTGCCCATTTTGTGGTAAAGCATCAAATTTTAAAATTTGCGAATCACTATAAGTCAAAGAAGTTGAAAGATTAGTTTCCCAAAATTTAAAAAACGTATTCGAATAATTAAGATTAAGACCAAATGTATTCTCATTAAAATAATTTTCATAGGTACTGATCATGTTAATTCCGTCCAGAAAACTGATTTGATCAAAATTATCGATGCTTCTTTGGTAATAAATATTTGCGGAAAATTTACTTTTAAAAATATAATTAAATTCAATATTATGATTAAAGGAAGGTTGTAAAATTGGATTTCCGGCAAAATAATTATATGGATTAGAATACCATCGAAATGGATTAAGCGCTCGGAAATAAGGCCGATTTATTCTCTTGGAATAGTTTAAACTGAATTGATTGTTTTCGTTTGCTTCGTACGAAATATAAGCAGTTGGAAATAATTGACCGTAATTATTTTCAGATTTCGATTGAGTCGTTTTCGAAAATCCATCTGTTTGGGTATACTCATATCGAAGTCCAAATTTAGCAGACCACTTCTCACCGAAATCTTTAATGGCACTTAAATAAGCAGCATAATTCTTTTCATCATATTGAAAAACATTGCTTCTTTCGGAATTCATTTCGTAATCATTATTAATAAAATTAAAATATTGAATGTCTGAACTATTAGAGAACTGGCTATACTTCAAACCTGTTTCTACTTTAATATTTTTAAAATTTAAAGAAAGATCACCTTGCCCAGAATAAATTTTATAATCTACGTACGATAAATTTCTTACTATTTGATTGGATTGATTCGCCAAATCTGTCGTTATAAAATTAACATTCGTTTCTGGTAAATTTCCATAGTAATTGGCTCCAAAACTTAATTTGTGTTCACCCAATTTTTGGTCATAAAACAAATTCAATAATTGTGAATTTGCAGTTGAACGGTGTTTAGAATCAGTATTGGTATTCAATATATTTTGAGTTCCCGAGAAATATCGACTTTTTGAATCAATATCCATATTAGAATGATTTTTTGAAAGATCATAAATAAAACCGACGGTGGCCTTTTCAGAAAGCGAATAATCAAGATTTACATTCATTCCCAATCCATCATTCATATCGCGTCTTTCATCTCTGCCAAGATCAGAATTAACTCCGATGAAATTAAAATTTTCTATCGATTTTTTCTCATCATCATAACCACGAAACTTTACCGAAGTTTTTAGTTTTTCATTTTGATAATTTACACCGCCAGAACCTCCAAATCCATCATAAGTAGATTGTTTATAATAAGAATTTAAATAACCGTTCCAACCGAGGTTTTGGTTTTTCTTTAAAACAATATTGATAATTCCGCTATTTCCCTGCGCTTCATATTTTGCCGGCGGCGTGGTAATTACTTCAATTTTTGCAATATTCTCAGATCGTAAACTTTTGAGATAATTGATTAATTCTGCACCGGAAAGATTTAACATTCGATCGTTTACCATAACTGAAACACCACTTTTTCCAACAATAGAAAGTAAACCTTTGTCTTCATCAATCTTCAATAATGGTGTATTTTCCAAAACCTCAACTCCAGAACTTCCTTCGGAAACCATGGCATTTTGAACATTATAAATAAACCGATCTACTTTTCTTTCGAAGATTTTTTTCTTTCCTTCGAGAACTACAGTTTCGATATTTTTAATCTTGATAGAATCTTCTACTTGTCCAAATAAGGAAATAGAAAATAGGGATGAAATTAGTAAAGTTGATTTGCTCATAATTGTATTGTTCTTATTTATAACACTTAATGAAGTGTTTCTGTTACATTGTATGACGCAAAACTATAAAAGCAGATGTAGAACTAAAACCGATTTTAGACAAAGCCATTTTCTTACCCGATTAAATAGTTTAATCGGAAAATATGGTATGTTCGTCGAAAATTAGGTTCACAGTTTTTATAAATCTCTATTTTTGTTGCATGAAAAACAAGGCTCTTCTTTATTTACATTTATTTTATTGGCTAATCAATATGATTGGAAGCGTCATAATTCCCTATTTCGTCTTCCATACAAAGTATCCTATTTTAAACATTACCTTCTTTATTACAAGTCTTGCTTGTTTCTATATTAATTATTTCTTCGTCGTATCAGCATTTTTCGACATCAATAAATTATATAAAACGATTGTGGGATTTTTCTTAAGTGTATTATTTTTTGTCATCATCCGATTTTGTATTGAAGAATGGTTTCTTCCCAACTATTGGGGTTTTAGAAATTATGCTGAAAAGACAAGTTTTGGCTTCTATTTTTTTGATAATATTTATTTCAGCAGCAACACCATATTTATCAGCACCGTTTTTTGGTTGTTTAAAAAATTCTCTGATTCTGAAAAAGAAAAAAGTCTTTTATTAAGTGAAAAGAAAAGCGCACAACTTCAAGCGTTAAAAACTCAAATTAATCCGCATTTCATTTTCAATTCTTTGAATAATATTTATTCATTGGTTTATCAAAAATCAGATAAAGCATTATCTGCACTTGAAGAATTAAGCCAATTATTGAGATACAGCACCAAAGATTTAGAAAAAGATTTTATCTCTTTAGATAAAGAAATTGGATATATTGCCAGTCTGATTGCACTTGAAAAATTACGAATTAAAAATCCTGACCTTTTAATTGTAGAAAAAAACATCAACTATGCGGATCTTGATATTTCACCGATGTTATTAGTTCCTTTCGTAGAGAATGCTTTCAAACATGGAGATTTTGATGGAAACGGTTTTACTTTAAAAATAAATGATAACGATAAAACAGTGCATTTCCATCTTCATAATTTTAAAAATGAAAAAGTGAAAGATGCAGTTTCGGGAATTGGAATTGACAATGTTAAAAAACGTCTCGAAATTTTATATCCTCAAAAACATCAGTTAAATATTACCGAATCTCAAACAGAATTTACAGTAGATTTGAAAATCAATTTGCATTAAAATAAGAAAATCAACATGAAGAAAATAAAATGTATTATCGTTGATGATGAACCTTTGGCAGTTCAGTTGCTGGAAAATTATGTACAAAAAATTCCGTTTTTAGATTTGGTTTTCACGTCCAATAATCCAGTTACTGTTTTGGAATATATTCAAAATAATGAGGCTGATCTTATTTTCCTTGATATTCAAATGCCGCAATTATCGGGTATTAACTTTATGAAAATTGCAGGTGAACAATTGAAATATATTTTGACAACTGCATATTCGGAATATGCTTTAGAAGGTTATGAACACAATGTTATCGATTATCTTTTGAAACCAATATCTTTTGACCGTTTTAGCAAAAGCACTTTGAAAGCACAGGAACATTTTCAAATTAAAAATGCTGGCATTTCACATTTTTTCGTGAAATCTTCAGGTCAACAAAACCGAATTAATTTTGACGATATTTCTTTTATTGAAAGCATTAAAGATTACGTCAACATCAAAACAGAACATCAGGAACATATCGTTTTAGAAACTTTAAAATCCTTAGAAAATCAACTTCCCGATCATTTTTTGAGAGTTCATAAATCCTTTATTATCAATTTAAATAAAATTCAAACGATTGATGGAAAAAACATTCAATTGGTTTCTGAAAAAATAATCCCAATCGGCGAAACCTACAAATCTGATTTTCTTTTAAAAATAAAAAAACGCCCAATTTCTTGAGCGGTTTTTATTATAACTTTAAATACAATTATGCATTTCTTGCTGCTTCTGCGGCGATTAAGTTCAAAGCAGATCCTGCTTTATACCAATCGATTTGTTGAGCATTATAAGTGTGGTTTGTTACCACGAGATCTTTCGTTCCATCAGCGTGTACCAATTCTAAAGTCAATGGCTTTCCTGGTGCGAACTGTGCTAAATCTAAGAAGTTTACCTTATCATCTTCCTGAAATTTGTCATAGTCTGCCTTATCAGCAAAGGTTAAACCTAACATTCCTTGTTTTTTCAAATTCGTTTCGTGAATCCTTGCGAAAGATTTTACCAAAACTGCTTTTACCCCAAGATGTCTAGGCTCCATGGCAGCATGCTCTCTGGAAGAACCTTCGCCGTAGTTTTCATCTCCTACAACGATTGAAGGAACACCAGCTGCTTTGTATGCTCTTGCTACAGCCGGAACTTCACCATATTCTCCGGTAAGTAAATTTTTAACGGTATTGGTTTCCATATTATAGGCGTTAATTGCACCGATGAGCATATTATTAGAAATATTATCTAAATGTCCACGGTATTTTAACCAAGGACCTGCCATAGAGATATGGTCGGTCGTACATTTTCCGAAAGCTTTAATTAAAACTTTAGCGCCAGTGATATTTTGTCCGTCCCACGGCTGGAAAGGCTCTAGCAATTGTAATCGATCTGATGTTGGGCTCACTGCAATCTGCACGGCAGAACCATCTTTAGAAGGCGCTTGATAGCCGTTATCGTCTACCGCAAATCCTTTTGTTGGCAATTCAAAACCTTTTGGTTCATCTAATTTGATTTGCTCACCAGCTTCATTGGTTAAGGTATCTGTAATTGGATTGAAATCTAACCTTCCCGCAATTGCAACAGCGGCGACCATTTCTGGCGAAGCTACAAATGCGTGGGTATTTGGGTTTCCATCAGCTCTTTTTGCAAAGTTTCTATTAAAGGAGTGAATAATCGAGTTGACCTGTCCTTTATCAGAGCCCTCTCTGTCCCACTGACCGATACAAGGTCCACAAGCATTGGTAAAGATTCTGGCGTTTTCAAATTTTCTGAATGAATCCAGGAATCCATCTCTTTCTGCCGTGAATTTCACTTGCTCAGAGCCTGGATTAATTCCTAAGATTGCTTTTGGTTTAACTCCTTTCGCAAAAGCATCTTCAACAATCGAAGCTGCTCTGGACAAATCTTCGTACGAAGAGTTGGTACACGAACCAATCAAGGCCCATTCTACCTCAATTGGCCAACCGTTTGCAACTGCTTTCTCATGGAATTCAGCCACCGGAGTTGCTAAGTCTGGGGTGAAAGGTCCGTTTAAATGCGGTGTTAACTCATCCAAATTAATTTCAATAACCTGATCGAAATATAATTCTGGATTTGCATAAACTTCAGCATCACCTGTTAAATGGTCTGCAATTTTATCTGCCTGATCTACAACATCCTGTCTACCTGTGGCAGAAAGATATCTTCTCATCGAGTCATCATAACCGAAAGTTGAGGTGGTTGCTCCAATTTCAGCACCCATGTTGCAGATTGTTCCTTTTCCTGTAGCAGAAAGTGATTTGGCACCATCACCGAAATATTCTACGATACAGCCTGTTCCTCCTTTTACGGTAAGAATACCAGCGACCTTTAATATAATATCTTTTGCAGCGGTCCAACCACTAAGTCTTCCTGTTAATTTAATCCCGATTAATTTCGGCATTTTCAATTCCCACGCCATTCCTGCCATTACATCTACGGCATCTGCTCCACCAACACCAATGGCAACCATTCCTAATCCACCTGCATTTACAGTATGCGAGTCGGTCCCAATCATCATTCCACCGGGGAAAGCATAGTTTTCTAAAACGACCTGATGAATAATCCCGGCACCCGGTTTCCAGAAACCAATACCGTATTTATCGCAAACAGAACTCAAGAAATTAAATACTTCTGAGTTTTTATTAATACCATCCTGTAAATCGGCCTCTGCTCCAACCCTAGCCTGAATCAAGTGATCTGCATGAGCTGTAGAAGGTACTGCAACTTTCGATTTTCCGGCTTGCATAAATTGCAACAGTGCCATTTGTGCAGTGGCATCTTGCATGGCTACTCTATCCGGTGCGAAATCTACGTACGAATTTCCGCGCTCGTGAGCCTGCGAAGCATTGCCTTCCCAAAGGTGGGAATAAAGAATTTTTTCTGCCAGGGTAAGTGGCTTGCCCACGGCTTTGCGAGCCGCTTCAATCCTTTCCGGATAACGTGCATACACCTCCTTAATCATATCAATATCAAAAGTCATATCTAGTGGTTTTTTATTATGTTTTATTAGAAATTCAAAAATACGAATTATTTTAACTTTGACGGGCCTAATGTCATTTAGAATAAAAATAAATATGATGCTTTATTTCTATTTCTCTATTTTTAAAAATTAAATTTGCGTATTCAATAAAAGAACCCCATTTTCCCGTTCCTAAATCTTAATTAATCAATTTTGGTGACCAAAAAAAACATCCCTCTGGGTATTTATTTTACCTTAGCAATATTGCTGGGCTTGACTTATTATTTTTATCATCCTGCTCATTATCAATTATTTCCAAAATGTGTATTTAAAAGCGTGACCGGATTAAGCTGTCCTGGTTGTGGTACACAAAGAGCCACGCATGAGTTACTGCATTTTAATTTTAAAAGTGCATTTTCTTATAATGCCTTGCTGGTCGTTTCTCTTCCGTTGGTTTTGGTTGGTTTGCTCTTTCATCAAACCAGATTAAAGGAACAGTTTCCAAAAATAAACAACTTTTTATTTAGTTCAACTGCTCTAGTTCTTATGTTCATCGTCGTCATTTTATTCTTTATTTTCCGAAATTTATAAATTCATATTTTTGTTTTAATTTAAAATTGATGAAAAAATTTTTCGCTTTCGTTTTATTAAGTTTTTCAATACTTATTTTTTCGCAGAAAAAACCGATTGTTAAAAGACCGCTTTCGACGAATATAGAGGCGGATTTTATTAAAATTAATGATTCCATTCCTGCACTTATTCCGTACAAAAAAGAGGGAAAATCTGGTTTTATTAATCAGAAAGGAAAAATCATGATTCCAGCAATTTACAGCAATGTTGGTTTTTTTACTGAAGATTGCCACCTTTTGCATTCGCCCAACCTTACAATTCGGAAATTTGGCTCAAAGAATTATGCATCTGTCCGGTATAATGGCGAAGATTACAGAATTGACCAAAGTGGCAAACGTATTTATTTCTTCAAAGATGAAGATTTGGGAAAATGCCCTTCGCAATTTAAAGCGCAATTATTCCATGCCTATATTTTGAACAAATATTATGGAATTATAGAAGATTCTAAGTTTCATGACGCTTCAGATTATCGACAATTCGCCATTTACCCACAATTCGACTACCTGTATATTTTAGAAGGCGATGATCTGAAAAACCCAATGATTATCGCAGTTAGAGATGATAAATTTGGAATTATTGATGTGAAGGGCAAAACCATTATTCCCTTTGAATACGAAGAAATTAAAAGAAATTACAGTTGGAAATTAGGTCGATTATTTGAAGTGACCAAAGACGGGGACAATTATTATTATATTGACATCAACAACAACGCCTATTGAAAAAATATTTTGTAGCTTTGGCTTCAGAAATTAAAGGGGTGCTGTAAAAAGCTGAGATTATACCCACTGAACCTGGAACAGGTAATGCTGTTTAGGGACAATTCGACTTCATTCTAAATGATGCCCGAATCCGTATAACAATCGACCCCTTTTATTCAATTAATCTTAAAAATTAAAAGAATGAAAGGATTTATTTTTTTTGGACTTATCGCAGGTCCATTCTACTTGCCACAAAACACTGGGCAAGATTCCCTCAGAACAAAGGAAATTGCAAGCATCACTTTTCTAAAGCGACTGCCTGTAACCAAAGAAATCATCAACGTTGAAAAAGATTTAGGTTCAAAAAATATCGGTCAGGATTTGCCGATTTTATTAAAGAATCAGATGTCTGTAATTTCTACTTCTGATGCTGGTAATGGCGTTGGCTACACTGGTTTTAGAATCCGTGGTGTAGGTGGCACAGCCATTAATGTGATGTTAAATGGCGTTCCTTATAACGATTCCGAATCGCAAGGAACTTTCTTTGTTAATGTTGGTGATTTAACAAGTTCAGCCTCGCAAATTGTAATCCAGCGTGGCGTGGGAACTTCTTCAAATGGTGTTTCTGCTTTTGGAGCCAGTGTTAACGTACTTACCAAAAGTCCCGAGGAAAAATTTTATATTAAATCTGATGACTCCTACGGATCCTTTAATACTTATAAATATTCGGCAGAAGTCGGAAGCGGAAAATTCTGGAAAGACCGACTTTCCGTAATGGGGAGATATACCAAGATTCATTCTGATGGATATATTGAGCGTGCTTTTTCAGATTTAGACTCTTATCATCTATCTGCACTTTTTGAAGCGTACAAAACCAAAATCAGATTGCTGGCTTTTGGTGGTAAAGAAAAAACCTACCAAGCTTGGAATGCAATCGACAAGCAAATGTGGGAAAACCATCCTAAGTTTAACAATTCTGGAGCAATCTACGACGAAAACTGGGAAAACATCGTTGACTTTTATGATAACGAAACCGACAATTACCGACAGAATCATTATCAATTACTATGGGAACAAAATCTAAAGAATCACTGGAAATTAGAGACCACTTTTCATTACACCAAAGGAAAAGGATATTATGAAAACTACAAACAGGACGCGAAGTTTTCAAAATACAATTTGCCTATCTTAATGATTGATAATCAACAAATTAAAAGAACAGATTTCATTCGTAAGAAATGGCTCGATAATGATTTTTATGGTGGAGTTTCTACGCTTTACGGAACGTATGAAAACCTGGATTTAAATTTTGGACTTGTCGGAAATCAATATAAAGGAAAACACTTTGGAAACGTTTCTGGCGTTTATTTTCCTGAAATTTTCGAACATGAATATTATAGAAATAATGGCACAAAATCTGAATTTTCAGGGTTTGCAAAAGCGATTATAAAAATAAATAAACTCGAGCTGTACGGAGATATGCAGTTAAGAAACATTAATTACGACACTGAAATTATTCAACAAGGCGATAATGAAGGCGTGGAATTGATTAAAAACTGGCTATTCTTTAATCCAAAAATGGGACTGAATTATAAAATAAATTCTGGGAAACTTTTCTTGTCGTACGCTCATGCACATCGGGAACCTAATCGAGATGACCTCTTTGCGAACCCCGAAATTCAACCGGAAAAGCTACATGATTTTGAAGCAGGACTCGAAAAATCAATCGGTAGCGTTTCTTTCACCACCAATTTATACTATATGAATTATAAAAATCAGTTGGTTTTGAATGGTCAGATTAATGACATCGGCGAATTTATCCGCCTGAATTCTGGTAAAAGTTATAGAATGGGAATTGAGGTTGGAGCCTTAGCAAAACTTTCAGATCAATGGAATATTTCTGGAAATTTTACTTTAAGTAAAAATGAAAATAAAGAATTTAAAAATGAAACAGCTACTGGTTTTGAAAGTTTAGGAAATACTCCAATTTCATTTTCGCCTGAAGTGATGGGAAATGTTCTTCTGAATTATTCACCAAACTCAAAATTGAACCTAGGCCTTCAAAATCAATATGTTGGAAGCCAGTTTTTGGACAATACCAATAATGAAAACCTAAAACTGAACGACTATTTTCTGACGGACTTTACTGCCCAATATCGTTTAAATTTAAAACGGACTCAAGTTGATTTTAAAGTGTTAGTTAACAATATTCTGAATAAAAAATATGTAATTAACGGTTTTGTCTATGATAAAAACCCCTTTTATTTCTCACAGGCAGGAACAAATTACCTATTTGGATTGACGGTGAAATTTCATTAATAAAAATGATTAATTGCACTAAAAAGTACACCACCTATTATAATTTATAGTATTTTTGTTTTAATAAAACAATACATTATGAAAAGACTTTATTCATTATTTCTAGCATTAATCATTGCTACAACTGCATCAGCACAAATTCAGACCGAAGTTCTTAGTCCAGGTGTTTTTAAATTAACCTACGGTGCAACTGATGATTATACCTTGTATGATCCCGGCTTTGAAGTGCCTACATTTTACGTTCACTGTTTTGTAAATGCCGTAGACAATTCCTCAGGAAATGCTTTCGAGGATGCATGGATCAACTCAAATGTAACCATGAATTATGACAGTACTGCGATGGCTTATATAGGAATTGTCGATTTAAACAGCAAATTATTTACACAAACCAATGCCGAGATTCCGGTAGGAACTGTTGTTAATAAATTAGGATTTGTGTTTAAAGATTTACAAAATGGAGCAACAAAACAATCTGCGGATTTGTATGCAAATGGCCCCACTACGATTATTAACTTATCTGCTTTTACACCAAATTCTAAGCAAAAGTCATCAGTCGTTAACGGACAACTGCAAACTTCCATGAAAGGGTTATTAACAATAACGCTCTATGAAATATCTGGAAAACTCCTACGCAACTTTGAAACAAAAGCCGATGGAAATCTCATTGATTTAAATATTAGAAAAAACGGACTTTACTTGGTTAAAATTACCCAGGGAACTCAAAGTGAAGTGCTTAAATTCACAAAATAATTTCTGCATACGATTTTAAGAGACTGCTTTTGAGCGGTCTTTTTTATTTTGATTAAATCAATCAAAAAACATAAATTTGCCCTAGTATGAATTACGTTCTATTTCTTCTCGAATTTCTTAAAAAACAAGGAACCATAAGCCTACCTGGTTTTGGAACATTTTATCTGCATACGATTAATGCAGTACTCGATAAAAATGGCGAAAATATTTTACCACCCGGCACCGAAGTCGCTTTCAAAGCAGACGTTACAGGAAAAGGAGATGATTTTGCTGAATTTCTCGCCAAGCGAAAAAAAATTCCCATAATCGACGCGGAAATTGAAATTATAAAGCAAATCAACGGTTGGACTGCAGCGCTTCATAAAAACCAACAAGTTCCCATTGAAAATTTAGGAACCCTATCATTAGAAGATGGCAAAATTATTTTCTCGGGAAATAGAACGGAAAATCTCTCGCCTGCTTTTTACGGTTTAGAAGAAATCAATATCGCAGAAATCAAAACGAGTCCTACCAAAAACAGCAACACTTATCAATTCAGTAAATCGTTCTTCTGGATTATTCCTTTACTTGTTGGTGTTTTAGGACTTACTTATGTTGGAATTACCCAACCTGAAATGATTTTCGGGCAGAAATCCTTTCAGAACGAAACGCCAAAAAAAGAAGTCATTCCTGTTAAAATTGATTCATTAAAGACAGACTCTTTAAACACCGTAAAATTAGTGATAGATTCTCTGAAGAATGATTCTCTACAAAAAGCGATTGTGCCCCTAAAACCTCCAGCTAAAAAATGGAGTGCAAAAAATTATTCAAAAAACAAATGGAAAAAATCAAAAAAGCGTCCCAATCGCTAACCATAATGACCAATATCGTTTTGCCAAATGAAACGAATTCTTTACGAAATCTTTTCGGTGGTGAACTCTTAGCTAAAATGGATCGGTGCGCCTCTATTTCTGCCGCGAGACATTGCGAGCGACGCGTGGTAACCGCTTCTGTAAACCACGTTTCCTTTGATCACCCGATTCCGGAAGGGGGAATTGTGGTTTTAGAGTCCAAAGTTTCCCGAGCATTTTCAACCTCAATGGAAATTTATGTGGATGTTTGGTTAGATGATCCGATTAATCAAAAAAAAGTTCATACCAACTCAGGAATTTACACTTTTGTAGCGGTAGACGAATTTAACCGCCCAATTCCCATTCCCAAAATGGTACCCGAAACCGAAGTAGAAATTCAACGATTTGACGCTGCACTTCGCCGAAAAGAACTTTCCTTGATTCTATCGGGCAGAATGAAAGCTGCAGATTCTGTGGAATTAAAGAAATTGTTTGGTTCGTAAACACAAACTAACATTGATCATTACCGATATGAAAATTCTTCTGCTCGATAAAAACCATCTCTTAATCACTGAACAACTTAGCGCCAGAGGATTTACTTTGGTGGAGGATTTTACGTCTTCATATGAAGAGGTCTTAGCCAAAGTGGGTGATTTTGAGGGAATCATCATTCGCAGCAGAATTCCTATTGATCAAAATTTCTTAGAACATGCCAAAAATCTAAAATTCGTTGCTAGAGTCGGAGCTGGCATGGAAAACATCGATGTTGAATTTGCGAAAAAATCAGCAATCCAACTCATCAGTTCACCGGAAGGAAATCGTGATGCTGTGGCAGAACATGTTGTGGGAATGCTGCTGGTTTTAATGAACCGATTGTTTATTTCGTCTCTGGAAGTGAAAAATGGAATTTGGAAAAGAGAAGAAAATCGCGGCGACGAATTACTCGGTAAAACCATTGGATTGATTGGTTATGGCAACATGGGAAAGGCTGTAGCCAAAAGATTTTCAGGTTTTGGATCTAAAGTTATTTTTCATGATATATTGCCCGATATTGGCGATGAATTTGCGACCCAAGTTCCTTTAGATCAATTAAAAAAAGAAGCTGATATCCTTAGCCTTCATCTTCCCATTACGAAAGAAACGCATCATCTAATCGATGCAAAATTCATTTTAGAAATGGCGAAAGACTTTTATTTCATAAATACCGCCAGAGGGAAAAATGTTAAAACAAAGGATTTAGTAGAAGCCGTAAAATCTGGCAAAATAAAAGGAGTCGCACTTGATGTTTTGGAATATGAAAAAGCATCATTTGAAAATCTAGACACCGAGAATGACGACTTACAATTCCTATTAAATTCTGAAAAAACAATTATAACCCCACATATTGCGGGCTGGACGGTTCAAAGCAAGGAGAAACTGGCACAGGTGATTGTAGATAAAATAGATGCCCAGTTTCTGCAAACTTAACATTAGTTTATGACTTAAATCTTACTTCTTGTCTCGGATTTCCCTTATATTGCAGAGATTTCTTAAGCCAAAAACTTCTTCATGAAATTTTCAAAAGCCTTATTCGTTTTAATTTTATTTGCACTCATTCTATTTTCTTGTAAAAAAGAAAGTTCTGAAGAAGAACAAATCAAAACCACCTTACCTAATTTTGGAAATGTTGATTTAGATGGTGTTTTTAAGAATAAAGACCATACGTTAGAAAACAAAGATTCACTTGTAGCAGTACTGGACCGATATTATAAAAATGTGTGGGAAAAAGGAAATCTGTGGGGCGGATTTATGGTGGCTAAAGGCGATGAAATCCTTTACGAAGGCTACCGTGGCTTTGCTCAGGCAAACGACCAAGAACCGATTAACGATACAGTTGCACTGCATGTCGCATCAATTTCTAAATCGATTACCGCAATGGCTACCCTCAAACTGGTAGAAGCTGGGAAAATTAATTTAGAAGATCCACTGACGAAGTATTTTCCGAAATTTCCCTATCCAAAAGTGACTATTTTGACCCTTTTAAATCAAAGAAGTGGGCTGCCAAAATACGAATATGTTATTGAAAAAATAAGCCCCGCACCGCCGGAACTGTCAAAGAAATATTTAACCAATCAAGATATTTTAAATTTACTCATTCGCTACCAACCCGAACTTGCACGTCCCACGGACACTGGTTTTATGTATTGCAATACGAACTATGCCCTATTGGCGTTACTTATTGAAAGAGTGACTGAGAAAAATTTTCCCGAAGCGATGAAGCAAATGGTTTTTCGCCCCTTAAAAATGAAACATTCATACGTTTTTCAGGAGAAGGATACCCTAACGGCGGCAAAATCTTTTTTTCAACGTGGCCCTAGAGTTTATCCCTACGATCGGCTGGATGTTATTTTTGGTGATAAAAACATCTATACCACGCCAAGAGATTTATTAAATTTTTCAAAAGCCCTTTATTCAAAGGATTTTCTCCGGCCAGATTTGAAAAAAATGATTTTCGAACCTTATAGCAACGAGCGACCTGGAATTAATAATTACGGTTTAGGTTTTAGAATGAAGGTTTTTGATGACCAGGAAAAACTCACTTATCATAATGGTTGGTGGCACGGAACAAATTCAGTCTTCGCCCATTTACAAAAATCTCAAGTGACCATTATCGCCATCGGAAATAAATATTCTACACGAATCTACACTGCTTTGGCTCTTTCTGGTTTGTTTGAAAACTTCCCATATGAAATAGAAAAATTTCAAAAAGCGATGAATGAAACCGATACGCTGAAACAGAATATTTCTAATGACAGTTACAGCGAATAAATTTCTTAATTTTGCACAAATCCTTTTCATGAAAAGATTCTTATTTCTGGTTTTTATCAGCTTTCTTTTGGCATCGTGCGCACGAGTTGGATCGCCCGTGGGAGGTGCAAAAGACAGTATTCCCCCGCAAGTAACCGGAAGCAATATTGATAGTCCCAGAATTAATGTGCCGCGAGACATCAGAGAACTTCGGATTGATTTTGATGAATACATTGTGCTGAAAGATATTAACAAACAATTGATTATCTCGCCACCTTTGCAAAAAATCACCAAAATTCTTCCCTCTGGAATGGGCAACAAATATGTACTGATTAAATGGGCAGATACTTTGCAAGCCAACACCACCTACAACTTTAATTTTGGAAATGCAATTGTAGATAACAATGAAGGAAACGCCCTTACCTACTATAATTTTGCTTTTTCTACGGGTGAAAAAATCGACAGTTTGTATATCAGCGGAGAATTAAAAAGTCTCTTTAAAGAAAAAGATAAAAAAGAGGAAGAAGGGAGTTTAGTGGTTGGCCTCTACCAAGAAAAAGACTCTATGAATTATCGGCAAAAACCTTATTACATAACGAAAGCCGATCCTGACGGATATTATGAGCTTAATTATTTGGCTCCTGGCAATTATCATATTTTAGCTTTTGAAGACAGCAACGCAAATTCGGTCTACGACTTTGGAAAAGAAAAAGTAGGTTTCTTAAAGGAAAAAATTACTTTAAATAAAAGTGTTTCTGGATTGAATATTGACCTTTACCCTTCTAAAAAACCGTTAAAGTATGTAGAGATGAAAGAAATTGCAGGTGGAATTTTAATGACTTTTGAAGGAAATCCAGCAGACGTAAAAATAGTTTCTTTAAATGAAAAATTAAAGGATTACAAAATAACACATTTGCCAAAATCAGATTCTGCGACCATTTGGTTTAATGCAACTGAGCAGAATATTGGTATTACAAGCAATGAAAATCTGAAATTCAGTTATGATGCGGGAATTAAAAAAGATACCGTTTCGCTTTTTTATCGGTATAATGCGAAAAATGAAATGTCAATCGCCAATAATCGCGGGAATTTATTAGCCCCAAAACAAGATTTCGTGGTGACTTCTAATTATTTGGTTGATAAAATCCAACCCGAAAAATGGATCCTCGTTTCAGACAGTCTTAAACAAGATTTCACGGCAGAAATCTCTAAAAAGAATCCTTTTGAAATTCACATTCAATCAGATTTTAAAGAAGGTAAAAAATATTCATTAACCATTCCGAAAGAAACGGCATCTTCCTACTATGAAACCTTGAAAAAATCCTACCGGTTTGATTTTGAAGCAGATAAAATAGAAAACTATGGAGATTTATCCGTAATCTTAGAAAATGAACCTAAAAATAAATTTTGGATTCAAATGGTTAATGAAAACGGAACAGTTGCCTATTCCCAATATGGACTTGAAAAGAATATCAACTTCAAATCATTGAAACCTGGAAAATATGACCTGCGAATTATGGTTGATGAAAATGAAAATGGCATCTGGGATTATGCGGATTTTGCAGAAAATATTTTTGCAGAACCGGTCTATCTTTTAGACAAAAAAATAGAAATCAGACCCTTGTGGGAGATTCGTGAAACCTGGATCCTTGCCAGCCAAAAGTCAGAAAATGAAGAAGAAGTCCAAAAAAACCAAACCCAAACTCCTTTAAATATAGCTACGCCTCAATGAAAACTTTTTTAAATATTCTTTATTGGTTTTTGATTGTTTTTGCACTCATCCAGTTTATCCCAATCAACAGAACCAATAAACCGGTAGATTCTAAAGTGGATTTTGTCAACGTATATCAAACGCCCGCCAAAATTGAAAAGCTACTAAAAATCGCCTGCTACGACTGTCATTCCAACGAAACGGTTTATCCGAAATATGCATATGTGGCCCCAATTTCTTGGTCAATAAAAAACCATATTAATAAAGGAAAAGGGTATCTCAATTTCTCTGAGTGGGGAACTTTTAACCGTGATTTAAAAAAGAGCATGCTCGATAAGACTGTTAATTCTTTACAGGTTTATTCCATGCCGATGCCTGGCTATATTGCACAACATCCAGAGGCCAATCTTTCGAAAGCGGAAAGAATTTTATTAACCAAGTACTTTGAAGATATTGTAAAAACAGGAAATTATTAATTTTATTTAATTAATGTACTCTTGGCAGAAATCGTAATTATTTTCCATAGTTATGGTTCAATGAATTAAACCTTTACCAATAAATACAATTTCTGCGTAGAATAATGGCTTTAGAAATATCGTGAAATTTTCAATGGAGTTTTTTTTATATTTTCTTCACCGCTTTTGCAATATTTACAATAACCTTCACGGCTTTTTCCATCGACTCTAGGCATACGTATTCGTATGGCCCGTGGAAGTTAATTCCGCCTGCAAAAATGTTTGGACAAGGCAATCCCATATAAGAAAGTTGTGCGCCGTCTGTACCGCCGCGGATGGCTTTAATTTTCGGTTCAATGTTCGCGTCAATCATCGCCTGTTCTGCCAGGTCTATAATATGCATTTTTCCTTCAAACTGCTGCTTCATATTGCGGTATTGTTCTTTGATCTCCACTTCTGCAGTACCGTCACCAAATTTTTTATTGAATTCTGCAACGGCTCCCGTCATGAATTTTTTTCTCGCTTCAAATTTCTCGTTGTCGTGATCACGAATAATGTATTGAATTTTTGCTTCAGAAACATCTGCTTTAACATCCATTAAATGATAGAATCCTTCAAATCCTTTAGTCGTAGAAGGCGTTTCGTGCGCTGGCAGCATTTGAATAAATTCTGCAGCCAATAAAGATGCGTTCACCATTTTACCAATCGCATAACCAGGATGTACACTTAAACCATGAATTGTAACCACTGCTCCTGCGGCATTGAAATTTTCATATTCTAATTCTCCAACCTCACTACCATCCATGGTGTAGGCCCATTCTGCGCCGAATTTCTTTACGTCAAATTTATGTGCACCACGTCCTATTTCTTCGTCCGGTGTAAATCCAATCGCAATTCGGCCATGCTTAATTTCCGGATGCGCCAATAAATATTCTGCGGCAGTAACGATTTCTGCAATCCCAGCTTTATCATCGGCACCAAGCAGTGTTGTTCCGTCCGTCGTTATTAATGTTTTCCCTACATAATCATTTAATGTTTCAAATTTTGAAGGGGAAAGCGTGAATCCTGTTTTTTTATTTAAAAGCAAATCACCTCCATCATAGTCATCCCAAATTTTCGGTTTTACATGTTCTCCGTTAAAGTCAGGTGAGGTGTCATAGTGCGCGATAAAACCAACCACTGGCTCGTCATCATTTTCCAAATTAGAGGGCAAGTACGCGTAGATATAGCCGTGTTCATCCATCGAGACATCACTTAAACCGAGTGTTTTAAGTTCTTCAAAAATATAATTCGCAATATCCCATTGTTGGGGCGTGGAAGGGGTCGATTCACTTTCAGGATCGCTGGTTGAATATATTTTAACATAATTAATAAAACGGTTTTGTAGTTTCAGTTTCCAATCGAGATTAAAAGATATGGTTGTCATAATTGCGTATTTTTAACAAAGTTAAAATTTTAGCGTGAGGATTGCGCAAGATTTTCGGAAATATTTTGGTTACAATAATGGCTGTGTTTTATCTAAGTTACTGAAAATGATTATCTTAAAAGGATTTTGTTTTTTTTAAGCATTTTTCAAAGTTTTGGTATATTTGAGAAAATCAAAAAATAGAAATGTTTTTAACAGAATGTCCTCGTGATGCGATGCAAGGCTGGGGAGAATTTATCCCGACGCAGAAGAAAATAGACTATCTTAATTCATTAATGGAAGTTGGTTTTGATGTGCTCGATTGTGGGAGTTTTGTTTCACCTAAGGCTATCCCGCAGATGGCAGATTCCGGTACGGTGATCGATGAAATTGATAAAGGCGTTTCTAATACTAAATTATCAGTGATTGTTGCGAACTATCGCGGAGCAGAAAAAGCATTAAGCCACCAAGCTGTTGATATTCTCGGTTTTCCTTTCTCGATTTCAGAAACTTTTCAATTTCGAAATACCAATAAAAATCAAGAAGAAGCTTTTAAAGATATTAAAAAAATTAACCAAGTTTTAGAATCAGATGGGCGGATTTTAAATGTATATTTTTCCATGGCTTTCGGGAATCCCTATGGCGAAGTCTGGAAATCTGCTGAGGTGGATTATTGGGCGCAGCGATTTCATGACATCGGGATTAAAAATATTCTCCTCTCTGATACCACTGGAACTGGCTCGCGCGAGCAAATAGAATTACTTTTTAAAACCATCCCTACAAAATATTCTGGAATTGATTTTGGCGCACATTTCCATAACCGTTACGAAGATTCCTATATGAAATTGAAAGCAGCCTACGATAATGGTTGTCGCAGATTTGATTCCGCAATTAAAGGAATTGGTGGTTGCCCAATGGCGAAAGATGATTTGGTAGGAAATATGCCGACCGAACAAGTGATTAATTTTATGGCGGTTGAAAAAATCGACCATTCCCTAAACTTACTGCATTTCGAAAGTGCCTTTAACAAAGCCAAAGATATTTTTCATTTTTAATGCTAACAATTCTCATTTTAATTTTGTTCTAAATCTTAATTGAATTTATTATCTTTAACTAAAATAAACAAAAGACTATGACTTCAACAATTACCTATTTGGGAGATTTTAAAATCGTTTCACAACATGAGAAATCTGGTGCGACCATTACTACTTGTGCACCATTACGAGAAGGAGGAACTTCAGAATTATTCTCGCCATCAGATATTTTTGGTATTTCCTATGGCCAATCTATGTTAATGGCAGTTGCGGTACTAGGGGAACCTAGAGGGATTTTCATTAAAGGCGCAACCTGTGAGTTAAAAAAATCAACCCATCCAGAACCGAAAAGAATCGGAACCATCTTTTGTATTGTAAGAATCCCTGGGAAATTTACAGATGAACAGAAGAAATTCATCGAGGATACGGCACTTAATTGCCCTGTAGCCTTATCTATTCATCCTAACGTACAAAAAACAGTAATGTTCGAATTTGAATAAATAGAATAAAAAATGCTGGAATTATCCAGCATTTATATTTTAGAACATTCCCAATTCAAATCGGGCTTCTTCACTCATCATGTCTTTGTTCCAGGCTGGTTCAAAGGTAAGCTCTAAATCTACTTCATTAACCTCATCAACTTCAGTTACGCGCTGGCGAACTTCAGCAGGCAAACTTTCTGCGACCGGGCAGTTCGGTGTTGTTAAAGTCATAATCACTTTTACTTTACCCTCATCAGAAATCTGTACATCATAGATTAATCCTAGTTCATAAATATCAACCGGGATTTCTGGATCGTATACGGTTTTAAGTGCGGTAATAATATTTTCACCAATTTCGGCAATTTTTTCGTCTGTATATTTCATTCTTATTTTGGAACGTTTAATTTTCGCTTTTGTCTAATAAATCCTCCTGCCGCATGCGCCGGAAAACATTTGCCAAAGTTAAGACATCTTTTTCACAATATTTAACGATTCTAAATAAGTCTTTCTCTATATAGTAGATTGATGCCACCATTGAACCATCTATATCATCTTTTGGCGTGGGTATTCCGAAGAGATGAGCCAATAGTTCCAAAGAGATAAATGATTTGTAATCTCCAAATTTCCAAAGCTCCATGGTGTCGAGATGTGGAATTTCCCATGGTTTTTTTCCAAACATTTGAAAAGGAAGTGGCGGCTGCATTCCATTGATTAAAAAACGGCGGGCAATCCAAGGAAAGTCGAATTCTTTCCCATTATGAGCGCAAAGAATAACTTCCCGCAGTTTTGGACTGTTAAAAATTACCCCAAATTCTTCCAGCAATTTTTTTTCATCATCTCCGTAGAAACTTTTGATTTTCAATTTGCCATTTTTCTCCAGGATCCCAACCGAAATACAGATAATCTTTCCGAATTCTGCCATGATTCCGCCTCTTTCCGTGTAATATTCTTCCGCGGTAAATTCTTCTTTTCGTTGAAATTTTGTTTTTTTATCCCAAAGATATTGCTCGGTTTCATCCAAATCCCGCCAATTCCCAAACTGTGGAACCGTCTCAATATCCAGAAATAATACTTTTTCTAAAGGAATGTTTTGAATCATAATTTTAGTTTTTAACAATAGTTCTATCCAATAGGCAAGCCATTTTTTACGGGTAAGGTGGTACTTAAAATGGTGATTTCTTTATTCTCGCCTATTACACCTAATATTAAACACTCACTAAAAAAGTTGGCAATCTGTTTTTTCGGAAAATTTACAATGGCAATAATCTGTTTTCCAATAAGGTCTTCTTTGTCATATAAATCGGTGATTTGCGCAGAAGATTTTTTAGTTCCAAGCTCGCCAAAATCAATTTCTATTTGATAAGAAGGATTTTTTGCACGTTTAAAATCAGAGGCAGAAATAATTGTTCCGATTCTTATATCGAGTTTTTCAAAATCACTCCAACTAATTTCGGGTTTCATCGCCAATGATTTTTTTTATTTAACAGAGACGATGTAATCGTAAACCATCTGATGTTGGCTCTCATTTAATTTCGCTTTTGGAGCCATCGAATTCATAATACCTACCCAACTTTGTGCAGAATATTCCTTAGGATTGGGTAAGTCGTGGCATTTCCCACATGAATTGTCGTAGATTGTTTTCCCCTGGGAAAGGTATTCAGTAGAATTATTTTTAGTGCTTGCTTCTCCAATTTTCGGACTACAAGAAAACATAAAGCCGATAATGCCCAACGCAGCGACTAAAAAGTTGTAATTGGGAATTGCTTCATTTTTAAATTGATTGTGCTTATTCATTTTTATAGTTTTTGACTACGTATTTCTTTCAAAAATAAGAATTTTTATTTTCAGTTTCCCTCTCCCTTCTGAAAATTACGTATTTTGTTAAAATATAAAAATCTTAACTATTTTATTTCCCGATAATATTTTGACCATTCGTAGAGGCTTAGTTTTTCACTAGCCGGTAAATAGTTGAATTGATTTCAGAAAAGAATTGTATTTTTGAGTTAATGAAAACGCCTTCAAACCAAGATCTGATAAATGGAATACGATCCGGAGACAAACGCTTGCTCGGAAAAGCAATTACGTTGGTCGAAAGTAAAAAAGCGGAGCATCGCAATCAGGCGGATGAATTGTTAAAAGAAATCTTGACTTTTACCGGGAAATCAATAAGAGTAGGAATTACTGGCGTGCCTGGTGCTGGAAAATCGACCTTTATCGAAAATTTTGGAAAATTAGCCGTGGCGCAGGGAAAAAAAGTTGCGGTCTTAGCGATTGATCCAAGTTCTACTTTGAACAAAGGTTCTATTTTAGGCGATAAAACCCGCATGGAAGAATTGTCGAAGGAGAAAAACGCCTTTATTCGTCCCAGTCCGACTTCTGGATTTTTGGGAGGAATTGCTAATGCAACATTTGAGTCGATGTTGATTTGCGAAGCGGCGGGGTATGATTATATTCTCATTGAAACCGTGGGTGTTGGTCAAAGTGAAGTTCTGGTATCCGATATTACTGATGTTTTTTTATTCTTAAAGATTATTGGTGGTGGCGACGAACTTCAGGGAATAAAACGAGGTATTATGGAAATGGTGGATTTGATTTTCATTAATAAAGTTGAAGAAGAAAACCGCCTTAAAGCAAAAAATACAAAAGTGGAATTGATGCGTGCTCTTCATTTTTTACCATCAAAAGAAAAAGACTGGAAAGTTCCGGTTCTGCTGGGTTCTGCTTTAAACAATGCGGGATTACAAGAGGTTTACGAAAAAATTCAAGAATTTATTGATCTAAAAATAACTCATCATTCTTTTGAAGAAACCCGAAAAAAACAAGCCGAAAAACGTTTTGATTACTGGGTTCAGGAATATATTTTACAAAAAGCAAAATCAGATAAATTGACCGAATCCTTTTATGAAGAACATAAAAAAAATGCTTCTGAACTGAAATCAAATCCAAGTACAGAAGCAAAAATTTTTGTTGAGAAATTAATCGGATAATAGGTTAGTTTTTTACAGTCCTATTTACTGTAACATAACCATCATAAGAAATGGGTTGCCTGTCATTAGAATCGATTGACACATAGGTTTTAGCATTTTTGAAAACCTCCATAAAAATGGTCTTCGTGTTTTGCTGATCGTTGGTTGTAATGGTATACAAGAGACTTCCTTTTTTACCTTCTTTTTTATTAATGGTAAAATCTTTCGAAGTGAATCGGTAAGAATTTTTGTCGGGATCCATGTTTGAAGTGTACATTCTGCCAAAGTAGGGTAAAGTGACCTCTAGTTTATCTTTTCGGATTTCTATGGAATAACCGTAGTCTAAATCCATCATCCGCGAAGAACTGCCACCCGGAAGTGAATTCATAACATTTATAACATCCAAATTACTTGGATTTGCGTGCTGTGCGACAAAAGTAAATTCATTGCTCTCCAACAATGACACAATATTTCCTGACGCAGGGATATTATTCTGTGTACGACAAGAATACATTAAAATAAAAGTGAAAACAGCAATTACTATTTTATGTAAATTTCTCATGAGATTTTTTGGTACTCATGCAAAAATTATGCAATATTGCCTCTTAAATCTTTTTTTGGAATAAAAATTGTTTAATTCCTTAAAAGTAATTTATAAAACGATGAAGAATATAAACAAAATATTGGGAATCAGCATTGTGTCTGCAATGATGATCGCCTGTACTACCAACCCAATCACGGGTCGCAAGTCAATTCAGTTGGCAAACAATCAAGAGATTTCAGCGATGGCTCTTCAGCAGTACCGTCAAGCTTTGTCGACTGCGAAGGTTGTTTCTGGGACTACTCAAGCAAAAAGCGTTCAGAACGTAGGTTTGAGGATAAAAAATGCTGCCAATAATTATTACCGTGGAATAGGTAGAGAAGCTGATCTTGCCAATTATCAATGGGAATTTAATTTAATTGATGATAAGCAGGTTAATGCGTGGTGTATGCCTGGTGGTAAAGTGGCCGTTTATACGGGAATTATGCCTATCACAAAAACAGATACCGGCTTAGCAGTAGTTTTGGGTCACGAGATTTCCCACGCCATAGCAGGCCATGGAAACGAGAGAATATCACAAGGTATGATTGCAGAATATGGTGGCGCAATTTTAGGAAGCACGATTTCGAATGGCCAAATGGCTGCGATTTTTCAACAAGCTTATCCTTTAGGTGCTCAAGTAGCACTATTAAAATATGGCAGAAGTCAAGAGTTGGAAGCAGATGAAATGGGTCTGTATTTGATGGCAATGGCAGGTTACGATCCACGAGAAGCACATCCTTTCTGGCAGAGAATGGAAGCTGCCTCGTCTGGAAATCGACCACCAGAATTTCTTTCTACGCACCCTAATCCTGACACCCGTAGAGCAGATTTAGAAAAGCATATGCCCAAAGCTTTGCAATATTTCAAAGCATCTGGCGGCAAACTTTAAGACATATAATATGGCAAACCTTCCCGAAATTTTCTTAAATTTGGGAAGGTTTTTAAATTAATATCAACATGAAAAATTTAACTTTTATAGGATTTTTATTACTTGGTTTGGCTTTTTTGCTTTACTATATGTTGCCGCAATTTTCGGTAGTCAAACTTTTTGAACCGATTAATTTGATGGGGATCCTCGCCGGTATTGGTATCGGTTTAATTATTGGAGGGATCGTAGGCTATGTTAGCAAAGGGGCTGCTTTAAAACAAGAGGAAAAAAGAAGAGAACTTAAGCAACTTCGGATTGTAAATGAAGATTTGGAAAAACAAGCCGCAGAATTAGCAAAACAACAGACTGTAACATATACTTCACCTGACGATAATAAAAATCCTCCGAACTATTAATTCGGAGGATTTTTTGGTCATTTACAGTTCGTTTTCTTAAAACTCATAGCCTAAACCTACCAAAAATAAACTTGGTCGGCTGTCATAACGAATTGTTTCGTTGGTATTCTTGTTAATAAAATTTCTTTGATCATTAGTGAATGCGCCTTCATATCGAGCATTAAGAATCAATTTTTGTAATTGTACTTGTGCACCGAATTGATAACCTACCATAAAATTATCGGTCGCATTTTCTTTAAAATCATCAAACTGATTGTCAGTCGTTAAATTATAAGATGCAACGGGGCCTAAGAAAACACCTAAATTATCGCCTAAGATTCGATAGCCTAAAAGAACAGGCAGATCAACACGATTGCTTTGTGCTTCAATCGTGGTGTTAACAAGCGGATCAGGAATATCAAATTCTGTTTTAAAAGTGGTGTAATAAATCTCTGGCATTACAAAAAAGGATGCAGGCAAATCTATTTTTACAGATAATCCTACATTATAACCAGTGCTATTTTTTCCAGAATCATTGTATACTTTCACAGCAGTACCTTTAACACTCTCCCAAGTTGGGCTATCGGTTTTAAAAAGCACATTCGCTTTTGCCGCCAATTTAACCTGTGCAGATCCTAAAACACTTGCACCAATTAAGAAAACACTGATTACTTTATTCATTATTTTGAGGTTTTGTTATAATATTATCAATTGAAGTTTTATTTGTTTCTAGGAAATACTCTCGAAGTTCCTTAAACAGCTCTGATGAATAAACGAAATCAATCAAGTTTTTATTGCCTGCATTGATCAGGATGTCTTTATCTCCTTCCCATTCTTTAATACCCAGCCGAAGATACAGGATTTTTTCACCAATTGTCATCACCGAGTTCATATCATGTGAATTGATGATGGTGGTGGTGTTATATTCTTTGGTTATTTCTAGAAGCAGATCATCAATAATATTAGAAGTGTAGGGATCTAGACCAGAGTTAGGTTCATCACAAAAAAGATATTTCGGATTGTTAACAATCGCTCTGGCAATGGCCACCCTTTTTTGCATTCCACCCGAAATTTCTGAGGGATATTTTCGGTTGGCTTTCTCCAAATGAACACGCCCAATCACCTCAAATGCACGCCTTTTCTTTTCTCTAAAAGTAAGGTTGGTAAACATATCCAACGGAAAAGTTATATTTTCTTCTACCGTCATGGAATCGAAAAGTGCACTGCCCTGAAATACGGTTCCGATTTCAGACCTAAGTAACTGTTTCTCATCTCGCGACATATTATTAATGTCTCGGCCATCGAATAATATCTCGCCAGAGGTAGGCTGATAAACATTGAGTAAACTTTTCAGAAACACTGTTTTCCCTGAACCACTTTGCCCGATGATGAGGTTTACTTTTCCGGTTTCAAAAGTACTTGTAATTCCTTTTAAGACCTCCACTTCATCAAAACTTTTCTTTAAATCTTTTACTTCAATCATTAGCTTAGGAACATTTGGGTTAATATTAAGTTCATAATAATAATGGCTACAATAGTCCATACTACAGCTTGGGTACTTGCCCGCCCAACTTCCAGGGAGCCACCCTTTACATTATACCCAAAATACGCGGGAATCGTTGCGATTAAAAAAGCAAATGCTGCAGTTTTGAAAAAGGCATACCAAATGAAATGTTGTGGCATATACATCTGTATTCCAGTGATATAATCTGCTTTACTCCAGCTCCCTGTAGCAAGTCCAGCCAAATAGCCACCCCAAATTCCAAAAACAATACTGATTGCAATAAGCAGCGGGTTAAAAATTACACTGGCTAAAATTTTAGGTAAAATAAGAAAGTTTGGGGAGTTAACTCCCATAATATCTAAAGCATCAATTTGCTCGGTAACACGCATCGTACCAATACTAGAAGCGATATAGGAACCCACTTTCCCTGCTAATACCACCGAGATAATGGTAGGTGAAAACTCCAAAATCAAAACTACTTTGGTGGCATACCCAATGAATGAATTTGGAATTGGGAACGATGATGCATTGAAGTTATTAAACATTTGGATCGCGACTACAGCTCCTACAAAAGTGGAAGTAAATAATACCAATCCGAAAGAGTTTACGCCCAGATCATATATTTCGCGCATCAGCAGTTTACCGAAAACCGAAGATTTCTGCGGCTTCTTCAGCGTTTTTGATAAAAGAAGGAAATAAGCGCCAATTTGGCTCAACAGATTTTTTAACATGCTGCAAAATTAGTGTTTTTTATTTTTTAAAGAAGTTTTAATTGGCATTCTTATCACCGCCAATCACAAGAAAAATGGTTTTGAATATGATGACCAAATCCAAGCTCATCGTCCAGTTTTTTACATAAAAAGCGTCGGCAAGAATTCTTTTCTGCATTTCAATATCCATATTACCTGCATCACCACGCAAGCCGTTCACCTGTGCTAAACCAGTCACCCCTGGTTTTACCAAGCTCCTAATTGAATATCGCCCAATTTTTAATTTGTAGAAATCATCTACCAAAAGCATATGAGGTCTTGGACCAACAACCGACATTTCACCCCTGAGCACATTCAGAAATTGCGGCATCTCATCTAAGCTTGTTTTCCTCAGAAATCTACCAATTCTGGTAATCCGCTGATCATTTTCTTCAGTGGTCTTAATGGTGCAATTACCATTAACACACATCGTTCGGAATTTTATACACGTGAAAACTTCTTCGTGGTAGCCATATCTTTTTTGTAAAAAAAAGACCGGACCTTTACCATCAAGTTTTATTAAAATCGCAATAATTGGAAAGAGCCAACTGCAAATAAAAACAATCATGAAGACCGAAAAAACCAAATCAAAAGCACGTTTTAAAATAATATTGGTGAGATAATCCAACGGAAATTTTGAGCGAATTAAAATAGGTTGGGTTTCGATATAACCGAGGTCATACTGAAAAAAATTATTTTTCACAATGGTTGGAATTAGGGAAATCCTAACCTTGTGCATTTCTGCTAATCTATAAATTTCGGCTTCTTGTTCTTTTTCGTAATGCCCAAGTTCGGTAGAAATATAGAGCGTGTGAATCCCGTTTTCTTTCCAAAATTCGACTAATTTTGCAAAATCAAAACGGTCTTCAATTGCATAATTATAAATTTTAAAACCATAATCTTTTCGCTCTGTTAAAATATTTTTTAATATTTCTGAAGAGGAATCATCGGATAAAAACATTACATTTCGGTAATTAAGTCCTTTGGTCCTAATGTATTTTAAAGTAAAGAAAAGGGTAGATTTAATTAGGAATAGCAGGAAAAATAAACTGATCGCAATCAGAAATCGATCTTGTTTTAAAAAATCATTATTGCTTACTTTCGCTAATAAAATCACACCGAAAATGAAAATGAAAATATGTGTAACCAATCGTTCCAAATAAATGGTGTAAGTAATATTTCGGGCGATAGAATATAATTTTGTTCTGCTGCTCAACAATATCCAGTAAAAAATAAGCAGTACGATGGATAGAATATTTTGTTCAGAAGTTTCTTCAGCAAATAGCTGATCATTGTTTCGTAGAAAAAAATACACAAAAACCGCCGCTATCACAACGACATCGATGAGAATAAAAGTGGTTTTGAAATAGCGAGAATATCGAATTCTTTGCATACTGCAGTTTAATTAGAAGTAAATCTAATATAATTTAGGGAATATTCAAATACTTATGCGTTTGTACCGAGGCTTGCCATCGCGGATTTGCCAATATGAAATCGGTAATCTTGGCATACATTTCATCTCGTTTACTCCACTCACTCTGCAGGTAAAGAACGCAATCTGGTGAAACCTTGGCTGCTTGCTCTTCGGCAAACTTAAAATCACTGTTGTTGAAAATAATCATTTTCAACTCATTGGCATTGGCATAAATTGCGGGTTTCGGCAAGCCGGTTTTTTTCGGTGAAAGCGTAATCCAATCTAATTTTCCGCTCATTTCGTATGCGCCAGAAGTTTCAATATGAATTTCACAGCCGAGTTCTTTCAATTTGTTTGTTAAAATTTCCAGATTCCACATTAAGGGTTCTCCGCCGGTTAAGACAATCGTTTTACAAAAACTGGCCGCCGTTTCGGCAATCATTTCCGTATTCATCAAAGGGTGTAAATTTGGATCCCAACTTTCTTTAACGTCACACCAGTGGCAGCCAACATCGCAACCACCCAGTCTGATGAAATAAGCCGCTTTCCCAGTATGGGCACCTTCGCCTTGCAACGTGTAAAAATGCTCCATCACTGGGAGCATTTTACCTTCTTGTAATAAAATATTTTCTTCTTCTTTAGTCATTATATTCTGAAGTTTTATAGGCCAAAATAGTGTTTTTCATCAACATGGCTCTCGTCATGGGGCCGACTCCGCCTGGTACTGGCGTAATCCAACTCGCTTTTTCCTTGCAGCTTTCAAAATCTACGTCACCAACCAACTGATAGCCTTTTTCAGACTGATCTTCTACGCGGGTAATTCCCACATCGATGATGATCGCCCCGTCTTTAATCATATCTGATTTTAAGAAATTGGGATCACCCAGCGCCGTAATGATAATATCTGCATTTTTGGTAAATTCCTCAATATGAGGCGTGTAGGAATGGGTAAGGGTAACGGTAGAGTTCCCAGGGAAATCTTTTCTTCCCATCAAAATACTCATCGGTTTTCCTACAATTCTGCTTCTGCCAATCACTACACAGTGTTTTCCTTTGGTGTCGATATGGTACCTTTCTAATAAGGTCAAAATTCCAAACGGAGTTGCCGGTAGAAACGTGTCCATTTCCAAAGCCATTTTTCCAAAGTTTTCTGGGTGAAAACCATCTACATCTTTTCTTGGATCAATCGCCATGATGATTTTTTCCTGATCGATTTGTTTTGGTAATGGCAATTGAACGATAAATCCATCAACATCTTTGCACTTATTGAGTTCATCGATTTTTTCTAAAAGTTCTGCTTCAGAAACCGTACTGGGAAAATCGATCAGTGACGATTTGAATCCCACTTCTTTGCAATCCTTAATTTTATTATTCACATAAGTCATGCTCGCACCATTTTTTCCGACCAGAATCGCAACTAAATGTGGTGGACGTCTGTGGTTTTGTACAATCTTTTCTACATCGATGCGAATTTCTTCTTTGATTTCTTTGGAGACCTTCAGTCCGTCGAGAATTTGTGCCATTTCGTTTTTACTTTAGATTTATTTTAGATTTACTTTTCCTCTTTAAAATAGTGAATCAACCCATTTGTAGATGAATCATGCGAGGTTACAGGCGCTGGATTCTTTAATTCTGATAAAATTTTCCCAGCCAAGACTTTTCCCAACTCTACCCCAAATTGATCAAAACTGAAAATATTCCAAATGATACCTTGAACAAATATTTTATGTTCGTATAATGCAATCAGTTGTCCTAATGAAAAGGGAGTCAATTCCTTAAACATTAATGAATTGGTGGGTGTATTTCCGTGGAAGACTTTGTAGTTGACTAATCGGTTGATTTCGTCTGCAGAAATTCCTGATTTTTCTAATTCTGCTCTGGCTTCGGTTTCGGTTTTTCCGAAAGCCAATGCTTCGGTTTGGGCAAAAAAGTTTGCCAATAATTTTTCTTGATGGTCAGAAACTTCATTACATGATTTAACATAGGCGATAAAATCTGCCGGAATCAATTCTGTTCCTTGATGAATGAGTTGATAAAACGCATGTTGCCCATTCGTTCCCGGTTCTCCCCATATAATCGGTCCTGTTTCATAGGCTACGAATTCGCCATTTCGGTCTACACATTTCCCATTACTTTCCATATCACCTTGTTGAAGGTAAGCCGCAAAACGATCTAAGTATTGAGAGTATGGCAGAATCGCGTAGGTTCCTGCATCAAAGAAATTACGATACCATATTCCGAGAAGTCCCATTAAAACTGGCACATTCTCTTTGAAATCAGCCGTTTGAAAATGAATATCAGTTTCGTTGGCTCCTTTTAATAATTGTTCGAAATTTTCGTAACCCACGGAAAGAACGATGCTTAAACCGATGGCACTCCACAAAGAATATCTACCACCGACCCAATCCCAAAATTCGAAAATGTTTTCCTCTGCAATGCCAAAATTTTTCACCGCTTCAACATTGGTAGAGAGCGCCACAAAATGTTTTGCAACGTCTTCTTGTTTTCCGACTTTCAAAAACCATTCTTTCGCAGATTCTGCGTTGGTCATTGTTTCCTGGGTGGTAAACGTTTTAGAGGCGATAATAAAAAGCGTCGTTTCTGGATTTAAGTTTTTTAGAACTTCTGCAATGTGATTTCCGTCAACATTAGAGACGAAATGAACGTGTAATCTTGTTTTAAAATGCTTCAAAGCCGAACAAACCATTACTGGTCCCAAATCTGAACCACCAATTCCGATATTCACAACATCGGTAATTTCTTTTCCTGAAAATCCTTTATGTTCTCCCGAAATTATTTTCTCAGAAAACGTTTTCATTTGGTTTAAAACCCTTTTAATTCCTGGTTTTATATTTTCACCATCGACTAAAATTTCTTTATCAGAAAAATCTCGCAAGGCGGTGTGCAAAACTGCTCTTCCTTCTGTTTCATTAATTATTCCTCCCGAGAACATGGCGCTGATTGCAGCTTTAACATCGCATTCTTCCGCTAAACTTTGTAAAAGATCAAAGGTTTTCTGATCGATTAAGTTTTTAGAATAATCAAAAAGGTAATCTTCTCTCTTAACAGAAAATTGGTTGAATCGTTCTGGATTATATTGAAAAAGGGTACGAAGTTCAAAATCATTATGAGCAAAATGATCAGATAGATTTTTCCAGGCGTTGGTTTGTGTAGGATTTATTTTGGGCAACATCATATTTTCAAAGTTTAAGGTTTAATGTTCACCGTTTTTGACAATGAGCATTAAAAATTTCGTGCAAATTTACGGAAAAATGAGTGGATGAAAAACTTTGTGGTCGATAAGAAATGATTATTTTTGTTAGCCAGTCGTTTTAAAAAACGATCTTTTTGAAATATTTAACTCAGTGAGATGAAGTGTTTTATAAAAAGCGATTGAGTTTACGCCATATTTTGATACTTATGAAAATAGTTTTACGTCTCTTTTTTCTTCTGATATGCAGTTTTGCTTTTAGTCAGGATATTCAATGGGGAAAGGTCTCTCAACAAGAAATTGATTTAGATGAAGTTGCTTTTGAACCTGGTGCAGATGCGGTAAAGTTAAAAGATATTGGTCTCTTAAAAATTACGGACCGTGGTTATGAACTCGTTGAATACGGACGCACTAAAATTTTATCGATCAACGGTTTTGAGAACGCAGAAAAGAAATGGAGCTACCGACCTGCCGTTTTTAATGACAAGGTTGTTTTGCAGGGCGCCCAAACGATCAATATTATCGATGGAAAATCGGTGATCACGCCAGTCGATAAGAAAGATATTATCATTAGTAGAAATGGCAATATCGAAGAAATTGCTTTGGCTTTTCCCAATGTTCGGGTCGGATCAATGATAGAATACAAAGTAAAAATAATGCGGCCGTATGATTTGTATGCTTCACCTTGGCGTTTTCAAAATTCGATCCCGACGCTTTCTTCCCAGTTGTATTTAGATCTGGCAACAGGTTTCAATTACAAAGTCATCTTGAAAGGACAAAAACTTAATCAAAAGTACAGCGGCAAGAAAAACAATAAAGAATGGGAATTGACCAATATTCCGAGTGATAAAATGTATAAAAACGTTTATAATATTGAAGATTATAGGGAAAGACTAATGTTTCAATATACCTCAGCAAAGAATTATTATGGCACTTATTATTCGGAAAATTCATGGAGCGGATTTAAAAAAATAATTATTAAAGATATTCAACAAAGCGGTAAAAATGTAGATTTCCCACGAATCGCAGCTCAAATAAAAAATGGATCTACGCAATTAGAAACCTTAAAGAATTGCGTGCAGTTTTTACGTGATCATTATATATGGAATCAATTTTTAGCGGTGAAAACTTCCGATATCCAAAGTGATTTTTTACAAACAAAAATTGGGAATACTGCAGATTTCAATATTCTTTTAAAAGGAATTTTGAGTATCAAAAACATTCAGTCTGAACTGGCAATTAATAGTCCGCGTTCCAACGGGAGAATCATTGTTGCCTATCCGACGTTTTCAAAATTGCAAACGCTCATAAACATAGTAGAGGTGGACCATGGCGAGAAATTACTCATTGATGGTGCCACTTCTCAGCCAGAGAATATCAGGTTTTTATCACTCAATAATTTCAATTATATAGTGCTGGGACTAGACTCGCCCGGTGAATTTTTTATAACTGTTTCTCCCTCGCTTTCTGAATTTGTTTCCCGGCAAAATTTAGAAATTGGCGAAGATGATTCGACCGTCGAAATTCAAAACCGAACGAATGGTTATTTTAATCTGGAAATTTTTAATCAGGAAATTTTCAATGTTTTTACTGGAATTATGACTGCAGACACTGTGAAAAAAGAGTCCGATGAATGGACGTTAACTCAGCGCACCGTCGATTTTGATAATCCAGCCAATTCAGTATTCGTTATCGAAAATCCGTTTACCAAAAGTTTGAAAAAATTAACAGTCGATAAAAATCGGGATTTTCCGATTGAGTTAGATTTCCCTTTTTTAGCAACCATTCAACTGAGAACACAATTTCCCGAAAATTATAAGCTGGATACTGAAGATTTTCAACGTAAAATTTCAGCATTTAAAGGCGATTTGCAATACCTTCAAGAAGTTGAAATTATTAATAATGAAAAATTGATCACTTGGTCTTTACTCATTAATAAAACTATTTTCCAAAATAAGGAGATTCAAGAGTATAATGAGTTCATGGATAAAGTGACAGATGCTTTTTCAAAAGTTGTGGTCATTAGAAAGAAATAATGTAGAAACCGTCAAAGTTTTGAAAACCTTGACGGTTTAAATCCTTATCATCTATTCAGAAGTATTAGGATTCAGCATTAGTAACTGTTTTTCTTTTTCTAAAAAGATAGAAAGCAATTCCTCCAATTAATAAAATTGGCCAAAGGGAAACCAAACCAATTGCGATTTTCTGAATCAAGTAAAAACCTTCTATAAAACTGTTTTTCAAATCATAGAAAAAATTGAATTTGTATTTGTTGTCAATATTTGTTGTGTTGAAAACTTGGATTTCAGCGATGCGGAGTTTTGGCTCTTTAAGATAAATATCGACGTTGCTGTATTTCAACTGATCCGTTATTTCAAAGCTGGAGATTGTTTGTCCATTCTTTTCTCGTTCATTATCATCAATCATCATAACCTGGTCTTTGTCGGTTTTTAATTGTGAAATATTCTTGCCCGTATTTTTATTTCTTGTTACCTCTAGTTCCGCAAGTTTAATATTGGCAGTTACCTCTTCGGCAGTAATATTTCGGCTGGTAAGAAACAGATTCTTATCATGAATGAAAGTTAAGAATTCTCCTAATTGAGCGGTAGGAACTCTTACCTGGATGGTGTTTTCTGTTTGGAATTTTCTAACCAATGTCGCGTTTTCATCAGAGGTGTTAAAGGTTTCTTCTGAAATAATTTGAGAATGCAAACGGCTAGAGGTCACGAACCCGCCTACTTCTTTTAGCTGTTTTTCAATGGAAATTGTGGCTTCGTAAACATCTTTAACTTCCATAGAAACATCCGCTGATTTGATAAACTGTTTGTCTTTTACCTGAAGGGTTGCCACGGAAGAAATGCTGTCGGAGATTTCTGTACTGGCAGTGTAATCAGTATCAGCCAAACCGTACTCGCCGACGGTTTCGTTTTTGTTACAAGCAAAAATGATGGTTAAAATTAGGAATCCAACAACGAAGGAAAATTTTGGAGATTTCATAACGGATTTTTTATTGATTAATTGAATCAAATTTCCGTATGAATTCTTTGTAAAGTTTGTAAATGAATTATATAGTTCTTGTAAAAATTATTTTACAAATATAACCAATTGATAATCAACTTCTTGAATATTAATCTTTTTCTTCTAAAGTAATATTCTTGGTGATTTTATATTTTTTGCGGGCTTTTTTCACTTTCGTCTCCTCGCCCAAAACACTTCCCCAAGGTTGTAACCCTTCTACTCTTTCAAAAATAATTTTTAAAATGGCCAGGAAAGGAATACTCAAAAACATTCCAGAAATCCCCCATAATTCTTCACCAATTAAAAGTCCGATGAATGTAAAAAGTGCGTTGATCTTTACTTTTGAGCCCACCACCAAGGGCAGAATAATATTCCCATCGATGGCGTGGATGATGAAGTAGCCTACCAAGACAAAAAGCGTATGGTTTCCACCAGTTGCAAAAGAAATTAAACAGGCAATTAAAGTGGAAAATATAATGCCAACATAAGGAATCACATTCATTAATCCCGTTAAAACACCCAAAAGAATCGCATATTTTACACCGAGCACAGAAAGTAAAATACTGGTTAAGGTGCTGACAATGACAATCTGAATAAATAATCCGGAAATATATTCTTTAATTATTTTTTGAATTTCCATAATCCCTTCATTCACTCTTTCAAAATGTTGGTTATGAAAAATCGAAATAATGAATTGGTACAGCAGCCGGCGATAATTTAAAATAAAGATGAAAAATAAGGCACTGAACAAGAAAAAAGCCATCGTAGAAGAAAACATAGAAACGGTGAAGCCTAAAATAAGTGCCGTTGAGGAAAGTAATTTTTCTAAAGCTTGATTGAGGTAACTCATTTGCGCGTTAAAGTTCAGATCAAAGGTCTTGGAAATCCAAATTTGCAGTTCAGTAAATGATTCGGAAACTTGTGATTTTAAAACCGGAAGATCATTGGCAAAATCACTGAGCTGCGTCGAAAAGAAATAAACCAGCCCCGTTAAAACGGCCATCATCAATAGCAAAGACGAAAAGGTAGATATTGTTCTAGAAAACCTAAGCTTTCGCTCCAGAAAATTAGCAAATGGAAGAAATAAAAGCGCCATTAAGATTGAAAAAAACAACGGTGCCAAGACTGTTTTTCCAATTTTAGCCAAATATCCTACCGCTAAAATGCTGATGAGGATTAAAGCGAGTCGCAATACAAAAGGGAGTTGTATTTTCATTTTGAAGCAATTATCTAATTGTGCAAAGATATTTCTTTTTTAGATGGGGAGGCTTTAATATAGTATTAATACAAGTGATCTAGAAGAGTTAATTTTGTCATGTATTCTATAAAATTGATATTATTCTTAAAAAAATTGACAAAAATTGACAAAAATTGAATATAGAAAGCGATACTCTGCAATTATACTTTAATTAGTCGAAATCTTATCGATCTAGGAATTTAACATTAAGTTAATGTATAAACGGAAATGATAACCGATTTTTGCAGTACAATAAAACATTTGTAAATGGAGCAAATTTATATAATTATGCTTATTGCCTTAGGAATATTAGCAATCATTGATTTGGTGGTTGGTGTGAGCAATGATGCAGTAAATTTTTTAAATTCGGCAATAGGTTCGAAAGCCATTTCTTTTAAAATCACCATGATTGTTGCGAGCCTGGGTGTTCTTATCGGCGCCCTATTTTCAAGTGGGATGATGGAGATTGCACGAAGCGGCATTTTTGTGCCGAGCATGTTTAGCTTTAATGATGTGATGATCATTTTTCTTGCAGTGATGATTGCAGATATCCTTTTATTAGATGTTTTCAATAGCTTAGGATTGCCAACTTTAACCACGGTTTCTATTATTTTTGAATTATTGGGTGCGGCAGTTTGTCTGGCAGTATATAAAATTGTGACCTCCGATGAAAGTCTGGATAATTTGGGAGCATATATCAATACAAAGAAAGCCTCTATGATTGTTTATAGTATCCTTTTGTCCGTATTTTTATCTTTTACGATTGGTGGTTTTGTACAATATATTTCCCGATTAATATTTACCTTTCATTTTGAAAAGAAGCTTAAATATTTTGGAGCCATCTTCGGTGGTGCCGCAATTACAGCAATTACTTTTTTCATTTTGATTAAAGGATTAAAAGGAGTTTCATTCATATCTGAGGAACAGTTTGCGTGGATCGATCAACATCAATTTTTCATTTTAGGTGGTAATTTTATTTTATTTACAGCCTTATCTCAGATTTTGATTAGCGTTTTCAAGATCAATATTTTACGGGTAATCATCTTGATTGGCACCTTTGCGCTGGCGCTTGCATTTGCAGGGAATGATTTGGTCAATTTTATTGGAGTTCCCATTGCAGCTTTCAATTCTTATGAAATTTTTAGCGGAAGTGGTATTTCTGGTGATGCATTTATGATGGGAGATTTGGCCAATAATGATATTGTTGCGCCTTTCTATTTTTTACTATTTGCGGGCGTGATCATGGTTGTTACGCTTTGGACTTCAAAAAAGGCACGAAGCGTTATAGAAACTGGCGTCAATTTATCCAGACAAGGTGATGGTGTAGAAAAATTTACCCCGAACACCATTTCCCGCGCCATCGTACGAGCTGGAGTCAATATTGGAGAAGGCATCAATCATTTTCTACCAAAAAGAGTACAAATTAATATCAATAGAAGATTTCGAAGCGTACCGAAATCTACTAAAAATAAAGCAGACGAACCAGCTTTCGATATGGTACGTGCTTCTGTTAATTTAATGGTTGCAAGTATCTTAATTGCAATTGGTACTTCGATGAAATTACCGTTATCTACCACCTATGTTACTTTTATGGTTGCCATGGGAACTTCATTTGCAGACAGAGCGTGGGATCGGGAAAGTGCAGTTTACAGAATTGCGGGCGTTTTCAAAGTAATCGGTGGCTGGTTTTTCACGGCGATTGTTGCATTTTTATTGGCGTGTACAATCGCTTATATATTGAAAATTGGTGAAGTATTCGCTTTTGTGGGGCTTTTGCTTTTGCTGGCAATAATACTATATAGAAGTTCTAGAAAATATAAACAGAAGGTCGCAGTGGAGGCAGAAATAAACACATTGCGTCGAGAAGATATTGGCACCGTAAATGAAATGATTATGGAAAGTTCTGCTCAAATATCAAAAGTTTTTAGTAAAACAAATTCACTTTATAGCAGCTTAATCAATAATATCAGTTCCTACGATTTAGCGCTGCTGAAAGCCAATAAAAAAGAGCAGAAAAGTTTAGAAAAGGAAGTAGATGAGTTGAAAAGTAACGTGTTTTATTTCATTAAAAACTTAGATGCTAACTCTGTAGAAGCAAGCAAATTTTATATTCTAATTTTAAGCTATTTGCAAGATATGGTGCAGTCTATAGATTTTCTAACCAGCAATAGTTACTCCCATGTTCATAATAACCATAAACCCTTAAAAGAAAATCAGATCAGTGACTTAAAAACCATTGATTCTCAAATGAGTCAGTTATTGCTTCTTTTAGAGGAAAGTTTCAAATCTGATGATTTTCATAAAATCGACTTAATTTTAGAAGAGAAAGAGATGGTTTTGAATACAGTATCTGAACTGATTACAAAGCAAATCATAAGAATCCGGACCACAGAAACGAGTCCGAAAAATAGTAAATTTTATCTGGCCTTACTGCTTGAAACCAATGATCTGGTAAAGTCTATCATGAATCTATTAGAATTATTTAAGGAGTTTAATCAACTTAATAAAGGGTAAGTTATTTTAAACAGGTCAAAAAATAATGCTTTTTACCGAACGAGATCGATTTTCAATGCTGTGGAAATTGATTAAAAAAAATTCTGTATTGCTACAGAATTTTTTTATATTTTCACGAATCTAAACTCTTCAAATGTCAAATTTTATTGGTGTAAAATGAAGAGAATTAAGACTCTATCGCCAGCTCAATCACTTCGCCCATTCGGCTAACATAATTGATTTTTAGATTTTTCAGATAATCCTTTTTGATTTCTTCTACATCTTTTCGGTTGGCTTCACAAAGAATAATTTCTTTAATGCCAGCGCGGGCTGCAGCGAGAAGTTTCTCCTTAATTCCTCCCACCGGAAGAACTTTTCCACGCAAGGTAATTTCACCGGTCATTGCAAGATGAGATTTTACTTTTTTATTTTTAAAACTCGACACAATAGAAGTCAACATAGCAATTCCTGCAGAAGGTCCGTCTTTTGGCGTTGCACCTTCCGGAACATGCACGTGAATATTGTTTTTCTGAATATCTTCGGACGAAATTCCCAACTCCTGGTGTTTGGCTTTAATATACTCCAAAGCAATGGTTGCCGATTCTTTCATCACATTACCGAGATTTCCGGTCATGGTTAAAATCCCTTTTCCTTCACTCAAAATGCTTTCAATAAAAAGAATATCTCCTCCAACTTGAGTCCAAGCTAAGCCAGTTACTACCCCTGGGACACTGGTAATCTCCGATAAGTTTTTCGGTCGTGGTACGCCTAGAATTTCATCCACTTTTTCAAGCATTATTTTAGGTTCGTAATCCTTTTCCATCGCGGTTTGCAACGCTACCCATCTGGCAACAGATGCAATTTGCTTTTCTAAACCTCGAACACCACTTTCAGAGGTGTGCGCATCAATGATGTGTTTCAATTCTGCATTTCCCAGTTTAAAAGATTTCACTTCCAAACCGTTTTCTTCCTGTTGCTTTTTAATAAGATGGCGTTTGGCAATTTCTACCTTTTCTTCTAAAGTATACCCGGCAATTTCGATGATTTCCATTCGATCAAGCAATGGGCGCTGTATCGTGGAAAGTGAATTGGCCGTGGCGATAAACATTACTTTCGATAAATCGTAGCCCATTTCTAAAAAGTTATCATAGAAAGAATTGTTCTGCTCAGGATCCAAAACCTCTAATAAAGCAGAACTTGGATCACCATGAATTCCTTGTCCTATTTTGTCAATTTCATCTAAAACAATAACAGGATTAGAGGTTCCTGCTTTTTTAATAGATTGCAGAATACGCCCAGCCATGGCACCAATGTAGGTTTTCCGGTGTCCCCGGATTTCAGATTCATCATGAAGTCCGCCCAAGGAAACACGAATATATTTTCTACCCAAAGCATCTGCAACTGATTTTCCTAACGAGGTTTTACCCACTCCCGGTGGACCCACCAAGCACAAAATCGGTGATTTCATATTGTTTTTCAGTTTCAGAACTGCCATGTGTTCTAAGATTCTTTTCTTAATATCTTCCAGTCCGTAATGCGCTTTATCTAAAACTTTTTCCGCTTTAATAATATCGAAAACATCTTTCGAGTATTTTTCCCAAGGCAAGTCTGTGAAGAAGTCGAGGTAGTTTCTCTGAACATTATAATCAGGAGAATTTGGGTTCTGTCGCTGAAGACGATTGATTTCTTTTTTGAAATGCTCATCAACTTCATCGTTCCACTTGATTTTTTTAGCTTTTTCTAATAGTTCCTCAACATCAGATTCAGGGCCACCGCCCAATTCATCTTGAATGGTTCTAATTTGTTGATTTAGAAAATATTCTCTTTGTTGTTTATCAAGGTCTTTGGAAGTTTTATTGTGAATCTGACTGCGCAATTCTAATTTCCGATATTCATCATGCATCAAAGCATAACATTTTTCCGCACGAATCATCAAACTTTTTTCCTCCAGTAATTTCTGTTTTTCGTTGGGCGAAAAACTAGCATTGGAGCAAATAAAATTCAGCAAATCCTCATTGGCAGAAATATTTTTTACGGCAAAGTTGGCCGCATTTGGAATATTGGGATCGATGTCGATAATTTTTAAAGCCAGATCTTTTACATTTTCCAAAAGCGCTTCGTATTCGTCTTTTTTCTTAGTAGAACTGTCTTTTAATTTGGTTATCGAAGCTTTAAAATAAGGTTTTTTACCGGTAAATTCTTTGACTTTAAATCTTTGGAAACCTCTGGTAATCGCCGTCACATTCCCTTCAGGAAGTTTAATGATTTTAATGATTTTTGCTAACGTACCCACGCTGAATAAATCATCGGTGGTTGGATTTTCGATACTCGAATTATTTTGGGTAAGAATCCCGATGTATTCATTGTTGCGCTGGGCTTCTTCTAAAAGTTTAATCGACATGGCTCTGCCCGCAGTTATTGGAATAATAACTTTAGGGAACATGACCATATTCCTAACCGGTAAGATTGGGAAAATAGTTTGCTCGTTATGCTCGTCCAGGTTTTCTAAATCAGAAATGTTGATTTCTTCAGATAAAATACTGAAACCGTCGTCTAAAATTTCGTCAAAGTTGAGATCTTCAAATTCTTTCATAATATGATTAATGACAAATTGTCATTTTTTATAGGTAATTAAAGGTGCTTATCCGTATTTCCATTGAAAAGTACGGGTATTTGTAGGGTCTGTATAATTTGACAAGCATTATGCCATCGAAAAATTTAGACAAAATTACCGCTGGAATTGATGTAGTTTTAAATAAGTGTGTAATTTTTTTTCTAATCTATTAAAAATGTGTATTTTCGCAAACTGATAAAATTATACAAAAAAGATGGCAATTTTAGGACAAATAAGAAACAGACCTTGGCTTTTGATGGGAATTATTGCAGTAGCAATGTTGGCTTTCGTAGTGAATCCCGATAGTCTTGAAAAGCTATTTGGTGCAGAACCAGGGGTTTACGGCAAAGTAAACGGCGAAGAGATTTCTAAGGAAGATTTTGATGACCAACTGTTTATGCTGCAGCAGCAAGCAGAACAACAAGGCCAGCCTACCAAAGGTTTGGAAGAACAAGCTTGGCAAATGATCATTCAGTCTAAACTCATCAAACAACAGTTTGATAAAATGGGCTTGACTTTAACAGAAGAGATGTTCTGGAATCAATTGCAGTTTGATCCTTTATTTGCTCAAAATAAAGAAAACTTCGACGAAAAAGGCAATTTCAAAGTTCAGGAAATTAAAGGTCAAGTTGAACAAATGAAAGGCACCAATCTGGAAATGTACAACAACTGGATGAAGACCAGAAAATCAATTGAATACAGAATGATGGCCAGACAACTTTTTGCAAATGTGACTACAGGAATCACTGTGAGTAAAAAAGAAGCAGAGGAAATCATGAAAGAAAGAGATCAGTTGGCAGATATTGATTTTGTTAAAATTGATTACAATGTATATGCACAGAAAAACCCTGTAAAAGTAACAACACAGGATTTAACAGATTATATTAAAGCTCATCCCATTTTGTTTAAACGAGATGCCAGTAGAAATTTAGGGCTTGTATATTTTCCAGCTGCGCCAAGTACCCAAGATGAAACTGCTTCAGAAACTGAAATCAATAAATTATTTAAAGAAGGAAGCGACTTAAGCGGAAAAGAAAGTTTTCAAAATACAACCAACGACTCCATGTTTATTGCGTTAAATTCTGACTTGCCGTTCAACCCAACCTATTTTTCTACAGATCAGTTGCCTATGGCAATTAGAGATAAGGTTGCAACTGCAAGTGTAGGTACAACTTTTGGCCCTTACAAAGAACAAAACTTTTATGTGGTTTCTAAATTATTAGATAAAAAACCTTCTGATTCTACCTTATCACGTCATATTTTGGTAACCTACAAAGGAAATCAAGCAGCGGGTGATGTTACAAGAACGAAAGACGAAGCTAAAAAATTAGCAGATTCTATTGGAGCTGCGGTCAAAGCTGATCCGTCTAAATTCGCAGAATTCTTAAAATACTCCTCAGATCCAGGCTCTGCCGCTCAAGGTGGAAGTGTGGGTTGGACCACTCCTGCGACACCATTTGTGCCAGAATATTTAAATTTCTTAGCCACCAACGGAAAAGGAGCAACTGCCGTAGTTGAAACCCAATATGGTTATCATATCATCAATATTGAAGATAAAAAAGCCGGAACCATGGCGTACAAAGTCGCAAACTTGGTTAAGACGGTGAAAGCTTCTGACAAAACAGAAAACGAAATCTATACAAAAGCTACAAAATACATTCAGCAGGTGCAAGGTAAAAGTTTCAACGACTTTGCTAACCTTGCTAAAAAAAGCAAGTATGTATTCTTTAACCCAACTGAAGTTGGAAGATTCCAAGGTCAGCTTCCTGGTTTAGGAACAGATAAAGATGAAGAAATCATCGCTTGGGCATTTAATAAGAAAAGAAAAAAAGGAGATACCGATATCTTCACCGTAGATGGAACTGGTGACCGAATTGTTGCTTACGTCAATGGGGTACAAGAGGCAGGCCCTGCAGATCCAGAAGCAGTAAGAGCGCAGATTGAACCGATCGTGAAAAATAAATTGATGGCAAAACAAATCACCGATAAGATCAATGCAGCGAAAGCAACGAGTTTAGATCAAATCGCGAAACAATTTGGCGTATCAAAACTATCTGCACAAGTGAACATGTTGAATCCACAAGTTAATGGTGCCATGGAACCAAGAGTTGCAGGAGCCGCGTTTGGAGTTGCCAAAAATAAATTGTCGAATCCAGTAGAAGGAGCTACCGGTGTTTATGTAGTTTTGAAAAAATCAGAAACGACCAATAAGCAACCTGGAGACCTGAAGCAAATGACAGAAGCTATTGCTGGACAAAACTCACAGCAGTTCGGCCAAGCATTAATGAAAAGTTTGCAAGACAACGCAAAAATTAAAGATTACAGAATCGAAATTTACAATCAAGTTTCGGCACAGTAATTTTCATATAGGATAATTGATTTAAAGCGACTTTTCGGAGTCGCTTTTTTTGTGGTCTGTGGTAGGCGTTTTACAGTAGGTTTATTTAAAATGTATTATATTTGTTGCTTAAAATTTATATAAAAGTGAAATTCACAAAAGAAATAAAAGCAGGGCTCATCGCTATTTTAGCCATTATTGGATTCGTATTTTTATTCCAATTCATGAAGGGCAAGAGCCTCTTCACTACAGATAATGTATTTTACGCAAAGTTTGATAACGTAGAAGGATTAGCAGCTTCAAACCCCGTTTCAATCAACGGTTTGAAAGTGGGACAAGTTGATAAGATTTTCCCTGTAACCGAAAAAGATGGTAGAATTCATTTTGTGGTAAAAGTAATTATCGATGATAATTTTGAATTTTCCAAAAAATCAACTTTAGAGATTTTTGAGCCTGGATTAATGTCTGGTAAAGAAATGCGCATCAATTTAGAGTATGGTCAACCTATGGCAAAAGATGGAGACACGCTGGCTGGCACTTTCAAACTTTCGATGATGAACAGCATTTCTTCTCAGGTTGGCCCTGTAAAAGATCAGCTGCAAGTGGTGTTGAAAAGAGTAGATTCGTTAACCAACAATGCCAATAAGATTTTTGACGATCAAAACCGAGCAGAAATCCGTGCCTTGCTGACCAATTTAAATAGAACTGTTGCTTCATTCGAAGGAACTTCCAGACAAACAAATGCACTTTTAGCCAATAACGATCCACGCGTACAAAAAGTTTTAGACAATGCCAACCTTGCTACCTTAAGTGCAAAGTCGGCAATTGATAAGTATGGTAAAGTTGCCGATGATGTTGATGTTAAGAAATTAAACAACACCATTGATAAGTTAAGCATTACGGCTGATAAGCTCAATGGTATTATTTCTGGCATACAAAATGGCGAAGGAAGTCTTGGTAAATTGACGAAAGATGAAGAACTTTATCGTAATCTTAATAATACTGCCGAAAATTTGAATAAATTGGTAGAAGATTTAAAAGCAAATCCGAAAAAATACCTAAATTTTTCAGTTTTCGGAAAAAATAACAAAGACTAAAACCATTCAATATGCAGTATATTGACAATATTATTTTCTTTATTGCCCTCGTCGCAGGGTTTGGACTTTTTTTCAAAAGTTTAAAGGAAATCTACCGCAACATTCAACTTGGTAAAGAAAGCCATCGTTCGGACCAAAAAGCAAAACGCTGGGAAACCATGGCGAAAGTCGCGCTTGGTCAAAGTAAAATGGGCAAAAGACCAGTCGCAGCCTTTTTCCACGTGATCGTTTATGTGGGATTTGTTATTATCAATATTGAATTGTTAGAAATTATTGTTGATGGAATCTTCGGAACTCATCGATTCTTAGCAGGGATCTTGGGTGATTCTCTTTATGCAGCCTTCACGGCTACTTTAGAGGTTCTAGCGTTCCTTGTAGTTATTGCTGTGGTGGTGTTTTTTATCAGAAGAAACTTTTACGGAGTTAAACGGCTGACGATGAAAGAGCTCTTCGGCTGGCCAAAACATGATGCAAACTGGATTTTAGTAATCGAATTTGCTTTAATGATGGCTTTCTTTAAAATGAATGCTGCAGATTGGGTTTTACAACAAAGAGGCGTTTTTACAGAACACGGGAGTTTCCCGATTTCCTCAAATCTATTAGGTCCGATATTTGAAAATTTCAGTGATAATATTTTGATAATTACCGAACGAGGAGCTTGGTGGTTCCATTTTATCGGCATTTTGTTCTTTATGAACTACCTTTACTATTCTAAACATTTACATATTATTTTGGCATTTCCGAACACTTGGTTTGCCAATTTAAAACCAAAAGGACAGTTTAACAATTTAGATTCTGTAACCGCAGAAATTAAGTTGATGATGGATCCCAATGCTGATCCTTACGCAGCGCAGCCCAAAGCAGATCCAAACGCAGTTCCAGAAAAATTTGGAGCCAATGATATTTTTGATTTGAGTCAGGTTCAATTACTCAATGCGTATTCCTGCACAGAATGTGGGCGATGTACGGCAGTTTGCCCGGCGAACCTTACCGGCAAAAAACTATCTCCACGAAAAATTATGATGGATACCCGCGATCGTCTCGAAGAAGTAGGTAAGAACATCAACAAAAACGGAAAATTCGTGGAAGATGGCAAGAAATTATTAGATGACCATATTCAAAGAGAAGAACTTTGGGCTTGTACCACCTGTAATGCTTGTGTAGAAGCGTGTCCTATTCTCATCGATCCACTTGCTATCATTATAGAGATGCGTAGATTCTTGGTCATGGAACAATCCGCCGCTCCGCAGGAGCTCAACCAAATGATGACCAATATAGAAAACAATGCCGCACCTTGGCAGTATAATCAAGCTGATCGTTTGAATTGGGCGAAAGAGTAATGTAAAAATGTACTAATTTAACAATGTAACAATCACTAAATTTGGTAAACAGTTACATTGGCATATCGATAAATTAAAAAATGGATTTTACTATAAAAACAATGGCAGAATATGCTGCCGAAGGAAAAATGCCCGAAGTGCTGTTTTTTGTTGGCTGTATGGGAAGTTTTGATGATCGCGCAAAAAAAGTAACCAAATCATTATGTAAAATTTTACACAAAGTTGGGGTCGAGTTTGCCGTTTTAGGTCAAGAAGAATCTTGCAATGGAGATCCTGCAAAACGCGCCGGAAACGAATTCATCTTCCAGATGATGGCACATACCAATATTGAAATAATGAATGGTTATGGAGTCAAGAAAATTGTAACCACTTGTCCCCACTGTTTTAATATTATTAAAAATGAATATCCTGGATTAGGTGGGAATTATGAAGTGATGCATCACACACAATTCCTTAGAAAATTGATGGAAGAAGGTCGTCTTAAAATTGAAGGCGGATCTTTCAAAGGGAAGAAAATTGTTTTTCATGACCCATGTTATTTGGGCAGAGGAAATGGCGAATATGAAGCACCGCGTCAACTTTTGCAAAAATTAGATTCAGAATTGGTAGAAATGAAACGCTGCAAATCCAACGGATTATGTTGTGGCGCAGGAGGAGCGCAAATGTTCAAAGAGCCAGAACCAGGAAATAAAGACATCAATGTAGAAAGAACCGAAGAAGCATTGAACGAAAGTCCAAATATTATAGCGACCGGCTGCCCGTTCTGTAACACCATGATAACCGATGGCGTAAAGCATTTTAACAATACCGAAGTTTCTGTAAAAGACATTGCAGAACTTTTAGCAGAGGCCGACGATTTATAAATAAGAATTTAATATTTCAATTTCATATCTACGTAAAATCTCGACTTCAAAATTTTAATCAAAAAAAATGAAAATAGAAGAATCAACCATTATAGAAACCAATGATTATCGGGTAATTATTTATCCCGCATCCAGGACTTTCACTCCAAAAGAAAGCAAAGTAATTACCGAGAAATTGTTCGATTTTTTGGCAACTTGGGCAGCGCATGGCAAACCATTGTCTTCTTCTTTTAAAATTGAAAAAAATCAGTTTATTGTGGTTTGTGTTGATGAAGATAAGGAGGCGGCATCCGGCTGCTCTGTCGATGCATTAGGTGGCGTTATGAAAGAAATTGAACAGGAATTTCAACTCGGTTTATTCGATCGTATGAAAGCAACTTTTGTGGAAAATGGCGAGGTTAGAACCCTGAAATTACAGGATTTCAGAAACGGTCTAAAAAACGGCGACATTTCAAAAAATATTGAAGTGTACGACTTTTCAAAAAATACCTATGTGGCTTTTTTAAGTGATTTTCTTTTGCCGTTAAGAAGAAGCTGGGCTGGGATTTATATCAATTAAATGCGCATAATAAAAAAATACAACCCTTTGAGATTACTTCTTGAAGGGTTTTTTGTTTCCCTTAAACCAAAAAGCCAAACCATACATTTTATATCCTATCAGCTTCTTATATTTTCCTGAAGGGAAATGAAATCAAGACGCAATTGCTAAAAATTAAGTAAATTCGTTCAACTTTAAAATTCTAACGCATGAAACTTCAAGGTAAGAAAATCCTCATCTGTATTTCCGGTGGCATTGCCGCGTACAAAATTAATTTTCTCATCAGAGATTTCATCAAAAAAGGTGCAGATGTTCAGGTTTTAATGACCCCTTCCGCAGAAAAAATGGTGTCAAAACTTACCCTTTCTACCCTTTCTAAAAATCCGGTCTACACCGAGTTCTATTCTGAAAATGGAACCTGGAACAATCATGTTGACTTGGCGCTTTCAGCAGATGTTATTTTAATGGCTCCGTGCACCGCAAACACTTTAGCGAAGCTGGTTCACGGAATGTGCGACAACTTGGTTTTAGCGACCTATATGTCGGCAAAATGCCCAGTTTTTATAGCTCCAGCCATGGACTTAGAGATGTATCAACATCCTTCGACGAAGCAAAACCTCGAATTGGCTGAAGATTTCGGACATCACATCATTCCCGCTGAACATGGCGAATTGGCCAGCGGATTGTCGGGACAAGGACGAATGGCGGAACCGGAAACCATTGCCCAAATTATTGAAGAATTTTTTAATGCGACCCAAAGCCTTCAAGGCAAAACAGTCTTAATCACGGCTGGGCCAACGTATGAAGCGATTGACCCTGTTCGTTTCATCGGAAATCATTCTTCTGGTAAGATGGGTTTTTCACTGGCAAAAGAAGCGGCCGATCGTGGCGCAAAAGTAATTTTAATTTCGGGACCGAGCGCAGAAAAGACCGATAATCCAAACATTCTAGTTCATCGCGTAACTTCTGCAAAAGAAATGTTCACCAAGGTTTTTGATCATTTTGAAAACGTGGATATTGCTATTGCCAGTGCTGCTGTGGCAGATTATGCTCCGAAAGAAGTCGCTTCAGAAAAAATCAAAAAAAATGATGATTCCCTCACCATTGAACTGGTAAAAAATCCCGATATTCTTAAAACCATGGGCGAAAAGAAAAGCAAACAATTCCTGGTAGGTTTTGCATTGGAAACGCAAAATGAGGAAGAAAATGCCAAAGGAAAACTTCAGAAAAAAAATCTGGATATGATTGTTCTAAACTCTCTTCGAGATGAAGGAGCGGGATTTAAAGGCACCACCAATAAAATCAAAATCATTACGGAAACAACGGTTACAGAATTTCCCTTAAAATCGAAAAATGAAGTGGCAAAAGATATTTTAAATTTCGTGCAAGCGCAGATTTTGAAATAATATCCTTAAATTTCCGTTTCCAAACTTTACTTTAATAATGAAGAAACTTTTTACAATATTCATCCTTCTATTTTCCCTAAACTTGAGTTTTTCTCAGGAGTTATTGGCAAATGTACAGGTCAACACCCAACAAGTAAGCGGCAGTAACATGCAGGTTTATAAAACTTTAGAGAAAAATTTACGAGATTTCATCAACAATACAAGTTGGACGGGTAAGAAACTGCAGAATTTTGAAAAAATCAAATGTAATTTTGCCATCGTAATCAATGAAAAAACGGGCAGCAATAATTTTAAGGCGAGCATTGTGATACAAGCGGTCCGCCCAGTTTTTAACACCACTTATGAAACACCATTATTGAATTTGAACGATACTAATTTTAGTTTTGATTATACCGAAAATGAAAATTTAGTTTTCAATGAACGACAATTTTCAGGGAAGAATTTAATTGATGTTATCAGTTTTTATGTATACACCATTTTGGGCTATGATGGCGACAGTTACAAGGTTCGCGGCGGGCAACCTTGGTTTGAAAAAGCACAGAAAATATCAAATAATGCGCAGAATCAAAACTTTGCAGGTTGGTCTGTTATGGAAGGAACAAGAACCAGAGCGGCTTTGGTTGATAATATCCTGAAACCTGAACAAAACACCTTGCGAAATCTTTACTACACCTACCATCGCGCGGGTTTGGATAATCTTGGAAAACAAGATCAGTCTTCGGGTAAAAAAATTATTTCTGATGCTTTGATGCAATTGAAAACGTATGAAAATAATTTTCAGATGAATTATCCCGTCAATATTTTCATTGATAGCAAAAAGCAAGAAATTTTCGACATTTTCAATAACGGAAATAATGCAAATGTAAATATGGCTGATTTAAAAGCGCTTTTCATCATTTTATCTCCCAAAGATATTGACAGCAAATGGAATAAGTGGAAGTAATTTCGTCTACTATATTCGATGTCTTTTGGCTCTAAAACTCAAAATTCACATTGTTAAAATGATGTTAATATCGATGTTTTAGCCTTTCCTGATTTGCTTTTATTTTTCATAATCTCTTTTAAAGTCTTAAATTTACCGTTCGAAGTTTGATTTAAAACTTCGTAATTGATTTTTTAAAATATGCTTTCAAGAATATTCATTCAAAATTTCGCCCTCATTGATTCTCTCGAGATTACTTTAAACAAAGGTTTACAGGTGATTACGGGCGAGACTGGTGCTGGGAAATCGATTATTTTGGGAGCTTTGCGTTTAATTTTAGGCGAAAGGGCCGATGTAAAATCAATCCAAAGCTCTGAAACTAAAAGCATCGTTGAAGCCGAATTCATCATTAATGAAAATTTTAGATATTTCTTTGAGGAAAATGATTTGGATTTTGAAATCAATACCGTTATTCGACGAGAAGTCTTACCAACCGGTAAATCACGTGCGTTTATTAATGATGTTCCGGTCACCTTAGAAATACTTAAAAAACTTGCCGAAAAACTAATCGATATTCATTCGCAATTTGAAACTTCAAATTTGTTTGATGAAGAATATCAATTCAGAATGGTGGATGGACTCTCCAATAATAAAACGCTGATTACCAACTACCAACAAGATTTTATCGCCTACAAAAAATTGGTGAAAGAACTTGAAGATTACAAAAAACAACTCTCAGAAGGCAATAAAGAAAGCGACTACAAAGTATTTTTATTAGAAGAACTGCAGGAAGTTAATTTGGACCTGTTTGATTTAGAAGACGTTCAAAACCGATTAAGTCAACAAGAAAACGCGGAGACGATTATTGAAAATCTGTCGATCATCTTTAATAAAATGGATCAGGAAGAAATTGGTGTGCTGGATTCGTTACTGGATGTTAAAAGTAAACTTTCAAAAGTAGCCTCTTTATCGCACGAATACTCCAAATTAAATCAGCGATTTGAGGAGCAATTTGTAGAATTTAAAGATTTTCTATTTGATCTTCAAAACGAAGCTGAAAAAATGGAAACCAGTCCGGAAGCACTGTCTGAATTGTCGTTACAAGTTAACAAAATCAATTCTTTATTTCTAAAACATAAAGTGAATTCGGTTGAAGAACTGATTGAAATTCGTGATGAAATTCAGAATGAACAAACTGGTTTTGTCGAGTTAGAGTTTCTTATGGAGCAAACCGAAAAGAATATTGCCCAGGCCGCTAAGAACTTAGAAAAAATCGCGGCGGAATTATCGCAAAATCGAAAAAAAGCAATACCAGGTTTCATCAAAAAAACTGAAAAATTACTGCAGCAATTAGGTTTAGAAAAAGCAAAAATTGAAGTTCAGTTAAACGATACCACGAGTTTTACTTCCTTCGGAAAGGAGACGATTCAACTGTTATTTCAAGCAAATTCAGGTTTCCCTTTGAAACCGATTCAAACAGCAATTTCTGGGGGTGAACGCTCTCGCGTGATGCTTTCCATTAAAAAACTGATGGCAGAAAATTCAGAATTACCCACTTTAATCCTGGATGAAATTGATACTGGAGTTTCAGGAAAAGTCGCGGAAGAAATCGGGAATGTGATGAAAGAAATGTCGGAGAACATGCAGTTGATCGTCATCAGTCATCTTGCACAAGTCGCTGCCAAAGGAAATGACAATTACAAAGTTATTAAAAGAGAAGTTTCCGGGAAAACGCAATCGACCATTATCCCTTTAAATAAAGAAGAGAAATTACAAGAAATTGCACAGTTGCTTTCTGGGAGCATAATCACCGAGGCTGCAATTTCGCAGGCAAAAGAGTTGATGAAGTAACATTTCTGTAACATTTTTCTTATTTTTAGACTTATATCTAAAACCAAGACTATGTACGGGCGACTTTTACAACTTGAATTCAAAAATTTTATTCGCAATCCACAGTTCGGAGCCAACCTCGGGATGAAGATTCTAATGTTTTTCGGGATGGCTTATTTTAGTGCCATTTTCGTGGCTTTGCCTTTTATACTCTACTTTTTTACCAAGAAGAAAATGATGGCAGATCCGCTGCTGCTGTTTTGTAAATATTTCATTTATTATTGGGCATTTGATTTGGTGATCCGCTATTTCATGCAGCAGATGCCGACGCAAAACATCAAACCTTTTCTCACTTTAGGAATCACCAAGAAAAAGCTGGTGAATTATACGTTGCTAAAAATACTTTTTAACTTCTTCAATTGGGGGAATCTTTTGTTTCTTCTTCCGTTCGCGGGCTTGCTCATATTTGATGGTGGCTACTCTATTATCCACGTAATTATGTTTACCATTGGTATTTTTGCCATCTTCTATTTTAACAATTTTTTGAATATTTTATTGAATGGTAAAAACATCGTTTTATATTTTGTTTTTGGGGTGATGACCATTTTTGCCGCGTTGGAATATTATGAAATAATCGAGCTTTCTGGTTATTCCCAGACCATTTTCTATAGTTTTTACGAATATGCAGGATTCTTTTTGGTGCCAATCATATTAGCAATTGCTGTCGCATACTTGGCGTATCAGGAAATTTATAAGAATTTTTACCTCGATAAAGGTTTAGAATTAAAAGTGGCAGAAGGAAAAACAGAGAACATAGCTTTCCTCAATCGATATGGTGTTATGGGAACTTTTATTAATAATGATATTCGCTTATTAAAGAGAAGTAAAGCCGCAAAATCTGCCGTCATTGCAAGTATTTTCTTTTTGTTTTACGGACTTTTAACTTTTACCAAAGGGTACGACAACGGTTTTATGCAATTGTTCACAGGAATCTTTGTCACGGGCGGATTTATGTTGATGTTTGGCCAGCGCGTTCCCGCCTGGGACAGTTCGTATTACCCATTGATGATGACATCAAATGTGCCGTACAAAGAATACTTAAAAGGGAAATGGTCACTTATCGTGATCGGAATTTTCGTTTCTATTATTTTATCATCAGCCTATCTTTTTGTAAGTTGGGAGTTTTATCTCACGGTTCTTGCAGCTGGATTATACAATTTGGGCGTTAATTCTTATATCACTCTTTTGGCAGGTGCTTTCAACAAAAAACCGATTGATCTCAATTCAAAAAGTAAATCTTTCGGCGGCGGCGGGAATAACTTTAATATGAAAATTATGTTACTGATGCTTCCGCAGATGATTTTACCAATGGGTGTTTTCGCTGTGGTGAAATATTTCTTCGGGATCTATCCGGCCGTGGCCAGTTTAGGTATTCTGGGAATTATCGGTTTTCTGATTCGGGATAAAATTTTCGACATCATTGTTAAAGTCTACAAAACCGAAAAATATTCAACGCTGGATGCGTTTAAAAAAGTATAAATTTTGAATCTGTTTTTAGAAATAAATTTTCTAAAACCCAACAAACGATAACCTACCAACTAAAACCTAATAAAATGATTTCAATTCAAAATATCACCAAAGTGTATGGGACTAAAAAAGTTCTTCACATCGAAAATCTCGAAATTCCAAAAGGAGAAAGCTTCGGTTTGGTCGGAAATAACGGTGCCGGAAAAACAACACTTTTCAGTCTTTTATTAGATCTAATACAATCTACCACAGGATTCATAGAAATTGATGGTCAGAAAGTGAATGAAAATGAAAACTGGAAAAAGAAAGTTTCTGCTTTTATTGATGATACCTTCTTAATCGGTTATTTAACTCCAGAAGAATATTTTTATTTTCTGGGTGAACTTCGCGGTGAAAACAAAGCCAGCGTAGATGAATTCTTAAAACAATTCAATGATTTTTTCAATGGTGAAATTCTCCATGCGAAAAAATATGTTCGTGATTTATCAAAAGGAAACCAGAAAAAAGTTGGTATTGTGGGCGCGCTGATCGGCACACCCGAAATCATTGTGCTGGATGAACCTTTTGCCAACCTGGATCCATCGACCCAAATTAAACTGAAAAAACTTATTAAAGACTGGACTAAAAATGAACAAGTCACCTTCCTAATTTCAAGTCATGACCTTGCACACACCACAGAAGTTAGTAACAGAATTGTGCTACTCGACAAAGGTGAACTGGTAAAAGACATTATCACCACCCCAGAAACTTTGAAGGAATTGGAAGATTTTTTTTCAACATCAGTTGAATTTTCAATATAAATCGAAATTAGCATCCATTTTCTTTTTTAGAAAGTGGATTTTTTTTAATTCATTTTCAGGCACTTACCATTTTAATATTGGAAAAATAATTTTAGCTGTAACCTTTTCAAAGTTTCAGTGTCTTTAAAGTAGAAAGAGAATACGATGAAAATTTTGTTTAATACTAAAAAAGATGATTTGCTTAGCCGCCTAAAAAAACAGGAACCGGCTGCGCAGAAAATCTTCTATGAACAAAATGTTAAAAAATTCTTGAGCATCAGTAAAAGTTATGTCAGCGATATTTATCAGGCAGAAGACTGCGTAATCAAAGCCTTCTGCAAGGTTTTTAAAAGCATAGAAACCTTTCGCGGTGAGGGAAATATAGAAGGTTGGGCCAGGAGAATCGTAGTGAACGAGTGTCTTAATTTTATTAAAAGCCGTAAAGCCGTATTTTATATTGACGATATAAATCCTTCTATTTTAGAAGAGGTTCAAGATGAAATAATAGACTTTAACTTTAATGCACAAGAACTTTTAGATCAGCTGTCCGATGCATACCGAATGGTTTTTAACCTTTATGTGATTGAAGGTTGCTCGCATCAAGAAATCTCTGAAATATTGAACATTTCTTTATCCGTTAGCAAAACGCAACTCTTTCGGGCCAAAGAAAAACTTCGAAAAATTTACTTTCAGGAACAATTAAAATTGAAAAATGAATACGTCTAAAAATAAGATAGAACAGCAGATCAAAAAGCAAATTGAAGAACGAGAAATCGCGCCGACCAGAGATTTGTGGGTCGAAATTGAAAATCAAACTTCAATGCAGATTGCTGCAAAACAAAAGATTAATTGGTATCTCGTGGCTGCAAGTTTAGGTTTGCTTTTAAGTTTAGGAATTATTTTCATTACTAAGGATAATGATCCAATAACACCAATAGTTGAAACAAAAACGCATTCAGAGATTGTAGTTCCACCAAGAAAAATTGAAAAAGAAGAAACAAAACTGCTGGTTGAAAAAGCAAAACTTGGTTCAATAAAGATTGATCAAATTAGTCCAACTCAAAAAGCCAAAATTTCTGAGCCGCAAGTGGCTGCTGTAAAGAACGAAATTCCAGAAACTCTACCTCAACAAACCATTCTCGAAAAAGCAAAAAATCAGGTTTCTAGCAGTATAGCAATCCTAGACTCCGCAAAAATACCGACCAAGAGAAAAAGATTTGTGGATCCATCAACTTTACTTTTCTCCGTTGAACACAAAGATGTCATTGAGAAATCGAAAGATGGCAGCAACGTAGCCACCATCGATCTCAACTCGAATTAATTCACTAATAAACTTTTAAAATTTAATAAAATGATCAAGAAAATTATCATGATGGGCTTGGTATGCTTTTATGCCTCCTTCATTACTGCGCAAGTCATTATCAAATTAAATCTTCCCACAAAACAGGATACAGAGGTAAGCCCTATTGTAAAGGAGAAGATTGATGAATATGCCACGAAAATTAACAATATCATTCAAGAGGAAAAAAAGCTCATGGAATTGGAACTGGAATTTTTGGCCAAAGAAAATTTGGCACAAGCTGAATTTAATAAAAAGAAAGCAGAAATTGCAGACCGATATTCCTTAAAAATAGACAATCGGATCGAAGCATTAGGTTTCGATATGGATGAAATTATTCAAAAACAAGTTCGGTATTCTTTGCTTAATTCTGATATTACTTCCAATGAAGAGTTGAAAGCGAAATTAATGAAGAAATTTCGTGCAGTTCGAAACCTCAGTCCTTATTTCTCCTATGGAATAATGACGCTTACCAATGATCAACCCGATAATAACCTGGATAAAAATATCGCGTACAGCAATAATCTAGAACTGGGAATGAAACTCAATTACCAATTCGACAGAATGAGTCCATGGGGTTTGATTTCAGGCGTAGGCTTATCTTGGCGAACCATTCGCCTAGACAATAACAAGTTTTTCTCCAAAGATGCTAATGGAGAAGTTTCGGTCGCGAATTACGCCGGAAACATCGACAAAAATAAAATGAGAACAGGTTATTTAATGGTTCCCTTGGGCTTACAATACAACTTTTCTAAACTAAAGAATGCCGGCATGGATGTTCAGTACAAACCTTACAGTTCTGGATTTAGAGTTGCTGCCAATATGTACGGAGGCGTAAAAATGTCAACTAACAATATCATTCGCGGTGATGCTGAAGATTTTCGTAACCGTTCCAATTATCAGGTAAATCCTTTTGTATACGGTGGCCAGTTTACTTTTTCTTATAACGGTTTGAGTCTTTTCGTTAAAAAAGATTTCAGCAATTATTTTAAAGGCAATCTTTATCCAAATGATAAAGCTTTGGTTATTGGGATAGGTCTTGGATTATAAATTTTTCATAGTACTTCATATCAACAAAAAACTCTGGAAAATTCCAGAGTTTTTTAGTTTTTAGCAATAATCTATTATCTATTCGTCTTTTTTAAACCATCTCTTCCGGCTTCACCCATTCATCAAATTGATCCGCCGTCAACAATCCCAGATTTACAGCTTCTTCTTTTAAAGTCGTTCCATTTTGATGGGCGGTTTTTGCAATTTTTGCAGCGTTTTCATACCCGATGTGCGTGTTTAAGGCAGTAACCAACATTAAAGATTTATCTACCAATTCTTTAATTCTCGGTTCGTTTGGTTCAATTCCAATCGCGCAATGATCATTAAAGGAAATGCAGGCATCACCCAATAATTGTGCAGATTGCAAGAAATTGTACGCCATCACAGGTTTGAAAACATTCAATTCAAAATTTCCTTGCGTTCCGGCAAAAGTAATTGTGGTATCATTTCCCAAAACCTGTGCACAAACCATCGTCAATGCTTCATTCTGTGTCGGATTTACTTTTCCAGGCATGATGGAAGAACCAGGTTCATTTTCTGGAATATGAATTTCCCCGATTCCAGATCTCGGTCCAGACGCGAGAAAACGAATGTCTTGCGCAATTTTGTACAAAGCAACCGCCAATTGTTTCAAAGCGCCGTGCGTTTCTACAATGGCGTCGTGCGCAGCCAATGCTTCAAATTTGTTTGGTGCTGTTTCGAAAGGCAATCCAGTAAACTCTGAAATATATTTTGCAACCAAAACATCATAACCTTTTGGCGTATTCAAACCCGTTCCAACTGCAGTTCCGCCAAGTGCAATTTCCTGTAAATGCTCAAAAGTATTGGTAATTGCTTTCATTGCGTAATCCAGCTGCGCAACATAGCCAGAAAATTCCTGACCCAAAGTTAAAGGCGTTGCATCCATCAAATGGGTTCGTCCAATTTTCACAATATTTTTGAAATTTTCTGCTTTTTCATGCAACGTATTTCTCAATTTTTCTACGGAAGGCAAAGTATGTTCTACCACTTTTTTGTACGCCGCAATATGCATTGCCGTAGGAAAAGTATCATTGGAACTCTGGGATTTATTCACATCATCATTCGGATGAACTTCAGATTTTTCGCCCAAAGTTCCGCCGTTATTTACGTGTGCTTTGTTAGAAATTACCTCATTCATATTCATATTGGATTGCGTTCCAGAGCCAGTTTGCCAAATAACCAACGGAAATTGATCATTTAATTTTCCTTCCAGAATTTCATCGCAAACTTTCGCAATTAAATCTCTTTTCTCTTCGGGAAGTACGCCTAATTCTGCATTCGTAAAAGCAGCGGCTTTTTTTAAAAAGGCAAATGCTTCAATAATTTCGTGTGGCATTGATGCTTCCGGACCAATTTTAAAATTATTTCTGGAACGCTCCGTTTGCGCACCCCAAAATTTATCGGCAGGAACCTGCACATCGCCCATCGTGTCTTTTTCTGTTCTGTAATTCATTGTTTTATTTAATTTAGTTCGTCATTGCGAGGAACGTCCTGTCCGCTGTGGTGGAAAGCAATCCGTTGCAAAAAGTTGTTCGCAATGAAAGGGTTTTTCTTAAAATTTTTTTTAGGAGCAACAAGATTTTCGCATTGCTCGAAGATTGGTTCCCGCTTTTCATTCCAATCTTTTTCTTCCCGCTGTCGCGGGAAGAAAAAGGATTTTCCCTTCAATCGGGGCTAGAAGTTCAGTCAGTTATTCTTACCAAGGGAGATTTCATAAAATTACGCATTTATAAATACAATTAAAATTTCTTTAGGTTTAAAATTTGGTGTGAAATAGATTTCGCCCTTTCAGGGCTTCGCTGCACGTTCAATCCTAATAATAGGACTACGTCCTATTCTATTGATTTTGTCCTTTCAGGACTTTGATAGGCTTTCTCAACATTCATAAGACTTTGTCCTTTGCTTTTGGTTTTGTCGTTTCAGGACTTTACTGCACTTGCCTTTTCATTAACCTTAAGGATTTGTCTTTTCAACTTTCCAATGCTTTTTTTTAAAACTCTAGATAAATTTATTGGATCAGCCACGAACTGGCAAAATCATTTGTTTTGTCCTATTCTATTGATTTTGTCCTTTCAGGACTTTGATACGCTTTCTCAACATTCATAAGACTTTGTCCTTTGCTTTTGGTTTTGTCGTTTCAGGACTTTGCTGCACTTGTCTTTTCATTAACCTGAAGGATTTGTCTTTTCGTCTTTCCAACGCTTTTTTAAAAAAACACTAGTTAAATTTATTGGATCAGCCACGAACTGGCAAAATCATTTGTTTTGTCCTATTCTATTGATTTTGTCCTTTTAGGACTTTGATACGCTTTCTCAACATTCATAAGACTTTGTCCTTTGCTTTTGGTTTTTTCGTTTCAGGACTTTGCTGCACTTGCCTTTTCATTAACCTTAAGGATTTGTCTTTTCGTCTTTCCAACGCTTTTTTAAAAAAACACTAGTTAAATTTATTGGATCAGCCACGAACTGGCAAAATCATTTGTTTTGTCCTATTCTATTGATTTTGTCCATTCAAAACTTTTTTGCGCTTAGGTTACCATTATCCATAGTTTTCTGTCTTTTTATTGCTTCTAAACTATTTTAAAATGACACTTTTTACTTTTTAAAGTAACTGGAACAGCCACGAAGTGGCAAAATCATTAGTATAGGGTGTAGCCCTATGAATACATGATTTTTATGTAATGAAAAGCCCTGAAAGGGCGAAATCCATCAATGTGAATTTTAAATTTAAATGGTATAATATAACTTTGGAATGCTATATAATCTTGGGAAATGCAGAAGTTTTATCAAATCATCTTTAATAAATATTGTAATTCTAAAAATTTCAACTTAAAACCTGCGAGAGATTATTTTAAAACAAACTTTTAAACCTCCAAAAATTCCGTAATTTTACTATTTTAAAAATTAAATCAAACTATGGAATTCCACTATCAAGAACCTTTCCCAATTTCAAAAGACGAGACGCAATACAAAAAACTCACTTCAGATTACGTGACAGTGGAACAATTTGGCGAAAGAGAAATCTTAAATATCGATCCAAAAGCATTGGAACTTCTCGCCGAGAATGCTTTGGCGGATGTTTCTTTCATGTTACGTTCTGCCCATTTGCAAAAATTAAAAAATATCATCGACGATCCAGAAGCAACTGATAATGACCGATTTGTTGCCTATAATCTTTTGCAAAACGCCGCAGTTGCGATCGAAGGTGCACTTCCATCTTGCCAAGATACGGGAACTGCAATTTGTGTGGCGAAAAAAGGGGAAAACGTTTGTACTGGTGCAGAAGATGCAGAATGGATTTCCAAAGGAATTTACAATACGTACCAGGAGAAAAATTTAAGATATTCCCAGATCGTTCCTTTAAATATGTTCGAGGAAAAGAACTCTGGTTCTAATCTTCCTGCGCAAATTGATATTTATGCAGATAAAGGAAACGAATACAAATTTTTATTTCTTGCAAAAGGTGGAGGTTCGGCCAACAAAACTTTTCTCTACCAGAAAACAAAATCTTTGCTCAATGAAAGTTCTTTAGACGCTTTCGTTCGTGAAAGAATTATGGATTTGGGAACTGCGGCTTGTCCGCCTTATCATTTGGCATTGGTTATTGGCGGAACTTCTGCAGAAGCCAATTTAGCCGTGGTGAAAAAAGCGAGTGCAGGATATTACGATCATCTTCCAACGGAAGGAAATATGGGTGGTCAAGCATTTCGAGATTTGGAATGGGAGAAAAGAGTTCAGAAAATTTGCCAGGAAAGTTCCATCGGAGCACAGTTTGGTGGAAAATATTTAACACACGATGTTCGCGTGATTCGTTTGCCACGTCATGCTGCTTCCTGTCCGGTTGGAATGGGAGTTTCTTGTTCTGCAGATAGAAACATTAAAGGAAAAATCACCAAAGACGGAATCTTTTTAGAACAATTAGAAACCAATCCGAAACAATTTTTACCAGAAACCGCACCGCATTTGCAACCCGCAGTTTCTATAGACCTCAATCAACCAATGCCCGATATTTTGGCAGAACTTTCAAAATATCCAATCAAAACGAGATTGAGTTTGAATGGAACTTTAATTGTTGCGAGAGATATTGCGCACGCAAAAATCAAAGAATTGCTCGACAGCGGAAAACCGATGCCAGAATATTTCAAAAATCATCCAATTTATTATGCTGGACCCGCAAAAACTCCAGACGGAATGGCTTCAGGAAGTTTCGGACCTACAACTGCAGGAAGAATGGATGTTTATGTAGATGAATTTCAATCTCATGGTGGAAGTATGATCATGTTGGCAAAAGGAAATCGCAGCAAAGACGTTACGAATGCTTGTCATAAATATGGCGGATTTTATCTGGGATCAATCGGTGGACCCGCAGCAATTTTAGCAAAAGAAAATATTACTTCCGTAGAAGTGGTTGATTTTGAAGAATTGGGAATGGAAGCAGTACGAAAAATAGAAATCAAAAACTTCCCGGCATTCATCATTTCAGACGACAAAGGAAACGACTTTTTCGAATCGATTGCGCATTAAAAAACAGTAGAAATACAGGAAGTAAATTATAATCAATTAAAATAACAAAAATCAGGAGCAAATCTTTTGTATACATCAAAATTTATCCTATTTTTGCCTAAAATCTATTACAATGATGATGTTATCAGCATTCTTTCCATTCTATCAATTCCTTTGGACGGTTTATTTTGTAATCATGTTCCTCGTAGGATTCTGGTGTATTTTCATGTTCTTCGGATATATCATTCCACTTTGGCTCACCGCTGGATTGGCTGAATATTTCGGAAAGACAAAACCCTTCGATCCAGAAGATGTAAGAAGAAAACTCATGACCGAGCAAGAAGGCGTAGAACTTCTTTACAGCAACCCAAAAGGGCGTGGTCCATTTCTTCATACCGACGGTCATCACTAGTTGATGTCATTGCTTTCCCACTTTAATTCCGGGAAAAGCAATCGCAAAGCAAAATCATATATATAATCAGTTTCTAATTTTTTAGAAACTGATTTTTTTTAAAGCTCCTCTTCTCTAGAGACGAATTTAGGTAAGGACTTGTCGAAAGACGTGGTGTTTTTAGGAGCTACAAAACTTGCTTCTTCTTAGAAAACCACACCCGTTTTCCGCTATATCTTTTGCGCCACTACGTTCTGCAAAAGGATGCCGCTGCAACCGGGGCTAAAAAAACTTTCCTATCTATCTTCACCGAAAAAATAAAGTCTCTCTCCTTTGCAAACCAAAGATTCTCTGAACCATTTAACTTCTGCATTTTGAAGCAGAGGGATTTACCGTGAGGATTTTTCATTACCTTTGCAAACTATAAAAATCCAGAAATGTCAAAGTCACTTATACCGAAACTCGAAGCCATCAAACAACGCTACAACGAAGTTGCCGACCTCATTATTCAGCCTGAAATCATTTCTGATCAAAAGAAATATTCAACCCTGAACAAAGAATACAGCGACTTGGGAAAAATCGTCGCGGTTTTTGACCAATACATGCAAGCCCTAAACACGATTGAAGAATCCGACGAAATTATCGCCGACGGCTCTGACAAAGAGTTTGTTGAAATGGCAAAAGTAGAAAAGTATGAAATGCTCGACAAAATCCCTGCCTTAGAAGAAGAATTAAAAGTACTTTTAATTCCAAAAGATCCGACTGATGACAAAAACGTTATCGTCGAACTTCGAGCAGGAACTGGTGGTGACGAAGCAGCAATTTTCGTAGAAGATGTGTATCGGGCTTACGCAATGTACTTTAAATCAAAAGGTTGGAAACATGAAATCACCGATTCCAGCGAAGCTTCAAAAGGATATAAAGAATTGATTCTGAAGGTCGAAGGAAACGACGGTGTTTACGGCATCATGAAATTTGAATCTGGGGTGCACCGTGTGCAGCGCGTTCCAGAAACCGAATCGCAAGGTAGAGTTCACACTTCAGCAATAACAGTCGCCGTTTTACCAGAAGCTGAAGAAGTAGATTTTGAATTAAATCCCGCAGACATCGAAATGCAAACTTCAAGATCTGGTGGTGCAGGTGGACAAAACGTAAATAAAGTAGAAACTAAAGTTCAGTTAACCCACAAACCTTCCGGAATGGTCGTTGTTTGTCAGCAAGCGCGCTCTCAATTGGCAAACCGGGAATTAGCTATGGAAATGCTTCGTACCAAATTATACGACATCGAATTGCAAAAAGCAGTTGGAGATGTTGCTGCCCAAAGAAAATCAATGGTTTCGACCGGTGACCGTTCGGCAAAAATTAAAACGTACAACTATTCCCAAGGAAGAGTTACCGATCACCGAATCAACAAATCAATGTACAACCTTGATGCGTATATGAACGGTGATATCCAAGAAATGATCGACGCTGTGATTATGGCAGAAAATGCAGAGAAAATGAAAGGCGAGGAAGATAATTATTAAGGTGAAATGAGAAATTTTTTGATGATAGAAAATACTCATAATAACACTTTCTCATTTTAAAAAATCGATAATACAAAATAAGAGCGAACTAAAGTTCGCTTTTTCTTTGGACTAAAATTAAAATAGAGGAATCAATTACATCCCACCAAAAATTCTTAAATTTAACAAGTCTTACTTTTTACATTTTATAAAATAGAAAATGCGTCAAAAAATCCAAAATACAAATCCTGACTTTTCGCTAAAAACGGAACAAACGCTTCCCTATTTTTTCGAAAAAGATGGTTTGGGAATGAAATCATCTTACACCGCAAAAGATTCAAAATCAATTACAGAAAAGAAATATTCTGCTGGAATTGCTCCGTATTTGCGTGGACCATACTCTACGATGTACGTTCAAAAACCCTGGACCATTCGTCAATACGCCGGATTTTCTACGGCGGAAGAATCCAACGCTTTTTATAGAAGAAACTTAGCGGCTGGACAAAAAGGTTTGTCGGTTGCATTCGATTTAGCGACGCATCGCGGTTACGATTCTGATCATCCAAGAGTTGAAGGTGATGTCGGGAAGGCTGGAGTTGCCATCGATTCCATTGAAGATATGAAGATTTTATTCAATGAAATCCCGTTGGGTGAAATCTCAGTTTCAATGACCATGAATGGGGCAGTTTTACCGATTTTAGCATTTTATATTGTCGCTGCAGAAGAACAAGGCGTTTCTCAAGAAAAATTATCAGGAACAATCCAAAATGATATTTTAAAAGAGTTCATGGTTCGAAATACTTATATTTATCCACCGACTCCTTCCATGAAAATCATTGCGGATATTTTCGAATATACGGCGCAAAATATCCCGAAATTTAATTCGATTTCAATTTCGGGTTATCACATGCAAGAGGCAGGAGCAACGCCGGTTTTAGAAATGGCTTATACCTTGGCCGATGGTTTAGAATACGTAAGAACCGGGATAAAAGCCGGAATGAAAATCGATGATTTTGCACCTCGATTATCTTTTTTCTGGGCGATTGGGATGAACCACTTTATGGAAATTGCGAAAATGCGTGCGGCGAGATATATTTGGGCAAATCTCTTAACACAATTTAATCCACAGAATCCCAAATCTTTAGCCTTAAGAACGCATTCTCAAACTTCCGGTTGGAGTTTAACCGAACAGGAACCCTTTAATAATATTACAAGAACCACCATTGAAGCTTTATCCGCTGCTTTGGGCGGAACACAATCTCTACACACGAACGCTTTAGATGAAGCCATCGCTTTACCAACCGATTACTCCGCGAAAATCGCCAGAAATACCCAAATTATTTTACAACAGGAAAGCGGAATATGCGATGTTGTAGATCCAATGGGAGGAAGTCATTTGGTGGAAAGTCTCACGCAACAGATGATTGAAGAAGCCATGAAATTCATCGATGAAGTGGAGAAAGAAGGCGGAATGACCAAAGCCATCGAAGCCGGAATTCCGAAAATGAGAATAGAAGAAGCTGCTGCTAAAAAGCAAGCTAAAATTGATAGTGGTGAAGAATTTATTATCGGTGTTAATTCTTTTAAATCAACTCAAAAACAAATGGAATTGGATATTTTAGATATCGATAATTCTGAAGTCCGCCGCAAACAAATCGAAAGATTACATCAGATAAAAACCGATAGAAATTCTGAAGCCGTGCTAGAAATTTTAGAAAAACTAAAAGAATCTGCACAATCTGGTGACGGAAATCTTTTAGAAATTTGTATCGAAGCTGCTCGTAGAAGAGTGACTTTAGGAGAAATGAGCGACGCGATGGAAGAAAGCTTCGGTCGCTACAAAGCCAATATCAGAACCATACAAGGAGTTTACGCTATGAATGCAAGCAAAAATGAATTTTTTGGAAAAGCACTTTCCTTAGCAGAAAAGTTTGAAGAAAATGAAGGACGACGACCGAGAATTATGGTTGTGAAAATGGGACAGGACGGACATGATCGTGGTGCAAAAGTGGTCGCAACCGCTTTCGCAGATATGGGATTCGATGTTGATGTGGCGCCGTTATTTCAAACTCCTGCAGAAGTTGCAAAACAAGCCGTAGAAAACGACATCCACATCTTGGGTGTTTCTTCCTTAGCAGCCGGACATAAATATCTAGTGCCAGAAGTGGTTTCCGAATTGAAAAAACTCGGCGCAGAAGACATTACAATCGTCGTAGGTGGTGTAATTCCAAAACAAGATTACGATTTTCTTTACCAAAATGGAGCAGATTTCATCTTCGGACCAGGAACAAATTTACCGAAATCAGCGTGTGAGATATTAGAAAAATTCCTTGCTTAAATAAATTTGAATCGTGATTTCATGAAAAATACTATTTTTCTTCTAGTATTCTTTTCTTTCTTTTGTTGTAAAAAGTAGATGAAAATTTAGATTTAAAATATGAAGTATTGAATCAATTGATAAAAGATGATTCTCAAAAAAAATCCGATTTAAATTATCTTTACAAGTCTTCTTCGGCAACGAATTTTCAAATAGTAAATTTAGACAAGGAAAAAATTGATGATAATGCCTTAATATTCAATTCTTTAGAATTAAAAAGTGACACCTTATTTTCTGCTCAAGACATCGAGTATTTAATTTCTCAAACAATTCCTTACAATTCACAAGAATTTGATTTAGATCCAGAAAAAATTCACACGAAAACTGCTGTTATTAAAAACGAAGATTTAAATGAAATTAAAGAAAACTATCCCAATGCAAAGGAATATTGGAGAAGATTCAATTTAAAATTTGGTGAAAAATGCATCCGAAATTATTCTGAACCTATTTTCAATTTAAAAAAAAATATTTGCATCATACGAATTTCCGAATCTTGCGGTCCATTATGGGGAGGTGGTTCTACAGGAATTTTCAAAAAATTAAAAGGAAGATGGGTAGAAATCAAATCCCAAAATCATTGGGTAAATTGAAAAAAAAATTCTTTAAAATTTGCAATTTCAAAAATTATTCTATATTTGCACTTCAAAATAATCATTAATCAATAAAAAAACAACGAAGCAATGTTCAAATTTACACAGCATTCAGCAGTAGGATTGCCACTTTTGGTGGTACGGCTTCGTGGTATGGTTCATTCTTAATACAATAGTATAATGAAATATATAAACCCGAAGTCATAAGATTTCGGGTTTTTCTTTGTACAAAAATCTCAATTAAATTTCCCGATTTCTTTCATTGCGAGGCACGAATCAATCCCCTATTTAGAAAGATTACAATCTTTTTTTGGAGCTATTTCCTGCTTTTCGTTGCAATCTTTTTTTTCCTTTCAGAAAAAAAAGGATTTCCACTGCAATCAGGGCTATGAAACTCCAAACAAAAACAAGGTTCGTTATCAAAAATGAAACCTTCATTAAAAATTTAATTAAAAAAATTACGGCAATTTGAGGTCTATCATCTATTGTCTAACCATCTATTATTTTAAAAAAATGGGAAATTTAAAAATAAAAGGAAAAGACCTGCTCAAGTTAGGTTATCCGAACAATCAAAGCGTGAATATTGCTTTGGAGGTAATGAAAAGAAATTTTTCCACCAAAAATATTCATCATGTAAAATCAATTTTAAAAGAAATTCTAATGAATCCAAAAGATTTTGAAAACGATCTCACATTTGGTCAGATTGCAGAAGCATTAATAAATTCAAACAAAACAGAAAAAAGAATGTTGCTCGCAAACAGAGTTCCCTTCAAAATTTTTGGAACCGATATTTCAGACGAAGCCAAAAACCAATTGTACACCGGATTGAAATTACCAATAAGCGTTCAAGGTGCTTTAATGCCAGATGCTCACAGTGGTTATGGACTTCCAATTGGTGGAGTTCCCGCTGTAGAAAATGCCGTAATTCCGTATGCAGTCGGAATGGACATCGGTTGCAGAATGAGTTTAAGTATTTTGGATACGCCAATTTCTTACCTCAACGGAGCGAAAGATAAATATGAAAAAGCATTGGCAGAAAACACAAAATTTGGAATGAATGAAGTACACAAATCGGTTTACGATCACGAAATTTTCGACAGCGAAACTTTTGATTTAATTCCGATTTTAAAACGTTTGAAAGGAAAAGCCATCAAACAATTGGGCAGTTCCGGCGGTGGAAATCATTTTGTGGAATTTGGCGAAGTGGAAATCACGGAAGAAGATTCGCAAATCAATTTGCCAAAAGGGAAATATTTAGGAATTCTTTCTCACAGCGGATCTCGTGGATTTGGAGCAGAAATCGCTCAATATTATTCCAGAATGGCGACCGAACAATGTCCATTGCCAAAAGAAGCGCAAAATTTTGCCTGGCTGGATTTGGATTCTCACATCGGGTTGGAATATTGGACCGCGATGAATCTTGCGGGAGATTATGCAAAAGCCTGTCACGATGATATTCATCGAAGATTAGTGAAAGCAGTTGGCGGTCGCGTAAAAGCCAGAATAGAAAACCATCACAACTTTGCGTGGAAAGAAATTCACCACGAAAAAGAAGTGATCGTCCACAGAAAAGGAGCAACGCCAGCAAACGAAAACGAATTGGGAATAATTCCCGGTTCTATGACGGCGAAAGGTTTCATAATTCGTGGAAAAGCAAATCCAGAATCTTTGAATTCGGCTTCTCATGGAGCTGGAAGACAACATTCTAGAGGTGCGTGTAGAAATTTATTTACGCAAAGTGACATCAATAAAGAATTAAAATTAAAAAATGTGACTTTAATGGGTGGAAGTTCGGAAGAAGCACCAATGGCTTACAAAAACATCAATGAAGTGATGAATGCGCAAAGCGATCTGGTAGATATTCTGGGAACTTTTCAACCGAGAATCGTGAGAATGGACAAATAATTCAAAACTAAACCTTCAAGGTTTTAAAAACCTTGAAGGTTTGATAACAGAAAAAATAAAATGGACAAAATAATACAAATTTCTTCGGGAAAAGGACCTTTGGAATGCCAGTTTGTGGTAGCAAAAGTTCTGAAAGTTTTCCTGGAAGAAGCAAAAGAAAATTCGATAGAATATGAAATTATTCATCGGGAAAAAGGGGATGAAAATCTCACTTTGAAATCTGTAACCCTACTTTTAAAAGGAAAAAATTTAGAAAATTTTGCGAAAAGTTGGTTGGGAAGTATTTGCTGGATTGGAAAAAGTACATTCCGCAAAAACCATCAAAGGAGCAATTGGTTTATCGGCGTTTTTGAATTGGAAAATTTGGAGAAAACAGCATTTAACCCAAAAGATATTCAATTTCAAACCACGAGAAGTCAAGGAAGTGGCGGACAAAACGTGAACAAAGTAAGTACCGCAGTTCGCGCGACGCATTTGCCGACTAAAATTTCGGTTTTTGTTCAAGACACTCGATCTCAATTGGAAAATAAGAAAATATCCATCAAAAGATTAGAGGAAAAAGTACTGGAAATCGACCTTAGAAATCTTGAAAAACAAATGCAAGAAACTTGGAAAAACCAAACAGAAATTCAACGCGGAAATCCCACCAGAACGTTTAAAGGAACAGATTTCAAAAATAATGAAGCCGATTTATCTTTCAAAAAGAAAAGAAGTCGGTTGAAAAATGAACTTAAAAATTATAGAAATGAACTTAACTAAAAATAAATATTACTTCGAGGCATTGGATTGCTATCCATACAATTTGCCGGATTGTTTGGAATCGCTAAACTACGCGTTATCCTACGATCCGGAAGATTCTGACGCTTTATGTTTGATGGGAAGAATCCACTCAGAAGTTTTGCACGATTATGAAACCGCGAAAGATTATTATGCAGAAGCGATGATGTATGACGTTGCGAATATCAACACGCCACAATATTACATCCATTGTTTGATCAACAACGAAGATTTTGCCGAAGCAGAAAAATTAATCAATTATGCTTTAAGAATTAAAGGCATCGATAAATCAAATTTGTGGTTTTACAGATCCATACTTTCGGAGAAAAGAGGAAGTTTTTCTAATGCTTTTCAATTTTTAAAAGAAGCGGAAAAATTTTGTTTCAACTCTTGCAGTTTGGATTTTGTACAAGAGCGCAAGAAATTGATCAAAACAAAAATGAAAAAGCAAAAATCTAAAAAGAAGAAGGAAACCAAATGAGGTTTCCTTTTTTTTATTCTTTAAGAGCTTGAATCAAATCCTCCACTTCAATTTTCTGGTAGACATATTTCTTTTGTAGGTCTGAGTTTTCTCCCATTCTTCTATAATATTCCAAAGCTTTTTCGCCAAAAAATTTTTTATGAAAATCGGAAACATCGGGAACGAGTGGAAATTCTTTATGGAAAAGCATTTCGTAATACGCCTGAAATTCGCGTTCGTTTTTGTCTTCTACTAAAGTCTCCGGTGATTTTTGTCGAACATGTAACATTTCATGTGCAACCATATTTACAATTAAATTCAGTTCAAAATCAAAAAGGTTTCGCGGAATCATTACCATTTGCTTTTCACCAAGTGCCCCTTCTGCGGTGAGTAAAATTTTGTGAGGTTCCAATTCTGGACGAAAACCGAAACCTGCGAAGTTTTCACTCTCTAATCCAAAAGTTTCAATGAGGAAATGGGCAGCGTCGGAAATTTGGTCGTGTTCTTTGTAAGCGTTAAGATGGTCTTTGATATGTTCTAGATTCATATTTTAAAGATAAGAGTTTTTGGTACAATCATTATTTATAGTAAATATTTTTTCACGCAAAGACGCAAAGGAATTACAAATACACTGTGAAAAAATTACGGACGCAAAGGCGTTTCACTTAGCAAAGGCACGAATTTATAACACATTTTTATCGAGTAAGAAGTAGAAGTTTGGCTAAGTCTGAATCTTTTTTTCAAACAAAGAAACGGGCTAAAGCCCGTTTCTAGTGATGGTTTTGTTTTTAAAACAAATTATATTTTTGATTCCCAGTTGCGACCCGACTTGAGTGAAGCTCTTTTTATAAAATAAATTGCGTTGGATTTGGCAATGGCTTATTTTATAAAAAAGCGGGAACGGAAGGCGGAATTTGTCGCCCTAAAATATATCTTTAAATTCCATATCAACCTCTAATTTTTCTGCCAGAAGTTTGGAAATTTTCACTCGCAGGGGTTCGATGTCGATATTTTCCATCGCATCATTTGCGAAGGCAAACAATAACATGGCCTGCGCTTCTTTCTTGGAAATTCCACGTGCACGAAGGTAAAATAAGGCTTCCTCATTCAATTGACCGACCGTGCAACCGTGTGAACATTTCACATCATCTGCGAAAATTTCAAGCTGTGGTTTGGTGTCAACGGAAGCGCCTTCATCGAGTAAGACATTGTTGTTTTGCTGATAGGCGTTGGTTTTCTGCGCGATTTTATCTACGAAAACTTTGCCATTGAAAACCCCATGGGATTTGCCTTTGTAAATTCCTTTGTAATTCTGGTAACTTTCGCAATTGGGAGTTTTGTGGTGAACCGCGGTGTGATGATCGACTAATTGTTCGCCATCGATAATGGTAATGCCGTTCATAAACGAGTTAATATTTTCGCCATTATGAATGAAATCCAAGTTGTTACGAACTAATTTTCCGCCAAATGAAAACGTGTTGACTGTAGTCAGACTGTCGCGCTCTTGTTTTGCAAAAGTGTGATCCATCATGTACGACGTATCGCTGTCATTCTGCACTTTATGCCAATCTGCTTTTGCATTTTGGTAAGTAAAAATCTCGGTCACAGAATTGGTGAAAACAAAAGTTTCATCGAAATTATGATGACTTTCAATCACTTCGATCTTGGAACCTTCTTCCGCAATCAGTAAATTACGGGTATTATAAACTGTGTTTTCTGTCTGATTTTGAGAGAGATAAAAAACATGAATCGGTTTTTCAATAACCACATTTTTAGGAACTTTTAAGAAAAATCCCATTTTGCAGTAAGCGGTATTTAAATTCGTAAAGGCTAGGTCTTTGGCTGTAATCGTATTGAAATAATGTTCGAAAACATCTTTATGTTTAGGATCGTTTAGGGCATAATTAAAGGAAAGCAGCTCTACATTTTCAATGGTAATTTTAGACAGTTCTTTGTGTAATTTACCATTAATAAAGACAATCCAATCAAAGTTCTCTTCGCCCAAATGCAGTTCAGCAATTTTTTCTTTTGAAATGGTATGCGCTTCTGTAGGGAAAAAATTATAATTTTTCTCGGTGATTTCGCGTAAGTTGGTATATTTATATTCCTCGTCTTTTTTTGTTGGAAAGCCAAAATGGAAGAATTCTTTCAAGGCGGCAGTTCGGGTCTCATCGAGAAAACGGTGTTGAAGCGTTTCTAAAAAAGCAGCGTGGTTGTTTTGTATATTTTCTAGTAAGGCCATTGTATTGATTTGAAATTCGACATTTTAAAAAGAAACTTGTTTTTTACAAATTCCCAATTAATTAAGTAGCCAATCGTATCCTTTTTCTTCTAATTCTAAGGCAAGGGATTTATCACCGGTTTTAATGATTTTTCCGTCGGCTAAAACGTGTACAAAATCTGGCTCGATATAATCTAAAAGTCTTTGGTAGTGAGTGATTAACAACACCGCGTTTCCTTCTTTTCTGAAAGAGTTGACACCATCTGCCACGATTCTCAAGGCATCGATATCTAATCCTGAGTCGGTTTCGTCAAGAATTGCCAACTTCGGATTGAGCATCATCATTTGGAAAACCTCATTCCTTTTTTTCTCGCCTCCAGAAAACCCTTGGTTTAATGAACGGTTTAGAAACTCTCTCTTGATGTTTAATTTTTCTGAGTTTTCTTTTACCATTGCCAACATTTCTTTTGCAGACATATTCTCTAAACCTTTTGCTTTTCGGTTTTCGTTGATGGCGGCTTTGATAAAGTTGGTAACCGTAACTCCAGGAATTTCGACCGGATATTGGAAAGAAAGGAAAATTCCTTCATGTGCTCTTTCTTCCGGCGCATCTTCTACGATGTTTTTTCCTTCGAAAAGAATTTCACCTTCGGTTACTTCATAATCTTCTTTTCCGGCAATTACAGAAGCAAGGGTTGATTTCCCAGCTCCATTGGGCCCCATGATGGCGTGAACTTCACCTGGATTTATTTGTAGATTGATTCCTTTTAAGATTTCTGCGCCATCTTCTATTTTGGCGTGTAAGTTTTTGATTTGTAACATTCTAATTTTTTTTAACACAAGGTTAAACAAAGTTTAATTAATTAATTTTTTTATAGGCAAAACAAAGGCGCTTCGCTTATCTTTGAAATACTATTTAAGTGAAGTGTTTTTGTTGATTATATTTTCATAATCATCTAAACCATTTGCAATTCTTTTTACTCCATTTTTAAAAAGCTGTGAGTTAAAATTTAACAGCATACCTAATTTATAATTTCCAAGTCTCAAATAATTTTTAAGTTGAGCTGCATGAAAGCTATTTAAACTTTCTGTTGCTTTTATTTCTAAACCCACCTTATCTTCTATCACCAGATCCATTTTGAATGCATTTTCAAGATAAATCCCTTCATAACTAAAGGATAAATATTTCTGTCTTTCTACTTTTAATCCCAATTTTTCAAGCTCATAAGCTAGGCAAGTTTCATAAATGCGTTCATATAGACCTCTACCAATTTTTCTGTGAATTTTTAAACCACACTCAAATACAAATTTAGAAAGTTCATTTTCTGAATACATATCCTTTGTATCACATTGATAAGCTAAGCGGCTTTGTTTTTCTTAAAACATTTCACGCACATTAATAAAACCTTTGTTTTACTTTGCGTTAATAATTATTATCCCACACTTCCTTCCAAAGAAATTTCTAATAATTTTTGGGCTTCGATGGCAAATTCCATCGGTAACTTATTCAAAACTTCTTTTCCGAAACCATTGACGATCAGGGCAATTGCTTTTTCTGTGCTGATTCCTCTTTGGTTGCAATAGAAGATTTGATCTTCCCCGATTTTTGAAGTCGTTGCTTCATGCTCGAGTTGTGCAGTTGGATTTTTAACTTCGATATAAGGAAAAGTGTGTGCACCACATTCATTCCCCATTAATAAAGAATCACATTGTGAAAAGTTACGTGCTCCTTTTGCTGAAGGCATCATTTTCACCAATCCTCGGTAAGAGTTGTTTGATTTTCCGGCAGAAATTCCTTTAGAGATAATCGTTGATTTTGTATTTTTTCCGATGTGAATCATCTTGGTGCCCGTATCAGCATATTGATGATGATTGGTTACCGCGATAGAGTAAAATTCACCTACAGAATTATCTCCTTTCAAAATACAGCTCGGATATTTCCAGGTTACGGCAGAACCAGTTTCAACTTGAGTCCAAGAAATTTTTGCATTTTTCTCACAAATTCCGCGCTTTGTTACGAAATTAAAAACGCCGCCTTTACCTTCGGAATCTCCGGGGAACCAGTTTTGTACGGTTGAGTATTTAATCTCAGCATCGTCCATAGCCAATAATTCTACCACTGCGGCGTGCAGTTGATTCTCATCTCTTGCTGGCGCCGTACAACCTTCTAAATAAGAAACGTAACTTCCTTCATCGGCGATCAGTAGTGTTCTTTCAAACTGGCCACTTCCTGATTTGTTTATTCTGAAATAGGTAGAAAGTTCCATCGGGCATTTCACACCTTTTGGGATATAGCAGAAACTTCCGTCTGAAAATACGGCCGAGTTTAATGCGGCGTAAAAATTATCTCCTCTAGGAACCACTTTCCCGATATATTTACGAACCAATTCTGGATAATCACGAATTGCCTCGGAGATTGCACAGAAAATAATTCCTTTTTCTTTTAGTGTTTTTTGAAAAGTAGTCTTTACGGAAACGGAATCAATCACGATATCCATTGCAACCCCGGTTAATCTTTTTTGCTCTTCAATGTTGATTCCAAGTTTAGCGAAGGTTTTCAGCAATTCTGGATCAACTTCATCTAAACTTGCCAATTCTGGTTTTACCGTTGGTGCGGCGTAATAGCGAATGGATTGAAAATCAATTTTTTCATATTTCACATTCGCCCAATCTGGTTCTTCCATTTTCAACCACATTCGGTAAGATTCCAACCGCCATTCCGTCATCCATTCGGGTTCTTCTTTTTTTGCAGAAATCATTCTCACGATATCCTCTGATAATCCCGTAGGAAAATCATCATATTCGATATCGGTGGTAAATCCGTATTCGTACTTTTGATTTTCAAGATCGACCCGAAGATCGTCTTCTGTATATTTTGTTGCCATACTTTTAATTCAAAATTCAAGGTTTAAAATTCAAGGTTTACCGAACTTTGTTCCTTTCAGTTCACTATTTTTTAAATAATTAATAAACGCGGCGTTTTTTTTGCTTATGGTTTCTGATTTAGCTTTTAAATCTTGAAACTTCTCCTCATCTATAAAATCTCTATCGCAAATCCTATATAGTTGCGAGCGACTTTCTCCGCAAGAAGCCTTCGCAATAGAAAGAAATTGAACAAATTCTTTATTCCCATTTCTCTCAAAACCCTCTGCAATATTATCCATTATTGAGCCTGAAGAACCATCAATTTGGTTTGCAAACCGATAATTATTTTTTAATTTCGTGCTTTCAATAATCTCATAAATCTCTCTACAAAAGCTTCTAGAATGTTGGCAAATTTCTAAATCTTCAAATTTGTTAATCATTGCCATAACTTTAAACTATGAACATTAAACTATAAAGAGAAACTCTCACCGCATCCACAGGTTCTGTTGGCGTTCGGGTTATTGAACACAAAACCTTTCCCATTTAACCCACCCGAAAATTCTAAAACTGTTCCTGCTAAATACAGTACTGACTTTTTATCGATAATAATTTTAATCCCATTATCTTCAAAAACCTGATCAGAATCTGTTTTTTGATTGTCAAACTTCAGCACATATTCTAAACCGGAACAACCGCCGCTTTTTACACCGACTCTAATAAAATCTTCAAAAGGTTTAAAACCATCTTCAGTCATTAACTGAATGGCTTTTTCTTTTGCATGATCGCTAACTTTTATCATTGTTTTTATTTAGAATGAATTTAGATTGCAAAATTACTAATAATATAATGAAAATCAAATTTGCTTCGGTATATTTGTCTATCAATGTTATAGACGGTGAAATTTAACTTTCGCCGTTTCTAATTATCAAAAAATAAAATTATTAAAGAATGAAAAAATTCACGCTTTTATTTGTGGGCTTATGTACCCAGATTATTTTTGCACAAGCAAATCGCTTTGTTTACCAAGTAACCATGAAACCAGACTCCACCAATCGGGCTAACATTACAACAGAAGTTGCTCATCTTGACGTTGCCGCAGGAAATTCTATTTTTTATGCTGAAAACAGGCTGAAGAGAGACTCTTTAATAAACAGAATGAGACAGACCGGAAATTTTAATTTTGACCGAAATCAAATGCAAGCACTTAGAAGCAATTTGGATTTTATCATTGAAAAAGATTTTAAAACAGGAAAGAAATTATTTAAAGCACGAATTCTACGTGATCAGTATGCTTATGAAGAAGACCGACCAATGGATTGGAAAATTCTTTCAGAAACAGCAAAAATTGGCGATTACAAAACACAAAAAGCAGAAACTAATTTTGCAGGAAGAACTTGGTACGCCTGGTTTACCACTGAGGTCCCTTTTCAGGATGGCCCCTATAAATTTTCTGGATTACCTGGTTTAATTGTTAAGGTTGAAGATGCTAAAGGCGATTATAGTTTCGATCTGAAAGAAGCTAAAAAAATTAATGAAATAGCGACTTTCGACCAAAGAGGCTCTACGATTACCGTTAAAAGAGCAGCGTTTGAAAAGCAACAAGACCAATTTAGAAAAAACCCATCGGCAGCAATAACAGCAATTTCCGCGGGAGGTGGAAATCGTGGTGGCATGAGGATTGAAATGGATCCAAACCAGCGAAAGCAAATGGAGGAACGACAAAAAGAAGAGCTCAAGAAAAACAATAATCCAATCGAGTTAAAATAAGACCTAAAAAATCCCGGCTTACAATTGTTAATCGGGATTTTTATTTAACTATTTTCCGCTGGTTTCAACCATTTTGAACTCGACAGATATTGATCGTCTGGGTAATAAATAAAGAGACAATTTATATCCTTAATGATATTGATGATGGGTTCTGCTAAAGCTCGTGGCACCGCTGGACAACCCCAGCTTCTGCCTAATCGTTTTTGATTTTTAATAAAATCTTCACTTACATAATCGGCTCCGTGCATTACAATTGCACGCGGCAAAGCGGCATCATTATAACCCGAATCCATTCCTAAAAGTTTCAGGGAATAACCGTTGGAGCCATTGTAGGTGCCTTCTGTGATATAAAATCCGAGGCTGGATTGGTATGAACTTTCTGTATTTGAAAATTTATGAGCGAATTCTTCACCTGTGTTCTTCCCGTGAGCAACCAAGGAATTATACAATACTTTTTTTTCATTTAAATCAATAACCCAAAGTCTTTTCTCCACCGAGGATAGTGAAAAATCGCAAATGGTTAACAAATGGGCATCACTATCTAGTTTCCCTTCCTTCTTTAGATTGGAAAAACCTAAATAGGCTTTATAAAACACCTCGGGTTGGAGCTGATTTATTTGGTCAAACCTGATCGTCGAATAGATTTCTTCAGCATATTTTGCTGATGATTTCGGTTCACTATTTATAATTGATTTTTGTAAGTGATTTTGTAATGGGCTTTTTTCTAATAATCTATTTGATTCTTCAATAGTATAAAAAGAGGTTGCGAAAAATAAAACAGTTACTAATGATAAGAGGATTTTCTTCATATTATGTTAAATAATTTTGACTTGGCAAAAATACAATTAATTAACTATCAACCAATTGAACGCATGTTTTTTAACTTTAATTAAGAAGATTTAACGATTATCAGGTTAACTCGATTAAATTTATTAATTTTGCAAACGCATGTCGAGAACTTTGAAAATATTTTTTATGCTTTTGGGCTTGAGCATTTTTGTTTTGCCCAAACAAATGATTTCTGCACAAAATCCGAAGGAATGTTGTGATGAGAAATTAAGTGTAGAAAATTGCTGCAAAATCGATACGACCAAATCATGTCATGCTGATCATGGAAAAAACAATTCCGAAAAAGATCACTGTGGCGAGGATTGCACACAATGTCATTCCTGCACTGTTCATTTTGTGATGAACTATCTTTCAGCAGAATTTAATTCACCTTTACAACCGCATTTCTTTATTCAGAAATTTAATTTTGCGTACGGAAATTCTTATTTTTCAACTACGATTCAAAATATTTGGCAGCCGCCTAAATTAAGTTAATTTATGAGAATTACGCCAAAAGACCGTTCTTTTGGTGACCTTTTTATTAATTAAACTTATTTAAAAAAATGAAAACTTTGTTTAAAAGTCTTTTCGCACTATTACTACTATTTTCTTCCTTTCTATTCGCTCAGACCATAACAAAATCAACTTTCTTGGTGAAAGGCGAGTGTGGAATGTGTAAGGATAGAATTGAGAATTCCGCAAAAAAATCGGGTGCTACGGTTGCAAACTGGAATGCAGACACGCAAAAACTCGACCTTGAATTTGATTCAACAAAAACCTCAGCAGATGAAATCCTAAAAAACATTGCTGCTGTAGGTCATGACAATGAAAAATACAACACCACTTCATCTGTTTACGAGGAGCTGCCTTCTTGCTGTCATTATAAAAGAGAACCTTCTTTTCTAAAGAAAGAGGCTACCGCACCATCTACAAAAAATGACAATCAATTTTTTGTTCGAGGAAATTGTGGTTCCTGTAAAGCCAGAATCGAGAAAGCCGCCAAAAACGCTGGTGCAAATTCGGCTATTTGGGACGCAGAAACGCAGACTGTAACGCTAAACTTTGATTCTGCAAAAACTTCTTCAGATGTTATTTTAAAGAAAATTGCGGAAGTTGGCCACGATAATGAAAAGTATACATCAAAAGACGACACCTACAAAAACCTTCCGGATTGTTGCTTGTATGACCGCGAATTAGCATTGGGTTTGAAAAGCGATTTGGTTCATGACGATGAGGCTCCAACGCAAAAAAAGGATTTTTCAGATCACGCTGATCATTTCGATAAGTCGATTGAAGAAGTTCGCTTAATAAAATTAACAGACGCAACCGCTTTAAATAAAAAAGAAACAGGCTTAACATATAATATTGGCAGCAAAGAGCTATTGAAAGCCGCATGTTGTAATTTATCTGAAAGTTTTGAAACCAATGCGACTGTTGATGTATCATTTACAAATGCAGTAACCGGTACAAAGCAATTGAAAATGTTAGGTTTGGATCAGAAATACACTTCCTTAACAAAAGAACTTTTACCCTCGATTCGTGGCATAGCAGCTCCTTACGGATTAAATTTAATTCCTGGAAGATGGATTGGCGGAATCCAACTAACGAAAGGTGGAAGCACGGTGGTCAATGGTTACGAAAGCATTACAGGACAAATTAACACCGAACTTTTGAAAGTTCATGAAGAGCCAGAAACGGCGGTCAACTTTTTTACTGATGTCAACGGAAGAGTTGAAACCAATATTACCTCTACCACGCAACTAAACTCGCATTGGAATCAATCGGTACTTCTTCATGGAAACGCAACTTTAGGAAAAATTGATTCTAATGATGACGGTTTCCTGGATCAACCGACTGGCAATCAAATTAATGCGACCTATCTTTTAAATTATAACGATTTGGATCATTCCGGTTTAGGTACTCATTTCGGAATTAGTTTTGTGAAAGATGAAAGGTTTGGTGGTCAAACTGCTTTTGATAAAAAGATCGACCGCTCTCAGCAAGCTGCTTATGGGGTCGGGATTGACCTATCGCGTTTCGAAATCTGGAACAAAACAGGTTATATGTTCAAAGGTAAACCTTATCAAAGCATTGGTTGGATGAATCAATTTACCACTCACCAACAGGATAGTTTCTTCGGAAACAGAAATTACTGGGGAAACCAAAATACTTTTTATTCCAATTTAGTTTTTGAAAGTATTATCGGAAATACCAACAATAAATTCAAAACCGGAGCAAGTTTTTTATATGATCAATATGAGGAAGATTATCTGACTCAAAAATATAAAAGGACTGAAACCGTGCCTGGGTTATTCTTCGAATATACTTTAACCGGACTCAAATATACTTTGGTTGCGGGGGCTCGAACGGATTTTCATAATTTAGCTGCAACACAATTTACCCCACGACTTAACTTTAAGTATGATGTAACACCTAAAACGATTCTGCGGCTCTCTGCTGGAAGAGGATTTAGAACAGCGAATATCTTTGCAGAAAGTCAGCAGTATTTCGGGTCCAACAGGCAGATTGAAATTTTAGGAAACGGAGGGAAAATCTATGATTTGAAGCCTGAAATCGCCTGGAATTATGGTGCTAGTGTTCAACAGGAATTTAAATTATTTAACAGAAAAGCAACTTTAGTAGCAGATTTCTTTAGAACAGATTTTCAAAATCAGGTACTTACTGATTTAGATATTTCTCCACAGAAAATCATTTTTTACAATTTACAAGGAGAGTCATTTGCAAACAGTTTTCAAACACAATTGGATTTTACCCCGGCAAAAAATTTAGAAATGAGATTGGCTTATAAATATTATGATGTACAAGCAGATTTCATGGGCGGAAAAAGAGAAATACCTTTTATGGCAAAGAACAGAGGTTTTTTTAATACTTCCTATGCTACCGGCAAAACAGATAATGGCGCTTACTGGAGTTTCGATACAACACTTCAGTTAATTGGAAAGCAGAAATTACCCAACTTAAATTCTAATCCTTTGGAATATCGATTGCCTGAGTTCTCGAAAAGCTATGCAACGCTGAATGGGCAGATTGCCAGAAACTTTAACAAAAACATTCGTGCTTACCTCGGCGGAGAAAATCTGACTGGATACACTCAAGACCACCCAATCTTAGACGTGCAAAATCCTTTTGGAAATTACTTTGATGCGGGAATGGTGTATGCTCCTATTATGGGCGCAAATGTATATCTCGGCTTAGATTTTAAGTTTTAATTTCTTACTTTTGAAAAAAATAGAAAACATGAGAATATTATCTTTATTAATAGCGGTTGCGGCCCTACTTTATTCGTGTGATAAAAAAGCAACCGTGGATGCAACTACGGTAACAGCTGCAGATTCCGCAACTACAATGAACGTAGTGGAAGCCAATGAGCAAGTAACTACTGAAGGTGCTAATACAGTGGTCACTGATAGCGACAGCAAAAAACCAGCTTTGAATCCGGAGCATGGCCAACCTTATCACCGGTGTGAAATTCCTGTAGGAGCACCTATTGACAGCGCACCACAGCAAAGTGCAGCACCACAAGTTATACCACAACAAAATGCATCGCCAAATAATTTTAATACCAATCCTATTTCGCCATCAGTTGCACCAGCACCTTCTGCACCAGTTCAAGCGACTGGTCCGAAACCAGCTAATAATCCAGCACACGGACAACCGCATCACCGATGTGATTTAGAAGTGGGCGCACCATTGCCCTAAAAAATCAGGATAGCAATAAGGTCAACAAAGAATTAAACCTCGGCTTAGGTCGGGGTTTTTATTTTAGGTAAACCAACTCCCCACTGAAATCATCATCTAAACTTTTCAGAATTTTCGCGGTTTTTGTTTTGTCAATAAGATCTTTAACGAAGAAACTCGTTTCAAAAAACTGCCGATGAACGCCAGGAAGTAGAGACATAAAATAATCCATCCCAACTTGGTTATTGTGAAGATCCATTTTGGTTTGCAGCGGTTTATTTGGGAAAAGCTCTTCGTGTAAATCGGTCATTTTTTTGCAGTAGTCCAATGATTTTTTGGGCGAAGAAATCTTGCAGCAATACATCATGATAAGGCAAGTCCACAGCGAATGACGGAAAGCATTACCAACACCATCATTGGAATGTGTTTTAGGAAAATGTTTTTGAGCCAAAGAAAAACTTCGTACCGTTGCATATAATCCCAGAATAGAAAATAGAGGATGTGGAAGCGTCAATCGTAGAAGTTTCATAATTTTGGTAAAACTTAACGATCGTAAAGCATTAAATATGATTTTGATGTTTCTCATAAAAAAGAAATCCCACCTCCATTGAGGTGAGATTTTAAAAATAATTTCAATTTGTTAAGCGTCCGCTAATAATCGAACTGTTTTAGATACTTTATCCTTAATTTCTGTTCTTTTCACAATGAAATCTACGAATCCTTTTTCTTGTAAAAATTCCGAAGTTTGGAAACCTTCTGGCAAATCTTTACCTATGGTTTCACGAATTACCCGTGGACCAGCAAAACCAATTAAAGCTCCCGGCTCTGCCATAATAATATCGGCAGTCATTGCAAAAGAAGCGGTAATCCCACCAAAAGTCGGGTCACATAAATAGGCAATATACAGCAAGCCCGCTTCCGAGAGTTGCGCCAATTTGGATTGTACTTTTGCCAACTGCATCAAGGAATAAGTAGCTTCCTGCATTCTCGCACCACCCGATTGACAAATGATCATATAAGGCAGTTTGTTTTCGATACAATAATCCACTGCTCGGCGGATTTTTTCGCCCATCACCGATCCGAGTGAACCGCCTATAAAACTAAAATCCATACAGGAAATTACCATTTGTTCTCCATTAACACTTCCTACCGCATTTCGGATCGAATCTGTTAGCTTGGTTTTGGCTTTCACTTCTTTTAAACGGTCGGTATAAGACTTGGTATCTTTAAAATTCAACATGTCTACACTTTCCACATTAGCGTCGAGCTCCGTAAACTTATTGTCATCAAAAAGAATCGAAAAGAACTCTTTACTTCCTATTCTCACGTGGAAACCATCTTCTGGAGAAACGTAATTGTTTGCTTTTAACTCTTCGTGCTCTACAATTTTCCCACTCGGTGTTTGATGCCAAAGTCCTTTGGGAACATCCTTTTTATCTTCCGTAGAAGTGGTGATATTTTGTGTTTTCCTTTTAAACCAGTCGAATGCCATATTTTTGAATTTATGTATAAATTACAATATACAATGTAGTCGGTAACTATCACTTTCTACATTATACTTTGTGCAAAAAATTTAAAGTGTGTTTACGTTGTTCAAATCTTCAAAAGCTTGAACCAATCTTTTGGAGAAAGTGTCCTCTCCTTTTCTTACCCACCCTCTAGGGTCGTAATATTTTTTGTTTGGTAAATCAGCACCATCTGGATTGCCAACTTGTGTTTTTAAATATTCTATTTTTTCTACCATGAAATCTCTGATTCCTTCGGTGTAAGCAAACTGTAGATCGGTATCAATATTCATTTTAATAACGCCATAATCAATTGCTTCTCTTATTTCTTCTAATGAAGATCCTGAGCCACCATGAAAGACAAAGTTAATCGGTTTTGCACCTAAGTCGTATTTTTCTTCGACAAATTTTTGAGAATTATCTAAAATTTTAGGCGTTAATTTCACATTACCTGGCTTGTAAACCCCGTGAACATTTCCAAAAGCCGCCGCAATGGTAAAGTTTGGCGAAATCGCATTTAATCTTTCGTATGCGTAAGCCACTTCATCAGGTTGGGTATATAATTTTGAAGAATCTACCCCAGAATTATCCACTCCATCTTCCTCACCACCGGTGATGCCTAATTCTATTTCTAGGGTCATTCCCATTTTGGCCATACGTTCAAAATATCTACAAGAAATATCAAGATTTTCTTCAATTGACTCTTCTGATAAATCAAGCATATGAGAAGAATAAAGAGGTTTGCCTGTTTGAGCGTAAAACTCTTCGCTTGCATCTAATAATCCATCAATCCATGGCAATAATTTTTTAGCACAGTGGTCGGTATGTAAAATAACGGTTGCTCCGTATGCTTCTGCTAAAGTATGAATATGTTTAGCACCGGCAATACCACCTAGAATAGCGGCTTTTTGTCCCTCATTGCTTAAACCTTTTCCTGCGTTGAAAGCAGCCCCGCCATTTGAAAACTGAATAATTACTGGTGAATTTAGTTTTGCAGCAGTTTCGATGGTTGCATTTACGTTGCTAGAACCGATAACATTTACTGCTGGAAGTGCAAATTTATTTTCTTTTGCGTATTGAAAAATGTCGGTAACCATTTGCCCAGTGGCAACTCCTGCCGGAAATTTCTTGCTCATAATTGATATTTTTATAGATTTCTACTAAAAATTTAGAACTGTAAAGTTACTAAAATATGGACAACTTAAAAATAAACAAACTTGTAATTTTGTGTTAATTTACAATCATGTGAAAATTTGAAATAGAACCAACAAAGAAGTCGTCTCAACAAAAAATAGCAGGTGGGGTTTTTCTTATTTTTAAGGTTTTACAATCTATATTCTTAGCGATGGTGTGATCCGATGTTCCTGTTGACCTTAATCCATTTATCTTAACATCTATCTCATTATTTACCGAAGGTTAAAAATAAAACACTCCATTAAAATAAAAAACCACCTCGATATCGAAGCGGTTTTATTTTATAAGTTGCAAAGAAATAGAATATTAATTCTTTTCGTCGGTTTTTCTGTAGTAGATTTCTCCGTCTAACCATTCTTGAATTGCAATTGAAGTTGGTTTTGGAAGTTTTTCGTAATGTTTAGAAATCTCGATTTGTTCTTTGTTTTCAAAAACTTCTTCAAGAGTTGAATTGTGCACTGCAAATTCATCTAATTTATTGTGAAGCTCAGTGCGAATTTCCGCATTGATTTGCTCAGCTCTTTTTCCCATCACTACGATTGCTTCGTAGATAGAACCTACATTTTCTTCGATTTTATCTCTATCGTAAGTTATTGTGCTTAATTCGGCTTTAGAATCTTTTACGCTCATTTTCAGTGGATTGTTATATTTGGAGTTTGCAAATGTACGGATTACTTTTTGATTTTGAAAGTAGCCGCTGGAGGTGGCGTTGCCAAAGCCGCGCTGTCTCTTTGAATTTTTTCAGCTTTCTTTTCAGCGTCTCTCTGATCTTTTTCTAAATTGATTCTTGCTTCCTCTTCTATTTGCTTATCTTTTAATTCTTTATTTCTGGCTTCAACTTTTTTCTCAAGCTCTGCAAAACCCTCTTTTTCTTTGGATAATTTATTTTTTAAATCGGTTGCTGTTTTCGCATTATCGGTTCCAGGAACTTCACGTTCGATCTGCTTGGTGAAGCCCAAAGCGCTTTCGATACGGTCTTTCTTTAAACTATACACAGAGTTAACAGCCAATTCATACTTAGATTTCAACAGATAGTCGTAGATTTTTGAACGCAACTTTGTGCTGGGGAAATCATCCAACACGTTTTCAAAAGCAGTACTTGCAGCTTTATAATCAGCCATTTTATAGTATTGCTTCGCGTTTTCGTAGGCTTTAAATTCTAATTTATAGGTTAATTCATCAATAAGCTGATCGATATTTTTTGACCGTTCAGAATTTGGATAGTTATTAAGGAAATTTTGCATCTCATTAATGGCCAACTCAGTGCTGCTTTGATCCAGGTTATAATCCATACTACCTTCATAATAACACAATGCCGACATGTAGGCAGCATCTTCCGCACGTTTATCCTGTGGGAATGTTACCGAGAAATTTTTAAACTGGTGACCAGCCAATTTGTAATTTTTATCGTAGTAGTTTGCGTACGCTGAGTTATAAACCACATTGGGTGCGTCATCAGTGCCGGCAACCAAGTTTGAAAGTCGTTCGTACAATGCCAAAGCATCCGTCCATTTTTTCTTTTCAAATTTTTCGTTGGCTACTTTTAAGATATAATCTTTATCTGCACTTTTCAAGGCTAAATCCTGTTGCCTGTTGCAGGCAGATAATGCAAAGAATGCAAATGTAATAATCAAATACTTTTTCATAAATAAAATATAGCAGAAATTATAGGAGATTTAATTTCCGCGGTTCAGGGTGCAAAAATATAACTTTTTTATCAATAGATTTTTTTTTATGATTATTTAACTAATATTTTAATCAGATTGATACCCTAAAAGTGAAAAAACGGTAACTAAAAGATTGGCCATCGTTTTTTTCTCAGCTTCTTCCAGGTAATTTTCTTCTTTACCCGAAACGTATAATTCGTAAAAATTTTTATTTCTAATAACGAACAACGACGATCCAACGATTAAAGTCAAGATATCTTCCGGCTTTGGTGCATTACTGAAAACTCCCGAAGAAACCCCTTTTTTAATTACGTCATCTATTTTAGAAGTAAATGTAGTGTAAAATTCCAATAGATCTTCTTTCAAATGCTCGGTGTGTCGTAGTTCCTGCGTAACAAAACCATGAAAATAATTGAATTTAAACAGTTGGCTAACCACGTATTTAATCAGTTCCTTCATCTGCATTTCTGGTTTTCCGTCTCTGATTATTTGGGCAAACTCCGCAAAGCTATCTCTGGTTTTTTGCACACGGTAGCGGTAGAGGTAAGACATCATTTTTTCCTTGGAGCCAAAATAATAACTAATCATGGCTACATTAATATTGGCATTTGTTGAAATATCCCGAACGGAAGTTCCTTCAAATCCCTTTTTTGCAATGAGCTTTTCGGCAACATTTAAAATATGAATTTGCTTTTCAGTAAATTTTTTTTTCATCGGGTTTTTAGTTTTGAGTAAAGTTAAAGAAAATATCACATAATTTAAAACTAATTTTTTAGCCTTCATAATCACTTTTTAGTTATTTTTGAGCATGGCTTACTTTGATTTTCACCATCATGATTCAAAAAATTTTTCTGGGATTTATAATTTGGTGCTCTATGAAACACCGCCAATTGGTTTTTTTTCTGCCGGTATTCATCCCAATTTGAGTGCGAAAACAACTGAAAATCAGTTTCATTGGTTGCAAGAAATCGCAAATAATAAATATTGTGTGGCTATTGGCGAATGCGGTTTAGACGGACTTATTAATATAGATGATGGGTTACAAGAAGAAGTTTTTGAAAAGCAGATTCATTTGGCAAACGAGTTGAAGAAACCTCTAATAGTTCATTGTGTTAGAAGATTTTCACAAGTCATTCATTTTCAAAAAAAAGCAAAAGTCCCTATGGTTGTACACGGCTTTAACAAAAGAAAAACGATTGGTAACGAATTGCAAAAGCACGATTTTTATCTAAGTTTTGGAAAATCTGTTTTGCAAAATGTAAATTTGCAGGAATTTGTAAAAGATTTCCCGACCGAAAAACTTTTTCTGGAAACCGATGACACACCATTTGATCTTCACACGCTCTATCAAAAAGTAGCTGATTTAAAGAAGATTAAAGTGGAAAAACTCACTTTGCAAATTGAAGAAAATCTGAAAGTTTTTAATATTCCCCTTTTAAAATGAAAAACAACTGGCTCGAAAGAACTGAATTACTGATTAAAGACCAAGCTCTAGAAAAGTTGCATAAAGCAAACCTACTGGTGGTTGGTTTGGGCGGCGTAGGTTCGTTTGCAGCAGAGTTTTTAGCCCGAGCTGGTATCGGAAAAATGACGATTGTTGATGGCGACACAGTGGATCTTACCAATATCAACCGCCAACTTCCCGCCTTAACATCCACCGTTGGTAAAGCGAAAGTTGAGGTCGTAGGAGCGCGTCTTCTGGATATTAATCCCGAATTAAAACTTACGCAATTGAATCAGTTTTTAAATCCCGAGGATATGGAAACCGTATTTGATGATCAAACCTACGATTATGTTTTAGATTGTATCGATAGTGTATCCCCAAAAGTGACTTTAATTATGAATGCCCGCCGCCGAAAAGTGAAAATTGTAAGTTGTATGGGAGCCGGCGGGAAAATGGACCCTTCAAAAGTACTGGTTCGTGATATTCATAAAACCCAAAGTTGCCATCTCGCAAAACAGGTTCGAAAGCGGTTAAAAAAAGAAAATATTGATAAAGGAATCCGATGTGTTTTTTCTACAGAAATTCAGAATGAAGAAAGTTTAAAAATGACCGACGGCACCAATTTTAAAAGATCTTTTTACGGAACGATCAGTTATATTCCAGCGATATTCGGACTTTATGCTGCAGCCGAAGTCATTAATTATTTAATAAAAAAAGATGACTGATTTTAAACTTCCGAAGAAGGAAAAGCTAAAACACAAAAAAGAAATCGGCGTGCTTTTTGAAAAAGGCAAATGGATTACCTGTGATAATTTAAGAATTATTACCCTTAATTTGGATCAAAAACCGCAGGAAGATTTTATAATCAACAATCAAAAAGTCGGTGTCTCTGTTTCTAAAAAAATTTTTAAAAAAGCACACGACCGCAATAGAATAAAAAGGTTACTGCGGGAAAGTTACCGATTAAACAAATCGCTTTTTGCAGAAAAATTTGGCAGAAACTCGCTATCCATGGTTTTTTGGATTTCTAAAGAAATGCCTGTTCATTTTAAAAATGTAGAAGAAAATTTCTTAAAACTTTGTGAATCAAGAAAGTAATGTTTGAATTCAACGCAATATTTTTATAAATTTGGTAAAAGAAACAAATTAAAAACACCACACCAATGTTTGATAATATTCCATATTTACCTTATATTCTCAGTGCTTTCATGGGAATTGGGTTAGCTGCAGCAACGGGCTTCAGGGTTTTTTTGCCGATGTTTGCCGTGAGTCTAGCTTCCTACATGGGCTGGATTCCGATGAACGAAAGTTTTCAGTGGCTTGCCGGCTTACCCGTTTTAATAACGACAGGAATCGCGACCGTAGTTGAGATTTTAGCCTATTACATCCCCGTTATCGATCATCTTTTAGACACCATGTCGGTGCCAATGGCGACCCTAGCAGGTTCGGTCATGTTCGCGAGTCAGTTCGCAGATATAGGAACATTTCCGCAATGGACTTTAGCCTTAATTGCCGGTGGTGGTACAGCGGCCGCAATCAGTTCTGGTTTTGCCGGAACGCGCGCTGCCTCGACGGCTACAACTGGAGGTTTAGGAAATTCAGTCGTTGCAACTACAGAAACGGCTGGTGCCGGATTAATGTCGATTTTGGCCATGGCCGCCCCAATTATCGCCTTTATTGTAACCATTATTTTGATCGTAATCGTCTTGGTTTTAGGTAGGAAATTATGGCGAAAATTTAGAAACTTTAAGTCGGATCAAAATGCGAAAACAATCAACATAGAAGCGGTCGACCGAAAAAATTTAGAATAAAATGAGCCCACTCCATTGAGCGGGCTGCCTGTCTATTTATTCTGACGTAATTCCTTTATTAAATTGATTTTAGCCTCGAAATAAGATTTCTTTTCGGGATGTTTTTCGGACAAAACTCCGTAGGCTCTAATTGCTTTTGCATACAGTTTTTGCTGGATGTAAAGGTTGGCTAAAGTCTCAGTCATTAAGTGGGAAATATCATCATTTCTTTCTTTAATAACGAAATCAGATTCTTCTTTTAATTTCGAAATTTTCGGTTCTTTTTCAATAAAGTTTTCGATGACTTTATTTTTAATTTCCGTAATCGAAATTTCAATTTTCTCTTTTACTTCTTCTTTATTCCGATCTATTTTCAACCAACTTTGCCACGTGTTGATGAACGTGGGAACATTGCTTTCCTCTAGGGTTTCTGCAGGAATTTGTCCTGTTTGATCCGGTGTAATTTCTTCGACTTTATTTGGTTTTTCGAGGGCTGAAACACTTTGCGTAAAAAATGACACATTGAAAACTGGTCGGTTGGTCAATTCGGCATCTTGCCCAGTTTCGGGTTTTTCTTCCGTTTTACCTATGGTCTCCTTGAATTGAACTGCTTCTTTTAGGGGTGATGTTTCTTTTGTTTTTTCACCTATTAGAGCATCGGGAATATGGGTTGCGAAAGACATTGGCTTCCAAACTGGTTTATCTTCTGGCGCAGATTCTGTTTTGATTTCGACCGTTATTTCCGGAATCAAAATGGGTAGCTTTATTGTATTTTGTTCAATTAAAGGATCTTGTTTTTCAATGATTTTTGTTGCTGCCGTTTTTTCGAGCTCAACCGTTTTCTCATTACTATTTTCGGTTTTGGTAAGATCGAAGGTTTGTGTTTCAGAAAAATTAACCTCTGCGATTTTTGAAAAGTCTTCTTTTGCTTCAGGCAATGTTTTGTCTTTTTTCGACGCTTTCATTTTTGCTTCCACTTCAGCAATAAGACGTTTCATTTCTTCTTCATGTTTATTCAAAGGTGGTTTTGCAACTTCATTTACAAGTTCTTCCGGTGAGCTTGAAGTGAATTTTACATCAGGTAGAAATTCAGCCGTAGCATGAAAACTTAACTTACTGGAATCTTCAACAATAGACTTTTCAGCTACAATTTCTTCGTTTTTAATGAAATTTTCTTTGCCAGAATTTTCAGCCTTCTTGGCTTCGGCTATTGCTGTTTCGTTGCGTTGATGAGTAGCTTCTTCTGTTTTCAGAATCACAAGTTGCCCCGATTCTAAGGTGGATTCTAAATCAATGGTCTCGGTTTCTCTTTCAAGGAAATCTTCTTCGCCTTTAAACAAAATACGATTTAATGCGCCATTTACGTAAACTGCCGCAGGAGTTTCAGTGGTCTTTGCTTTGATCGCTGTAAACTTATTTAGAGGTTCTGTATTGTTTTCTTTTGCACCACTTACTTGAGTAACACTTTCTAAAAAAGGTTTTGCGTCTTCCACTGCATTAATCAACTGATAAATAATTTTTTTATCTGTGGTGTATGCGGCGGTTACAGAAAGTTCATTGGCATAATTTTCTGGCTGTAACCGATGTGTACCCAAAAGGTGCAACGCTCGCAAACTTTGAATATACGGGTGTTTGTTAATTTCACTGGTCAGCAATTCCAAATCATTGATTTGAAATAAGTCTGGGTTTTTTACTAATTCTAAAATTCTTCCGTTCATTACCAATTGGCTACAATATCATTAAAAATTTTATTGATGATTCTCTCGTTCACCACTTTTACTTGCGAAGTCTCGATGGTATTGATATCTAAATCGCTGCTGAACACCGCTTCGTCAGAATACACACGGTCAAAGCTTTTGCTTTCTTCATTGGGAACACGATTTTCATAGTGTACTTTTACGGTTATCGTCAATTTATTTTGTGCAGCCTGAATATTTCCGCCTGGTGCATTTACCGAGGTCGAAATGGTGGTGGGTGTAATTGCGTAATCGGTTATTTCACCTTCAATTAAAATATCTGGATTTTCTTTTGTCCCTTTTAAAGTGGTCCGCTGCAAGAACCTGTTTTGTATGGCAGTTGAAAATTCCTGGGATAAACTGGCGTTCATCAAGGGTGCGTTATTCGGAAAGTCGCGGATCTCGATTGTTTTCGTTTCTGGACTTAAAGAAGATCCGGTGAAACTGTAACAATTTGCTAAAAGAGCCAAAGAGAAAGAGCCAAGAAAAAAGAGCGAGATAAAACTAAATTTCCTGGTCTGCAAAGTGGATTTTGCGCGCTGAAATGTCTTCATTAATCTTCTAAATTATATTGTTTAATTTTTCTGTACAGCGTTCTTTGGGAAATTCCCAATTCATCTGCTGCTTTATTTCTTCTGCCTTTGTGTTTTTCCAACGCTTTCACAATCAGCTCTCTTTCATTGTTTTGAAGCGATAAAGAATCTGTTTTCGTTTCTTCAATTTCAATATCTTCTACATCATCATAATCTTCATCTGCTTTTGAAATGATCGGATTTTGATACTGATTCTGTTTTTCAAAATAAAGCATAGAGCTCGGATTTTGACTCTGAGTCTCAGGGGTAAAAACGCGGTTGATCAGATTTTTTTCCTGATGACTAAAATCGCTGTCCTCTCGGTTTTTTATCAATTCCGAAGTTAAGGATTTTAAATCATTAAGGTCATTTCTCATGTCAAAAAGAATTTTGTACATAATCTCTCTTTCCGAATTAAATTCGTTTGAAGAGATCCCGCTTCCTTTTTGAATCACTGCGGGGAGTTGGGTTTGCATCGGAATATATTCGGCTAACTTCACAGAGTTAACGGTTCGTTCTTGTTCGACAACCGTTACTTGCTCCACCAAATTTCTGAGCTGACGAACATTTCCGGGGAAAGGATAATTTTCTAAATAATTTATGGCATCGTCGGTAAGAACCAATTCTGGCATCCTGTATTTTTCTGCAAAATCAATCGCAAATTTTCTGAAGAGCAAGTGAATATCGCCTTTTCTATCACGCAGTGCGGGCATATCAATCTGTACGGTATTTAACCGGTAATATAAATCTTCACGAAATCTGCCATTATTAATGGCATTGAGCATATTTACGTTGGTTGCCGCAACAATTCTTACATTGGTTTTTTGAACTTGAGAGGAGCCGACTTTCATAAACTCGCCACTTTCTAAGACCCGAAGCAAACGAACCTGTGTTTGTACGGGTAATTCGCCCACTTCATCCAGAAAAATAGTTCCACCATCTGCCACTTCAAAATAGCCTTTTCGCGTGGAAGTTGCACCGGTAAAGGCTCCTTTTTCATGACCAAATAATTCTGAATCGATGGTCCCTTCTGGAATTGCACCACAATTTACCACAATGTACGGTTGGTGTTTTCTACGAGATTCTCCATGAATAATTTTCGGGATATATTCTTTCCCAACACCAGATTCTCCCATTACCAAAACCGAAATATCAGTTGGCGCCACTTGAATTGCTTTTTGCAAAGCCCTATTGAGAACTGGATAATTCCCGATAATTCCGAAACGCGTTTTTATGGATTGTAAGTCTGTCATATTTTTTCTTTGAATAATTTACAATGTAAAATTTACAATGTGTTATTTAATTATTTTATAAGATTTTTATAAAATCTTCTTTAAAACAAGTGAGAACGATGGTTTGATTTACAGCCACCACAACTTTCTTCCGCGCGTTTTCCAGCAGTTCGGAAATGTTATTGATAATTAGTGTGTTCTGTAAATCTTTCATTTTTTAGCAACTCTTGTTTTATGCGATCATTGCAGCCCGACTTGAACGGAGCTCTTTTTTTATTGGTAGCTGAACTTGTCTTGGCAATTGAGCCTGTCGTAACTAAGCTGGCAATAAAAAAAGCGGGAGTGGAAGGCGGAAATGTCTACCAAAAAAGATTGCTTCGTTCCTCGCAATGACATCTTCACATTTCTCGCAATGACCTTAAACCGTTTCCCCCAAAAGCGTTCCCTGCGTATTGCCGTGGACAAAAACAGTCACAATGTCGCCTAGTTTCTGACCCTCTAATTTATCGAAAACGCAGACTGCATTTTGGGAATTTCTACCTTTCCATTGGTTTTGATTTTTTCGGGAGGTTCCTTCAATTAATATTTCATGTGTTCTGCCGACATAACCTTGCATTCTTTTGCGGGAAAGTTCCCCTTGTAAAGCGATTACTTCTGAGAGTCTTCTTTGTTTGACCTCTGCGGGTACATCATCCTCCATTTTCTTTTCTGCTGGTGTTCCTGGGCGTTCAGAATAAGAGAACATGTAACCATAATCATATTCTACTTCGCGCATCAGCGACAATGTCATTTGATGATCTTCTTCGGTTTCGCCACAGAATCCGATGATCATATCTTGAGAAAAGGAGACTTCTGGAATCAGTTCTTTTGCATTCTTTATTAAAGCCAAATATTCTGCACGGGTATGTTGACGGTTCATTTTTGCCAAAATTCTATCGCTTCCACTTTGAACCGGAAGGTGAACATATTTGCAGATGTTATTGTACTTCGCCATGATTTTGAAAACATCGGTGCTCATGTCGTGCGGGTTAGAGGTTGAGAATCTAATTCTCATATTGGGAACTGCAATCGCCACCATTTCCATTAACTGGGCAAAATTTACGGCGGTTAATTGCTGAATTTCAGTGGCTTTTTTAAAGTCTTTTTTCGCGCCGCCACCGAACCACAGGTAAGAGTCTACATTTTGACCCAAGAGGGTAATTTCTTTGTAACCGTTTTCCCATAATTCTTTACATTCTTCAATAATTGAGTGTGGATCACGGCTTCGCTCCCGACCACGGGTAAATGGAACCACGCAAAAAGTACACATATTATCACAACCACGGGTAATGGTGACGAAAGCGGTAACGCCGTTTCCACCCAAGCGAATAGGACTGATGTCTGCGTAGGTTTCATCTTTGGATAAAATAACATTGATGGCATCGCGGCCGCCTTCTGTTTCTTTTAATAAATTGGGTAAATCTCTGTAAGCATCGGGGCCAACCACTAAATCAACCAAGTGTTCTTCTTCTAAAAACTTGGTTTTTAAACGTTCTGCCATACAACCTAAAACGCCGACGGTTAAATTGGGTTTTTCTTTCTTCAAATTTTTGAATTGCGAAAGTCGCATTCTGACCGTTTGTTCTGCTTTGTCACGAATAGAACAGGTATTTAATAAAATTAAATCTGCCTCTTCGGGAACCAAAGTTGTATTGTAGCCTTGTTCATTTAAAATTGAAGCTACAATTTCCGAATCAGAGAAATTCATTTGACAGCCATAGCTTTCTAGAAATAATTTTTTACTATTCTGTGGTTTTTCTGCGATGGCAAAAGCTTCGCCCTGTTTGGTTTCGTCTATATATTTTTCTTGCACGTTTTTGTAGATATTAAAAATTAGATGTTCGGTAATACACCATCCTCTAAAAAATTATGGAGCAAATATACAAATTTCTATGACAGAATGGCAGATTAATGAAAAGTAAAATGAATCGGAACTGTGAGGGTCGTCTTGATTGGAATGCCATGAAAACTTGCGGGTTGCCATTGGTATTTCATGTATTGGATTCCTTTGATGATGCTTTCATCAAAACGATCATAGCCTGTTTTTTCTAAGAGTCGTACATTTTGCATTTTACCTTTGTCATTGACTTCAAATGCAATTCTAAGGGTAAATTCGCCATCGGTATGATCCAGTTTTGGAATTCGGATAGCTCCCGTAAACTTGTTTCGGAACTTCTGCAGACCGCCAGGGAATTCAGGTTGTTTTATATAATGAGAGGCTGCATACGCCGCTGGAAAATTTTCAAATAAATCATCTAAGTAGATCAGATAGTCTGCAACAGCGGGCATTTTTTTGTCTTGGTAGATCGCAGGGTTCCAGCCCGTCATTTCGGGTAAAACTTTTTTGATGATTTCATAGGTGCACTTATTATTTGCCAGTTTTTCGGCATTTTGTTCTTTTACCAATTTTACAGACGCGTCTTCATAAACAACCAATTTAAGTTCATACAGCTCCTGCTTATTCTCGCAAGGTTTTATGTTTTGCTTTTTTAATAGTTGATAAAAATCTTGGTAAAAGGCAACTTCGCCACCGGTATACGGAAGTTGATCCGTAGGATATCGCTCCAAAATTTGGGTATGATTGCGTGTAGAGAACAGTAAGAAAAGCAAATAAAATAGTCTCATATTGTTTCTGTTTTACCAATTAATCATGATCATAAACCTCGGTGTTAAAATTTATTTTATAGTAGTAAATAGACTTTACAGGTTTGTTTTCTTTTTGGGCGGCTTGCCAGTTTTTATGTGTTTTTCTTAGAACATAATTCAAATCATCCAGCAGGAGTTGATCATTTTTGAATTTTGGTTTCATGTCTATAATTTTTGCAAAGCCTTTCTCATCTACATAAATTGCAAAAGTAATGATGCCATTAATGACATAATTTTCAGCTACGGTATACGTGAGGGCACGCTTGAAATCTTTATGCAGTTTTTCTTTTCCAAGTTTGTAAAAAGCATCTTTATCCCATTCTTTCGGGACTGGGTTTGGAATTTGTTGCGCAGAAAAAAGTAAACCAACCAACATTAAGAGGAAAGAGATGGCGTTTTTCATGATTCTTTTTAGTTTAATTTGCAAAAGCAATGGGGAGTCTGAATTTGTATCGAACGGGAATTCCATGAATAGTTCCAGGTTTCCATTTATTTTTAATTTTAGATAGGGAGGTGATGATCATGTCATCGAAAACTTTTAAACCAGAAGATTGTGCCAGCTCGATATTGCTCATGCTGCCATCTCTTTCGATATAAAAGGTGGCTTCCATTCTAAAAGTTCCGGTAAAATTATAACCACTAATATCAATTCCTTGAAAAACTTTTTTTCTAAATTTTTGTATTCCACCTTCATACATCGCCATTTCTAAATCGTTAATCGGATCGTAGCCTTCTTTTATTTCACCAAAAAGTTCACTAGGAATGATAAGAAAGGTTGTTGCTGCAGCTACTTTTTCACCATTTACTTCTGCCGGATTCCAGCCTTTTAGATATTTTACCACTTGTTTTGAAAGTTCAAAAGTACATTTGTAAGTCTCTACAGTAGGGTCTTCTGACTTTACATATTTTATACTTTTATCAGGATAAACCACCAGTCGAAAGTGTAAGTTTTCAGCTTTATCTGCACAAGGTTCCAGATTTTTATCTTTTAAAACCTGCTGAAAATCTTTATAGAATTGAACATTCCCACCAATGTAATCTGTTTGATTATCAGGATATTTTTCATGGATTGTTTGGGAAAACATGCTTGAACTGCATAGTAAAAAGAGTAAATATTTTTGCATCTCTATTTTTGTTAAAAATAAGAAAACTCTGCGATTACTCACAGAGTTTTTGAAATATAAATATTTTCTATTTAAACGTCAATGCTTTCTGTAACAAAATTGAGTCGAATGCGTATTTTAGAATCCACCGGCACATTATTACATTTTGAGGGGGTCCAGTTTTTTTTGATTTTCCGGACAGCGAATTTTAAATCCCTCAAGAATCCATCGCTGTTTTCAACTTTTGGAATTATGTTGAGGCTGGTGACTCTTCCTTCTTTATCAATTTCCATCTGAAGAAAGAACGTTCCATTCACTACATAAATCTCTTTATCTACATACGCTGAAATATACCGGAACAATTCTCTGTTAAAGGCAGCATCACCACCTTCAAACTGCGCTCTTATAAATGGGGAATCTTCCGCGCAAGAGGATACTTTGTAATAGTCATAAGGTTTTTTAATATCAACTCTAAAAAAATTTTTACTGCTTTCAGAGAAAAAATAACCTTCTTGCAAATCTTCAATCTCCTGAGCCTGGAAGAAAACAGATGTAAAAATCATTAGAAATACTAATCGTTTCATAACGGTATATTTAATAAGTAAATTTACGAAAAACCTTTTGATAACAGCGATTTAAAAGATGACATTTATAGTACTTCAATCTGATTTTTCAGCAAATCATCGAATTCTTCTCTTCTTCTGATTAAATGTGCTTTGCCATCCAGAAAAAGAACTTCGGCAGGTTTCAACCGTGAGTTAAAGTTAGAACTCATTTCAAATCCGTAGGCGCCGGCATTTCTGAAAACCAAAACATCACCTTCACGAACTTCATTTAATTTGCGATCCCAGGCAAAAGTATCAGTTTCACAGATATTTCCAACAACCGTATAAATTCTTTCTGCACCTTTTGGATTCGAAAGATTATCAATTATATGATGGGAATCGTAAAACATCGGACGAATTAAGTGATTGAAGCCCGAATTAATTCCCACGAAAACAGTAGCGGTTGTTTGCTTAATAACGTTTGATTTGACCAAAAAATGACCGCTGCTACTCACCAGGTATTTGCCAGGTTCAAACCACAATTCGAATTTTCTGCCGCTTTCTTTATGATAATCAGTCAACGCTTTTTCTACTTTTTTACCCAAAGTTTTTACATCGGTTTCCAAATCACCCTCTTGATAAGGCACTTTGAATCCACTTCCCATATCGATATATTTTAAATCTGGGAAATGTTCCGCCAGTTCAAACATGATTTCAAGCCCTTGAAGGAAAACGTCTGCATCTTTAATTTCGCTGCCTGTGTGCATGTGAAGCCCTTCTATTAAAAGGTTGGTCGACTTCATTACCCTTTCGATATGGCGGAGCTGATGAATAGAAATTCCGAATTTGGAATCGATATGGCCGGTGGAGATTTTATGATTTCCACCTGCGTAAATATGCGGATTGATTCGCACGAAAATAGGATAAGTGTTCCCGAATTTATTCCCAAATTGTTCCAAAATCGAGATGTTATCAATGTTGATATGAACTTTCAGCTGCATGGCTTCTTCAATTTCTAACAAATCAACACAGTTGGGTGTGAACAGAATGTGCTTGTGGGTAAACCCTGCTTTTAAGCCTAGCTTCACCTCATTGATGGAGACACAATCTAAACCAGCGCCTAAATTTTTAATATATTTTAAAATATTAATGTTGGTAAGTGCTTTTGCAGCGTAGAAAAATCGGGTACTTTTGTGGAAAGAAGAAGTTAGTTTTTCGTAATGATTTTTGATACTTTCTGCGTCATAAACATAAGTTGGTGTTCCGAACTCCTCGGCAATTTTCATTAAATTTTTGTCGGTCATATGATTTTGGTTTTATTTCATTAAAAAAAGCAGACCCCAAAAGAGCCTGCTTCATAATATTATTAACATATTCGCCCTTAATCCACGGAGTTTTCTTTAGAGAAAAACTTTTTCCCCTTAGAAGCTACCTTTTTTATAGATTTCAGAACGTTCATTGATTTACTTTGCTAAATTTTTTTCAAAAATAAAATTTTTTATTCAATTTTCTGCTATTTATTTTAAAGGAGTTGCTATTCTTTCAAAATCTCCGCGCAAAAGTCCTAGTTTTAAATCGTTTTCTAAATCTGAAGTAGGGGAATTAAGGTCAATTTTTAAGTTTGATAATTTTTTCAAAGATTCAATTTGAGTGTATAATTCATAAAATCCGTAAGCTGCCAATACTCCTTTTTCTAAAATTAAAAATGATTTCTCACCTAAAACCCTACCAGTTGAGAGCCATAACTCATCTTCTTTAGCAATCGTTAGGAGTTGTTTTAGATTTTTTATCTCTTTTAAATTTGGTTGGCTGTTGATGAAACTCACTGCTTTTATTCCTTGCGTAAAAGCTTTAAATTTCACAAAAGGAAGGTCAACTTGCTGATTTTGAATTTTATCTACGAAATATTTATTGTTTTTATGATACAGTCCAAATGGTAAAGATTCTTTCTTTTTCAAACCTTTACTTTTCATCATCAATTTTGCCAAAAGATCATTGCCTGTTAATTCATATTGAATTTGCTCCACGTCTTCTTGAATATTTTTCCAGCGTTTTGATTTAGCGTGAAAAACCCCTTTTGAAAATTTATTTAAATCATCAACAAAATCAGAGAAAATAATTTTCCCCTCTTGATCCTGAAAATAAAGAATGCCCTTCTCTGCGGGTAAATCCTGGGTTAGGTCGCGAATTTTATTTAAGTACGATTTCCCATTCACCTCATCGTGGTGTTGCTGAATGATTTCGGAATCCTTGTCTTTTATCATTAATAATTTAAACAAATCTAAGGTCGCTTTCGCATCGCCTGATGCTCGATGTTGATCAACCAACGGGATTCCTAGCGATTTTACCAATTTGCCTAAATTATAACTTTCAGCGGTTGGTATTAATTTTTTAGCTAAAGGAATCGTGTCTATCGTGTTGATTTTGAATTCATAACCTAATTTTTTAAATTCTTGCCTGAGCATCCTGTAATCAAACTCAATATTATGCCCCACCAAAGTCGTATTTTCAGTTATTTCAACAACTCTTTTCGCAATTTCATGAAATTTCGGTGCAGTTCTCACCATTTTTGGTGAAATTTTGGTGAGTTTTTGTACAAATGGGGTAATCTCACTTTCAGGGTTGACCAAAGAGATAAATTGATCCATGATTCTATGACCGTCATATTTATACACGGCGATTTCGATGATGCTTTCTTTGCGGAAAGGCGCACCGTTACTTTCTATATCGATTACTGAATACATTTTATTCTAATTTTTCACGTAAACCAAGAAATGGTCTTTAATCTTCAAATATAAAAAAATCAACTTAAGTAAATTTTGAATTTTCCCGCAGATTAGCGCAGAAGTATAAAAGAAAATTGCCGGAAATCAGCGGGGAATTATTGAATTTTCCCGCAGATTAGCGCAGATCTAAAACACCGCAGATAGCGCAGAAGTATTAAAGAAAAACGGCGGAAATCAGCGGAAACAATCAGCGGAAATCAGCGGGGGAAATATCTGCTAATTATAAATTATTGACTTTTCTAAAAATACTTTTTGAAATATCATCAGAATTAAAATTTACCAATAAACCCAATTTTAAACCAGAAAGATTCAGGTAAGTGATTACTTGTTTGTGATGTAGATCTAACAAATTTTCCACAGATTTCAGTTCAATAATTACTTTGCTCTCGACCAAAATATCCAATCGGTAGCCGATTTCCATTTTTATTTATTCATAAATCATGGGTAAGGCAATTTGGTTATTTACCTCCAAATTTTCTTTTTTTAGTTCATAAACCAATGCTGCTTCGTATGCGCTTTCTAAAAGTCCAGGTCCAAGTTTGTTGTAAACCTTAAAAATGCAACCACGAATTTTATAGGACACTTCGTTTTCTTTCATTATTTTTTGTTTACATCAATGTTAAAACTTGTTTATCGTCTTTTCCCGGTGATCATTCCTAAAGCAAACTTGCCCAGTTCTCTGGCAAAGGTATTCATGAAAGTTTTTCCTGCTCTACTACCAATCACTTCTTGAAAAACATTTGGTTGCTCTTTCGTTACCGATTTTTTCATCGTTGGTGCGGCGTCTTGTACGGCTTGTTCCATTCTGCTTGTCAACATTTCATAGGCAGAGTCTTTATTGACAGTTTGCTCGTATTTTTTCACCAATGCAGATTTGCTTGTTAGATCGGATACTTCTGCATCGGATAACACATCCATTCTACTTTCTGGGGAAATTAAAAAAGTATGAACCAACGGAGTTGGAATGCCTTTTTCGTCTAAGACGGTAATAAATGCTTCACCAATTCCCAGGTTTTGTATCAGTTGTCCTGCATCGTAATATTCTGTAATCGGATAGTTTTCTACCGCTTTCGAAATTTCTTTTCGGTCTTTTGCGGTAAAACCACGCAGTGCATGTTGGATTTTTAAACCCAATTGAGAAAGTACATTTTCTGGAACATCACCCGGAATTTGCGTAATAAAATAAATTCCCACCCCTTTGGAACGGATCAGTTTTACCATTGTTTCAATTTGTGCTAGTAAAGTTTTGCTCGCTTCATTAAAAATAAGATGCGCTTCATCAATAAAAAGAACAAATTTCGGTTTTCCCGTATCGCCTTCTTCTGGGAACGTCATATAAATTTCCGCAAAAAGTGAAAGCATAAAGGTAGAGAAAAGTTGTGGCTGACTTTGGATATTTTGAACTCTTAAAATATTTACAACTCCTTTTCCATCGCGGGTTTGCAATAGATCATTTACGTCAAAACTCGTTTCGCCAAAAAACCCTGTTGCACCTTGTTGTTCTAAAGCTACGATTGAGCGTAGAATAGCGCCTAACGAAGCCGGCGAAATGGAGCCATAACTTCCTTTCAAATCTGCCTTTCCTTGATCGTTATCGGTCAGATATTGCAATAATTTTTTTAAATCTTCCAAGTCAATCAACGGCAATCCTTTATCGTCTGAATATTTAAAAACAATCGACATGATGCTGCTTTGTGTATCATTAAGGCTTAAAATTTTACTTAAAAGCAAAGGGCCAAATTCAGTAACGGTCGCACGAAGTTTTATGCCTTTTTCACCAGAAATCGACATCAGTTCTACCGGAAAAGCTTGGGCTTGATAAGGCAGTTTTGTCTTGGAATATCGATCAGAAATAATGGCGTTTTCCGTTCCTGCTTCTGCAATTCCGGAGAAATCACCTTTGATGTCCAAAACCAAAGACGGAATTCCGGCGTGCGAAAGCTGCTCGGCAAAAACCTGAACGGTTTTGGTTTTCCCCGTTCCGGTTGCTCCTGCAATCAAACCATGACGGTTAAGTGTTTTTAGGGGTATGGTTACATCAACATCTGTGACCACTTCTCCATCGAGCATGGCTTTTCCTAAGGTGATGAATCCTCCTTTTGGAGTATATCTTGTCGTAAGTTCCTGTACAAATTTTTCTTTGTCTGCCATTGTGTATTTTATTTGAAGTGTTAAAGATAAAAAATAATAAAGATTATAAATTATCTGTGGTAAAATATTAAAATTTTTACTGATGAAAATCATTTTCAATTCAGATTAAAAAGTCTTAATTTTGAACGGTCATGAAATCATCAGTAACAATTCTATTATCAATCCTTATTTTTGGAGCAAGTTTTCAAAATTCGCTCTTTATGATTGATTATAAGATTAATCAAGATTTTTATGAAATTCATTGTGTTAATAAGGAAAAACCAGAAATGGAATGCCACGGTAAATGTCAGATGAAAAAAGAAAGTGAGAAGTCCACGAATCCTTTTAATTTGGTAAAGTATGCCTTTGAGTTCAATATTTTACCCACTGCACCTGCTGAGTTTTTTATTAGAGAACAGAATTTCGATGACCATAAATCTGCAAATTTTACTTTTCAGGAAGTTTTTATTCCTGAAGTTTTCCTCAATATTCTGCCGCAGCCACCACGGGTATAATTTGATTTTTCGCAACGCAAATTCTTCTTTTTCATTTGAAACTGAAGCAGTTTAACCATCTCTTTTTAGAAGAGAAAAATTAACAATCAATTTATACTTAAAATTCAAAAAAATGAAATTTTCATTCAAAACTATATTTGCCTTATTGGCAATGGCATTTCTTATAATCTCGTGCAGAAACACTGATGATGATGCGTTGGAACCAATAAACCCCAATTCTGAAATTGAAGGATTATTAAAAATTAAAGAACTTAGTAACGATACGCATGTTATCGAACTGTATTCTAAATCTGGCATAACCCAATTAGGATACAATGATCTTAAACTTCGAATTAAAAATAAATCGACCAATCAGTACGAAAAAAATGCGAATATTTCCTGGAAACCCTTAATGCATATGACAGACAAGACACACTCTTGTCCGAATTCAGCCGTACAGAAAGTCACCTCGGACGGTTCGTTATATTCAGGGTATATCGTATTTCAAATGCCAGGCAATGCAACGGAATATTGGGATTTAAAAATCGATTATACCATTGGTGTAAATACCTACACGGCAACAACGGTTGTTGATGTTCCGGTTGAAACGAAAAAAACAGTCAACTCTTTTTTGGGTAGCGATAATGTGAGATATATCGTCGCTTTTGTGGAACCGAAATCTCCAAAAGTCGCCATCAATGATTTAACAATTGGTGTTTGGAAAATGCAGGATATGATGAATTTTCCGATGGTTGATGGAAACACTGTAAAAGTTGATCCAAGAATGCCGGGCATGGGAAATCACAGTTCACCCAATAATGTACATGCAACGCAATCTGGCGCAGGGAAATTGTATAACGGAAAACTATCGTTGACCATGACCGGTTATTGGAAAATCAATTTGCAACTGGCTAATGCTGAAGGAACCGTTCTGGCAGGGCAAGAAGTTACCGATACCAATTTGGCGAGTACCATCTTTTTCGAAATCGATTTCTAATTCGTTCTAAAAAAATCCTCAAGACTAGCTGCAATGTTTTTGGTTAGTCTTGATTTTCCCTATTTTTTTTGATGCTCAACCATTTTGTTAAATTTTGATGAGCGTCTTAATAATCAAAATTTTTATCATGAAAAGATATGTACTTGTGAATATTCTTGTACTTCTGTTTACCAACAGTTTTGCCCAGAAATATTCAACTGACACTATTCAACCACAACATATTCAAGAGGTTATTGTTATTGGAACGACTAAAATCTCCAGTAAAGAAAACAAACCATTAGGCTCAATCGATGAATACCTGCAGAGATCTGCGAAAGTAGAGATGATTAAGCGTGGTGCCTATGCGTGGGAGCCGCTCATCAATGGTCTGCCAACCGAAAGGACGTTGGTCACAATCGATGGGATGCGGATTTTTGGCGCATGTACCGATAAAATGGATCCGATAACTTCTTACATTGAAGTTTCTAATTTAATGGAAGCCAGCATTAGTTCAGGCCAGGAGGGTTCTTGCCACGGAAATACCATCGGCGGAGCCATTGATTTGAAAAGAAATAAAATGGGGTTTGGCCAAAAGAAATGGAACTTTAATCTCAATAGCGGTTATGAATCAGTGAATCAACAAAAGATTTTTGGCGCAGGAACCAACCTTAAAACAGAGAAATTCTATACTGATGTTAATTTTATGATGCGTGATGCTGAGAATTACAAAGCCGGCGGAAATATAGAAATTCCATTCTCACAATTTCAAAAGATAAATGTGTCAGGTATTTCTGGGTTGAAAATTGGAGCGAATAAATTAGTTGAAGTGTCGGTAATTTACGACAAAGCAAATGATGTAGGTTATCCCGCTTTACCCATGGATGTTTCTATTGCAGAAGCGCTGATCACTTCTTTGAAGTTTCAAATGCTCCCAGGAAGTGATTTTCTAAAAAGTTGGGAAACCAAAATTTATTTTAATACGATCATGCACCGAATGGATGATACCAAAAGACCCAATGTTCCCATTCACATGGATATGCCAGGTTGGAGTAAAACCTATGGCTATTATTCCCATTTAAAATCTGTTTTCAAGAACCATAATGTCTTATTCAATATCAATGGTTTTATGAATAAATCATCCGCAGAAATGACCATGTATCCCGTTGATATAAATGAAAAGCTAATGTTTATGTTAACTTGGCCAGATGTGCGAACGCTGGCACAATCCATTTACCTTGAAGACCAAATCAAAGTTAATGATAATTCCAGCTTAAGATTATCTGCCTCGGTAACCATGCATCAAAATAAGATCGAAAGTGAATTTGGATTAAACAGTTTGCAGATTTTTTATCCTGAAATGAATCCAGAAAAAACCAGAATGCTAAAAAGTTTTGCAGCCAATTATCAATTTGATAAAAACAGATTTCAGGCAGGTTTCGGTTTAGGATATGGAGATCGCGCACCATCTGTTTCGGAAGGCTATGGGTTTTATTTGTTTAACAGTTTTGAAAAATATGATTACATTGGGAATCCCAAGCTTAAAAATGAATCCTCTTTAGAAGCAAATGCTTTCATCGGTGTAAAAAAAGAAAAATACAGCGCTAAAGTGTCTGCATCTTATTTTCATATGTCAGATTATATCGTCGGAAAAATCATTCACAATCTTGTTCCGATGACCATTGGCGCAAACGGAGTGAAAAAATATACCGCCTTGGATTATGCAACTTTATTTAATATGAGTTTGACGACAGAACTGCAGATTGCGGACCCCTTAAAATGGATCGTTCAATTGGTTTATACCCACGGGAAAGACCATCAAGGTGAAAACTTACCTTTTATGAGTCCTTTTTCTTATCAAACCGCTTTAAGATATGATAAGAATAACTTCGCGACCGAAGTTTCTGTTTTTGGAAATGCCAAACATCAGGAGTTCGCAGCACAATATGGTGAAGCAGAAACCCCTGATTACACCATCGTAAATGCGAACGTAGGATATTTATTTCCTCTTGGGCAAACAAAAATTTATACCAAAATTGGTGTAGAAAATTTGTTCGACCACTATTATACCACCTACTCCGATTGGAATAAAATCCCGCGACCAGGAAGAAATTTCTTTATCAATATGAATTTTAATTGGTAGGAATGCAAAATTATAGACCTGCCAAATGTTGGCTATTTTAAAAAACCAATTGCCAAAAAAAATCAGTAAATTTGGTAGATAACAAAATGAAGAATCATGAAAAGAACAGATATCATCCACATCATAATTGAAGAACAAAACGTAGTAATTGATAGTCTAAAACAGTCGGTCGATCGGTATAAGATCGCCTCAGATTTAGACGAAGAAAGCACGCATGACCCAGAGGATTTTTCGCAGCAGACCCAAGCCAAAGATATGCAACTTCGGTACGAAAAAATGCTGAAAGAAGCAGAAAGAAACCTTTCTTTTTTAGAAGGTGAACTTAAGCTCACCCATGATAAAATTGAAAAAGGAACACTTGTAGAAACTGATAAGAACTTCTTATTCGTCGGAATTTCCGTACCTGTTTTTAAGTTTGAAAATAAAGAAGTAATTGCTTTTTCTGATCAGGCTCCTGTTTTTCAAAACATCAAAGGTAAAAACAAAGGCCAAACGGTAGAAGTGGGTCCGAACGTACTTCAAATAATAGATATTAATTAAAAGAGTAATTTGTGTTCTGTGACTTCGGTTACTCTTTATGAAAAAATTAAACAGTATTTTTGCTGAAATTATATAAATGGAGTTAGTGGGATATTTTTCAGCAATCATTATTGGTCTCGTTATGGGGTTAATAGGTGGTGGTGGAAGTATTTTAAGCGTACCAATTTTCGTATATGTCTTCGGTTTTGATCCCGTTACAGCAACAACATTGTCGCTTTTTGTCGTCGGTGTTACAAGTTTGGTGGGATCTGCAGGTTTTGTTAAAGAGAAACTGATTGATTTTCAAACCGCCTTGATTTTCGGTATTCCGTCTATTTTAGGGGTCTTGTTTTCACGAAGACTGATTTTGCCACATTTGCCTGAATACATTATCAATCGTTGGGGAATTACCATGACCAAAGATATGTTTTTGCTTTTCTTATTCGCGATACTGATGCTTATTGCCTCTATTAAAATGATTAGGAAAACCGAACGACCTTCAGGAAGAAAACAAAACGGAAATAACTATACTATTTTGGTTTCACAGGGACTTTTAGTAGGAATCATCACTGGTTTAATAGGAGCAGGTGGTGGCTTTTTAATTGTCCCAGCACTCGTTATGCTTATTGGTTTGCCGATGAAAAGAGCCGTAGCAACTTCTCTTTTTATCATTGCCATGAATTCTATTCTTGGTTTTTTAAGTACCATGAAAATGGTGGCACATGATTGGACTTTTCTGATCATTTTTACTGCACTGTCGGTGGTTGGTATTTTTTTAGGAATAGCTTTAGCAAAAAACATCGATGGCAGAAAATTGAAACCCGCTTTTGGGTGGCTTGTACTCGTTATGGGCTTATTTATCATTATTAAAGAAATATTTTTTAAACAACAAATAGCAATATGAAGAACTTATTCATTGCAGCATTAGCATTGTTTATGCTAACTGCATGTACAAAAGACAACACAACAGACACAAGCACATCAACCACTGGTGCTGCTAAAGATCCAAATGAAATTAGCCTGGTTCAGGAAACAAGCAAGTTAGAAAATGAAAAAGGAGAAATAATCAGCGTTACTTATTTTGCTCAAGGAGAAAATATTGCAGTAAAATTAGAACAAAACGGTAAGCCTGAAGAAGTACTGATTGCCAAAAAGATTAATACCAAAGGTGAACCCGTTTTTGCCAATGAAAAAATAATGTGGGAAGGTGCTCTTGGTTCAGGTGGTAAAACAACTGATGGTCAAGGGAACGTAGTACAATACAGAGAGATAGAAGAAAGTAAGTAAATCTTAGTACTAAAGGTTCTGAGATGCCACAAACTTAATCCTTTATTATTTTAAAAAGGATGAAGCGAAATATTGAAAGAAAATGAAAATTGAACAAATTTATACAGGATGTCTCGCACAAGGAGCCTACTATGTCGTTTCTGAAAATGAAGCCTTTATTATTGATCCATTACGAGAAACAAAACCTTATATCGATCGATTAAAAAAAGATGGGGTTCAGTTGAAATATATTTTTGAAACTCATTTCCATGCAGATTTTGTCTCAGGGCATATGGACTTATCCAAAAAAACGGGGGCACCAATTGTCTTCGGACCTACGGCAAACCCTGATTTCGATGCAATTATCGCAGAAGATGACCAAGTTTTTGAAATTGGCAACATTAAGATTAAAGTCTTGTACACCCCAGGTCATACCATGGAAAGTTGTACCTATCTTTTAATTGATGAAAATGGAAAAGAAACGGCCATTTTTAGTGGCGACACTCTTTTTTTAGGCGATGTTGGCAGACCAGACTTGGCTCAAAAAGCCGCCAATATGACCCAGGAAGAATTAGCAGGAATTTTATATGAAAGTTTACAAACTAAAATAATGCCTTTGGCTGATGACATTACCGTTTACCCCGCACATGGCGCCGGTTCTGCCTGTGGTAAAAACATGCAGAAAGAAACGGTAGATACTTTAGGAAATCAAAAAAAATCCAATTACGCACTGAATCAACCCAATAAGGAATCTTTTGTGAAAGAGGTTTTAGATGGCTTGTCGGCACCACCTAAATATTTCGGTATGAATGTCGCGATGAATAAAGGAGGTTATGAAGATTTTGAAAAGATTCTTAAAAAAGGATCACGACCAGTAGAAGCTTCAGATTTTGAAGCGATCGTAGAAGGTTCCGGAGCGCTTATTTTAGACACCAGAAATGCGACCGACTTTCATCAGGGATTTGTACCTAACTCCATTAATATTGGCTTACAAGGAGATTTTGCTCCTTGGGTTGGGGCGATGATTGTTGATGTGCAACAACCTATTTTACTGGTTACCGATCCTGGCCAGCACGAAGAAGCAATCACACGTTTAGCCAGGGTAGGATTCGATCACGTACTTGGATATTTGGAAGGAGGTTTTGAAACCTGGAGAAATGCAGGAAAAGAAGTGGATTCTGTACAGCGGATTTCTGTAAAAGCCTTTTCAGACCAATATAATGAGAAAGCGAAAATCATCGATGTGCGTACTGAAACCGAGTACGCTGCCGAACATGTTAATGATGCTTACAGCAGACCTTTGGTAGATATCAACGAATGGGCAAAAAATCTAAATTCTGATGACCATTTCTTCTTGCATTGCGCAGGTGGCTACCGAAGTATGATTGCTGCCAGTATTTTAAATTCAAGAGGAATTAGAAATTTTACCGAAGTTGACGGAGGTTTTGGAGCAATTAAAGAAACCAATGTTCCTACAAGCAACTTTGTTTGCCAAAGCAAGACCTTAGATTTATGAAAATAAAAGATCTGGTTGTTCTGGCTATGATTTCGTTGGCTTTATGGTCTTGTAAAACCGCACAAATCGCTCCAGAAATTTCCCGGGCAGAAACAAAAAGTATGGTTACCAATCCCGAAACTACTTTGGTTGATGTGCGTATTCCCGAAGAATATTCAGAAAAGACAGTCGATGGAGCAATTAATATTCCTTTGGCAGAAATCACCCAGAATCTTGATTTTTTCCGGAAGCAAAAGCAAGTGATCGTGTTTTGCAATACAGGCAGACAATCAAGAGAAGCAGTAGAAGTATTAAAAATGAAGGGCATTACCAAAGTATACACAGGAATATCCGTTCGAAACATGAACGCAATTAAAGCAGAAAAGAAATGAAAAACATTGTTGAAAATATAGAATTTAGTACCGAGAAAGCCAATGTTTTCTCGATTAAGAAAAGTGATAATCTTAAATATTTTGCTGTTGCCCTGGGCAAAGGTGGCATTTTGAAAAAACATACTGCACCTGTTCCTGCTACGTTAGTGGTCTTAAAAGGTGAAATCAATTTCTTAATTGAAAACCAAGAAATCAGGATGAAGCAATTTGATGTTTATGAAATTCCGGTGAACGTAGCGCATGAAGTTGTAGGACTTGCAGAGGAAAACCTCTTCTCTGTCGCTCAGGAATTGTAATGCGTACAGATTCACCACCAAACCAATCTTCTGACCCAGTTGAACTCGATAAGAACTATTGGGAAACGCAGTGGCATAATAAAAAAACAGGTTGGGATATTGGATATTCTTCGCCCGCCATTGAAGAATATATGCGGCAATATCAAAACAAAGACGCGAAAATTTTAATTCCTGGCTGTGGCAATGCATATGAAGTAGCGTTTCTCTGGAATCTCGGTTTTAAAAATTTGACGGTTTTAGATATCGCCTCAGAAGCGGTACAAATATTAAAAGAAAAATATAAAGAAAAGGTCGGAGTTTCTATACTTTGTGAAGACTTTTTCACACATGCCGAAAAGTATGATTTGATTATAGAACAAACTTTTTTCTGTGCGCTGTCACCAATTCTACGGCCAAAATATGCTGAAAAAATGCATGAATTATTAAATGAGAACGGTAGAATCATTGGGCTCGTGTTCAACAGAAGTTTTGAAAAGAATGGGCCGCCTTTTGGTGGAAATATGCAGGAATACCAATCTATATTTGAAAAGTATTTTGAAATTAAAAAGATGGAAGAATGCTACAACAGCATCCAACCGAGAAAAGGTAGCGAAGTTTTTATTAACCTCAAAAAAATGAAATGAATAAGATGACTTTTTTACACAAATATAAACTAGGTATACTTGGCCTTGTTGTCGGTGGGGTTTTAGGATACGCTTATTATTATTTTATTGGCTGTAACACAGGCAGTTGCGCAATCACCTCCAAACCGCTTAATTCAACAGCCTATGGAATGGTGATGGGCTATTTGATGTTTTCAGTCTTTCAAAAATCTAAAATAAAAGAGAATGTTTGATTTTATTAAAAATCTTTTGGGATTAAAATCTGTTGATTACAAACAACTTTGGATCAGTGGCGCACAAATTATTGATGTGCGTACACCTGCTGAATTTAAAATAGGTCACATCCGACAGTCGAAAAATATCCCGTTGCAGCAATTGCAAAGCGAACTAAAAAAATTGGACCTGAAAAAACCGATTATTACCTGTTGCGCCAGTGGGATGAGAAGCGCTTCGGCCAAATCAATCCTGCAGCAACATGGTTTCGAAGTGTATAATGGAGGCGGCTGGAGTGCGCTTCAAAATAAATTGAGCAAATGAAAAACTTAACACAAAGCTGGACTATAAGCAGATGGCTTTATTTGTTAGCTGGCCTGTTTTTTGTGCTTATCGCAATAAATGACCGAGTTTGGTTTATGATTCCTTTTGGATTGTATTTTATGGCAATGGCTCTATTCAAATTTGGTTGTGCGGGTGGCACCTGCGAAATTTCTCAAAATGAAGATAAAGAACCTTTGAACTAAAGATATCGTTAAGAGAATATTATTAAAGTAATACAATTAATTTTAAAATTATGTCACAAAAATTTAAAGAGCTTATTGATTCAGAAAGACCAGTATTAATCGACTTTTATGCGACTTGGTGTGGACCATGTAAAGTGCAGTCTTCAGTTTTAAACACTGTAAAAGAAAATATTGGTGATTTGGCCAGAATTGTAAAAATAGATATTGATCAGTTTCCTTCAATCGCATCAGAGTACGGTGTACGCGGGGTTCCAACCTTAGCAGTTTTCAAAAAAGGTGAATTGCTTTATAAAGAAAGTGGCGTGCACGATGTCAACCGATTAACAGATCTTTTGAAAAGATTTGCCTAAAATTACTTGATTAAAAACGCATCACCATCACTTAAAAACGGAAATTTAGATCTAAACTCCTGCAGTTTTTCGATTTCTAAATGTGCGGTAACGATTTTGTTTTCTGTATTTGAAATCACAGAACCATCAGCGAAATGGCAATAAGAACTTTCTGGATATTCCAACTTATTGCCATCAATTCCGATTCTGTTTAAGCCAAAGACATAGGCTTGATTTTCAATAGCGCGCGCTTTTAATAAAGTTTGCCAAGCCTCAATTCTACTTTTAGGCCAGTTCGCAACGAAAAAAATAAGATCGTAATCTTGTTTATTTCTGGAAAATACTGGAAAACGCAAATCGTAACATACCTGAAGTAAAATTCGCCATCCTTTATAATTTACAATCACCCGATCTTTACCTGCACTGTATTTTTTATTTTCCCCCGAATAGGAAAAGAGATGTCTTTTGTCGTAATAAGCGTATTTCCCAGTCGGTTCCACAAAATAAAAACGATTGAAAAATTTTTCTCCTTCACAAATAGAAGCGCTACCACAAATAGCGGTATTTTTTTCCTTTGCAAACTTTTTCATCCATTCCAATGATTCCTCATTGCGGTCTGCAATTTCCGCTGGCTCCATATAAAACCCGGTCGAAAACATTTCAGGCAGTACTATTATATCAGCTTTACAACTTTTAAAAGATTCTTCAATTTTATTATAGTTCTTCAATTTATTTTTCCAAATAATATCTAAATGGAGCCCAGCAATTTTTAAATCCTTCATTTCGCGTTTATTTAAGAGGGCACTAAATGTACAAATTTCGGTTTAATTGTTAAAATATTCTTAAAGTGGTCTCATATTTGAATGGTGAATTGTATCATTTAATAAATAACATTAAAAATTTTAACATTATGAAAAAGCTACTCTTAGTATGTTCTATGTTCTTTTTAGGACAAATGGCATTTGCACAAGCATGGCAAGGTAAAGGTGACCAAAAAATTCAAGTCGGCCTTAATGGTTGGGGTTATGGTACTGGTATTACTGCAACGTACGATTATGGTTTATCCAAACTGATTTCAGTTGGTGCTGGAGCTAACTTCTTCTTTGACCATAGCGACAAAAAGTATGAAGATGATGACTTTGGAGTTTTCGGTAGATTAAATTTTCACTTACAAGAGCCATTAGGACTTCCTTCACAGTGGGATATTTATCCTGGTGTTGATTTAGGCCTTTTAGGAAAAAGTGGAACCTATTTTGGTGCGCACTTAGGGGTAAGATATTTCTTCAACAATAATGTTGGTATTTTCCTTGAAGCTGGTAATAACGGTAGCATAGGTGTTTCTTTCAACCTGTAAGAAATTAAAAAATTATAAATCTAAAGGTTCTCATTTTGAGAGCCTTTTTTATTTGGCATGCTTTTGAGAATTCGTATCTTCGCAAATCCTTAAAATAATTTAAAAATATTCAATGACATTTATACAGTTATTTCAATTTATATTGAGCATCTCAATTCTAGTGGTTCTTCATGAATTGGGGCATTTTATTCCCGCAAAATACTTTAAAACCAAAGTTGAGAAATTTTATCTTTTCTTCGATCCTTGGTTTTCCCTGTTTAAAACCAAAATTGGCGGTACAGAATACGGAATAGGCTGGTTGCCTCTCGGTGGATATGTAAAAATTGCCGGAATGGTTGATGAAAGCATGGATACGGAGCAGTTAAAGAAACCTGCCGAACCTTGGGAGTTTCGCAGTAAACCCGCGTGGCAGAGACTCATCATCATGATGGGTGGTGTTACCGTTAACTTTTTTTTGGCTTGGGTAATCTATTCTTCGCTGAGTTATTTTAAAGGAGAAAAATTCCACGACAATGCGAAGTTTGAAAATGGAATCGCCGTTTCAACTGCCGGCCAAAAAATGGGTTTAAAGAATGGTGATAAAATTCTGAAAATTGACGGAAAAATTGCTGAAAGAATGGAAACCTCCACCATCAATATGCTGTTTGCCAATGATGTAACGGTTCTACGAGACGGGAAAGAAGTAACCTTCCCTGTAAATGAAGATGGTGTTGCTGAAGTATTGGCAGAAAATGAAGTGAAATTGTATTTCGGCCCACGATATCCCGTTGTAATTGATAGTCTTTTTCCGAAAGGAGCGGCTCAAGCTGCAGGATTATTGAAAGGGGATAAGATTGTAGGGATAAATGGAAATTCAGTTCAATTTTTTGATGAATTAAGCCCACAACTCTCTCAACATAAAGATCAGGAGATTATTTTAAATATTGAACGAAATAATACCCTTCAGAAAATTAATGTGAAAGTTGATCAAGAAGGGAAACTCGGTTTTGCTACTGATGGGAATCTTGCACTAAAAGAGTTTGAAAAAACAGAAGTGACAAAAAAATATTCTCTTGCGGGATCAATTCCAAGAGGATTAACCAGAACGATTGATGTTTTGACCATGCAGATCAAGCAATTTAAGATTGTCTTCAATACCAAAACACAAGGGTATAAAAAGGTATCTGGACCCATTGGAATTATAAAACAGATGCCTGAGACCATCAATTGGGAGTTTTTCTGGAGTTTTACAGCGATGTTTTCCGTCTGGTTGGCTTTCCTTAATTTAATTCCGATTCCTGGTTTAGACGGTGGACACGTAGTTTTCACGCTTTGGGAAATGATTACTGGAAAACCCGTTCCGCAGAAAGTTTTAGAAAATGCACAGATGATTGGCGTTATTTTCCTAATGGGACTCATGGTTTTAATTTTCGGAAACGATATTTTGAAATGGATTACCGGAAAGTTTTAAAAATATCACTAAAAAGTTTTGGCAATTCTAAAAAAGTTTTTATATTTGCAAACGCTTAGCGCAAAGAGCAACACTCCTCTTTAGCTCAGTTGGTTAGAGCATCTGACTGTTAATCAGAGGGTCCTTGGTTCGAGCCCAAGAAGAGGAGCAAAACCATCACAGAAATGTGGTGGTTTTTTTGTGTATTTTAGGTCCAAAAAAAAGCCACTATAGCTACAAGTGGGGCATTATAACAAAGAATCAGATACTTGAAAAAAGCGGTTGTATCGTAATTCAAACGGGCTAAATTTCTCCTCTACTTTTAATAGCAGAAGGTAAAACATGCTTCTTGGAAACCATTTTACTAAATTTTTTGGTGGAATTGAAAATTCATGAAAATAGAGCACCTTTGAAAATATGATGAAAACAGGAAATTATTATTGGTGTCAAAGATTTTGTACTATGAAAAGGCGTGAAACAACTGCAGTAATGTACCCGAAATAATATTAAACTATATTTCTTATAACTCACCGCATCATTTAGAAAATAGCGTTCATCCGCAGAAAGGTCGCTTTCATATTTTATTTCTTTATAGGTCCTGATCACTTGCACAATCAATTCATCATTATTATAATTTCTAAAAGCATTTGTAATCATGGTTATTCCATTATCTTTTAAATCCGCATATACACGCGTCCAACCAGGTGGTTATACATTAATGATTTTTATTTTGGACTCAAATAGCTTTTGGTGGGATATAAATGATTCATTACGGTCATCCTTAAAATGAAAAAAAACCAAATTCAAAAAAATGGTTTTTATTTATAAAATATGGTAAGAGCTGTAGAAGCTTTTTATTTTCTTACGACTCTCGGTCTGCTGAAAATCGACAGCAATACCCCAGCGAAAAGCCCTATCGTTTTGATAACTTCCAATTGGGAATCGGGTTTCATAAATGCACCGATAATGCAAAGGCCTGCTGCGGCATACATGGGATAAATAAAATTCTTATTGGTCAAGGTTGGCGCTTGAACAAAGAAACTTGCACCAATCAAAATATAAAATAATCGTTGGTATAGAAATTCATTAATTTCTGGGGATAGTAGATTAAAAAATCCTATCAAGATGCACACTAAGGCACCGATGGATAAAATCCCTTGAATAGTTGTTGTATTTGTTTTCATTAATAACTTTCGTTTTCATTGGGGAAATCCCCGGTTTTTACATCTTTTACAAAACTAGAAACTGCTCCAGTTATCTCGGTGTATAAATCTAAATATCTTCTTAAAAATTTGGGAGAAAAACCTTGGTTCATTCCGACCATATCGTGATACACCAATACTTGCCCATCACAACCTGCGCCTGCTCCGATCCCAATAGTTGGAATAGAAATACTATCCGAAACTCTTTTTGCCAAATCAGCTGGAATCTTTTCTAAAACCAATGCAAAGCAACCTAGTTGTTCTAGCAATTTGGCATCATTCATTAATTTCTCGGCCTCCTCCTCTTCTTTTGCTCTCACTTTATAGGTCCCGAATTGATAAATCGACTGTGGTGTTAAGCCCAAATGCCCCATCACCGGAATCCCCGCATTGATGATTTTCGTAATCGACTTTTCAATTTCTTTTCCTCCTTCAATTTTGATGGAATGTGCGCCACCTTCTTTCATCATTCTCACCGCAGATTCCAAGGCTTTTTCAGAATTACTTTGGTACGAGCCAAACGGTAAATCTGCCACGATCAAAGCACGATCTACACCACGAACCACACATTGCGTATGATAAATCATTTGATCCAAAGTAATAGGAAGCGTAGTCTCATGTCCTGCCATAACATTTGCTGCTGAATCACCAATGAGGATTGCATCAATCCCACCGGCATCCACCATTTTTGCCGTGGTAAAATCGTATGCCGTAAGCATGGTAATTTTCTCTTTGTCGAATTTCATTTTTCGCAAAGTTTCAGTGGTGATTTTTTTTATTTCTGAATGTACAGACATAATAAAGTAAGGTGTTGGTTGTATAAGACTGCGATCTAAGTTAAAGTCAAGAGAAAAAAACACAATGATCAACAATCGATCATCATTTTGTATTACATAATCACATGACCTAGTCTGATCAATTTTTCGTGGTTGAGGATTTTGATATTTCGACCTTCAACTTCGATGAGTTTATCCTGCTTAAACTCAGATATTAGTCGTATTGCACTTTCTGTGGCAGTTCCGATGATGTTCGCAATTTCTTCTCGTGTTAAAGAAATCTTGATAAAACCTTCTGGATCGGTGCCCAATTTTTGCTCTAATAATAGCAGAATTTCCGCCAGCCTTTCGCGAACGGTTTTTTGTGCTAAAAATGTTACGGTATTTGATGATTCACCCAATTCAAAAGCAATCTTCTGTAACATTACGAATGAAAACTTAGGAGCCACTTCTAAAAGTTGGAGGAATAAATCGGAAGGCAGAAAAGTGGCTTCCACTTCGGTCATCGCTTCAGCTTTAGCCTGAAAGTCTTCGCCGCAGAGCAAAGAACGATAACCAATTAAATCTCCTTCTTTAATAAATCGAAGAATTTGATCTTTACCATAAACGCCTTGTTTGGATAATTTAGCGGTCCCTCGGTTCAAAAAATAGACTCCATTGGGGACCTCACCATCTTCGAAAATTACTCCGCCTTTGTTAAATTTTAAAATTTGTTTGGCCGAGATGTATTTTTCAAAATCTTCGGGCGATAGCATTTCTTTAAAAGATGCATCATTAAAAACTTTCTGTAAATTCTCTTCGATGAGGGTTTGTTTCTCTAACGACATAATTGCATGACATTTATCAGCAAAAATAGGATAATTAAAACCCTAACACAAATATATTTATCATAATTTTGTGCGTTTAACTTTAAATAAATTGTCAGAAAACTGTTTCCACTGTGGGCAAACCATAGATAAAGAGCGTATTACCTTTGATCAAAAATCCTTTTGTTGTAACGGATGCAAGTCGGTGTATGAGATTTTAAACATGAATGATTTGGGTAATTTCTATGAATTAAACAAGAATTCTGGAATAAGACCCAATGAAGATAACACCTCACAGTTTGATTATTTAGATACGCCAGATATTTTCACCAAGGTGACCGATTTCTCCGAAGGAAACACTACTTTAGTAACATTCAAAATCCCGGTAATTCATTGCTCTTCCTGTATTTGGCTATTAGAAAGCTTACAAACTTTAAATAAAAACATCAATTACTCACAGGTTAATTTTACGAGGAAAAATGTGCAGATTTCATTTAATCATCATGAATTACGACTGAGTGAACTCGCTAAATTTTTGATGAATTTAGGCTACAAACCAGTAATTAATCTAGAAACTGGCGAAAAAAAGGAAGAACTGTATGATAAAACCTTAATTATAAAATTAGCAATTGCCGGATTCGCTTTTGGCAATGGAATGTTTTTTTCTTATCCCGAATATGCCGAGCAATTGATGGGCACAACCGATTTTTGGATGGAAACTTATAAAAATATGTTTCGGTTCATTATGTTTCTATTGGCAACACCCGTCGTTTTTTATTCGGCTTCCGATTACTTTACCTCCGCATGGTACGGCTTGAAAAATAAAATCATCAATATTGATGTTCCGATTGTATTAGGAATTTTAATGTTGTACGGTCGTAGTATTTATGAAGTGGTAACCGATTATGGGCCTGGCTATTTTGACACCTTATGTGGTCTCTTGTTTTTTATGCTTTTGGGGAAACTCTTTCAGAAAAGAACGTACAACGCTTTATCTTATGACAGGGATTACAAATCCTTTTATCCAATTGCAGTCACGAAGGTTGATTTCGAGGGAAAACAACAAAATATTCTGTTGAATGAGCTCAATATCGGTGACCGAATTATGGTTCGCAATCAGGAGATTATTCCAGTAGATGCCATCCTAATTCAAGGAGAAGGAAATATTGACAACAGCTTTATCACCGGCGAAAGCGCCTCAATCCCTAAAAAACCAGGCGATAAAATATTTGCAGGTGGAAAACAAATTGGTTCTGTGTTGGAACTAGAGGTGATTAAGAATGTAAACCAAAGTTACCTCACCCAATTGTGGAATAAGGAGGCTTTCAAAAAATTCGAAACTGGCTTAGATACCATGACCAATGATATCAGTAAATATTTTACGATAATCATTCTGGGAATTACCTTAATTGCAGGAATTTATTGGGGTCAACATGATTTCGAAAAAATGTTTCAGGTGGTTGCAGCAATTTTAATTGTAGCTTGCCCTTGTGCCTTGGCTCTTTCTGCACCATTTACTTTAGGACACATTATGCGGATTATGGGCCGAAATAAGTTCTATGTAAAAGATACTTTAACCATCGAGAAATTAGCAAGAATAGACACCCTGGTTTTTGATAAAACGGGGACCATTACGCACAATAAAAAAGCAAATATCGTTTTCGAAGGTGAAGAAAGTTCTGAATTTGATTTAAAAAATCTAAAGAGTTTACTAAAAAACTCCAATCATCCCTTATCCAAAAGTTTATACCATTTCCTGGAAATCCAGGAAGAATATTTTCCCATCCAGCATTTTCTAGAAACGCCTGGCAAAGGCTATGTAGGAAACGTTCGCGGTAAAACATATAAAATTGGTTCCGCCGCATTTGTGGGGCAAACCTCTCGTAATCTTGAAACCGCTGTTTATATTTCAAAAGATGATGAATATTTGGGCAAATATATTTTCACCAATGAGTACCGCGAGCTTATGGCAAAAATGTTTTCGGAACTTAGTGATTATAACCTACATATACTAAGTGGAGATAACTCTTCAGAAGAAAGCTCATTAAAAGCATTGATTCCGAATGTAGATAAAATGAAGTTCAGCCAAAGCCCAGAAGACAAGCTTAATTTTATAAAATTATTACAGGATAATCACAAAAAAGTAGCCATGCTTGGTGACGGTTTAAATGATGCAGGCGCCTTAAAACAGAGCAACGTCGGAATTGCCGTTGCAGACGACACGCACTCATTCACACCCTCTTCTGATGTCATCATGGCGGGCGATCATATCAATGAGTTGAAAAAATATTTTGACCTTTCCAAAGATGCTATAAAAATCGTGAAGTTTACTTTTGGAATAAGCTTATTTTACAATGTAATTGGGCTTTCATTCGCTGTTACAGGACATTTATCACCATTGGTCGCAGCGATTTTAATGCCGATTAGCTCTATTAGTGTGGTTATATTCACCTCACTTGCGACCTGGATTCGATCGGCTAAATATTTTAAAATCAATAAGTAAAGGAACTACAGCCAGTTATTTAGAAATATTTTAAATTAACGATATTTAACAATTTATGATGAATATCATAAATTTTAACTAAATTTGAACCGGTTAAAAACTAAATTTGCAAATGATATGGATATATTATATTTAATGATACTTTGCAGCGTCTCTTTAGCGGTAATTTTCTTGATCATTTTTATAATAAACGCAAGAAATGGACAGTTTGAAGATGATGAATCACCCGCAGTTAGAATACTGCTGGACTCAGAAATCATAAAGGAAGATTCAAAAGTTTCAAAAGAACCCGAATCAACAGAGATATTAAAAAAAAGAACAGAAGAAAAAAGTGATTAGTAAATATGGAAACACAGAAGTTTAGTTATGACAACAACATTGTGCGGGCATTCCTCTATGCAACCATCGTTTTCGGGATGGTTGGGTTTTTGGTAGGACTTACGGCCGCAGCAATGCTTTTCTACCCAGAACTTCCGGAATATATTTTCGGAACAGATGATGCAACAATTGTGAGTTTGCAAAGTGGAAATCTACAAGGTCTAATCAATAGCCACGGTACGCTTGGCTTTGGTCGTATAAGAATGTTGCACACCAGTGCGGTAATCTTTGCATTCGTTTGTAATGGTTTCTTCGCAGGAGCTTATTACTCATTGCAGCGCCTCCTTAAAACAAGAATGTATAGCGACACCCTTTCTTGGATTCACTTCTGGGGCTGGCAATTAATGATTGTAGCGGTTGTTATCACTTTCACTATGGGGATTAACACCTCAAAAGAATACGCAGAGCACGAGTGGCCAATTGACATTTTGATAACAGTCATTTGGGTAATTTTTGGAATCAACATGTTTGTAACCATCCTGAAAAGGAGAGTTCGTCACCTTTATGTGGCGATCTGGTTCTACTTAGGAACATGGGTTGCTATTGCGATGCTTCATATCTTCAATAATTTAGAAGTTCCTTTATCATTTACCGGCTGGAAATCTTACTCGGCTTATGCTGGTGTTAAAGATGCCTTGGTACAATGGTGGTACGGTCACAATGCGGTAGCATTCGTATTAACCACACCAGTATTGGGATTAATGTATTACTTCTTGCCGAAAGCAGCAGATCGGCCAATCTTTTCTTATAAATTATCGATTATTCACTTTTGGTCTTTGATCTTCGTGTATATTTGGGCAGGACCTCACCACTTGCAGTACACTGCGATTCCCGGTTGGGCACAGGCTTTAGGAACAGGATTCTCTATTATGTTGATCGCTCCATCTTGGGGAGGAATGCTCAACGGATTATTAACCCTTCGTGGAGCTTGGGATAAAGTGCGGGAAAACCCGATACTTAAGTTCTTTGTAGTTGCAATTACCTGCTATGGGATGGCAACTTTTGAAGGACCAATCTTAGCAACGAAAACTTTAAATAAAATTGGACATTACACGGACTGGGTAATTGGACACGTTCATATTGGCGCATTGGGCTGGAATGGTTTCATCACTTTTGGGATGATTTACTATCTAATTCCGATTATGTGGAGAACAAAATTATGGTCTGTTAAATTAGCCAACTGGCACTTCTGGTTAGGAACTTTGGGAATTATTTTCTATGCGGTTCCATTATACATCGCTGGATTTACCCAAGGATTAATGTGGAAACAATTTAATCCAGATGGAACTTTATTATACAAAAACTGGTTAGATACGGTAACAGCAATTATTCCTTATTACGAAATGAGATTCGTAGGTGGTCTATTGTATATTACGGGAGCAACTTTAATGTGTGTAAACGTTATTGCAACCGTAAGAAGAGGTTCGTTCCAAAAGAATGTACCTGCGGAAGCTCCTGCTTTGGCTAAAATTTCAAATCAAAGAAAAGAAGGAGAAGGTCTTCACCTTTGGATCGAGCGTATGCCTACTGTTCTTACCGTACTTTCATTTGTTGCGGTAGCTATTGGAGGTTTTGCAGAGATCGTACCAACATTATTAATTAAAGAGAATGTACCTACCATTGCCGCAGTAAAACCATATACGCCATTAGAACTAGAAGGTAGAGATTTATATATCCGCGAAGGTTGTAACTCTTGTCATACGCAAATGATTCGACCATTCCGTGATGAAGTGGTTCGTTTTAACGGGAAAAATGGACAGTATTCTAAAGCTGGTGAGTTTATTTATGATCGACCATTCCTTTGGGGTTCCAAAAGAACAGGACCAGATTTACATCGACAAGGTGGTAAAAACCCAAGCTCTTGGCATTACAAACACATGTTGAATCCACGTGTGACTTCGGCAGGATCTATCATGCCACGTTACCCATGGTTAATCGCCAGAGATTTAGACCGAAGCCAAATGGTAGCTAAAGTTGAACTGATGAAGAATACCTTTGATGTTCCTTACACCCAAGCACAGGTTGATTCTGCTGACGTTTGGGCCGACAATCAAGCCGCCGCTATTGTAAAAGATATCTTCGCAGAAGCAGCTGACGTAAAAAGCGCTTATGCAGCTAAAAAAGAAGCTGATGGTGCGAACTTCGTTCCTCTAGAGAAAAAGGAAATCATCGCATTGATTGCTTACCTACAGCGACTTGGAACCGATATCAAAACAACTGAAATTCAAACAGCGAGTACAAAATAATTCATCTTAAAAGGAGCTAAAATGATACCTCAAAGTGTAAAAGACATCATATCTAACGGCGAAAATGTTGGTTTAATGCAGACCTTAGCCCTGATATTATTTATTATCTTTTTTTTAGGAATCATTTTCTATGTCTTTTCTCGACCAAAAAAGCACTACGACGAGGCAGCAAATGCACCTTTAGATGATGATATTGAAGATCAAAATCTTTAATTTAAAAAATTAAACTATTATGAAACAAAGAAGCCCCGTATATGTAAGCATCGCTTCAATACTTACGATTTTATTAGTCGTTTACTATATGTTTGTACAAGAAGCATCATTCTTGGCGTCTCCTTATTTTTGGGGTACGGTAGTGATCAGTGTAATCTTGGCGATGATCCACCATGCCATTGGAGATTTAATTGAAAACGATCAATTCAAAAAATTAACCGACGCTGAAAAAGCTGAATACCTAGAAGCTAAAAAAGTGCCTTACTTCAAAGCACTCTATGCTAGTGCCTTCAAAAAGCAATCGAGTACGGAGGAGAAAGACATTATCATCGATCATGGTTTTGATGGGATTATGGAGTTAGATAATAAATTACCAGGTTGGTGGTTAGGTCTTTTCTGGTTTGGTGTTGCCTATTGCATCGTTTATATGGTATCCTACTGGACTACCGATTTTGCAGACCAGTTTGTTGAGTATGATCAAGAGTACAAAGCACAGACTGCAAGTATCGCAGAATACCTAAAAAACACACCGCCACCAACCATAGAAAACGCAGTTTATTCTCCAGACAATATTGAAGAAGGACAAGAAATCTTTAAAACCAACTGTGTATCTTGCCACAGCGAAGGCGGTAAAGGAGGAATAGGTCCAAATTTAACTGATAATACGTGGATTAATCAAGATGAAAAAACCTTGTTTAAAAATGTATTTTCTATGGTTGAAAATGGAAGTAAGAACAATCCTACCATGCAAGGGTTTGGCAAGAATGGAGTGCTTAGCGGTTTCGATATAGAAAAAGTAGCCTCTTATATCTACCATATCAATCAGGAACAAGAACCTATTACCCCAGCTAAAGGAGGTGCTGCGCCACAAGGCACACCTGCGAATTGGGAGAAATAAGAAATAAAAACAAACTTTACTATGAAAACATAATTCGTTATCTTTAACATCAAAGAGATAACGGATTATGTTTTTTTTAATTATATAATAATGTCAGAAGATAAAATTTTTAAAGGCGGACAAGGGCAGGTTATCGAAGCCGAGACTTTCAGAGATTCAGTTGGAACCATGGAACAATCTGGAAAACGCAAATGGGTTTTTCCAAAAAAGCCCCAAGGAAAATACACCAATTACAGAACCCTTGTGGCCACTATTCTCCTTGCTCTTTTCTTTGCGATTCCCTTTATTAAAATCAATGGCAACCCATTTTTACTTATTAATATTCTGGACCGGCAATTTTTTATTTTCGGTCAACCTTTCTTTTTACAGGATTTCTTCATCTTGGCTTTGGGAGCAATTACTTCGATAATATTCGTTATCCTTTTTACCGTTGTTTTCGGACGAATATTCTGCGGTTGGATTTGCCCGCAAACCATTTTCTTAGAAATGATTTTCCGTAAAATCGATTATCTGATTGAAGGTGACCGTAATAAGCAAATGAAGCTTGACCGCCAAAAGTGGAATACCGAAAAAATCTGGAAACGTTCTTTAAAATATCTTATATTCCTGCTTATTTCCCTTGTAATTACGCATTGGATGTATATGTACATCGTCGGATACAAAGAAGTTTTTAATATCATGCAACAAGGCCCCTTAGAGAACATCTCTAATTTCATGGTCATGATTATATTTACGGCAGCCTTTTATTTCACGTTTGCTTGGTTTAGAGAGCAGGTCTGCACCTTGGTTTGCCCGTACGGAAGATTACAAGGCGTACTTATAGACAAACAGACCATCAATGTTTATTATGATTTCAAAAGAGGAGAAAACCGCGCGAAATGGAGAAAAGGTGAAGACCGCGCCGCCGAAGACAAAGGCGACTGTATCGACTGTAACCAATGCGTAGTGGTTTGTCCTACAGGAATCGATATTCGTGATGGACAGCAATTAGAATGCGTCAACTGTACGGCTTGTATCGATGCTTGCGACGAGGTCATGGTAAAGGTTGGTTTACCAAAAGGACTCATTCGTTATGCAACTGAAGATGAGATTGAAAAAGAAGTTCCGTTCAAATTCACCAACAGAATGAAAGCCTACACCGCCGTTTTACTGTTGATGATTGGGTTCCTGGGATTCCTTTTGAGCAACAGAGGTGCAATGGAAGCCAAATTCATTAAACCCGCCGGCTCAACGTACTTCTTAAGAGATGGTAACATTACCAACATTTATAATTATACCTTCTTAAACAAATCTACAAAAGATCAATTGGTGACCATCAAAGTAATCGAACCAGAACATGGTAAAATTACCTTAAGTGGTGATGAAAAAATTCTTCTGAAAAGAGATCAGATTACAAAAGGAACGGTTAATTTAAGTTTTCCTGAAAAAGAAATTAAACTCTCAAAACAAAAAGTGAAAATTGGCGTTTATAATCAAAGCGGAGAATTGTTAGATTCTTTTGACACCAGTTTTGAAGGGCCATTTAAAATTCAATTTTAATTAAAATTATGTTCAAAAATTTTTCGTGGGGGCACGGTGTTATTCTAGCCTTGGGCTCATTTATCGCATTTATATTATTTATGGTTTTCGGATTCACCTATGGCCAGCAAAACTCTGAACTCGTTTCAGATGATTACTACCGAGATGAATTGGTTTACCAAGATGTGATTGACGCTAAAAGAAATGCAGAAAAACTCGCAGAAATCCCAAAATATCAAGAAATTGCCGAAGGAATGAAAATCACTTTCCCCGCTGAAATTACTCCTGAAAGCAAAAATTTAAAATTTGAGCTTTTCCGGACTGATGATGCCAACTTAGATGTTAAAAAAGAAGTACATTTAGACCAGAAAAATGAAATTATTATTCCTAGACAAGTGATTTTTAAAGGACCCTACACCTTAAAAATAAAATGGTCGCACAATAAAAAACCTTACCAAGTAGATTACGATGTTTTATGGAAATAGCCCTCATCATTTCGGCTTTGGGTTTAGGATTTGCATCTGGCTTTCATTGCATCGGAATGTGTGGACCAATCGCATTATCGCTGGGATTAACCAAGAAACAAGCAACTAATTTCTACCTCCAGAACCTTACCTACCAATTTGGACGTATTGTCACCTACTCGATTTTAGGTGCGATTTTAGGAATTATTGGCCAAGGTTTTCAAATGGCAGGCTTTCAACAATACTTAACCATCGGAGTTGGTATTCTACTCATTCTGATGGCCGTATTCTCCTTTGGAGGGAATGATTTTGCTTCCAAAATTCCTTTTCTAACTTCATCTTTATTAAAGGTTAAATTCAAGTTGTCAAAACTGCTTCAAAAGGCAGATTATAGATCCCGTTTCGCCACCGGACTTCTCAACGGGTTATTACCTTGCGGCATGGTCTATATGGCTTTAACTGCAAGTTTAGCTTCTGGTGGTATTTGGCAAAGTGCCTTATTTATGGCCTTATTTGGATTGGGAACGCTCCCATTTATGTTTATGGTTGTGTTACTAGGTAACATGATGACCACTGCTTTTCGGATTGAAATCCTAAAGTTTGTACCTATAATGATGATTATTCTGGGAGGTCTTTTTATTCTTCGTGGACTCGAAGTTGGAATCCCGTACCTTTCCCCTAAACAAGAAGCCATGAAGGTAATTCATAACGATTCACCAGATCATCAAGAAGGGAACCACGAAAGCTGCCATTAATACTTCCATTTCAAAATTGTTCAAAATTTTATTTGGTATCCATTTTGAATATCAATGACTTCTCCCTAAAAAAAAATAAAATGATCAAAAAAATTGGACTTTGGATTTCAGGAATTGCATTCATCACGTTACAATCATGTTCTGTAAATACTGAAACCACCTACTTTAAAGATTCTGCCAGCAGTATGAAATCTAATATTTTGATGGACAAAGGAATGCTATCCATGATGAATATGATGGGAAACGGCACTGATAATTCTCCCGCCCAAGATCTCTCAAAACTAAGCACCGACTGGAAAAGTTTATACGAAATTCAAAAAGATGGATTGGTCAACCTCAACAAAGATTCTGTAAAAGTACTGCACAAAATGTTTATGAAAATTAACAAAGACAAAGGTGAGATTTATGGTCTTTCTTTAAAATATGATAAATTATTTCCACACGAAATCACCTCTCTGCTATCTCAAAGTAAGGAGCTGAAAAACCTTCCGCTTCAAAGTGTAGGAAAGTGGGATGGGAAAACTTTAACAATTAATACAGATCAATTTAATGCTTCTTCATTTTTAAATAAGATTGAAGATCATGCAGACAAGAAAGAGCTTAAGAACCCAATGACCAAAGGTGATTCTATCGAGGTCTATGGGAAAAAGATGGCTGAAGGAATTATGGGAATGATGAAAATGTTTCCGGTGAATTTTTCCAATACCATTAAATTTCAGAAACCCATACATTCAATAGTGGGAAAACATGATTATGTAAAGCAAATCGACAAAAAAACGATCCAAATCAATCTGCGCAGCAATGATCTTCTGGATGAAAATCATTCCTTAAAAGATAAAGACAACCAAATCATCATCACCACGGAGTAAACAAAAACCACCGAACTTTCGGTGGTTTTACGGTATAAACGATCTTATTTATTTTAATTAATAACATCAAATTTTGCATATTCTGCAACGATTGCGGGCAGTTTAATTCCGTTTTCATTTTGGTTATTTTCTAATAACGCCGCCATCACTCGCGGCAACGCCATGGCAGAGCCATTCAGCGTATGAACAAGTTGTGTTTTCCCTTCAATTTTATATCTACATTTCAAGCGGTTTGCCTGAAAAGTTTCGAAATTAGAGACAGAAGAAACTTCTAACCATTTCTCTTGGGCTGCACTCCAAACCTCAAAATCATAGGTCATGGCTGCCGCAAAACCAGTATCGCCACCGCATAACCTAAGAATTCTAAACGGCAATTCTAAATCAACCAAAATTGATTTTACATGTTCCACCATACCTTCTAAAGCTGCGTACGAATTTTCTGGCTTTTCGATCCGTACGATCTCTACTTTTTCAAACTGATGCAATCTGTTTAACCCACGAACATGAGCCCCATAACTACCAGCTTCTCGTCTGTAACATTGGGAGAATGCGGTATTTCTTATTGGTAAATCTTTTTCATCCACAATCACATCGCGGTAAATGTTGGTCACTGGAACTTCGGCAGTTGGGATCAAGTATAAATTATCTTCATTGATGTAGTACATCTGCCCTTCCTTATCGGGTAACTGTCCGGTACCGTATCCAGAGGCTTCATTCACCACATGTGGCGGATTCACTTCCAAATAACCGGCCTCTACATTTTTATCTAAAAAATATTGAACCAAGGCACGCTGCAATCTAGCACCTTTTCCCAAATAAACCGGAAAACCTGCACCAGCGATTTTCACACCCAATTCAAAGTCGATAATATTATATTTTTTTGCCAATTCCCAATGTGGAATCGCACCTTCTCCCAAACCTTCTACATCATGCGACTGGTATATAATTTCATTGTCATCTGCGCCAATTCCAGCCACAACTTTCGTGTACGGAATATTAGGAATTAGATAAAGAATTTCTAAAAGACGTGCTTCTGCAGTTTTCAACTTTTGTTGAAGATCCTGTGCATTTTCTTTAAATTCAGCAGTTTTAGACTTGGCAGATTCGGCTTCCTCTTTTTTACCATCCCTCATCAAAAGACCAATTTCCTTAGAAATAGAATTCATTTCTGCTAGATTCTGATCAAGATCGAACTGTAATTTTTTCCTTTGATCATCTACGGAAATCGCCTCTTCGACCAATTCTGTTTGCTGGAAATTTCTTTTTTGTAAACCTTCTAACACGCGATTTTTGTTTTCGCGTAAAAACTGAACTTGTAACATATCCTAATTGATGTATATTTCTGTAAATTTCTTCTAAATCGTAGAAGAATGAATTGCAAATTTAGTGATTATTTGACGATTTTAACCGTATTTGGCTGACCTTCAACTTTGGTAAATTGAAGTACGCCATTGTACCAAATTTTGGAAACTTGGAAAAAATTCGGGGTCGATAAGTATTGAATCGTCATGGTATCATTGGTAATCCGATTGGCATCAGCAATTTTTTTAGTAAGATTTAAGGCTATTTTAGACTCATACGTTTTAGAGTTTGCCGTGGAGTCTATTGCAATTCTTTTAGCCCCTGCCAAATATTCAATATAATTGATGGTATCTGCATCTTTTTTAATAGAAATGGAAATCGGCGCATTGTCCGTCAAGCCATAAACATCATTCATGGTTGAAGAAATATAAGAGCCAGTCAGTTTGGTATTCAACATATCCTGACCCAATGAATCGATGTACAAGTTGATGACCTGATCTATTTTCTGCACGGAATCCTCATCGCTTCTGCAAGAGAGAAAAGCAACGAATACCGCCAGAAGTAAAAAAAACACATTTTTCATTGATGCAAAGATAATTTATTTTAAATCTTTCCAATAAAGATAAAAGGAAAACAACAGTAAAAAACCAGCAATCAACAAGCTTAAAGATAAACTAATGGCCATGCCCTCTATCCCAAATCTTTTTACAAAAATGAGCGAAAATAAGAGCAACATGATGAGGGTTAAAACGGATATGCTGGTATTCATCTTCATCATTCCCACGGCAGAAAGCAAATTGCCAAAAAGATTCCGCAGCAGCATATTGAAGGAAAATGTTCCTAGGAGAATAATAAAAACAAGATGAGTTCCCAAATATTTTTCGCCAAAAAAGAAAGATAAAATTTCGGTTTTGAATACGAGTCCAAATAGGAAAATGACCGTTGAAATCGGTATAAATAATTTAAAATAATTTAAAATATAGTTTTTTAAATACATTTTATTCGTACTGTTTTTTGCTAACACTACATAATCGCTTTGCATAAATGTAGAAGCCAAAAAAGTTATATTGAAAGGGATTAACAAACCCACTTTATAGTTGGCAACCGCCGTTTCATTCATCAAATAACTTAACATCAAAATATCAGCAGAAAACAAGACATCTGATAAAATTGCTGTTCCGGTTGCGTGAAGGCCAAAATTCCATAGCTCTTTTTTGGTGAAAGTGAACGCATCGCGAACGGAATTCAGGTGCTCTTTTTTAAACCAAAATAAAGAGAGGAATGGCGTAAAGGCAATTGCATATAGATAGCCACGCAAACCAAACGAATACGTTAGAAATATTAAAAGAAGAACGCCTGAAATATTAACCACATTATTTACCCTTGCAAAAGACCGGTTGTTCCCGGAAATTCTGAATTCAGCCTGAATGTGATTTAAAAAATAATATCCGATGAGGCGAATCGTAAACAATACGAAAATGAAGAAAATATCTTGATAGGTATTGATATAAAACACACTGATGAAGAGAAAAACCACGCTAATTATCAACTGATAAAAAAAACCCTGCTTAAATAAATAAGCAGACAGGGATTTCTTTTCATCGTTATTTTGAGTAAGCGAACCATATCTTAATAAGCTTTGGTTGCTGCCAAAACCATTCATGGATACTGCGATATAAAATAAAGAAGCCACAATACTAACCGTCCCAAATTCACTTTCTGGCAAAATTCTAATGATTGAGAGTGAACCAATAAACCCACAAATTTTAGCAATCAAAAGTGCTAAAAAAACATGATGTCCTTTATTTTTAAAAAAATCATTAAGAAATATATATAATCCTTTCACTTAGTTAAGAATCTTATTTGGCTGCATTAAACTAAAATATATGAACATCATCTGTGTTTTTCAAGAACGTATTTAAAAATAATTACCTCATTTGCAGCCAACCTATCCCTGAAAATGCACCGTTCAAATTACTGCTATTTTACCCAAAACCATGATTCATCAACGTAAAATCTGCTGATAAATTTCATCAAATTTTTGAGCGATGATGTTGATCGAAAAATGCTTTTGAATATAGTCATGCAATTCTTCAGGTTCATCAAAAATAACATTCTTTTCCAAGATATTTTTCATTGCGCTATATAATTCATCTGCTGAATTAGAAATGAGGATCCCGTTTTTATCATTTATAATTTCTGGTATCCCACCAACTTTTGTAGCAATAGCAGGCGTTCCGGTGGAAAGCGACTCTAACAAAACGCATGGGAAATTTTCATAATCACTCAACAGAATAAAGCAATCACTATGTTTCATTTTTTCGGCAACTTCGGTTAAGGGTAATAACGAAAAGGTTTTAATAAAACCCTCAGCCTTGTGATCTTGAACGAGTTTATCGAGTTTTTGTACATCGCCATCTCCGCCAATATGCAGTTCAAAATGATTAAAATCTAGCCGTAACTTTAGTGCTGCTGCGATGATTTTTTCTGGATTTTTAAGTGGGATTAAATTTGAGATATGTAAAAAAGTAAAAGGGCGATTCGTTTGTGATTTGACCCGAAACAATTCAGTATCAACCACATTTCCAACCACTTGAAAATTACATTTCCAGCCTAATCCCCTTACATCATTTAAAAGATATTGGCTCACCGGTAAAACGTAAGATGCTTGGTTAGCGATAGTTTTCGCGGTAAAAACTTGCAATTTCGAAAGTTGCGCGCTATTAATTTTCAAAAAGCCAGACCAATGTTCTGTAATTACAAACGGAATTTCAAATTTCTTTTTTAAATAAACAGCGAATAACATCGAGTTGTGAAGAACATTGGCGTGCACCAAGTCCGGCTGCTGCAATCTTGAAAAACCCTTCTTATAAGCGGTCATCCGACGGATAAAATTTAAAACTGGGTTTTTAGAATTTTTATAATAGACAATTACAGTGCGGATTCGATTGATGATTTTATCATCGAAAAGGTAGGTTTCCTTCTGCATAGAATCTCCAATCGAGTGGAGAATTTCTACATCGTGCAGCTGAGAAACCGCTTCTGCATGTCGCTGCACAAAATTTCCGTTGGTCGGTTCTAATTTATTGGGAAACCAAGATGAAATAAAAAGAATTTTGTAACGCATCAATCAACTTAATACACAAAAATACGCTTTTAATATATAGGAGATTTTCGATAATAAAAAGCTAAACCATACTTTAGTTTCTTTTATCATTGCCCCAAAGTAGTTTTTGCCGGATGGTTTCGTAGAAACTTAGATTTGTGGGATGAATTAAAAGTATTTTAAACCGTGCTTTTCGCAAGATGATTTCCACATCGGTTTCCATGTGGATCAAGCGGGAATCAAGTGACAGCGAATATTGTGGTACGCGACTTTTTACCTTTAAATGAATTTCAACATCATCATTAACGATGAGTGGACGAACATTCAAATTATGTGGTGCAATTGGCGTAATAACAAAGGTATTGTTGCTTGGTGTTATAATTGGACCGCCACAACTTAATGAGTATGCGGTTGAGCCAGTTGGGGTAGAAATAATAATGCCGTCTCCCCAAAAAGTATTTAAAAATTCACCATTAATATAAGATTCCACGGTAATCATGGCTGTGGTTTCTTTACGGGAAATGGTAATATCATTTAAAGCAAAAGGAAAAAACATTGAATTATTTGGTGAAATAATTTCAATAACGGAGCGTTCGCTGGTTTTCATATCTCCTTTGATGATTCCATCAAGTTCCAAAAAGACCTCTTCCTTGGTAAAACTTGCCAAGAAACCGAGTCGCCCTGTATTAACCCCAACGACAGGAATTTGCAAATCCTGAACAAATAGGAGTGAATTTACAATGGTTCCATCACCACCGAAGGTGAAAAACAAATCGACTTTTTTTTCTTTTAAGTCTTGTTTTCCTGCAAAGGTTTCGAAGATTTTCGAGAACTGCATTGCATTGGCCATTTCCTCATAAAGAATAGCTTGAACCCCTCTTTTCTCGAGCTCAGATACAAATTTGCTCAGATACAAAAAGGTATCTAAATCATTTTTTTGAGAATAAATGGCTGCTTTCATCTTCTTATTTTATCTGTCTGAAGCACCAACAGGTTTTTATTTCTCTTCAATAAATGGTTATCGTGCTTCATCTGTTTTAAAATTCCATATATTTTTGAAAAAATCCAAATCGGTCTTTCAACAATTCTTCTTTCTCGTCATCATAATATTTAAGGACCACTGTGTAGCCATATCGCTCAAATGTTTCATCAATTGAACTTAGATTTTCACTGCTTACTTTCAAGGTAATCTGCACCTCATCATCTTCAAAAGCACTGATATAACATCCGTAAATTTTTCCATTATTAGATTCTACAATCTTGCAGACATCGGTCATAGAATAGCTTCTTTTATTGATCTGAACTACCAGCAGTGCACCATTTTCTGAAAACAACGGATATTTTGCAAACTCAGAAAACACATCGTCACAAGAAAGATAACCTTGGTATTTTTCTAGTTTATTAATAATGGGCACCACATTACTGTTGAAAGTATGAAAAAGTTTGATCGAGTCTAAAATATTTCCATCATCAAACAGGGCAAATTTTTCAAAATGATGTTCTAAGGTTGCCAACGTTCCTTCCGCGCTTTCCTCTAAGAACTGCTGACTCAGGGCTCCCTGATAAAAGCTTTTCTTTTTGATGAAAATATGGGAATAGCCAAATTCTTTAGCTACTTCATTTGCCACTTCGATGGAATCGCTGGTATTAAAGGCGGGATAATCTTTAGAAATGTAGTCTTTGATAAACATGAGCCAAATTTAGCAAAATATTAAAAAAGAACGGGTCTTTTTAGCGGAATTTAAAATTTACAAATAAAGATTTGGATGGTATAAAAATTTTTATATATCTTTGTGGCCTTTCATTTTTACTTTTTATTAGATTTATTTAAAACCGCACGACTTTCGGGTCTTGCGGTTTTTCTTTTTTATCGACTTTCGCTCTTAGAAAAATCAGTCCTGCAAGAATAATAAAAGCACCTACAAATTGCATGGGTGTTAATGTTTCACCATCCAATATTCCCCATATTACGGCAACAACGGGCATTAATAAAGTTACCGTTGAAGCAAACAGCGGCGTTGAGATATTAAGCAACCGATAATTGAGCATCATCGCTAAGCCCGTTCCGAAGATCGAAAGTAAGCTTACAAATCCCAATCCGATGAATAGATCTTTGTTGGGATGCAGCTCAGTAAAAAATCCAGCAAAGACCAAAGCGATAAGAGAAGGAATAAATAAAACGAAGGAAAACACGAATCCAGAAAGTATTTTCGCAGGAACATCACTAAGTTTAGATTTCACGGTGGTCATTGATATGGCATATCCCAAAGTTGCGACCAACAGCAAAATAATGGGAATTAGCTTTAATTCTCCGCCTTCTCCACCCGAAATTGCCAATATACAGGCGCCTGCAAAACTAATCGCAACCCCTACTAATTGCCTTTTCGTGGTTGAAAATTGCCAAAAAAGAAAGCCCACAATAATCACAAAAATAGGCATCATCGAATTGACAATTCCTGCAATACTACTGCTGATATTGGTTTCTGCGATTGGGAAAAGAAACATCGGGATGAAATTTCCGGAGATTGCCGCTAACAATAACCATTTTAAGTTTTTCCGTGGAAATTTTTTAATATTTGAAATTGCCATAGGCAGCAAAAGGATTCCTGCAATTAAAACACGCAAAGCGCCAACTTCATAAGGATTAAAATGTTCCAGTGACTTCTTTATTAAAATAAATGAAGAACCCCAAATGATGGAGAGCACGATCAGTAAAACCCATTTTTCTTTATCAGGATTCATTTTGTTGTTTTAAGATTTTTAAATAATCCTTTTTGGAAATCATGGCAGCACCCAAACTTTCTAAATGCTCTGAATGGATCTGACAATCGATCAAATCAAGGTTTTCCTTTTGACTTTGAATAAAATGAATGAAACCAGCTTTTGAAGCGTTGCTCACTTTTGTAAACATACTTTCACCACAGAAAACTTTCCCGATTTGCATGCCGTAAAAACCACCGACTAATTTTTCATTTTGCCATACTTCAATACTTTTTGCGATTCCCGCTTCGTGAAGTTGCATAATTGAGCTCACCAATTCTTCAGACAGCCATGTACCTTCTTGGTCTTTTCTGAAAGTATTTTTACATGCTTCGATCACTTCCCTAAAATCCTTGTTTTCAGTAAAAGTAAAAACCTCATCACGCATAATTTTCCGCATTGATTTAGAAATTTTCAAATCTTTAGGAAAAAGAACGAATCGAGGATCAGGACACCACCACAGAATTTCTTCACCTGGGTTGTACCAGGGAAAAATACCGAGCTGATAAGCAAAATACAATCGTTGCGGCGACAAATCCCCACCCATGGCCATGACTCCCGATTCTGACTCCAACAAGGCGGGATCAGGAAAAGAAATTTCATTGGGATTTAAAAGTATCATTTGAAAATTAAATCCTGCTGTAAAAGCAGGATTTATAAATTTTAAAATTTGATTTTAGAACGGTAGATCGTCTTCATCTTCTTCAAAGACGCCTTTTCCATCGGCTGGTTTTGTAGCAGAAGGAGTGGCTTGCGTAGGCTCAACACTGATGCCTGCTTCTAAACTCTCTACTTTCCAACCGGTGATCGAGTTGAAATATTTCACTTCTCCTTGCGGCGAAGTCCATTCTCTACCACCAATATTGATGGAAACCTTCACTTTATCACCTTCTTTTAGTGGGTTAAGTAAATCTCCCTTATCTTTTAAAAATTCGATACTAATCGGTTGCGGGTACTGTTCTTCGGTTACAATAACCATTTCTCTTTTTTGAAAACCGCTTGGAAAAGTCTGAACCTCACCTACTTTCTTAATTATTCCTTGTAATTCCATGATATAAATTCGTTAAAGGTGTAAAAGTAATAAAAAGGAATTTAAAAAGAAAGTTCTGGGTCTATTTTCGAAAAAAATTAAAAATTAAAAAAATAGTTTGGATTAGTTGAAAAAAATCTTTTATATTTGCACTCACAAAAAAAGAACAGAGTTCATTCGCGGATGTGATGTAATTGGTAGCCATGCCAGACTTAGGATCTGGTGCTGTGAGGCGTGGGGGTTCGAGTCCCTTCATCCGCACGAAAATTTCTGAGGATTTTTTCAAGAAATTGCGAAAATAGCTCAGCTGGTAGAGCACGACCTTGCCAAGGTCGGGGTCGCGGGTTCGAATCCCGTTTTTCGCTCCACTTTTTGCCTTGGTGGTGGAATTGGTAGACACGCAGGACTTAAAATCCTGTGTCCGTAAGGATGTACGGGTTCAAGTCCCGTCCGAGGTACTTTAAACCCTCTGAAACGCAAGTTATCAGAGGGTTTTTTGTTTTTAGGGTGGTCAAAAGGGTGGCGTATTTTTCATTCTTTACTCTTTCCTAAAAATTCCCCAAAGTTCTTTTTAGGTGTTTGTTAATAGTTTTTTTCAAGTATTTTAACCTTTTTTCAATTAACAATAGTCAGAATACAATTGCTAATTGATGGTAAATAGAAAAAATATTTTATGGAAACATTCGATGAATATAATCTGTAAGTTGTGGAATACTTTCATATAAGCCTCTGCTTGCAATAGAAGCTGAAACATTTCCAAGCCATTTCATTATTCTTGATTTTTTACTATTTTGATCTTCATTTTCATCTGAAACAATGTCTTTAAATTCTGCTATTTCTTTCTCATGTACACCTATACTTTCTAAATATTTACTATCACTATCAGAAAAATTGAAAACAGAGGTAGATTTGATTTCGACATTTAATCCTGTAGAAATATTCAAAGGATTGTTATTTCCAGTTATATATGTTGTAACGATATTATTTACCTTTTCATTATTTTCTTTATTCATAATATATTCATTTTCAAGATTGGGAAAAGTGTCATTCAATTCTAAAAGAGTATCTAATAGCTTTTGTTTAGTAATCTCAATAATGTATTTTAACTGACTGAATTGTATTCTCCGTTTAATTTTCGTTACTACTGCATTATTTACAATTTGTAATTGCTTGACCAATTTATCAGGAAGATACTCAAATCCGAACATTTCGCCTTTACTTTGTTCTAAACCAAATTCTATGGTTTTAATATCTTGAACAACTCTCATTTCATTAAATGAATATTCTGTTTCTTCTAAATCAATCACTTCACTCATGTCACAAGGAATTGTTTCAAGAACTCCATGTGAATTATAAAATTCTGCATAAAGATCGCAATGCAATTTGCGATATGAAGGTAGTTCTTGGGTCGAATAGCCATTTATCTCATTTGAAAGCCAACTTTTCAATTCTTCGCTTTTGACTTTATAGGCAATTACTTTGGCCGTAGTTAATGCTCGGCTCAAAGGGATTGTATCATTAATAATATTTTTTATCAGGTCATTAATCATTTATAAAAATTTTGTTTTATATACACTTTTCTCTATTATATAATGTTTTCGAATATTCTTCTGAATTAACCTTCCACACCCTCAATAAACACTTCCACGAAATCTTGTACTTTCTGTATAATTCTTTTGCCAATATTGTTTCGTTCAGTGAGTTTAGGTTTCACTTCCAATAATTGCAACGCTTCGCTTAATTTAGGAGTTTTAGAGGTAAATAAAAATTGATTTATGGTTTCCTGAAATTTGACTTTATTGAGAGATTCCTCAAGTGCGATTTTTTCAAAAGCGGCGGTTTTTTCTTTATTCCAAAAGGTTTCAAACCCATCGGTTACAGAATCACCATCCGAAATAGAAGCAAGATTTTCTTCAATGAACTTTTCAATTAATTCTTTCTTGTTACGCAGTTGAGCATCGCCAGATAGAATTTCCCGAATTTCTTTGATTTTTTGCTCTCGTTTATCACCTTTCAAATTAGAATCTTTTAAATTTGCGAGAAGAGAAAGAATATAACTTACATTAATTTCATCGCGGTGAATGAGTTCCAATTCAAAATCCACATCATCTAAAATACTTACTTTTCCTTCTCCACCTTCTCCGGTTTTTTTTAATGAAGTCCAGATATCAAGGTATTTGCTTTTGTAACCGTCAAACTCAAATTCCTGCATTTCTAAATCTGCAAAATTAAAATCAGCAAAAGATTTCAATATATTCAAAACACGCATTAATTCGCGGAATACTTGTACAAATTCAAATTTTTCCTGTTCAGTTTGATAATGATCTACACTTCCAATTTCTGGAGCCACAATTTTCAATTTCAGCAGAGCAGCATTAAATAACTCAATGTAATCTTCGATTGGCTGAATGATAATTTCAGTAATACTTTCTTTATTTGAAAACAAAGTTACAGCATCGTCGGTTGCAGATTTCAGGTTTCGAAAACAAACGATATTTCCCTGAGATTTTTTTTCGCCAATAATTCTATTAGTTCGAGAAAACGCCTGAATTAACCCATGATATTTTAGGTTTTTATCTAGGAACAAGGTATTGAGTTGTGGACTATCAAAACCGGTAAGAAACATATTCACGACAATGATTAAATCCACTTCTTTATTGCGAACTCTTTTTGCAATATCATTATAATATCTGTAGAAATCTTGACTGTCTTTGGTAGAGTAATTAGACCCAAACATTTCATTATAATTGCAAATATACCGATCTAGAACATTTCTGCTATGATTAAAGCCATATTCTGCACGAGGTTCTGCAACCATTCCTAATTCTACTTCTTCAATAATTCCATTGGCATCTTCATTATCTTCATTTCCACCGTAACTAAAAATGGTGCCGATTTTCAGGTTGTGCTTTCCTTCTTCCTTTTTCTTTTGAAAAAGATCATAGTATTTCTGCAAAACATCGATTCTGCTTACACAAAACATAGCATTAAATGTTTTTTGATGGGTTTTTCTACCATATTCTGCGATAATATAATCGGTGATTTTCTCTAATCTTTTAGGACTTTCTAACAATTCTTGAGTATCAATACCTTCTACTTCTGTATCGATATAAGTATTACTTCCTTCTTTTTCTTTGTAACGACCAACATATTCTACGGAAAATTTTAACACATTATCATCTCGTATTGCGTCTGTAATAACGTATTTATGCAGACATTCACCGAAAAGCATATTTGTAGTTGCAGCTTGTCCTTCAATTTTTCCGACTGAATTTGTTTCAGAAATCGGAGTTCCTGTGAAGCCGATCATTTGTGCTTTTTCAAAATATCTTTTAATATTCTGATGTGTTTCTCCGAACTGACTTCTATGGCATTCATCAAAAATAAAAACTACTTTTTTATCTTTCAAATGAACCAATTTTTTACCATGTTTTTCTTTAGTAATAGCGGTATTTAGTTTCTGCAAAGTAGTCACAATTAATTTGGTATTGTCTGAAAGTTGCTTCACCAAATGCTTGGTATTTTCAGTCGCATCTACGCTGCCTTTTTCAAAAGCATCAAATTCTTTTTGGGTTTGATAATCCAAATCCTTTCTATCTACAACAAAAACAACCTTTTCTACTTTAGGAATTTCTTTCAGAATCTGGCTGGCTTTGAAAGAAGTTAATGTTTTGCCTGATCCTGTAGTATGCCAAATAAATCCATTATTATCTGAATTTCTTACTCTTTCCACAATTTTCTCCACCGCATAATATTGGTATGGACGAAGAACCATTAATATTTTATACGTTTGATTGAGTACAATATATTTGGTAATCATTTTTGCAATATGACAAGGCTCTAAAAATGCCTGTGCAAACTTATCTAACTGCGTAATATTATTGTTGTGTTCATCGGACCAGAAAAAAGTCTGTTTAAAAGATTGCTTTGCATTATTGGAATAATATTTTGTATTCACTCCATTACTGATCACAAAAAGTTGAACATAATTAAACAAACCAATTCCCGAAGTGAAAGACTGATGATGGTATCGATTGATCTGGTTAAACGCTTCTTTCATCTCCAAACCTCGGCGTTTTAATTCTATTTGAACCAAAGGAAGTCCGTTAATTAAAACGGTAACATCATATCTGTTTTTGTATTCTCCTTCTTGCGAAATTTGATTCGTTACTTGAAACTGATTTTGGCACCAATGGTCTTGATTAATAAATTCAATCCACTCTGATGTTCCGTCATCTTTTGTAAACTGAAAACGATCACGAAGTATTTTCGCTTTTTCAAAAACATTTCCTTTTGAAAGATGATTTAAAATTTTTTCAAACTCCTTCTCCGAAAACTTTTTTTTGTTGTGAATTTCAAGTTGAGATTTTAGGTTTTTAATAAGTTCAGATTCATCGCTGATTTTCACTGCTTTATGACCTAAAGCATGCAATTGTTCAATTAATTTCTGTTCTAAAATATATTCGGGTTGGCTTGACATTATTAAATATTCAAAAGTTATTTTTTCCAAAGTTTTTCACTTTCCCAATTGGGTTTCATTCCGAGAGCATTGGGATCTACAGAAGGATATTTTTTCAATAACTCGGATAGTCGGTTTGTAAAATCATTTGTTGGATGGATAATATTTATAAGATATTTCATTAAACAAAGATGAATATAGATATGAATGGATTCATGCTGTTTTGGAACATCCTCAATCCAATCAAAAGGTGGCTTGGATAAAAGTTTGGGACTTCCTGGTAAATTCTTATTCCACAATCTGGAATGATGCGCGCAATAATTTCTGATTTGGGCAATAGACTGCAACCAACTTGGTAAATAGGTGTGATTCACTGCACCAAACTCTACTGCAATAATGTCTTTTGATTCTACATTATTTTTGAGGTTGCCATATAATTTTGACAAAGACCCGAAACTCGTTTGTTCCAATGTTTTCCATGCAGGTGGAAATCTCTGGTCATCTTTGTGCTTTTTGAAATGTTCTTTGATGTATTTTTCTTTGGTTCTCGAAACTTCTTCTTCAATAGATGACAAGGTTTTTGTTAGTGCTAAACTATCATTGAAAATACCAAAATCCTGAAACCACCAAGCATCAAATTCATGAGACAAATGAAAAATCATTTTTGTACGAAGACTGATCTCTATTCTTTCAATAACATCAAAAAGTAATATTTTCAATTCCCTGTCAAATTCATAGAGATGAATGACATCTGAAAATTTACTTCCATCTTTAAAAAGGTGATTTTCTTTATCCGATTGCATTGAATACCAATATTCTCCCAGTCGATAATAACTTACATGAGAAAGGTAATGTTCTGCAAAGTCTTCATCTTCTACATTTAATCCTCTAGACTTTAAAATCTCAATTTGTTCCGGAAGTGTTGTCGGTTTCTTTTCGAACATATAAAAAAATAATTCTTGTAAAACTACAAAAAGTTTCGCAAGAATTATGGCTATAAAAGCAAAAGACACACCCTGGGACGCTGTTCTTATGGGTAGCGCGGTGTGTACTGTTAGTGCAAAGATACAATTTTAATTTAATCTCTTACAAATGTATTACAGTAAAAACTTAAGTAAATATTTATTTCAACGCTTTAAACATCTGATCAATTGCTTTTTTCTTCTGTTCCAGATTGGGATGAACGTATAAATTTAAGGTTGTGCTGATGTTGGAATGCCCAAGCAAAACGCTTACGGTTTTGTAATCGCACTTGCTTTCGATACATCTTGTAGCAAAACTATGGCGCAATCCGTGGAATTTTATTTCAGGGATTTCAAGTTGCTTCATTAGGTTTTTGTAATAACTGCGATAGGTTCTTGGTTCGGTCGGTTTGGAGTCATTTGTCAATACGAAAAAGGATGGATTCACAATTTTCTTAAAGGGTTTCAACATTCGCAATAATTCTCGACTTATTGGGATTTCACGGATGGAATTTTTGGTTTTTGGAGTATCGATCAGTAATTCTGTTCTTCGGTTGCCGTCTTCAATCATATAGATCCTCTGAATTGTTTTTCGGATGTGAATTACACCGTTGTCCGTATCAATATCTTCCCAAGTTAAAGCACAAATTTCACCAATTCGTATTCCAGATGAGAGACAGATATAAATGCCCAAACTGCGAAAAGTAAAATGTTCCTGAATGTAGTTCATTACTTTTTTTTGGTTTGTTCTACTGAGCACTTCGATGCTTGGGTTTTCCCGAACGGTTGGATATTGAATGTCAAATGGTGTGTATTGCATCCATTTGTTTTTTGAGGCGAATTTTAGAACCATTTTCATCACAATGAGAATATCTTTAATACTTTTCTGGCTCAAACCTTGTTCGAGTTTTTGGAAGACAAATTTTTGCACTTCGGCTTCTTCAATTTCTTCAGTGCAATTTCCGAAAACAGGAAGCAAATGATTCTCCAACAGAAGAATATAAGCCGAATAACTCGATTTTTTGACATACATTTTCTTGTCGATTTTCCACAGCATTACGATTTCTGCTAATGTTTTTTTTGAATTCATAATTTTTTGGTTTTTAAATTAATCTCAAAAGTTAGGAATATTAACATTTGGGAAAATTTAACCGTGAAATTGGAGATTTAAAATCATAAATCTTTGGGTTTCCAAATTTGAGATTTCCAGGGTTTGAGGGAGAGTGGGAAA
>NZ_JAUFQB010000001.1 GCF_030409525.1 Kaistella yonginensis | reverse complement strand
CTTTGCACCAAAAACAAAGCTCCCTTAAATCGCTTTAAAAGAGGTCGTTTTTTGTTATAAATTTTGGGTAATCTCGAAAATATTGGGGTTGTGCAACGGTTACCATTGTTGGCAGACGGTGTTATTTTACTTTTATGTACCTCAAGTAATCTCCATGTTCTTGTCCTTTCGGGGGAGGAGTATAAATGTATAATGCTAAAACACTATCTTTTTTGCGATAGTAAATATTTATATTGTTAAAAAAGACCGATTCATCGCTAAAAATGCTAATCGTTGGATGTTTCTCTTTATAATCATTGTGATAATAAAAAAAACTTATAAGATTTTTGTTATGAAGTTGATGGGTTTTAGGTTCTAAATAATTATTAGCAACAAATGTTTTATCTGTTTTAATATCTAAAGTTAAATCCAAATCTAAAGGTATATTATATCTTTTCTTTGAATCCTCATCCAATTTGTAAAGACCAACAAGTTTTTCAAAAGGAAGAGGTTTTGAAGCATCTACATACTCGAAATCTTCGTTGAGTGCTGCTTCAGGTCCTTCTTTGCAAAAAAATAAGCTCAATAGAGATAATAATAAGAAAATATTTTTCATATGCATAATTTTAAGGAATTATTATAATTTCTTTCCAACCAAAAGTTTCGCCAATTGTTCCTCCAAGATGTAATCCTGTACCACGAGGTTTGTCGGGAATTATACTATCATCAGTAGGATTTCCGTTATAATCGTTTAAGCCTCTTGATCCAGAAGTCCATCCTGTTTTGTTTTTTACAATATAAGTAAGTTCATATTTGTTATTTCCCAAAGAGGTTATGTAAACATCCGTTTGGTAAGAGCCCAAACAGAATTGCATTCCGTCTAATTTTGTAATTGTATTGATGGTTGCATCTGTTCCAAAAATCCATTCTCCATTAAATGGATTTAATTTGCCTTCTTTGATTCTTGTTATAGCTTGTTTTCTCAAATCCATTATAGAATTAGGGGAAGGAGTTCCGTTAGTGTTAACTTTATGAGTAGTCAAATGTCTCATATTGGAATCGTTAGGAATTCCACTGATGGTATAATCGAAACCGGCAAATCCTAAAGTAGGCATATTGCCTAAACCAGTAGAGTTATTTATGGAAAAATTTCCTAATTCAAAAAGCCAACAACCAACAATATCTTTCCACTTCATGGTATGAATATCATAGTTTATTAATCCTTCGTTATGTATTTCGTTTCTCATCTTATCAATTCCTTTGTTCGCATAAATTAATGTTGCAGGATATTTGTCAGTAACTTTTTTTAGATTAGTAAATAAAATTTTTCCATATTTTACGGCAATTGGAATACTGTTTTTAAATCTTTCTTTCATTGATGATTTTGTGTTATTCCAATTTGGCCATGATGTATCTAAATTATGTAATGTATTATTTTCGTTATTAACCAGTAAATCACTCATTACATCTGCTGTATTTTTATTATAATCAATATTTTGGCTATCTAATTCTAATAAAAAAGCTAAATCATATACATTATTACAGTAATAATTTTTATAGGATTCGTTAAAATTTAGATAATTAGTAACCCATTCAACCATTTTAGATTTTTCTACTGTATTGTTTGATAAGTAATTTCTAATATATGTGTTTAGATCTACATTGTCTTGTAAAAGATTTAGTTGCTCGTCATTTAACACAATATTAAAATTATAGAGTAATCTGAAAATAATTCTCACATTTCCATTATAGTTGTAAATATTTGGGTTTGCCAAATACCACGGAATATTTTCTTCGGGTGTATTACTACCAGAACCGCCTGTGTTGTTTCCACCACCAGTTGTACTTCCCGAAGAACCATCATTTCCCGAAGTCCCTGTTGAACCAGAGCTTCAAGTTGAACCAGGAACACCAGAACCAGTTAAATAACAATAATCGGAAACACAAAGATTACAACCATCACAAGCTCCCTGACAACCAGTACAGTGGTAAATTTTAAAGCAATCCATAATCTCCCTTGCGTTTGGATTTGATTCTAAGGGTTCACTAATGTTGAAAGATTTAAAATCGTCACCGTTATGAACATGAACCTTGTCAAAAAGTTCCAAAGGAATGGAAGAATATTTTCTGTCACCAAAAATTTGTCTGTCGAATGAAAGGAAAGTCATCAGAACACTTTCCCGAATCGTTTTATCAACTTGCTGATTGTGAACAAAGTCTTCGAGCTGTTCATTGGTAACAGTATAAATATCGGGATTGTCAGAATCAAGATTTTCCACATACAAAAGAGAAGAAAGAAAATTCTCTTCTTGTCTGAGAGGAATGATCAGTATTTCAGAAGTTTCATCTCCTTTGTTTGAAGTTTGATGAGCTTTAACATCAGCATGAATGAGATACTCCCAAACAGGAAGTCCTTTTTTGTCAGATATTTTAGAAAGGAAATTGTTTTTGGTGTTAATTTTTTCTAAATGCTCAATAGCATTAGAAATCAGAGAAATGTCTTCGGATTTACTGTTTTTAATGTTGTTTTTAAAGAATTCTTGAGCCCTGTTTTGTTGCTGTTGGTTTGTTGTCCAGTCTGCTTCTTGCCTGCAGCCGAGAATGAGAAATAAAATTGCAACCGCTAAGATTTTCAAAAGATTTAGATTTTTCTTCATAAGTGTTTTTAGTTTAGTTAATACTTTTTACGTTGAAAACAGGTTTTAAACGGAATTTTCTTTTTACACTGTTTGCCAACGGAAAAAGTATTGGCGAAGTGCGGGCTTAATTTGAACGAAAGTTCAATTTAGACTGAACGTAGCCGATGCTTTTTTCGGATTGTTAAATTACAAAAAATAATAATACGAAAAAGCAGCGGCGGCTAAATATTTCTGCTTTTCAATTCAAACCTTATCCCCGCATTTTGCCAATACCNATATAGAATATTATCCGTAAATTAGTGCATGCAAGGAAAGAAAATAATTAGCCCGCAACTCTTTTACCATCAGAGTCTGGATGAGATGGTTCCCGAAGATAATTTCTACCGAAGAGTTAATGAAAATCTGTCGCTTGGTTTTCTTTATAAAGCTACCAGATCGTACTACGGAAGCTGCGGTCAATATAGTATTGATCCCGTTGTATTTTTTAAAATTCTAATGGTTGGTTATCTGAATAATATTAACAGTGATAGAGCTTTAATGCGCTTTTGCAGCAATTGTCTGGATG